>NZ_LMWH01000093.1 GCF_001507435.1 Streptomyces sp. NRRL F-5122
GACGGATCAACGTCCCCAGATCATCACTCGACCCACGCGAATCCTTCATCAGCGTCGACAGGGTCTGCGCCCCCATATCGAACTTCATCTTGCCTCCCCCTATGGCGAGTTGACCTCACTGAACGATTCTGCACTCTCCATGTTCACGTCCAGCCGTCGCACTCGCAACCACCTGACGTCACAGCCCTGCTACAGGGAGCAGACCTCGCGCCGCCGTGCGCGCACCCGTGCCGACGCGTCCCGCCTGCCCGAAAGACGGCGGCGGCGCCCGAGCAAGGCCCGCCGGACGATGGCGACATGAGACCTGGATCACACAGGTCACAATCGGGTCTCGGTAGCCCTCACCCCTTGATTCACCTTCGTGTAATCGATTCCAATCCTTCGTGTCAGTCGTGTAAACGATTCCACGACTCACAAACGGACCCAAAGGACCCACAAGGAGGTGGTCCGGCGATGGCGAGCATCAAGGACGTCGCCGCAGAGGCGGGCGTTTCCGTCGCCACTGTGTCGCGCGTCCTGAACGACCACCCGTCGGTCAGCGCCGACGCACGTACCCGCGTGCTGGCCGCCGTCGAGGCGCTGGGCTACCGCCCCAACGCCGTCGCCCGGTCCCTGCGCACCGACCAGACCCGCACCCTCGGCCTGGTCATCAGCGACGTACTGAACCCCTACTTCACCCACCTGGCCCGCTCCGTGGAGGAGCAGGCCCGCGCGCTCGGCTACAGCGTGATCATCGGCAACGCCGACGAACGGCCTGACCTCCAGGACCACCATGTGCGGACCCTGCTGGACCGCCGGATCGACGGACTGCTCGTCTCGCCGACCGACGGAGGGTCGCCGCTCATGCTGGACGCGGCGCGGTCCGGGACGCCCATGGTCTTCGTCGACCGGTGGATCGCGGGCGTCGACGTACCCGTGGTGCGGTCCGACGGACGCACCGCCGTGCACGACCTCGTCGCGCATCTGCACGGGCTCGGACACCGCCGGCTCGCGATCATCGCGGGCCCGGCGGCGACCACGACGGGACGTGAGCGTGTCGAGGCCTTCCGGCAGGCCCTGGCCGCCTACGGGCTGCCCCTCCCGGACAGCCACATAGGGCAGGGCGACTTCCAGGCCGAGAGCGGGCGCCGGGTCATGGAGCGGTTCCTGGACCTGGCCGAGCCGCCCGAGGCCGTCTTCGCCGCCGACAACCTCATGGCGCTCGGCGCGCTGGACGCCGTCCGTGTGCGCGGCCTGCGGGTACCGGACGACATCGCGCTCGCCGCGTTCGACGACATCCCGTGGTTCGTGCACACCGATCCGCCGATCACCGCCATAGCCCAGCCCACGGGCGAGCTGGGACGCGCTGCCGTGCGTGCGCTGGTCGACCGCATCGAGGGGCGGCCCCCCGAGTCCGTCACCCTTCCCGCCCGTCTCGTCGCGCGCCGCTCGTGCGGCGAGCCCGCTTCCGCAGAGCCCCGGGTTCTGCAGAAGCCCCCGGTTCTCCAGGAGGCCACGGCTTCCGCGGAGCCGTCCCCCGCAACGAACAGGAGCCAGTCGTGAGCAACCCGGACGAGTTGCTGCGCATCGAAGGCATACGCAAGACCTTCCCCGGCGTGGTCGCCCTCGACGGCGTCGACTTCGACCTGCGCAGGGGCGAGGTGCATGTGCTGCTCGGTGAGAACGGCGCGGGCAAGAGCACCCTGATCAAGATGCTCTCCGGCGCCTACCGCCCCGATGGCGGGCGGATCCTGGCCGGCGGCGAGGAGGTGCGCATCAACAGTGCGCAGGACTCCGAGCGCCTCGGGATCGCCACCATCTACCAGGAGTTCAACCTCGTTCCCGACCTGACCGTCGCCGAGAACATCTTCCTCGGCCGGCAGCCGCGCAGGCTCGGGATGATCGACAGGAAGCGGATGGAGGCCGACGCCGCCCGGCTCCTGGAACGCGTCGGTGTGCAGGTGTCCCCGCGCGCCCGGGTCCGTGAACTCGGCATCGCACGTCTGCAGATGATCGAGATCGCCAAGGCGCTGAGCCTGGACGCGCGGGTGCTCATCATGGACGAGCCGACGGCCGTGCTCACCTCCGAAGAGGTCGAGAAGCTGTTCTCCATCGTCCGCACACTGCGCGAGGACGGCGTCGGGATCGTCTTCATCACCCACCATCTCGAGGAGATCGCCGCCCTCGGGGACCGGGTGACCGTGATCCGCGACGGCAGGAGCGTCGGGCAGGTGCCCGCCTCCACACCCGAGGACGAGCTCGTACGCCTCATGGTGGGGCGGTCGATCGAGCAGCAGTACCCGCGCGAACGGCCCGCATCGGGCGGCGCGTTGCTCACCGTCGAGGGCCTCACCCGCAACGGGGTGTTCCACGACGTGTCCTTCGAGGTGCGGGCCGGTGAGGTCGTCGGCATCGCCGGGCTCGTCGGGGCCGGCCGTACGGAGGTCGTCCGGGCCGTGTTCGGTGCCGACCCCTATGACAAGGGCGCGGTGAAGGTCGCGGGTACCGAGGTCCGGCGGCACGACGTGAACGCCGCGATGGATGCCGGAATCGGGCTCGTGCCCGAGGACCGCAAGGGCCAGGGGCTTGTCCTCGACGCGTCCGTCGAGGAGAACCTGGGGCTCGTGACCATGCGGACCGCGACCCACGGCGGTCTGGTCGACCGCCGGGGCCAGCGGGCCGCCGCCGCGAAGGTCGCCGAGCAGCTCGGTGTGCGGATGGCCGGACTCGGGCAGCACGTGCGCACCCTGTCCGGCGGCAACCAGCAGAAGGTCGTCATCGGAAAGTGGCTGCTGGCGAACACCAAGGTGCTCATCCTCGACGAGCCGACGCGCGGTATCGACGTCGGCGCCAAGGTCGAGATCTACCAGCTGGTCAACGAACTCACGGCCGCCGGCGCCGCCGTCCTGATGATCTCCAGCGATCTGCCCGAGGTGCTCGGCATGAGCGACCGGGTGCTGGTGATGGCCCAGGGCCGGATCGCGGGCGAGCTGACCGCCGACGAGGCGACGCAGGACTCCGTCATGGCGCTCGCCGTCTCCACACCCACCACGTCTGTCAATGAAAGGGAGGCCACCCGTGGCCACTGACACGCTCAAGGGCACAGCGGGCGCCGGTGGCGCCACGGGGGTGCGCCGCCTGCTCCTCGACAACGGCGCGCTCACCGCGCTGATCGTCCTGGTCATCGCCATGTCGGCGCTGTCCGGTGACTTCCTCACGACGGACAACCTGCTGAACATCGGCGTGCAGGCCGCGGTGACCGCCATCCTCGCCTTCGGTGTCACCTTCGTGATCGTCTCGGCGGGCATCGACCTGTCGGTCGGCTCGGTCGCCGCGCTGTCGGCCACGGTGCTCGCCTGGAGCGCCACCTCGGCGGGGATCCCGGTCGTCATAGCCGTGCTCCTCGCCATCGCGACGGGCCTCGCGTGCGGTCTCGTCAACGGCATACTGATCTCGTACGGCAAGCTGCCGCCGTTCATCGCGACGCTCGCCATGCTGTCGGTGGGCCGCGGTCTGTCGCTGGTGATCTCACAGGGTTCCCCGATCGCGTTCCCCAGCTCGATCTCGCACCTGGGTGACACGCTCGGCGGCTGGCTGCCCGTGCCGGTGCTGGTCATGGTCGTCGTGGGCCTGATCACCGCGTTCGTGCTGGGCCGCACCTACATCGGCCGCTCGATGTACGCCATCGGCGGCAACGAGGAGGCCGCGCGCCTGTCCGGTCTGCGGGTGAAGAAGCAGAAGCTCGCGATCTACGCGCTGTCCGGTCTGTTCGCCGCGGCCGCGGGCATCGTGCTCGCCTCGCGGCTGTCGTCGGCGCAGCCCCAGGCCGCCAACGGCTACGAGCTCGACGCGATCGCCGCGGTCGTCATCGGCGGCGCCTCCCTCGCGGGCGGCACCGGCAAGGCCTCCGGCACGCTGATCGGCGCGCTGATCCTCGCGGTGCTGCGCAACGGCCTCAACCTCCTCTCGGTGTCGGCCTTCTGGCAGCAGGTCGTGATCGGTGTCGTGATCGCCCTGGCGGTCCTGCTGGACACGGTGCGGCGCAAGGCGGGGGCCACGCCGGTCGCCGCGGGCACCTCTCCGGGCGGCAAGGGCAAGCAGGCGGCGACATACGTGCTGGCCGCCGTGGTCGCGGCGGCCGTGGTGGGCGGAGTCTCCTTCCTGCACGGTGGTTCGTCCTCCACGACGCAGAAGATCGGTCTGTCGCTCTCCACCCTCAACAACCCCTTCTTCGTGCAGATCAAGTCAGGCGCGCAGGCGGAGGCGAAGAAGCTGGGCGTCGACCTGACCGTCACGGACGCCCAGAACGATGCCTCGCAGCAGGCCAACCAGCTGCAGAACTTCACCAGCTCGGGCCTGAGTTCGATCATCGTCAACCCGGTGGACTCGGACGCCGCCGGCCCCGCGGTGCGGGGCGCGAACAAGGCCGACATCCCCGTCGTGGGCGTCGACCGGGCCGTCAACAAGGCGAAGACGGCGGCGCTGGTCGCCTCCGACAACATCGAGGGCGGCAAGCTCGCCGCTCAGGCGCTCGCCGAGAAGCTGGGCGGCAAGGGCAGGATCATCATCCTGCAGGGCCAGGCGGGCACGTCCGCGAGCCGTGAGCGCGGGGCCGGCTTCGCCGAGGGTCTCAAGGCCTACCCGGGCATCCAGGTCGTGGCCAAGCAGCCGGCCGACTTCGACCGGACCAAGGGCCTCGACGTGATGTCGAACCTGCTCCAGGCGCACCCGGACGTCCAGGGCGTCTTCGCCGAGAACGACGAGATGGCGCTCGGCGCGATCAAGGCACTCGGCTCCAAGGCGGGTACGTCGGTCCAGGTCGTCGGCTTCGACGGCGAGCCCGACGGCCTGAACGCGGTCAAGGCAGGCACGCTGTACGCCTCGGTGGCACAGCAGCCGACGCAGCTCGGCCGGATCGCGGTCGACAACGCGCTGCGGGCCGCCGAGGGCAAGAAGGTCGCCGAGACGGTGAAGGTTCCGGTGAAGGTCGTCACGAAGCAGAACGTGGCCGGGTTCAGCGGCTGACCCCCGCGCCCGTTCGGCGCCTCGGCCGCGGGCCGCGCCTTGGGTGCGGTTCGTGGCCGGGCGCCGGCCTCACCGATGCAGGGATCCACGGGGATCCGTTGGGAGACAGTTCATGTACGACTACGACCTCCTGGTCGTCGGATCGGCCAACGCCGACCTGGTGATCCGGGTCGAGCGCCGGCCCGCGGCCGGGGAGACGGTGCTCGGCTCCGACCTGGTCGTCCACCCGGGCGGGAAGGGTGCGAACCAGGCGGTCGCGGCCGCCCGGCTCGGCGCCCGTACGGCGCTGCTGGCCCGGGTCGGCGACGACGGGCACGGCCGGCTGCTGCTCCAGTCCCAGCGCGCGGCCGGTGTCGACCCGGCGGGGGTCCTGGTGGGCGGAGCACCCACCGGTGTCGCGCTGATCACGGTGGACCCGTCGGGGGACAACAGCATCGTGGTCTCGCCGGGCGCCAACGCCCGGCTCGCCCCGGAGGACGTGCGGGCCGCGAGCGGTCTGCTGCACGCCTCCCGGGTGGTCTCCGCGCAGTTGGAGATCCCGCTGGAGACGGTCGTGGAGGTGGTACGGCGCCTGCCGCCCGGCACCCGCTTCGTACTGAACCCGTCGCCGCCCCGGCCGCTGCCCGCCGAGGTGCTCGCGGCGTGCGACCCGCTGATCGTCAACGAGCACGAGGCCCGGGTCATCGCCGGCGGCGAGCTGGACGGCTCGCCCGAGGACTGGGCGGCCGCGCTGCTGGCTCTCGGCCCGCGCTCGGTCGTGGTGACGCTGGGCGCGGAAGGCGCACTGGTCGCCACCGGCGAGGCCATGACCAGGATCAAGTCCGTGAAGGTGGACGCGGTGGACACGACGGGCGCGGGCGACGCCTTCACGGCGGCGCTGGCGTGGCGTCTGGGCGCGGGCTCGCCGCTGCCGGAGGCGGCGGCGTACGCGGCGCGGGTCGGCGCGGCCGCGGTGACCCGGCCCGGCGCGCAGGAGTCCTTCCCGACCGCCGAGGAGGTCGAGTCCCTGTGAAGAAGGCCGGAATTCTGAACCGTCACCTCGCGGGCGCCCTAGCCGAGCTGGGGCACGGGGACACGGTCCTCGTGTGCGATGCGGGCATGCCCATCCCGGCGGGGCCGCGGGTGGTCGACCTGGCGTTCCGCGCGGGGGTGCCGTCCTTCGCCGAGGTCCTCGACGGACTGCTGGACGAGCTGGTGGTGGAGGGTGCGACGGCGGCGCACGAGGTGCGGGGAGCGAACCCCGAGGCCTCGTCCCTGCTGGACGCCCGCTTCCCGGAGCTCGCGTTGATATCCCACGAGAAGCTGAAGGAACTGGCGGCGGACGCACGCCTGGTCGTCCGCACGGGCGAGGCCCGGCCGTACGCGAACGTGCTGCTGCGCTGCGGAGTGTTCTTCTAGCCGGGCCCGGGGCCTCGGCCCGGGAACGATTCGAGGGGGTCCGGTTCTCGAACCGGACCCCCTCGCGTTCTCCCCTCCTGCCGGAACCCCCCGCGATCCCCCCAGATCCCCCTCCAGAGGTTCCGACGCCCAGTACGACAGCCGGGGTCGGGGAAGGGTTGCACGGTCCCCGCTTGATTTTCCTCCGGGTCCTAGACCACGTGCTCCACGAAGCGCGCCACCGTTTCGGCCAGCACCTCCCGCCCGTCCCTGGCCCACAGCGCGTCGTTGAAGAGCTCGACCTCGATCGGGCCGGTGTAACCCGCCGCCTCCACGTATCCCGTCCACTCCCGCATGTCGATCGCCCCGTCACCGAGCCGGCCCCGGCCGTTGAGGACTCCCTCCGGCAGCGGGGTGGTCCAGTCGGCGAGCTGGAAGGCGTGGATGCGGCCGCCGGCGCCCGCACGCGCGATCTGCCCGGGAGCCGTGTCGTCCCACCAGATGTGGTACGTGTCGATCGTGACCCCCACCTGCCCTGCCGGGAAACGCTCGGCGAGGTCCAGTGCCTGCGCCAGGGTGGACACCACGCAGCGGTCTGCGGCGTACATCGGGTGGAGGGGCTCGAGGGCCAGTCGCACACTCCGCTCCGCGGCGTACGGTGCCAACTCGGCCAGGGCGTCCGCGACTCGTTCCCGTGCCCCGCGCAGGTCCCGGGAGCCGGCCGGAAGTCCGCCCGACACCAGGACCAGCGTGTCCGTGCCCAGGGTCGCCGCCTCGTCGACCGCCCGGCGGTTGTCGGACAGGGCGCGGACCCGTTCGACCGGGTCGATCGCGGTGAGGAAGCCGCCGCGGCACAGCGTCGTCACCGCCAGCCCGAAGTCGCGGCACAGCCTCGCCGCGGCCTGCACCCCGTACGACCGCACCGGGTCCCGCCACAGACCCGCATTGCGCACCCCCGACTCCGCGCAGGCCGAGACCAGTTCGGGGATGCTCAGCTGCTTCACCGTCATCTGGTTGACGGAGAAGCGCTCCGGTGCCGTGCCGCTCATCCGTCCACCCCGTACAGGGACAGCAGTGTCCTCATCCTTGTCTCCGCACGCTCGGGATCCGGGAACAGCCCAAGAACGTCGGCGAGTTCGTACGCCTTCACCAAGTGCGGCAGCGAGCGCGCCGACTGGAGGCCGCCCACCATGGTGAAGTGGTCCTGGTGGCCGGCGAGCCAGGCGAGGAGGACCACGCCCGTCTTGTAGAAACGGGTGGGCGACTGGAACAGGTGGCGGGACAACTCCACCGTCGGGTCGAGGAGTTCGCGGAAGCCCGCCGTATCACCCGTGTCCAGTGTCCGCACCGCCTCGGCCGCCATGGGACCCAGCGGGTCGAAGACGCCGAGCAGCGCGTGGCTGAAGCCCTTCTCGTCGCCCGCGATCAGCTCGGGATAGTGGAAGTCGTCTCCCGTGTAGCAGCGCACACCCCACGGGAGGCGGCGTCGCAGATCGATCTCACGCCGGGCGTCGAGCAGCGAGATCTTCACGCCGTCCACCTTGTCCGGGTGCGCGGCGACGATCTCCAGGAACACCTCTGTGGCCGTGTCGAGGTCGGCCGAACCCCAGTAGCCCTCGAGGGCCGGATCGAACATCGAGCCGAGCCAGTGCACGATCACCGGGTCGGCGACCTGGTGCAGCAGGTGGCCGTAGAGATCGAGATAGTCCTCTGGGCCCCCCGCGGTTGCGGCCAGCGCACGGGACGCCATGAGGATCGCCTGTGCGCCCGCCCCCTCGACGACGGCGAGTTGTTCCTCGTAGGCCGCACGGATCTCCGCCAGGGAGCCGGCCGCCAACTGGTCGGTTCCGGCGCCACAGGCGATGCGGCCGCCGACGGCATTCGCCTCGGCCGCGGACCGGCGGATCAGTTCCGCCGCGCCCGCCCAGTCCAGTCCCGTCCCGCGCTGGGCCGTGTCCATGGCCTCGGCGACACCGAGTCCGTGCGACCACAGATGGCGGCGGAAGGCCAGGGTGGCGTCCCAGTCGACGGCGGCGGGCGCGTCCGGGGACACGTCCGCGTACGGGTCGGCCACGACGTGTGCGGCGGCGTAGACCGTACGGGAGGTGAAAGGGGTGCCGGTGGAGACGACGAGGGGCGCGCGGCGCGGCTCGTACGTCCTGAGCCTGCCGTCCGCGCCCGGGAGCCGGATGGTCACAGCACGATCTCCGGTACGTCGATCCGGCGGCCCTCGGCCGAGGACATCAGGCCCAGTTCGGCGAGCTGGACGCCGCGGGCGCCGGCCAGCAGGTCCCAGTGGTAGGGCGCGTCGGCGTACACATGCCGGAGGAACAGCTCCCACTGCGCCCTGAAGCCGTTGCCGAACTCGGCGTTGTCCGGCACCTCCTGCCACTGGTCGCGGAAGGCGTCCGCGGCGGCGACGTCCGGGTTCCAGACCGGCTTGGGGGTGGCGGACCTGTGCTGCACCCGGCACCCGCGCAGCCCGGCGACGGCCGAACCCTCGGTGCCGTCGACCTGGAACTCGACGAGTTCGTCGCGGTGGACGCGCACGGCCCAGGAGGAGTTGATCTGGGCGATCACGCCGCCTTCCAGTTCGAAGACGCCGTAGGCCGCGTCGTCGGCCGTGGCGCCGTACGGCTTGCCGTTCTCGTCCCAGCGCCGGGGGACATGGGTGGTGACCAGGGCCTGGACGGAGCGGACCCGGCCGAACAGCTCGTGCAGCACATAGTCCCAGTGCGGGAACATGTCGACGGCGATCCCGCCACCGTCCTCGGCCCGGTAGTTCCAGGAGGGCCGCTGGGCGGACTGCCAGTCACCCTCGAAGACCCAGTAGCCGAACTCGCCGCGGACGGACAGGATCCGGCCGAAGAAGCCGCCGTCGACCAGGCGCTTCAGCTTCAGCAGTCCGGGCAAAAAGATCTTGTCCTGGACGACCCCGTGCCTGACGCCCCTGGCGCGGGCCAGGCGGGCCAGCTCCAGCGCGCCCTCCAGGCCCGTCGCGGTGGGCTTCTCCGTGTAGATGTGCTTGCCCGCCGCGATCGCCCTTCTGATCGACTCCTCGCGCGCCGAGGTGACCTGGGCGTCGAAGTAGATCTCGACGTCGGGTTCGGCGAGGACCGCGTCCACGTCGGTCGACCAGTGGTCGAGTCCGTAGCGCGCGGCGAGCGCCTTCAGCGCGTGCTCGCGGCGGCCGACCAGCACGGGCTCGGGCCACAGCAGGGTGCCGTCGTCCAGCTCGAGGCCGCCCTGTTCGCGGATGGCGAGGATGGAACGGACCAGGTGCTGCCGATGTCCCATGCGCCCCGTCACGCCGTTCATGGCGATGCGCACCGTCCTGCGTGTCACGTCATGACCTCCGTACACGTCCGGCGCCCCCCAACGCACAGGGGCAGCAAGCGCTTTCTGGGCGCAATGACGCTAGCGGCCGTGCGGCGGGTCGGACAAGACCACGGACCTCGGCGCGGTATGGGCCCGCACGGCATCACACAGTGCGACATGTCGCATACGTCACGGTGCCGTTGGTCGATCCGTCGAACAAAGAGGAACCGCGGACCTGTACACGGATGTCCGGAGAGCTGTAGATGGATCTCCGTGGATGCGCGCGGGCCCGCCCGAAGGTCGCCGCTCCCCGAACCACGACGACAACGGCGAGAACGCACGACAGCCACGAGCATCACAAGACACGCGACCGGAGGACGACGATGACGGTGACCCTGGCGGACGTGGCGGCGCGTGCACAGGTGTCGCCCGCCACCGTGTCGCGTGTGCTGAACGGCAACTACCCGGTGGCGGCGTCGACCAAGGAGCGGGTGCTGCGCGCGGTGGACGAACTGGACTACGTCCTCAACGGTCCGGCCAGCGCCCTCGCGGCGGCCACGTCCGACCTGGTCGGCATCCTGGTGAACGACATCGCCGATCCGTTCTTCGGGATCATGGCGAGCGCCATCCAGTCGGAGATCGGGGGTCCCGGGGGACGCGCGGGCGGCGAGCGGCTCGCCGTGGTCTGCAACACCGGCGGCTCGCCCGAGCGGGAGCTGACCTATCTGACCCTGCTGCAGCGGCAGCGGGCGGCGGCCGTGGTGCTCACCGGCGGCGCGATGGAGGACAGTGCGCACGTCGAGGCCGTGGGCTCGAAACTGCGCAAGCTCGCGGCGGCGGGGACCCGTATCGTCCTGTGCGGGCGCCCGCCCGCCCCCGAGGCGATCGCCCTGACCTTCGACAACCGCGGCGGCGCCCGGCGGCTCACCGAGCATCTGATCGCGCTCGGGCACCGGCGGCTCGGGTACATCGCGGGCCCGCAGGAGCGCACGACGACCCGGCACCGGCTGGAGGGACACCGCGCGGCTCTGGCCGCCGCCGGCGTCGAGGACGACCCCCGGCTGACGGTGCACGGCCTCTACGCCCGCCGGGCCGGGTACGAGGCCACCCTCGAACTGCTGCGCCGCGAACCGTCGTTGACGGCTGTAGTGGCGGCGAACGACACGGTGGCGCTCGGTGCCTGCGCGGCACTGCGGGACTCGGGTCTGCGCATCCCCGAGGACGTGTCGGTGGCCGGCTTCGACGACCTCCCGTTCGCGATCGACGCGGTACCGGCCCTGACGACGGTGCGCCTGCCGCTCGCGGAGGCGGGTGCCCGCGCGGGCCGGGTCGCCATGGGCCGGGAGGAGCCGCCGCCGGGCGGGATCACCACGGTGGACGGGGAGTTGATGGTCCGGGGGTCGACGGCGGCCCCCCGGTCCTCCGGGCGGGCAGGCTGAGCGAGGGACCGGCCCCGCAGCGGCCGCGGCCCCATGGACGGCGGCCGGAAGCCGACGTACGCTTCCCTCATATCTCTGACTGAGTCAACCATCGGACTGCCGGGGCCGACCATGACCGTCCAGGACATCCGCTCGTTCAACCGCTTCTACACGAACGTCATCGGCGCGCTCGACTACGGCCGCCACCTCTACGCCCCCTACACGCTCACGGAGACCCGGGTGCTGTACGAACTGGCCCACGCCCGCCGTACGGACGCGGCCGACCTGCGCGCCGAGCTCTCCCTGGACGCGGGATATCTGAGCCGCATCCTGAACAAGTTCGAGCAGGACGGGCTGATCGAGCGGGCGCCCTCCGAGACCGACCCCCGACGCCGCCGCGTCGGCCTCACCCGGCGCGGCCGGGACACCGCGGCCCTGCTGGAGGAGCGGGCCCGCGAGTCCGTCTCCGTGCTGCTCGACGGCGTCTCCCCCGACGACCGACCGCGCCTCGCGGAGGCGATGCGCACGATCCGTACGGTCCTAGGGGGCGACCGCGCACCGCGCCCCGAGGACGTGGCGCTGCGCGACCCCGCCCCGGGCGACCTGGGCTGGATCGTGCAGCGCAACGCCGCCGTGTACGCCGCCGAGTACGGCTGGAACGCCGACTACGAGGGACTTGTGGCACGGATCGTCGCCGACTTCGCCGAGGACCACGACCCGCACCTGGAACGGGTGTGGATCGCCGAGAACGCGGCGGGACGGCCGGTCGGATGCGTCATGTGCGTACGGGACGAGGCACCGGCCACCGCCCGGCTGCGGCTGCTGCTCGTCGAGCCCGACGCACGCGGCCTCGGCGTCGGCGACCGCCTGGTCGAGGCGTGCGTCGGCTTCGCGCGCGGTGTCGGCTACCGCGCGCTGGTCCTGTGGACCAACGACGTCCTCGCCGCCGCCCGCCGTATCTACCGGCGTCACGGCTTCGTCCTCGTCGGCGAGAAGCCCCACCGCTCCTTCGGCAAGGACCTGGTCGGCCAGGACTGGCGGCTCGACCTGCTCGGCCCGCCCCACTGAGGACGAAGGGCACCGCCGGCGAGTAGGGTCGGCGGGCATGAAGGCTGCGTTCTCCACCCTCGGTGTCCCCGGCCTGCCCGTAGCGGACGTGGTCCGGCTGGCGGCCGGACACGGCTATCACGGCGTGGAGTTGCGGGCGCATCCCGTGGAGCCCGTGCACCCCGACATCGGCCCGGCCGAGCGGGCCGCGGTGGCCGCGGAGTTCACGGCGTCCGGAATCGAGATCATGGGACTCGCGGGATATGCGCGGATCGCCGCGCCCGGTGACGACGGACCCGTACTCGGCGAGATCCGCGCGCTCCTGGACCTGGCCCGCGACCTGGGCGCCCCCGGTATCCGCGTCTTCCCCGGCGGCGGTGGCGAGCAGTCCCCCTCGGAGGCCGACGCCATCGCCGCGCGACGGCTGGGCACCGCCGCCGCGTACGCGGCCGACGTCGGCGTGCGCATCCTGCTGGAGACCCACGACTCGCACCCCACAGGCGCGGACGTCATGCGGGTCCTCGGTGCGGTCGGCCACCGCCACGCGGGCGCGCTGTGGGACGTGATGCACACCTGGCTGGGCGGCGAGCAGCCGGAGGAGACGTACCCGGCCCTGTCCCCCTACCTCGGCTACGTCCAGGTCAAGGACATCGCGTCCGCCGAGGACAGGACCCCGCTGCCGCTCGGTTCCGGTGTGCTCCCGCTCACCGAGTGCGTGGAGGTCCTCTCCCGCCACGGCTGGGACGGCTGGCTGTGCTGGGAGTACGAGAAGCGGTGGTACGAGGCCGCGGCGCCGCTGCCGGAACTGCTCGGACCGGGGCGGCAGCATCTGGCGCGGCTGCTCGGCGAGTCGGCGTGAGCCACGCGATATTCGCCGGCCGGGCAAGGCGGGCGGCGACTAGCCTCCGCGAGTGACTGCGCACGCCCGCCCCGCCCTGCTCTCATGAGTCTCACCCGCACGTTGATCGACGTGCGGCCGCTGCGGACGTCCCCGGCCTTCCGTCGGTTGCTGTTCGGGCGGACCGCGTCCGTGCTCGGCAGTTTCATGGCCATGGTCGCCGTCATGTACCAGGTCTGGGACATGACGCACAGCACGGTCTGGACGGGTGCCGTCGGGCTCGCGCAGGCACTGCCGATGGTGGTGGTCGGGCTGTTCGGGGGCTCCTTGGCGGACCGGGGTGACCGACGGCGGATCTTCCTCGTCGCCACCGTGGGCCAGGGGGTCTGCTCCCTGCTGCTCGCGGTGCAGGCCTTCCTCGGGCACGTCCCGGTGGCCGTCGTACTGGCCCTGCTGGCCGTGCACTCCTGCTTCGGCTCGGTGAGCGGACCGGCAGCCGGGGTGTTCGTGCCGCGGCTGCTGCCCAAGGAGGAGGTGGCGGCGGGACTGGCCCTCAACCAGATCTCCGCCCAGGCGATGATGCTGCTCGGCCCCGCGCTCGGCGGTCTCGTGCTCGGCTGGACGGGCGCCGGGGTCTGCTACCTGCTCGACGCCCTGAGTTTCGCCCTCGCCTTCTACGGCGCCTTCGGACTCCCCTCACTGCCGCCCGACGGCGAGCCCTCGCGTACCGGAGTGCACGGCGTTCTGGACGGGCTGCGTTTCCTCGCCGGGCACCGGGTGGTGCGCGGGGCGCTGCTCACCGACCTGTCCGCCACCGTGCTCGCGATGCCGATGGGCCTGTTCCCACTGGTCAACGCCGAGCGCTTCGGCGGCAGTCCGCGCACGCTCGGTCTGTTCCTGTCGGCCGTCGCCGTCGGTGGCGTCACCGCCTCGGCGCTGTCCGGCTCGATCACCCGTTTCGGGCGCCCGGGCCTGGTGATGCTGTGCGGCTCCGGCACGTGGGCGGGGCGCTGGTCCTCTTCGGTCTGACAAGCAGCCCCTGGGCCGGACTCGGGCTGCTCGTCCTGGCCGGAGCGGCCGACACCACTGCGGTGATCTCGCGCAGCACGATCGTGCAGACCCGCACCCCGGACGCCCTGCTGGGCCGGGTCACCGCGGCCGAGCAGATCGTCGGCCAGGGCGGTCCCAACCTCGGCAACCTGCGCGGCGGCCTGGTCGCCGGCTGGACCTCCGGCACGGTCGCACTCGTCAGCGGCGGCCTGCTGTGCCTGCTGGCGGTCGTGTTCGTGGGCGCGAGCACACCTGAACTGCGGGAGCACGCCGAACCCGGGGTCCCGCACAAGACCACCCCCGAACTGCGGGACGCGGCCGCACCGGATGTGTCGTGAGCCCTCTGGGCCCCGCTCCGGACGCCACCCTCGGGACGGCGGCCGCGCGCAACCGCGCCGAGGACTACCCGGCCGTCTCCGCCGCCCGAGCCGCCTTGTGCACTCGTGCCTGCAGGAGTGAGCGGCGCTCGGGCCACTCCTGCGCCGTGATCGAGTAGATCGCCGAGTCGCGGAGCAGGCCCTCCTCTCCCGGCGCCCAGGAGCGGGACCAGTTGCGCAGAACGCCCTCGAAGCGGGCGCCGACACTCTCGATGGCCGCGCGGGAGCGACTGTTGCGGGCGTCGGTCTTCAGATCGACGCGGGAGACGTCCCACTCCTCGAACGCATGGCGGAGCAGCAGCAGTTTGGCCTCGGCATTGACACCCGTGCCCTGGGCGGACCGGGCCAGCCAGGTGAAACCGACCTCGACGGCGTCCAGTCGGCCGTCCGACAGCCAGCAGCGCGGTTCCCAGTACGACGTGGCGCCGACCGCCCGTCCGGTGGCGAGGGAGATCTGGGCGTACGGCGCGAGCCTGCCGGTCGCCGCACGATCGAGTTGCGCGGCGATGTAGTCGCCCACCTCCTCGGCCCTCGGGACCCACGTGTAGGCGTACGACCCCCGGTCCTCCTCCGCCGCCACCGCCAGGTCGGCCGCATGCCGCTGCCCGAGTGGTTCCAGCCGTACGAGCGAGCCCTCCAGGACCGGCCCCGTCAAGATGAACGTCACGGCCGGAGTGTGGCGCACCCTCCCGCGCGCGTCGAACGGATTGCGCGTCCGACCGGACTCCGCCCGGTGCCGGAGGGCTTCGGCCGTGCCCCTCGGGCAGCCACAGACACCCCAGGTCGCCGTCCTGGGATCAGCGGTATCAACTTCCCGCGACATGGCCGGAACCGGGAACCCCGCCACCCTCGCGCCCGTCCCATCCGCGAGCTGCCGGATGAGTCTCCGCCTGCGGTGTCGGCCCTCGCTGCTGGCTGCGATCGCTGACCACCCTCTCCGCCGCACGCGGCCGGCAGCATGCCGTCATCGGCGCGCCCCCCTCCAACAGCGCCGATGACGGCCCCTCGCCGTTACTGCGCATTCCCTTGACTGGCAGAAACTTCCCGGATATTGGTGACTCCTTGGAAGTTTCCTTCAGCGATCTCCTCCGGAAGGAGCGCACGTGCACGGCGCCGGTACAGGAAGCACCCCCACCCCCTCCAGACGGACGGTCCTCGCCGCCACCGCGGGCCTGACCGCGGCCCTCGCACTCACCCCGGGCACAAGTCATGCCGCTGTGCCCGCCGATGGCCGGCTCCGGGACCTCATCTCCCGTATGACGCTCGAAGAGAAGGTCGGCCAACTCTTCGTGATGCGGGTCTACGGCCACTCGGCCACCGACCCGGACCAGGCCGACATCGACGCCAACCTCCAGGAGATCGGCGTACGGACGGCCGCCGAGCTGATCGCCAAGTACCGCGTCGGCGGCATCATCTACTTCACCTGGGCGCACAACACCCGTGATCCGCACCAGATCGCGGACCTGTCGAACGGGATCCAGAAGGCGTCGCTGGACCAGCCCCGCGGGCTGCCCGTCCTCATCGCCACGGACCAGGAGCACGGCATCGTGGCGCGCGTGGGCAAGCCCGCCACGCTGTTCCCGGGCGCGATGGCGGTCGGAGCGGGCGGCTCCCACGCCGACGCCCGCACCCTCGGCCGCATCTCCGGCGCGGAGTTGCACGCCCTCGGCATCCGCCAGGACTACTCGCCCGACGCCGACGTGAACGTCAATCCGGCCAACCCGGTCATCGGCGTTCGGTCCTTCGGCGCCGACCCGGACGCGGTGGCGGGCCTGGTCGCGGCCGAGGTGAAGGGCTATCAGTCCTCGGGGGTCGCCGCGACCGCCAAGCACTTCCCGGGCCACGGCGACACCGCCGTCGACAGCCACTTCGGCTTCCCGGTCATCACCCACAGCCGCGAGCTGTGGGAGCAACTCGACGCGGTGCCCTTCCGGGCGGCGATCCGCGCCGGGATCGGCGCGATCATGACGGCGCACATCATGGTCCCCGCGCTCGACGACTCCGGTGACCCGGCGACGCTCTCGCATCCGATCCTCACCGGAATCCTGCGCGAGGAGCTGGGCTACGACGGGGTCGTGGTCACCGACTCGCTGGGGATGGAGGGCGTACGCCAGAAGTACGGCGACGACCGCGTACCCGTGCTCGCCCTGAAGGCCGGCGTCGATCAGCTGCTCAACCCGCCGTCCCTGGACGTGGCGTGGAACGCGGTGCTCCAGGCCGTACGGAGCGGTGAGCTGACCGAGGCCCGGCTCGACGAGTCGCTCCTGCGCATCCTGCGGCTGAAGGCCGGACTGGGGCTGCTCGAGCGACCGTTCGTCTCCGACGCCGGCGTCGACCGGACCGTCGGCGTCCCGGCGCACCTGCGTGCGGCGGACCGTATCGCGGACCGCACCACCACGCTGCTGGTCAACGACGGGCGCCTGCTGCCGCTCTCCCGCCGCACCCACCCGCGGGTGCTGGTGGTCGGCGCCGATCCGGCCTCGCCGTCCGGCACTGACGGGCCGCCCACCACCGTCCTGGCCGACGCCCTCACCGGCCTCGGGTTCACGGCGACCGCGCTGTCCACCGGCACCGCGCCCTCACCGGCGACGATCGAGAAGGCCGTGGCCGCTGCGGGGAACGCGGACGCGGTCGTCGTGGGCACGTACAACGTGACCGCGGCGAGCTCCCAGCGGACGCTGGTGAACCAGCTGGTCGCCACCGGGAAGCCGGTCGTCGCGATCGCCCTGCGCAATCCGTACGACGTGGCCCAATTGCCCGCCGTGGACGCGTTCCTGGCGTCGTACTCCTGGACGGACGTCGAACTGCGTGCGGCCGCCCGGGTGATCGCCGGTCGTGTGCGTCCGCACGGAAAGCTGCCGGTGCCGGTGCAGCGGGCGGACGACCCGGCGCAGGTGCTGTACCCCGTCGGGTTCGGGCTGTCGTACTAGGCGTACGCCCCACACCGGTCAGCTCCTCCCCAACTGTCGCAAAGCCCCCCACATGTCTGGCGTGAGCCGTGGCCGCGGGTCACGCTGGACCGGGGGGTCGCGATGCGAGGGACACGGGCGCTGCTGGGTGCGCTGTTGACGGCTGCGCTGGCGGCGGCCGGGATCACCGGCTGCCAGACGGCGTCGGACCCGGCGAAGGGCCGGCCGAGCGGGGGCGCCACGGCCACCCGACCGATCGGCTACGGCGCCGAGTTCCTCGCGGTGGACGAGTGCAGTTCCTTCGGGACGACCAGTTTCACGGAAGTCCCGTGCACCAGCGAACGCGCGGCGGCACGGGTGATCGCACGCTACGACGGCGATCCGTCGCGCGGTCCGGCCTGCCCGGCCACCGCGGACTTCGTGCTGCACATCAGCGAATCCCGGCCCGCCTCGGACGAGGACGGGGACGGGGCGGTGCAGCAGGGCTACGCCTGCATGCGGAACCTGGAGCCGCCCCACCCGGGCGACCCCGGGGGCGGTGGCGGACCGCGCACGATCGTGGGCGACTGCGTGTACGGCGCGGGCAAGGGACAGGTCCGTGAGACGGCCTGCGACGGCAAGGGGAGCCACGCCCCCGAGTACAAGGTGACATCGGCGGTGGCACGCCGCGCGCAGTGCCCCGGGTCGACGGCTCTCTACGTCCAACTGGGCGGCGGCAGGCCGGTGGGGTGCGCGCGGCTGATGTGAGAGGGGGGGGGCCCGCTGGGGGACCCCGGCGGTCCCCGCCGCCGCACATGCCCGCCGTCGCGGCGCGGGACGCGGGGCGGCCCGGCCCCTTGTCCCCGCCGCGACGGCGACAGGTCACGGCCTGAGTGCCGGCTCGCGCTCCACGTCGCGGCGGTCCAGCCGCGCGTCGTACCGCGCCAGCGGCTTGGCCGACGACGGGTTCTCCTGGACCGTCGTCGACGCGACGCCCGCCCAGTCCAGGATGCGGGCCGTGGCCAGCGCCTTCTGGTCGGCGACCAGGCCCGCCACGTTCGCACCGTGGTTCATGCCCGGGTCCGTGAAGACGTAGGAGTCACGGGCGCCCGCGCCGACCCGGAAGCGTTCCGCGCCCCACGGGTCGTTCTGGCCGTAGACGAAGAGCATGTGCTGCGCGTGGTGCGTGACCCAGCTGTCCACGTCGTGCATCGCCCCCGGCCGGAACGTCATCGGGATGGAGCGGGGCACGAAGTTCCGGGGCGGCTGGTAGCCGTAGCGCACGTACTTCTTCTCGATGTACGGGAAGTGGATCGTCGGCGCTCCGAGCTGCGTGCCCGCCTGGTAGTAGTACGGCGTGTAGGGCTCCAGGCCCTGGTCGGTGTAGAAGGAGAAGCCGGAGATCGTGTCGACGGAGTTCCAGATCTCGTCGTCCGTCGCGTGCTTCGCGTCCGCCGGGATCGTGTCGCAGTCCGACAGCAGGCTGTACTGCCAAAAGCCCCAGACGTAGTCGAGGACGACCGCCTCGTAGGCCCGGTCCAGGCTGCCGACCGTGGTGAACGTGTACCCGTTGTCCGCCGCGTACTGCTTGTACTTCTTCTCCAGCGGCTCACGGCGCACCAGCGCCTCGCGCTGCACCGCCTCCAGCCGGTCCCGGCACTCCTTGGTGCCGACCTTCGTGAAGAAGCGGTCGTAGGCGGAGTCCTCGTTGTTCACGACATCGTTCGGGGCGACGTACGCCACGATGCCGTCCATGTCACGCGGGTAGAAACGCTCGTAGTACGTCGCTGTCATACCGCCCTTGGAGCCACCCGTCGCGAGCCAGTGGCGGCCGTAGATCGGCTTGAGCGCCTCGTAGATACGGTGCTGGTCGCTCGCCGCCTGCCAGATGTCGAGCTTCGACCAGTCGGCGGGCTGCGGGCGGGAGGGGGTGAAGAAGCGGTACTCCATGGAGACCTGGTTGCCGTCCACGATCTGGGTCGGCTCGCGGCGGCTCGGGGTCGTGGAGACGTTGTACCCGCCGGTATAGAAGACGGTCGGCCGGGAGACGTCCTTGTGCAGCACGGTGATCCGCTGCTGGAACGTGCCCTTGGACGGGTGCCGGTGGTCCACCGGCTGGGTGTAGTTGAGGACGAAGAAGCGGTACCCGGTGTACGGCTTCTCCTCGATCAGGCTCATTCCCGGTATGGCGAGCAGCCGGTCCTTGATGTCCGTATCGGCCGTGGCGGCGGTGGCCGCTCCGGCCGTACTCAGCGTGCCGACGAGTACCACGAGCGCCAGCAGCCATCTGAGCGCCTTGCGCATGCACCCTCCCCTGTGAACGCGGATGTCCGCCGGAACCTAGCGGAGCAACTGGTCTCACACCAGGGGAGGTTGGGAAAACCTGTGAGTTGGCCGAGAAGACCACCGCCGCACCCGGCGGTCCGTCAGCACAGGATCCAGCCCGAGCTCACCGAACCGGTCCCCACCGAGCCGCGGAGCCATACGCACCGGTGACCGGAGTACACGGTCACGGGACCGGCGTGATGGGTGTAGCGGCCGGTGTCGACCGCGGGGCGCAGGCCACGTGCCTGCACGCTGACCGACATCGGCTTGCGGCCGGACACCTTCTTCGCCACGGTCACGGCGCACACATAGCCGTCATGGCGGTAGACCCGCACGGAGCCGGTGGAGAACGGGAGCGTACGGACCTTTCGCCCGGAACAGGAGTCGGCCGCCACGGCGCTGCCCGGGCTCACCATCGCGAGCAGGCCGGACGCCGTCAGCACGGCCAGACCGATCGCCAGGCGTCGGCGTATCGCACCACTGTCCACCGTTGTCCTCCCCGTGACGATCAGCGTACTGATGTACGGACGCATGACGTAGTCCGGATGGTTGCGTCCGGCGGGGGGCCATGGACGGTGCGGGCGGCGGCCGCGGACGGCCGCCGTCCCGTGCTCACGCCGTGGAGCCGACCGGCTCCTCCGGCTCCGGCTCGCCGACGAAGGTGCGCCACAACTGCGCGTACCGCCCGTCGAGCGCCAGCAGTTCGTCATGGGTGCCGTCCTCGGCGACCCGGCCGTGGTCCATCACCACCACCCGGTCCGCGCGGGCGGCCGTGGTCAGCCGGTGAGCGACCACGAGCGTCGTACGGCGGCCGACGAGACGATCCGTCGCGCGGTTGACCTGCGCCTCCGTGGCCAGATCGAGAGCGGCGGTCGCCTCGTCGAGCAGCAGGACGTCCGGATCGACCAGCTCCGCGCGGGCCAGGGCGATCAACTGCCGCTGCCCGGCCGAGAGGTTGCGGCCGCGCTCGGCGACCTCGTGCAGATAGCCGCCCTCCAGCGTGGCGATCATCTCGTGCGCGCCGACCGCCCGCGCCGCGGCCTCCACCTCGGCGTCGGTGGCGTCCGGCCTGCCGTAGGCGACGGCGTCGCGCACGGTCCCTTCGAAGAGGTACGCCTCCTGCGGGACGACACCGAGCCGGTGCCGGTACGAGGACAGCTCCAGCGAGCGCACATCGGTGCCGTCGACCAGCACCCGGCCGCGCGTGGGGTCGTAGAACCGGGCGACGAGCTTCACCAGGGTCGACTTGCCGGCCCCCGTCTCGCCGACGAAGGCGACGGTCTGCCCCGCGGGGATGGTCAGGTCGATCCCGCTGAGCGCCTCCTCGTCGTCGCCGTAGGCGAAATCGACGCCGTCGAAGGCGATGTCGCCGCGCAGCGACCGCACCTCGACGGGCTCGGCGGCCTCCTTCGTCGTGGTCGGCTCGCGGAGCAGCTCCTGGATGCGGCCGAGGGAGACCGTGGCCTGCTGGTAGCCGTCGAAGACCTGGGAGAGCTGCTGCACCGGCGCGAAGAACAGGTCGATGTAGAGGAGGTAGGCGACCAGGGCGCCCGTCGTCAGGGTCCCGCCGTCCACCCGGTGCGCGCCCACCATCAGCACGGCCGCCGCGGCCACCGAGGACAGCAGCTGCACGAAGGGGAAGTACACGGAGATCAGCCACTGACCGCGGATACGCGCGCTGCGGTAGCTCTCGCTGCCCTCCGTGTAGTGCCGCCTGCCGTCCCGCTCGCGCCGGAAGGCCTGAAGGATCCGCAGACCTGACACCGACTCCTGGAGGTCGGCGTTGACCGCCGACACACGCTCACGGGCGAGTTCGTACGCCTTCACGCTCGCCCGGCGGAAGAAGAAGGTGGCCACGATCAGCGGGGGCAGCGTGGCGAAGACGACAAGCGCGAGCTGCACGTCGATCACGAGCAGCGCGCCCATGATGCCGAAGAAGGTGACCACGGAGACGCAGGCGGTGACCATGCCCGTCTGCAGGAACGTCGACAGTGCGTCCACGTCGGTCGTCATCCGGGTCATGATCCGGCCGGTCAGCTCCCGCTCGTAGTAGTCGAGTCCGAGCCGCTGGAGCTGCGCGAAGATCTTCAGCCGGAGCGAGTACAGGACACGTTCGCCGGTCCGCCCGGTCATCCGGGTCTCGCCGGACTGCGCCGCCCACTGGACGAGGACGGCGAGCAGCGCGAGCAGGGACGCGGTCCAGACGGCGCCGAGCGCCGTCCGGGAGACGCCCTGGTCGATGCCGTGCCGAATCAGGATCGGCAGCAGCAGGCCCGTGCCCGCGTCGACCGCGACGAGGGCGAGGCTGACCAGGAGGGGGAGGCCGAAACCGCGGAGCAGCCGGGTGAGGCCGTAGGAGTCCTCCGACCGGACCGCGCGCTTCTCGTCGATGCCGGGAGTGTCGGTGGCCGGGGGCAGCTTCTCGACCTGGGCGAGGAGTTCGGGGGTCGCCGGGGAGGCGGCCAGCGCCAGGTCCCTCGGTTCACGGTCGCCGCTCCACAGGCGGGGGGTGACACCGCGCTCGGTGTCGAACTCGGGGTCCAGCTCCTCCCTGCCCCACTCACGGATGGGCTCGAGCGGGGGGACCCCCAGAGTCGTGTCCTCCTGCGGGGCCGCGGGCAGGGCGTGGCCCGGGGAGACACCGCCGAGTTCGTCCGGGTCGGTCAGCAGCCTCCGGTACAGGGCCGACCGCTCCTGGAGCTCCTCGTGCGTGCCGACGTCGGCGAGACGGCCGCCGTCGAGGACGGCGATGCGGTCGGCGAGGTTGAGTGTGGAGCGGCGGTGCGCGATCAGCAGTGTCGTCCGGCCCTCCATGACCTGCCCCAGGGCCTCATGGATCTCGTGCTCGACACGGGCGTCCACCGCGGAGGTCGCATCGTCGAGGACCAGCAGACGCGGGTCGGTGAGGATCGCGCGGGCGAGGGCGATGCGCTGCCGCTGACCGCCCGAGAGGGTGAGTCCGTGCTCGCCCACCTTGGTCGCGTACCCCTGGGGCAGCTCGGAGATGAAGCGCTCGGCCTGAGCGGCGCGAGCGGCCTGCTCGATCTGCTCGTCGGTCGCGTCGGGACGGCCGTAGGCGATGTTGTTGCGGACGGTGTCCGAGAACAGGAACGAGTCCTCGGGCACCAGGCCGATCGCGGCACGCAGCGACCCGAGCGTCAGCTCGCGCACGTCGTGGCCGCCGACGAGGACGGCTCCGTGCGTCACGTCGTAGAAACGCGGGAGGAGCAGGGAGACCGTGGACTTGCCGGAGCCCGAGGAGCCGACGACGGCGAGCGTCTCGCCGGGACGGATCTCGAACGAGAGCCCGTCGAGGACCGGCCGCCCGTCCTGGTACGCGAAGGAGACGTCGTCGAACTCGACGGTGGCCGGGGCGTCGGCGGGCAGCTCCTTGGTGCCGTCCTCCAGCGACGGCTCGGTGTCGATCAGCTCCAGGACGCGCTCGGCACCGGCGCGGGCCTGCTGGCCCACGGTCAGGACGACGGCCAGCATGCGCACCGGGCCGACGAGCTGGGCGAGGTAGGACGAGAAGGCGACGAACGTGCCGAGGGTGATGTGCCCGCGTACGGCGAGCCAGCCGCCGAGGGCGAGCATGGCGACCTGACCGAGGGCCGGCACCGCCTGGAGCGCCGGGGTGTACACGGCGTTGAGCCGGATGGTGCGCATCCGGCCCGCGAAGAGCCGGCGCCCCACCTGCCGCAGCTTTCCGGTCTCCTGCTCCTCCTGCCCGAAGCCCTTCACCACGCGTACGCCGCTGACGGCGCCGTCGACCACGCCCGCCACGGCGGCGGCCTGGGCCTGTGCGTACCAGGTGGCCGGATGCAGCCGGACGCGGCTGCGCTTGGCGATGAACCACAGGGCCGGCGCGACGGCCAGCGCGACAAGGGTCAGCGGTGCCGACAGCCACGCCATGATCCCCAGGGAGATCACGAAGAGCAGGACGTTCCCGATGGTCATCGGGAGCATGAAGAGCAGTCCCTGGATCAGCTGAAGGTCGCTGGTGGCGCGGCCGACGACCTGCCCGGTGGACAGGTCGTCCTGTCGCCGTCCGTCCAGCCGGGTGATCGTGCCGTACATCTCGGTCCGCAGATCGTGCTGGACGTCGAGGGCGAGCCGTCCGCCGTAGTAGCGGCGGACGTAGGTGAGGAGATAGACGAGGACGGCAGCGCCGACGAGGGCCCCGGCCCAGGGCGCCATCGAACGGTTGTGGGCGCTGACCACATCGTCGATGATCACCTTGGTGATCAGCGGGACGACCGCCATGACGGCCATACCGCCGAGGGAGGACCCGAGCGCCAGGACCACGTCCTTCGGGTGACGCCACGCGTATCCCGCGAGCCGCCGGGCCCAGCCGCGTTTCTCCCCCTCGTGCACTGCCACGCCGTGCCCTTCCTGCCGTCTGAGATGGTCCTGATCTTCCGCAATGCACCAACGCGGACCGGCACGGATTTCATCCCGCCGCAACAATCCCGGGCTTCGGCCGATCGGGTGTCGTCGACGTCCGCGGGCGGGCACCACGGCCTCGGCCGGGCGGCTGGGAGCGGACCGTCGCAGGACTCCGGGCACGGCGTGCAGCCCGGTGGACCGGGCGCGGGACGGCACCCGGTCCTTACGGCGATCCGGCACGGGTCAGTGGGCGGCCGGGTGCGGCAGGCGGACCCGCAGGGAGTACAGACGGGTGATCTGTGCCGTGTTCTGGTTGTCGTCGCTGGCCAGGAGCACGTTCAGCCGGCCGTGCGAGGCGCCCGTGATCGTCATGCCCTCGATGTTGTCGAGGAGCGGGTTGGGCTGGGGCTGCTTTGCCTGCGCGCCGAGCGAGGGGCAGTCCACCAGGTCGGCGAGGAGGGTCTTGCGGGCGAGGCGCACGCCGTCCTGACCGGTCAGCGTGTTGATGCGCCGGGTGTCGGTGGCGTGGCGCAGGTCGGCCAGGTAAAGACGGACCGTGTTGCCGTACCCGGCGGTGAACCCGCGCTCCAGGACCAGCAGCCGGCCGTCCGGGGTCGCGGTGGTCTCGGAGACGCCGAGGCCGGTGTCGGTGCGGTAGCCGTACTGGGCCGCGAGCGAGAAGTGCCGCCCCTGCCGCGTCCAGGTCTGGAAGCGGACGATGCCGGAGGTGTCGCCGCTGAGCGAGCCCTCCATGCCCGCCAGCAGCCTGTGCCCGCCGGGCAGCAGGGCCAGGCCCTCGAAGGTCAGGTTCGAGGTGGCGCGCCCGGCCGGGGCGACCTCGAGGGCGGACGGCACGGGAAGGCTGTCGAGGATCTTTCCGTCGCGCGAGTAGCGGCGCACCGACGGCTCGGTCTCCGAGCTGACGAGCCGGGTGCCGTCGCGGTCGACGACCAGGCCCTCGGAGTCGAGCGCTGCGCCCTTGTCGTCGGTGAGACCCACGACACCCGTGGGCTTCAGGCTCCCGCGGCGGAGGGTGAACAGCGACGAGCGGTCGGAGAGCGCGGCGATCCGCCCGTCGCGGTCGACGGCGAGCGCGGAGAAGTTGCCGACGAACGTGCCCTCGTACGTCTGCTTGTCGAGGGCGTCGGAGAAGCTCTCGACGGCGACGTGGGAGGAGCATGCGTGGGTGGCCGTGGTGCCCCCGAGGGGCGAGGGCCCTGCGGCGGCCGGCGAGGCGGCCGCCGCCACAGTGGCGGTGACGGTGGCGAGCAGGATTCTCAGACGCATGCCCGCCACCGTAGGGCGAGTCGAGTGCCCGGGGGTGGACTCCCCGTGAACCACGGGGAGTTGGACCGTGTCAGCTCTCGGGGACCGCCGGTACTGCCTCCTGCGGCCTGCTCGTCGGCACGAACGCCTTCGTGCCGACGGTCGTCGGTACCAGATCCTTGTGGATGGCCTTGGCCACGTTCTGGATGGTGGTGACGCCGTAGCTCATGGTGCTGTTGTCCTGGGTGAGCACGGTGATCATGTAGTCGTGGCCGCGTCCGTTGAACGTGCCCACGCTGTGGATGCGCCAGCCGTGCGTGGCGCGCTGCAGCCAGCCGTTCTTGACGTGCACGGAGACGCCCGAGGGCGCGCCCGCGGGGGTGCCCCAGCGCTGCGAGGACACGACCTTCCCCATCAGCTTCAGGGTGTACGCACGGGAGTTGTCGCTCAGCACCGAGTTCTTGGCGGTGATGAGCTTGAGCAGCTTCTGCTCGTCCTGCACGTTGATCTGCGTCAGGCCCCAGTAGCCGTTCGCGCCCGGCTTGGTCCGGGTCATCCCGGCCGCGGAGAGGAAGCCCTTGATCTTGGTCAGGCCCAGTTGCTTCCACAGCGCGCTGGTCGCGTCGTTGTCCGACTTGGTGATCATCGCCGTGGTGAGGCTGACCTCACGGCTGGTCAGATAGCGGTTGTGCTTCTTGGCGTCCCACAGCAGCGTGGCGAGCACGGTCACCTTGACGACGCTGGCCGAGTCGTAGGCATTGGTGCTGCGCAGCGAGCAGGTGGTGTTGGTGGAGCGGTCGTAGAGGCCGACCGCCACGGTCCCCTTGCGGCCGGAGAGCGCCGCGGTGATGTCCTTCTTCAGCTTGGCCGCCAGGCCCGCCTTGCCCGAGGTGCAGCTGACCGCCGGCGTGGCGGCAGCGGCGGGCGCGGTGGCGGCCACGAGCGGTATGAGCATCCCGGCACCGAGGCTCGCGCAGAGCACACGGGCACGCCGGGACATCCGGTGTGTCATGGAAGTCCCCATCCCCTTGTGTGGAGTCGGACGTACCCGGGCACGTCCGACTTCATGACGCACGGGCACGGGTGAAAGGTTGTACGGGCATCACCCCCGCCGCGGGGAATTCACACCCGCGCCTGACGGGAAGCGGCGCGTCCGGCCCCTGGCGGCGGGACCGGGCGCGCGGCCGGTGCAGCGGTCCGGCGGTCAGTCCAGATGCGTCGGCGCGAACATGCGCAGCACCGCCGGGAGCACGACGACCGACGGGCCCGGCGCCGCAAGGGCCTTCGCCAGGTCGGTCTCCAGCGTCCCGGGCGACGTCCGCACCCCCGGGACGCCGAACGACTCCGCGAGGGCCACATAGTCCGGGCGCGTCAGCTCGGTCGCCGTGGTCCGGCCGAAGGCGTCGTTCATGTACTCGCGCAGGATGCCGTAGCCGCCGTCGTCGACGATCAGCCAGGTGACGTTGAGGTCGTACTGCCGTGCCGTCGCCAGTTCGGCGATCGAGTACAGCGCGCCCCCGTCGCCCGAGACCGCGAGCACCGGCCGCGTCGGGTCCGCCACGGCGGCGCCGAGCGCGGCCGGGAAGCCGTAGCCGAGGCCGCCCGCGCCCTGCGCCGAGTGCATGGCGTTCGTCCCCCGCGGGTCGAAGGCCGACCACGCCCAGTAGGCCAGGATCGTCATGTCCCAGAAGGACGGCGAGCCGGACGGCAGAGCCCGGCGCACCGACGCCAGCACGTCCTGCTCCAGCGTGAGTTCCTGGGCGGCGATACGGTCGGCGACCCTCGCCAGCAGCGTGCGCACGCGCTCGGGTGCCGTCTCGTCCTGCCGGTCGGCCGCCGTCTCCAGCAGCGCCTGCAACGCCAGGCGTGCGTCCGCGTGGATGCCGAGGGCGGGGTGGTTGGACTCCAGTTTGCCGAGGTCGGCCTCGATCTGGATCACCCGGCCGCGCGGCCTGAACGTGTGGTAGTTCGACGACAGTTCGCCAAGGCCCGAGCCGACCACCAGCAGCACGTCCGCGTCCTCGAGGAAGTCCGTGGTGTGGCGGTCCTCGAGCCAGGAACGCAGGGACAGGGGGTGCTCCCAGGGGAACGCCCCCTTGCCGCCGAAGGTGGTGACGACCGGGGCGTTCAGCTTCTCGGCGAGTTGCAGGAGCTTGCCGGAGGCGTCGGCCCTGACCACTCCCCCGCCCGCGATGATCGCCGGGCGTTCGGCACGGGAGAGCAGGTCGGCGGCGACCGCGGTGAGCTCCGGGCGCGGCACCAGTTCGTCAGGGGTCGCGTCCACCGCCGTCACGACCGGCAGGCTCGTCTCCGCGAGGAGCACGTCCTGCGGGATCTCCACCCACACCGGGCCGTGCGGGGCCGTCAGCGCGGACTTCCACGCCGCCGCGATCGCCGACGGGATCTGCGAGGGGGTGCGGACCGTGTGCACGGACTTGACCACGCCCCGGAAGGAGGCGGCCTGGTCGGGCAGTTCATGCAGATAGCCGCGGCGCCCGCCGCCCAGACCGGCCGTCGGGATCTGGCTGCTGATCGCCAGGACCGGGGCCGAGGCGGCCGCCGCCTCCTGGAGTGCCGCGAGCGAGGTCAGCGCTCCCGGGCCGGTGGACACGATGAGCGGGGCCGCCTCCCCCGTGATCCTGCCGTAGGCGTCCGCGGCGAAGCCCGCGTTGTTCTCCACCCGCAGCCCGACGTACTGCAGGGCGGACCGCCGGAGCGCCTCGAACATGCCGAGGGCGTGCTGGCCCGGCAGGCCGAAGACCGTCGTGGCGCCCAGCCCCGCCAGCGTCTCCACGACGAGGTCGCCGCCGTTGCGGCCGGGGGGAGGGGCGAGCGCGGCCTCGGTCTGCGCGGCCGTCGGACGAAGGACGAGGTCGTGGTCGTGGTCGTGGGTCACTTGGTCCCGGTCCCCTCACCGGCACGGTCCGCCGCGATCCGGCGGGTCATGAGGGTCGTCAGCTCGTACGCGGTGTGGGACGCGGCCACCGACGTGATCTCCGCGTGGTCGTAGGCCGGTGCCACCTCGACCACGTCGGCCGAGACCAGGTTGCAGGAGGCGAGGCCGCGCAGGATCTCCAGGAGCTCGCGCGAGGTCATGCCGCCGGCCTCGGGAGTGCCGGTGCCGGGAGCGTGCGCCGGGTCGAGGCAGTCGATGTCGATCGAGATGTACAGCGGGCGGTCGCCGATGCGCTGCCGGAGCTGGTCGGCGACCTCGTCCGCACCGCGGCGGTAGATGTCGGCGGACGTGACGATGCCGAAGCCCATCTTCTCGTCGTCGGTGAGGTCCTGCTTGCCGTAGAGCGGACCGCGGGTGCCGACGTGGGAGAGCGCGGAGGTGTCGAGGATGCCCTCCTCGACGGCGCGGCGGAACGGGGTGCCGTGCGTGTACTCGGCGCCGAAGTAGGTGTCCCAGGTGTCCAGGTGGGCGTCGAAGTGCAGCAGGGCCACCGGGCCGTGCTTCTTCGCCACCGAGCGCAGCAGGGGCAGGGCGATGGTGTGGTCTCCGCCGAGCGTCATCAGGCGGGCGCCGGTGCCGAGCAGTTCGTCGGCGGCGGCCTCGACGGTCTCCACCGCCTCGTTGATGTTGAACGGGTTCACGGCGATGTCGCCGCCGTCCGCCACCTGCGCGAGTGCGAAGGGGGAGGCGTCCTGCGCCGGGTTGTACGGGCGCAGCAGACGGGACGCCTCACGGATCGCGTTGCCGCCGAAGCGGGCGCCGGGCCGGTAGGAGACGCCCGAGTCGAAGGGCACGCCGACCACCGCGACGTCGGCGGTGCCGACCTCGTCGAGGCGGGGCAGCCGGGCGAAGGTCGCGGGTCCCGCGTACCGCGGAATGCGGGACGAGTCGACGGGTCCGCGCGGCCGGCTGTCGCCTGCTGCGGTGTTCTCGGTGCTGCTCATCGTCGGACCCCTCCAGGTCGTGCGTGTTTCCTCCAGTGTCGCGGACCCCGGGGGCCCGCCCGGCCCGGCAGCCGTACGGCTGCCGGGCCGAAGCAAGGGGGCTAGGCGCCCACTGCCGCGGGCTCGTCCACGGCGGGCGCGCCGCGGCCCGCGAGCCGCTCGCGCCAGGTGGCCAGCACGGCCTCGTCCGTCGGCTTCGTCAAGAGCGACACCACGACGTACACCGCGAGCGAGGCCAGCAGCCCGTAGTAGACCGGCTCGTTGGCGAGGATGCCGTAGGACGCCATCAGGCCAATGACGGCGAGGCCGCCGACCGCCACCGAGGCGAGGGCGCCCTGCACGGTGCCCCGCTTCCACAGCAGTCCGCCGAGGATGGGGACGAGCAGGCCGCCCACGAGCAGGTTGTAGGCGACGGTCAGCGCCTCGACCACGTTGTTCAGCGCGATGGCCGTACCGATCACGCCGACCCCCATGATCAGGATGAAGACCCGGTTGCCCTTGACCTCGTCGTGGCCCTCCTCGCCCTGGCGCACGATCCCGCGCAGCCGTGACCAGATGTCGTTGTTGGCGACGGTCGCGCACGCGATGAGCGCACCGGACGAGGTCGACATCACGGCGGCAAGAGCGGCGGCGAGCACCAGCCCCCTTATGCCGATGGGCAGTTCGTCCTTGACGATGGTCGCGAACGCGTCGTCCGGGCTGCCCAGCTTCGGGTACATCACCTTGGCCGCGGTACCGATGACGGCGCCGGCGAGTGCGTAGACGAGGCAGTAGGTGCCGGCCACGGTGCCGCCCCACTTGGCGGTGCGGTCGCCGCGCGCGGTGAAGACGCGCTGCCAGATGTCCTGCCCGATCAGCATGCCGAAGGTGTAGATCAGCACATAGGTGAAGATCGTCTCACCGCCGATGCCCAGCGGGTCGAAGTACGAGGTGGGCAACTGGGCCTTCATCTCGCTGAAGCCGCCGGCCTTGACGACCGCGATGGGCAGCAGCAGGAGCAGGACGCCGATGGTCTTCACCACGAACTGCACCATGTCGGTCAGCGTGATGGACCACATCCCGCCGAGCGTCGAGTACGCGACGACGATGGTGCCGCCGAGCACGATCGCGACGGTCCGGTTCATGTCGAAGAGGACGTCGAAAATGGTGGCGTAGGCGATGGTCGAGGTGACCGCGAGCATGAGGGTGTAGGCCCACATGACCAGGCCCGAGATCATCCCGGCCCGGCCGCCGTAGCGCAGGTCGAGCATCTCCGAGACGGTGTAGACCTTCAGGCGGGCGATGCGCGCGGAGAAGAACACCGACAGGGCGAGCAGGCCGAGGCCGATGGTGAACACCATCCAGGCGCCGGAGAGCCCGTACTGGTAGCCGAGGCCGACGCCTCCGATGGTGGACGCGCCGCCCAGCACGATCGCGGCCATCGTGCCGGAGTACATGGCGGGTCCGAGGCGGCGGCCCGCGACGAGGAACTCGCTCTTGGACCTGGCGCGGCGCATGCCCCACCAGCCCATGGCCAGCATGCCGACCAGATAGACGACGATCACTGTGTAGTCGACGGCCATAAGGGGCCCTCCTTCGCGCGCTCCGGTGGCGTGTCGTGCAGATGGGTCTCGGGGACGCGGCCGGCTGTCGGCTCGACCGGTGTGGACGGCAGCGGCTCGCGGGGACATCCGCCCGTACCCACGGCTGCCGGTCTGGACCGACCCTAGGTGGCCGGAAAGCGACACTGAAGTGTACGTTTCATCCACTCGAGCGGAGCGTTATGGAGGAACCGTCCACCATGCCGGACACAGCGACCCCCTCGGCACCGGCGGTGCCGCCGACCCCACCGGTGCCCCTGGCCGCCCTGCTCGCCCGGGAGGACCTGGCCCTGCGGCAGATCGCGGGACCGAGTGGCCCGGACACCGTGATCCACTGGGCGCACACCTCGGAGATGGCGGACCCCTATCCGTATCTGCTGGGCGGTGAGCTGCTGCTGACGGCGGGTGTGCACGTCCCGGAGGCCGCGGGCCCCGACCGGGACGCACCCGGTAGGGCCGCCTGCGCATGGGACGCGTACTTCGACGACTACGTCTCCCGGATCGTGGCGGCGGGCGGCGCGGCACTCGGTTTCGGCGTTGCGCCGGTGCACGACACGGTGCCGCGTGCGCTGGTCGAGGCCTGCGACCGGCACGGACTGCCGCTCCTCGAGGTGCCGCCCCGGACGACCTTCTCCGGTGTGGCCCGGGCGGTGTGGCAGCTGATGGCACAGGCCCGCCTCGCCGAGCTGCGCCGAGTCACCGAGGCCCAGCAGAGTCTGGCCGCGGCGGCGGCGCGCCCGGACCCGGTGCCCTCCGTGCTGCGGCAGCTGGCACAGCGGGTGGCCGGCTGGTCGGTGCTGTACGGACCGGACGGTGCGCAGATCGCGACGGCGGGCCGGGAGCAGGCCGCCGAGGCGCAGGAGGCCATGGCGGGGCTGGCGCGGGTCGTCCGGCCGGTCGTGTCCTCCGGAGCGGTCCGCGCCCTTCCGGCCGGGCGGCCGGCTCCGTCCTCCGCCGCCGACACCGTGGCCGGCACCCACCTCGCCGCCTACGCTCTCGGCACCGCACAGGGCTTTGTGCTCGGCGTCGCGTCACCGCGGCGCGACCCGGGCGACAACACCATCGCGTCGGTCGCCGCCGTCCTCCTCTCCCTCCTGACCGGTGAGCACCAGAGCGGCGACGACGCGGCGCGATCCGCGGCGCTCGTACGACTGCTGCTGGGGGCCGCGCCGGAGGCGGTCACGCCGCTGCTCGGCGCCGAACGGTGGCTCGTCGTGCACGCGCGGGCGGACGCCCGGCCGCCCTCGGTCCCGGAGCCCCGCGCGGGCGGCCGGGACGCCCGGGGCTCCGTGGCCGCCTCCGCGCTCGGCGCCGCTCTCGGGTCCGCGCTGGTCGACCTCGCGAACGGAGTCGTGCGCGTCCTCGTCCCTGCCGATCGCGAACCCGCCCCGCAGCCCGGCTGGACCCTCGGTGTCAGCGCCGCCGTCGCCCCGCACGACTGGCCCGCCGCCGACACCCAGGCCTCCCGCGCACTGGCCCGCGCCCGCGCAACCCGGACGCCGCTGGTGCGCCACGGCAAGCGCACGGGCCTGGCCGACCTGGTCCCGCCCGCGCAGGCGGAGGTGCACGCCCGCACCCTGCTCGCGCCGCTCTCCAACGCCCCCGCGCTCACCGAGACGCTGCGCGCCTGGCTCTCCCTGCACGGCAGCTGGGACCGCACGGCGGTGGCGCTCTCGGTCCACCGCAACACGGTCCGCCAGCGCATCGCCCGCTGCGCGACCCTGCTGCGGGCGGACCTCGACGATCCCGACATACGCATGGAACTGTGGTTCGCGCTGAAGCAGGTGGGACAGGACTGACGGGCCGGGACCCGTTCTCGAGTGAGCCATGTCCCATGGTGCGGGACACCGGCCCCCACCACCGGGTGCGCCCGGCAGAATGGGTGCCATGCCGATACCCGCGATCCCCAGCCGCGCCGAACTGGTCGACCACCTCGTACGGACCCGTATCGCGGGAGACGTCGCCACGCCCCGCGAGAACAACCTCTCCCACTACCGCAAGCTCTCGAACGGCGACCGCAACTTCTGGCTCGGCCTGGAGCTCGGGGACCGCTGGACCGACGAGCACGACGTCCTCGCGGTCATGGCGGAGCGCTGCGGCGTCAACGACGACCCCGAGTACCGCTACGGCCAGGACACCATCGATCCCGAACTGACCGTCGACGCCCTGGAGCGCCTCGCGGCACGCCTGCGCAAGGCCGCCGACGGGGAGCAGCGGGTCCTGTTCGCCACCGGTCACCCCGGCGGACTGCTCGACGTCCACCGCGCCACGGCCGCCGCGCTGCGCGCCGCCGGCTGCGAGATCGTCGTGATCCCGGAGGGGCTGCAGACGGAGGAGGGCTACGTCATGCAGTTCGCCGACGTGGCCGTCCTGGAGCACGGCGCCACGCTGTGGCACACCCACTCCGGCGAGCCCATGCGCGAGATCCTGAAGGGCCTCGAGCGCGAAGGCCGCCCCCTGCCGGACCTGGTCGTCGCCGACCACGGCTGGGCCGGCCGCGCGGGCCAGTCCGGGATCGACTCGGTCGGGTACGCCGACTGCAACGACCCGGCCCTGTTCCTCGCCGAGGCCGAGGGCACCGTCCAGGTGACGATCCCCCTCGACGACCATGTGACGAGCCCGCGCCACTACGACCCGATGACGGCGTACCTGCTGAACGCCGCTGGGCTGGCCTGAGTGGCGTGATCCGTCGGAGCGGGACACACGTCCCGCCCGTCGCCCCGCCCCCGTAGCCCCCGTCGCCAGGTGCGGCACGGACCCGGCAGGACCACCGATCGGCGGTCACGCCGAGTCCGGCCACCGGGACCGGCGGGTTCGCCGAGTCGGGTCCTACCCGCATTCGAGGCGGCGGGAATGCGAAACGAGGCTCCCCCGCACGGGTGAGCCCCCGGCCCCGCACACGTACCGCGACGTCACCGCGGGACGCGGACCACACCTTCCTGGATCACCGAGATCGCCAGCCGGCCGTCCTCGGTGTAGATACGGGCCTGGCCGAGCCCGCGCCCGCCGTACGCCGACGGGGACTCCTGGTCGTACAGGAGCCACTCGTCGGCGCGGAACGGCCGGTGGAACCACATGGCGTGGTCCAGTGAGGCCCCGACGACGTCGCCGAGCGCCCAGCCGCCCCGTCCGTGCGCGAGCAGGACGGAGTCGAGGAGCGTCATGTCGGAGACGTACGTGGCGAGCACGACGTGCAGCAGCGGATCGTCGTCGAGCTTGCCGTTGGTGCGGAACCACACCTGGGAGTGCGGATCGCGCGGCTCGCCGAACTTCCCGTAGGGAGGCTCCTCGACGTAGCGCAGATCGACCGCCGCCCGGGCCTCCAGCAACCGCTCCACGACATCGGACGGGATGTGGCCGTAGCCGCGCATCCGCTCGTGCGAGGTGGGCAGCGACTCCGGGTCCGGTGCGGGCGGCATCGGGGCCTGGTGGTCGAGGCCGTCCTCGTGACTCTGGAAGGACGCCGAGAGGTGGAAGATCGGCTTGCCGTGCTGCACCGCGACGACCCGGCGCGTGGTGAAGGAGCGGCCGTCGCGGATCCGGTCGACCTCGTAGACGATGGGCGCGCCCGGATCCCCGGGGCGCAGGAAGTACGCGTGCAGGGAGTGGGCGGGCCGGTCCTCGGGGACCGTCCGCCCGGCGGCCACCATCGCCTGGGCCGCCACCTGTCCGCCGAACACGCGCGGGACGACGGCCGACCGGGACCTTCCACGGAAGATGTCCTGCTCGATCCGCTCGAGGTCGAGCAGATCGAGCAGGGACTGCAGTGCCTGACTCATGGGGTCAGTTGTATCGGGCAGTCTTTTCCGGGGCCTTACAGACCCATGTCCTTGGCGATGATCGACTTCATGATCTCGCTGGTGCCGCCGTAGATCCGGTTGACGCGGTTGTCGGCGTACAGGCGGGCGATCGGGTACTCGTTCATGTAGCCGTAGCCGCCGTGCAGCTGGAGGCAGCGGTCGATGACGCGGTGCGCGACCTCGGTGCAGAAGAGCTTGGCGGAGGCGGCCTCGGCCGGGGTCAGGTCACCGGCGTCCAGGGCCTCGAGGGCGCGGTCGGCGACCGCCTCGGCGGCGTCCACCTCGGACTGGCAGGCGGCCAGCTCGAACTTGGTGTTCTGGAAGTGGGCGACCGGCTTGCCGAAGACGGTGCGGTCCTGCACGTACTGCTTGGCGAACCGGACGGCGGCCTTGGCCTGCGCGTACGCACCGAAGGCGATGCCCCAGCGCTCGGAGGGGAGGTTGGCACCGAGGTAGTAGAAGCCCTTGTTCTCCTCGCCGAGCAGGTCCTCGAGCGGGACCTTGACGTCGACGAAGGCCAGCTCGGCGGTGTCCGAGGTCTTCAGGCCGAGCTTGTCGAGCTTGCGGCCGACCGAGTAGCCCTCGGACTTGGTGTCCACCGCGAACAGGGAGATGCCGTAGCGGCGGTCCTCGGCGGTGGGCGCGGAGGTGCGGGCGCAGACGATGACCCGGTCGGCGTGGACGCCACCGGTGATGAAGGTCTTGGCGCCGTTGAGGACGTAGTGCGTGCCGTCCTCGGAGAGCTTGGCGGTGGTCTTCATGCCCGCGAGGTCGGAACCGGTGCCCGGCTCGGTCATCGCGATCGCCCACATCTCCTCGGCGGAGACGAACTTCGGGAGGTAGCGCTTCTTCTGCTCGTCGGTGGCGAGCATCTTTATGTAGGGCAGGGCGAGCAGCACGTGCACGCCGGAACCGCCGAAGGTGACGCCCGCGCGGGCGGTCTCCTCGTACTGGATCGCCTCGAACTTGTGCGTCTCCAGACCGGCGCCGCCGAACTCCTCCGGCACGTTGATGCCGAACAGGCCGAGCTCGGCGAGCTTGTAGTAGAACTCGCGCGGCGCCTGGCCGGCGGCGAACCACTCGTCGTAGACCGGGACGACCTCGGCCTCGATGAAGGCGCGCAGGGTCTCCCGGAATGCCTCGTGGTCCTCGTTGAACACCGTACGGCGCACCGCCGCCACCGCCCTTCTGTGCGCCTGAACCGGCGCCGCTCTCGCGTACCTGGTTGCTCGCCGTCCGGGTTACGCCGGCGGCGACCCCATGGCTAAGCGCTTGCTCAGCAGATACGTTACCGGCCGGTCACGACGGTCGTCCAGAGCGGTCCGCACGTAACGCTCGTCACGCTTGCGGAGCAGCCAGCTCAGTCCGACCCGGCCGCCGCGAACGCCCCCCTCGCCATCCGGTGCAGCAGCTCCGACGTCACCCCGCGGCCCGGGAGCGAACCCGGCCGCCCCAGATGCGGTGTCGAGTTGAGGAGGCCGAAGACCGAGTGCACGGCCGAGCGGGCGGTCGGCTCGGCCAGTTCCGGATACACCTCGCGGACGACACCCACCCACAGCTCGACGTACTGCCGCTGCAGCTGACGCACCAGCTTGCGGTCGGCGTCCCGGAGGCGGTCCAGCTCACGGTCGTGCAGGGTGATCAGGGGACGGTCGTCGAGCGCGAAGTCGATGTGCCCCTCGATCAGCGAGTCGAGGACCCTTCCGGGGTCGCGCCCCGCGGGCTCCCCGTCCGCCTCGGCGACCCGTCGTCTGGCCCCGGTCAGCAGCTGCCCGCTGATGCCCACGAGCAGCTCGGCGAGCATCGCGTCCTTGCCTGCGAAGTGCCGGTACAGACCGGGTCCGCTGATGCCGACCGCGGCACCTATCTCGTCCACCCCGACGCCGTGGAAGCCGCGCTCGGCGAACAGCCGCGCGGCCTCCTTGAGGATCTGCTCGCGACGGGTGGGGGCGTCGGTTCTGGTGGCCATGGAATCGATTCTAGACAGGGAGGTTAGCGGTCGTTAACCTGAAGGAAATGCGTTAACGCTCATTAACAAGGTGAGGGGACCGCAGGATGCTGGAGGCACCGGAGCTGACGAGCGCGGCCGATCCCGCGTCGGAGGCCTGGCGGGCCAATGAAGAGGCGCACCGCGAGCTGGGTGAGGAACTGCGCGCGAAGCTTGCCGCGGCCCGGCTGGGCGGCGGCGACAAGGCCCGCGCGCGCCATACGGCACGCGGCAAGCTGCTGCCGCGCGACCGGGTGGACACCCTGCTGGATCCCGGGTCGCCCTTCCTTGAGCTGGCGCCCCTCGCCGCCGACGGGATGTACGACGGACAGGCGCCCGCCGCCGGCGTGATCGCCGGGATCGGGCGGATCAGCGGCCGCGAGTGCGTGATCGTTGCCAACGACGCCACGGTCAAGGGCGGCACGTACTACCCGATGACGGTGAAGAAGCATCTGCGCGCCCAGGAGGTGGCGCTCGAGAACCGCCTCCCCTGCGTCTACCTCGTCGACTCTGGAGGCGCCTTCCTGCCCATGCAGGACGAGGTGTTCCCCGACCGCGAGCACTTCGGGCGGATCTTCTACAACCAGGCGCGGATGTCCGGCGCCGGCATTCCGCAGATCGCGGCCGTCCTCGGCTCCTGCACGGCGGGCGGGGCCTACGTCCCTGCGATGAGCGACGAGGCCGTCATCGTGCGCAACCAGGGCACCATCTTCCTGGGCGGGCCTCCCCTGGTGAAGGCGGCCACCGGCGAGGTGGTGACCGCCGAGGAGCTGGGCGGCGGCGAGGTCCACTCGCGGGTGTCCGGTGTGACGGACCACCTCGCGGAGGACGACGCGCACGCGCTGCGGATCGTCCGGACGATCGTCTCGACCCTCCCCGCCCGGGGCCCGCTGCCCTGGGAGGTCGTCCCCCCGGTGGAGCCGAAGGTGGACCCGTACGCCCTCTACGGCGCGGTGCCCGTCGACTCCCGCACCCCCTACGACGTGCGCGAGGTCATCGCGCGTGTGGTGGACGGCTCGCGCTTCGCCGAGTTCAAGGCGGAGTTCGGGCAGACCCTTGTCACCGGCTTCGCCCGGATCCACGGCCACCCGGTCGGGATCGTCGCCAACAACGGCATCCTGTTCTCCGAGTCCGCCCAGAAGGGCGCCCACTTCATCGAGCTGTGCGACCAGCGCGGCATCCCGCTGGTGTTCCTGCAGAACATCTCCGGCTTCATGGTCGGCCGCGACTACGAGGCGGGCGGCATCGCCAAGCACGGCGCGAAGATGGTCACGGCGGTCGCCTGCACTCGTGTACCGAAGCTCACGGTCGTCGTGGGCGGCTCGTTCGGCGCGGGCAACTACTCGATGTGCGGCCGGGCGTATTCACCGCGCTTCCTGTGGATGTGGCCGAACGCGAAGATCTCGGTGATGGGCGGTGAGCAGGCCGCGTCGGTCCTCGCGACCGTCAAGCGCGACCAGTTCGAGGCCCGCGGGGAGTCCTGGCCGCCGGAGGACGAGGAGTCCTTCAAGGCCCCGATCCGCGCCCAGTACGAACAGCAGGGGAACGCCTACTACGCGACGGCCCGGCTGTGGGACGACGGAGTGATCGACCCGATGGAGACCCGGCAGGTGCTGGGACTGGCCCTGACCGCCTGCGCCAACGCCCCGCTGGGCGATCCCGGCTTCGGCGTCTTCCGGATGTGAGGGGATCCATGTTCGACACAGTGCTTGTGGCCAACCGGGGCGAGATCGCGGTCCGGGTCATCCGGACGCTGCGTTCGCTCGGTGTGCGCTCGGTGGCCGTCTTCTCCGACGCGGACACCGACTCCCGGCACGTCCGGGAGGCCGACACAGCCGTACGGATCGGACCGGCACCCGCGGCCGAGAGCTATCTGTCGGTGGAGCGGCTGCTCGAGGCCGCCGCGCGGAGCGGCGCCCAGGCGGTGCACCCGGGGTACGGCTTCCTCGCGGAGAACGCCGCCTTCGCGCGGGCCTGCACGGATGCGGGGCTGGTCTTCATCGGACCCCCCGCGCAGGCCATCTCGCTCATGGGCGACAAGATCCGCGCCAAGGAGACGGTACGGGCCGCCGGGGTCCCGGTCGTCCCGGGATCGAGCGGCAGCGGACTGACGGACGCCGAACTGCACGCCGCGGCCCGTGAGATCGGCATGCCGGTGCTGCTCAAGCCGTCGGCCGGCGGTGGCGGCAAGGGCATGCGGCTGGTGCGGGAGCCGGAGCTGCTGGCCGAGGAGATCGCGGCCGCCCGCCGTGAGGCCCGCGCCTCCTTCGGTGACGACACACTGCTCGTCGAGCGCTGGATCGACCGGCCCCGCCACATCGAGATCCAGGTCCTGGCGGACGGCCACGGCAATGTGGTGCACCTGGGCGAGCGTGAGTGCTCGCTCCAGCGCCGCCACCAGAAGATCATCGAGGAGGCGCCGAGCGTCCTCCTCGACGAGACGACTCGCGCGGCGATGGGCGAGGCGGCGGTCCAGGCGGCCCGCTCGTGCGGGTACGAGGGCGCGGGCACGGTGGAGTTCATCGTGCCGGGCAGCGACCCCTCCTCCTACTACTTCATGGAGATGAACACCCGCCTTCAGGTCGAGCACCCGGTCACCGAGCTGGTCACCGGCCTGGACCTGGTCGAGTGGCAGGTACGGGTGGCGGCGGGCGAGCCGCTGTCCTTCGGGCAACGGGACGTCTCGCTCACCGGGCACGCGATCGAGGCCCGCGTCTGCGCCGAGGACCCGGCCCGCGGCTTCCTCCCCTCCGGCGGCACGGTGCTGTCGCTGCACGAACCCCAGGGCGACGGGGTGCGCACCGACTCGGGGCTGACCGAGGGCACCGAGGTCGGCAGCCTGTACGACCCGATGCTCTCGAAGGTCATCGCGTACGGCCCCGACCGTGCCACCGCGCTGCGCAGGCTGCGCGCGGCCCTCGCGCGGACCGTCACCCTGGGCGTGCAGACCAACGCCGGCTTCCTGCGCCGCCTGCTGGCCCATCCGGCCGTCGTGGCGGGTGAGTTGGACACCGGCCTCGTGGAGCGTGAGGTGGACGGCCTCGTCCCGACCGAGGTCCCCGAGGAGGTCTACGAGGCCGCCGCCGCCGTCCGTCTGGACGCGCTGCGGCCGCACGGCGAGGGCTGGACCGACCCGTTCTCCGTGCCGAGCGGCTGGCGCCTCGGGGGCGAGCCCAGGCCCGTGGCCTTCCCCCTGCGGGTGTACGAGCCGGTGGTGTACGCCCCCCGGGGTGCCCATACGGTCACCGGGGACCGGGTGTCCGTCGTCCTGGACGGCGTACGCCACACGTTCCACCGTGCCGCCGACTGGCTGGGCCGCGACGGCGACGCCTGGCACGTGCGCGACCACGACCCGGTCGCCGCGTCGCTCACCGGCGCCGCCCGCTCGGGGACCGACTCGCTGACCGCGCCCATGCCGGGCACGGTGACCGTCGTGAAGGTGGCCGTCGGGGACGAGGTGACGGCCGGGCAGAGCCTGCTGGTCGTCGAGGCGATGAAGATGGAGCACGTCATCTCCGCCCCGCACGCCGGGACCGTCGCCGAACTCGACGTCACCCCCGGCACGACGGTCGCCATGGACCAGGTGCTGGCCGTGATCGCGCCCCACGAGGACGGCCGGGTGGACGGAGAGGTGGAGAAGTGACCGCTCAGAAACTGCCCATGGTCGTGCCGTCCGAGGACCTGCCCCCGAGGGTCAGGATCCACGAGGTCGGCGCGCGCGACGGACTGCAGAACGAAGGACGCACGGTGCCCACCGAGGTGAAGGCGGAGTTCATCCGCCGGCTCGCCGACTCGGGCCTGACCACCATCGAGGCCACCAGCTTCGTCCACCCCAAGTGGGTACCCCAGCTCGCGGACGCGGAGCAGTTGTTCCCGCTCGTCAGCGAGCTGCCCGTGGAACTGCCGGTGCTCGTGCCGAACCAGCGCGGACTGGACCGCGCCCTCGCGCTCGGAGTGCGCCGGGTGGCCGTCTTCGCGAGCGCCACCGAATCCTTCGCCAAGGCCAACCTCAACCGCACACTGGACGAGTCCCTCGGGATCTTCGAGCCGGTCGTCGAGCACGCGAAGTCCCGGAAGGTGCACGTCCGCGGCTATGTCTCCATGTGCTTCGGCGATCCCTGGGAGGGCGCCGTCCCGATCCACCAGGTGGTCCGGGTCTGCAAGGCGCTCATGGACATGGGCTGCGACGAGCTGAGCCTGGGCGACACGATCGGGGTGGCGACCCCGGGCCACGTCCAGGACCTGCTCTCGGAGCTGAACGAGGAGGGCGTGCCGACCAGCGCGATCGGTGTGCACTTCCACGACACCTACGGTCAGGCGCTCGCCAACACCCTGGCGGCGCTCCAGCACGGCGTGACGACCGTCGACGCCTCCGCGGGCGGTCTCGGCGGCTGCCCGTACGCGAAGTCCGCCACCGGAAACCTCGCCACCGAGGACCTCGTGTGGATGCTTCAGGGCCTCGGTATCGAAACCGGGGTCGATCTCGGCCGGCTCACCGCCACGAGCGTGTGGATGGCCGCGCACCTGGACCGGCCCAGCCCGTCCCGAACCGTCCGAGCCCTCTCCCACAAGGAGTGAACCCCATGGACCACCACCTCTCCCCCGAACTGGAGGAACTCCGGCGCACGGTCGAGGAGTTCGCTCACGACGTCGTGGCGCCCAAGATCGGCGACTTCTACGAGCGCCATGAGTTCCCGTACGAGATCGTCCGCGAGATGGGTCGCATGGGCCTGTTCGGGCTGCCCTTCCCGGAGGAGTACGGCGGCATGGGCGGCGACTACCTGGCGCTCGGCATCGCACTGGAGGAGCTCGCCCGGGTGGACTCCTCCGTGGCCATCACCCTGGAGGCAGGCGTCTCGCTGGGCGCCATGCCGGTGTACCGCTTCGGCACGGAGGCCCAGAAGCAGGAGTGGCTCCCCCGTCTGTGCTCCGGCGAGGTCCTGGGCGCCTTCGGTCTGACGGAACCGGACGGCGGTTCGGACGCGGGCGCGACGCGCACCACGGCCCGGCTGGACACCGAGACCGACGAATGGGTGATCAACGGCACGAAGTGCTTCATCACCAACTCGGGCACGGACATCACCGGCCTGGTGACCGTCACGGCGGTCACCGGGCGTGCTCCTGACGGCCGCCCGCAGATCTCGTCGATCATCGTCCCGTCCGGCACGCCCGGCTTCACGGTGGCGGCCCCGTACTCCAAGGTCGGCTGGAACGCCTCGGACACCCGCGAGCTGTCCTTCGTGGACGTCCGCGTGCCCGCCGCGAACCTGCTCGGCGAGGAGGGCCGCGGCTACGCCCAGTTCCTGCGCATCCTGGACGAGGGCCGCGTCGCCATCTCGGCCCTGGCGACGGGCCTGGCCCAGGGCTGTGTGGACGAGTCGGTGAAGTACGCGAAGGAGCGTCATGCCTTCGGCCGCTCCATCGGCACGTACCAGGCGATCCAGTTCAAGATCGCCGATATGGAGATGAAGGCCCACACGGCCCGTCTGGCCTGGCGCGACGCCGCCTCCCGCCTTGTCTCCGGGGAGCCCTTCAAGAAGGAGGCGGCCCTGGCGAAGCTCTACTCGTCCACGGTCGCCGTCGACAACGCCCGTGACGCCACCCAGGTCCACGGCGGCTACGGCTTCATGAACGAGTACCCGGTGGCCCGCATGTGGCGTGACTCCAAGATCCTGGAGATCGGCGAGGGCACGAGCGAGGTCCAGCGGATGCTGATCGCCAGGGAGTTGGGGCTGGCGGGCTGACGTCGGCACCCCGTCCGGGCGGCCGCGGTGCGCGCGGCCGCCTCCGGGCGCGGGTGACTCAGAGGTGCCCGTGCCCGCCCGCAATGTCCCGCTGCGGCACGCGGAACGGGCCCCGAAGGCCCGCAAGCCGCCTCGGCCTGCCTCCGCCGTGTTCCCGGGCGATCCGCTCCCGGGCCCGGACCCACGGCGAAACGTCCCGTCGGCCTCGGCCCCGTCGACCGGCGCAGGCCCCCTCCGCCCGGACAGGGGCGCCCTCACGCCCGCAGGCGCCCCTCGACCACAACGCCCAATACACGCCCAGACCTTACGAGTTGACGGTGGTGCGGCCGACTCCCGTGGTCCGCCCCCGAGTGGGCGAGGTCAAGATCTGCCGGTGAAACGGTAAAGCCCGGGAATATGAGCCTCGGCACGAGGGGGTCGCCCGGTAAAGCCTCGGCACCCCCACCACTGGACAATTAGTGAGGTTAGGCTAACCTACCTTCGAATTGGCCCGGCGGATGCTCCGCCCCGTTCGAAAGCAGCCTGACTCATGTCCAACGCCCGTGCCACCCGTCTTTCCCGCCGCGGCATCCTCGCCGCCGGCGGCGCCCTCGGCCTCGGTGCCGTGCTCGCGGCCTGCGGCGACGACAAGGGGAAAGGCAGCGCCTCGGACAAGGGAACGGCCGAGGCCGAGGCCGGCCCCTGGTCGTTCAAGGACGACCGCGGCCAGACCGCGAAGGCGGACAAGACGCCGTCGAACATCGTCGCCTTCGTGGGCGTCGCCGCCGCGCTGCACGACTACGGCGTGGAGGTGAAGGGCGTCTTCGGCCCGACGAAGACCAAGGACGGCAAGGCCGACGTCCAGGCCGGCGACCTCGACATCAGCAAGGTCACCGTCCTCGGCAACGAGTGGGGCCAGTTCAACATCGAGAAGTACGCGGCCCTCACCCCCGATCTGCTCGTCTCCACGATGTTCGACGACGCCGGAACCCTGTGGTACGTCCCGGAGGAGTCCAAGAAGAAGATCCTCGCCGTCGGCGCCCCGAGCGTCGGGATCTCCGTCTACGACCGCCAGATGACCGAGCCGCTGCAGCGCATGCTCGAGCTCGCGAAGTCGCTCGGCGCGGACACCACCAGCGCGAAGATCGCCCAGGCCAAGAAGCGGTTCGAGGACGCGGCCGCCCGGCTGCGCGCGGCGACCAAGGCCAAGCCCGACATCAAGGTGCTGGCGGGTTCCGCGAGCCAGGACATCTTCTATGTCTCCGGCTCGAACCTCTCCATCGACCTGGAGTACTTCAAGGCCCTCGGCGTGAACTTCGTCGAGCCGTCCCCCTCCGTGCTCAAGGCGAGCGGCGGCTGGTTCGAGAACCTCAGCTGGGAGAACGTCGACAAGTACAAGGCCGACGTCATCATGATGGACAACCGCACCTCGGCCATCCAGCCCGCCGACATCACCGAGGCGACCTGGAAGAAGCTTCCCGCGGTCAAAGCCGGCCAGGTCATCGCCCGCGATCCCGAGCCGATCCTGTCGTACGACAAGTGCGCCCCGCTGCTCGAAAACCTCGCCAAGGCGATCGAGACGGCGAAGAAGGTCGGCTGACCCAACCCTCGCCGAGCCCCGGGGCCCCGCCCCTCGGAAGCCCCGATGGCGACGGCCGCAGCCGCCCCGTCCCGTTCCTTCTCCCTCCGGTCGGAACGGACGGGGCGGCTCGGTCCGTCTCCGGCCCGGGTCACCGTCACGGGAGGCGAACTGCGCGCGTCCCACTCGGGCGGACGGGACCAGCGCGCCCCTCCCCCCTTTTCCGCATCCCGGCGGCCCGGCCCCGCTGCCGCGTGGTCCCCGGCCGGATCAACTCCGGTCTCGTGCCGCACGGCATGAAGCCCGGCCCGACCGGACGACGGACCCCGTGACACGCCGCTCGCCGGGACGGCGCCACGCTCCCCGGCCCCGGCGACGGAAGACGACATGCGATCCGCTTCCGTCCGCCCGGACACCCGCCGCGTTCCTCCAACACCGGCCCGGGCGCCCGCGCCCATGCCTGGCCCGAGGCCGGACACGCCGCCGACGTCGAGGAACCCGTGAGCCGGACCGACACCCGGATCAGCCGGCTCGTGGACGAGGAAGCCCCGCACCGCTCCGAGAAGGAGACAGGTGTCCCCCACGACTGCGGCCCCGCCGCCATTCGTGAACCCGAACTCCCTTTGACTCACGGCTCGTACGTCCGGATCGCGGGCGAGTTCCGCCGGGTCGAGGCGTTGCGCCGGCAGTTCGTCGTCGACAGCGGGATCGACCGCCACCGCATCATCGTCCTTGGCGGCACGGCTCCAGTGGAGGGACGGCCACGCACCGGGGGGGTGACCGCGACCACGGGAGGGTAGGCGAGTAAAGTTAGGTTAGGCTAACCTAAGCTTGACCGGGCGACTTCGCCCTTCCCCACCCCGCACGGACTGTCCCCACCGGGAGGCCTCCACATGCGCTCGCACCTGCTCAATGACCTGACCGCGGAGCACTACCGCCGTTCCGTGACCGAAGGAGTCGAGCGGGTGGCCGCCAAACTCGCCGCCACCGACCGTCCGTTCACCGGCATCACGGTCGACGCCCTCGCCCCCCGCATCGAGGGGATCGACCTGGACCGCCCGCTGCACGACACCTCGGCCGCCCTGGACGAGTTGGAGGAGCTCTACCTCCGCGACGCGATCTACTTCCACCACCCCCGCTATCTCGCCCATCTCAACTGCCCGGTCGTCATCCCGGCCGTACTGGGCGAGGCCGTCCTGTCCGCCGTCAACTCCTCCCTCGACACCTGGGACCAGTCGGCGGGCGGCACCCTCATCGAGCGCAGGCTCATCGACTGGACGACCGGACGTCTCGGCCTCGGCCCGGCCGCCGACGGCGTGTTCACCTCCGGAGGCACCCAGTCCAACCTCCAGGCGCTGCTCCTGGCCCGCGAAGAGGCCAAGACCGACGACCTCGGGCGGCTGAGGATCTTCACGTCCGAGGTCAGCCACTTCAGCGTGAAGAAGTCGGCGAAACTGCTCGGCCTCGGCCCCGACGCGGTGGTCTCCGTCCCCGTCGGCCCCGACAGGCGCATGCGGACCGTGGCCCTCGCCCGCGAGCTGGATCGCTGCGTCCAGGACGGTCTGGTCCCGATGGCCGTCGTCGCGACCGCGGGCAGCACGGACTTCGGCTCCATCGACCCGCTGCCCGAGATCGCCGAGCTGAGTGCGCGGTCGGGTGTGTGGATGCACGTGGACGCGGCCTACGGCTGCGGGCTGCTGGCCTCCCTCAAGCACCGGGACCGCCTGGCCGGCATCGAGCGCGCCGACTCGGTCACCGTCGACTACCACAAGTCCTTCTTCCAGCCTGTGAGTTCCTCCGCCGTGCTGGTCGGGGACGCCGCCGCCCTGCGCCACGCGACCTATCACGCGGAGTACCTCAACCCCCGACGTATGGTCCAGGAGCGCATCCCCAACCAGGTCGACAAGTCCCTGCAGACCACCCGCCGCTTCGACGCACTCAAGCTGTGGCTGACCCTGCGCACGATGGGCGCCGACGGCATCGGACAGCTCTTCGACGAGGTGTGCGAACTGGCGCAGGAGGGCTGGAAGCTGCTGGCCGTCGACCCGCGCTTCGACGTCGTGGTCCGGCCGGAGTTGTCGACCCTGGTCTTCCGCTACATCCCGACGGCCGTCACCGACCCCGCCGAGATCGACCGCGCCAACCTGTACGCCCGCAAGGCCCTGTTCGCCTCCGGCGACGCCGTGGTCGCGGGCACCAAGGTCGGCGGCCGCCACTACCTGAAGTTCACCCTGCTCAACCCCGAGACGACGGCAGACGACATCTCCGCGGTCCTCCATCTGATCGCCGGCCACGCCGAGCAGTACCTGGGAGAGTCCCTTGACCGCGCTTGCTGAAGCCACCGACAGGACGTACGACTTCGTGGGGATCGGGCTCGGCCCCTTCAATCTCGGCCTCGCCTGTCTCACCGAGCCGATCGCCGGACTGGACGGCGTCTTCCTGGAGTCGAAGCCCACCTTCGAATGGCACTCGGGGATGTTCCTGGACGGCGCCCATCTCCAGACCCCGTTCATGTCGGACCTGGTCACCCTGGCCGACCCGACCTCCCCGTACTCCTTCCTCAACTACCTGAAGGAGCAGGGCCGGCTGTACGCGTTCTACATCCGGGAGAACTTCTATCCCCTGCGCGTCGAGTACGACGACTACTGCCGCTGGGCCGCCTCGAAGCTGGGCAACGTCCGCTTCGGCACCACGGTCACCGAGGTGACGTACGAGGGCGAGGCGTACGTCGTCCGTACGCAGTCGGGCGGCGCGTACCGGGCACGCCGTCTGGTCCTCGGCACGGGCACCCCTCCCTACATCCCGGAGTCCTGCCGCGGCCTCGCCGGCGACCTCATCCACAACTCCCGGTATCTGGACCACAAGCACCGGCTCCAGGCCAAGGAGTCGATCACGCTGGTGGGCAGTGGGCAGTCCGCCGCCGAGATCTACCAGGACCTGCTCTCCGAGATCGACCTCCACGGCTACCAGCTGAACTGGGTCACCCGCTCACCGCGCTTCTTCCCGCTGGAGTACACCAAGCTCACGCTGGAGATGACCTCCCCCGAGTACATCGACTACTTCCACGGACTGCCCGAGCGGACCCGCTACCGCCTCACCGAACAGCACAAGGGGCTGTTCAAGGGCATCGACGGCGACCTGATCGACGAGATCTTCGACCTGCTGTACCAGAAGAACCTCGACGGGCCGGTCCCCACCCGGCTCCTGACGAACTCGGCCCTGGTCAGTGCCCGTTACGACGACGACGGCCGGTACACGCTCGGCTTCCGCCAGGAGGAGCAGGAGAAGGACTTCGAGCTCCGCTCCCAGGGCCTGATCCTCGCCACCGGCTACAGGTACACCGAGCCGGAGTTCCTGAAGCCGGTCCGCGACCGGCTGCGCTACGACCGGCACGGCAACTTCGACGTGGCCCGGAACTACTCCATCGACACCACGGGCAGCGGCGTCTTCCTGCAGAACGCCGGTGTGCACACGCACAGCATCACCAGTCCCGACCTGGGCATGGGCCCGTACCGGAACGCGTACATCATCCGTGAGCTGCTCGGCACCGAGTACTACCCCGTCGAGAAGTCCATCGCCTTCCAGGAGTTCGCAGTATGAGCACGACCACCCTCGGCACCCTCGCCTTCCGCCCCCTCGACCCCCTCGAGGACGCCGAGCTCCTGCACGGCTGGGTGACGCACCCCAAGGCGGCCTTCTGGATGATGCAGGAGGCCAGGCTCGAGGACGTCGAACGCGCCTACATGGAGATCGCGGCCGACGAGCACCAGGACGCCCTCATCGGGCTGCACGACGGGAAGCCCGCCTTCCTGATGGAGAGGTACGACCCGGCCCACCGGGAGCTGGTCGGCCTGTACGAGCCCCGGCCCGGCGACGTCGGCATGCACTTCCTGGTCGCGCCGGCCGAGACCCCGGTGCACGGATTCACCCGGGCCGTCATCACCGCCGTGATGGGGCGTCTGTTCGACGACCCGGCGACCGCACGCGTCGTCGTCGAGCCCGACGTCCACAACACGGCCGTGCACGCCCTGAACGCGGCCGTCGGGTTCGTGCCCGAGCGCGAGATCCTCAAGCCGGAGAAGACGGCGCTGCTCAGTTTCTGCACCCGTGCGCAGTTCGAGAGGGCGGTGGCGGCATGACCCTCGCCGACGCGGTCTCCCACCTCTCCCCCGAACGCTGGGAGAAGGCCAACCGCCTGCTGGTACGCAAGGCCCTCGCCGAGTTCGCGCACGAGCGCCTGCTCGTCCCCGAGCCGGAGCCCAGCGGCCGTTACCTCGTCCGCAGCGACGACGGGCGCACCCGCTACCGGTTCGCGGCGACCGTCGGCACCCTCGACCACTGGCAGGTCGACCCCGGTTCGATCACCCGCCATCGGGAGGACGCCGAACTCCCGCTCGCGGCACTGGACTTCTTCATCGAGCTGCGCCACGCCCTCGGGCTGAGCGACGAGGTGCTCCCGGTCTATCTGGAGGAGATCTCCTCCACCCTCTCCGGCACCTGCTACAAGCTCACCAAACCGCAGCTCAGCGCCGCCGAGCTGGCCGCGAGCGGCTTCCAGGACATCGAGACCGGGATGACCGAGGGCCACCCCTGTTTCGTCGCCAACAACGGGCGGCTCGGCTTCGGCATCCACGAGTACCTGTCCTACGCGCCCGAGACCGCGAGCCCCGTCCGGCTGGTGTGGCTGGCCGCACACCGCTCACGGGCGGCGTTCACGGCGGGCGTGGGCGTCGAGTACGAGTCCTTTCTGCGCCAGGAGTTGGGGGCCGCGACGGTCGAGCGCTTCCATGGGCAGCTCACCCGCCAGGGCCTCGACCCGGCCGAGTACCTCCTCATACCGGTCCACCCGTGGCAGTGGTGGAACAAGCTCACCGTCACCTTCGCCGCCGAGGTCGCCCGGCGCCACCTCGTCTGCCTCGGCGAGGGCGACGACGAGTACCTGGCCCAGCAGTCCATACGGACCTTCTTCAACTCGAGCAATCCGGAGAAGCACTATGTGAAGACGGCCCTGTCCGTCCTGAACATGGGCTTCATGCGCGGTCTCTCGGCCGCCTACATGGAGGCGACCCCGGCGATCAACGACTGGCTGGAGCGGCTCATCGAGAGCGATCCGGTGCTGAGGTCGACCGGTCTCACGATCATTCGCGAGCGGGCGGCCGTCGGCTACCGCCACCTGGAGTACGAGGCCGCCACCGACCGCTACTCCCCCTATCGCAAGATGCTCGCGGCCCTGTGGCGCGAGAGTCCCGTCGCCTCGCTCCGGCCGGGCGAGACCCTCGCGACCATGGCGTCCCTCGCCCATGCCGACCACCGGGGCGCGTCCTTCGCGGGTGCGCTGATCGAGCGCTCGGGGCTCGTGCCGACCGAGTGGCTGCGCCGCTATCTGCGGGCGTACCTCACCCCGCTGCTGCACAGCTTCTACGCCTACGATCTGGTCTTCATGCCGCACGGCGAGAACGTCATCCTGGTCCTGAGGGACGGCGTCGTGCAGCGCGCGATCTTCAAGGACATAGCCGAGGAGATCGCGGTCATGGACCCGGACGCGGTGCTGCCCCCGGAGGTGGCGCGGATCCGTGTCGAGGTCCCGGAGGACCAGAAGCTGCTGTCGATCTTCACGGACGTCTTCGACTGCTTCCTGCGCTTCGTCGCCGCCCATCTCGCCGCCGAGGGCGTACTGGAGGAGCGGGACTTCTGGCGGACGGTCGCCGAGACGGTCCACGAGTACCAGGACGCCAACCCCCAGCTCGCCGACAGGTTCCGGCAGTACGACATGTTCGCCCCGGAGTTCGCGCTGTCCTGCCTCAACCGGCTCCAGCTGCGCGACAACCGGCAGATGGTGGACCTGGCCGATCCCTCGGCGGCACTCCAGCTGGTCGGGAACCTGAGGAACCCGATCGCGGGCCTGTAGCGGGCCCACACGGACGGGCGGGCACCCCGGTGTACGGTCCACCGGGGTGCCCGTTCCGATGTCCTCGCCTATCGGGTGGGCCAGGGCACCTGCGGCGACCTGTAGTACCCGATCCCGAGTGCCTCCCAGCGGGGCGCCTGCGCCGCGAGCCGCACCCGGTAGTCGTTCCAGTCGTGGGTGGAGGCCGGCGACCAGCCCAGTTCGGCCACACCCGGCAGCCGCGGGAAGGCCATGTAGTCGATGTCGGCGCTCGTGACGAGCGTCTCGCTCCACAGCGGTGCCTCGACACCGGCGATCGCCGAGGCCGGCGCCCCCGGCAGGTAGCTGCCCGGGTCCCAGTCGTAGGAGCGCCGGACCTCCACCAGTCCCGCCCAGTCCTGGCCGAGCGGCGTGTCCTCGGTGTACTTCATGTCGAGGTAGAGACGGTCTGCCGGGGACAGGATCAACCGGGTGCCGTTCTGTGCCGCCTCGGCGACCTGCGCCTTCTCGTCGGCGCCGGTGTCGTCGAGCCCCCAGTACTGCGCGAGGGCGCCCTTGACCGGGTGTGCGCCGGTGATCTGGTGCCAGCCGATCACCGTCTTGCCGTACTCGGCGACGATCGGCTGTACGCGGTCCACGAACGACACGTAGTCGTCGTGGCTGGTGGAATGGGCCTCGTCGCCGCCGATGTGGATGTAGCGGCCCGGGGTGATCGCGGCCAGCTCGCGTACGACGTCGTCCACGAAGTCGTACGTCAGCTGCTTGGACACGCACAGCGAGCTGAAGCCGACCTCGGTTCCCGTGTAGAGCGGGGGCGCCACGCCGTCGCAGTTCAGCTCGGCGTACGAGGACAGGGCGGCGTTGGTGTGGCCCGGCATGTCGATCTCCGGGACGACCTCCAGATAGCGCGAGGCCGCGTAACGGACGATCTCCTTGTACTGCGCCTTGGTGTAGTAGCCGCCCTTGCCGCCGCCCACCTCGGTCGAACCGCCGTGGGTCGTGAGGCGCGGCCAGGAGTCGACGGCGATCCGCCAGCCCTGGTCGTCGCTCAGATGCAGGTGCAGGGTGTTGATCTTGTAGAGGGCCAGCTCGTCGATGTAGCGCTTCACCTGCGAGACGGTGAAGAAGTGACGGGAGACGTCGAGCATGGCGCCGCGGTAGCCGTAGCGCGGGGAGTCCTTGATGGTGACACCCTGTACCGTCCATGGCCCGGGTTGCGCGGTCTTCTGCTCGACGGCCGCGGGCAGGAGCTGGCGCAGGGTCTGCGCGCCGTGGAAGAGCCCGGCGGGCTCGCGGGCGGTGATCGTGACCCCGTGTGCGCCGCTGTCGAGGCGGTAGCCCTCGTCGCCGAACGGACCACCGACAAGACGGAGTCGGATGCCGCCGGAACCGTGCGTCGTGACCTGCAGGGGGTAGCCCGTCGATGGCCGCAGGACGTCGGCCAGATAGTCGCCGACCTGGCGCGCCGCGCGTGAGTCGTCGACGTGGATCTGCGTGCCGCGGGTGATCCGGTACGGGGAACCGGCCGTCTCGACCGAGGCCGGTGCCGGGACCACCCGGACCGCAGGGGCCGCGGGGCGGTCGGCTGCGGCGGGTGTCGCACCGACTGCGACGGAGAGTCCGGCAGCCGCCATGAGCAGCAGCGTACCGAGGAGGCGGGGCGTTCTGTGGTGCAGTCTCACATGCGCTCCCTTCCACGAGTGTTCACGGGCTCGTCCGGCCCGGACCCGATGGGTATAGACCACTCTCTCGCACACTCGATGGAACAATCACCCTCATGGCGGAAATCATCCAGAAGGACGGCACGTGGGCCTTCGACGGTGACACGTTGCGGCTGACGCCGGGCCGGGACAGGGGCGTCAGTCTGCTGCGCCGGACCCTGGGTGAACTCACCGTCCCGCTGGGCGCATTGGCGGGCATATCGTTCGAGCAGGGCCGGAAGTCGGGGCGGCTGAGGCTGCGCCTGCGCGACGGCGCCGACCCGCTGCTGCAGGCGACCGGGGGCAGGCTCGCGGAGTCCGACGACCCCTTCCGGCTCACCGTGGAGTCCGACCGCTACGGCGTCGCCGAGTACCTGGCGGACGAGGTGCGCACCGCGATCGTGCTGGACCAGGTGCCGTCCACTCCGGCCGAGAGCTATCTGCTGCCCGGTCCCTCCGTCCCGCTGTCCGTTTCCGCCGGCGACGGCACGGCGAGCTTCGACGGCGAGCGCGTCCGGCTGGAGTGGAACTGGAAGACGGAGGAGGCGAAGTCGGCCGGAGGTGCCCGCACGCTCGCCGTGACCGACATCACCGCCGTGACCTGGCAGCCGACGGCGGGCCTGGAGAACGGCTACCTGCGCTTCACCGTGCGCGGCTCCGAGACCAAGGCGCCGCCGAAGTACGACCCTCACGCGGTGGAGCTGTGGGGCTTCAAGAAGGACCCGCTGATGGCGCTCGTCGCGGCCGCCGTGCAGGCGCGGCTGCCGCACCCCGCCGCACCCGTGGACGACGTACGGCCGGCGGGCAAGCAGCTCACCCTGCCCGCCCAGGCTCCGCCGCCTGCCGTCGAGGACGCCCACGACGCCCTGCTGCGCCGTCTGCGGGAGCTCGGCGACCTGCACCGGGCAGGCGTCCTGACGGACGAGGAGTTCACGACGGCCAAGCAGGCGGTCCTCAAGCGGATGTGAGGACCGCCCGCCGTCGGCACGTTCCGCCCTGCGGGCGGGGCGGCGTCCTTACTTGGCCCGGCGTGCCACGGTGAAGTGGTCGACCTGCTCACCGGACTCGGCGATGCCGCGCACCTTCAGCGTGGCGTAGCGCCCCCGGGACGCGGGCGTGACGTCGACACGCAGGAACGAGTAGTCGAGGTAGCGCACGCGCGACCAGGTGACGTTCTCGTTGACCTTGCCGTCCTTGGCGTTGATGAAGGAGGCCACCGACTCGACCTCGTTCTCGTGGCCCTCGTACGACAGGGGGGCACTGAAGGCGTAGAGGCTGCGGCCCGCCGCGCCCGCCGTGACGTACACGACGCCCTCGGACTCGGAGTACGCCGTACCGCCGATCGGGAGCTTCTTGGTGACCGCGCCCGCCTTGATGACGTCGGTGCGCTCGTACTGGTGGTTGTGGCCGTTGATGACCAGGTCCACGGTGTACTTCTCGAACAGCGGCACCCACTCCTGTCGCACTCCGCCCTCCGAGGCGTGCGACGTGGAGGTGCAGTAGGCGCAGTGGTGGAAGAAGACGACGATGAAGTCGACGTCGTGGCTCGCCCGGTACTTCTTGAGCTGGGCCTCCAGCCACTTGGTCTGGGTGCCGCCGGAGATGCCCAGGTTGGCCGGGATCTCGAAGGAGACGTCGTTGGCGTCCAGCGAGATGACCGCCGTGTTGCCGTAGACGAAGGAGTAGACGCCCGGCAGGTTCTCCTTGTCCGGTCCGTTGTCCGGCAGGGTCCAGCGCGCTTCCTCGCCGCCGTATCCGTTGGGCGAGTACCAGGCCTCCATGTCGTGGTTGCCGTAGGCCGGCATCCAGGGGACCTGCTTGGCGACGGACTCCGTCTGGAGCAGGAACTGGTCCCACACGCGCGAGTCGAAGCCGGTGTCGTCCTTTCTGCCCTGGCCCGCCGGGTCGCCGTAGGCGATGTCGCCGGCGTGCAGGTGGAAGGCCGGGTTCTGGCCGAGGAGCAGGCTGTTGTTGGCCAGCGCGTGGTAGCTGACGCCCTCGTCGCCGAACGCCGTGAAGGTGAACGGCTCGGCATGCGAGGGGGCGGTGGTGAAGGTGCCGAGGGTGCCCAGTAGATGGCGCTCGGCCGGGTCGAAGCCCGCGTGGCCGACTCCGTAGTAGTAGGTCTGGCCGGGACGCAGGTGGGTGAGCTTGGCGTGCAGGTAGTACTGCGTGTGGTCGCCGCTGGCCCCGACACCCGCCGGGGTGTACAGGGTGCGGACCTCCGCCGAGATCTTGCGGGAGAGGTCCCAGGGGTGGGCACCGATCCGGATGAACGGGTTCTTGACGGCGACCGGGACCTGCCAGGAGACCGTGATCTCGGTGCGCGGGTCGTTGCCGAAGGCCAGGTGGCGCCCGAAGGGGGCGACGAGAGCACCGTCGACGGACTCGGTCGCCGGGGCCGTGCGCTGGGCCGGGACGGCCGCCTGGGCGGTGGCGCCCGGGACGAACGCGCCACCCGCGACGGCACCGAGGGTGACGGCACCGCCTCTCATCATCGTGCGCCGTGAGAATCTCGCGCGCAGGTACTCGTGCTGCTCAGCCATGCTCATGTCGGCCGCGAGCTTCTCGGGAACTCCCATACGAGGTATGTCCATGTGGCCCGAACTTCCTCCACATGAGCAACGTGACGCAAGACGCAGAATGGACAGCGGTCAAACAAGGACCCATAAGAGTTTCAACTGCACCCTGCCCGAAATCGGGCATGATTCTTGCGATTCCGGCGTCCGTACCCCAGGATCTACCGGGTGCACGACGAACTTGTTGATCACCTGATGCGATCCACGCCCCTCAACCGGGGCGAGGCGCTGCGTGTGGTCCAGGACGTGCTCGCCTTCTTCGACGAGACGACCGAGGACTTCGTCCGTCGCCGCCATCGCGAGCTGCAGGCCCAGGGCCTGGTGAACGCGACGATCTTCGAACGGATCGAGGCGGATCTGAAGTACCGCGCGGTGGCACCTCCCGAGCTCACGCTCCGGCAGCTGCGCCGCATCGTCTACGGCTGAGACGCCGAGGGGCACTTCACCACAACGAGGCAAAAGGGAGATCAGGGACATATATGTGCGGAATCGTCGGATACATCGGTAGGCGTGACGTGGCTCCGCTGCTGCTGGAAGGCCTGCAGCGACTCGAGTACCGCGGCTACGACTCGGCGGGCATCGTCGTGACCTCGCCGAAGACGGTCGGCCTGAAGATGGTCAAGGCCAAGGGCCGGGTCCGCGACCTCGAGGCCAAGGTCCCCGCGCGCTTCAAGGGCACCATCGGTATCGCCCACACCCGCTGGGCCACGCACGGCGCCCCCTCCGACGTGAACGCCCACCCGCACATGTCGGCCGACAACAAGGTCGCCGTCGTCCACAACGGCATCATCGACAACGCCGCCGAGCTGCGCAGGAAGCTGGAGGCGGACGGCGTCGAGTTCCTCTCCGAGACCGACACCGAGGTCCTCACCCATCTCGTCGCCCGCTCGCAGGCCGAGACCCTGGAGGAGAAGGTCCGCCAGGCGCTGCGGGTCGTCGAGGGCACCTACGGGATCGCCGTGATGCACGCCGACTTCCCGGACCGCATCGTGGTGGCCCGCAACGGCTCCCCCGTCGTGCTCGGCATCGGCGAGAAGGAGATGTTCGTCGCCTCCGACGTCGCCGCGCTGGTCACCCACACCCGCCAGATAGTCACCCTCGACGACGGCGAGATGGCCACCCTCAAGGCCGACGACTTCCGCACGTACACCACCGAGGGCACCCGTACGACGGCCGAGCCGACCACCGTGGAGTGGGAGGCCGAGTCCTACGACATGGGCGGCCACGACACCTATATGCACAAGGAGATCCACGAGCAGGCCGACGCCGTGGACCGGGTGCTGCGCGGCCGCATCGACGACCGGTTCTCCACCGTGCACCTCGGCGGCCTGAACCTGGACGCCCGGGAGGCGCGCGCCGTGCGCCGGGTGAAGATCCTCGGCTGCGGCACCTCGTACCACGCGGGCATGATCGGCGCCCAGATGATCGAGGAGCTGGCCCGTATCCCGGCGGACGCCGAGCCGGCCTCGGAGTTCCGCTACCGCAACGCGGTGGTGGACCCCGACACGCTGTACGTCGCGGTCTCCCAGTCGGGTGAGACCTATGACGTGCTGGCCGCCGTGCAGGAGCTGAAGCGCAAGGGCGCGCGGGTGCTGGGCATCGTCAACGTGGTCGGTTCGGCGATCGCGCGTGAGGCGGACGGCGGTATGTACGTCCACGCCGGGCCCGAGGTGTGCGTGGTGTCCACCAAGTGCTTCACCAACACCACCGTCGCCTTCGCTCTGCTCGCCCTGCACCTCGGCCGCACGCGCGATCTGTCCGTGCGCGACGGCAAGCGGATCATCGAGGGTCTGCGCAGGCTGCCCGAGCAGATCTCCGAGATCCTCAAGCAGGAGGAGGAGATCAAACAGCTCGCGGACCAGTTCGCCGAGGCCCGCTCGATGCTCTTCATCGGGCGCGTGCGCGGCTACCCGGTGGCCCGCGAGGCCTCGTTGAAGCTGAAGGAGGTCTCGTACATCCACGCCGAGGCCTACCCGGCCTCCGAGCTCAAGCACGGCCCGCTGGCGCTGATCGAGCCGGCCCTTCCGACCGTCGCCATCGTGCCGGACGACGACCTGCTGGAGAAGAACCGCGCGGCCATGGAGGAGATCAAGGCCCGCAGCGGCCGGATCCTCGCGGTCGCCCACCGGGAGCAGGAGAAGGCCGACCACACGATCGTCGTCCCGAAGAACGAGGACGAGCTGGACCCGATCCTGATGGGCATTCCGCTCCAACTCCTCGCCTACCACACGGCGTTGGCGCTCGGTCGGGACATCGACAAGCCGCGCAACCTGGCCAAGTCGGTGACGGTGGAGTAGCGGCTCCCGGCTCACCGGCCCGCATGTGAACGACCCCCTGTGTGCCACCAGCACAGGGGGTCGCTCATTTCGGGGCCGGGACCGCCCTCCCCCGTATCGCCAGCCTCCGCCGACGGGGGGACCCTTCTTTCCCGGCCCGGCGCTGCGTCAGCCGGCGGCCGTCACCCCCCGGCCCGCAGCACGTCGCGGTAGGGCCGTCGGCCACTTGGCCAGTACCGCCGTCGCCGCGTACCAGGCGACCGCACCCGCGGCCACCGCGAACCAGCCGCCGACCTTGCCCAGGGAGTCGCTGTACGCGAAGCCCGCCACGGCGAGCAGGAGCATCGAGGCGCAGAGCAGCCCGTAGGTGGCCTGGTCGAGGACGCCGCCGGCCCCGAGCGCAAGGCTCAGCGCGACCAGGGCGAACAGCAGGAGGAACAGTCCGGCCGCGTTGTCCGACACCTGACTGCCGGCCCCGACGGCCCAGGTGAACCACAGGGCGCCGAGCGCCGCGAAGGCCGTACCCGTGGCGGTGTCGCGGTCGCGGAAAGCGAGCAGGCCGACGAGGAACAGGGCCACGCCGCCGACATAGTGGGCCAGTGACACGGCGTCGGCCGTCGTCACACCGTCGATCACCTTGGTGGTTCCGAGACCGAAGGCCAGCAGTGTGACGCCCAGCGCCAGTCGGCCGACGATCGAGGTGGTGCTTCCCGCAGAGACGTCGTTGTCCACGGCGGGCTCCCTTCTGTCCTGCTTGTACGGGTTGTGCGGTGACCGATATATGCCCTTCACAAAGGCACAAACACCTCTACGCGCCAGTAGATTTACGCGGTCATGCAAAGGGGACGGCACTACCCGCGGGTCATCTCACCTGGGCCAACGCCGAGTTGCGGAATGACAACGCCCGGGCTGCCGCAGCGCCCGCCGAGGGCGGCCCAAAGCTCCGCCGGGAACGGCCTGCTGAAGAAGCGTCAGGGGATGACGATCACAGGGCGCTTGGCGCGCTTGGCGAGGCGTCCGGCCACCGAGCCGAAGATCCTGCCGACTATGCCGTGCGTGGAGCCGACGACGATCGCGTCCGCCTCGTACTCCCGCCCCACTTCCTCGAGTTCGTGGCAGATGTCGCCGCCGCGCTCCACTAGGATCCACGGAACCTCGGCAAGGTGCTCCGCGCAGGCGAGTTCCAGCCCGAGCACCTCGGTGCGGTGGTCCGGGACGTCGACGAAGACCGGGGGTTCACAGCCGGCCCACACCGTGGTGGGCAGCCGGTTGGCCACGTGGACGATGATCAGGCCCGAACCGGAGCGGTGGGCCATGCCGATGGCGTACGCGAGGGCGCGCTCGCTGGACGTCGAGCCGTCGAAGCCGACCACCACACCGTGTTTGAATGCGGGGTCGCAGGACGTGCGTGGTTCTTCCGCCGCCAAGGGCTCGGCCGCCGTGGGGTCGGCGACGGGGCGCTTGCGGTCCGCGGGATCGAAGAATTCTTGACCGGCCATGGGTGTCTCGGCGTTGTGATCCTCGTGGGTGGGACGACAGTGAGCAGCGGAGCTGTGTCCGGGAATCATCTTCCCAACCCCATACCCCCAAGGGTACGGCGGCACGCCTCCTTAGCCCAGATCCCGCGCACACCCCGGCTCGCTGCTCCGCTCGAACCGGGAGACCCCCTTCGCGGGGTTCCAGGGAGCATGCACGAGGGGGCACCCGTAACGCAATGGCTGCTGCCCCGTACAGGCGGTTTGCCCAGGGTTCACTCAGGAACCGGAACGGCTTCGCGCCCCGGCGCGCGGTCCGGTGCCGTGCGCCGGGGCGCGAAGCCGTGTCCCGCGGGATCCGGCAGTGACCCGCCGGGCGGGGACGCGTTGATTCCGGTGACCCACCGCTTTAGGGAGCATGTCGTGTCCGCACCCCGCATCGCCCGGAAGCACCCCGAGCCGGACAGGGCGAGCGATGTGGTCCGCTGGGCGGCCTTCTGCTGCGTCCTGGTCCCCCTGGTGCTCGTCTGGTACGGCATCTCGACGGCCGCGGCGATCAGCGCGGCGCTGGGTCTGACGGCCGTCACCTCGGCATGTCGCGCGCTGCTGCGGCAGTCGGAGCGCGGCGCGGCGCAGTTGAGGGCCGAGGAGCGCACACCGCTCGGCGGACGGCACAGCGGGACCGGAACGGGGGCGCACAGGGGCGGGCGTCACACTGGGGAAAGCGCTCCGGTCGACTGACCGGTTTCCGCGCACGCCCCCGCTTCTTTTCAGCCAACTTCTCGACCCTGCGCACGGGAGCGTCGAACACCCCGCCACCCCCCGTTCGACCTGCACCGAAAGGGTCCCCGAAGGCGCGCGCACCCTATGCGGATTGGCCACCGAGGCGAGGCGCACTTCCCTGCACGGCCTACGAGTGCAACGCTTCGTGATCGAATGCTTCACGCCAAGTTGCCATGTCGACAATGTGCCGGATGGTGAACTGGTCACGCTGGCACCACGGGACACAGTAGATTCGATCATGACTGTCTACGGCGGGGGACTCGTGCAGGACCGAGGGGAAACGTGCAGGAACGACACAACCGAGGAGCCGCGACCACCGAGGGGGGCTTAGCAGGATGAGCCACGACTCCACTGCCGCGCCGGATGCCGCGGCCCGGAAACTGTCCGGGCGACGGCGCAAGGAGATCGTTGCGGTGCTGCTGTTCAGCGGCGGCCCCATCTTCGAGAGTTCCATACCGCTGTCGGTGTTCGGGATTGACCGCCAGGACGCCGGAGTGCCGCGCTACCGACTGCTGGTGGCGAGTGGCGAGGAGGGCCCGCTGCGGACCACAGGGGGCCTGGAACTCACCGCGCCGTACGGCCTCGAGGCGATCTCGCGGGCGGGCACCGTCGTCGTGCCGGCCTGGCGGTCGATCACCTCACCGCCGCCGGAGGAGGCACTGGACGCACTGCGCCGCGCCCACGAGGAAGGCGCCCGCATCGTCGGGCTGTGCACCGGCGCCTTCGTCCTGGCCGCCGCCGGACTGCTGGACGGCCGCCCGGCCACCACACACTGGATGTATGCGCCGACGCTGGCCAAGCGCTATCCGTCGGTGCACGTCGATCCGCGCGAACTGTTCGTGGACGACGGCGACGTGCTGACGTCCGCCGGCACCGCTGCGGGCATCGACCTCTGCCTGCACATCGTGCGCACGGACCACGGCAACGAGGCGGCCGGCGCGCTCGCCCGGCGTCTGGTGGTCCCGCCGCGCCGCAGCGGCGGTCAGGAGCGCTACCTCGACAGGTCTTTACCCGAGGAGATCGGCGCCGACCCGCTCGCGGAGGTCGTCGCCTGGGCCCTGGAGCACCTCCACGAACAGTTCGACGTGGAGACGCTCGCGGCACGCGCGTACATGAGCCGGCGGACGTTCGACCGACGCTTCCGCTCGCTCACGGGCAGCGCGCCGCTGCAGTGGCTGATCACCCAGCGGGTGCTCCAGGCACAGCGGCTGCTGGAGACCTCGGACTACTCGGTCGACGAGGTCGCCGGGCGCTGCGGATTCCGCTCGCCGGTCGCGCTGCGCGGACACTTCCGGCGCCAGCTCGGCTCGTCGCCCGCCGCGTACCGGGCCGCGTACCGGGCACGCCGCCCGCAGGGCGACCGTCCGGGGGACACGGACGGCACCGGAGGAACGACGTCACCGCATGTCCCGCAGGAGGCCGCCCCGGTGCCGATGCAGACCCGCCGCACCGCGGCCGCGAGCGCACTCGGCCCCTCCGCATCCGTCTCCACGGACAACGGCAAGCACGTCCCGGAGCTGTACGCGGCGAGCCGCGGCGGACTGCCCGGCCAGCGCAGCGCGCACTGACACCGCGGTGCCGCCGGGCACGGGCGGGAGCCGGGAAGGCCGTACAGGCCACCGGATCCCGCTCGGCCCGCGCACGTCCTGAAAGGTCTCCGGGACCGTGGGTCGTGTGACGCGTCCCACGCCGCGGCCCGGGCGCTTCCCGGCACTCCGCCGTGCCCGGCCGCCTTCGGGGGGACCGTGCAGGGTTTCCGGCCGCTCTCACGGGCTCCTGGCCGCCCCGCCGGCCCGCGGAGCGGTGGGCCGATGGCGAGGACGCCCCGGTTCCCGGACCCCCGCCGGAGTGCTCGCAGCCGCATTCCCGCATGCAGGAGCGGTCCGCACGGCCCGGCAGGGCCATAAGGTGGGACACATGAACGATCGCATGGTGTGGATCGACTGCGAGATGACCGGACTCTCGCTGTCCGACGACGCGCTCATCGAGGTGGCCGCGCTGGTCACCGACTCCGAGCTGAACGTACTCGGCGAGGGGGTGGACATCGTGATCCGGCCCCCGGACGCGGCGCTGGAGACGATGCCGGAGGTGGTGCGTCAGATGCACACCTCCTCGGGACTGCTCGAGGAGCTGGCGGCCGGTACGACGCTCGCCGACGCCGAGGAGCAGGTCCTCGCGTATGTGAGGGAGCACGTCAAGGAACCCGGCAAGGCCCCGCTGTGCGGCAACTCCGTCGGCACCGACCGCGGCTTTCTGACCCGCGACATGCCGACGCTCGAGGGCTACCTCCACTACCGGATCGTGGATGTCAGCTCGATCAAGGAGCTGGCCCGCCGCTGGTATCCGCGCGCGTACTTCAACAGTCCCGAGAAGAACGGGAACCACCGGGCACTGGCCGACATCCGGGAGTCCATCGCGGAGTTGCGCTACTACCGCGAGGCGATCTTCGTGCCGCAGCCGGGTCCCGATTCGGACACGGCGCGCACGATCGCGGCCCGTCATGTGCTGCCCGCCCGGTAGCGGTTTCCCCTCGGCCCTGACGAGACCCTGACGGACCTCGGAGAAACGCTGGCGCGAGCACCCCTTCGGACCCTGTACACTTTTTCTCGGCCGGTGGGGGAACCACTTGAAGAACACCGGTCATGGTGGGTGTAGCTCAGATGGTAGAGCACCTGGTTGTGGTCCAGGATGTCGCGGGTTCGAGTCCCGTCACTCACCCTTCGAAGTCGGTCGGTGACCCGTGGGAGCGGGTCACCGACCGATTGCGTTTCCGGCGCCTTCCGTATCCCGGCCGGCGTTTCTGACGCAGAACCGGTTGCAGTCCGGGTCCTCCGGCCGCACGAAGTCGGGGGCCTCGGGACACCGGTCCCACTGCATGCGCCGCGCCCCGAGCGCGACACCCCGCTCCGCCTGCGCGCCCCGGTCGGCCGCGTAGGTGGTGTGCGGTCCGGATGCACGCGCGGGTCTACTGGGCGAGCCTCGCGCTCGGCCCTGGCGACGGCCCGGCCCGGTCTCCCGCACCGGTCCCGTCTCCCGCCCCGGGGCCGGCACGAGCACCGCCCGATCGTCCTCGATCCCGCCCCGCAGCACATGGCCGTGGGCTTCCACCCGGACGCCCACGGCACACTGCACGTCCGGCACGCCCTGGCACGACGGATCCCATGGCCGGCACGGCCCGATCGTGCGGCCGCACCCTACCCCCGGCCGCACCGCGGCGAACTCGCGCTCACGGCCGCCTCCTTGCTCAGGAGGACGCGCGCACCACCAGCTCCGTAGGCAGGACCACCTGGCGGGGGGCCGGGCCCCGCGAGACCGACGGGCCGGGGGCCGCTATCTCGTCCTGCAGCAGGTCGATCATCGCGCGGCCCATCTCCTCGATCGGCTGGCGCACACTCGTCAGGGGCGGATCCATGTGGCGGGCTATCGCCGAGTCGTCGTAGCCCACCAGGGCCACGTCGTCCGGGATGCGCCGGCCCGCCTCGCGCAGCACCTGGCGGGCACCCGCCGCCATCACGTCCGACTCCGCGAACACCGCGTCCACGTCGGGGCGGCGGGCGAGGAGTTCCGTCATGGCGCGGCGGCCGCCCTCCTCCGTGAAGTCACCCGGCAGGATCAGGCCTTCGTCCACCTCCCGACCCGCCTCCCGCAGGGCGTCGCGGTAGCCGTCGATGCGTCGCTGCGCGCCATAGACGTCGAGGCGGCCGGTGATGGTGGCGATCTGCGCACGGCCGCGGTCGATCAGGTGCTCGACGGCCGAACGGCCGCCGCCGTAGTTGTCGGAGTCCACCGAGGGCAGCGCCTCGTGCTCCGAGCGCGGGCCGCTGATCACGGCCGGGATGTCGAGCTGCAACAGGAGGTCGGGCAGCGGATCGTGGGCGTGCACCGAGACCAGCAGGACGCCGTCGACCCGGTGGGCCGCCAGATACTGGGCCAGTCTTCGGCGTTCACGGTCGTTGCCCGCGAAGATCAGCAGCAACTGCATCTCGGTGTCCGAGAGTTCGGCACCCACCCCGCGCAGCATGTCGGAGAAGTACGGTTCGGCGAAGAACCGGGTCTCCGGCTCGGGGACGACGAGGGCGATCGCGTCCGTACGGTTGGCCGCGAGGGCGCGGGCAGCCGTGTTGGGGACGTAGCCCAGTTCCGCGACGGCCGCTTCGACGGCCGCCCGCGTCGCGTCGCTGACCCGGGGCGAGCCGTTGATCACCCGGGAGACAGTGCCCCGGCCGACACCGGCGCGTGCGGCGACCTCCTCCAGTGTCGGCCGTCGACCGTTCCGTCCCCGCCCTGCGTTGACTGCCATGGTCTCCGCCTCCCGTTCGCAGCCGCCAGGCCAGGATCGTGTTCGCGGCCGTTCGGCCAGGAATGTAACAGTCCCTGTCCTGACGCCCCCGCTCCCATCATCCTCCGCCGGCGGGCACGCCCGGCCGTGGGGCACCCGTGAGGGGCGCCGCCACTGAGCGGTGACGCCCCTCGGCCGGTTGATCAGCCGTTGTTCTGCTCGTCGACTGCGGGCAGCGCGTTCCTGCGGATCACGTCCGCGTACCAGTGGGCGCTCGCCTTGGGGATGCGGCGCTGGGTCGAGTAGTCGACGTAGACCGTGCCGAAGCGCTTCGAGTAGCCGTAGGACCACTCGAAGTTGTCCAGCAGGGACCACAGGAAGTAGCCGCGGACGTCGGCCCCGTCGGCGATGGCCCTGCGCACCGCGTCCAGGTGGGCGTGGAGGTAGGCGATCCGCTGCGGGTCGTTCACCACGCCCTCGGGCGAGATGTAGTCGTCGAAGGCGGCACCGTTCTCCGTGACCATCAGCGGCAGTTCCGGGTGCGACTTCGAGAGGTCGGTCAGCAGGGTGTGCAGCCCGCTGGGGTCGATGGCCCAGTTCATCGCCGTCAGGTTGTTGTTGGCGAGGTGGAAGGCGACGTGGTCGGAGCCGGTCCACGGCGAGTGGTCGCTCGCACCGTGACCGTCGTTCTTGGTGGTGCCGGCGCCCTCGGTCGCAAGCGAGACCACGGTCGGCGAGTAGTAGTTGACGCCGAGCACGTCGATGGGGCGGGAGATCTCCGCCAGGTCGCCGTCGTGCACCAGGCTGCCCCAGTCGACGATGCGCGCGGTGTCCTCGAGCAGGTCCTCGGGATACGCCCCGTCCAGGATGGGACCGGTGAAGACCCGGTTGCCGACCGCGTCGATACGGCGGGCGGCCTCGGCGTCGTCGGCGCTGTCGGTGAGCGGGCGCACCTGATGCAGGTTGAGGGTGATGGAGGTCTGCGCGGACGCGGGCAGAACCGCGCGCAGCGCCCCGATCGCCTGGCCGTGGGCCAGGTTGAGGTGGTGGGCGGCGCGCAGGGTGGCCGCCGGGTCGGTCCGGCCGGGCGCATGCACACCGGAGCCGTAGCCGAGGAACGCCGAGCACCACGGCTCGTTGAGGGTCGTCCACACCCCGATCCGGTCACCGAGGGTCCGGGCCATGATGTCGGCGTACTCGGCGAAACGGTATGCGGTGTCGCGGTGCGGCCAGCCGCCCGCGTCCTCCAACTCCTGGGGCAGGTCCCAGTGGTAGAGCGTGGCCACGGGGGTGACGCCCGCCTCCAGCAGCTCGTCGGTGAGCCGGCGGTAGAAGTCCAGGCCACGCTCGACGGCGGGTCCGCGCCCGGTGGGCTGCACCCGGGACCAGGAGATGGAGAAACGGTACGCCTTGAGGCCGAGGTCCTTCATCAGCGCCACGTCGTCGCGGTAGCGGTGGTAGTGGTCGGCGGCGATGTCCCCGGTGTCCCCGTTGCGGACCCTTCCGGGGGTGTGGCTGTAGGTGTCCCAGATGGACGGGGTGCGGCCGTCCTCGGTGGCGGCACCCTCCACCTGGTAGGCGGCGGTGGCGGCGCCCCAGGTGAAGCCCTGGGGGAAGGAGGTGGCCGGAGCCGACAGGGGGGTCGCCTCGGGTCGTACTGCGGTCATCGTGAGAACGCTCCCAAAGTATCGGGTGAAAAGGCCGGACAGTGGTCCGGCGAGAGGAGGATGCGGGCCGAGCGCGGGCCGGGCGGCCGTCCGGTGGAGCCTGCGTGCGGGGCGGGTCCCACCGGACGGCGGATGACGGGGCAGGCGCGTGGGCTGCCGGGGCGCCGGCCCGGCGTGGACGGGGTCAGCCCTTCACGGCGCCCGCCATGATGCCTCCGACGATCTGCTTGCCGAAGATCACGAACACCAGCAGCAGCGGCAGCGTGCTGATCAGGGCTCCGGCCATGACGATGCTCTGGTCGGGGGTGTAGGAGGCACTGAGCTGGCCGAGGGCCACCTGGATGGTGGGGTTCTCCTGGTTCAGGGCCAGGAAGGGCCAGAAGAAGTCGTTCCACGCCTGCACGAACGTGAGCATGCCCAGCACCATCATCGCGGGCCGGGCCACGGGCAGGACGACGTTCCAGACGATCCGGATGTTGCTCGCACCGTCCACCTTGGCCGCCTCGATGAGCTCGTACGGCAGGGCCTCCAAGAGGTACTGCCGCATGAAGAAGACGCCGAAGGCACCGACGAGGGTCGGGAAGATCACCGACTCCAGCTTTCCGCCCCATCCGATGTCCGACATCATCATGAAGAGCGGAACGACGCTGAGCTGCGGCGGAATGGTCAGCGTGGCGATGACGGCGGTCATCAGGGCGCCGCGCCCGCGAAAGCGCATCTTGGCGAAGGCGTAGCCCGCGAGGGTGCAGAAGAACAGCGTCGCCGCCGTGATGCAGCCGGACACGATGATGCTGTTGACGATGGCCTTCCCCAGGTGCGCCTGTTCCCAGGCCGACTGGAGGTTGCTCCACAGACGGCCGCCCGGCACGAGCGGCGGCGGGGTGTCGAGGACCCGCTGCTGGTCATGCGAGGCGGCCACCAGGGTCCAGTACAGGGGGAAGAGCGAGCCCAGGCCGACGATGACGAGGGCCGCGTAGGTGAGCGGGCCGCCCTTGAGCTGCTGGCCGGCGCCGAGCTTGAAACGGCTGCGGCCCGTGCCCTCGGTCCGGGGCTGTCCGGCCGGGAGGAGGGTCGGTGCGGTCTTGGTGGGACTGGTCGTGGTCATCGATTTCGCTCCCGTCAGGCCGCGCTCTTGCGCACGAACCGGCTGACGATCCAGTTGATCAGGGCGATGAGCAGCAGCAGGACGAGCATCGCCCAGGCCACGGCCGCGGCCGGACCCAGGTGCCCCAGCTTCCAGCCGTAGTTGAAGAGATAGATGCTGAGCGTCTCGTACTGGTGCTCGTTGCCACCGATCGAGCCGAGGGTTCCGCCCTGCAGCAGCAGCGGCTCACCGAAGAGCTGCATGGAACCGATGGTGGAGATGACGATCGTGAAGAGGATCGTCGGCCGCAGCGAGGGAATCGTCACCTTGCGGAACTGCTGCCACCGCGTCGCCCCGTCGATCGAGGCAGCCTCGTACAGATCGGTCGGCACGGCCTGCATGGCCGCGAGATAGATCAGCGCGTTGTAGCCGGTCCACCGCCAGATCACGATGACGGAGATAGCGATCTTGGACGTCCACTCACCGTTGCCCCAGTCGATGTTGCTGAACCCGACGAAGTGCAGCGCCCAGTTGAGCAGGCCGCCGTCGGCCCGGAAGACCAGGGCGAACACCAGGGCCGCGGTCGCCACCGAGGTGGCGTACGGGGTGAGGATCACCGTCCGCCAGAAGGTGCTGGCGCGCAGCTTGTAGTTGAGGAGATGAGCGAGGCCCAGTGCGACGAGCAGCTGCGGGACGGTCGAGATGACACCGATCACAAAGGTGTTGGCGACGGCCGTCCAGAACTCGGAGTCCTGGAGGATCTTGGCGAAGTTGTCCCAGCCCACCCACTCGGACTGGCTGAGGCTCGTCATCTCCACCCGGTGCAGGGCGATCCAGCCGGTGTAGAGGAGCGGATAGAGCCCGAAGGCGCCGAAGATGAGGAAGAAGGGGGCGATGTACGCGTAGGGGGAGGCCAGGTCGTCGAAGCGCCAGAGCCGACTGCGCCACGATCGCCGATCGCTTCCGTTCGACGCGGCGCCGGAGCCGCCGGGCGGCGGGCTGTAGGCGCCCCGGGTGGGGGTTGTTGTTGCCACGGAGGAAGTCCTTCTCTGGGGGTTCGGCCGGGTACGGGGCCGCAGACGCGTCCAGGGCCGGGCGCCGGTCCCGACGCGCCGCGAAGCACGTCGGTTCGGGCACCGGCCCGCTGCGCGCCCTGGCCTTGAAGTCCGTGCGGTGCGGGACCCGGCCGCCGGATGCCCGGCCCTGTGGCTCAGGTGCCGGACCCGATCGCGCTGCCGGACGTGCACCGGCGGGCGGAGGGACCACATGGCGCGTCCGGCGCTGCACCAGGGGCCGCGCCGGCGGGCGCCGCGACGCTCTCCGCCCGTACGGAGCCGGGCACTCGGCCGGACTCGGAACGGACCCTTCCTGCCGTGGGATCCGCCGGACCGGACTTCGCGCCCGGGCCGGTGCGGGCGGCCGCGGAGCCGCCCGCACCGGCGCGCGTCAGCCGATCGCCTTGTCGATCGTCTCGGTCGCGGCCTTCCACGCGTCAGCGGGCTTGGTGCCCCGCTGCTCCATGTTGTTGATCTGCGTGGAGATCGTGTCCTTGATCACGCCGTCCTTCGGGCCGAGCACCGCCTCGGGAATGGTCTTGGCCTCCTCGGCGTAGATCTGGCCGATGGGGGCGTCACTGAAGTAGGCGAGCTTGGCGTCCTTCACGTCGGGGAGCTCGTAGGCGCCCTGGTTCGACGGGAAGATGCCGGCCGCCTTGAACACGGCGGCCTGCTGCTCGGCGGCCGTCAGCCACTTCACCAGGTCGGTGGCCTCCTTGACGTGCTTGCCGCTCTTCGGGACGGCCAGGAACGAGCCACCCCAGTTGGCCGCGGTCGAACCGGGGGCGCGGGAGATGTCCCACTTGCCCTTGTAGGCGTCACCGGAGTTGTTGGAGATCTGGTTGGCCATCCACGCGGGGCACGCCACGGTGGCCACGGAGCCCTTGCGCAGCGCGGCCGTCCAGGCGTCGGTGAACTGCGGCAGGCCCTGGGTCAGCTTCTTCGAGGCGGCCTCGGCGGCCAGGTTCCAGCCCTGCTGGACGGCCGGGCTGTCCTTGTAGATCGGCTTGCCCTCGGCGTCGTAGTACTGCTTGGCGTCCGAGCTGACGACCGCGTTGTACATGGCGCTCGCGGAGTCCATGAAGTAGGTCCCGGAGGGAGCCTTCTTCTTGTACTGCTCACCGAGCTTGAGGTAGTCCTCCCAGCCGCCCGCGACGGCCTTGGCGACGGCCTCGCGGTCGGTCGGCAGACCGGCCTTCTCGAAGAGGTCCTTGCGGTAGCACAGCGACATCGGACCGATGTCGGTGCCCGCACCGATGACCGCGCCGTCCTTCGTGGTGGCCTGCTTCTCCTTCCAGGACACCCAGTCGCTCACGTTGATCGACTTGCTCAGGTCGCTGAACTTGTCGGCCTGGGTGTCGACGACCTCCTTGATGCGGCCGACCTCGATGCCGGTGACATCCGCCAGACCGCTGCCCGTGTTCAGCTGCTGAAGGAGCTTCGGGTAGTAGTCCTGCTCGTTGGCGGTGGTCTCTTCCTTCACCGTGATGTTCGGGTGGAGCTTGTGGTACTGAGCGAACAGATCGGCTTCCTTGTAACCGAACTGCCCGAAGTCCGCCACGGTGAGGGTGATCTTGCCGTCGGAGCCGGAGGCGTCCGAATCGCCGTCGTCGCTGCTGCAGCCCGTGAGCAGCAGGGCCGAGGCCGCCAGGACCGAGGTGGTCAGGACCGCCGCTCTGCGGCCGCGACCGCCGCCGGTGCCAGTTATGCGCATTCCACTACTCCTTGTTCCAGTGGGGAACGGACCTCAGGATTCGGACCGCCAGCGGTCGACGGTCCGGACCTGCCCCTCTCGGTTCGAGCAGCGGCCAGCCCACAGCACGGGCGTGCAGTGCGAAGATGCTGGTCAACGGTGTGCCATGCGAGGTAGAGGGAAAGGCCATCGGTGCTTCGGGGCCGCGCGAGACGACCCCCGGGGCTACCCGTGGGACCGCTCCCACGCGGCATGCCGGAAGACTCCTTCCTGGCGGGCCATGTGTCAAGACTTGAAAACAGCGTTGTTGCGCGAGCGTGTCCTGTACGTCACGTGAACGTGTCGCGCCGCAGGCCGTTCAATGCCGAGGTGCTCGCCGTACTGTTGGGGAATCGGCGCAGGTCACGCGCGGAATGCAGGCATGCAGGCGCAGGGCCGGCCTGCCCGTGGAAGCGTTCAGCGAAAATTCCGGGTCACAATGAAGCACCCCTTACAGAACGCCGGAAGGTGAACAATGAGTTCTGCCGCACAGCCGCCTGAGGCCGCCCGCGCCCGGCGCCCGACGCTGGACGCCGTGGCCGCTCGCGCCGGCGTCGGCCGCGGCACGGTGTCCCGGGTGATCAACGGCTCCCCCAAGGTGAGCGCCCACTCCAGGGCGGCGGTGGAGCAGGCGATCGCCGAACTCGGCTACGTTCCCAACCGCGCCGCCCGTTCCCTGGTCACGCGCCGTACGGACTCGGTCGCCCTGGTCGTCCCCGAGTCCGAGACCCGGCTCTTCTCCGAGCCGTACTTCTCGGCGATCATCCGGGGCGTGTCCTCCGGGCTCTCGGGCGCCGGGATGCAGTTGCTGCTGGTGCTGGTGCGCGACGAGAGCGAGCGAGCGCGGCTTGCGACATACCTGACCGAGCAGCGGGTGGACGGCGTGCTGATGGTGGCCGTGCACCGCGACGACACGCTTCCGGACCTGCTGGACGAATTGGCGATTCCGACCGTGCTGGCGGGACGCCGCGGCCATCCGGAGCCCCTGGGACACGTCCGCGCGGACAACGGAGGCGGCGCCCGGGCCGCGGTCCGGCATCTGCTGGAGGGAGACCGGCGGACCATCGCCACCATCACCGGACCGTTGGACATGGACGTCGCCCGGGCCCGTCTGGACGGCTACCGCGAGGCCCTGCAGACGGCGGGCATCACCGTCGACGAGGAGTTGATCGCGGTCGGCGACTTCACGGAGGAGGGCGGAAGAGCGGCCATGCGCGAGCTGCTGCGCCGGCGCCCCCACCTCGACGCCGTCTTCGCCGCCTCCGACGTGACGGCCTCGGGTGCCGTGCTCGAACTGCGTGCGGCGGGGCGCCGGGTGCCCGACGACGTCGCCGTCATCGGCTTCGACGACTCGATCGTGGCCCGGCACACCGATCCCCCGCTGACCAGCGTGCGCCAGCCGATCGAGGAGATGGGCCGCACCATGGCGCGCCTCCTGCTTGAGGAGATCGCCCAGCGGGGCAAGGGCCACCGGGAGGTCGTCCTGCCGACGGAACTGGTGGTCCGGAAGTCCGCCTGAGACGCGCCGCCCACCCGGCGGGCCCCGAGGCGGGACCCGACCGCAGCGCGGCACCGATGGCGGACGCCCGCCCCGCACGGACTTTCCGCCGCGCACCCCCTTCCGTATGGGAGCGCTCCCATGCACAATGGGGCCAGCCGACCCAGGAGAGCCCCCACGATGACCGTGTCCGCGCCGCAGGTGACGTTTCCCCGCGCCTTCCTCTGGGGTGCCGCCACATCGGCGTACCAGATCGAGGGCGCGGTGCGGGAGATCGGCCGCACGCCCTCCATCTGGGACACCTTCAGCCACACACCGGGCAAGACGGTCGGCGGCGAGACCGGTGACATAGCCGTCGACCACTACCACCGCTACCGTGACGACGTCGCGCTCATGGCCGAACTGGGCCTGGGCGCCTATCGCTTCTCGGTCTCGTGGTCGCGGGTGCAGCCGACCGGCCGGGGCCCGGTGGTCCAGCGGGGTCTGGACTTCTACCGCCGCCTCGTCGACGAACTGCTCGCGCACGGCATCAGGCCGACCATCACGCTCTACCACTGGGATCTGCCGCAGGACCTGGAGAACGCGGGCGGCTGGCCGCAGCGTGAGACCGCCTTCCGGTTCGCCGAGTACGCCCAGCTGGTGGGTGAGGCGCTGGGCGACCGCGTCGAGCAGTGGATCACTCTCAACGAGCCCTGGTGCAGCGCGTTCCTGGGTTACGGCGCCGGGGTGCACGCTCCGGGCCGCACCGACGCCGCGGCGTCACTGCGGGCGGCCCACCATCTGAACCTGGCCCATGGCCTCGGTGCGTCCGCGCTCCGGTCCGTGATGCCGGCCCGCAACACCGTGGCGGTGAGCCTCAACTCGTGCCCGGTGCGGACGGTGTCGCAGGATCCGGCGGACCTGGCGGCGGGGCGGAAGATAGACGACCTGGCCAACGGCGTCTTCCACGGCCCCATGCTGCACGGGGCCTACCCTCAGTCCCTGCTCACGGCGACGTCGTCGCTCACGGACTGGTCCTACGTCCACGACGGCGATCTGGCGACGATCAACCAGCCGCTGGACGCGCTGGGCCTCAACTACTACACCCCGACTCTCGTGTCGGCCGCGTCGCAGACGGCAGCGGGCCGTCCGCGGCCGGGCGGTCGCGGCAGGGCCGCGGGCACACCCTGGCCGGGCGCGGAGGACGTGGCCTTCCATCAGAGTCCCGGTGAGCGCACGGAGATGGGCTGGACGATCGACCCGGCCGGCCTGCACGAGCTGATCATGCGGTACAGCCGCGAGGTGCCTGGCCTGCCGCTCTACGTGACGGAGAACGGCGCGGCCTACGACGACAAGCCCGACCCGGACGGGCGCGTGCACGACCCGGAGCGGATCGCGTACCTGCACAGCCATCTGTCGGAGATCCGCCGTGCCATCGCGGACGGCGCCAATGTGCGTGGCTACTACCTGTGGTCCCTGCTGGACAACTTCGAGTGGGCGCACGGCTACAGCAAGCGGTTCGGGGTGGTCTACGTGGACTACGCGACGCTTGCCCGGCAGCCGAAGTCGAGCGCGCACTGGTACTCCCTGGCGGCCCGCACCGGAAAGCTGCCGCCTCCGCAGGTCTGACCGGCCGGGGACGCGGCGCGGGAGGGAGGCGCCGCGTCCCCGGCGGTCCGGGATCCGGTCCGGTGCGCCGAGCCCTACTTGAAGGCGGCGAACGCCTTCGAGAAGGCGAACCTGTCCTGGACGACCGAGCTGCACGTCGGGTCGGCCGTGGGCTTGGCGCCGCCGTCGCACTGCCTGTCCCGCGTGGCCGACCACATCGACAGCCCGCCGAGACCCTTGGACCGGGCGAAGTCCGCCAGCTGGGCGGCGTCGTCGACCTTGAAGATCTCCGACGACACGTCGTTGACGCCGATCATCGGGGTGACCGCGACCGCCTTCCAGGCCGCACCGTCGGGGAGTCCCAGCACGCTCTTGAGCTGGGCCTGGGTGGCGGTGGCGGCCTGGGTGGCGTAGGTGCCCATGTCACCGCCGTACGCGGCTCCGTAGTCCATCGCCATGATGTTCACGGTGGAGATCTTCACGCCGTTGGTCCTCGCGTCCGCCACGAGGTTCACGCCGTCCTGGGTCAGGCCCTCCGGCATGACGGGGAGGGTGAACGAGACGTCCAGGCCCGGGTGCTGCTGCTGGAGCTTGGTGATGGCCTGGGCTCGGCGGGTGTTGGCGGCCGTGTTCGGCAGCGCGCCGCCCTCCACGTCGAAGTCGACCTTGGTGAGCTTGTACGCGTCCACGACCTTCCCGTACGCCGCCGCGAGCGCGTCCGCCGAGGAGCAGCCCGTCGCCAGTTCCGCTCCGGAGGCGCCGCCGAAGGAGACACGGACGTCGCCGCCCTTGGCTCGCAGGGCGCCGATCTGCGCGGCCACCGCGTCGCTGCCGATGGCCGTGACACCTCCCCACTTGGGGGTGCAGCCGCCGCCGTCGGTGACGAAGGCCAGGTTGTAGTCCTTCACGCCGGTCGCGTCGGCGGAGGCGATCAGGTCGAAGGCCGGGTAGAGGGAGGTGTCCACGTACGGTGCGAAGCCGGCGCTCGTGCTCGTCCCGGAGCCGGGGGTCCCGGAGGCGGTGGGAGACGGCGTGCCGGTCGCCGTGGCGGTGGGGGTGGGGGTCGCGGTGGGGGTCGGCGACTGTGTCGGACGCCCGCTGGGCTCAGGCGTCGCTCCGTCGTCGGCGGAGCACCTGGCGCCGTCGATCAGGCAGCCTGTCGGGTTCCCTGAGCCGGTCACGACGAAGCCGACGGTCGCGGTTTCGCCGGCCGCCAGCCCGTCCTTGTCCCAGGACGGCGGCTTCACGGTGACATGCTGCCCGCTGACCGTCGACGTCCCGTTCCACAGCGAGCTGAGCTTCGCACCGGCCGGCAGGTCGAACCGGAGCGTCCAGTCGTCCTTGGTCCGGTCGCCGTCGTTCGAGACGACGTACTGCGCGGTGTACCCCGTGGACCAGTCGCTGGTCCTGGTGTAGACGGCACCGACTCCGGCGGCGTGCGCGGTGCCGGTGACCAGAAGTGCTGCGCCGCCCACGACGGAGGCGGCGACGACCCCGCCGATCACCTTGTTCCTGCCGCTGACCCTGCGCCGGTGCGTACTGCTCATCGCGTGCCTGCCTTCGCTGCTCACGGGGGGTGGGATGCGGGAGCACGCTAGCGATCCGGAATCGCGCAAATCAGATCATCCGGACGGCGTCCGGGGATCTTAGGGTGCGCTTAAGGAAGGGATCGGGGCCGGTTAAAGGTAGAGACCAATGCGCGTCTGCGGCGCACTCGGTGCCCGCGCCGCACCGGCGCCCGCCCGTCGAGCTGGAACCAGATGCGCACCTCCGTGCCGCCCAGCACGGACGAGCCGATCCGCACGTCGCCGCCGGTCGACTCGGCGAGCCGCCGCACGATGTCCAGGCCGAGGCCGGTGGATCCGGCACTGCCCGAGCCACGGCCCCGGGCCATCGCCGCCTCCGGGTCCAGGATGCCGGGCCCCGCGTCGGACACCAGCACGATCACCGCGTCCTCGCCGTTGTGCACGTCGACTGCGAACGCCGTGCCCTCCGGCGTGTGCCGGAAGACGTTCCCGAGCAGCGCGTCGAGCGCGGCCGCGAGGTCCGCCCGGGCCACGGGTGTGCGCACGGGCCGGTCGACCCCGGCCACCCGCCACTTGCGGCCCTCGTCCTCGGCGAGGGCCGACCAGAACTCCATCCGCTCGCGCACCACTTCGGCCGCGTCGCACCCGGCGCCCGGACCCGCCGCCGCGGTCTGCGGCTTGGCCTCCCGTGCCGTACGAATGATCGTGTCGACCTCGCGCTCGAGTTGCGCCACCGCCGCCCGCGTCTGCTCGGCGGCCGGGCCCTCGCCGAGCGAGGCCGCGTTCAGCCGCAGCACCGTCAGCGGGGTGCGCAGACGATGGGAGAGATCGGCCGCCAGCTCCCGCTCGTTGGCCAGCAGTTGGACGACCTGGTCGGCCATCGAGTTGAACGCGACGGCCGCGAGCCGCAGTTCGGTGGGTCCCTCCTCCGGCACCCGTGCCGCGAGTCTCCCCTCCCCCAGCTCGTGTGCGCCCTCGACCAGGCGCTGGGCGGGCTGCACCATCCGCACTCCGAGCCGGTCGGCGACCGCCACCGAGCCGACGACGAGGGCGACGCCGACCGCGGCGAGCACCGCCCAGGCCGTGGCGACGCCGTTCGACACCTCGGACTCGGGGACGTACACCTCGACGACGGCGATGTCGCCGGAGCTCAGCGCGGTGGGCTGGAGGAGTGCCGAGCCGCCCGTGACCTCCGCCATGGACGCCCGGCCCAGCCGGCGCGTGGTCTCAATGTCCCTGGCGGGCGCGCGACCGGGCCCGATGTCGATGGCCTTCGTGCCGTCGCCCGCCGGGATGTGCACGGCCATCGCGTCGCCGGGACCCGCCGAGGCGACCACCTTCTCCAACTGGTCGCGGTCGGTGGTGATGGACAGGGCGGGCGCGATCGCCGCGGCCTCCCGCTCCGCGTTCGAGAAGGCGCGGTCGCGTGCCATCTCCTTGATGACGAGCCCGAGCGGGACCGCGAAGGCCACCACGACCATGGTGGTCACCGCCACGCAGACCTTGATCAGCGCCCACCTCACGACAACGGCTCCGTCCTCGGTGGTTCCAGCTTCACGCCCACTCCCCGCAGCGTGTGCAGATAACGCGGCTTCGCCGCCGTCTCACCCAACTTCCGCCGCAGCCATGAGAGATGGACGTCGATGGTCTGGTCGTCCCCGTACGACTGCTGCCACACCTCGGCGAGCAGCTCCCGGCGCGGCACGACGACACCGGGCCGGCCGGCAAGAAAGGCGAGCAGATCGAACTCACGGCGCGTCAGGTCGAGTTGTGCGCCGTCCAGTTCCGCGAGGCGGCGCAGCGGATCGATCGCGAGGCCGCCGACCCGGATGACGGACGACGGCGCGGCCTCGGCCGCGGCCGCGCGGGTACGGCGCAGGACCGCCGCGATCCGTGCGGACAGGTGCTCGACCGAGAAGGGTTTGGTCAAGTAGTCGTCGGCGCCCGCGTTGAGCAGGCGGACGATCTCCGCCTCGTCGTCGCGGGCGGTGGCGATGATGACCGGCACGTCCGTGATGCCGCGCAGCATCTTCAGCGCCTCCGACCCGTCCAGGTCGGGCAGTCCGAGGTCGAGGATCACGACGTCGAACGGAAGATGGGCGACCTCGCGCAGCGCCTCCAGTGCGGTGCCGACGCTGCGCACGGTGTGCCCGGCCTCCGTCAGGTGCCTGATGAGCGCCGAGCGTACGAACTGGTCGTCCTCGACCACGAGCACACGTGCCATGGGCGGCACCGTACGCCATACGGGGACGACGATCCCCCCGGTCGGGCGAAGCCGGCGGGGCGACGACCGTGGTAACGGGACCGGCTCGCGGGCTCCCGCAGGGACGACCGGAACTGTGTGCGACCCGTGAGACACCGGTGGGGCGTGTGGGGCAGTATGGCGGGGATGGTCAAAGGACTCGTACACGTACTGGCGTGGTCGGTCGCCACGGGCGCCGCGGTCACGTTGTCGTGGTGGGGCGTCCACACGGTGATGACGGGGACCGCCTACGATCCGCCACGCGCCCTGCCCATCACGGCGGGCGGCGCGACCACGCAGCGCGCGAAGCCGGCGGCGTCGTCGACAAAGCGCCCCGAGCCGTCCCCGCGCACGAGCCGCGGGCCCGCCTCGGGCCCGGCGCCCACCCCGGTGAAGACGGCCGGCGCGCGTCCGAGTCCCACTTCCACGACGACCTCGTCCCCCTCCGGGTACGGCCGGGTGAAGAGTTACGACACCGACGGTGGGCGCGCGGTCTTCGACCTGGGCAGCACATCGGCGTCGTTGGTGTCGGCCACGCCGGGGCCCGGTTGGTCGATGCAGGTGTGGAAGACCGAGTCCTGGATCCGGGTCGAGTTCGCCTCGGGCGTGAACAGGGTGTCGGTGTTCTGCACCTGGCACGACGGTCCGCCGCACGTGGAGATCGGCAACTACTGAGGGGCGGGTGCCCGGATCAGCGGAAGACCGACGGCGGCGGCGCGGGTGATGCCACGGCCGCCGCGTCCGTGACCGCCGCGGCGCCTCCGGTGAAGTCGGTGAGCGCCCTGCCGTGCTCGACACGTGCCGGGTGGGGGTCCGAGGCGGCCCGGCGGGTCAGTTCGGCGACCGGAAGCGGATGGGCCGAGGCCACGAGGACCGCGTTCCCGAAGCGCTTGCCACGCAGTACGGCGGGGTCGGCGATCAGGGCGAGTTCGGGGAAGACGGCCGCGGCGGTGGAGATCTGGCCGCGCAGATGGGCGAGCGGTGGCCCGTCGGCGAGGTTGGCCGCGTACTGACCGCCGTCGTTCAGCACCCTGCGCACATCGGTGAGGAACTCGACCGACGTCAGGTGCGCGGGCGTGCGCGCCCCGCTGAACACATCCACGATGACCAGGTCCGCCCAGCCGTCCGGAACCTTGCCGAGCCCTTCGCGGGCATCCGTGGAGCGCACCCGTATACGGGCGTTCGGGTCCAGGGGGAGGACGCGCCGCACGAGTTGGACGAGCGCACCGTCGCGCTCGACGACCTGCTGGGTGGAGCGGGGCCGGGTGGCGGCGGTGTAGCGGGCGAGGGTGAAGGCACCGCCGCCGAGGTGCACGGCGTGCACCGGACGGCCGGGTGGTGCAGCCAGGTCGATGACATGACCGAGGCGGCGCTGGTATTCGAACGCGAGGTACGACGGGTCGTCGAGGTCGACGTGCGACTGAGGTGCGCCGTCGATGAGGAGGGTCCATGCGCGCACCCGTTCCCGGTCGGGTATCAACTGCGCGAGCCCGCCCTCGACCGTCTCGACGACGGCCTCTGCGGCCTGCCCGCGCCGCGCGTTCCGTGACCTGCCCATTCAGCCATTATCGAGGGGACGGCGATGGCGGGCCCACCGGCGGTGCGCGGGGAGCCCGGCCGACGCGAACCGTCAGCGCGCACTCACCGACAGTTGTCGGCGGCCTCGAGCATGCGCGCCGCTTCCCCGAGGGCCTCGCGGAGCACGGTGGGGTCCGTGGCCAGTTCCACGTCACCCGGAGGCAGAAGCCAGCCCGTGCCCTCGACGGGAGGGACCGGAGCGGCCTGACCGACCCCGCGCCCCTGGGTCTGCGTGCAGGTGCTGCCGGGGACGTCCCAGGCGTCCGCGGTGCCGGGAGGGACCAGGAAACCCAGGGTGTCGCAGCCGTCGTCGTGGATGACGGGCCCGACGCAGTCGCCCGCGCCTCGACGCAGGATGTCGACGGCCTCCAGTCCTTGCCGGGTCGGCACGGTCACGAGGTCCGGGGCCTGCTGCGGCGGTGCGCTGCACTCCCGGGTCGGCATGTGCCGCGCGGTCGACTGCGACGTACGGAAATCGGTGCTCTGCGTGCTCTGCATCCCGGCCTCCATGGCGGAACCCCTCCTCGACGCGTGAGTTGGGTCGGGAGTTCGGGGGGCTCCCGGTCCATCGGGTTAAACGCTCCGGAACGTCAACGGCAACGGGCACAACGCCGCCGCAAAGGATGGCAGTTCATGGCAGATCGCGCATGAGATATCCGGTTTGTAGGCAAACCTCGCGTGACGACTCTCGCGGGACGGGTACGTTCGTGCACCGCCGGACGCAGGGAACAACTTGCACCACGCGGGCAAGTCGTCCCGAATCCGGCATGGTTCGACGGTTCGCACGAAGGAGCCCGACCATGACCTCGTCCCAGCACCCCCGGCCACCACGGCCGAACCTCGCCTTCCGGCAGCTGCGCGGGCAGCGCTCACCGGGCGAGTTCGCCGCGGCGGTACGACGCGCCGCACGGGAGATCGGCGAGCGGGTCAGCTGTGACGCCCGGTACATCGGACGTGTGGAGGCCGGCGAGATCCGTTGTCCCAACTACGCCTACGAACGGGTGTTCCTCCATATGTTCCCCGGACGCACTCTCACGGACCTGGGGTTCGCACCCCGCTCCGCGGTGCGCGGCCGGGGGGCGCGAACCACCCATGAGGCGCCCCCCGTCAACACCATCCGCCGTCCGTTCGCCTCATGTGAGACACGCGAGGCCTTCGAGACGTATGAGACGCCAGACACCTACGAGAAGCACGAGTCGTACGACGGACACGCGTACGGCGAACAGAACCACGAGGAGAGCGACGTGCTGCGTCGCGCATTCATGACCGGCGGCACCGTCACGGTGGCGACCGCATCCCCCGGCCCTTTCGGGCTCACCTTCGGCGGTGCGGCAGCGGCCGCCCAACGCCCCGTCCATCGCGCGGGCTCGTCCGAGGCGAGCGCACTCGAGGAGGCCGTACGGAAGATCAGACTGCTCGACGACCGGCACGGTGCGGACGGCCTGTACCGCCGTGCGGCGGCCCCGTTGCGCACCGCCTACGCGCTGCTCGACGCGGGCACGACCCGGCAGTCGGTCACCGACCGGCTGTATGTGGGCGCAGGCGAACTGGCCATCTCGGTCGGATGGTTGGCACACGACTCCGGGCGGTTCGACGACGCCCGCTCGCACTACGCGGAGGCACTGGCCACGGCCCGGATGTCCGGGGACCCGGCCCTCGAGGCGCACGCGTTCTGCAACACCGCGTTCCTCGCCCGTGACGCCGGCCGGCCCCGCGAGGCGGTACGGGCGGCGCAGGCGGCCCAGCGCGCCGCGCGCCCACTGGGCTCCCAGCGCCTGATGTCGCTGCTCGCGCTGCGCGAGGCGGGCGGCTGGGCGGGGCTCACCGACCGGGCGGGCTGCGAACAGGCGCTGGCCCGGGCGCAGGCCCTGTTCGAACGCGGGCCGTCGGAGGCCGACCCGGAGTGGATGACGTTCTACGGCGAGGCCGAACTGGAGGGCCTGGAGGCGCAGTGCTGGTCGGCCCTGGGCGACTGGCCGCGCGCCGCCCGGCACGCCCGGCGCGCCGCCCATCTCCAGGACCCGCACTTCTCCCGGAACATCGCCCTGTACGCCGCGGAGCTCGCCGACGACCTGGCCCGCGGCGGCCGCCCCGACGAGGCGGCCGAGGCCGGGCTGCGCGTCCTGGACCTCCTGGACCAGGTCCAGTCGTCCCGGATCCAGACGATGCTGGCGGGCACGGCGCGGGTCCTGCTGCCGCACCGCCGGGCAGCGGGCGTGTCGGCGTTCCTGGACCGCCACGCGTCCCTGCCGCGCACGGCCTGAGCCGTGCCCGCGCGGGGACCGCGGTCATGCCATGAGGTGACCGCAGTCGTTCCAGGACTCGATCGCCGGCTCCCCGTAGGCCCACCCGAGGACCGACAGGGAGGTGGGGTTGAGACGGATGCGGGCCGCGAACTCCAGCGGCAGCCCGAGCCACCGCGCCCCTATGGAGCGCAGGATGTGCCCGTGCGCGAAGACCAGCACGTCGCGATCCGCCGCGCGGGCCCAGGCGACGACCTCGTCCGCCCGCGCGCCGACCTCGGCCAGGGTCTCCCCCTCGGGCACCCCGTCGCGCCAGATGAGCCAGCCCGGCCGGACCTCCTGGATCTCGGCCGGCGTCAGGCCCTCGTACGCGCCGTAGTCCCACTCCAGCAACGTGTCCCAAGTGCTCGCCCGCTCGCCGAAACCGGCGATCTCGCACGTCTCACGCGCGCGTGCCAGCGGACTCGTGCGCACCTCGACACCGTCCAGCCCGTCGAACGGCGCCCGGTGCAGGCGCCGGCCCAGCAGCTCGGCACCCCGCTTGCCCTCCTCCAGGAGCGGCACGTCGGTCCTACCGGTGTGCTTGCCGGACAGCGACCACTCCGTCTGTCCGTGCCGGGCCAGCAGGATGCGCGGTGCCATGAGCGACCTTTCGGGATGAATCCATCAGAAGTCAACAAGGACGTCACACCATCATCGCTCACCCCGCCCCCGGGCAACCCGGTGGGCGATCTCTGCGTCTTGTCCGCCGGGGTGCCCCTCAAGAGGGGGCGCATACGCCGTAAGGTGGCAGACCGGGCAACGGGAGCCGCAGCAGAGCAGAACGGGGAGGGCGAATCGTATGCCGCAGGCCGAGACACGAGGCATCGGGGGAAGCCCGCTGACCCGGCTGCGCTGGTGGACCGAACTGCCCCTGATCCTGCTGGTGTACATGTGCTACTCCGCCGGCCGGCTGCTCGCCCGGGGCGACGTCTCCTCCGCCGTCGACCACGGCCTGGCGATACTGCGCCTGGAGAAGCTGCTGCGCATCAACGCCGAGCACCCGCTGAACCGTCTGTTCACCCGAGAGGCGTGGCTCGGCATACCTGCCGACTTCTGGTACGCGTCACTGCACTACGTGGTGACCCCGGTGATCCTGGTGTGGCTGTTCAGGTGCCGCCAGGAGCACTACCGCGCGGCCCGCACCTGGCTGATGACGTCCACGTTCATCGGTCTGATCGGCTTCACGCTGCTGCCGACCTGCCCTCCCCGGCTTCTCTCCCCGGGCCACGGCTTCGTCGACACGATGGCCCAGTACAGCTCCTACGGCTGGTGGGCCGGTGACGCGAGCGCACCGCGCGGGCTCGGCGGGATGACGAACCAGTACGCCGCGATGCCGAGCCTGCACGTCGGCTGGGCGCTGTGGTGCGGCGTGATGCTGTGGCGGTTCGGCGGCAGGCGCTGGACCAGGGTGGCGGGCGTCGCCTATCCGCTGCTGACCGCGATCGTGGTGATGGGCACCGCGAACCACTACTCGCTCGACGCGGTCGCGGGTGTCGCCGTCATGGGCGCCGGCTTCCTGCTGGCCCCGTCGGTGATGCGTGCGGCGGACGTGGTGCGCACCCGGCTGCGGCGGCCGTTCGTGCCCGCGGCGGACACCCCGCGCGCCACAGGTTCCCCAATTGTCAGTGCCGGGTGCCAGACTTCGACGGGTGAGCGAATTCCCCGACAGCGCATCTCCCGCTCCGGACCGGGAGCCGAGCCGGGTGCCTCTTCCGCGGACGCGGGGGACGGCGCTGCGGCAGCGGCTCGCTGACCTGCGCGGCCCCTCCGTACCGCCCAAGCCGCTGGACGCGCGCGCCCTCGCCGCACTCGCCGCGAACCCCGGGTGCAGACGCCGCGCGCTCCTGGACGGGGCCGGGGTGGACAAGGCGGCGCTGGCGGGAGCACTTGGAGCGCCCTCGGCGTTCGGTCAGTCGCAGTTCGCCTTCGTGCGGGGCAACGCGTTCGAGGCCAGGGTCAAGGCCGACGGCGGCTCGGAGCTGCTGCGGCTGGTGCACGAGATGCTGGACCCGGCCGCCGACGCGCCCGAAGGGGCGCGTGTCCCCGACCTCACCGCCGCCGGTCCCGAAGGGCGCACGGCCCGGACGGCGCTGGCGTTGCGCGAGGCCGTCCAGGAGGGCGGCTGGACCCTGCTCGACCACCCCATGCTCGCCCTCCCCGTGGCGGGCTCCCTCGCGTTCCTCGAGCCGGACGCCGTGGTGGTGCACCCGGACGGCAGCTGGACCGTCGTGGAGATCAAGTCCTTCCCCATGCTGGACGGGTCGGCCGACCCGGCGAAGGTGGGAGCGGCCGCCCGCCAGTCCGCGGTGTACGTGCTGGCTCTGGAGGAGGTCGCCGCCCGCCTCGGCACGGAGCCGGAAGGGCGCGGCACCGAGGGCGGCGCACCTCCCGCGGTGCGCCAACGGGTCCTGCTGGTCTGCCCGAAGGACTTCAGCAATCTGCCGACCGCCTCCGCGCTCGACGTCCGCAAGCAGCGTGCGGTCACCCGGCGCCAGCTGACCCGTCTCGTCCGTATCGAGGAGATCGCCGACGGCCTCCCGCAGGGCACGTGCTTCGCGCCCGACCTCCCGCGGCACGAGCTGACCACCGCGGTGGAGTCGGTCCCTGCGACCTATGCACCCGAGTGCCTGGCCGCGTGCGAACTGGCCTTCCACTGCCGGGACCATGCACGCGCCGAGGGCGCGGTCACCTCCTTCGGAAGGTCGCTGCGGGCCGAGCTGGGCGGGCTGACCACGGTGGACGAGGTCCTGGCCGCCGCCCACGGAACGGCCGGCGACCCGGACGACCCGGCGGTGGCGGCGCTGCGCAGGGCGGCGGAACTGCGGGCGGAGGCACTCGCCGGCCGGGAGGACCCCGTATGTCGCTGATCGCGACCCTCGCCCGGCTCGAGGCCGTCCGGTCGGGCCGCGCCCAGGCCCTCGCCACCGTCCGGCACCGACACCTGTCCGAGCGGCCCCTCGTGCTCGTTCCGCTCACCACCGCGGGCGAGGCCGGAGCACCGCTCGGAGCGCTCGTCGGCACCGACCGGGACGCGCCGCGGCTGCTCGTGGTGCCGCAACCACGCGACCGCGACCTGAGGTTCGCGTTCCTCGCCGACCTCGCGGACGTCGTCCTGCCGTACATCGACGGGTTCGCCGAGGCGGTCGAGGCCGCCGAGCGCTCCGAGACCGATCCCGAGACCGGCAAGCGGGTCAAGGTCGAGGTCGACCTGTGCGCGGACGCGCCGCAGCTGATCGTGCCGAGCCGCGCGGGCATCGACTTCGTCCGGCTCCTCGGCCGCTCCATGCGTTTTCGCCGCACCGCCGAGCAGGACCCCGAGACCCCGTTCCCGGCACCCACCCGCGTACCTCTGCTGGGCCGGTGGTTCACCCACTTCGGGGAGCGCTCCCGGGTCCCGGGATCCTCCCTGCTGCTCGCCGTCACCGATCTGCTGCCGCGGCACTGGGCGACCGGGCAGTCCCATCTGGAGGACCAGCACCTGGGAGCACTGCTGGCCTGGATCGACCCGCCGGAGGGCACATCGGGCGCGGACGCGGCGCTGCGGGCCGAGCTGGCCCGGGACGGAAGCGGTCAGTTGCTGTGCCCACCCTCCGGGCCGGCCACCGACCCGGCCTTCGACAACAAGCTGCTCGCCCCGGCCATCGAGCGCTACGACCAGGTGCGGACCCGGCTCGCCGCCGCCGAGGACGGTGTCGAGGCGGACGACCGCTTCGGTGAACTCACCGCCGCCGAGCACTCGATCCGCGCGCTCGTCGAGAGGTGCACGCGTCCGATCTGGGACGCGGTGTGGCGCGGACTCGACCTGCTGCGCGAGCTCGAGGAGGGCGGCCATGTGGCCGACCGCTGGACGCGTGACCGCTGGTCGTTCACCGGCCACCGGGACCGGGTGGCCGCGGGCGAACCACCGCAGCCGCGCCGGGACGACGCGGTCACGGCGGCGAACAAACTCGCCGCGCGCGAGCGCGAACAGGCCCGCCTCGACGCCCAGGAGGCACTCGACGACCCGCTTGTCATGGCCGGGCGGCGGTTGTCGGGCGAGGCGTTCGCGGGCGAGGTCACGGACGTCGTGATGACGTACAGCGAGGGCAAGCGGCCGAGCCCGCGCCCGCTGCTGACCGTACGGACCGAGGACCGGCCCCATCTCGGGGAGCGCACCAAGGTGTACCGGTCGCTGGCCGGCAAGCCCCAGGCCGCCGAGTTCGTCGGGCACGAGGAGCTCGCCCAGGGCGACGGTCTCGTGGTCCTGCGGATCGTGGACAAGATGGGGCGCGGCAAGGAGCCGGAGGCGGGCACCGTGCCCGAGAAGGGCGACCGCGTCTGCTTCACGCTCTTCGAGCACGAGCAGCGCGGCGGGGCGAAGCTGCCCGAGCCCGAGGAGACGCCCTGGACGCACGGCGGGCCTCCGGGTGAGGCCGACACCGTGCCACGGCCGGATCCGGTGACCGAGGAGGACGTTCTGTGACCGTGTTCGCCCAGCCGGGCGGGGCCCTCGATCCGGGGGCCGCGGCCGCCCGGGCCACGGAGGCGATCCTCCACGACACGCTGCACGGGGCGCACCGCGGTGTCGTCGTCGACTCGCCGCCGGGCGCCGGGAAGTCCACACTCGTGGTCCGGGCCGCGCAGGAACTCGCGGCCGCGGGACGGCCGTTGATGGTCATCGCGCAGACCAACGCGCAGGTGGACGACCTGGTGCTGCGGCTGGCGGAGAAGGACCCCGGGCTTCCGGTCGGCCGGCTGCACAGCAGTGACCCGGACCCCTACGACAGAGCTCTCGACGATCTGCCGCACGTCCGCAAGTCGGCGAAGGCGGGCGATCTGGCCGGCCTGGACGTCGTCATCTCCACCGCCGCCAAGTGGGCGCATGTCAAGGACGTCGAGCCGTGGCCGCACGCGATCGTCGACGAGGCGTACCAGATGCGGTCCGATGCGCTGCTGGCGGTGGCGAGCCTGTTCGAGCGGGCGCTGTTCGTCGGTGATCCGGGGCAGCTGGACCCGTTCGCGATCGTCGGCGCGGAACAGTGGGCCGGGCTGTCGTACGACCCCTCGGGGTCCGCCGTGACCACGCTCCTCGCCCACAACCCCACGCTCCCGCAGCACCGGCTGCCGGTGTCATGGCGGCTTCCGGCGTCGGCGGCCCCCCTGGTGTCGGACGCGTTCTATCCGTACACACCGTTCCGCAGCGGTACCGGGCACGGGGACCGGCGGCTCACCTTCGGGGTGGACTCCGACGGTTCGGGACCCGACCGGGTGATCGACGAGGCGGCCGAGTCGGGCTGGGGGCTGCTCGAGCTGCCCGCCCGGTACACCCCGCGCACGGATCCCGAGGCGGTGCGGGCGGTCGCCCTGGTCGTACGGCGTCTGCTGGACCGGGGCGGGGCGTCGGTCTCCGAGCGGGCCACGGATCCTGCGCCGCTGACCGCCGACCGGATCGCCGTCGGCACGGCGCACCGGGACCAGGCGGCGGCGGTGCGCTCGGCGCTGACGGACCTCGGCGTGACGAACGTGACGGTGGACACGGCCAACCGGCTCCAGGGCCGGGAGTTCGACGTGACGGTGGTGCTGCATCCCCTGTCGGGCCGTCCTGACGCGACGGCGTTCCACCTGGAGACGGGGCGGCTGTGCGTGCTGGCCTCCCGCCACCGCCATGCGTGCATCGTGGTGTGCCGGGCCGGGGTCTCGGATCTGCTCGACGACCATCCGTCGACGGAACCGGTGCAGCTGGGGGTGACGGTGAAGTTCCCGGACGGATGGGAGGCGAACCACGCGGTGCTGACCCATCTGGCGGAACACCGTGTGGCCTGGCGTCCCTGACGGGCGGGGCCACCGGTACGGCCGTACGGCCGGTGACCAACGGCACACCGGGACGGCCGGGCGATACGTGAACGGCCGCCCGCCCCGAGGCCGCGGCACCGGCTGCCGGCCGGCAGGTCCTCGACCGGCGCAAACGCCCCGGCAGCCGGAAAATTCCGTTCGACGGGAACATCGCGTGAGCGGGCGGCCTTGAGACTGCGCGAGGCGTGCGGCACGGTCGGCGCCCGATCCTGCGTACTCGCGCTTCGAGGCCCTCTTGCGTCGCCGCGAGACAATGGACGGTGGCCCACCCGACGGGTGGCGTCACTCGGACCCTACGAGGAGGAGAAGACATGGCGGAGCCCACGCGTCGGAACGAGCCGCGGCTACGCCCCGCGCCCCTGCTCTTCGAGCCGGCGGAGGCGGCCTCCGACCCGGAGCACTTCTTCGACCTGGAGTCGATCGACGACCCGCGGGCCCTGCTTGCGCGCGCCACGGAACTGGCTCAGGCCTTCCGCGCGGCCGCGGACCGGGCGGTGGAGTTCCAGGCGGTCGCCGCGGCCCAGCTCGCCGATCCACGCCGCTTCGACCGGCTGACCCCCGCCGCGATCGCCGAACAGGCGGAATGGACCGAGGACTACGCCAAGAAGATGGTGGAGTTCGGCCGCGATCTGATGCGCGGTGTCGAGGCGAGCGGGCCCGAGAACCTGGGCTGAGCGGTGCGGCGGCGGGGAACCGTCCCGGCCGCCGACCCGAATGATCTTTTGGCATATGCCGGGCGGCACAATACCCCTTCCCGCCCCACCCTGTCCCGGTTTTCGGCAACCCTCGGAGACGGTTCGTTCACTGCGGGTAGACCTGGGCGTCATGAGCAGTCGAGCGCCGTCCGACGAACCCTGCCGACACCTCCCCGACCGGTTCGACGTCTCCGGCGTCACCTCGGAGGGAGCCATCTGGCTCGCCTCGGCGGGAGCCTGTCCCCGCAGCATGCTCGCGCACTGGGCGGATCGCCCCTCCGCCCCGGTCGTGCTGCCCTGCGGCACCGCGTTCGACATCATCAACGCGCCCGCGATCTTCGGGCGGCGCATGCTCGACCGGCTCTGGGACGAGGGCCCGGGCTCCGGGCCCGTCGCCGAGCACCGCGGGCGCATGCTGCTCTTCGCGGCGCCCGGCACGGCACGCCGGCTGCCCGCGCTGCTCGACTGGGAGGAGTGGGGCGGCCGGGTCCAGTCGATTCCGCCGCTGCTGTGCCACGGTCCCGGTGACGCCGTGACCGTGCCCGCGATCCGCCCCGCCGACACCGCCGCCACACGCCCCGAATCCCGCTGGCTGGTCGCGCCCGACACCTGTCACCCATGGCTTCCCGGACCGGAGGTCGTGCTGTGGGCGGCCGTCCGGGCGGCCCGTACGGCCGCCTCCGCGGCTGTACGGATATCGATTTTTCCTCCCACCGACCAGGATGCTAAGGTCTACGACGTCAGCAGGCGCCGCTAGCTCAGTTGGTTAGAGCAGCTGACTCTTAATCAGCGGGTCCGGGGTTCGAGTCCCTGGCGGCGCACGATGGCGATGGCGATCCATGTTCGCGGAAAGCGCGAACGGGGTCGCCATCGTTGTTTTTGCGCGGCGCCACCGCACGTGGTGGGGGCTTCGCCACCCACACCCCCTTTCGGCTCGGCTCCGGTGGACCGGCGTCCGCAGCCGTCCTGGGGCCTCCGGGCGCAGCCGGAGGCCTTACCGATCCGGGGCCGTGGCCGCCGAGCACCTGCCACGGCGGACCGCAGCCCCATCCCCCCGGCACAAGCCCTGTCTCCGGGACGAACCGCACCGCCCCCCCGACCGGCCACAGCGAACCGCGGTGGCGAGCCCCGCCCCTCCCCGCAGCCACACCCCGCCGCGCGGGTCGGCTCCTATGGGTGCCGGGGGGCCGCCCACCGACCGCGAGCAGACGATCCGTGGTGACCGCGCCCGGAGTCATTTCTTCGTGACCTTCACCGTCCATGCCCCGGTTGGGGTGCGGTCCTCCACCTCCACTTTCACCTTCACCGCCCCGGCCGCCACCGTGAAGCTCTCGCCGACCGGGATCGGGGCGTCCGCGAGGGCCGGATAGACGGAGTTGCCCCAGCAGGCGGCGGTCTGCGGATGGGCGTCCAGGACCTCGATCGGCCCACTGCCCGACTCCGTCTCGCCGTGGACGCGGTAGACGAGGACGCCCGGCAGGCAGACCCCGGTGTCGTTGCCCAGTACCCCGCGTGCCTCGATGGCGAGCACACTGTCCGACCCCGTCCGCACGACCGCCAGTTTGGTGCCGCGTCCCGAACCGAAGGCCTCCACCCCGGGCCCGAGCAACCGCTCCCCGGGGCTGCCCGCCGCACCTGTCGCCCCGCCGTCCTGCCCCGTGTCCGCATGCACCGGCACCTGCGGCACGGTCGGGCTGGACTCGAGCGGTTCCAGCGTCAGCCGTGTGACCGTACCCCGCACACACACCACCTGCCGCGGGTCCAGCCACCCCAGCTTCCACTTGTGCCAGGCGAACAGATCGGGAGCCAGACCGAACTGGCTGCCCATGAGATCCCAGTCGCCGACGTACGTGTCCCAGTCGCCCTTGCCGTCGGTGGGGCGGTGGTAGAGATCGGGCAGGTCGAAGACGTGGCCCGTCTCATGGGCGAGGACCAGGTGGTCCGGCGGATGCTTCTCGAAGACCGTGACCATCCGGCGGATGTCCGTGCCGTCGGCCTGCATCGGGGTGTCGAGGTTGACCACCTTCGTGGCGTCCGAGTCGACTCCGGGCGCGTCCGGGTCGGCCACGAAGTACACGATCTGGTACTTCGAGAAGTCGACCTCCTTGTCCGCCACGGTGACCGCGTCGTGCAGATACGCGGACCGGTGCTCGGGGTCCCAGTCCCGCCCGATGGCGTACCAGTCGGAGGGCCGGGGCATGCGGATCCAGTGGCTCAGAGGATGCGGGCGCACCGAGAAACGGCCGTAGGAGGCACGTTTGAAGAAGCGGTTGGTGGCCGGGAAGTAGTCGCTGGTCAGCTCGCTGGGCGTGGTCAGCGGAGTCGCGTCCGGGAACGACAGGAAGACCAGGACGGCGTCCAGCGGGTGGGTGGGCCGCGTGTAGTCGGCGTTCCAGGTGTCGACGCCCTCCGAGTGATGGGCCTCGCTGCGCGGGAGTTCACAGGGTGCCGTGGGCAGTCCGACCAGTGAGGGTCCGGTGATGAGCGAGGTCGCCACCAGCGCCGCCATCGACGTCGCCATGGCCGCGGTCCTGCGCAGCATGGGCGTCCTGCCCCGTACGAGCGCCTTGGGGACGTACCTGGTTGGCCCCTTGGCGGGGAGCGGACGCGGCACGTCGACCTCCGGGTGCGGTTCAGGGGCTCCGCATCCAGCTTTGTCCTACTTGTAGTACTACGCCCTGTTTGTCTGCACCGGAAGGGTGAGACCCCCTCAGACGGGGGAAAGGGCAGAGAGAAACCGCGTCGGCCAAGGGAGGGGCAGTGCGACGCGGGAGCGCACGACGGCGCAGGGAAACGGAGGGGGCGGCCGACAGGGGCCGACACCCCCACCACTCACGCAACGTCACAACCGCGGACGGCCTGATAGACCGGCGCCCGCCGCGGGCAGAAACGATCTGTCAGAGCGTGCGCCCGTTCCCGGGCACCGGACTGCGGCTGCAAGGCCTCCGGGCCGGGCTCTATGATCGGCACACTTCCCTGCACGAACACGACGCGCACGGTCGCCCGTCACGCGACCGTCGACCCCGGCGAGACACACGAGATCCGTACGAAGAACGAGTGCACTGCGGGAGCGAGCGGTGAGCGGAACCTCCGAAGGGCCGACGCCCGCGGCAGACCTCGTCGGCCCGGCCGTCACAGGAAGTAACGACCCCACGTCCGGTGCGCCCGAACCGTCGTCCCTCCCGGGGGGCCATCCGATCCCACCGGCCCCCGACGCTGCGCCGCACGCCTCCCGGTCCCACCCGCTGGGAGCGGCGTTCACCGCGGCCCCGCTCGCCATGGCGCTCGTCGACCGCGAGGGCCTGGTCGTCACCGCCAACGAGACGATGGGATCGCTGCTCGCCACCGGCACGGGCGCCCTGGCCGGCAAGGCCGCCGCCGATCTGGTGGACCTGTCCTCGGACGCCCGCACCTGGCACGCGTACCGCGAGGTGCTGCGCGGCCGCCAGGCACGGCTGCGCTGTACGCGCCGGCTCAAACATCCCGACGGCCACTCGCTCTGGGTCCAGGTGACCGTCACCCCGCTGCCCGAGACGGAGAAGGCGGTACTGCTCTCGGTCGCCGACATCGGCGCCCGCCGCGAACTCCAGGCGCAGCTACGGCACTTGCAGATGCACGATCCGGTGACACGGCTGCCCAACCGCACGTTGTTCTTCGAACGTCTGTCGGCCGCACTGGAGGTCGAATCGTACGAGGAGAGCGGCACCGGCCGGGTCGGGCTGTGCTATCTGGACCTCGACGGCTTCAAGGCCATCAACGACACCCTCGGGCATCGCGTCGGGGACCGGCTGCTCGCGGCCGTCGCGGAGCGCCTGACGGCGTGCGCGGACGAGGCGGGCTACGCGCGGGCAGCCACTCCCCTGGTGGCGCGGCTGGGGGGCGACGAGTTCGCCCTTCTCGTCGAGGACTCGACGGGCACCGACCAACTCGCCGAGCTGGCGGAGTCGGTGCTCAAGGCGCTTCAGGCGCCGTTCGACCTGGCCGGGCAGCGCCTGTCCGTCTCGGCGTCCATCGGTGTGGTGGAGCGGCACGCGGCCGGGACGACGGCGACCGGTCTGATGCAGGCCGCCGACACGACGCTGTACTGGGCGAAGGCCGACGGCAAGGGCCGCTGGACCCTCTTCGACCCCGAGCGCAACGCACACCGTATGACCCGGCAGGCCCTGTCCTCCGGTCTGCGCCCGGCCATCGAGCGGGGTGAGTTCGCCCTGGAGTACCAGCCGCTCGTCGGGATGGAGGACGGACGGGTGCGCGGGGTGGAGGCACTGGTGCGCTGGCATCACCCGCAGTTCGGCACGCTCACGCCGAACCGGTTCATCGGATTGGCCGAGGAGGACGGCTCGATCGTGCAGCTCGGACGCTGGGCGCTCAAGTCCGCCTGCCGTCAGGCGCGCCGATGGCAGTTGGAGCGCCCGGACGAGCCACCGATCTTCGTCAGTGTGAACGTGGCGGTACGTCAGGTATGGGACTCCGACCTGGTGGCCGATGTGGCGGGAACCCTCGCGGAGACGGGACTCGCCCCCCATCTGCTGCAGTTGGAGCTCACGGAGTCCGCGGTCATGGGTTCGGCCGGCCGCCCGCTCCAGGCGCTCCAGGCGCTCAGCGACATGGGGGTGCGGATCGCCATCGACGACTTCGGGACGGGGTACTCCAACCTCGCCTACCTCAGCCGGCTGCCGGTGTCGGTGCTGAAGCTGGACGGGTCGTTCGTCCGCGGTTTCCAGTACGAGGGCACGGGCGTGCACCCCAACCCCGCGGACGAGGTGATCGTCGAGGCCATGATCCAGCTCGCGCACCGGCTGGGCCTGACCGTCACCGCCGAGTGCGTGGAGACCTCCGCGCAGGCCAGCCGACTGCGACGGATCGGCTGCGACACCGGCCAGGGCTGGCTGTACTCCCGGCCGGTGCCACCGGACCGCATCTCCGAGCTGGTGGATCCGGAGGCCTGCCACCCTTCATGACCGCGCCGGCGCCGGGCGGTCCTCCCGGGTGAGGGCGGCCTCAGACGGTCGGCAGACCGTAGGCGTCCGCGATCAGCTCGTAGGAGCGCACACGTACGTCGCCGCCGTGGGCGTTGGACGTGAGCATCAGCTCGTCGGCGCCGGTGCGCTTCTGGAGGTCGTCCAGGCCCGCGCGGACCTCGTCCGCCGTGCCGTGGATGACGTTCGCCGTCCAGGACTCGAAGAACTCCTGCTCCAGCGGACCGAACTCGTAGGTCTCCGCCTCCTCCGGAGTGGGGACGAGACCCGGGCGGCCCATGCGCAGCCTGAGCATGTTCAGGGCGGCGGCCCTCACCTGGCGGCGGGCCTCCTTCTCCTCGTCGGTGGCGAGCGCGGCGACACCGATCAGGGCGTACGGGGCCTCGAGCACCGCGGACGGCCGGAAGGACTCGCGGTACAGATCGAGCGCCGGGACGGTGTTCTGCGCCGAGAAGTGGTGGGCGAAGGCGAAGGGCAGGCCGAGCATGCCGGCCAGGCGGGCGCTGAAACCGGAGGAGCCCAGCAGCCAGATCGGCGGCCGGTGCGGGGACTGGACGCCACCCGGTGAGGTGGACTGGACGGGGCCCGGGACCGCGTGGATACGGGAGTAGGGGTGACCGTCCGGGAAGTCGTCGTCGAGGAACCGGGTCAACTCGGCGAGCTGCTGGGGAAAGTCGTCCGCGCCCTCGTTCAGCCGGTCGGTGCGGCGCAGTGCGGCGGCCGTGGCGCCGTCGGTGCCCGGAGCGCGGCCGAGGCCCAGATCGACACGGCCGGGAGCCAGGGCCTCCAGCGTGCCGAACTGCTCCGCGATGACGAGCGGGGCGTGGTTGGGCAGCATCACTCCGCCCGAGCCGAGCCGGATGCGCTCGGTGCGGGCGGCGAGGTGGGCGAGGATCACGGCGGGCGAGGAGGACGCCACGCCCGGCATCGAGTGGTGCTCGGCGACCCAGAAGCGGTGATAGCCGCGGGACTCCGCGAGACGCGAGAGGTCCACGCTGGTACGGAGGGCGTCGGTGGCGGTACCGCCCGCACCGACCGTGACCAGGTCAAGTACGGACAGGGGTACGGGCGCGGTGCCCTGTGCCGTGGCTCGGATCTCGTCCACCGAACTGCCTCCTGCGTGTGTGTCGCGACTCCCACGCACAACAGGAGGCAGTCCCCGGTTATTCCCGGCCCGTCGGCCCGGACCGGGCGATCACACCTGGACGATCGGCTCCCTGGTGAACAGGGTCCCGAGGCCGGGGGCGTTCACACGGCGGTCCACCAGGCGCAGGGCCTCCCACACCGTGACCTGGTTCGCCGTGAGGACCGGCTTCGCCAGCTCCTTCTCCAGAGCCGCCAGGTGCGCGACGGTGTGCAGTGCCGTGTCGGGCAGCAGGATCGCCTCGGCGTCGGGGTGGTCCGCCTCGTGCGCGAGCGCGCTCACCTCCTTCGCGCTCCAGAGCGCCACCTCCCCCGCGGTGGCCGCCCCGGCGGAGTGGACGGACACCACCTCCACCTCCGCGGCCCGCAGGAACGCGGCGAACAGGTCCGTCACGTCGGCGGGATACGGCGCCGCGACGGCCACCCGCCGCGCCTTGATCTCCCGGGCCGCGTGCACGAAGGCGAACGAGGTGGCGGAGGCCGGCATGCCGGCCGTGCGCGCGAGGGTGCGCACCTGCTCGTGGGCGCCCTCCCAGCCGAGCACAAAACTCCCGCTGGTGGACGCCCACACCACCGCCTCGGCGCCGGAGAGCCGCAGCTCCTCGACGCCCGCCGCGAGCAGCTGCGGCGAGCCGATCCGGCGGAGCGTGTCCACGCGGTGAGCGCCCTCCCCCGCGTCGGTGTGCACGAGGTCGACACGGATGTCGCTGGCCAGAAGCTGCTCGATCCGGGGGTAGTCGTCCTCGGCGTAATGGCCCGGGTAGAGGAATCCGAGTGCGGTCATGCCCAACCTTCCTGTTCTTCCGGCAGTGCGGGACCCTGGTGTGCTGCCTGTCCCTCCCACCGCCTCCGGGGCGTGGGAGGCGTCCCCCCAGCAGAGCCTGATGGGGACGCGCCGCCCGGGTACCCAGGTGACGCTGAGCCGCCCGCCCCCGTCACCTGCTTGGCGGAGACGACGTCCGTCCCGGCGTGCTGGGACGCCTTCCCGAACCACGCGCCGAGTAACGCCCGCACGGCGGTTGCCGGGGCGTCCCGAGCGATTGACGGCCGTCGCTCCGGGTGCGACCGTGTTCCATCCGCGCATGTCGGACGCCCGCCCGGCCGCCCCCGGCCGTCTCCGCCGAACGGAGGCACGGTTCCCGAATGACCGCCCGCCCGCCCGGCCGTCCCACGTTGCTCGTCCTGGACGCCGAGCCGTTGCCCCGGCTCGGTCGGCTGACCGGACGGGTGCGGATCGAGCACGTGGACGACTCGGCCCTCGCCCGGCGGCTGCCGTACGCCGATGTGCTGCTGGTCTGGGACTTCACCTCGCGTGCCGTGCGCGACGCCTGGCCCGGTGAGGGCCCGCGGCCGCGCTGGGTGCACGCCGCGAGTGCGGGCGTGGACCATCTGCTGTGCCCCGAACTCGCCGCGTCCGACGCGGTGGTGACGAACGCGCGCGGCGTCTTCGAGCGGCCCGTCGCCGAGTACGTGGCCGCGCTCGTCCTCGCGATGGCCAAGGACCTGCCCCGGACGTGGGACCTGCAACGGGAACGCCGGTGGCGGCACCGTGAGACGACACGGGTCGCGGGCACGCGCGCCTGTGTGGTCGGCTCCGGACCGATCGGGCGGACGATCGCCCGCACGCTCAAGGCCCTCGAGGTCACGACGTCGATCGTGGGCCGCGTCCCGCGTACCGGGATCCACGGCCCGGCCGACCTCGACCGCCTGATGGCCCGTGCCGACTGGGTCGTCGCGGCGGCGCCGCTCACCGAGCAGACGCAGGGCATGTTCGACGCACGCCGCTTCGGCGTCATGCAGCCTTCGGCCCGCTTCGTCAACGTGGGACGCGGGGGCCTCGTGGTCGAGGGGGCGCTCACCGAGGCACTGACCAAACGATGGATCGCGGGCGCGGCACTGGATGTCTTCCAGAACGAGCCGCTGGCCCCCGACAGTCCGCTGTGGCACGTGCCGGGGCTGCTCGTCTCCCCGCACATGAGCGGCGACACGGTCGGCTGGCGCGACGAACTGGGCGCACAGTTCGTCGGGCTGTACGAGCGCTGGGAGGCGGGGAAACCGCTTGTGAACGTGGTCGACAAGAAACGTGGATACGTGCCCGGTCACTGAGTGCACACCGAGTGCAGTCGTGGCCGGTCAGCGCCGCGGCGGAGCGGGGACACGGCCCTCGTGCACACCACCGCTCGGGCGCGGGGCCGAAAATCGGCCTGAATACATCGCATGGTCCCGGGTAGCCGCGCGCCCATGGCTCCACCACGGACGAATGACGCAGAAAAACCCGGAACCACCAGACGGTCACTGCTCGCCGGCCTCGCCGCAGTCGGCGCGCTGGGCGCCGCCGGCTGCAGCCGTGTGGCAACGGCGTCGACGACGCGCGGCGGAGATCTGCTCAGCCGGCTCAAGGCCCAGGGCGTCGTTCGCCTCGGCATCGCCGGCGAGATCCCCTTCGGTTACATCGACAAGAACGGAAACCTCACCGGCGAGGCCCCGGAGCTGGCGAAGGTCATCTTCAAACGCCTCGGCGTCGACCGCGTACAGCCCGTGCCGACCGAGTTCGGCTCCCTCATCCCCGGGCTGAACTCACAGCAGTTCGACGTCGTCTCCGCCGGGATGTACATCAATCCCGAGCGCTGCCAGCAGGTCATCTTCGCCGATCCGGACTACCAGATGCTCGACTCCTTCATCGTGCGCAAGGGAAACCCCAAGGGCCTGCACTCGTACAAGGACGTCGTCGCGAAGAAGGCGAAATTCGCCACCGGGACCGGATACGCGGAGATCCAGTACGCCGTCGAGGCCGGCTACAAGGAGAGCGAGATACTGATCGTCCCCGATCAGGTCGCCGGGCTGAACGCCGTCGAGGCCGGCCGGGTCGACGTGTTCGCGGGCACCGCGCTCACCGTCCGTGAGGTCGTCAAGAACTCCCCCAAGACCGAGGCCACCAGGCCCTTCGCGCCGCTGGTGAAGGGCAAACCGCACGTCGACGGCGGCGGCTTCGCGTTCCGGCCCACCGAGACGGGGCTGCGGGACGCCTTCAACGCCGAGCTGAAGAAGATGAAGGCGAGCGGCGAGCTCTTCCGCGTCCTGCGTCCGTTCGGCTTCAGCAAGGCCGAGATGACGGACATGACCGCGAAGGAGCTGTGCGGCGGATGACCTCGGGACTCTGGGAGCTCGTACTGAAGGGCATATGGACCACGGTCCAGCTGCTCGTGCTCAGCGCGGCGCTCGCGACGGCCGTGTCCTTCACGGTGGGCATCGCACGCACCCACCGGCTCTGGATCGTCCGATTCCTCGCCGGCTTCTACACCGAGGTGTTCCGCGGGACCTCGGCCCTGATCATGATCTTCTGGGTGTTCTTCGTACTGCCGCTCGCCTTCGGCTGGCAGCTGGTGCCCCTGTGGGCGGGCACACTCGCCCTGGGCCTGACGTACGGGGCCTACGGTGCCGAGATCGTGCGCGGCGCCCTCAACTCCGTCGACCCCGCACAACGCGAGGGCGGGATAGCACTGAGCTTCACGCCGTGGCAGCGGATGCGGAAGATCCTGCTGCCGCAGGCCGTGCCCGAGATGATCCCGCCGTTCTCCAACCTTCTGGTCGAACTGCTCAAGGGCACCGCCCTGGTCTCCGTCATGGGCATGGGCGACCTGGCCTTCAGCGGCAACCTGGTACGACTCGCACTGCAGGAGAGCGCACAGATCTACACGTACATCCTGCTCATCTACTTCGTGATCGCCTTCCTTCTCACCCGGCTGATGCGCGGGCTGGAGAACCGGCTCAAGGCCGGGGTCGGCAAGGCGCCTGAGCCTGCCGTCTCCGTACGGCGGTCCGAGACGACGACGGTCGGAGGTGGTGTCTCGTGAAGTGGGACTGGGGTGCCGTCCGCGATTTCCTGCCGCACTTCTGGGACGGCTTGCTCGTCACCCTCCAGGCGCTGGTCCTCGGTTCGCTGATCGCCTTCGTCCTCGGTCTCGTGTGGGCGCTGCTGATGCGCACGCCGACCCGGTGGGTGCGCTGGCCGGTGGGGGTCGTGACCGAGTTCATCCGTGACACGCCGCTGCTGGTCCAGCTGTTCTTCCTCTTCTACGTGCTGCCCGAGTGGGGACTCGCCTTCTCCGCGCTGACCACCGGCGTGGTCGCGATCGGACTGCACTACTCCACCTACACGATGCAGGTCTACCGCGCCGGCATCGAGGCGGTTCCGGCCGGCCAGTGGGAGGCCGCCACCGCGCTGAGCCTGCCGATGCGCCGCACCTGGACGGCTGTGATCCTCCCGCAGGCGATCCGCCGGGTCGTGCCCGCCCTCGGCAACTACGTGATCTCGATGCTCAAGGACACGCCGATGCTGATGGCGATCACCGTCCTCGACATGCTCGGTGAGGCGCGCCTCTTCTCCCAGCAGCACTTCCAGTTCACCGAGCCGCTCACGGTCATCGGTGTGGCCTTCGTCCTCATCTCCTATCCCGCCTCCCTCCTCCTGCGAGCCCTGGAGCGACGCCTTGTCCGCTGACACCCCTCTCATGAAAGAACCCGACGCCCACGCCAACCCTCAGGCGGCCACCGGCGAGCTGATCCGGCTGGACAAGGTGACCAAGCGCTTCGGCGACCACACGGTGCTCGACCGGCTCGACTTCACGGTCGACGCGGGCAAGCACGTCACCCTGATCGGCCCCTCGGGCTCGGGCAAGACCACCATCCTGCGGATGCTGATGACCCTGACGAAGCCCGACGAGGGCACGATCACGGTCGCCGGGCAGAAGCTCTTCCCGGCCGACGGGAAGCAGGTCCGCGAGATCCGCAAGAGCATCGGCATGGTGTTCCAGCAGTTCAATCTGTTCCCGAACATGAGGGTGCTGCGGAACATCACCGAGGCGCCGGTCACCGTCCTCGGCATGTCGAAGGACGAGGCCGAGCAGCGGGCACGCGAGTTGCTCGACCTGGTCGGGCTCGGCGACCACCTCGACAAGTACCCGAGCCAGCTCTCGGGCGGGCAGCAGCAGCGGGTGGCGATAGCCCGGGCCCTGGCGATGCGCCCCCAGGTGCTGCTGCTCGACGAGGTGACGTCCGCGCTCGATCCGGAACTGGTCGCCGGTGTGCTCGACGTCCTCCGTGACATCGCTCACTCCACGGACATCACCATGCTCTGTGTGACCCACGAGATGAACTTCGCCCGCGACATCTCCGACCGGGTCCTGATGTTTGATTCCGGCCAGGTCATCGAGGCGGGCGCGCCGGAGAAGATCTTCAGCGAGCCGGAGCAGCCGCGAACCCGGGAATTCCTCAGCGCGGTGCTGTGACGTCGGGAAGCGGATCGCGGCGCCGTCCGGCACGGGCGGTCGGTTCATGACCATGGCATATGCCAGCGTGATGGGCCCCTGCTGAGGGGGCCGAATCACGCCACGAAGTTCGTCAACTCCCACCCCCCGGCGAGCTCTTGAGCCTTATCGTGGAGGCAGCCAAGCTGTCCCGAGTACGGCCCAAGAAGCGCAGGGGGAGACCGTGGCGCTGACCCATGAGCCGACCGCTCCGTACCACTCGGCCCAGGACGCACTGCGCGTCCTCGAGACGGTGGCGGGGCGCCCCGCCGGCGTCACCGACACCGAGCTCGCCCGCCGGACCGGTTTCGGCACCCACCGGCTGACCTCGCTCCTGCGGATGCTGCGCCGGGAGGGGTACGTCGAGCAGACCGCCGACGGCGCATACGTGACCGGCACCGCCCTGAGCCGTCTCGGCTCCGCCCACGACCGCGAGCAGGCACTGCGCGAGAAACTCCAGCACACGCTCGACGATCTGCGCGAGTCGGTGGGCGCCGCGATCTACATGAGCCGCTACGTCGACGGCGAGGTGCTCGTCACCCAGTGCGCCGAGAGTCCGGCGACACCGGCGGTGCACGAGTGGGTGGACTTCCGCTCCTCGGCCCACGCCAGCGCGGTCGGCAAGAGCCTGCTCGGTCAGCTGGACGTCAACGGCCGCCGGGACCACCTCGCCCGGCACAAGATGGCCCGGCTCACCTCGCGGACGATCACCAGCGAGAAGCTGCTGCTGTCCCGCCTCGACGCCCATCCACCGACGGTCCCGGTCCTTGATCTGCAGGAGTACGCGGTGGGCACGGTCTGCGCCGCCGTCCCGATCACCGCGGGCTCCGCGGTCGGCTGTCTGGCCCTGTCCCTGCCGGTGGAGCACGCTCACCGGCTGCGGCAGGCAGCGGACCGACTGAACAAGGGCGCGGCCCCGGTCCTGCTGTCGCTCGCGATCTGAGGGTGGTCACAAGCACCCCGGCGGACCAGGTAGTATTTCTTTTGTCGCCGGACGCCGAAGCGAAACGCGACAGAGTCTGCGCCGCTAGCTCAGTTGGTTAGAGCAGCTGACTCTTAATCAGCGGGTCCGGGGTTCGAGTCCCTGGCGGCGCACGGACGAGAGGCTCCTCGCGAAAGCGGGGGGCCTCTTCTCGTGTCACGGACGCCGATCCCTCACAGCGGGACGCACGACAGCCGGCGGCAGCAGCTCCTCCCGCCCCCGGGCCCGGTACTCCGCCACGAGCCCGGCCACGTCCTCGTCGGTGAGGCGCCGGTAGCCGGACTCCCCCGGCGGCCTCCACCACACCGGATCCGCGCACCGGAATCCCTCCCGTCGCAGCCCCACCCGGTGGATCTTGTTGGTGGCGGTGACCGGCATCACCTCCACCAGCCGCACGAAGGGGGGCGCCATCTTCGTCCCCAGATCCGGCTGGGCTGCGAGGAACGCGGCGAAGACGCCCGGATCGAAGGACGCGGCGTCGTCCAACGCCATCACCGCCATCACCTGGTCCCCCGCCACCGGGTCCGGCACCGCGTACACCGCCACGGACAGCGCGCCCCGATACCGGGCGAGGATGCCCTCGATCATCGCGGCGGCCAGGTTCTCGCTGTCGACGCGGAGCCGGTCGTCGGTCCGGCCGGCGAAGTACAGGAACCCGTCCGCGTCCCGGTAGAAGAGGTCACCCGTCCAGTACCAGCCCTCGCGGCGGCGTGCGGTGTCCGCGGCCGGGTTGCGCCAGTACCCCTCGAAGTGATGGGGCCCGCGATTGACCAGTTCCCCTATGGCATCGTTGCCGTTCATCAGCCGGCCGTCCCCGGTGATGACCGCGGGCGGGCACTCCTCGCGCGTGACGGGATCGACGACGGCGAGGTCGTCGCCCGGCGCAGCCCTGCCGATCGCACCGGCCGGTGTCCCCGCCGTCCGCTGCACGGCGCGCCGCCCTCCGACGAGCCGTAACCCTCCACGAGCCGCGCCCCGAAGCGCCGCTCGAAGGCGGCGGCGTCCACCACGCCGGCCTCCGTGCCGAAGCCCAGCCGCAGGGGGGTTGTCCCGGTCGTCGGGCCGCTCCTTCGTCGCCAGGACGCAACTCACGGCACGTCCGACATAGGTGAAGTACGTGGCCCCGCAGGCACGCACGTCCTCCAGGAATCCCGAGGCCGAGAAGCGCCGCCTGAGCGCGATCGCGGCGCCCGAGACGAGCGCGGGTGCCCAGTCGGCGATCACCGCGTTGCCGTGGAACATCGGCATGCAGATGTAGTGGACGTCGTCGGCGCCGAGCCCGAGGTGACGGACCAGGGAGCGGCCGGCTGCCGCGAGCCGCCCCTGGGTGCAGATCGCGGCCTTGGGTGCGCCGGTGGAACCGGAGGTGAAGTACAACAGGAGGCGGTCGGCGGGGGTGGCCCGGTCGTCCGGCTCGGCCCCCTCGTACCCGGCGAGGAGGTCCGCGCAGTCGTCCGTGTCGGTCACGAGCACCCGGACGCCGGGCAGGTCGAGCCTGTCCAGCAGGGGGCGGAAGGCCTGTTCGGTGACCAGGACGCGGCACTCGGTGTGCAGCAGGTCGCGGGCCCACTCCGCCCCTCCGCGGGTGGGGTTGATCCCGGCGACGGCCGCACCGGCGAGGGCCGCCGCGCTCAGCCACAGCGGGTACTCGGGTGTGTTGTGGCGCAGCACCCCGAGGTGCGGCCGGTCCCCCGGCTCGAGCAGATCGGTGAACAGCGCCGCCCTGGCCGCGGCCCCCGCGGCCACCTCGTGCCGGGTGAGCGACCGCCCCTCGAACCACAGTCCCGTCCGGTGGTCGTTCCACCCCTGCATGACCAGTTCCGCGACGGTACCCCTCGTGGATTCCATGGGCGCGCAGATTAACTGACATGCCGTCAGATGGGGAGACCCGTGGGACCGGCCGGGAGCGGGGCCTCCCTACGGCATGCCCGCGAACGGACCGTCCGCGGCGAAGACCTCGGCGTAGGTCACCATGAAGCCGACACAGAACGCGACGATCACCGAGAGGAACACCAGTATGCCCACGGCGCCCGCCAGGACCCTGCCCCGGCCCGGGGCGTGCGCGGTGGCGCGTTCGGGGTGGGCTGCCGTGTAGTGCACCGGGACGATGTCGCCCTCGACCGTGGTCCGCGGGCCGCCCGCCTCCTCGAAGCGCACGGTACGGCCCTCACGGGTGGCGAACTCGTACACATGGTGCAGCGTGGTGCTCACGGAGGTCTCTCCGCCCCCGCTGGTCGTCGTGTACGTCCGCAGACAGCGTGCCTCGGCGGTCAGGCCGCTGTTCCAGTTGCTGCGCAACCGCAGCGAGCGGCGGACCACCGCCACCGCCTGGGCCAGCGCCCCGATCATGATGAGGCCGGGCACCACGTAGAACAAGTAGTCCATGACTCCCCCGAGTTGAGTACGACTCCACGCACGCCGCATGGTCATGTCGACGTGCGTGGAACGTACCCGCCCGGAGTGCCGGTGCTCCTCAAGGAAGGCTCAGAAAGCGAGCCGGGAGGCAGTACCGGTCAGAACGTGACGTCAGCGCACGAGTAGAACGCGTTGGCGGTGTCCGCGATCGTCCACACCCCGAGGATGACGTGGTGCCCGCTCAGCCCGGTCGGCAGCGTGCCGGCGTGGCTGAGCGTGGACGGCGGACGCTGACCGTTGTACGGGACCGTCAGGAACGGGGTGGTGTTGAGATCGGCCCTTGTCAGGGCGTGGTTCTGGTTCCAGCCCTGTTTGGTGACGTAGTACTTGAAGTCGGTCGTCGAGTGCGAGGCGGTGAACTGCCAGCGGAAGGTGTAGCTCTGCCCGCCCGTCACCTTGGTCGTCGGCCAGGCGGTGCCCGAAGGCGTCCTGGGCTGGTCGAGCGCGCCGAAGTTGGTGTGGTTGGCCGAACAGATCTGCCCGTCGCCGGGCCCCGCGGCCGGGAAGCCCTTGGGGCCCTCGACACTCTGCGGCTCCCACTGGATGTCGCCGCAGCCGGAGACGGTGCCGCCGTTCGCGGCGCACATCTTCTGCCGGCTGAGCGGCTGGTCGGTGTAACCGTGGGCGCTGGCACCGCCCGTGGAGAGCACGAACGTGCCCGCGGTGGCGAGGCCGAGCACGGCCGCGTACCACTTCGCCTTCCTGGTCGTACGGATGCGCATGCTGCCGCTCCTGGAGGATGTGGGGAGTTCCTTGAGCCGTGCGCGCAGCGTTCAGGTCTAGACCAAGTCTCACAGTATTACCGGAAGTTGAACATGTCCATACCAATTCAACTCCCTTTCACGCCCCGTCACCCGTGCGCCCCGTGTAGAAGGCCACGGTCAGGTCCTTCACCAGCGCCTTGCGCTCGTAGTCGTCGAGCTCGACCAGGCCCCGCGTGGTCAGCCGGATCACCGTGTCCTCCACCGAGTCCACGAGCGAGCTGAGCACCGTGTCGCGGTGTTCGGCGTCGAGCGCGGCGATACGGCGGCGCTGCATCCGCGCCGCGACCTCGGGGGCGTACTCGATCCGGGTCGGCTGCACCGCGAACACCTCCAGGCCGACCGGCTCCACCTCAGCGGCCACCAACCGGCTGAGCGCGTCCCCGACCGCCTCGACGTTGCGCAGGCTCACGACGGCCGTCGTCCCGGGCAGGTCGGCCGGCACCTGGGGCAGCACCCGCGCCAGCGCGGACTCGACGCACTCCCGCAGATAGGTCTCGTGGTCGTCGATGCCGAGCACGGCCCGCGCGGTGTCGCTGACCCGCCAGGTCACCAGCACCACCACCTGCAGCGCGAGCCCGTTGGCGTCGACCGCCGCCATCGGCTCGCTGCGCCAGTGCCGCAGCCGTACGTCGGCCCGCCGGCGCAGCACCAGCGGGTTGACCCACACCAGCCCGGTGCGGCGGATGGTGCCCCGGTAGCGCCCGAACACGCTGAGCACCCAGGCGCCCCCGGTCTGCCCCCGCATGAGTCCGCCGAAGCCGAGGAGGAAGAGCAGACCCGCACCGATGTACGCCGCCACCTGTGGCAGCCCCAGGCCCGTGGACGCCGATGGAGGCAACTCCAGCAGGCGCACGGCGGACGGCGACACGAAGCCCGCCCACCACGAGATGACCCCGCTGCCGACCGCTCCGCAGAGTCCGACCAGCACGCCCAGCAGCCCGGGCAGCACCCGTGCGGGCCGCTCGACGAGTTGGGGGTCGACGTCGGGCGGCTGACGGCGCGGCGGAGCGGGCGGACGCACCCGCGGCTGTTCGCCGGTACCGAGCCGCCGCCCCACCACCGCAGGGGGGACGGTCGGCGCGCCGATGTCGGAGTCCTCCCGGAACAGCAGGTGGACGGGGATGTCGGTGGTCGACTCGCTCTGGATGAGCCGGGCGGGCGGAGTGTCGGCCTCCTCCGGCGCCCCTTCGGGCTCCGGATTCTGCGGTGTCTTCGTGTTCATGCGTGCCTCCATGCCTCCGCGCCGGCAGTCGTCGTGCTCGGTGCGTCGGGTTACGGACCGGGAGAGGGGATCGGGAACAATGCGGGAGAAGAGTCAGGAGAACAGGCGCCGCCAGGTCTCCGGCCCGGGAAAGCCGTCGGCCGCACCACCGCGCCAGCCCTGGGCACGCTGGAACGCCTCCACGCTGCGCCGGTCCATCTCGCCCCAGCGCGGCCCGGGTCCTTCGGTGTAGTGCTTGCCGAATCCCTTCTCGATCAGCCGGCGACCCAGCCGGGTGATGTGCGGGTTGTCCGCGCCCGGACGGAACACGCCCGGGCCCGGAAAGTCGGGCGCCCCGCCCGGGGGGACGGATCGCGACCCGACGGCCAGGGCGGAACCGGCCGCGGCCACGCCCCCGCCGTTCTTCTGCGTCAGGGGCCAGGCCGAGGAACCGGGCAGCGCGACGGCGCCCGGACCGGCGACGGCGCCGCCCGAGTCGCCGGGCAGGCCGGGAACACCGTCGGTCGCCGACGGCTGCTCGCCCTTGCTCTCCACACCGGCCTTGCCGTCGCTCAGGTTCTTGTAGCGGTAGGGCACATAGCGGCTGGAATTGGTCCAGTACGCGTACGGGGTGGCCAGCTTCCGCGCCCTCGGCGGGGTCTCCTCGTAGGCCGTGTACCTCTTGTGCGTGGAGTCCGTCCAGCCGCCGAAGATGACGACGTGTGAGCCGCGCTCCGGGTTGGCCGCGTTGTGGAACAGCAGGATGTCGCCGGGCTGCAGCTGCGCCTTGGAGATCCGGACGCCGAACTTGTCCAGACTGCCCGTCCATTCGTTGCTGCCGAGGTTCCAGGCCATCGAGACGTATCCCGAGCAGTCCTGCCGGTAACCGTCCGACCAGTAGTCGTCCATGCTGTACGGGACCTTGGCCGCGACCCACACCTTGGCCCGGTTGATGATCTGGGCACGGGTCGTCGCGGGGGCCAGGTCGGGGGCCGATGCCCCGGCACTGCCGTGCAGTGGAGCCGTCCGGCCCTGCGGGGTGTCCGGTGGCTGGTCACCCCTCGGGACACTCGGGCGGAGCGGAGCCTGGGCGGCGGCGGCCGCGGGCATCGCCTGGCCCGCGGCGAGGGTCGCACCGGCGACTGCGGCAAGCGCGACGGCCTTACGGGCCGTCAGACGGCCGGTGCGTCCGGAGCGGGAGGATGCGGAGACGGCACGGCGCCAGTGGACGCAGCCCGCACACGCGCAGCCGGCCCTGGGGGCGAATTCCTCGAACTCCGGAGTCTCCATGCGACGCCCTTCACACTCCCTGTCCACACCCGGAATGATATGTCCTGTTTTCTGCATGTACGTCACTTTCCCCAACTGTGTACCGGAATCGTGTGGTGACGGCCCGAATGATGTACGTGTGCCGTTCCTCCGGGGGTACGAGGCGCCGCCGGACGGGCGCGGCCATGCGGTGTCCGTGGCCGGGGGCACCCTCAGGTGTCGGGTAAAGTTCTCCGGGTCGACAGGCGCCGCTAGCTCAGTTGGTTAGAGCAGCTGACTCTTAATCAGCGGGTCCGGGGTTCGAGTCCCTGGCGGCGCACGACCGGGAAGGCCTCTCGCATGAGCGGGAGGCCTTTTGTGTCCGCCCGCACCCGGGGCCCGCACCGATTGGCCGGATACCCTCTGGCCATGGCGCGGGACCTGCAGGAGCGGATCAAGAGGCTCATCATCGAGCGTCGGCTGCCCTCGGGCGCCGTGCTGCCGACCGAGCCCGAGCTGATGACACTGCTCGGCGCCAGCCGGAACTCCGTGCGCGAGGCCCTCAAGGCGCTCCAGGCGATGGGCATCGTCGAGATCCGGCACGGCTTCGGAACCTATGTCGGCCCGATGTCCCTGGCCCCCATGGTCGAGGGCCTCGCCTTCCGCACGGTCGCCGGGCACCACCGCGGCGAGGACAGCCTGCTGGAGCTTCTCGAACTGCGCGAGGCGGTGGAGACGGGGCTGATCTCCCGCCTGGCGGGCCTGCTGCCGGAGCGGGACCTCGCCGAACTGGACTCGCTCGTCGATCGTATGGAAGAGGAGGCCGCACGGGGCGCCGGCCTCACGGAGACCGACCGCGCCTTTCACGCCACGCTCTACCGGGGGCTGGGAAACGTACTCCTGAGCGAAGTACTGGAGGCGTTCTGGGACGCGTTCCACCGCGTCCGCACCGACCTGGCCGAGGTGCCCCAGGACCCGAAGGTCACCTGCCGGCAGCACCGGGAGATCGTCGACGCCGTGCGGTCCGGTGATGCCGTGCGAGCGGAGGCGGCCATAAGGCACCACTTCCTCAACATCCGTACACGTGCGACCTCGACTGCCCCACTGGATTCCAACAAGCGTCCCATTGAGCCGGTATGAGCGGTAAACACCGCGTTTCGCTCTTGCGATCATGCCGGAAGCCATAGAACCCTGGGCTCCAAGGGACTGCCGATGCACGGCAGTTGGGGGTAATTGGCCGGTTGTGCCGCTCGGGGAGGGTGGCCCGGCCGAGGGGATGCCGAGGGGGGCGTTCACGCAGGCGGGAGGTCGCGTTCCCGTGTCCGCAGCGTGCAGGTGACGCGGTGGCGGCGACCAGTCACTGACGCCCGTCATGGTCTAGGGGGACCTGACGCGGGCGAAACAACCACACAGACACGCAGCCGTGCGTGCGGGGGGATGACTCATGACGTCGACGCCGACGGGCGCCCGGCAGAACTTCGACCCGTCAGAAACGACCCGGTCGAGACTGCCATCACACCGGACGGGGCACACCGGCACCGATCATCGGAGCCGGAGGGCACTGCCGAGATACGACTACGAACACTACAGCCGGCTCGCGGGACCACTCACCCACCCGGACCCGTCCAAGCCGTACAGGGTCCGCTACCGCTCACTGCTCTCCCAGGAGCCGCACCGTGTCCGCGCCGCCCTGATGCTGTGCGCGGCGCCCCTGCTGTCACTGCTCCTGCTGGCCTGGCTGCTCCAGCCCAAGCACTGGACCGAGCGCCAGTACCCGGCCTACGACTTCCTGCCCGCCCTCGACGTGGTGATGCTCGTCTCGATCGGCCTGATCGAGTTCTTCCGCTGCATGACCGTACTGTCGAACGCGCATGCAACGCTGGTCGCCCGCGACCCCGTCCCGGTGGTGCCGCAGACCGGCACGAGAGTCGCCTTCCTCACCACGTACGTCCCCGGCAAGGAACCCCTGTCGATGGTGACGAAGACCCTGGAGGCGGCCGTACGACTGCGCCACCGGGGGCTTTTGCACATATGGCTGCTCGACGAGGGCGACGATCCCGGGGTGAAGGCGGTCTGTGAGCGTCTGGGCGTGCACCACTTCACCCGCAAGGACGTCCCCGAGTGGAACCGGCCCAAGGGCCCGCACCGCGCCCGGACCAAGCACGGCAACTACAACGCCTGGCTCCAGGCGCACGGCGACGACTACGACTTCTTCGCCTCCGTCGACACCGACCACGTTCCGCTGCCCAACTACCTGGAGCGGATGCTGGGCTTCTTCCGCGACCCGGACGTGGGCTTCGTCATCGGCCCGCAGGTGTACGGCAACTACGACACCTTCGTCACCAAGGCCGCCGAGTCGCAGCAGTTCCTCTTCCACGCCCTGATCCAGCGGGCCGGCAACCGCTACGGCTCCCCGATGTTCGTCGGCACGTCCAACGCCGTGCGGATCTCGGCGCTCAAGCAGGTCGGCGGCCTGTACGACTCGATCACCGAGGACATGGCGACCGGCTTCGAGATCCACCGCCACAGGAACCCGGCCACCGGGAGAAAGTGGAGGTCGGTCTACACCCCCGACGTGCTCGCCGTCGGTGAGGGCCCCGGCGCCTGGACGGACTTCTTCACCCAGCAGCTGCGCTGGTCGCGGGGTACGTACGAGACGATCCTCAAGCAGTATTGGAAGGGCTTCTTCTCACTGCCGCCGGGCAAGCTCTTCAACTACACGATGATGATCGTCTTCTATCCGATGTCGGCCCTCAACTGGATCCTCGCGGCGCTCAGTTGTGCGCTGTTCCTGGGGCTGGGCGCCTCGGGTGTGAACATCGACCCGACGGTGTGGCTGATGCTGTACGGCAATGCGTCGGCGCTGCAGATCGGCCTGTACGTCTGGAACCGCCGGCACAACGTCTCGCCGCACGAGCCGGAGGGCTCCGGAGGCGTGGCCGGCATGGTGATGTCCGCGCTGTCCGCACCGGTCTACGCCCGCTCGTTGCTGGACGCAGTGCTGCGCCGCAAGAGCCGGTTCGTGGTGACCCCCAAGGGCGATTCGGCGAGTCCCGACACGCTTTTCGGGACCTTCCGGATCCATCTGTTCTTCATTCTGGTCTTCGGCGGCTCGATCGTCGCCGGCTTCGTCCTCGGCCACGCCCACCCCGCGATGCTCGTCTGGGCCTCGATCGCTCTGCTGATCACCGCGTCCCCGGTCTTCGTGTGGCGCTGGACCCTGCGTCAGGAGCGGCGGAGGCGGGTGATCGCCGAGGAACCGCAGGACACCGTGGTGACTCCCGGGCAGCCCGCCGGGGCCCACGCACCGGCGCCGCGCACCGCGTGGAGCGGCCACCCGGGCCATGACCAGACCATGCAGATCGCTCTCGGGGGACACAAGAAATGAATGACCCGGCCGGTCACCGTCGTGTTCGTCGTCTCGCGATCGGCACGGCGGTGGTCATCGCACTGGGCGGAATGAACGGACCGTGGCTGTACCGCTTCGGGTCGGAGCGGTACCACGACTACACGATCAACAAGCCCGAGTACAAAGCCCGGAACGGCTACTGGCAGATCGTCGAGTTCCCCGAGGAGTACCGGCAGGACACCATCCACGCCGTGCTGCTGCACACGGGGAAGGTGCTGCTGATCGCCGGCTCGGGCAACAACCAGGACAACTTCGACAAGAAGCAGTTCGACAGCCGTCTCTGGGACCCCGTGAAGGGCACGATCAAGAAGATCCCGACGCCGAACGACCTGTTCTGCACCGGCCACACGCAGCTGGCGGACGGCAGGATCCTGATCGCGGGCGGCACCAAGCGCTACGAGAAACTGAAGGGGGACGTCACCAAGGCCGGCGGCCTGATGATCGTGCACAACGAGAATCCGGACAAGCCGATCACGCTGCCCGCGGGCACCACGTTCACCGGCAAGGCGAACGGCAAGACCTTCCTCTCCAAGGACCCCGTCCTGGTGCCGCGGGCCAAGAAGGTCTTCGACAAGAAGACCGGACGCTTCCTGCGCAACGACCCGGGGCTCGGCCGTATCTACGTCGAGGCCCAGAAGAGCGGCTCCCGGTACGAGACCGGCACCCAGGACAACTACCGCGTCAAGGGCCTGACCGGCTCCGACGCGCGCAACACCTATGGCATCGCGCAGAAGCTCGGCCTCGACAAGAAGGACTTCCAGGGCATCCGTGACGCCTACGAGTTCGATCCGGTCGCCGAGAAGTACATCAAGGTCGACCCGATGAAGGAGGCCCGCTGGTACCCCACGCTCACCACCCTGAGCGACGGCAGGATCCTCAGCGTCTCCGGGCTCGACGACATCGGGCAGCTCGTCCCGGGCAAGAACGAGGTCTTCGATCCGAAGACCGGGAAGTGGACGTACACCTCGAAGATCCGCCAGTTCCCGACCTATCCCGCACTCTTCCTGATGGAGAACGGCAAGCTCTTCTACTCGGGTTCGAACGCGGGATACGGCCCGGACGACGTGGGCCGTGACCCCGGCATCTGGGACGTGGACACCAACAGCTTCACCGAACTGCCCGGGCTGAGCGCCCCCGGGATGATGGAGACGTCCGGCACCGTACTGCTGCCGCCTGCCCAGGACGAGACGTACATGGTCATCGGCGGCGGCGGGGTGGGCGAGTCCGAGCTGTCCACCAACAGGACCCGGCTGATCGACCTCAAGTCGGCCGCCCCCCGCTTCGTCGACGGACCCGCCCTGGAGAAGGGCACCCGCTATCCGCAGTCCTCGGTCCTGCCCGACGACACCGTGCTGGTGTCGGGCGGCTCGGAGGACTACCGGGGCCGCGGCGAGTCGAACATCCTCCAGGCGCGGATCTACCACCCGGACACCAACACGTTCCAGCGGGTGGCCGATCCGCTGGTGGGCCGCAACTACCACTCGGGCTCGATCCTGCTGCCCGACGGCCGCGTGATGTTCTTCGGCTCGGACTCGCTCTACGCCGACAAGGCCGACACCAAACCCGGTGTATTCGAACAGCGCATCGAGATCTACACGCCGCCGTATCTGTACCGCGACTCGCGGCCTTCCCTCTCGGGCGGACCGCAGACCATCGCACGCGGCGCGTCGGGCACCTTCACCTCGCAGCACGCCCCGACGATCAGGAAGGTCCGGCTCATCAGGCCCAGCGCCTCCACACATGTCACGGACGTGGACCAGCGCTCGATCGCGCTGGACTTCACGACGTCCGGGGACAAGATCACGGTCACGGTCCCGAAGAACCGCAACCTCGTCCAGTCGGGCTGGTACATGCTGTTCGCCGACGACGACCAGGGGACGCCGTCGACCGCGCAGTGGGTCAAGGTGCCGTAGCCGTCCCGTGCTCGGGGGCGCCCTGCGTCCGGCGGAGGGCGCCCCCGGCTCCGCACAGGCTCTACGAGCCGCCGTCGGTGAGGTCGAGCGCGTAGGACGGCCACCACTGCCCGGCCTTCGGGCCGCCCTTGCACGTGCCGTCCGACTCGCCCGGACGCTTCACCCACAGGTAGGCGTCCACCAGCGGGTCAGCCGTGTCGGTCGTCGGGGCCTCGCCCAGGGCGCGGCCCGGCGGATTGCACCACCGCTCCTGTGGATCCCCGCCCGTGTAGGGACCGTTGCCGTTGCGGCTGGTGTCGATCACGAACGGCTTGCCGCCGATCCTCGCCGACAACTGCTTGCCGTACCCGGTCGAATCCTGTGTCGAGTAGAAGTTGGAGACGTTCACCGCGAAGCCGTCCGCCTGCTCGACACCCGCCCGCTGGAGGGGCTCGAAGATCCGGTCGGCGTGCTGCCAGCCCGCGTTGCCCGCGTCCAGGTACACCTTGGCGTTCTTCAGCGCCTTGAGCGTGGTGATCGCCCCCTTGAGCAGGTCGTACCGCTCCTCGTGGAACTCGGCCGGGGTGCAGCCGTCCACCATGTGCAGCACCGCGTCCGGCTCCAGGACCACCATCGCCCGCCGGTCCCCGATCCCGCGGGCCACGCCGTCGATCCACGCCCGGTACGCGCCGCCGTCGGCCGCGCCGCCCTGCGAGAACTGGCCGCAGTCGCGGTGCGGGATGTTGTAGAGGACCAGGAGTGCCGTACGGTCCGCCCTCGCCGCGGCCTCGGTGAACCCCCGCGCCTCCTGCGCCGGGTTCTCCGGGCCGATCCACTCCCCCGTCGGCTGCTCGGCGATCCTTCTTATCCGGTCCGCCTCGGCCGCCCTGCCGGCCTTCTCGTACGCGGCGACCTGCCGGGCCGCGTTCCCTTCCGGGTTGACCCAGAACGGGTCCGAAGCCTTCGGTTGCTGGGTGACGGTCCCGCTCGGGCGCTCTTTGCGGTCCTCCCCGTTCCCGGCGGAGGAACACCCGGCCAGCAGCAGCGCGGCCCCCACCGCCGCCGCCGCCGCGGCCCGCGGCCCCCCACCCCTCGTCCCGTACATCCAACTCCCCCTTGGGTGTACCACTTTGGGCGTTCCGCCTTACCCCCCAATCCTGACATACCCGTCGCGTCCCGCCCATGAGATCGCGCGGCTGTTGCCCGAGACCTGTGGCCGCGTCACCGGCCCACGCCCGTCAGATACGCCGACACCACCACGTTCGCCGAGTAGGTGTGCCTCGCCCGGTCGTAGCTCCCGCCACAGGTGATCAGCCGGAGTTCGGCCCGTCCCGGCTCCCGCGGGCCGTACGCCTGCCGGGCGTCGAAGGTGTCGCGGGCAAGGACCTTGACGTCCTCCACGGTGAACCGGGCGACCCGGCCGTCGTCACGGGCCACGCGCACCACCGCGCCCGGCCGCAGACCGCTCAGCCGGTGGAACACCGCCGGTTTGCTCTCGGTGTCCACATGCCCGACGAACAGCGCGGTCCCGGCGACCCCCGGTGCCACTCCCGCCTGGTACCACCCGACCGCGCCCGGCTGGTCGTAGGACGGCGGATCCACCGCTCCCCGCCCGTCCAGGCCCCGCGGCACGACCGGCGCCTGCACCCCTATGTCGGGGATGTCGACGCGCAGCGGTGCCGCCTGACTCAACGGTGTGGCGGCAGACGGCAGTTCGGTCTGCGGGGGACGTCCTACGGCGGCCATGTCGCCGGTCATGGGCGCGGAGATCCCCTGGCGCACATCGGTGATCTCACTCCCCCACTGCCACAGCCCGAGCAGCAGGACCACCCAGGCGAGCCCCATCAGCAGTCGTCCGGTGCCGCAGGATCGTTCGTCTCTGGCCATGCTTCACTCCGTGTCGCGACTGCGGCGGACACCCCGGGCGACGACTGCGGCGAACGCGACGCCCGCAAGAAGGAGCCCGAAGACCGCATGCCAGGTGCCGGGTGCCGCGACCCGGGCGTCCGAGGGGGAGGCGTTCGAGGTGCCGCCGCCGCCCGCCTGGACCGGCGCGGTGGGCGAGGAGGGCGCGGACGGCGTGGCCGTGGTGGTGGGGAACGCCTGGGCGCTCACGCTCGCGCTCGGGGCGGCCGTGGCGGCCGGCGACGGGGGCGCCGACGGCCCGGCCACGGTGATCATGCCCTTGATCTCCTGGCCGTCGCAGTCGACGGTGACGGCGTGAGGGCCCACGGTCGACGAGGAGCGGATGCGGGTGTCGCCGGTCAGCGTGCCGTCCTCACCGACGAGCCGTGTGTCCGCGACGAAGGCGTCGGACACCGCGGTGCCCGACGTACCGGCACAGCCCCGCACGGACAGCCTGACGTCGGTACCGGGCGTGGGGATCGCAGGGGTCAGCCAGACACCCTGCTCGTCCGCCGCGTGCGCCGTGGGCGCAAGGGCGGCCGCGACGGCGACCACCGCACAGAGAGTGAGCCGTAGTGAGCCCATCGTGAACCTCCCGATACCAGGAGGTTCTCTCGTCGGGCACTCGGGCGCATCCGGACGGGGCCCGCCACTACTCCGTTGGAGGGTCGGCCCCGGTGCCGGTCAGACGATGTCGACCAGGTCCGCGATGGAGTCCACGACATGGGAGGGACGGAAGGGGAACCTGTCGATCTGCTCCCGCGTGGTCAGTCCGGTGAGCACCAGGAACGTCTGCATTCCAGCCTCCATACCGGCCAGTACGTCGGTGTCCATGCGGTCGCCGATCATCGCGCTGGTCTCGGAGTGGGCCCCGAGTGTGTTCAGGCCGGTCCGCATCATGAGCGGGTTCGGCTTGCCCGCGAAGTACGGCTTCTTGCCGCTCGCCTTGGTGATCAGCGCGGCGACGGCGCCGGTGGCGGGCAGCGGGCCCGCGGGCGAGGGGCCGGTCTCGTCGGGGTTGGTGCCGATGAACCGCGCCCCGTTCTTGATCAGCCGCACCGCCGTGGTCATGGCCTCGAAGGAGTAGGTTCGGGTCTCGCCGAGCACGACGTAGTCCGGGTCCTGGTCGGTCAGGACATAGCCGATGTCGTGCAGCGCCGTGGTCAGCCCGGCCTCCCCGATCACGTAGGCCGAGCCGCCGGGGCGCTGGTCGTCCAGGAACTGGGCGGTGGCCAGCGCCGAGGTCCAGATGTTCGCCACCGGTACCTCGAGACCCATGCGGCTCAGGCGGGCGTGCAGATCGCGCGGGGTGTAGATCGAGTTGTTGGTCAGGACCAGGAAGGGCTTGCCGGACTCACGCAGCTTCTTGAGGAACGCGTCGGCACCGGGGATCGGAACACCCTCGTGAATGAGCACACCGTCCATGTCGGTGAGCCATGACTCGATGGGCTTGCGCTCTGCCATCTGCGATCTCCTGCCGTACGTCTCGCTGCGTGAGTCCCAGCGTAGCGATCAGCTGTTCGTGGCGGATTTCCAGTCGTCGACGTAGGACTGAAGGTTCTTGTCGATGTCGGACCAGTCCGGCTCGAAGACGTCGACGCCGTCCATCAGTTTGGTGAGGGCGATGGCGTTGGCGTCGGTGGTCTTGACGTCCGTGCGGGCGCTGAAGCCGCCGCCGATCTCGCTGACCTGTTGCTGCGCCGTCTGGCCGAGCATGTAGTCGAGGAGCTTCTTGCCGTTCTCGCTGTGCGGGGCCTTGCCGATGAGGCCGGCCGCGTACGGCAGCGCGAAGGTGGTCGCCTTGCCGCCCTGGGTGGCCGGGAACCAGATGCCGAGGTTCGGCATGGACTTGGACTGGGCGAAGTTCATCTGGACGTCACCGTTGGCGACGAGGAGTTCGCCCTTGTCGACCTTGGGCGCGAGCTTGCCCGTGGAGGCCGACGGGCCGACGTTGTTGGCCTGGAGCTTCTTCAGGTAGTCGAGCGCAGCCTGCTTGCCGCCGAAGTCGTGCATCGCCTTGACCAGCACGGCGGTTCCGTCACCGGCGACACCCGGGGTGGAGTACTGGAGCTTCTCCTTGTACTTGGCGTCCAGCAGTTCCTCCCAGGTGGTGGGGGCCTGCTTCAGCTCCTTCTTGTTGTAGACGAACCCGAAGTAGTTGTTGACGACGGAGGTCCAGGTGCCGTCCTCCGCCTTGTCGGCACCGGAGACCTGGTCGGAGCCCTGGGGCGCGTACTTCGCCAGGAGTCCCTTGTCGTCGGCCTGCTGGATGAAGGGGGGCAGCGTGACGATCACATCGGCCTGGGGGTTGCTCCGCTCGCGCAGGGCGCGCTGGACCACCTCGCCCGAGCCGCCCTCGACGTACTCGACCTTGATTCCGGTCTGCTTCTCGAAGTCCTTGAAGACACGGTCGTACCAGCCGTCGCCGTTCTCGCCCTTGAGGCCGTCCGCGCTGTAGACGGTGACGGTCTTGGCGTCGGCAGCGGAGGAGTCGCCTCCGCAGGCGGTGAGGGATCCGGCGAGGACCAGGCTGCCGAGGACGGCGGCGATCGGCTTGGCGGTGTTCGTGGGCATGGCGAGATGAACTCCTTGCGGGAAAAGGGTGATTCGGGTGGTCGGGACGGTCAGCGGTAGGAGGCCCGGGTGCGGATACGTGCCACGGCGAACAGGACGAGCAGGGTGGCCGCCATGAGGACGACCGCAAGGGCCGATCCGGTGAACAGCGAGCCCCGGTCGGTGGCGGCGTAGATCTGTACCGGCAACGGGACCCAGTCAGGCGGATAGAGCATCATCGTGGCGCTCAACTCGCCCATGGACAGGGCGAAGCAGAGACCCGCGGCGGCCGTGAGGGACGGCAGCAGCAGTGGCAGCCGTACCCGCCACAGGACGTATGCGGGCCGGGCGCCGAGCGAGGCCGCGGCCTGCTCGTAGGCGGGGTCGAGGCGGAGTACGGCCGCGGAGACGGACTGGTAGGCGAAGGCCGTGACGAGCACGGTGTGGGCGAGAATCACGATCCACCGGGTGCCGTTGAGCAGCACGGGGGGCTGAGAGAAGGCGACGAGGACCGCGAGCCCGACCACGACCGAGGGCACGGCGACGGGCAGTACGAACAGGGCGTCCAGCACCCGGCGCAGGGGCCGGGGCAGAGCATGCGCGCCGAGCGCGCCCCAGGTACCCACGGCGAGCGCGAGCAGGCTCGCGGTCACCGCGGTGACCAGGCTGGTGATCAGCGCCTGGAGCGATTCGCCGCTGGTGGCGGCGGTGTAGTGGGCGGTCGTGAAATCGGAGGGAAGCACGCCCGACCAGTGCCCGGCGAACGAGGCCGCGAGGATGACGAGCAGGGGCAGGGCGAACAGGGGGAGGAAGAGGAGGAGGAAGAGCACCCACAGGGTCCACTTCCCGGTGCGGCTATGCACCAGCACGGCGGCTCACCACCCGGTAGAGGCCGTACAGGCCCACGGAGACGAGGACGTTGACGACGGCGACCACACAGGCGCCCGGGTACTCGGACTCCAGGATCGCCTTGCTGTAGACGAGCATCGGCAGGGTGGTGACGCCCTTGGCCCCGGTGAACAGCACGATGCCGAACTCGTTCAGGCACAGCACCAGGACGAGGCCTCCGCCGGCGGCGAGCGCGGGCAGCGCCTCCGGGAGGATCACCCGCCCCACGATCTGCCCGGGCCGCGCGCCGAGTGACGCGGCGACCTCCACCTGCGCGGTGTCGAGCTGGGAGAAGGCGGCCAGCAGGGGGCGCATCACGAAGGGCGTGAAGTAGGTGACCTCCGCGAGGAGGATGCCCCAGGGAGTGGTGAGGAACCGGAAGGGTCCGGACGCCGCGCCGGTCACCTCGGTCCACAGTCCGTTGGCCATGCCCACGGTGCCGTACAGGAAGAGGAGGGCGAGCGTGATGAGGAAGGAGGGGAAGGACAGGAACACGTCGACGAACCGCGCGACGGCCTTCGCGCCGGGGAACGGAACGAAGGCGATGACCAGCGCCAGGAAGAACCCGAGGACAAGGCAGCAGGCGGTGGCGGCGAGCGCCAGCCAGACCGTGGTCCACAGGGCCTCACGGAACGCGACGGAGCCGAGGACATCGGTGTACGGCTGGAGGGAGGTGCCGCCGGTGTCGGGCCGGAAGGACTGCCGGACGACGAGGGCGAGCGGATAGAGGAACGCGGCGGCGAGCAGGAGCGCGGGAGGCAGCGCCCACGTCAGGCGCCTAGTCACGGCTGACCCCAGCGGCCAGCAGCACCGCGTCCTCGGGGGCGAAATGCATCTCCACCGCCTCGCCGGGCGCCGGCGGGCGCCGCAGCTCGCGCACGTCGGCCATGACCCGGTGGCCGCCCACGTCCACGTACAGACGGTGGGTGGCCCCGCGCCACTGGATCTCGCCCACGACCCCGGCCAGCCGGTTGGGGCCGGGTCCGAGCCCGACGAGGTGCGGCCTGACGCACAGGGTCGCCGCGGCACCCTTCGCCACCCCCTGTGTGTCCACCTGCAGCTCGACCCCGTCGAAGGCGACGCCCGTCGACCCGACGGTCACCGGCAGCAGGTTCGCGTTGCCCACGAAGGACGCCGTGAACTCGGTGCGCGGCGCCCGGTACAGCTCGCGTGGCGTGCCGACGTCCTGCAACCGCGCCCGGTCCATCACCGCGATGCGGTCGGCCAGCGTCAGCGCCTCGACCTGGTCGTGCGTGACGTACAGGATCGTCACGTCCGGCAACTCCCGGTGCAGCCGAGCCAGTTCGGCCAGCATGCCGGAGCGCAGCCGGGCGTCCAGGGCGGACAGCGGCTCGTCGAGGAGGAGCACGCCGGGGCGTACGGCGAGCGCGCGGGCGATGGCGACCCGCTGCTGCTGGCCGCCGGAGAGCTCGCGCGGATAACGGCGCCCGTACTCCCCCATCCCGGTCATCTCCAGGGCCTCGGCGACCCGTGCGGGGATCTCCCGCCGGGGCACCTTCTGCGCTCTGAGGCCGAACGCGACGTTGTCCGCGACCCGCATGTGCGGAAAGAGCGCGTACTGCTGGACGACCATTCCGATGCCGCGCCGGTGGGGCGGCAGCCCGGTGACGTCCCGGCCACCGAGGAACACGCGTCCCGAGGCCGGGCGAACGAATCCGGCGACGGCCCGCAGCGCGGTCGTCTTCCCGGATCCGGACGGGCCGAGCAGCGCCATCACCTCGCCCGGTTCGACGGTGAGGTCGAGCGCGTCGAGCACGGTGGTCCCGTCGTACGCGACCGACACCCTCTCGAAGCGTATGCCGGTCATTCCTCCTCGGCCCCCCTCAGCAGGGAGGGGAGGCCGGTCACGGAGGCGAGCACGTGGGTGGCCCCGGCGGCCTGCAGCGCGTCGCGGTCGTGGGCGCCGGTGAGTACCCCGGCCACCAGGCCCGCCCCGGCCCGGACGCCGCTGAGCATGTCGTACGAGGTGTCACCGGCCACCGCGATCTGCCGCACGTCCTCGGCCGCCCCGGTGCGCAGGAAGGCCTCGAGCGCCATGTCGGGGTACGGCCGCCCGCGGCCTCCCGCGTCGGCCGGGCACAGGGTGAGCGGGACCAGCCCCCGCCACCCGAGGGCGTCGAGGATCGCGTCCTGGGTGACGCGGGCGAATCCGGTGGTGAGCACGACGGTCCGCCCGTCGGCCATCAGTTCCTCGACGGCGGCGCGGGCGCCCGGGATCTCGTGGACGTGGCCGTCGTCGACCAGTTCGCCGTAGGCCTTCTCGAAGGCGGAGTTGGCCCGGCGGGCGAGGGACTCCTCGCCGAACAGATGCCGGAAGACGGAGATCTTCGACTCGCCCATGGTGGCCCGGACGTAGGCCACCTTCTCCGCGTGGTCGGCGGAGCCCGGCTCCACACCCAGCTCGGCGGCGGCAGCGGCGAAGGCCTGTTCGACGAGTCCGCCGTCGGCGACGGTGGTGCCGGCCATGTCCAGGACGACAAGACGTATGTCGGTCATGAGGTGGTTCACCAACCCAAATCGTTCGCGGTGGTCTCGGCGATCGCGGGTGCGCAGGTCATACCGCGCCCGCCGGGCCCGGTGACCAGCCACACCCCCTCGCGGACCTGCTGGCGGTGCACGACCCGACCGGGGTCGGTGCACTGCGCGTACACCCCCGCCCAGCGGTGGCGGATCCTCGGCAGCGGCCGGCCGAGGAAGCCCTCGACGACTCCGGTCAGGTGCTCGTAGGGCTCTTCGAGCGTGTCGAAGGCGAACGGGTGCTCGTATTCGTGGGTGTCACCGATCGTCAGACCGCCGTCCGCACGCTGCACCATCAGCAGCTGCATGCGATGGGCGGCGGCGGTCGGGGACTGCGGCTGCGTCGCGTCGAGGTGGTCGAGGGCCTCGCCGCGGTAGGCGGGGTAGTAGCGGAAGCTGTCGGCGTCGGCCACCGAGGTGGGCAACGGTTCGCCGAGGGGGTCGGTCTGCATCATCTGCAGCCGCACGCGGCGCACCGGAAGGTCGGGCGCCAGCTCCTTGACCAGTCCGCCGAGCCAGGCGCCCGTGCACAGCACGACGGCGTCCGCCCGGTGCACCTCGCCGTGGTCGTCACGGACCGTGCCGGGGCCGGTGACCTCGCGGACCTCACGGCCCGGCAGGAAGGTGTAGTTCGGGTGGCGCAGCAGCTCGGCGCGCAGCGCGAGCTGGGCGGTGCGCGGTTCGACCGCCGCGTCCCGCTCGCAGTACAGCGCGGCCTCGTACGTCCCGCGCAGGGCGGGATTCAGCGTGCGCGCCTCGGCCGGGGTGAGCAGCTTGTAACCGCGCGCAGCCGCGTCCGGAAGGGACAGCGCGGCCTCGGCGACGGCACGTTCGAGGTCGGTGCGAACGAGCGTCAGCGAGCCGTTGGGGCGAAAGCCCAGCGCGGGCACACGCGCGCCGAGCCCTTCCCACAGCTCCCGGGCGCGAAGGGCCGTTTCCAGCTCCTCGCCGGCGGCGCGGCCACTCACCCAGATCTGCCCGAAGTTGCGCAGCGAGGCACCCCGGGCCTCGGTCTCCCGCTCGATCTGTACGACCTCGTGGCCGCGTTCCACTGCTTGCCAGGCGTGCATCGTACCCACCACGCCGGCTCCGACGACTGTCACTCTCACGACGACCACGCTCCTCGGGTTCGGGAAATCGGAAGGATCCGTTCGGCATCCGGATGGTGAACCACCCTTCAAGTTTGGGCTAGACCCGTTATCTTTACGTTATAAAAAACGGACGGGTCCCAGGACCCTCCCGGTGCGTCCGTCAGCCGCCCAGATGTGCCGTGAAGGAGAACCGGTCCCCTCGGTACAGCGTCCTGACCCGCTCCAGCGGCCGCCCCAGCGTGTCGCGGGAGACTCGGTGGATCAGCAGCATCGGCAGGGCCGGTGGAGTCCCGATGAGCAGGGCCTCGCGCGGTGCGGCCAACACCGTCTCGATGCGTTCGTCCGCGTCGCCGAAGACGATGCCCTGTTCGTGGAGGTAGCTGTAGAAGGAGGAGTCGGGGTCGAAGTCGGTGTCCAGCCGCGGCACCCGCGCCACCGCCACGTAGGTGCTCTCCAGGCCGACGCGCTCGTCGTCGGCGAGCAGCACGCGCTCCATGTGCCAGACCGGTTCGCCTCGGGTGAGGCCGACGTCGGCGGCGAGGGTGTCGTTGCAGGGGAAGCGGTCGAGGGTGATGAGGCCACGGCCGGGGGTGCGCCCCTGCCGGCGGACGCCCTCGGTGTAGCTGGCCAGGGACAGCGGCTGCTCCAGCTTGGGTCCCGCGACCACCGTTCCCCGTCCCTGCCGCCGCAGCTTCCCCTCCAGGAGCAGATCGCGCAGCGCCTGCCGTACGGTCTCGCGCGCGACGTCGTACCGCTCGGACAGATCGCGTTCGGTGGGCAGCAGCCCGCCCTCGCCCAACTCCTCGACGAGCGCGGCGATCCGGGCCTTCACCGCGTAGTACTTCGGGATGCGGCCGTGCTCGGGGATGCCGGAGCGGATGGGGGCACCTGGGTCCTGGTCGTTCGGGTAGTCCACGCATTGATCGTCGCAGACGGACCCGGCCGCGCCGGGAGGGGGCGCCGTCCCGGACCGGCTCAGCGACGCCTGCGGTACAGCAGCACGGGCAGCCCCGCCACGAGGACCGCACCCGCCATGACCAGCAGTCCGGTGGACATCCCGTCCAGTCCGTGCGTCTGCCGGGGTCCGGCGTCGGCCAGCGTGTCCCCGGCCGGGCTGCGCTGAGCGGCGGGTGGCTGCGTCCTCTGCTCGGCCTCCGTGCGTGCACCGGTGGGGCCGCCCGCCGCCTCGACCCGGAACCGGTAGTCGTTCGACTCCCCGACCCAGTCCCCGTCGTTCCCGTGCCGCTGCACGATCGCCGCGTTCGCCACGACGTCGTCCGGCCGGGCGCCGGGGGCCAGCGCCAGCCGCACCTTCACGCTGAGGGTCCGCCCCGGGTCGACCGTGAAGCCCGGAAGGCCGCCGTCGAAGACGCCGACCAGCTCGGCCCGGTCGGTGCGGGTGAAGGCGACCTGGTGCGGACGGCCGCCGTCGAAGAACTCCAGCCGGGGCTGAGCGACCGTCATCGTCCGTGCGGCGTCGACCAGGACGAGCACCGGGTGGATGCTGTCGCAGCGGTGTGCGGTCGTGTTCTTCAGGTCGATGAACCAGGTGTGAGCGGCGCCACCGGACTCGTACGCACCGGGGCCGCCGCGGATACGGGTGGTGAGCGGGAAGGAGGTACCGCTGGTGGCGACGCAGCCGGTCCGCTGATCCGCCGTCAGAGTGATGGCCGAGGCCTGCGGGAGGAGGACGGTGGCGGCCAGGGCGCACGGCACCGCCGGGGCCAGCCGGGGTCGTCGAGACAATCGCATGACACCCATGAACCGGCCATGGGCAACGGCCACCGGAGCACGCCACGCCCTGCCGGCCGGGGTCCGCCGTCCAAGTCCCCTCGATCAGCGCAGTCGCCGTACCGCCGCGCCCGTCTCGCCCCGGCAGGACGGCGCGAGGCCGGGAGTCACCCCTCCGCCCGCCCGAACAGCGGCGCGAGCAGCAGCTGCGCCGCACCTTCCGCGACACCGCGCGCCTCGCCGGGGGCGATCCGTACCGGGACGGCCGTGGCCGACCCCTCGCGCCGGGCTCGGGCGCCGAGGACGGCGCCCACGCCCCGCTCGAAGGCGTCGGGGTGTGCGGCGACCGTGCGGCCGCCGAGAAGGACGAGGTCGATGTCGAGCAGTCCGGCGAGGTTCGCCGCACCCGTGCCGAGCACACGGGCCGCCTCGGCCAGGTCCCCCCGCGCGACGGCGGCGAGGCACAGCGCCTCGATGCACCCGCGGTCGCCGCATCCGCAGCGCGGCCCGTCGAGCTGGACCACCTGATGGCCGAACTCCCCGGCCCCGGTCCGGGCGCCGCGGTGCACGGCCCCGCCGACGACCAGTCCGGCGCCGAGCCCGGTCCCGAGATGCAGATAGGCGAACGACGCGTCGGCGCCCCCGACCGCCCCGCCCAGGGCCAGCCCGAGCGCGGCGGCGTTCGTGTCCTTGTCGACGACCACGGGCATCCCGAGCCGCCGCACCAGTGCGTCGCGCAGCGGGAACCCGTCCCACTCGGGGAATCCGGTGACACGGTGCAGCACACCGCGGGAGTGGTCGAGCGGACCGGGAAGCGCGACACCGACCCCGAGGACGGGCACGGAAGGCCCCGCACCCGCGATGTCCTCCGACGTCCCGGTGCGCTTCGCCACCCCCTCGGACAGCAGGGCCTCCACCTCCCGGGCGGCCCCCTCCACCACGGCGCGGGCACCGGCGCCGAGATCCAGCGGAGCCCGCCGCCCGGCGACCACCGCGCCCGTGAGATCGCACAGCACGGCGCGCAGCTCGTCCCGGTCCAGATGCAGCCCCACGGCGTGCCCGGCGCCGGGCACCAGCCGCAGCACCGTGCGCGGCTTGCCTCCGGTGGAGGCGCGCCGGCCGGCCTCCGTGACGAGTCCGTCCGTACGCAGCCGGACCGTGATCTTGCTGACGGCCTGCGGGGTGAGCCCGGTGCGCTCCGCCAGCTCCAGGCGGCTGATCCCCGGCTCCCCGGCCGTACGCAGCAGATCCAGCACGAGCGCCGTGTTGTGGCTGCGCAGCGCCGGCAGATTCGCTCCGCCGGCCGCGGCCGTCCCGACCCCGAGCCTGACTGCGCCGCCTCCCGCATACGTCCTGTTCACCCGTCCATTCTCCCTCGCGCTTGCACTTTGGCAACAGCGTTGCGAAAGTAGGGGGCATGACTGGTACAGCCCCTGGTACTGACACCCCTCTCCGCGTGGGCCTGGTCGGCTACGGCCTCGCGGGCTCCGTCTTCCACGCCCCGCTGATCTCCGCGACCGAGGGCCTCGTCCTCGACACGGTCGTCACCTCGAACCCCGAGCGGCAGAAGCAGGCCCGCACGGAGTTCCCCGACGTGCGCACCGCCGCCACCGCGGACGAGCTGTGGCCCCGGGCGGACGAGCTGGACCTGATCGTCGTGGCCTCCCCGAACAAGACGCACGTCCCGATCGCGACGGCCGCCCTGGAGGCCGGTCTGCCGGTCGTGGTCGACAAGCCGATCGCGGGCACGGCGGCCGACGCGCGCGAGCTGGCCGGGCTGGCCGAGGCCCACGGCCTGCTGCTCTCCGTCTTCCAGAACCGCCGTTGGGACAACGACTTCCTGACGCTCCGCAAGCTGCTGGCGGAGGGCGAGCTCGGCGACGTCTGGCGCTTCGAGTCCCGCTTCGAACGCTGGCGCCCCCAGCTCAAGGGCGGTTGGCGTGAGTCCGGCGACCCAGCAGAGGTCGGAGGTCTGCTCTACGACCTGGGCAGCCATGTCGTCGACCAGGCGCTGGTCCTCTTCGGCCCGGCCGCCTCCGTGTACGCCGAGTCGGACGTCCGCCGTCCCGGCGCGGAGACCGACGACGACACGTTCATCGCGATCACACACACCAGCGGCGTCCGCTCCCATCTGTACGCCTCCGCCACGACGGCCCAGCTCGGCCCGCGCTTCCGGGTGCTCGGCTCCAGCGCCGGATACGTCAAGTACGGGCTCGACCCGCAGGAGGCCGCGCTGCGCGAGGGCCTGCGCCCCGGACCCGGCTGGGGCCAGGAGCCCGAGCCGCTGTGGGGCCGGATCGGTGCGGGCGAGTCCCCGCTCACCGGCGGCGGCGACCCCGTGCCGACCCTCCCCGGCGACTACCCCGCGTACTACGCGGCGATCGCGAAGGCCCTGCGCGAGGGCGGCCCGGTCCCGGTCACCGCGCACGAGGCGGCCGCGGCGCTGGACGTCCTGGAGGCGGCCCGCCGCTCGGCCCGCGACGGTGTGGTGGTGACGCTGTGAGCACGGCACCGGAGATCGAGGAACTCGAGGCCCAGGAGCGGCGCCTGACGCTCGCCCGCTTCACCCACGACGACGCCTGGTCCCTCGGCACCCTGCTGGTGGAGCTGGCACGGGCCCGCAAGGCGCCGGTCGCGATCGACATCCGTCGCGGCGGGCAGCAGCTCTTCCACGCGGCGCTGCCGGGCTCGACACCTGACAACGACGCCTGGATCGACCGCAAGCGCCGCGTCGTCGAGCGCTACGGCTGCTCCTCCCTGCTGGTCGGCTCCCGCTTCCGGGCGAAGGGCACGACGTTCGAGGAGTCCTCGCGTCTGGACGCCGACACCTACGCGGCACACGGCGGTGCGTTCCCGATCGCGGTCGAGGGCGCCGGAGTGATCGGGACCGTGGTGGTCTCGGGTCTGCCCCAGGTGGAGGACCACGCCCTGGTGGTGGAGGCGCTGGAGAAGTTCACCGAGCTCCGCTAGGGGCCTGGGGAACCGCGCGAGCGGCCGAGCTGCCGTATTCGTCCGGCCTGCCGCACACGCGCGGTTCCCCGCCCCGGCGAAGTCGCTACGCGTCCTTCAGCTCCTGGCGCTGCCTGCCGAGCCCCTCGATCTCCAGCTCGACCACGTCCCCGGCGTGCAGATAGGGCTTGGGGTCCGGCTGCCCGAGCGCGACGCCCGCCGGCGTACCGGTGTTGATGACGTCACCCGGGTACAGCGTCATGAACCGGCTGACGTACCGCACGACTTCGGCGACCGGGAAGATCTGCTCGGCCGTCGTCCCGTCCTGCTTCAGCTCGCCGTTGACCCAGAGCTTCAGCGACAGTCCCTGCGGGTCCGGCACCTCGTCCGCGGTCACCAGCCACGGCCCGAGCGGGTTGAACGTCTCGCAGTTCTTCCCCTTGTCCCACGTCCCGCCGCGCTCGATCTGGAACTCGCGCTCGGAGACGTCGTGCGCCACCGCGTACCCGGCGACATGCGCGAGCGCCTCCTGCTCCGACTCCAGGTAGCGGGCGGTACGGCCGATGACGACCGCCAGTTCGACCTCCCAGTCGGTCTTGGTGGACCCGCGCGGCACGAGCACGGTGTCGTGCGGCCCGACCACCGTGTCCGACGCCTTGAAGAAGATGACCGGCTCGGCGGGCGGCTGGGCGCCGGTCTCGCGGGCGTGGTCGTGGTAGTTGAGCCCGATACAGACGATCTTGCCGATACGGGCGAGCGGCGGTCCGATGCGCAGCCCGTCCGGATCCAGCTCCGGCAGCTCGCCCGACGCGGCGGCGGCGCGGATCCGGCCGAGCGCCGCGTCGTCGGCGAGCAGAGGTCCGTCGATGTCCGGGACGAGACCGGACAGGTCCCGCAGGGTCCCCTCGGCGTCGAGCAGCGCGGGGCGCTCGGCCCCCGCCGTACCGACTCGCAGCAGCTTCATGATCACAATCTCCCTCGATCGCGGCATCCCGGCCGATGGATACGGCCGAGTGCGGCTGGCCCCAGCCATCGGAGGACTGGTCGATCCTCCAAGGTCGACGTCCAGTCCGCAATACCCGGTTCACGGACTGGACCGCACCGCCACGCGGTCAGCGGTACAGCAGCGTCCGCTCGAGCGCGCTCCATGTCGAGCTCGTCACCACGTACAGCGCGGCGGCCAGCGGCACCACCGCCACGGTGACGAGGGTGAAGAAGGACAGGAACGGCGCAACCCGGGTCACCGCCCCGAGTCCGGGAACCTGTCCGGCGTCGCCTGGACGGGCCGGGGCCGGGATCGCGGCCGTCGTCCGCTTCGTACGCCGGTAGTTGTAGGCGGCGACGGCCGCGACGAGCACGAACAAGGCGAGGTAGACGAGCCCGGCCGGTCCGAAGGGGCCGCCGTTGCCGAGCGCGTCGGCCCACCGGTCGCCGAGCGGCGCGGCGAAGAGGCTGTGGGTGAGCAGGTCGTTGCCCTCGCCGCCGATCGTCGTGCTCGAGAAGAGGTGGTAGAGCAGGAAGAAGGCGGGGATCTGGAGCAGGCCGGGCAGCAGACCGGACAGCGGGGAGACGTTCTCCCGCGCGTGCAGCTCGACCACGGCCTTCTGGAACTTCTCGGGGCTGCGGGCATGCTTCGCGCGCAGCTCGGCGATCTTCGGCTGGAGCCTGGCGCGTGCCCGCTGTCCGCGTGCGGCGGCCCGGGACAGAGGGTGGACGAGCAGTCGTACGAGCGCGGTGAACAGGACGATCGCGGCGGCCGCCGCGGAGGCGTGGAAGAGCGGCTGAAGAAGGCCGGCCAGCCGGTCGACCAGATCGGCGAACACGGACATGAACGTGGACATGGGTGAGCCCTCCGGGGGTCTCGTCGTGCCGGGTGTGAAGAGGTGTCGGCATGACGACCCGCGCGGGGTCACACAGGTGGGCGTACGGAACGGACGAGTGTGTGCCCTACGCGGCGGTCGCCGGAAGGGTACGGCCCGGTGCCCGCGGTCGCGTACGGCCCCGGGCGTCCGGGTCCCGCTGCGGCAGGAACGCCGTACGGTGCTCGCGGTCGCGGATGGCCGTGCGCACCAGGGTCGGCGGCACGGCGGGGGCGCTGCGGGCGGCGATCAGCGCGCAGACGGCCAGAGCCGCACCGGCCGCGGCGGTCGCGGCGAAGGCGACGGCGGCGGACAGGCTGCCGGTGTCGAGGAGGGCGACCTGGAGGAGCAGGATCAGCAGCACGACGGTTGGGCGCGGATTCACCGGCATCCGGACCATGGACCGCTCTCCCTCCCCGACCGCTCGCGCCGTCCCGACGGCTGGTGTCCGTTATACAGGCTCGGTCTCCAGCGGCTGCAGCAGCCTCTTCGGCTTCAGCAACGCACGGCTGACCGGATCGGCCGGGTCCCGGTCGAGTCCGGGTCCCGGCATCAGTTCGACGTCCGAGACCGGTACGACGGTTCCACAGGCCGGGCATTCGCCGTAGGGCCCCAGTTCCTGCTCGGTACCGCAGACGGCGTGCCGGAAGGTGCGCAGGTCCGGCTTGTTCAGGAAGTCGCGGCCCCACAGACCGAGCGCCCGCAGGGTGGGCCACAGGGCGAGGCCGCGGGCGGTCAGGACGTACTCGTCCCGCGGCGGTGACTCCTGGTAGCGGCGCTTGTCCAGGATCCCCTCGGCGGTGAGGGTCTGGAGGCGGGCGGCCAGCACGGCACGCGGAATGCCGAGATGGACGAGGAAGTCGTTGTAGCGACGCACGCCGTAGAACGCGTCACGCACGACGAGCAGCGTCCATCGCTCGCCGACGACCTCCAGCGCACGCGCGATGGAGCACTCCTGCGTCGCGTAGTCCTTGCCAAGAGCCATGCACTCCACTGTAGCCAGCTCCCGACCAGTTGGTTCGTTGACCGAATCGACTTTTCCGAAACTTGGTTCAATGACCGAACCCATGCCTGCTACGGTCATGCTCAGCAAGGTTCAGTGAACGAACCTGACTGTCCAACCTCACACCGTTGAACACCTGTCGGTCGAACCCCTGAACCGACCGGCCCCGGAAAGGGCAGGCCATGCCACAGCTGGAACGCACCCAACGGACCGTCGCCGCCACCGGCACGGTCCCCGAGACGCCTCGGGCGACCCCCACCCTCGCCCTGACCAGCGCCGCCACCGCGGTGGCGCTGATGACGTACACCGCGCCGGCCGTCTCGCTTCCCGGCATCGCCGCCGATCTGCACACCGGGGTCTCCGCGCAGGCCTGGCTGCTCAACGGCACCCCCCTCGGCCTGGCCGCCCTGCTCCTGGTGGCCGGCAGCCTCGCCGACGACTACGGCCGCCGCCGGATCTTCGTGGCGGGCACGATCGCCCTCGGCATCACCACCGTGCTCGGCGGCTTCACGACGTCCACCCTGCTCTTCACGCTGGCCCGCATCGCCCAGGGTGCGGCGAGCGCAGCGATCCTCGCCAGCAGCCTCGGCCTGCTGGTGCAGGCCTTCCCGACCCCGAAGGGGCGACTCCACGCGACCGGTGTGTGGGGTGCCTTCGTCAGCGGCGGCATCGCTGTCGGCCCGCTGGTCGCCGGGGCGCTGCCCGGCTGGCGGACGACATACCTGGTCCTCGGCGCCGTGACGCTACTCGTGGCCGCCCTGTCCGCACGCGCCCTCACCGAGTCCCGCGCCCCGCGCGGCGGCCGCCCCGACCTGGTGGGCGCCCTGGTCTTCAGTCTCGCCCTGGTCGCCCTGGTGGCGGCGCTGACACTCGGCCGCGACGGCTGGCTGCGCACCCCGGTGGCGCTGCTGTTCGCGGCGGCCGTCGTCCTGATGGCGGCCTTCGCCCTGGTCGAGCACCGCAACCGCACCCCGATGATCGACCTCTCCCTGCTCCGGCGCCCGCGCTTCCTGGGCTCCGCGGTGGGCGGTCTGTTCACGGGCCTCGCGGTGCTCGGCCTGTTCACCTTCCTGCCCACCCTGCTCCAGCGGACCCTCGGCCTCTCCCCGCTCGACACGGCCTGGCTGTTCCTGCTCTGGTCCGGACTGTCCTTCGTGGTCGCGCTCCAGGCCAAGCGCCTGGCCGGCCGGATCTCGTCGCGCCACCAGCTGGCCCTCGGCTTCGCGCTGCACGCCGCTGCCGTCCTGACCATGCTCGGAGCGGTCGGCTCGGGTTCCTGGACCCGCGTGCTGCCGGGTCTGGTGATCGGCGGTGTGGGCAGCGGGCTGCTCAACGCCGCACTCCCGCTGGTCGCCGTGCAGTCGGTCCCCGCCGAACGGGCCGCGATGGGCTCGGGCGCCCAGCAGACGTTCCGGTACATCGGCTCCTGCGCGGGCGTGGCCCTCACCATCGCCCTGGTGACCTCCGGCGGCGGCTCCCCGGCCCACGGCGCGAACGTCGCCGCGGTCGTCTCGGCGGGGCTGGCCGTGGTGGGCGCACTGGGTGTGCTGGTGCTGCGCGAGCGCTCGTAGCGGTCACCGGGGGCGTGCGGAGGCGAGCACGCCCCACACCACGAGCCGGTACCGGGAGGTGAACTCCGGGGTGCAGGTCGTCAGGGTGAGGTAGTACCCGCGACGGTCGTACCCGTGGGAAGGACTGACGCGGCTGCGCGGCACCGGCGCGATGACGCCTCCGTCCGCCGCCGAGGTCTGGGGCAGCACCTGGTCGACGACGTACGTGTACGTCGCCGACCGCGTCTCCACGACGACGGAGTCCCCGGGCCGCAGCCGGTCGAGGTGTCGGAAGGGCTCACCATGGGTGTTGCGGTGGCCGGCGACCGCGAAGTTCCCCGCCTGCCCAGGCTGGGCGGTGCCCGGGTAGTGGCCGACGTACCCCTTGCTGAGCACACCGGTCTTGCTGATGCCTTCGGCGACGGGGGCGCGCAGGGAGAGCCGGGGGACGGCGAGGACGGCATAGGCCCGGGAGCGCGCGGGACGCGCGGCGACCGCCTGCCGCCGTTGCGGCGGGGTCCCGGTCGTCCCGTTCGCGGCATCGGCCGTCCCCCCGGAGCCGATGCCCCCGGACCCGCTCGGGCCCTCGGGCCCGCCCCATTCCCGCTCCAGCGCCTGCACCTTCCGCTCGGCCCCCTGCCGCGCCTCCCGGTTGGTCCACCACAGTTGGTGCACGACGAGCAGCATGAGCACGACTCCTACGGTGACCAGCAGTTCGCCACCGGACCGGACGAAGCGGTGGCGCACGGCGCGGCGCCGCAGTGCGGCGTGGTGGACGACGGGGATGCGCATGGCGCCGGACGATAAGGGGTGGGGCTCCAAGTAGCCATGAGCGTGCAGAGGTCGGCGCTCCATCACAGCGCTGCCGCGCGCCGGCGGTACGGGCCCCGGACGACCGAGGCCCCTACCCTCTACCGTCCCACCGCTGAAACGGCCGGTGGTCACGGGCGGGCGGACCACCGCCCCGGCCCGGACGTCGGCCTCAGGCGATGCCCTTGACCTCGGGCGAGCAGTCGGGGGTCGTGTTCCTGTCCTTGATCGCGCAGACGACCATCAGGACCTTCTTGCCCTCGATGAGGTTCTTCCTGCTGCCGGTCGAGCAGTTGCCCTTGCCGTGGATCTCGTATGTGACCTGCGTGTTCCCGGTCGCAGGTCCATAGACGGTGGCCCTGATGTAGGTGTTGTCGGCCTTGGTGTCGCAGACCTTGACCTTGTCGCCGTATGCGCCGAACTCGCCCCAGCCCGTGCCCCCCGGGGCATACGTGCGGGGAGTGTCCGTGCCCGCCGAGGCCGGGGTCGTCGCCAGCAGGAAACCGGCGGCGGCCATGGCGGCTACGGAAAGAAACCTGCCCTTCACCCCGTAGAACTCCGTTCTATCGTAGACATGACAAGTTTGATCGTATCCGGAGCCACCGACGGTTGACGCTGAGTCACGATGCCGTGTCGGCTCGCCCGTTCCCTGGTGATCCGGGCTGCCCCGCCCCTCCTGCGGGACGGCTCGGCGGGCTCTCTCCGCCGCCCCTGGCCTGGGATCTCTCTCCTTTCCCGGTCGGCGGCAGTACGGTGTCCCCCATGCGCCCCGACACGCCTGCCGAGAACGTCGACCACAACGCCGAAGCAGCACGCCTGGAGCGGGCTGCCGGACTGTATCCCGAGGACGCGGAACACCTGCTGCTGCAGGCCGCGGCCCATCTGGAACTGGCCGGCGACCGCCCCGGGGCGACGACGCTGTACGACCGGCTGCTCTCGTCCTCCGAGCCGCTCGAGAACCCCCACCTCGTACGAGCCCTCAAGGCGTCGAACCTGTGGGAGTACGACCACGAGGCGGAGGCACGGGCGATCATCGACGGGCTCCGCGCGACCTCCCCCGGGCATCCTGCGCCCTGGCTGATCATCGCGGAATCCCTGGAGTCGCACGACGAGCTGGAGGCGGCCGAGGCGACGTTCACCGAGGGGCTGACGCTGCTGCTCGCCGACCACGCGGAGCCCCCGCACGCCACGCACCCGCTTCTCTACGGCCGCCACCGGGTCCGCCGCATGCTGGGCGCGGCGCACGACGAGTGGGACGGGCTGGCGGACACACTCCACTCCTTGCCGGTCTCCCTGGACGAGCTCCACGACCCCAAGCGGATCTGGTCCCTCGGCTCGGACAACCCCGCGGAGCTCCAGGCGGAGATCGGCCGCCTGCGGGCGGAGCTCGGCGCGTACCGGGAGGCGCTCTCCCGCCCGTTCCCGGTGGCGATACTGCACTGGCCGGAGACCGAACTGCAGGAGCTGGTCTCGGCGTACCCCACGCTGGCCACCGAGTACCCCTCCCGCGAGGAGCACCTGGCGACGATAGAGGAATCACTGCGGGAACTGGCCGCCTCCGGCACGCCGAACCTGGGCATCGTGACGGGCACGGTGCCGTCGTACGAGGCGTTCGCGGCGTCGGAGAGCGCGTCCCCGGCGGAGATCACGCTGCTGCCCCAGTACGCGACGACACTTGCGGCCCGCGGCCGCGCGGTCGCCTGGCCGCCGGAGCGGGGGGCGGGGTGCTGGTGTGTGTCGGGGCGGGTTTATGAGGAGTGCCACGGCGTGGGGTGACCTGCCGCACCGCGTGGTGGGCCCCAGCCCCACGGCAAGCGCTGGGCCGGGGCCGACGGGCCGCCTCCCCCAACACGTAGTAGCCCTGGGCCTTGAGCCTCGGCGGCACGGCCAGATGGCAGTGTCAGTGCTCTCTGTTACACATGAGCACCGCCGTCCGAGCGATCAAGGGAGCCAGCGTGTCCGAGAAGGAGGTCCTGTCCCAGCCCCTCGCGGGTGTGTACGAGGAACTCATCACGCTGCGGTTCGAGCAGAGGCTGAAGGAACTTGCCGACCTCGGCTGGCACCCGTTGAGCGACGCCGTCGGCCCCGAGTCGGTACCCCATGTCCTGGCGCGTCACGTGGCCGGGACGGTACGGCACGTGCTGGAAGGCCTGCCGCCGGAGGAGCGGGTGCATGCCGCCAACCACATCCTGGACTCCATCAGCACCCTTCAGGGGGCACAGGAGTGGGTGGATCTCGTGGCCACCGGTCCCCGTCAACTCCTGGCTCTGACCAAGCAGGAGGCTCCAGGGGTCTTCGCCGTCCGCCCGGCCACGCCCCTCTCCGACACCGCCCTGCTCACCAACTCCCCTGACGACCCCAGCCTCGGATTCGAGTTGCGCGCCGAGTTGGCTACCGCCGACCGAATCGACCTGCTCTGCGCATTCGTGAAGTGGCACGGGCTGCGGATCATAGAGCAGTCCCTCAGGGCAGCCCATGAGCGCGGCGTACCCATACGTGTCATCACGACCACGTACATCGGGGCAACCGAGCGGCGCGCGCTGGACAGGCTGGTGCGGGAGTTCAACGCCCAGGTGAAGGTGAACTACGAGACCCGGTCGACGCGGCTGCACGCGAAGGCCTGGCTCTTCCGTCGCAACAGCGGTTACAACACGGCGTATGTCGGCAGTTCCAACCTCTCCAAAGCCGCGTTGCTGGACGGCCTGGAGTGGAACGTCCGGCTGTCGTCCATCGCCACGCCTGACGTTCTGCGTAAGTTCGATGCCACCTTCGAGGCGTACTGGAGCGACGCGTCCTTCGAGACGTACGACCCGGCGACTGACGGGGACCGGCTCCAGGAAGCGCTGGCCGTTGCGGCAGGCACCTCGTCCAAGACCGCATCGAACCGTGGCATCACGCTGTCCGGCCTTGAGGTACGGCCCTATCCACACCAGCGCGACATGCTGGAGCGGCTGGAAGTCGAGCGTGAGGTTCACGACCGGCATCAGAACCTCCTCGTCGCGGCGACCGGCACCGGCAAAACCGTCATGGCAGCGCTCGACTACAAGCAGTTGCGCAAGAAGCACGGCCGTGACCTGCGACTTCTGTTCGTCGCCCACCGCAAGGAAATCCTCGAACAGTCACTCCGGACATACCAGGATGTCTTGGTCGACGCGAACTTCGGTGAGGAGCTCCACAGTGGAGAGATCCCGGAGCGCTGGACACACGTTTTCGCCAGCGTCCAGTCGCTGAATGCACGCGCCCTGGACCAGATAGCGTCTGATCATTTCGATGTGATCGTGATCGACGAGTTCCACCACGGCACATCACCGACGTATCGGAGCATCCTCGATCACTTCCAACCGCTGGAGCTGCTGGGGCTCACGGCCACCCCCGAGCGCATGGATGGCAAGAACATCCACGACGAGTTCTTCGAGGGCCGGATCGCTGCCGAGATGCGGCTGTGGGAGGCCCTTGAGAACGACCTCCTCAGCCCTTTCCACTACTTCGGCATCAGCGACAACACCGATCTGAGCGCTATTGAGTGGAAGCGTGGCGCCTACGATCCCACCGCACTGAGCAACGTTCTGACCGGCAACGACGCACGGGCACGGCTGGTCGTGAAGGCTGTTGAGGAGAAGGTCGCCGATCCCAGGACCATGCGGGCACTCGGATTCTGCGTCTCCGTCGCACACGCGCACTTCATGGCGGAGTACTTCCGGAGAGCCGGCCTCACCGCAGTGGCCCTCTCGGGAGAGACGCCGCCCGTGGAACGCAGGCAGGCTCTCGCCGACCTCGCATCGGGGGCACTGCAGGTGATCTTTTCCGTCGACCTCTTCAATGAAGGTCTCGACATCCCCGACGTGGACACACTGCTCCTGCTCCGCCCGACCTCCAGCGCGACCGTGTTCCTTCAGCAACTCGGCCGCGGCCTGCGCCGCAGTGACAACAAGGCGGTTCTGACCGTGCTGGACTTCATCGGCCAGCATCGCAAGGAATTCCGCTTCGAGAACCAGTTCCGGGCCCTGACGAACCTGACGCGCAAGCGCCTGCTGGACCACGTCGAGCGTGACTTCCCGCAACTTCCCTCGGGCTGCCAGATCATCCTGGAGGAGAAGGCGAAGCGAGCGATCATCGCCAACATCAAGGACCAGATCGGCGTCAACGTCACCGTGCTGGCCCGTGAGGTGGCCGACTACGCCCAGCCGAAGCTGAGCAACTACCTCTACGAGAGTGGGCGCGAGCTCAAGGAGCTCTACCGGGGCAATGGCAACTCATGGACCGGCCTGCTCCGGCGCTCCGGCCTGTTGAAGGGCGAGGCACCGGAGGGAGAGGCAGCGCTCCTGAAGCGTGTTCCGGCCTTCCTTCACGTCGACGACCCCCTGCGTGTGAGCGCGTACACACGGATGCTGGAGGACGACGCCCCGCCCTACAGCTCTCTCGACGAGCAGCGGCAGGCGTATGCCCGCATGCTCTTCTTCCAGTTCTGGCCCTTGGGTGGCGTCGCCCGCAAGGGGTTCCCGGACTACGACACCGGTTTTGCCGCACTCCGCACTCAGCACGCCGTGCGCAGCGAACTCCGGCAGGTACTGGAGTACAACCTCGCTCATACCGAGCACGTCCCGATTCCCCTCCTCGGGATCGGCGGCCCGCACGGAGTACCCCTGACCATTCACGCCTCTTACACCCGCGAAGAGATCCTCCCCGCGCTTGGTCAGTCCTTCATCGGTGGCTTTATGCCGGGTGACTTCCGCGAGGGTGTGAAGTGGTGCGAGTCCATTTCGACCGATGCACTGCTCATCACCCTGGAAAAGGACGAGAGGGACTTCTCGCCGCAGACTCGGTACCACGACTACGCGCTGAACGACACGCTCTTCCATTGGGAGTCGCAGAACCAGACGTCGGAGACGAGCCCTACCGGCATCCGCTACCAGCGTCATGCCATGGCTGGCAGTCACGTCCTCCTCTTCGTGCGCCGCTACAAGACGAACGACATCGGAGGGGCTCAGCCGTGGATGCTGCTGGGGCCTGCTGAGTACGAGGGCCACAAGGGGAGCAAGCCGATGGCCATTACGTGGCGGCTCAAGCACGAGATCCCGGCGGATGTGTGGGCGTACTCGGCCATCGCAGCCGGCTGATCACCGGGACCGGATCGGGCGAAGCCCGCACGCGCAGGCCCGGTGGACAGCCCCCGCGCAAGGTGGCGGCCGGCCTCCGGGCCCGGTGTGCATCGTCGGTGGGCGCGCAGTCAGGCGAACTGCCCCGGCTGGTAGTCCCCCGCCGGCTGACGGACGATCACGTTCATGCGGTTGTAGGCGTTGATCAGGGCGATGAGGGAGACCAGCGCCGCGAGTTGGTCCTCGTCGTAGTGCTTCGCCGCGTCCGCCCAGGCCTCGTCCGGGACGCCGCCGGCCGCGTCCGCGATGCGGGTGCCCTGTTCGACCAGTTCCAGCGCCGCCCGCTCGGCCTCGGTGAAGACCTTCGCCTCCCGCCAGGCCGCGACCATGTGGAGGCGCTGCGCGGTCTCCCCGGCGGCCGTGGCGTCCTTGGTGTGCATGTCGGTGCAGAAACCGCAGCCGTTGATCTGGCTGGCCCGGATCTTCACCAGCTCCTGGGTCGCGGCCGGCAGGGTCGAATCGGTGATGACCTTGGCCGCCGAGTTGATGTACCGCAGGAACTTGCCGGCGACGGGGTTGGTGTAGAAGTTCAGTCGCGCTTCCATGGTGATCTCCTCGCTGTTTTGATGGTTGCACAGCACTGACGGAACGGCCCGGTGGTGATGTGACAGCGCGACGAAGCCGGCGCATGTGACGTGCGTCTCACGTGCCCACCGGCTCCTCGGGCCCATGGACTGCCTGCCGCCGGTGCACGGCTGTCCGCCTGCCGCACGGGCAGACCGCCGCGGCGCGCCCGGTTCGACCCCGGCTCCAGGGCCTGTCCCGGCACGGGGTTAGCCTCGGTCAGCAGCCGGAACGGCGACCGGGTCGGTCGTCGCGACGGCCCGGAGACGTACCAGCGGGAGGCGGACGGCGATGGCGAAGGTTCCGACGGCAGTGGTGGCCGCGGGTGGGCTTGTCGGCGGGTACGGGGTCGCCCGCTGGAGCAGGAAGCGGCAGCTCGGCGGGGCCGTGCTCGCCGTCGCCGGTGCCGCCGCCGCACAGCGGTGGCGGAAGCAGGCGGGCGGGGCGGCGGCCGGCGCGCTGACCGCCGCGTATTTCGCCGCCTTCGCCGGATCGCATCCGCTGGCCAAGAAGGTGGGCGCGTGGCCCGCGGTGTTCGGGGTGGCCGGGGCCGTCGCCCTGGCGTCGTGGGCCGTGGCCGACCGGCGCGGCTGAGGCGTCCGGCCGGATCATCTCCTCGGCCCGGGTGCGCCGTTCAGGCCACCTCTCCCCCGAGGGCCCCGGAATCCGGGCCTCGCACTCCCTGGAACGCGCGCCGATACGCGTAGGGGCTCGTCCCCACCACCCGCTTGAAACGGTCGCGGAACGCCGTCGGGGAGCCGAACCCGGTCTGGCTCGCGATGCGCTCGACGGGGTGCGCCGTCGTCTCCAGAAGGTACTGGGCCCTGCGGATCCGCGCCCGGTGCAGCCACTGCAGCGGCGTCGTGCCGGTCTGTTCGCGGAACCGGCGGTTCAGGGTGCGGGAGCTCATGCCCGCACGGGCCGCGATGTCGTCGAGGGTCAGGTCCCGGTCCGCGTTCTCCTCCAGCCAGCGCAGCAACGGCTCCAGGGTTGCCCCGGTGGGGGACGGCGGCAGGGCGTGGACGATGAACTGGGCCTGGCCGCCCTCCCGTTCCAGCGGCATGACCGACAGCCGGGCGGCGTCGGCCGCGACGGCCGAGCCGTGGTCCTTGCGGATCATGTGCAGACACAGGTCGAGGGAGGCGGCGGCGCCCGCCGAGGTCAGGAACTGGCCTTCGTCGACGTACAGCACGTCCGGGTCGACCGTCACCTCGGGATGGCGCTCGGCCAGCAGCTGCGCGGCCACCCAGTGCGTGGTCGCCCGGCGGCCGTCCAGCAGGCCGGTCGCCGCAAGCACAAAGGCGCCCGCGCAGACGGAGGCGATGCGGGTGCCGTGTGCGGCGGCCGCGAGCAGGGCCTCCCGCACTTCCTCGGGCAGGGGGCGCGTCGGATCCGCCGTGCCCGGCAGGATGATCGTGTCCGCCTCCGCCAGCGCTTCGAGCCCGTACGGGGCACGGATCCGGAAGGCGCCGGCGTCCACCTCCTCCTGGGGTGCGCAGATCCGCACCCGGTAGGCGGGCCGCCCGTCGGGCAGCCGGGTGCGGGTGAAGACCTCGATGGGGGCGGAGAGGTCGAAGGGGATCACCTGGTCCAGCGCCAGGACGGCCACGGTGTGCATGGCGAGAGCGTAAGGGTGCGCCGGGATCCGGCCAAGTACCCGGCACCGGCTACTCAAGGGCCTTCGCAGGTCAGCGGGCACCTGGAGAGGGTGGCGAGAATCCGTTGAGTACTGGCAATTGCGCCACTGTCGGCCATGATCTTGCCGACCTAGCCTCGGCCCGTGACCAAGTTCCTTCTCGCCGTTCACGTCCTCGCAGCGATCGTCGCCGTAGGCCCCGTCACCGTCGCCGCGAGCATGTTCCCCCCTCTCGCACGCAAGGTGCCGGCGGACCCGGGCGAAAGCCTGCTCAACCTCGCGCTGCTGCACCGCATCTGCCGGGTGTACGCCGTCGTCGGTGTCGCGGTCCCGGTGTTCGGGTTCGCCACCGCCAAGAACATGGGCGTGCTCGGTGACGCATGGCTGATCGTGTCGATCGCGCTGACCGCGGTTGCCGCGGTGGTGCTCGGCGCCCTGGTGCTGCCCCGGCAGGGCGCCGTCCTCCGGAGCGTGGAGGAGGGCGTACTCGACGCGCGGGCCACGGTACGGCTGGCCATGGTGACCGGGATCTTCAATCTCCTCTGGGCCGCCGTCACCGTATTGATGATCGTGCGTCCGGGGTCCACCACCGGCGCCTAGGGATCCGGCACACCTCGCGGGGGCCCAGGCGCGGGAACACGCCCGGCCCGGGCCCTTCCGCGTCCGGCCGGTCGCACCGCGCAGGCTCCCTAGGAGGCCGCCTGGGTCCGCTCGGCACCGCTCGTGTGATGAAGGACGTTCGCCGTCAGCCGGCGCAGCAGGTCCTGTGCGGTCCTGAACTCCTCGGGGGTCAGGCCCATGGCGTCCCCGATCGCGAGCGGAACGGCTCGGATGTTCCGGCTCAGGGCGGCACCCTCCGCGGTCAGGGCCACTTCCACCACCCGCTCGTCGTCCGCCCGCCGCTGCCGCTTGATCCAGCCGTTCGCCTCGAGGCGCTTGATCAGCGGCGTCACGGTGCCGTAGTCGAGTTGCAGGGCGGCCACCAGGTCCTTGACGGGTGCCGTGCCGTGCTGCCAGAGCACGACCATGACCAGGTACTGGGGGTAGGTCAGCCCCAGCTCGTCGAGCAGCGGCCGGTAGGCGCCGGTCACGGCACGGGACGCCGCGTACAGCGTGAAACAGAAGTGGTCCTCGAGCGGCAGCGGAGGCTCGCCGGGGTGGCCCGCTGCGGGTGCGCTGGTGTCGTCGTCGCTCACGGTGGCTCTCCCCGGTCGTCGGTTTCCTGGTCGCCGGACGGTCGTCCGGAAGGCATTGTCACATCCTTCAAGGACCCCAGTATCTCGCAAGCCTTTATCTTGTGCACGATATAAACGTGCGCTAGGTTTCTCGACGTCGCCCGAACAGAGCGACCCGGAGCCGCCGGCCCCGACTGCGCGAGTGCGTCGTATCCCAAGGAGATCCGTCATGCGTCCGAAGACCCTCTTCCGCCCCACCCGCAAGAGCTCCGCCGCACTGGCCGCCACCGCGGCGGTGGCCGCTCTCACCTTCGCGGCCACGGCACCGGCCGAAGCCGCCAGGCCCGCACAGCACCCGGCACCTCCCAAGCCCACCGTCGTGCTGGTGCACGGCGCCTTCGCCGACTCCTCCAGCTGGAACGGCGTCATCAAGCGCCTGCGGCACGACGGCTACCGGGTCCTCGCCCCGGCCAACCCGCTCCGCGGGCTCGCGAACGACGCCGACTACCTCCGCAGCTTCCTCAAGAGCGTGCGGGGACCCGTCGTCCTCGCCGGCCACTCCTACGGCGGCTCCGTGATCAGCCAGGCCGCCGCAGGCGACCCCGACGTCAAGGCGCTCGTCTACATCGCCGCCTTCGCCCCCGAAAAGGGCGAGACCCCCGCGGAGCTGGGCGAGAAGTTCCCCGGAGCCACTCTCCCCACCGTCCTCGACGAGGTCCCCTTCCCCCTCCCCGACGGCAGCACCGGCACCGATCTCTACATCAAGCCCGACAAGTTCCACGACGCCTTCGCCGCCGACCTCCCCGCCTCCACCACGGACCTCATGGCCACCACCCAGCGTCCCGTCGCCGCCTCGATCTTCACCGACAAGCCCACCGAGGCCGCCTGGAAGACCATCCCCTCCTGGGACCTGATCACCACCCAGGACAAGGCCATCGCCCCCGACGAGCAGCGCTTCATGGCCCACCGCGCCCACGCGCGCACCACCGAGATCAGGTCCTCCCACGCGGTCCCGGTCTCCCATCCGGCGGCGGTCACCGACGTGATCGAACAGGCCGCCCGGAGCACCACCCGCTGAGCGCAGGCCCGGTGCGGCTCACAACGGGTTCGTCAGCGACATGTCCTCCCTGGCCCACTCGCCCCGGAACGCCCTCGCCACCCCGGCCGTGACGAACACCCCCGCCGCGACCAGCAATGTGAACAGCCCCCAGGCCAGGGGCCGGAACGAGGCGTCCGGTCCGGGGTGGGCGCGCAAGGAGGCGTGCATCAGCGCGGCCGGGGGCACCGCCACCAGCAGCAGCGGCCAGCCGAGCCGGTCCCAGTGCCCGAAGTAGGCCGCCAGGAGCAACAGGGCCAGCGCGAGGAGGAGGACCCCGGCGCCGGTGACGGGGGTCGTCTCCTCGGTGGCCCGTGGGGTCGCGGATCGGTTGCGCAGGTCCCAGGGCAGGAACAGCAGATGGGCCCCGGCCGCCGAGGCGGCGCCGAGCAGGCGTATCAGCCAGCGCGCGTACCACGGGCGGGTTCGCATGGGGCGGAGCAGCTTCTCGGTCATGGGGACGAGGATTCCCCCGGAGCGGATGCGTCGGCAGAGTACGGATACTCAGATCGCCCCCGGTCCGGGGGCTCCTGCCGCAGGACGGCAGCCCACACCCAGGGCCTGTCGTTCGGATCATGCCTGCGTCGATCGAAAGTCGCGGTCACTCCCGGCCGACCTGATCCGAACGACAGACCCTAGGGAGTCGCCTGCGCCTGCGCCGCGGTGGCCGTCAGCGGCTTCGCGATGTCCTCCAGGGACCGCCGTTCCGCCCGCACGGCCAGCAGTGCGGCGACCACGCCCGCGGCGCACATCAGGGACGCGCCGACCTGGAAGGCGAGGACCGTGTCGCCGACCCGGCCGGTGTTGGTGAGGTCGGCGAACAGGAGCGGGCCGCTGATGCCGCCGGCGGCGGTGCCGAGGGCGTAGAAGAAGGCGATGGACATGGCCCGCGTCTCCATCGGGAAGATCTCGGAGACCGTCAGGTACGCGCTGGAGGCACCCGCCGAGGCGAAGAACAGCACCACGCACCAGCACGCCGTCAGCGTGCCCGCGCTCAGCGAGCCGCGGTCGAACAGCCAGGCGGTGCCGAACAGGAGCAGACCCGAGAGCAGGTACGTCGACGAGATCATCACCCGGCGGCCGACCGTGTCGAAGAGCTTGCCCAGCAGCAGCGGGCCGAAGAAGTTGCCGATGGCGATGACGGTGAAGTAGTAGCCCGTGTCGCCGGTGGGGACGTCGAAGAACTTGGTCAGGATCGCCCCGAATCCGAAGGTGATCGCGTTGTAGAGGAAGGCCTGGCCGATGAAGAGGGAGAAGCCGAGCACGGCGCGTTTGCGGTAGTCGCTGAAGACCGTGCGCGCGATCTCGCCGAAACCGACGCTCTCCCGCTGCCGGATGGTGATCTCACTCTTGGCGCGCGGCAGCGGTTCACCCCTCTCGGCCTCGATCTTTTGTTCGATCGAGGTCACCACCCGTTCCGCTTCCTGCTCCCTGCCATGGATCAGCAGCCAGCGCGGGCTCTCCGGGACATGGCGCCGCACGAGCAGGATCACCAGGGCGAGGACGGCGCCCAGGGCGAACGTCAGCCGCCAGCCCAGATCCTTCGGCAGGATGTCGGTGTTCAGCGCGACGACCGACAGCAGGGAACCACCGACGGCCCCCAGCCAGAAACTGCCGTTGATGACCAGGTCGACGCGTCCGCGGTAGTACGCCGGGATCAGCTCGTCGATCGCGGAGTTGATGGCCGCGTACTCGCCGCCGATACCGAAGCCGGTGAGGAAGCGGAAGAGGAAGAACCACCAGGTCGAGAAGGAGACCGCGGTCAGGGCCGTGGCCGCGAGATAGACCGCCAGGGTGATCATGAAGAGGTTCTTGCGGCCGTAGCGGTCGGTGAGGCGACCCCAGAAGAGGGCACCGGAGCAGGCACCCGCCACATACAGCGCCGCCGCGATACCGGTGACCTGGCCGGAGCTGATCGGCAGCCCGCTGCCGGGCTCGGAGAGCCGGCCGGCGATGTTGCCGACGACCGTGACCTCCAGGCCGTCGAGGATCCACACGGTGCCGAGGCCGATCACGATCGTCCAGTGCCAGCGTGACCAGGGCAGACGATCCAGGCGGGCGGGAATCGCGCTGGTGACCGTGCCGGGTCGGGGCGCGGTGACGGACATGTCTGCCTCCTCGGTGCTGCGGCCGGCGCCGCACCCGACCCGAGTGCCCGCTCGGCCCGCGGCTACGCCCCCAGCGCCCGCGACACCGCGTAGATGAGCAGTCCGGCCAGCGAGCCCACCACCGTGCCGTTGATCCGGATGAACTGCAGATCGCGCCCGATGTGCGCCTCGATCTTGCGGGTGGTGTGCCCGGCGTCCCAGCCCGCGACCGTGTCCGTGATGAGGGACGTGATCTCCTTGCGGTACGTGGTCACCACGTGCACCGCGGCACCCTCCACCCACTTGTCGACCTTGGACTGGGTCCTCGGCTCACCGGCCATCCGGGCGCCGAGCGACAGCAGCGAGCCCCGCACACGCAGCCTGAGCTCGCTGTGCTCGTCCTCGGCCGCGGACACGATCATGGAACGGACGGCCGTCCAGGCGGAGGCGATGAGGTCCTGGACCTCACCGCGGCCCAGCACCTCGCCCTTGAGCCGCTCCACACGGGCGCGGGTGTCGGTGTCGGACTGGAGGTCGGAGGCGAAGTCGGCGAGGAAGCGGTCGAGGGCACCGCGCGCCGGATGCGTGGGCGAGTCGCGCATCTCGGTGACGAAGCGGAGGAGTTCCCGGTAGACGCGCTCGCCGACCTTCTTGTCCACGAAGCGCGGGGTCCAGCCGGGGGCTCCGCCCTGAACGGCGGCCATGACCTGGTCGTCGTGCAGGACGAGCCAGTCGTGGGCACGGACGCAGACCAGGTCCACGACGCGTTTGTGGCCGCCGTCGGCGACGACCTTCTCCAGCATCTTGCCGAGCGGCGGCGCGATCTCCTGGGCGTCGGCACGGCGGGTTATGGCCTCGCCGACCACGGCCTGCACGTCCGAGTCGCGCAGCACGGTGAGCGCCCCGCGCAGAGCCGTCGCCAGTTCCGCCGTCACCCGGTCCGCATGCTCCGGTTCTGCGAGCCAGGTACCCAGCCGGGCGGCGATGCCGACGGCGTGCAGACGCTGCCGTACGACCTCCCCGGAGAGGAAGTTCTCACCGACGAACTCGCCCAGGGAGATGCCGAGCTGATCCTTCTTGTTCGGGATGATCGCCGTGTGCGGGATAGGCAGTCCGAGCGGATGCCTGAAGAGCGCGGTGACCGCGAACCAGTCGGCGAGCGCGCCGACCATGCCCGCCTCGGCGGCCGCGGCCACATAACCGGCCCACGGTCCCGCGCCCGCGCCCCGCGCCCAGGTGGCGAGGGCGTACACGACCGCCACGAGGAGCAGCAGGCCGGCCGCCATGCTCTTCATCCGGCGTACGCCGCGCCGCTTCTCCTCGTCGGCCGGGCTGAAGGACGTCATCGCCCGGTTCGTGACGGTCGACGAGCGGGCGGACGGCCCCACGGCCGCCGCTTCGTCTGGTTTCGTGCGTTCCATCCACTCCACCCGTTCGTGTCCCCCGTTACACATTGTCCCTTCCTGACCGACTCCTGGAACGGAACGGGAGTTCCCGGCGTCTGTCCGGACGGAGAAGTCTCGGGGGTTTCTCAGGGTCCCGTCAGGGTTCCCGGTCGCGATCGGGACGAGCGCGTGCCTCACGGCGCGAGCACGTCGGGTTCCGTCGGCTCCTCCCGCCCCATGATTCATCATGGGGATGATCAACAACGGAGCCTCGGGCTCCCTCGCCCGAGGAGTACACGCACAGCATGACCAAGTTCAACGGTTATGCCCTGCTGGCTGCCCTGTGCGCGGTCGTCCTGACCGTGTCGGCGGCCATATACATCGGCGCCGCGGCCGATGACGGCAGCGATCGCGGCGCTCTCGCCGTCGGCCGCTCGGACCCGCGGGGCGCCGCCGCACCCGTGTCGGCCGGCGTCTGGGTCGGCGCCTGGTCGGCCGCACCCTCTGGCGCCGAGCCAGGAACGGAACCGGCCGGCATGTCCGGACGGTCCGTGCGCAACGTGGTGCACACCGGCGTCGGCGGTACGGGAGCCCGCATCACGCTGTCCAATCTCTACGGACAGCAGCCGCTCTCCATCACGCACGCCTCGATCGCGGTCGCCGCAGGCGGGAACGAGGCGGCAGCCGCCATGGACACCATGCGCCGTCTCACCTTCGGCGGTGCGCCGTCGGTCGTCATAGCCCCGGGCCGCCAGGTGGTCAGCGACGCGGTCCGGATCGCCGTCCCGCAGGACTCCGACCTCCTCGTGACCACCTACTCGCCCACGCCGTCGGGCCCGGTCACCTTCCACCGGCACGCCCGGCAGATCTCCTACGTCGCCGACGGCGACCGCACGGAGGACGTGAGCGCAGCCGCCTACACCGGGCGCACGCCGTACTGGCGCTATCTGACCGCGCTCGACCTGCTCAGCAACGAGGCGGTGGGCACCGTGGTCGCCTTCGGCGACTCGATCACCGACGGTGTCACCTCCACCGTGGGCGCCGACCGCCGCTGGACGGACGTGCTCGGCCGGCGGCTGCGCCAGGCCGCCGGATCCGGGGACGTGCCCCGCTACAGCGTGGTCAACCAGGGCATCAGCGGCAACCGGGTGCTGACGAGCGGCCCCGGCCGGCCCGCCGACAACCCCAGCGGCCTCAGCCGCTTCGGGCGCGACGTCCTGGAGCGGGCGAACGCCAGGGTCGTCGTCATCGACCTCGGCATCAACGACATCGCGCGTCACCCCGGCCGCGCCGACCCGGACCGGATCGTCGCCGGGTTGCGCACCCTGGTCCGCGAGGCGCACGCACACGGCCTGAAGGCGGTCGGCGCGACCCTGATGCCGTTCAAGGGCCACGGCAACTACCGGACCGACCGGGAACAGATGCGGCAGGAGATCAACGCGCGGATCCGCTCCGGCACGGTGTACGACGAGGTCGTCGACTTCGACCGGGCGCTGCGCGACCCGTACGATCCCCGCCGGCTCCGCCCCGACTACGACTCGGGCGACCACCTCCACCCCAGCGACAAGGGCTTCCGCAGGATGGCGGAGGTCTTCGACCTGGCCTCGCTGAAGGGGGCGGCGCCGGCCCGGTTGTGAGGCCGGACGGGCGGCGGACGTCCGTACGGCGGATCAGTACTCGTCCTCGCGCCGCCGCCCGCGCTCCTGCCGCCGGGCGTCCCTGCGCTCGCGCTGCAGTTCACGGCGCTCCTCGTGCCGCTCCCGGTGCAGATCGCGGCGTTCCTCGTGCCGTTCGCGGCGCTCGTCGCGCAGTGCACGCATCAACTCGCGGTGCTGGTCGAGCACGTCGCGGTGGGACTCCGGCAACCCCCGGCGCGTCGCCTTGCGGTCCAGCTTCTCCTGGCGCCGCTCCTCCTTCAGCCGCTGCCGCTCGGCCCGCGTCACCTTGCGCTCGACGCCGACCCCGCCCCAGAACGCGAACCCGGTCACGATCACGCGCGGCGCACCCGGATCTCCGGGCACGCCCTCCTCGCGCTGGTCGAAGCCGCCCATGATCCCGACACCGCGCACGACCACCTCGACGCCGGGCGGCACGATGACGCTCATCCCGCCCATGACCGCGATGCAGTTGATCTCCACCTCGCGGTCCGCGAAATACGCCTCCCGCAGGTCGATCTCGCCACCGCCCCAGAAGGCGAAGCAGTTGAACCGTTTCGGCACCGTCCAGCGCCCCTTGCGCTGGAACCCGGACATGACGGCGACGGCCGACGCCGACGACCCCTCGCCGCCCACGATCCGCCCGGCCCAACCCCCGCTCTCCACGGGCTCCTTGACCAGCGACACCGCGGGAGCGACCACACCGGCGGCCGGCAGGTCACGGGTGATCGGGGCCAACTCCCCGTAGGTCCGCGCCTTGTACGTCGCCTCCAGCCGCTCCTCGAACTCCTCCATGTCGAGACGGCCCTCGGCGACGGCGTCCCGGAGTACCTCGACGACCCTTTCACGGTCGGCGTCGGAGGCACGGAGGTCCGGGGCGTGGGGCTCGGGAGACGTCCCACCGGAAGACACAGCGTCGGTCATGCGGTCAGCCTACGAGGAAGCCGCGCACCGGGCTACGACACCGCCCGTTCCGGCGCGGGATCGGCGGCGCCTTCCAGCCGGTGCAGCATCCTGGCGATCACCGCCTCGATGTCCGGTTCCCGCACCGAGAGGTCCACCAGCGGACAGGTCGCCGCGATATGCGCCACCAGCGGAGCCGCCGACTCCGACGCCGGGAACGCCAGCCACTGCCGCGGCCCCTCGACCCGCACCACACGCGCGGGCGGCGCCTCGATCGGCGGCATCTCCCGCTCCAGGTCGACCACCAGGGTGCGCTCGCTGTCGCCCACCTCGTGCAGCCCGGCGAGCGGGCCGTCATACATCAGGCGCCCCTGGTCGATGACCATCACCCGCGAACACAGCTGCTCGATGTCCTGAAGATCGTGGGTGGTCAGCAGCACCGTCGTGCCGCGCTCGGCGTTCAGTTCCCGCAGGAAGTCACGGACCCTGGCCTTGGAGACGACGTCCAGGCCGATGGTCGGCTCGTCGAGGTACAGCACCTGCGGGTCGTGCAGCAGCGCCGCCACGATGTCGCCGCGCATCCGCTGGCCCAGCGACAGCTGGCGCACCGGGACGTCCAACAGGCTCTCCAGCTCGAGGAGTTCGACACAGCGGTCGAGGTTCTCGCGGTAACGCCGGTCCGGGATGCGGTACATGCGGTGCATCAGCCGGTAGGAGTCGATCAGCGGCAGGTCCCACCACAGGGTCGTGCGCTGCCCGAACACCACCCCGATACGCTGCGCCAGCCGCGTCCGCTCCCGCGAGGGGTCGATCCCCGCGACCCGCAGCCTGCCGCCGCTCGGCGTCAGGATCCCGGTCAGCATCTTGATCGTGGTGGACTTCCCGGCGCCGTTCGGTCCGATGTAGCCGACCATCTCGCCGCGCGCGACGGTGAAGGAGATCGAGTCGACGGCCCGCACCCGGCGCCGCTCACGGCGCAGCAAGCCGGTCCTCGTACGCACCTCGAAGACCTTCTCCACCCGCTCCAGCCGGATGAAGTCGCCGTCCGGGCCGTCCCCGTCCACGACACCACCGTCCACGTAGCCGCCCTCCATGGGTTTCTCAGCTCCCCGTACTCCGGTACGAACGCAGTCCCGCGCGCCAGGCCAGCATCGCGAGCGCACAGCAGGCCGCCGCCACCAGCGGCGGCGCGAAGGCGAGCCAGGCCGGCAGGTCGAGCGGATACGGCCGGCCCAGCACGTACAGCGCGGGCAGCCAGTTGACGAAGGCGAGCGGCAGTACGAAGGTCACGCCGCGCACCAGTTCCTTCGCGAAGACGGTGGGCGGGTACTGCAACAGCGTCTGCCCCCCGTACGTGAAGGAGTTCTGCACCTCGGAGGCGTCCTGAGCGACGAACTGGAAGGCCGCGCCCGCCACGAACACGGCGCAGAAGATCGCGGCGCCGCTCAGCAGCGCCAGCAGCACCATCAGCACCTTCGACGGTGTCCACGCCAGGTCCAGGGAGACCACCGCGTATCCGAGGACCAGCACGCCCTGGACGATCCGGCCGAGGCGGCGCAGCCCGAAGCGGTCCGCCGCGACCTGGGCCAGCACCGGCGCCGGACGGACCAGGAGCGTGTCCAGCGTGCCGTCACGCACCCGCCGCCCCAGCCGGTCCATCGAGCCCAGCACAAGATCGGCGAAGCCGAACGCGGTGGCGGACAGGCCGTACAGGAAGGCGACCTCGGGCAGGCGGTAACCGCCGAGCGAGTCGATCCGCGAGAACATCAGCATGATCGCGACGAAGTCGAGCCCGGTCGCCGCGAAGTTGCCCAGCGTGGTCATCACGAACGAGGCGCGGTAGGCCATGGTGGAGCGGATCCACATGGCGGTGATCAGACCGTAGGCCCGCAGCCCCTCGTACACCCGCCCGTACGTCCGCCGCCCCGCGGCAGCCGGGTCAGCCACCCTGGACCACCACCCGCCGGGTCGCCGCCGACTGCACCAGCCGCCCGACGCCGAGCAGCACCACGGCCCAGGCGATCTGGAAACCGTACGTGGGCAGCGGGTCCGCCACGCCGAGGAGCACATCGACGGGGGCCTGGAGCAGCGCCGACCAGGGCAGCAGGCGGACGACCTCGCCGAGCGTGCCGGGGAAGACGTTCAGCGGCAGCAGCATGCCCGAGCAGAAGACCGCCGTCAGCCCGGCGAGCTGGGCGACGCCCGCCCCGTCCAGCAGCCAGAACGCGCTCAGCGCCACGACGAAGCGGATCGCGAAGCTCACGACCACCCCGAGCCCGACAGCCAGCACGAACGCCGCCCAGGTCAGCGGACTCGCGGGCAGCGCGAGCGGGAAGAGGAGCGCGCCGAACACCAGCGGGACCACACCCCGGCCGAGCAGATGGAACAGCGCCCGCCCCAGATCCGAGGCCAGCCACCACCCCTGGAGGTCGACGGGCCGGTACAGATCGACGGCCACGTCGCCCGTACGGATGCGTTCGATCAGCTCTTCCTCGAAGCCGCCGCCGAACACGGCCACCGTCATCAGCAGGCCCTGGCTCACCCAGACGAACGTAAGAGCCTGCGACTGGTCGTACCCCCCTAGGTGGGGTCGCTCGTTCCACACGGCGAGGTAGGTGTACGCCAGGATCAATCCGAAGACCGAGTTGGTGAACACCCCGGCCGCGGTCGCGGTCCGATAGGTCGCGTACCGCCGGAAACCACTGGCGGCGACGGCGGCGTACAACCGCCCTGTCCCCACGGGAGAACCTCCTTCGACGCGTGTCGGACGGAAGCGCAGGAGCCTAGCGCGCGGGCGAAGTGGTGTACCACACGTTTTCCCGGCACGACACGTCCGTCGTCCCGGGAACGGAACGCAAGGTGCGACAGTCTTCATCAGGGGACGCAGATGGCGTACGAGGGCGTACGTGAACGTACGACGCAAAACGGGAGTCCGGCACCACGATGAGCGACGAGCCGCAGCCGCAGCCGCAGCCGCAGCAGGGCAGCCATGCCCTCGCGCCCCAAGAACCGCCGTCGGGCCCGCCGGGACCGGCCCCCGGCAGGCCCCGGCGCACGGGGTGGCGCCGGCTGATCCCGACCTGGCGCATGGCCCTCGGGACCCTCGTGACCGGACTGCTGCTGCTGGTCGGGCTCTTCGCGCTCGGCTACTACCTGGTCAAGATCCCGCCCGCGAACGCGGCGGCGACCAAGCAGAGCAACGTGTACCTGTACGCGGACGGCACCGAGCTGGCCCGTGACGGCTCGGTCAACCGCGAGAGCGTGATGCTCGCCCAGATCTCCAAGGACGCCCAGCACGCGGCGCTCGCCGCCGAGGACCGCGACTTCTACTCCGAGTCCGCCGTCGACCCCAAGGCGATGATCCGCGCCGCCTGGAACACGGCCACCGGCAAGGGCAGGCAGTCCGGCTCCACGATCACCCAGCAGTACGTGAAGAACTACTACCTGGGCCAGGAGCAGACCGTCACCCGGAAGGTGAAGGAGTTCTTCATCTCGATCAAGCTGGACCGGGAGAAGAGCAAGGACCACATCCTCGAGGGCTACCTCAACACCAGCTTCTTCGGCCGCAACGCCTACGGCATCCAGGCCGCCGCGCAGTCCTACTACGGCGTGGACGCCAAGGACCTCACCGCCGCCCAGGGCGCCTACCTCGCGGCCCTGCTGAACGCGCCGAGCCAGTACGACGTGACCGCCCACCCCGAGAACAAGGCGGCCGCCGTGGCCCGCTGGAACTACGTCCTCGACGGCATGGTCAAGAAGCACTGGCTGACCGGGGAACAGCGTCAGAAGGCGACCTTCCCGACACCCCGGCAGCAGGTCACCGCCACCGCCATGTCCGGCCAGCGCGGCTACCTGGTCCAGGCGATCAAGGACTACCTCGTCACCAACAAGATCATCGACGAGGACACCCTGACCGGCGGCGGCTACCGCATCACCACCACCCTGCAGAAGTCCAAGCAGGACGCCTTCGTCAAGGCCGTCGACGACCGGCTGATGAGCAACCTCGACAAGAAGAACCGCAAGGTCGACCGCTCGGTGCGGGCCGGCGGCGTCGCCATCGACCCGGCCACGGGCAAGGTCCTCGCGATGTACGGCGGCATCGACTACACCGAGCAGTACGTCAACAACGCGACCCGCCGCGACTACCAGGTCGGCTCGACGTTCAAGCCGTTGGTGTTCACCTCGGCCGTGCAGAACGGCGCCCGCACGCAGAACGGCGTCGCGATCACCCCCTACACCGTCTACGACGGCACGGACAGACGACCTGTGCAGGGCTGGAGCGGCGGCACCTACGCGCCCGAGAACGAGGACAACGTCTCCTACGGCCCGATCACCGTCCGCACGGCCACCGACGACTCCGTCAACGCCGTGTACGCGCAGATGGCGGTCGACGTCGGCCCCTCCAAGGTCAGGCAGACCGCGATCGACCTCGGCCTGCCCGCGAACACCCCCGACATGAACCCGTACCCCTCGATCGCGCTCGGCACGGCCACCGCGAGCGTCCTCGACATGGCCGAGGCGTACGCGACGCTCGCCAACCACGGCAAGCACGGCACGTACACCCTGGTCGAGAAGATCTCCAAGGACGGCAGGGAGGACATCGACCTTCCGCACCGCGCCATGAAGCAGGTGGTCAGCCGCGAGGCGGCGGACACCACCACATCGATGCTGCGCAGCGTCGTGGACAGCGGTACCGCGACGGCCGCCCAGGGCGCGGGCCGGCCCGCCGCCGGCAAGACCGGCACCGCCGAGGAGGACCAGGCGGCCTGGTTCGCCGGCTACACCCCCGACCTGGCCACGGTGGTCGCCGTGATGGGCCAGGACCCCGACACGGGCAGGCACGAGTCCCTGTACGGCGCGATGGGCCTGGCCCGCGTCAACGGCGGCGGCGCGCCCGCCGAGATCTGGGCGCAGTTCACGAGGACGGCGCTCAAGGGCAAGCCGGTCAAGAGCTTCGATCTGCGCCTCCAGGCCGGCGCGGAGGGGTACCACGACCCGTCCCTCGACCCCACGGCCCAGCAGTCGGGGGAGCCCGACGAACCGGACAGCGGCGCCACCACGGGCGACCAGAGCGACCCGGGCGAGGACCAGGAGCAGACCGACGGCGGCTTCCCGCCCACCGGCGGCACCGACACCACCGGCTCACCCGGCACCGGTGACACGGGCGACACGGGCGGCTCCACCGACGACGGCGCAACGACCGGGGACGGCGGCACCACGGGAGACGGCGGCACGACCGGCGACGGCGGCGGCACCGGCCCCGGGGGACCGCCCGGCACAGGAACCACGAACGGCGCCGCGGGGCCCACCGGGAACGGCGGCCCTACGGGAGACGGCGGGACGACGGGCAGAGCCGAGGGCTAGGACCCGGGGCGATCAGATCCCCAGATCCTTGATGATCTTGGCCACGTGCCCCGTCGCCCGCACGTTGTACAGCGCGCGCTCGACCTTGCCCTCCTCGTCGACGACCACCGTCGAGCGGATGACGCCGACGACCTTCTTGCCGTACATCGTCTTCTCGCCGAAGGCGCCGTACGCCTGAAGGACCTGCTTGTCCGGGTCGGCGAGAAGGGTCACCTTCAGGGACTCCTGCTCGCGGAACCTGGCCAGCTTCTCCGGCTTGTCGGGCGAGATGCCGATGACGTCGTAGCCGGCGCCCGCAAGGAGCTCCAGGTTGTCGGTGAAGTCGCACGCCTGCTTGGTGCAGCCTGGAGTGAGCGCGGCCGGGTAGAAGTACACGATGACCTTGCGGCCCTTGCGGTCGGCCAGGGAGACCTCGTTGCCGTCGGCGTCCGGCAGGGTGAAAGCGGGGGCGGTGTCGCCCGGTTCGAGTCGCTCGCTCATCGGTACCTCACATGGCAGGGGCGGGTTACCCGACGAGCCTAATCTCCCCCGCACCCGCCACAGGGGTGCCGGGGAGTGCGTCGGGCACGAAGCTGACAGACTGTCGACCACAGATGCAGGAATTGCGCGGAACACGTCGCAAACGACCACGGAGGAAGCGCGGTGACGGACACGTCGAGCACACCGGACACCAGGACTCCGGCGCAGATCGAGGCGGACATCAAACGCCGCCGCGAAACCCTCGCCGAGACGCTCGACGAGATCGGCGTCCGGGTGCACCCCAAGACGATCGTCGGAGACGCCAAGGCCAAGGTCGTCTCGAACATCGACCACACGCTCGGACGGGCATACGTCGGCGTCAACCGGACCGTCAGCCAGGTCAAGGGGCAGTTCGTTACACAGGAGGGCGCACCCCGCCTGGAGCGCATCGTCCCCGTGGCCCTGGTCGTGGTCGGCGTCGCCGGACTGCTCACGCTCGGCTCCCGGCGGCGCAAGCGCTGACCCGGACGCACACGAAGAGATCGAAGGCAGGTAGGTTCGGGGTGTGAGCGAGAAGACCCACCACGACAAGTTGCCGATCCGGATGCTGCACGACCGAGTGCTCGTGCGGCAGGACGCCGCCGAGGGCGAGCGCAGGTCCGGCGGCGGCATCCTGATCCCCGCGACCGCGGCCGTCGGCCGGCGCCTCGCCTGGGCCGAGGTCGTCGCGGTCGGGCAGAACGTCAGGACCGTGGAGCCGGGCGACCGGGTGCTGTACGACCCGGAGGACCGGGCCGAGGTCGAAGTGCGGGGCACCCCGTACGTCCTGATGCGCGAACGCGATCTGCACGCCGTGGCGGCGGACCGCTTCGAGGGGTCCGAGGACTCCACGGGCCTGTACCTGTAGAACGAACGGTGAAGGGGCCGGTGGCAGACGCCACCGGCCCCTTTGCCGTTCCTTTGCTAGCCTTGGGCGACCCCGACGAGACGCGCCGTACCGGGACGGGACCGCCAGGTCCACAGGCAAAGACGACGCACCTGTCCGTTCACGTCTCACGGAGGTGCCTGTCATGGCCTGGGTCCTGCTCGTCGTCGCCGGCCTGCTCGAAGTCGCCTGGTCGATCGGGATGAAGTACACCGACGGTTTCACCCGCCTGTGGCCGAGCCTCGCCACCGGCGCGGGAATCGTCGCGAGCATGCTCCTGCTCTCCTACGCCGCGAAATCCCTCCCCATCGGCACGGCGTACGGCGTCTGGGTGGGCATCGGCGCGGCCGGCGCGGCGGTACTGGGCATGACCGTCCTCGGCGAGCCCGCCACCGCCGCACGGATCTTCTTCGTGGCCCTGCTGCTGATCGCGGTGGTGGGGCTGAAGGCGACTTCGGGGCACTGAGTTCTTCGATCTCCCGGAATCTCCGTGACCTCCCGACGAGAAGTTCGTTACTACGTACGAGCTACGAATGGGCTGTCGAGAGCAGGGGAATCGATGACCGCGAGCCGATACACACGTGAATTGCTGACCGAAACGGCGGCTTCTTCACTCACGCTGTCCGGGCACTGGAGAAGCTGGGAGTCGATCCCAAGGGGCCGTCCCGGCGCTATCTGCATGACCGCATGCGGAAACTCGGCGTGGACACATCCCACTTCGAGCGGGAGACGGGGGCTCGCTGGACGAGAGAAGTCCTCGAGCAGGCGGTGGCCGAATCGACAAGCGTCAACGGAGTGCTGCGTTACCTCGGAATCGAGGTCGTGGGCGGCCACCATACGAACATCAGCCGCCGGATCAAGGCCTACGGCATCGACACCTCACACTTCCGGAGACAAGCACCGGCCGGAATGCCGAGGCAACGCCGTTCCGCGGAGGGGCTGTTGGTCGAACAGGAGCCGTCGCTGGCCCGACGCCAGCCCAGCGAACGGCTCAAGCGGGCCATGATCGCTCTCGGCGTGGCCGAACGGTGCGCCCTCTGTGGCACGGCACCCTTCTGGCGGGACCGCCCGCTGCCGCTGGAGGTGGACCACCTGGACGGGAACTGGCGAGACAACCGTCTGGAGAATCTGCGCCTGCTCTGCCCCAACTGCCATTCGGCAACGGACACTTACCGGGGACGGAACAAGGGGCGGCGGACATGAACGAACCGCAGCGCTGCACAAGGGAGATACTCGAAAGGGCCGCAGAGCACTGCTCGGACATCGACGAGGTCATCGCGTACCTGGGAATCCACCCCTCCGGTCAGCTTCGGCGCCAGCTGTTTCGGAGCTTCGAGCGCTTCGGGATCGACATCACCCATTTCATACGCTTTAAGAGGGGACGCCGCCCATGTCCGCAGCCGTCCCGGACCGAGCTGGCGGCAGCCGTGGCTCAGTCGCACTCGGTTGCGGGGACCCTGCATCGGCTCCATCTGCCGGGCGGCTCCCGCGTGTACACGCGCTTCCACGAGTGGATCACCGAATACGGGATCGACACCTCGCACTTTCTGGGGCAAGCTCACCAGCGAGGCAAACCTGGGACAATTCCGCGAAAGTCGGCTACTGAGGTACTGGTCAAACACGGTGGCCGACGGCGCACCAAAACCGCACTCCTGCGTCGCGCTCTGATGGAGACGGGCGTCCCCCAACGGTGCGACGAGTGCGGAACCCCGCCCGAGTGGCACGGGCGACCCATGACGCTTGAGATCGATCACGTCAACGGCGACTGGAGCGACGATCGGCGCGAGAATCTGCGGCTGCTCTGCCCCAACTGTCACGCGATCACCAATACCTGGTGCAGAGGTGGCCGACGTCGTGGCTCCTAGTCACCCTTCCCCCATGCTCTGTCATGGCAGCCCAGTAGAGTAGGCGCACGCGCTCGTACTCCAATTGGCAGAGAGACTGGCCTTAGAAGCCAGGTGTTGTCGGTTCAAGTCCGACCGAGCGCACGCCGGACGGGGCCAGGCACCGTGGATCACGGATGCCTGGCCAGGTCATGGGCCCTTCGCGTCGTCAGCCGAGCAGCTCCCGCACCACCGGTACCAGCGCCCGGAACGCCTTCCCCCGGTGGCTGATCGCGTTCTTCTCCTCGGGACTCAGTTCCGCGCAGGTCCGCGTCTCGCCCTCCGGCTGGAGGATCGGGTCGTAGCCGAAGCCGTTCGTGCCCGCCGGGGTGTGGCGGAGGGTCCCCTTCAGCTGGCCCTCCACCACACGCTGCGTCCCGTCCGGCAGGGCCAGGGCCGCCGCGCAGGCGAAGTGCGCGCCGCGGTGGGCCTCGCCGATGTCGCCGAGCTGGGCCAGGAGCAGGTCGAGGTTCGCCTTGTCGTCTCCGTGCCGGCCGGCCCAGCGGGCCGAGAAGATGCCGGGGGCGCCGTGCAGTACGTCGACGCACAGGCCCGAGTCGTCGGCCACCGCGGGCAGGCCCGTGGCCTGGGCCAGGGCGTGGGCCTTGAGCAGGGCGTTCTCGGCGAAGGTGACGCCTGTTTCCCTGACGTCGGGGATGTCGGGGTAGGCCTCCGCGCCGACCAGGTCGTGCGGGAGGCCCGCGTCGGCGAGGATCGCCCTGAGTTCGGTGATCTTTCCGGCGTTGCGCGTGGCGAGGATCAGGCGGGTCATGTCCATCAGTATCCGTGGGGCGCGGGCGTCTTCCGCCCGCGCCCCGGTGCCGGCCGCGGCGTGCTAGTGCCGCATCAGGCAACGTTTGCCCTGTTGTGATGTGACGCGCCGTCCGGATGCTGTGTTGGACGGCGCGTGGGCGTCATTCTGTCCGGGTGGCG
>NZ_LMWH01000094.1 GCF_001507435.1 Streptomyces sp. NRRL F-5122
CGCGGGATGAAGGCGGCGGTGTCGGACACCTCGCAGGTCAGGACCCGGTGGCGGACGAGGCGGAGTTCGATCGGTCCGGTGCCGTGGCATATGGCGTTGGTGACGAGTTCGCTGACGATGAGTTTTGTGGCGTCCTCGAGGCCTTCCAGGCCCCATTCCGTCAGCTGGTGTGCGGCGAGTCTGCGGGCGTGGCAGACGGCTGAGCGGTCGCCGGGCAGGGCCCAGGTGACCACCCGGCTGGGATCGAGGGAGCGGGTCCGGACGAGCAGGAGGGTGACGTCGTCGCAGGGAGCCTGGTCGGGAAGGGTCCTGGTCGCGATGTCGCAGAGGTCGTCGAGGGTTCGGTCCGGCTGGGCGAGGGCGGTGCCCAGGCGGTGCATTCCCTCTTCGATGTCGTGGTCGCGGGTCCCGATCAGGCCGTCGGTGTACAGGGCGAGGACGCTGCCCTCGGCCAGTTCCAGCTCCACCGAGTCGAAGGGTTCCCCCAGTCCGACACCGAGCGGGGTCCCGGTGGGGATGTCGGGATACGAGACGCGCCCTTGCGGGTCGATGATCGCGGGCGGGGGGTGTCCGGCCGATGCCATGGTGCAGCGGCGGGTGGCGGGGTCGTAGACGGCGTAGAGGCAGGTGGCGCCGGCCACCGCGGTGGGCGGGTCCGGGAGATCGCAGTCCTCCTCGCCCAGTCGCTGGACGGTGTCGTCGAGTTGGGCGAGCAGTTCGTCGGGGGGCAGTTCCATGTCGGCGAGGGTGTGGACGGCGGTACGGAGCCTGCCCATGGTCGCGGCGGCGTGGAGACCGTGCCCGACCACGTCGCCGACGACGAGTGCCACCCGTGCGCCGGACAGCGGGATCACGTCGAACCAGTCACCGCCGACGCCGTGGTCCACATC
>NZ_LMWH01000095.1 GCF_001507435.1 Streptomyces sp. NRRL F-5122
GGAGTTGGTCGCGGGCCCGCTGGACGGTCTGCTCTTGGATGTCACGGGCTGGTCTGCGCATGATCGGGCTGAAGGTGTCGCCTTGCGCACGGAGATAGGGCGGTACGGTCCGGGTGGTCGGGCCCTGTATGCGCCCAGGCCGGCGGATGGGTGTGTATTCGACTGGTGCGGAGACGTCCCTTGAGGATGACCGCGGCGCGGGCGTCGAGGCGGGCGTCGCGGGTGCGGTGAAAACCGCATCAGGGCCTGCCGGCTGTACGGCGGAAATCGATGCCGCCGATGCTCCTCGATCGACGTGGAGGTGATGAAGGCCTCCACTGGTGGTGAGGGTGTGCGTTTGGAGGGTTGCACGGTCGAGGGCGACGCGCTGGCGTTCGCCGCCGGAGAGCTGTGGGGCGGTGGTGTAGCCGGTGGTTGAGTCCGACCTCGGCGAGCAGTTCGCTGGCTCGGGTGCGCAGGGTGTGGGGTTCGCGGCCCGGCGAGGGATGCGGCGGCGACCGATAGAACACCAGGCCGGGCCCGGTCTCCTTCTCAGGAGACCGGGCCTGATGCGTTCTTGGGAGGCTTCCTGGGGGTGGGTTGGGTGTGGTTTGGGTTGGGTGTGGAACAAGGAGACGTCTCTCCCAGCGGGGGTGAGTGAGCCCGTTCGGCGAGAGTCGAGGAAATCGTCGGCGCGACGGTCGGACAGCTTGTTCCGCTCAACGCGTGCGGTCTGCCACTCCTGTCCCGGTTCAACCCGGCCGGAGCGCCAAACCGATCAGACACTGGGCCGGATGGTCGGCGTCGTGATCAGGCCAGGTTGCCGGCCGGGGTCCGTGTCGGGGCGAACTGCTCCTGGATCCAGTTCGGGTAGGCGATCGG
>NZ_LMWH01000096.1 GCF_001507435.1 Streptomyces sp. NRRL F-5122
CCGCGTCGTGGAATTCTTCGGGGATGCTGCTGAGTTCGTCGAGAGAGGGCCCGCCGCGTGCTGCCTGCGCGGCGGTCTCGTCGTCGAGTTCGGCCAGGGTCTTGTCCTGCCGGTGGCGGTGGTACTCCCGCATCCGGGCGGGCGCCTCGCCGGGGTCCAGGACGAGTATGTCGGTACCGAACACCTCGATGAAGTCGGCGCGGGCCTCGGCCTGCATCTGCCATGCCTTGTGCAGCATCTCGGGATTGCGGCGCAGCAACTGCGGATGGGCGGTGAGCGTTTGGACGGCGAGCTGTGCCAGTCGCGGTGCGTCGCCGGCCGCGTAGATGTTGAGATTGCCGCTGACCAGCCAGGCGTCGGTGTCGGGGTGCACGGGCACGATGCGGGCAGCCACGAACATTCGGGGGCGGAGTTTGCCGAGGGCACGCCGCCCCAGGTTGGAGTGGACCTGGTAGACGAGGTCGTCGAGCAGGTTGTGCAGGACGACGGCGTCCTTCTCGAAGCGCTGTACCTCGAAGACTCCCTCCACCACGTCGTGCCAGCCGAGCAGCATCGCCCGCTCGTCCTCACCCAACCGCGGCCGCCGCTGGGCCACGAACCGCTCGAGGACGCTGGAGCCGTCCGCGAGGCGGTGCTGCAGCACGAAGTGGTCGATGGTGTCGATGGCGGTCGCCTCGTCCAGGAAGCCGAGCCGGTCCGCTGCCTCATCGAGTCGGGCATCCAGCCGCCGGGCAAAACGCGGACTGTGCGCGTAGGCCACCAGTTCGCCCTTGAGGTCCCCGCTGCGTGCAACCAACGTGGCGACGTGGGGCGGCACGGTGAGGGTGGGGGGATCGCTGTGTTCCACTACTGCT
>NZ_LMWH01000097.1 GCF_001507435.1 Streptomyces sp. NRRL F-5122
CCGCGTCGTGGAATTCTTCGGGGATGCTGCTGAGTTCGTCGAGAGAGGGCCCGCCGCGTGCTGCCTGCGCGGCGGTCTCGTCGTCGAGTTCGGCCAGGGCCTTGCCCTGCCGGTGGCGGTGGTACTCCCGCATCCGGGCGGGCGCCTCGCCGGGGTCCAGGACGAGTATGTCGGTACCGAACACCTCGATGAAGTCTGCCCGGGCCTCGGCCTGCATCTGCCATGCCTTGTGCAGCATCTCGGGATTGCGGCGCAGCAACTGCGGATGGGCGGTGAGCGTTTGGACGACGAGCTGTGCCAGTCGCGGTCCGTCGCCGGCCGCGTAGATGTTGAGATTGCCGCTGACCAGCCAGGCGTCGGTGTCGGGGTGCACGGGCACGATGCGGGCAGCCACGAACATTCGGGCGCGGAGTTTGCCGAGGGCACGCCGCCCCAGGTTGGAGTGGACCTGGTAGACGAGGTCGTCGAGCAGGTTGTGCAGGACGACGGCGTCTTCCTCGAAGCCCTCTACCTCGAAGACTCCCTCCACCACGTCGTGCCAGCCGAGCAGCATCGCCCGCTCGTCCTCACCCAACCGCGGCCGCCGCTGGGCCACAAACCGCTCCAGGACGGTCGAGCCGTCCGCCAGCCGGTGCTGCAGCACGAAGTGGTCGATGGTGTCGATGGCCGTCGACTCGTCCAGGAAGCCGAACCGGTCTGCCGCCTCATCGAGCCGGGCATCCAGCCGCCGGGCAAAACGCGGACTCTGCGCGAATGCCACCAGTTCGCCCTTGAGGTCCCCGCTGCGTGCAACCAACGTGGCGACGTGGGGCGGCACGGTGAGGGTGGGGGGATCGCTGTGTTCCACTACTGCT
>NZ_LMWH01000098.1 GCF_001507435.1 Streptomyces sp. NRRL F-5122
CACCACCGAACACCCACCACCCGCGAGCCGGCTGCGGGCGTGGATGCTGGAGGGGCTGTCCGACATGGGCAAGGGCTCCGCACAGCAGCAGCCCACCGAGCCCGAACCCCCGCACAAGGGCCAGCCCTGGTGGCGGGTGATGTGCCTGACCGGCGTCGACTACTTCTCCACCCTCGGCTACCAGCCCGGCATCGCCGCCCTCGCCGCCGGACTCCTCTCCCCCATCGCCACCATCGTCCTCGTGATCGTCACCCTCGCCGGCGCCCTCCCCGTCTACCGCCGCGTCGCCAAGGAAAGCCCCCACGGCCAGGGCTCGATCGCCATGCTCGAACGACTGCTCTCCTTCTGGAAGGGCAAGCTCTTCGTCCTGACCCTGCTCGGCTTCGCCGCCACCGACTTCCTGATCACCATCACCCTCTCGGCCGCCGACGCCTCCACCCACCTCATCGAGAACCCCCACCTCACCAGCACCCTCCACGGCCACCAGATGGTCATCACCCTGCTCCTGATCGCCCTCCTGGGCGCGGTGTTCCTCAAAGGCTTCCTGGAAGCCATCGGCGTCGCCTTCACCCTGGTCGGCATCTACCTGGCACTCAACGCCGTGGTCGTCGCCGTCGGCCTGTGGCACGTCGCCACCGCCGGCCACGTCGTCACCGACTGGACCGGCGCACTGACCACCGAACACGGCAACGTCTTCGTCATGGTCGGCCTCGCACTGATCGTCTTCCCCAAACTCGCCCTCGGCCTGTCCGGCTTCGAGACCGGCGTCGCCGTCATGCCCCACGTCCAGGGCGACCCCGACGACACCGAGGAAAAACCCACCGGCCGCATCCGCGACAC
>NZ_LMWH01000099.1 GCF_001507435.1 Streptomyces sp. NRRL F-5122
CCTGGTCGACACCCGCCGCCTCGCCGACTGCTTCCCCGCGGTCGACTACTTCGAGAACTCCGGCCTGCCCTTCGTCATCGCCCTCAACGGCTTCGACGGCAACCAGCCGTACAACCCCGAAGAGGTCCGCGAGGCACTGCAGATCGGCCCGGACGCCCCGATCATCACGACCGACGCGAGACATCGGGCCGATGCGAAGTCGACGCTGATCACCCTGGTCGAGCATGCGCTGATGGCCCGGTTGCGCTAGGCGGGTGACATCGCCGCCCAGGGCCCCGGGAATGCGCCGACCGCGGGCCGCAGGTGGCTGATCACACGGTTCCCCGTGCCCCTTCAGGGGCGCGGGGATTTTTTCTTCGGGCCCGCGCCACGGGCAGGACCCGCACACCGAGAAGGGCCCCTCCGCGAGCGGAGGGGCCCTTCGGGAATCGGGCGCGAGGGGCGCTGCCTAGCCGTGCCAGCTGTGCGGGGCCCGGAAGCCCGGCTCGCGGTCCAGACGGCGCCAGCCGGCCTTGGCCCGGCCGCGGTGGGTCTGGGTCGTGGTGGACGACTGGGCGGCCGCACGGGCGAGCAGGACGGCCGTTATGGCGGCCACTTCCTCGGGCTCGGCGTGGCCCTTCTCGACGCGGATATCAGGGATGTCCATGGGTGTCAGTCTCCGTGAGAGAGAGGTCCGCGGGGTTGCCGCGGTGGGTCCGCTCGGTTACTGCGGGGGGTTGCCGTGTTTGCGGGAGGGCAGGTCCGCGTGCTTGGACTGCAGCATCGCGAGGGACTTGATGAGGACCTCGCGGGTCTCGGCG
>NZ_LMWH01000100.1 GCF_001507435.1 Streptomyces sp. NRRL F-5122
CATCGCCAGCGTCCACAAACTCAGCCCCACCGACCGCCGGCACGTCGCCGTACTCGTCGAATCCCTGCTCCGCGCCGACGAATCCTGAACCCCCTCCCCCCTTCCAAGCTTCCTCTTTTCCCTCTCCTGCTCCCCCGCCGATGCGCGAGCCCTCGGGCCGGGGGGAGCAGGCCCTGAGACGGGATCCAGGGGCGGGTGACGGCTTGCGAACGGCCAGGGTCAGGGCCGCCGGGTCGCGGCCGTGGTGATCCAGTCGATGACGGCCTGCACGGTGGGATAGTCCAGCTGCGCCAACCGGACGACCGCCTGCACGGCAGGCGGGTCCATCGGCACACACCCCGCGTCCAGCGCGCAGTACAGCAGGACCTGGTGGGCCTGAGTCGCCGACAGGGGTCCGCCGTGATTCATCTCGGTCCGAAGTGTGGGGGCGATGGGCAAGGGTGGAGTGATGTCCATGTCTCTTCGTCATAGTTGGATCGAATGTGACGGATCGAAGAACGAAGGGGCGGGTCGGAGGCGGCCCAATCGTGGCCGAGGGCGAGGCCTGGCCGGGGGTGGTGGTCAGGGTTGGCGGGTGAGGCGTTCGAGGGTGTCGAGGAGTGCCTGGCCGTGGTGGTCTGCTCCCGGCCGGGCGTGGTGGGCGAGTTCGCTGCGTAGGGTGTGCCAGAACGCCTCGGTCAGGGCGTGCTCGTACCAGTCGCCGACCGTCCCGGAGCCGGGCGCGCGGCGCAGGGTGTGGGCGCGGGCGGTGAAGGAGCAGCCGGCGAGTTCACCGGCCGTGTC
>NZ_LMWH01000101.1 GCF_001507435.1 Streptomyces sp. NRRL F-5122
CTGCCGGCCATCACCGCCTCGCTGTTCGCCCGGTTCGCGTCCCGCCAGGACGACTCGCCCCAGATGAAGATGATCGCGGCGCTGCGCAACCAGTTCGGCGGCCACGCGGTCGAGTCCGCAAAGTAGGTGACCACCGTGGGCGACCTCCTGCTGGTCCGCCACGGCGAAACCGAGTGGAGCGCTTCGGGCAAGCACACCAGCTGGACCGATCTGCCGCTCACACAGGGTGGCGAGGAACAGGCCAAGTCCCTCGCCACCCAGCTCGCCGGACGCACCTTCGCACTCACTCTCACCAGCCCTCTGCACCGGGCGATACGCACCGCGGAACTCGCGGGCCTGTCCGGCGCCGCGACCGAGCCCGATCTGCACGAGTGGGACTACGGCGGCTACGAGGGAATCACCACCGTCGACATCCATCGCACCAGACCCGACTGGCGTCTGTGGACGGACGGGGTGCCACCGGGTCCGCCCGGACACGCCGGCGAGTCGCCGGACGAGGTGGCGGCACGGGCCGACCGGGTGCTGGCCCGTATCGCACCCGCGCTCGCCGAAGGCGACGTGATCCTCGTGGCCCACGGCCACTTCCTGCGCGTCCTCACCGCCCGGCACCTCGGCCTCGGGGCCGCCGAGGGACGGCTGTTCCAGCTCCGGACGGGGACGGTCAGCCGGCTGTCCACCGAGCACGACTGGCCCGTGATCGCGGAATGGAACGCAGCGGGCA
>NZ_LMWH01000102.1 GCF_001507435.1 Streptomyces sp. NRRL F-5122
GGGGGGTGCCTCTATGTCTTTCGTCAAGCGTGGCGTGGGGTTCTGGGTTCGTAGAAGGTGCCGTCGCGGAGCATGGCGAACAGCACGTTGATGCGTTGTCGGGCCAGGCGGAGGAGGGCCTGTGTGTGGGTCTTTCCGCGGGCTCGGCATCGGTCGTAGTAGCTGCGGGAGGCGGGGTCGTGCAGGGCGGCGAACGCGGAGAGGAACATCGCGCGTTTGAGCTGCCGGTTCCCGCCGCGCGGGGCGTGTTCGCCGTGGATCGAGGTGCCAGAGGATTTGGTGGTCGGTGCGAGGCCGGCGTAGGAGGCCAGGTGAGCGGCGCTCGGGAAGCTGGTGCCGTCGCCGACGGTGGTCAGAAGGACTGCGGCGGTCCTGACGCCGATGCCGGGCATCGAGGTCAGGACCTGGGAAAGAGGGTGGGCCTCCAGCAGGGTTTCGATCTGGGCTTCCAGTGCCCGGCGTTGTTCATGGACGGCGGCCAGTGACTTGGCCAGCGACGGCACGATGACGTCCAAAGTGCCCGTGCCTGGGACGATGACGGTCTGTTCGTCGAGGGCGTCGAAGATGTCGTCGACGAGCCGGGCGGCCATGCGCGGGGCTTTCGGCCGGATGACCTCCGCGAGTTTGCGGCGACCGGTCTTGCGCAGAGCGGCCGGGGAGCCGTAACGCTCCAGGAGCCAGGTGATGGCGGGGTGGTCCAGTCGGGGTCCCAGG
>NZ_LMWH01000103.1 GCF_001507435.1 Streptomyces sp. NRRL F-5122
CTAGTAGGGCTTGGTCAGGTCGGTTGTGGTGGTGCGTGTCCTGTGGGCTGGGTGTGGCGTTGAGTGTGCGTGACTCCGGACGAGATTGCTGTGGTGCGTGGTGAGTTGGAGACCTTCGCGGCGGAGGTGTTCGAGCCGTTCGCGCGCAAGGACCAGCGCCGGTGGGGGCAGGTCTATCTGCGGGGGTTGTTGACCGACGGGCAACGAAAGTCGGTCGAGCCGATGGCCGCCCGGCTCGGGGAGGACGGCAATCGTCAGGCACTGGCCAACTTCATCACTACCAGCCCCTGGGATCCGGCCCACATCCGGGCCCAGCTCGCCTGGCGGATGGAGGAGGCTATCGAACCGGACGCCCTGGTCTTCGACGACACCGGGTTCCTCAAGGACGGGACTGCTTCGGCATGCGTGTCGCGGCAGTACACCGGCACCGCGGGCAAGGTCACCAATTGCCAGGTCGGCGTCTCGCTCCACCTCGCGTCCGACCACGCCTCGGCAGCGGTCAACTGGCGGCTGTTTTTGCCTCAGACGTGGGATCCCGCCTCATCGAAGGCCGATGCGGACAAGGTCGCCCGCCGCACCGCCTGCGGCATCCCGGACGATGTCGGGCATGTGGAGAAGTGGCAGCTGGCCCTGGACATGCTCGATGAGACCCGCTCTTGGGGCATCGAGGTG
>NZ_LMWH01000104.1 GCF_001507435.1 Streptomyces sp. NRRL F-5122
GCTGTCGGCCCAGCCCGCCGAGGCGGTGCCGGTGGCCGAGCCGTACTCCGGGACCGGACGCCCACCGGTGGCGAAGTATCCCGACAAGCCGCGGTCAGTGAGGGAGCTGGTCATCGCGGCGGGACGGAAGGCAGCTCGGCCGGTGCAGTGGCGGGAGGGCTCCCGGCCCGGCACCGGCCGCTCGGGCCGCAAGCGGATGTACTCCCGTTTCGTGGCCCTGCGCGTCCGGCCTGCCGGACGTGAGGTCCGCCAGGCCACCGACGGCCCGGAACTACCCGTGTGCTGGCTGCTGGCCGAATGGCCCGCCGGCGAGAGCGAGCCGGTGCAGTACTGGCTGTCCGACCTGCCCTCCGGCATGCCGCTGACCACACTGGTCCGCCTCGCCAAACTCCGCTGGCGCATCGAGCACGACTACCGGGAGATGAAACAGGCCTTGGGCCTGGCCCATTTCGAGGGCCGGACCTGGAACGGATGGCACCACCA
>NZ_LMWH01000105.1 GCF_001507435.1 Streptomyces sp. NRRL F-5122
ATGGTACTGCAGGGGGGACCCTGTGGGAGAGTAGGACACCGCCGAACAAATTGTGAGGGAAACCCCGTACCGTTGGTACGGGGTTTTCCGCATTTCCGGGCCCTTTTGGCGTCGGGTTTCAGGGGAGTCCGGACTCCCCTTCCGCCCTTGATGCGAAATCCTTGATACGAATTCAGAGACGACCCGCGGCCTTGAGCGCGAGATAGGCGTCGGCGAGTGCCGGCGCCAGTTCCGAGGGAGTCGCGTCCACGACGGTGACCCCCCGGCGGCGAAGCTGTTCGGCCGTCCGTGTGCGTTCCGTCTGGGCCTGGGCCGCTGCGGCCGCCTCGTACACCGCGTCCGTGTCACCCCGAGCCGTCGCCATGCCGGCGATGTGCGGATCGGCCACCGAAGCGAGCAGTACCGAGTGGCGCTGGGTGAGTTGGGACAGCACGGGGAGGAGTCCCTCCTCGACGGGTGCCGCGTCGAGCGTGGTCAGGAGGACGATCAGAGAGCTGCGTGGCGCGCTGCGGAGAGCGGTGGCCGCCAGACCTCGTGCGTCCGTCTCCACGAGTTCCGGCTCCAGCGTCGACATGGCGTTGACCAGGGACGGCAGGACTTCGCGCGCGGCCCGGCCCTGTACCAGGGCCCGTACCCGGCGGTCGTAGGCGAGCAGGTCCACGCGGTCGCCGGCACGGGAGGCCAGGGCGGCCAGCAGCAGTGCCGCGTCCATGGCGGCGTCCAGGCGCGGGGCGTCACCGACCCGTCCGGCCGAGGTGCGGCCGGTGTCCAGGACGAGCAGGATGTGGCGGTCCCGTTCCGGGCGCCAGGTGCGTACCGCGACGGTCGACTGGCGCGCTGTCGCGCGCCAGTCGATGGAGCGGGTGTCGTCCCCGGGAACGTAGTCGCGCAGACTGTCGAACTCGGTGCCCTCGCCGCGGGTCAACACACTCGTGCGGCCGTCCAGTTCGCGGAGGCGGGCCAGCTTGGAAGGAAGGTGTTTGCGGCTGGTGAAGGGCGGCAGGACCCGGACCGTCCAGGGGACTTTGTGGGTGCCCTGGCGGGCGAAGAGGCCGAGCGGACCGTAGGAGCGGATCGTGACACGGTCCGCCTGCCGGTCGCCCCGGCGGGTGGGCCGCAGACGGGTCGTGAGGCGACGGCGCTCCCCCGGAGGGACCGTCAGACCGTGGCGGGATGCGGCCTTCTCGGTCCCCGGTTCCCAACTGCTCGGCGGCCAGGCGTCCCGCACTCGGGCCCGCAGCGGGCGCCCCGAGGGGTTGGTGACGGTGAGCGTCACGTCGACGGATTCGCCCAGGCGTACCGAGGTGTCGCCGGAGCGGGTCAGACCGAGCCGGCGCACGGGTGCGGCCAGCGCGAAGTCGCAGGCGCACGCCAGTGCGAGCGGGCCGTTGACGGCGAGGATGCCCGTCCAGCCCGGTTCCCAGATGCCTACCGGGAGGGTGCCGAGTGCCGCAAGCAGGGCGGCGCGTCCGGTGAGCGCCATCAGCGGGGCACGGGGACGTGGTTGAGGATCGCGTTGATGACGGAGTCGGCGGTCACGCCCTCCATCTCTGCCTCGGGGCGCAGCTGGATGCGGTGACGGAGTGTCGGGAGGGCCAGCGCCTTCACGTCGTCGGGGGTGACGTAGTCACGGCCCGTCAGCCAGGCCCAGGCGCGTGCGGTGGACAGCAGTGCCGTCGCGCCTCGGGGCGACACCCCGAGGGTGAGGGACGGGGACTCGCGGGTGGCGCGGCAGATGTCCACGACGTAGGCGGCGATCTCAGGGGAGACCGTCGTCTTCGCGACGGCGGCGCGTGCGGCCTCGAGATCGGCTGGACCCGCCACCGGGCGTACGCCGGCGGCGCGCAGATCACGGGGGTTGAAGCCCGCGGCGTGCCGGGTGATGACGTCGATCTCGTCCTGCCGGGACGGCAGCGGCACGGTCAGCTTGAGCAGGAAGCGGTCCAGCTGGGCTTCCGGCAGCGGATACGTGCCCTCGTACTCGACCGGGTTCTGCGTCGCCGCCACCAGGAACGGCTCCGGGAGGGGGCGCGGGGTGCCGTCGACCGTGACCTGGCGCTCCTCCATCGCTTCGAGGAGGGACGACTGGGTCTTCGGCGGCGTGCGGTTGATCTCGTCGGCGAGCAGCAGGTTGGTGAAGACCGGGCCCGGTTGGAACGAGAACTCGGCGGTCCTGGCGTCGTAGACGAGGGAGCCCGTGATGTCGCTCGGCATCAGGTCGGGCGTGAACTGGACGCGCTTGGTCTCGATTTCGAGGGCGGACGCGAGGGCCCGGACGAGCAGCGTCTTGGCGACTCCGGGCACTCCTTCGAGAAGGACGTGGCCACGGCACAGGAGTGCGACGACGAGACCGGTCACGGCGGGGTCCTGGCCGACCACGGCTTTGGCGATCTCGGCGCGCAGGGCCTCCAGCGAGGCGCGGGCCGTGCCCGCGTCCCCGGTGTACCCGGCGTTGTCAGTGGTCGGGTCCATCATGGACGGCGTACCTCACTTTCGAGGGCGTCAAGTTGGTCGGCGAGGGAGATCAGGGCCGCGTCGTCGCCGGGCGGCGGGCCGAAGAGCAGGGAGTGCAAGGACGGTCCGTCGCCGTGGAGGTGAGCGGACAGCGCGGGGAGCAGGACCTCGGGCGTGTGTGCCTGGGCGAGCGGGACGCCCACAAGAGGGGCGAGGCGGGCGCGGGTTGCGGAGCGCAGGGCGGTGGCCGCGCGGTCGCGGGCATTGGCCTTGCGGTAGAGGCGGGCGCGGCCTTCGACGGCTTCGGAGGCGCGGATCGCCACGGGGAGTTTTTCGGGGACCAGCGGGCCGAGTCGGCGTGCCCGCCAGAGCGCTGCGAGTGCCGCGGCGACAAAGAGCTGCAGCGTGCCCCAGAGCCATCCCGAGGGCAGCAGGTCGAAGAAGCTCTTACGGCCGGAATCCGTGGCCGAGGGGTCGGAGAACGAGGGGAGGTACCAGACCACATGCGGGCGGGAACCGAGCAGTTGGAGGGCGAGCGAAGCGTTGCCCTCCTCGTCGAGACGGTTGTTGTAGAGGATGTCCGGCGATCCGAGGACGACGGTGTCGCCGCCCCCCGAGGCGGCCGGGAGGCGCACCAGGGTGGGCAGCCCGTCGCTGGGGTAGCAGATGTCGGCGCCGGCCGCGTTCGCCACGTAGCGGACTCCGCCCGTGTCGGCCGTGCCCGCTCGCCGGGCCGCGGGCAGTGCGCAGTCCGGTTCCAGCGTCGAGGCGAAGGCGACGGCGGGGTCGGGCGAGATCCCGGGGGCGAGCGTGCGGACCGAGGCCGTGGGGGTGACGAGGACCGTGCGGCCGCCGGAGCCCTCCATCGCCTCGTGCACCAGTCGCTGTTGACGGCTCGTCAACTGATCGGGCACTGCGATCAGGAGCGTGGTGTCGGAGCCGGCCGTATCACGCGCCTCGGCGAGGGTGGTGACGACGCGGGTGGACACACCCCGGTCGGCGAGCAGGGCGGCGACGGCCCGGCTGCCGTACGGGTCGGCGGACCGCGGGTCCAGACGGCCGTGATGGGCGTCGGAGCGGACGACGGCGATCACGACCGCGCCGACCAGGAGCAGCACGACGGCGAGCAGGACACCGCGCGCCCGGGTCCACACCTGACGGGTGGTGGGCGAGGCCGAGGTGGACGCGGGTGGGGCCTCGATGGTCATCCGGCGGCTCCCTGGCGGGCGTCGAGGGCCGTGGCGGCCGGCGCGGGCCGGGTGCGCTCGAGATCGGCGTCGAGGTCCGCGAGCCGGCGGTACGTTCCTTCGCCGGCGGACCGTCCGCCGTATGTGACGTCGTCGAAGTCGCGGGCCGCGGCGCGCAGTCGGTCCGCATGGCCGGGCAGGGCGCGGCCGGCCTCGGAGGCGGCTTCGTCGGCGGTGCGGCCGGGCCGGACGTCGAGCAGGGCGCGTTCCTCCAGGGAGCGCACGACGGCGCGCATGCGTTCCTGGACGGCCTGGCTCCAGTGGCCCTGGGCGGCATGTGCCTCGGCGGCCGCGCGATGTTCGGCGGCACTGCGGGGGCGGTCGTCGAAGAGCGTCGCTGAGGCCGTGGGTGTGCGCTGGGGGGTGCCCAGCCGCCACCACAGGGCCCCGAGAACCGCCAGCACCGCCAGGACGATGACGACCAGCCCCAGCGCTCCACCGGGCGTCGCGGTCGAGGCGGCGGTGAAGAGCCGCTCGACCCAGTCCCAGAAGGCGTTCAGAGCACGCTGCAGCAGCCCCGGGTCGTTCTCGTGGTACATCCGCTTGGCCAGCTCACGCCGGGCCGCCTCCCGCGCCGGATCGCGCGGGATCGTCACCGGTGGCTCGTCGCCCGAGTGCCACAGCACCGGCACGACTTCGAGCACTCCCCCCGTCAGGCTCACCGCATCAGCTCCCGGGGGTGGTGCCGGGGGCCGCGGAGCCGGGCTCCGGGACGCCGGCCGCACGGGCCAGGTCGAGGTCGAGGGCCTCGCGCCGGATGCGCTGGTCGATGTAGAGCAGCACGGTCACGCCCGCGGTGATCGGGAAGGAGAGCGTACGTCCGATCACCGAGCCGATCCCGCTGACGATGAGGAACGTCCAGCCGATGCCGGTCTCGGTGCCGTCGAGGAAGCCGCCGAAGCCGCTGCCGCCGAGTGCTCCGGCGAGGACGGCGAAGGGGACCACGACGAGCGACGACACGATGCTCGCGATGATCTGGGCGAGCACCTGTATGCCGGTGACCCGCCACCAGGAGCCGCGCACCAGCTTCGCGGAGCGGCTCATCGACTTGCGGATGCTCTGTTTCTCCAGCATCAGCGCGGGCGAGGCGAGCGAGAAGCGCATGACGAGCCACAGGGCGACGACACCGCCGGCGACTCCGCCGACGACGGCCAGCGCGACGCCCACGGGCACCGACGCGGTCACCGCGACGATGATGCCCGGCAGTGTGCCCACGGCGATGATGCCGAAGGCGATGAGCGGCAGCAGCAGTGTGAGGCCCAGCAGCCGCAGCAACTGCGGGCGGGCGTCCCGCCAGGCCTCCGCGGTGGTCACCGCCCTGCCGAGGACGGCTCGGCTGGTGACGGTGGTGAGCAGGGCCGTGGCGATGATCGTCCCGAGCAGGGCGATGATCGAGACGACGGCGGAGCTCACCAGCACGCCGCCCAGAGTGCGGCTCACCTCGCTGAAGGAGGCGTTGGGGTCGTTGAGGGTGTCCGCGGTGGCGCTGTCGTTCAGGACGAGTTTCTGCAGCAGGATGACCAGCGTCTCCGTGAGCACGGCGACGGCCAGCGAAATGCCGAGCACAGTGCGCCAGTGGGTGCGCATGGTCGAGACGGCGCCGTCGAGGATCTCGCCGACGCCGAGCGGGCGCAGCGGTATCACTCCGGGCTTGGCGGCGGGGGGCGGACCCCAGTTGCCTCCCCAGGCCCCGTGGCCGCCGCCGTAGCCCTGCTGGGGACCGCCCCAGCCGCCGTATCCGGCGCCCTGGCCTCCGTAGCCGCCGGGAGCGGCGGGCGGGTAGCCGCCCCAGCCCGGGCCGGGAGGCGGCGGCGGAGGCGCCTGGCCTGGCCCCTGGGGCTGTCCCTGAGGCTGGGGAGCGGACCACTGGGCGGGCGGGGGCTGCTCCTTGGACCAGTTCGGGCCATGCGGCTGATCGCCGCCCTGGTCCGAGGGCTGCCTTGGGGGCTGCGCGCCGGAGGCGTCCGGCTGCTGCCCGTCGGAGGGGGCGGATCCGGGCGAGGCCCAGCCCGGAGTGTCTTCCATCATCGCTCCTTCACGGTGCCCGTCCGCGGGGCGCGGCGGCCAGTAGGCAGCCATCGTGCCACGCTGCGTTCGTCAGGGGACCGGGGGGAGAGCCCGCTGTATACCTTCAATTGTCGGCCGGGTACGGGGCAGACTGACCGCATGGCTGATCAGTACGCGCAATTCGGCGAGGACAAGCAGTCGGCGGGAATACCCGTGATCCGCTGGGACGAGCCGCCCGAGGGGCCCGTGCTGGTGCTTCTCGACCAGAGAAGGCTGCCCACGGACGAGGTCGAACTCGTGTGCACGGATGCGCCTGCCCTGGTGGAGGCGATCCGCACGCTCGCGGTCCGTGGTGCGCCGCTGCTCGGGATCGCCGGGGCGTACGGGGTCGCGCTGGCCGCAGTACGCGGCTTCGACGTGGACGAGGCCGCCGCCGCGCTGGCCGGCGCGCGGCCCACCGCGGTGAACCTGGCCGTCGGCGTGCGCAGGGCCCGGGAGGCGTACGGGGCGGTGCTCGCCGACGGCGGCGGCCGGGAGCGGGCCGCCGAAGCGGCGCTCGGCGCGGCCCGGGCGCTGCACCGGGAGGACGCCGAGGCCAGCGCCCGGATGGCGCGGCACGGCACGGCCCTGCTGGACGAACTGCTGCCGGGCGGCGGACACCGGGTGCTCACGCACTGCAACTCCGGAGCGCTGGTGTCCGGCGGGGAGGGCACGGCGTTCGCGGTGGCGCTCGAGGCGCATCGCGCGGGCCGGCTGCGCAGGCTCTGGGTGGACGAGACGCGTCCGTTGCTGCAAGGCGCTCGGCTGACGGCGTACGAGGCGGCCCGCAACGGGATGGCCTACACCTTGCTCACGGACAACGCGGCGGGCTCGCTGTTCGCGGCCGGGGAGGTGGACGCCGTACTGATCGGGGCGGACCGGATCGCCGCCGACGGTTCGGTGGCGAACAAGGTCGGGAGCTATCCGCTCGCGGTGCTGGCCCGGTATCACCATGTGCCGTTCATCGTGGTGGCGCCCGTGACCACCGTGGATCCGGACACGCCGGACGGGGCGTCCATCGAGGTCGAGCAGCGGGCCGCACACGAGGTGACGGAAGTCGCCGCACCGCGGGCGCCGATGGCGGGAGCGGAAGCGGGAGGCGGGATACCGGTGGCCCCTCTGGGGACTCAGGCGTACAACCCGGCCTTCGACGTGACGCCTCCCGAGCTGGTGACGGCGATCGTCACCGAAGAGGGTGTCGTCTCGCCCGTGACCTCGGAGGCACTGGCCGCGCTGCGTGACGGTTCACGTCAGCCGCTCTGAGTGCAAGGGCTCGCGCGTCCGGGCCCTCAGGGGTCGGCCGCCGGCGGACGGATGGGCTTGAGTCTCCCGTAAGGGGAGACGCCAAGGTGGGGGCATGGACGGCGACACGCTCTACTCGATCGGCGAACTGGCCCGGCGGACCGGTCTGACGGTCAAGACGATCCGGTTCTACTCCGATCGCGGAATCGTGGCGCCCACGGACCGCAGCCCGGCCGGCTACCGCCGGTACAAAGGCGACGCCGTCGCGCGCCTGGACCTGGTACGGACCCTGCGGGACCTGGGGCTGGACCTGCCCACGATCCGCAGGGTCGTGAATCGGGAGCTCGCGCTTCCCGAGGTCGCGGCGGCACACGCCGGAGCCCTGGCCGTGCAGATCCGCGTCCTGCGCCTGCGGCATGCGCTGCTGACGGCGGTGGCCGAGCGGGGGCTGACTGCTGAGGAGGCGGATCTCATGCACAAACTGGCCCAGCTCTCCGAGGACGAGCGCCGGCGTCTGATCGGGGAATTCCTCGATGCCGCCTTCGGCGGTCTCGGCGCCGCGTTCGCGGGAGTCAGACGCTCGATGACACCCGAGATGCCCGACAGTCCCGATGCGGAGCAGGTGCGGGCGTGGGTGGAGTGGGCCGAACTGATCCTGGACCCGGATTTCCGCGCCGGCATGCGGCGGATGGCCGAGGACCACGCGGCCGAACAGGCACTGGGCGACACCGCTACCCCGCGTCGCGACCTCGCCGCCGTCGTCCGTGACCGGGTCGGCCCCGCTCTGGCGGCTGGTATCGATCCTGCTTCCCGCCGGGCCGATCCGATCGTCGCGGCACTGGCGGCCCACCAGGCACAGGTTCTCGGCCGCCCCGACGACGCCGAGCTGCGCCGACTGCTGCTGGCCCGGCTGGAGAGCGTGAGCGACCCGCGCCGGGATCGGTACGTCGAGCTGCTGGCAGTGATCAACGGCTGGCCTGCCCCGGAGAGCCTGGCACCGGCGCTCGGTTGGTCGGTCCAGGCCGTGCGGGTCCGAATGGAGCGGTAGTGGGCCGGGAATCGTCGGCAACGGAGCAGAACGCCGGAGCATACGATCTGCCGGTGAACGACACCGTCGTCCTGCATGCAGATGCCACGCCGTCCGCTGCGGCCCTCGCCCTTCGTCCCTGGTGTGCGAAGGACGTCGCCGCCCTCGTCGAAGTGTTCCGGGATCCCGTACTGCGCCAGTGGACCAGCTCGGTCGTGGAGAACGAGGCCGATGCGGCGCGGTGGGTGCGGGGCCAGGAGCGGGGCTGGTCGGCGGGGGAGCGGTTCGGTTTCGCGGTCCTCGAGGCGCGGTCCGGACCGGACGACGAGCAGTTGGTGGGCCATGTGGTGCTGAAGGAGGCCGTCGCCGGCCGGCCGTCGGCCGAGGTGGGCTACTGGACCGCTGCACATGCCCGCGGGCGAGGGGTCGCGCCGCGCGCTCTGGAGGCTCTTTCCGGCTGGGCCTTCGACGCCCTGGGCGCCGACGGGCTGGAGCGTCTGGAACTCCTGCACCAGGTGGACAATCCGGCCTCGTGCCGTGTGGCGCACAAGAGCGGATACAACCTCGACAGGGTCCTGCCCGCGGCGCCGCCCTCGTTTCCCCGCGAGGGTCATCTGCACATACGGCGCAGGGGCGACTGAGATCCACCGGCGGCAGTACGTAGCCGCGAAGTCGCACAACCGTGCGTACTCGCTCGGATCAGCCAGTACTCTCAGCTCATGGCCGACAACACACCGCCGCGACGTCGACCTGCCATCACCGTGCTGGTCGTCTGGCCGACGCTGTCACTCGCAGGGTGGGGCGTGGCCCACGTCCTCGGCGGACCGGAAGATCTCGCCGACTCCGCCGCGACGGTGGGAACTTTGATGGCGGCCGTGGCGGTGGTGGAGCGGGTGCGTCAGTGGCGGAAACGCGGCCGCAGGGGCGGGCCCTCGGTACAGCGGTGAGGCGGTCCGTCCGGCACGGCGGCCGCTGTGCCGGACCGCCGGGCAAACAGGGCCGACATCCGGCACTGACATCGGCGTCGGCGAACGAGGGCAGACAGTGATGGTCGCGTACGACTATCGTCACAGGCCAGTGACCTTGTTCACCAGCGCCCCGGTCGCCGTTATGAGAATGGGATGATGTCGTTTATGAAGGGACGAGTCCTTGTCGTCGACGACGACACAGCACTGGCCGAGATGCTCGGCATCGTGCTGCGAGGTGAAGGTTTTGAGCCGTCTTTCGTAGCCGACGGCGACAAGGCGCTGGCCGCCTTCCGTGAGACCAAGCCCGACCTGGTGCTGCTCGATCTGATGCTGCCCGGGCGGGACGGCATCGAGGTGTGCCGCCTGATCAGGGCCGAGTCCGGTGTGCCGATCGTGATGCTCACGGCCAAGAGCGACACCGTCGATGTGGTGGTGGGGCTCGAGTCGGGCGCGGACGACTACATCGTGAAGCCGTTCAAGCCGAAGGAACTGGTCGCCCGCATCCGCGCGCGGCTGCGCAGGTCGGAGGAGCCCGCACCCGAGCAGCTCGCCATCGGTGACCTCGTCATCGACGTGGCCGGTCACTCCGTGAAGCGGGACGGGCAGTCGATCGCGCTGACACCGCTGGAGTTCGACCTCCTGGTGGCCCTGGCCCGCAAGCCGTGGCAGGTGTTCACCCGCGAGGTCCTGCTGGAGCAGGTCTGGGGCTACCGCCACGCGGCGGACACCCGTCTTGTCAATGTTCACGTGCAGAGGCTGCGCTCGAAGGTCGAGAAGGACCCGGAGCGGCCGGAGATCGTGGTGACCGTTCGTGGTGTCGGTTACAAGGCCGGGCCCAGCTGACATGTCCCGCGACAGCGCCGCTTCGGCGCCCGGTCGGGCGGGCGCCCTGCCGGGGCGGCCTGTCGGCCGGGGACGGTTCTTCGAGGGTGGGCTGCTCCAGGGCGGAGTCCAGGGCAGCCCGGTCCTCCGGCTCCTCATGCGCTGGGTACGCCGTCCGCTGCTGCCCGTGATGCGGCTGTGGCGACGCAACATCCAGCTCAAGATCGTCGTCACGACGCTGCTCATGTCGCTCGGCGTGGTGCTGCTGCTCGGATTCGTCGTCATCGGACAGGTCCGCAACGGCCTGCTGGACGCCAAGGTGAAGGCGTCGCAGAGCCAGGCCGCGGGCGGCTTCACGGTCGCCGGGCAGAGGGCCGACAGCGCCGCCAGCGCGAGCGGCGGCGACGACAACTCGGGCGCCGACAACCCCGTCCAGAACGTCAGCGGCTGGATGGGCGACCTCGTCGAGTCGCTCTCCAGCGGCGGCCAGGGCGCCTTCGACGTGGTCACGCTGAGCACGTCCGCCGCGGACCACGACAACCCCGGCCTCGGACCGCGCGCCTCGGGCGGTGTGGACCCGAGCCGGAGCGTTCCGGAGGATCTGCGCAGGCGTCTGGACGCGGGTCTGGGCGTGGCCCAGAGCTACACCCGCATCTTCTACACGGACAGCCACCGCGATCCGCAGCCGGGACTCATCATCGGCAAGCAGATCAACGACCCCAACGGGGATCCGTACCAGCTGTACTACCTCTTCCCGCTGACGCAGGAGGAGAAGTCCCTGAGCCTCGTCAAGGGGACGCTCGCGACGGCCGGGCTCTTCGTGGTCGTGCTCCTCGGGGCCATCGCCTGGCTCGTGGTGCGCCAGGTCGTCACACCCGTAAGGATGGCCGCGGGCATCGCCGAACGCCTGTCCGCAGGCCGTCTGCAGGAACGTATGAAGGTCACCGGCGAGGACGACATCGCCCGCCTGGGTGAAGCCTTCAACAAGATGGCGCAGAATCTGCAGCTGAAGATCCAGCAGCTGGAGGACCTGTCGCGGATGCAGCGGCGGTTCGTGTCCGACGTCTCGCACGAGCTGCGTACACCGCTGACGACCGTGCGGATGGCGGCCGACGTCATCCATGAGGCGCGTGTCGACTTCGACCCGGTGACCGCGCGTTCGGCGGAACTGCTCGCCGACCAGCTGGACCGGTTCGAGTCGCTGCTCGCCGACCTGCTGGAGATCAGCCGCTTCGACGCGGGCGCCGCGGCGCTGGAGGCGGACGCGATCGACCTGCGGGACGTCGTGCGCCGGGTGGTGAGCGGTGCCGAGCCGCTCGCGGAGCGCAAGGGCACGCAGATCCGCGTGGTCGGTGACCAGCAGCCGGTCGTGGCCGAGGCCGACGCCCGGCGCGTGGAGCGTGTGCTGCGCAACCTCGTGGTCAACGCGGTCGAGCACGGCGAGGGCAAGGACGTCGTCGTCAAGCTCGCCACGGCGGGCGGCGCGGTCGCGATCGCGGTGCGGGACTACGGCGTGGGACTCAAGCCCGGCGAGGCCACCCGGGTCTTCAGCCGCTTCTGGCGGGCGGACCCGGCACGGGCCAGGACCACCGGCGGTACGGGACTTGGACTGTCCATCGCACTGGAGGACGCACGTCTGCACGGCGGCTGGCTGCAGGCGTGGGGCGAGCCCGGCGGGGGCTCGCAGTTCCGGCTGACGCTGCCGCGCACCGCCGACGAGCCCCTGCGCGGCTCGCCCATACCGCTGGAGCCCATGGACTCCCGGCGCAACCGCGGGCTCAACGACGCCGGCCTGCCCCACGGCGGTTCGGACGGCAAGCTCGCCACGGTACCGAGGCAGTCCACCGGCGAGTCGACCCCGCCGCGTGATCCGATCGCTTCGCGGTCGGCCACGGTGATGCCCACGGCCGACCCGACCGCACTGCCCGGCAACGGCGCGCGGGTGGTGCCGCGTCCGGCCGGGCCCGTGCGGCCCCACGACGACAGGACACAGGAGCCTCCGCTCGGCGGCGGGCCGGACGAGCGGAAACAGGGGGAGGCGTTTCGTGGGCGCTGAGGGGGGCGGCCGGCGGCGTGCGCTGCGTATGGGGGTGTTCGCCGGTTGCGGTGCCCTGCTGCTGGCGGGGTGTGCGTCCATGCCGGACAGCGGCGGACTGAGCGGGGTCGAGTCCACGCCGCGGCAGGACGCCCAGGTGCGGGTCTTCGCCGTGCCGCCGCGCGAGAACGCCGGGCCCGGGGAGATCGTGCGGGGCTTCCTGGAGGCACTGACCAGCGACGACCCGAGGTATGAGACGGCCCGCGAATATCTGACCGACAGCGCGCGCCGCAGCTGGAACCCGGACGCCTCCACCACCGTGCTGTCCGACGGGCCGAACCTCGAGGGCGCGCACAGCAGGAGCGGGGAGGCGCAGGACGACTACGCCTACACGCTGGGCGGAAGCAGGCTCGCCGTCGTGGACTCGCAGCACGCGTTCGCGCCGGACTCGGGCGCGTACAGCACGGCGGTGCATCTCACGCTGGAGAAGAAGTCCAAGCAGTGGCGCATCGACTCGCTGCCGCAGGGCGTGGTGATGGGCAAGTCCGACTTCCAGCGCAACTACGTGTCGGTCAACAAGTACTACTACGCCTCGAACGTGCCCGCGGCGGTCACCGGACAGCTGAGCACCGTGGCGGACCCGGTGTATGTGCGCGGCAAGGTGGATCCGGTGACGTCGATGGTCCGCTCGCTGCTGGCCGGGCCGACGCGCTGGCTGAATCCCGTGGCGACGTCGAGCTTCCCCTCGGGCACGGCGCTCGGGAAGGGCGTCACCTCGCTGTCGCCGGACGACCAGAACAGGCTGACGGTGCCGCTCAACGGCAAGGCCGACCGGGTCGGGCCGACGCAGTGCAGCAGGATGGCGGCGCAGCTGCTGTTCACGCTCCGGGACCTGACGCCCACCGGCGTGAGCCAGGTCGAGCTGCAGCGGTCGAACGGCAAGAAGCTGTGCGACCTGAACGAGAACCGCGCCGAGATCATCGCCTCGCACAGCACGGGCGGAGGGGCGGACGAGTACTTCCTCGACGGCAAGCAGCGGCTCGTCAGTCTGTCGAGCACCTCCAAGGACCCCGAGCCGGTACCGGGCGCGCTGGGCGAAGGCGGCAAGAAGCTGCGGGCGGCCGCGATCTCGCTCGACGAGGAGAGGGCGGCCGGGGTCTCGGACGACGGGCGGAATCTGTACGTGGGGTCCCTGGTCTCGGGTTCCTCGCTCGGTGACCCGGTACTGACCAGCCAGGGCGCTTTGCCGGGCGACCGGCTGACGACGCCGAGCTGGGACGGCGGGGGCGACCTATGGGTGGCCGATCGCGACCCCAAGCGGGCCCGTCTGGTGATGCTGCAGCAGGGCGCGGGCGAACCGGTGGAGGTGAGCACGCCGGGCCTCGACGGGCGTATCAACGCGGTGCGGGTGGCCGCGGACGGCGTGCGGATCGCACTGATCGTGGAACAGGGCGGAAAGACGTCGCTGCAGATCGGACGGGTCGAGCGGGACGAGGGGGGTGACGGACGGCGTTCCGTGTCGATCCTCGAACTCCACTCGGTGACTCCGCAGCTGGAAGAGGTCTCGGCCATGTCGTGGGCCGGGGACAGCCGGCTCGTGGTGGTCGGGCGCGAGTCCGGCGGTGTGCAGCAGTTGCGGTATGTACAGGTCGACGGCTCGACACCGACGGTCACCGCGCCGACCTCGCTCACCGGCGTCAAGCAGATCGCGGCGTCCGAGGACGAGCGGCTGCCGCTCGTGGCCTACTCCGAGGACGGCATCGTGCGTCTGTCGGCCGGGGCGCAGTGGCAGAAGGTGGTCAAGGAGGGAACGGCCCCCGTCTACCCGGGGTGAGCCGGGCAGGCACGCCCCGGGCACAGGTGTCCGGGTGCGGGCTCCGTGCCCCCGTTGTCCACAGGCGGTTGTCCACAGGCCTGGCACGCCGCCGCGGGCGTTGGCACAGTGGTGGACATGCGGGCGTGGTGGCAGGACCTCACCGACCTGGTGCTGCCGGCAGACTGCGGCGGTTGCGGCAGGCCGCGCATGGTGCTGTGCCCGGAGTGCCGCGCGGCGCTCCACGGAAGGGCGCCGCGCCGGGTGCGACTTGCGCCGGAGCCGGCGGGACTGCCGGTGGTGCACGCGGCGGCCGCGTACCAGGGCGCCGTACGCGCCACGCTCCTGGCACATAAGGAGCGCGGTGCACTGATGCTGGCGCGCCCCCTCGGGACGGCCTTGGCCGGGGCGGTACGGGCGGGGTTGATCACGGGCGGGACCGGGGCAGCCGTGGCCGCGGCCCGCGCGGTGTCCTCGCGTACCGCCGCCGGCCGGGTGCCCGTGCTGCTCGTGCCCGTGCCCTCCTCCCGACGCGCCGTGCGGGCGAGAGGCCATGACCCCGCACGGCGGATCGCGCTCGCGGCGGCGGCGGAACTGCGCAGGAGCGGGACGGCGGCCCGGGTCGCGGCGGTGCTGCGGCATCGGCGGGCCGTGGTCGACCAGGCCGGACTCGGCGCACGGCAGCGGCTGGCCAATCTCGCGGGAGCCCTCGAGGTGGCCGGCGCGGGCGCGGCGCTGCTCACGGGCGGCCGGATCGTTCTTGTCGACGACCTGATGACCACGGGCGCCTCCCTGGGAGAGGCGGCGCGTGCGGTCCGTACGGCGCTCGTGGATGCACGGACGGGGGACACGGAGGTGTATGCGCGTGTGGCGGGGGAAGCAAGGGGGGAACGGAGAGCAATACGGACGGCGGCGCGGTCGCACCGGGCGCCTGAGCCGCAGGGAATGGCCGCTGGGAACGGCCTCGAAGACCGGATCTGTGCGGCGGTGGTCGCCTCCTCGCCGGAATCTTTCGAAATGAACCGGAACTGACTGAGAACTTGCATTGCCGCAGGTCATGGCTAGGCCAATTCACCTGAATGGAGGTACGCCGCAGTAGAGGGTGACGACATCCTGCCGGGCGAGATATGTTCGGTTGTGAGGGAAAGGCGCCGGCCGTCCCTCGCTTATTCCATTGCCGTGCTGCGGGTTTTCTGCAATCACCCGTTGCGGTGAGGTGGAGATCTCGCCCACGGGGGAGGAGGAGGTGGACGTCACCGAGTCCGGGGCTCCGGTGGTCACTGGAGCCTGGTGCACAAGGGAGATGCTCCGCCAGGGATGCGGAGCGATCCGGGAACGGAGTTCTGCGTGGACATCGTCGTCAAGGGCCGCAAGACCGAGGTGCCCGAGCGGTTCCGGAAGCACGTGGCCGAAAAGCTGAAGCTGGACAAGATCCAGAAGCTGGATGCCAAGGTGATCAGCCTCGATGTTGAGGTGTCCAAGGAGCCCAACCCCCGGCAGGCCGACCGCTCCGACCGAGTGGAGATCACGCTCCGCTCGCGCGGTCCGGTGATCCGGGCGGAGGCGGCGGCCAACGATCCGTACGTGGCGCTCGACCTCGCCGCGGAGAAGCTCGAGGCCCGGCTGCGCAAGCAGCACGACAAGCGCCACACCCGCCGCGGGGTCCGCAGGCTCACGGCAGCCGAGGTGCCCGACCACGTCCCGGGTGCGGTGACCCTGAACGGCAACGGCGGGCTCGTGTCGGAGGAAGAGCCGGACGGTGTGCCGACCAAGAAGATCGGATCGCTCGAGGTGAAGGGCGAAGGCCCCCTCGTCGTCCGCGAGAAGACCCACGTCGCCGCTCCGATGTCGCTCGACCAGGCGCTCTACGAGATGGAGCTGGTCGGGCATGATTTCTACCTGTTCGTCGACTCCGAGACCAAGCAGCCCAGCGTCGTCTACCGACGGCATGCCTACGACTACGGCGTCATCCACCTGAGCACGGACCAGATGGTGGCTCAGGCGCAGATGGCCGCCGCAGGTGGAGCACTCGGCGGCTGATCCCGCCGGGTGAACGCGGTAACCGGTGCCTCTGGCGGGCCTGTGCGCCCCCAGGGGCACCGGTGTGCGACCAGTTCGCGCCGTGCTCCGGCACCGGAGTGTCGCCCGGGCATGGAATCATGGCGGCAACGGCCCAACCGGTGGGCCGTTGCCTTGGGTTGGCGATGGCACAGGACCACGGGCCACAGCCTTCAGGGGGAGGAACGATGGCGGACAGCTTCGGACCGATGCGAGACGGGGACGCCGACGACGGCGTCGCCGGCATGGGCCCGGAGGAGGGCTCTGCACGCAAGGAGCCCATCCGTGTCCTCGTCGTGGACGACCATGCGCTCTTCCGTCGCGGCCTGGAGATCGTGCTCGCGGCCGAGGAGGACATCCAGGTCGTCGGCGAGGCCGGGGACGGCGCGGAAGCGGTCGACAAGGCGGCCGATCTGCTCCCCGACATCGTGCTGATGGATGTGCGGATGCCCAAGCGCGGCGGGATCGAGGCGTGCACCTCCATCAAGGAGGTGGCGCCCAGCGCGAAGATCATCATGTTGACGATCAGCGACGAAGAGGCCGATCTCTACGATGCGATCAAGGCCGGCGCGACCGGCTATCTCCTGAAGGAGATCTCCACGGACGAGGTCGCCACGGCCATTCGAGCCGTCGCCGACGGGCAGTCGCAGATCAGCCCGTCCATGGCGTCGAAACTCCTCACCGAGTTCAAGTCGATGATCCAGCGGACCGACGAACGCCGGCTGGTCCCTGCGCCGCGGCTCACCGACCGGGAGCTGGAAGTCCTCAAACTCGTCGCCACGGGGATGAACAACCGGGACATCGCCAAGGAGTTGTTCATCTCCGAGAACACCGTGAAGAACCATGTGCGCAACATCCTGGAGAAGCTGCAGCTGCACTCCAGGATGGAGGCCGTGGTCTACGCGATGCGGGAGAAGATCCTCGAGATCCGCTAGCGGGACGGGTCCGTGGCGATCCGCCGGTACCGTGGGTCAGCCCACGGCACGCGCCAGCTCCTGGACCAGGGGCTCGCGCAGATCCGGGACGTCCACCCGCTCCACGCGTACGTCCGTGCAGTCCACCCATGCCGCCGCCTCCAGCAGGGCCTGGGCCACCCCCGGAACGGCCCTGGGGCCCTCGAGCGTGACCTGCTTGGCCACCAGCGTGCGGCCCTCGCGTGCGGGGTCCACACGGCCGACCAGCCGACCGCCCGCGAGGACCGGCATCGCGAAGTAGCCGTACACCCGCTTCGGTTTGGGCACGTACGCCTCCAGGCGATGGGTGAAACCGAAGATGCGCTCCGTGCGTGCCCGCTCCCAGACCAGGGAGTCGAAGGGCGACAGCAGCGTCGTACGGTGGCGGCCGCGCGGCGGGGTGGCCAGCGCCTCCGGGTCCGCCCAGGCGGGCTTGCCCCAGCCCTCGACCGTCACCGGAACCAGGCCCGAGTCCGCGATCACCGCGTCCACCTGCTCGCCCTTGAGACGGTGGTAGTCCGCGATGTCCGCGCGCGTACCGACGCCGAGGGACTGACCGGCCAGGCGGACCAGGCGGCGAAGGCACTCGGCGTCGTCCAACTCGTCGTGCAGCAGCGGCTCGGGGACGGCGCGCTCGGCGAGGTCGTACACCCGCTTCCAGCCGCGCCGCTCGACGCACACCACCTCGCCGTACATCAACGCACGCTCCACCGCGACCTTGGTGCCGGACCAGTCCCACCACTCGCTGGTCCTCTTGGCGCCGCCCAAGTCGGTCGCCGTCAGCGGGCCTTCGCTGCGCAGCTGCTTGATGACCTGGTCGTAGACACCGTCCGGGAGGCTGTGGTTCCAGTGCGGACGGGAGCGGTAGGCGCGGCGCCGGAAGGCGAAGTGGGGCCACTCCTCGATGGGGAGGACGCACGCGGCGTGGGACCAGTACTCGAACGCATGGGGCCGGGGCTCGGACGCGCCGTCGGACGCCGGGGTCCAGTAGGCCGAGTCCACCGTCTTGCGACCTATGGCGCCCAGGCGGGCGTACGGGATCAGTTCGTGTGACCGGGCGAGGACGGAGATGGTGTCGAGCTGGACCGCGCCGAGACGGCGCAGCACGCCGCGGACCCCGGCCCTGCGGTCGGGGGCACCGAGGAAACCCTGGGCGCGCAGGAAGATGCGGCGGGCTTCGTCGGCGGTCAGTTCGGTGACGGGACGCGGAAGACTCGGCATGGTGACACGGTAAGGCCCCGCACTGACAAAGCGGCCTGAGCTGGTCTTTTGTCCTGAACAGGCCGACGGGACGACGGCCCGCTAGGGCGTCCGGGAGGGGGTCGGCAGATAGGGGGCCGTCGAGGGCAGTCCCAGGTCCGACGGCAGCAGTGAGCCCACCCAGCAGTCCCGGCGCACCCCCTTGTTGTTGATCGCGGAGCGCAGGACACCCTCGATGGTGAAACCCGCGCGTTCCGCGACCGCCAGGGAGCCGGCGTTGCCCACCTCCGCGCGCCATTCCACACGGTCCACCGACAGACGGATGAAGGCCCAGCGCGACGCGCCGAGCGTGGCTTCCGTGATGTAGCCGTTCCCCCGGTGCTCCTTCGCCGTCCAGAAGCCCACCTCGGCGACGCCCAGTGAGCGCATCGTGAGGCCGAGCATGCCCACCAGAGTCCCCGCGGGAAGGAACACTCCGAAGGTGAACATCGAGGCGTCGGCCCAGCCGTCGGGTGCCAGCTGCCCGACGAACCCTTCCGCGTGCTCACGCAGATACGGCGAAGGGATCGTGGTCCAGCGCTGGATGTCCGGGTCCTGCGCGGCCGCGTACACCGCGTCCGCGTCCTGCGCACCCACGGTGCGCAACAGGAGACGTTCGGTGGTCAGGGTGACGGGGTCCATCGCCCGATTCTGCTCGGCCTCCCGCCGCGACGCCATGATTTTTCACACCCGGTCGCCGTCGCCCCGGCATCGGTCGCGCGGTCCCGCCACGCCGTTGTGCCCGCGGGCTCGTCACTGCGTGAATGGACGGTTACTTTTCGTGGCACGGACTCGGCACCTTCCGCCACGCCCGTCCGTTGTCCTAGTGGCTGTCACCGGCAGACCTCCCGGCGCGGTGGGGTCCTCGCTTACGATGGCCGTTGCTCAAGCTGTCCTACGTAACCGACCGTCCCAGGCCCGACCGGCAAGGAGACAAACCCCCGTGTCCGTCCTCTCGAAGATCATGCGTGCAGGCGAAGGCAAGATCCTGCGCAAGCTGCACCGCATCGCGGACCAGGTCAACTCCATCGAAGAGGACTTCGTCGACCTCTCCGACGCCGAGCTGCGGGCCCTCACCGATGAGTACAAGCAGCGGTACGCCGACGGCGAAAGCCTCGACGACCTGCTGCCCGAGGCGTTCGCGACCGTCCGTGAAGCGGCCAAGCGCGTCCTCGGCCAGCGTCACTACGACGTGCAGATGATGGGCGGCGCCGCGCTCCACCTCGGCTACGTCGCGGAGATGAAGACCGGTGAGGGCAAGACGCTCGTCGGCACCCTGCCCGCGTACCTGAACGCCCTGTCCGGAGACGGCGTCCACATCGTCACGGTCAACGACTATCTCGCCGAGCGCGACTCCGAGATGATGGGCCGCGTCCACAAGTTCCTCGGCCTGAGCGTCGGCTGCATCCTCGGCAACATGACGCCGGCCCAGCGCCGTGAGCAGTACGGCTGCGACATCACCTACGGCACGAACAACGAGTTCGGCTTCGACTACCTGCGCGACAACATGGCCTGGGCCCAGGACGAGCTCGTCCAGCGCGGTCACAACTTCGCGATCGTCGACGAGGTCGACTCCATCCTGGTCGACGAGGCCCGTACGCCGCTGATCATCTCCGGCCCGGCCGACCAGGCCACCAAGTGGTACGGCGACTTCGCCAAGCTGGTCACGCGCCTGAAGAGGGGCGAGGCGGGCAACCCGCTGAAGGGCGCCGAGGAGACCGGCGACTACGACGTCGACGAGAAGAAGCGCACGGTCGCCATCCACGAGTCCGGGGTCAGCAAGGTCGAGGACTGGCTGGGCATCGACAACCTCTACGAGTCGGTGAACACCCCGCTGGTGGGCTACCTCAACAACGCGATCAAGGCCAAGGAGCTCTTCAAGCGCGACAAGGACTACGTCGTCATCGACGGCGAAGTCATGATCGTCGACGAGCACACCGGCCGTATCCTCGCCGGCCGCCGCTACAACGAGGGCATGCACCAGGCGATCGAGGCGAAGGAAGGGGTGGACATCAAGGACGAGAACCAGACGCTCGCCACGATCACCCTCCAGAACTTCTTCCGCCTCTACAACAAGCTCTCCGGCATGACCGGTACGGCGATGACCGAGGCCGCCGAGTTCCACCAGATCTACAAGCTCGGCGTGGTCCCGATCCCGACCAACAAGCCGATGATCCGCAAGGACCAGTCGGACCTGATCTACCGCACCGAGGTGGCCAAGTTCGAGGCGGTCGTCGACGACATCGCCGAGAAGCACGAGAAGGGCCAGCCGATCCTCGTCGGCACCACCTCGGTCGAGAAGTCCGAGTACCTCTCGCAGCAGCTCGCCAAGCGCGGCATCCAGCACGAGGTGCTCAACGCGAAGCAGCACGACCGCGAGGCCGTCATCGTCGCCCAGGCCGGCCGCAAGGGCGCCGTCACCGTGGCCACCAACATGGCCGGCCGCGGTACGGACATCAAGCTCGGCGGCAACCCCGAGGACCTCGCCGAGGCCGAGCTGCGCCAGCGCGGGCTCGACCCCGAGGAGCACATCGAGGAGTGGGCCGCGGCCTTGCCCACCGCCCTGGAGCGTGCCGAGCTCGCGGTCAAGACCGAGAAGGACGAGGTCGAGGAGCTCGGCGGACTGTACGTGCTGGGCACCGAGCGGCACGAGTCGCGCCGTATCGACAACCAGCTGCGCGGTCGTAGCGGACGTCAGGGCGACCCCGGCGAGTCCCGCTTCTACCTCTCCCTGGGCGACGACCTGATGCGTCTGTTCAAGGCCCAGATGGTCGAGCGCGTCATGGCGATGGCCAACGTGCCGGACGACGTGCCGATCGAGAACAAGATGGTCACGCGCGCGATCGCGTCCGCCCAGTCGCAGGTCGAGCAGCAGAACTTCGAGACCCGGAAGAACGTCCTCAAGTACGACGAGGTCCTCAACCGGCAGCGCGAGGTCATCTACGGCGAGCGGCGCCGCGTCCTGGAGGGCGAGGACCTGCACGAGCAGATCCAGCACTTCATGGACGACACGATCGACGCCTATGTGGCCGCCGAGACCGCCGAAGGCTTCTCCGAGGAGTGGGACCTGGACCGGCTGTGGGGCGCCTTCAAGCAGCTCTACCCGGTGCGGGTCACCGTCGACGAGCTCGAGGAGGCCACCGGCGACCGGGCCGGGCTGACCGCCGAGTTCGTGGCCGAGTCCATCAAGGACGACATCCACGAGCAGTACGAGCAGCGTGAGGCTCAGCTCGGCTCCGAGATCATGCGTGAGCTGGAGCGCCGGGTCGTGCTGTCGGTCCTGGACCGCAAGTGGCGCGAGCACCTCTACGAGATGGACTACCTCCAGGAGGGCATCGGCCTGCGCGCCATGGCGCAGAAGGACCCGCTGGTCGAGTACCAGCGCGAGGGCTTCGACATGTTCACCGCGATGATGGAGGGCATCAAGGAGGAGTCCGTCGGCTACCTGTTCAACCTGGAGGTCCAGGTCGAGCAGCAGGTCGAGGAGGTCCCCGTCGAGGACGCCAAGCCGTCCCTGGAGAAGGAAGAGGCGGTCGCGGCGCAGGCCGCCCGCCCGGAGATCCGTGCCAAGGGCCTCGACGCCCCGCAGCGCCGCGAGCGGCTGCACTTCTCCGCGCCGACCGTGGACGGCGAGGGCGGCGTCATCGAGGGCGACTTCGTCGGCGACGACGAGCCGGTGCGCTCGGAGGCGGACGGCCTCACGCGCGCGGAGCGCCGCAAGCAGGCGAAGGGCGGACGGCGCCGCAGGAAGTGACGCTGCCGCCGGCGACACTGCCGTGGTGAGGGGCCGGGCACCCGAGGGTGCCCGGCCCCTCGTGTCGTTGCCTTCAGTCGCCGTCCGCCCGTGGCATCCGCGGCCCGCCCAGTTCCACCGCCGTGCAGCGCCAGCGGTGGTCAGGACCGCACTCCAGGCGGAATGCCATCGCGCGCAGCGTGTCGCCCGCGCCGATGCGGGCGAACGCCTCGATGGCGCCCGGGCGCGGGACGTAGTAGCCGATGTCGCGGACGACCGGATGGCTGCCGCGGGTGCGCAGCGGGCCGCGTTCGGCGAGCCACGCCAGCTCGTCATAGGCCCGGCCGGCCGTGTGGCGGAGCATGCTGTGCACCGGCCGCCGGCCGCTCAGCACGGACACCAGCCGGTCGGCGAAGAGGTCGGTCGGACGGGGCTGGGGGACCGGGCCGGACGGGTCCGGCGTGGCGGGAGCGGCCGCCGTACGGGACGTGCCGCGGCCCGGTGCGGAGCGGCGGGGTGTGGGGCCCGGCCGGCGGGTGTCGTGGCGGACCGGTGGACGGCCGCCCGGGTGCCGCCGGGCCCCGGTCGTCGGCTTGTTCCTGGTCATCACCTTGTTCATGGGAATCCCCGTTTCGCGGGACCGGCTGATACCGGTCGGTAACTTCTCGATGGGGATCTTGTACGAGGTGGAGGACCCCGTCCGCAAGGAAGCCGGGAGCGCGCCGGGACCGCCCGTGGGTTCACCTATCAGGATGAGAAGCAGGGCGGGATGCCTTGGAACCGCGGGGGCGCACCGGGTGAGCCACGGGCGCCCCGGTTGACGTCCGGGAAGGCTCCGGCCGAGACCCGAAGGGGGACGCCCGCACGTATCCTGGGGTGACTCGCCGAAGGCGCGCGGGCGACCTCCACAGGGTCCTCGTACACGCCCTCCGGCCGCCCTCTCCGACTACGAAAGCGGCTCGCCATGCGCGTCTACGTCCCCCTGACCCTCCACGGTCTCGCCGAGGCGTACAAGACGGGTGAGCTGGGCGCGGGGCAGATGGCGGCCTACGCCGTCACGCCCGCACTGCGCGAGTGGTACCTCTCCGACGACATCGAGGAACTGGAGTACGCCGCGCTCAACCGGGCCGCGCTGGCCTCGCTGCGGCTGCTCGCGGCCGACCCGGGGGCGCCGCGGCGACGTGTGGTCGTCGCGGTGGACGTACCGGACGGAGCCGCGGCCGCCGATCCCGACCGCGCACTGGACCCGGCGGCCCTCGGCGAGGTGCGGGTCGTCGGACCCGTACCGCTCGGCAAGGCGGCCGCGGTGCACGCCGACGCCGACGACGCGGAGGCGGACCTGACCGCGGCTGCCGAGGCGCTGGAGGCGGCGGACGGCGGCGACGACGACGCGCAGTTCGTCGTGGACGGCGCCGAGGACCACGAGCTGCTCTGGTACGCGACGCAGGAGATTCCCCAACTGCTCGGCCCGAGCGTCTGACCTGGCGTTTTTTCTCCGAGCCCTGTCCGCGTCGGCGCCTGTCGGCACGTGATTGTCACCGTGGCCGGGTACGTTTTCGGGCATGGGGACGTACGTAAGCGCGCACATCGTCTGGGACTGGAACGGCACGCTGTTCCACGACAATGACGCGATCATCGGGGCGACGAACGCGGCCTTCGCCGAACTGGGCCTGGAGCCGATCACGCTGGAGAAGTACCGGACGCTGTACTGCGTGCCGGTGCCGAAGTTCTACGAGCGGCTGATGGGGCGGCTGCCGACGAACGCCGAGTGGGAGGTCATGGACGCGGTCTTCCACCGGTACTACATGCTGCACCGGGTGCGGTGCGGGCTGACCGAGGGCGCCGCGGATCTGCTCGCGGGATGGCGGTCGGCGGGCCGCAGCCAGTCGCTTCTGAGCATGTACGGGCACGACGAGCTCGTCCCGCTGGTCAGGGGCTTCGGGATCGAGACGCACTTCCTGCGCGTGGACGGACGGACCGGGCCCTCCGGTGGCAGCAAGGCCGAGCACATGGTCCGGCACCTGCGGGCACTGGACGGCGTGGAGCCGGCGCGCACGGTGATCATCGGGGATGCCGCGGACGACGCGGTCGCGGCCCGGCACGTGGGAGCGCAGGCCGTCCTGTACACCGGGGGCTCCCACAGCCGTGCCAGCCTGGAGGAGGTCGGCGTCCCGGTGGTGGACACACTGGCGGAGGCGGTCGCGGAGGCGGAGCGGCTGGCGGCGTGAGCGGGTGCGGCGTCCGAGGACGCCGCACCGCCCGGAATCAGGTCACCGGCGCCTTGGCGCGCAGGACCGTCAGGAACTCACGCATCCAGCCGGAGTGGTCGGGCCAGGCCCGCGAGGAGACGAGCGTGCCGTCGACGACCGCCTCGGCGTCCTGGAAGGTGGCGCCCGCCGCCTGCATGTCCAGCTCCAGCGCGGGATAGGCCGTGACGCGCCGCCCGCGCAGGGCGTCGACCGCGGCCGTGAGCAGGGGGCCGTGGCAGATCTGGGCCACCGGTTTGTCGGTGTCGAAGAACGACTTGAGGATCTTGCGGAGCTCGGGGTCGTTGCGCAGGTACTCCGGGGCGCGGCCGCCGGGGATGACGATGGCGGCGTATTCACCGGGGTCGACCTCGGAGAAGGCGAGGTCCGCGGGCCAGGTGTAGCCGGGCTTCTCGGTGTACGTGTCGAATCCGGGTTCGAAGTCGTGGACGACGAACCGGAGGGTCTTGCGGGTGGGGGCCGCGATATGGACCTCGTACCCCTCCTCGCGCAGGCGCTGGTAGGGATACAGGACTTCCAGTGATTCTGCCGCGTCGCCGGTGACGATCAGGATCTTCTGCGTCATGTTCGCCGTGCTCCCCTCGGTCGTGCGGACGGCTCCGTCGGGTGCTTCTGGCAACGTGCCCGAGGTCGAGGGTGCTTGCCAAGGGGCCTCGTACCACTCGTACAGACGTGCTCGCTGTTCGTACAGCCATGCTCGCACCGACGGGAGTGCACGGCAGCGCTCCCCGCGCCCCTGTGCAGAACGTCAAAGTTCGACCCCCTGTTTTGTACACATACGGCTCATGACGTGCCCCCCGTGATGAGCGATAGCCTTGTGGCGTGATCAGCGCGATACATCGCGGGGACGTCGTCGTCCCTGCCCTGCGCCCGGTGAGCACGGACGACATCCGTGACCGGGCGGCGGTCGCTGATCCTGGCAGGCGGGGCCGGTCGCAAAGGGCGCCGCAGGCGCCCGGCACGGCTACCGGAGCGCCGGGGACGCGAGAGGCGCCCAGTGCGCCGAGACGAGCGTCACAGTCGCCGAGGGTGCCGGAATTGGCCGATAAGCCCCCACCTTTCTCTCCGTGCGGCATAGCGTCGAACCAGACCGGACACCCCGCGTCGCGGCGTTACGTCGGAGAAGAGACCGTATTTCCTTCTACGTCACGCAACGGCGCGCGACAGGAGCCAGAGGACAATGCAGACCAAGCTGGACGAAGCCAAGGCCGAGCTGCTCGAGAGGGCTGCCCGGGTAGCTGAGAACAGCCCGGTCGGGGGGCACCTACCGACTGGGACGACGGGCGAGGGCACCCCTGACCGGGACACCGTGCTCGCGTTCCTCCAGCGCTACTACCTGCACACCGCCCCGGAGGACCTCGCCGACCGTGACCCGGTCGATGTCTTCGGAGCCGCGATCTCGCACTACAGACTGGCCGAGACGCGCCCGCAGGGCACGGCCAGCGTGCGGGTGCACACCCCGACCGTGGAGGAGAACGGCTGGACCTGCAGCCACTCCGTCGTCGAGGTCGTCACCGACGACATGCCCTTCCTGGTCGACTCCGTCACCAACGAGCTGTCGCGGCAGGGGCGCGGAATCCACGTCGTCATCCACCCCCAGTTCGTCGTCCGCCGCGACCTGACCGGCAAGCTCCTCGAGGTGCTGCCCGACGCGGCCGGTGGCGAGCTGCCGCACGACGCGCACATCGAGTCGTGGATCCACGTCGAGATCGACCGGGAGACCGACCGCGCCGATCTGAAGCAGATCACCGCGGATCTGATGCGTGTCCTGTCCGACGTCCGCGAGGCCGTCGAGGACTGGGAGAAGATGCGCGAGTGCGCGCTGCGCATCGCCGAGGGGCTCCAGAAGGAGGCCGTGCCCACGGACCTGCCGGTGGCGGAGCTGGAGGAGGCCGGCGAGCTGCTGCGCTGGCTGGCCGCCGACCACTTCACGTTCCTCGGCTACCGCGAGTACGAGCTGCGCGAGGACGACGTGCTGGCCGCGGTGCCCGGCACCGGGCTCGGCATACTGCGATCGGACCCGAGCCACGCCGGCGACGACCAGCACCCGGTGAGCCCGTCCTTCGAGCGGCTGCCCGCCGACGCCCGTGCCAAGGCCCGTGAGCACAAGCTGCTGGTCCTCACCAAGGCCAACAGCCGTGCCACCGTGCACCGGCCCTCGTACCTCGACTACGTCGGCGTGAAGAAGTTCGACGAGCAGGGCAACGTGGTCGGCGAGCGCCGCTTCCTCGGCCTGTTCTCGTCCGCCGCCTACACCGAGTCCGTGCGCCGTGTGCCGGTCATCCGGCGCAAGGTCGAAGAGGTGCTCAGGGGTGCCGGGTTCTCACCCAACAGCCACGACGGCCGCGACCTGCTCCAGATCCTGGAGACCTACCCGCGCGACGAGCTGTTCCAGACCCCGACCGACGAGCTGCGCTCCATCGCCACCTCGGTCCTCTACCTCCAGGAGCGTCGCCGGCTGCGGCTGTACCTGCGTCAGGACGAGTACGGGCGCTACTACTCGGCCCTCGTCTACCTGCCGCGCGACCGCTACACCACCGGTGTCCGACTGCGGATCATCGACATCCTCAAGGAGGAGCTCGGCGGCACCAGCGTCGACTTCACGGCCTGGAACACCGAATCGATCCTCTCCCGGCTGCACTTCGTGGTCCGCGTCCCGCAGGGCACGGAGCTGCCGCAGCTGTCCGACGTCGACAGGGATCGCATCGAGGCGCGCCTGGTCGAGGCGGCCCGCTCCTGGAGCGACGCCTTCACCGAGGCGCTGAACGCGGAACTCGGCGAGGAGCGCGCGGCCGAGCTGCAGCGCCGTTACGCGGGCGCCTTCCCCGAGGGGTACAAGGCCGACCACACGCCGCGCGCCGCGGTCGCCGACCTCGTGCACCTGGAGCAGCTGACCACGGAGGAGGGCGGCAGGAAGTTCGCTCTCAGCCTGTACGAGCCCGTGGGCGTCGGTCCCGGTGAGCGCCGCTTCAAGATCTACCGCAAGGGCGAGGCGGTGTCCCTGTCCGCCGTGCTGCCGGTCCTCAACCGGCTCGGCGTGGAGGTCATCGACGAGCGCCCGTACGAGCTGCGCTGCGCGGACCGCACGATCGCGTGGATCTACGACTTCGGCCTCCGGCTGCCCACCTCGCTCACCGACAACGGCGAGATCCTCGGCGACGACGCCCGTGAGCGGTTCCAGGACGCCTTCTCCGCCACCTGGACCGGGCAGGCGGAGAACGACGGCTTCAACGCCCTGGTGTTGAGCGCCGGGCTCACCTGGCGTCAGGCGATGGTGCTGCGCGCATACGCCAAGTACCTGCGCCAGGCCGGTTCGACCTTCAGCCAGGACTACATGGAGGACACCCTCCGCAACAACGTCCACACCACCCGGCTGCTGATCTCCCTCTTCGAGGCGCGGATGTCGCCGGAGCGGCAGCGCGCCGGGGTGGAGCTGACCGACGCGCTGCTGGAGGAGCTGGACGCCGCTCTCGACCAGGTCGCCTCGCTCGACGAGGACCGCATCCTGCGCTCCTTCCTCACGCTGATCAAGGCGACCCTGCGCACCAACTTCTTCCAGGAGGCCAGGGGCGGCAAGCCGCACGACTACATCTCCATGAAGTTCGACCCGCAGGCCATCCCGGACCTTCCGGCGCCCCGTCCGGCGTACGAGATCTGGGTGTACTCGCCGCGTGTCGAGGGTGTGCACCTGCGCTTCGGCAAGGTCGCGCGCGGTGGTCTGCGCTGGTCCGACCGGCGTGAGGACTTCCGCACCGAGATCCTCGGTCTGGTCAAGGCGCAGATGGTGAAGAACACCGTCATCGTGCCGGTGGGCGCCAAGGGCGGGTTCGTCGCCAAGCAGCTGCCCGACCCGGCCGTGGACCGTGACGCCTGGCTCGCGGAGGGCATCCGCAGCTACCGGATGTTCATCTCGGCCCTGCTCGACATCACCGACAACATGGTGGCCGGCGAGGTCGTACCGCCCGCGGACGTGGTCCGGCACGACTCGGACGACACCTACCTCGTGGTCGCCGCGGACAAGGGCACGGCGACGTTCTCGGACATCGCCAACGAGGTCGCGGAGAAGTACGGCTTCTGGCTGGGCGATGCCTTCGCCTCCGGCGGCTCGGCGGGCTACGACCACAAGAAGATGGGCATCACCGCCCGCGGTGCCTGGGAGTCCGTGAAGCGGCACTTCCGTGAGCTGGGTGTCGACACCCAGACCGAGGACTTCACGGTCGTGGGCATCGGCGACATGTCCGGTGACGTGTTCGGCAACGGCATGCTGCTGTCCAAGCACATCCGCCTGGTCGCGGCCTTCGACCACCGGCACATCTTCATCGACCCCCATCCGGACGCGGAGACCTCGTACGCCGAGCGCCGCCGGCTGTTCGAGTTGCCCCGCTCCTCGTGGGCCGACTACAACACCGAACTGCTGTCGGGCGGCGGCGGGGTGTTCCCCCGCTCGGCCAAGGCGATCCCGATCAACGCGCACATCCGCGAGGCGCTCGGCATCGACGGCCGCATCGCCAAGATGACCCCGGCCGACCTGATGCGCGCCATTCTGAAGGCGCCGGTCGACCTGCTGTGGAACGGCGGCATCGGCACCTACGTCAAGTCCTCCGTGGAGTCGAACGCGGATGTCGGCGACAAGGCCAACGACGCGATCCGCGTGGACGGACGCGACCTCCAGGCCAAGGTGGTCGGCGAGGGCGGCAACCTGGGCCTGACGCAGCTCGGCCGGATCGAGTGCGCGCAGCAGGGCGGAAAGATCAACACGGACGCCATCGACAACAGCGCGGGCGTGGACACCTCCGACCACGAGGTGAACATCAAGATCCTGCTCAACGCTGTCGTGGCCAACGGCGATCTCACGGTCAAGCAGCGCAACCAGCTGCTCGCCGAGATGACCGACGAGGTCGGCACCCTGGTGCTGCGCAACAACTACGCGCAGAACGTGGCGATCGCCAACGCGCTGTTCCAGTCGAAGGACATGCTGAACGCGCAGCAGCGGTTCATCCGCCACCTGGTGCGTGAGGGCCACCTCGACCGGGCGCTGGAGTTCCTGCCCACCGACCGGCAGATCCGCGAGCGGCTCAACTCCGGCCAGGGCCTGACCGGCCCGGAGACCGCCGTCCTGCTGGCGTACACGAAGATCACGGTCGCCAAGCAGCTGCTGGAGACTGAGCTGCCCGACGACGCGTATCTGCGCAGCCTGCTGCACGCCTACTTCCCGACGGCACTGCGCGAGCGGTTCCCGCAGCAGATCGACAGCCACGCGCTGAGCCGTGAGATCGTGACGACCCTGCTGGTCAACGACACGGTCAACACGGGCGGTACGAGCTTCCTGCACCGTCTGCGCGAGGAGACCGGCGCCTCGCTCGAGGAGATCGTGCGGGCGCAGACCGCGTCCCGCGTCATCTTCCACTCCGGCGCGATGTGGGACGCGGTGGAGGACCTCGACAACAAGGTCGACGCCGACGTCCAGACCCGGATCCGGCTGCATTCCCGCCGGCTGGTCGAGCGCGGCACGCGCTGGCTGCTCAACAACCGGCCGCAGCCGCTGCAACTCGCCGAGACGGTCGAGTTCTTCGCGGAGCGTGTCGAGCAGGTCTGGAGGGAGCTGCCCAAGCTGCTGCGCGGCGCGGACCTGGAATGGTGGCAGAAGATCTACGACGAGCTGACGAGCGCCGGGGTCCCCGACGAACTCGCCACGCGTGTCGCCGGGTTCTCCTCCGCCTTCCCGGCGCTCGACATCGTCTCGGTGGCCGATCGCATGGGCAAGGACCCGATGGCCGTCGCCGAGGTCTACTACGAACTCGCCGACCGGCTGGGGATCACCCGGCTCATGGACCGCATCATCGAACTGCCGCGCGCCGACCGGTGGCAGTCCATGGCCCGCGCGTCGATCCGTGAGGACCTGTACGCGGCCCACGCCGGCCTGACCTCCGACGTCCTGGCGGTGGGCAACGGCAGCTCCACGCCGGAACAGCGGTTCAAGGCCTGGGAGGAGAAGAACGCGGCGATCCTCGCGAGGGCGCGCACCACCCTCGACGAGATCTCCGGCTCGGACTCCTTCGATCTCGCGAATCTGTCGGTCGCGATGCGCACGATGCGCACGATGCTCCGGGCGCACAGCTAGGCCGGGTGCGGCCGGTCCCCGGTCGACGACGGGGGCGTCCCAACACCGTTGGGGCGCCCCCGTCCGCGTGTCCGGGCGTCCTCCTCCGGCGCGCCCTCCCTGCCCCGCTTTCTTGCCAACACCTTGGGCAATTCCGGCGTTGAATTTACCGTTTCCTGCTAAACGGGACATTTGGGCTAGGGTTTGGCCTGATCGCCGGACGAGTGTGGAGGACCCGTACCCGTGACAGTGAACCTCTCCGAGCAGCGACCCCAGGTCGCTCGCCCGGTCGCCGAGACCGTCGTGCCCGCCCCCGTCCCGGCGTTCGCCCGGGTCCGGCGGCTCGCAGTCGAGGTGGCCAAGTTCGGGGTCGTCGGCGGCAGTGGTGTCGCGGTCAACTTCCTCGTCTTCAACTTGCTGCTTCACGGGGTGAGTTGGGCACCGATGACGGCGACCGTGATGGCGAGCGTCGTCGCGATGGGCACCAACTACCTGGGCTTCCGTTTCTTCGCCTACCGGGACCGGTCCTCGCGCACCCGGCAGCAGATCGCGCTGTTCTTCGTCTTCAGCGGGATCGGCGTGATGATGGAGAGCCTGCTGTTCTACATCGGCTACCACGGGCTGGGCATGAACGGTTCGCTCGGCTCCAACGCCGCCAAGGCGCTGTCGATCGTGCTGGCGTCGGCGTTCCGCTTCCTGGTGTACCGGACGTGGGTCTTCCAGCACGAGGCGAAGCAGGGCGCCGGAGCGCGATGAGCCTGGCGTCCGAGGGGGCGGGCGGGGCAGAGGGGGCAGGGGGAACGACCGGGACGGCCGGGTCGGGCACGGGGAGTGAGGGACCGAAGCGCTCCCGTGACGCAGGCACCCGCACCGGAGCGCGGCGCGGAACGACCGGGGCCGCGCAGTGGGCGATTGCCGGCCTGATCGTCGTACTGATGCTGCTCGTGATCGTCCGGCTGCCGTGGGACGGCGATCTCGGCATGCACGCCGCGACCGTGGAACGGCTGCGGCACCGGCTCCTGGACCCGGGCAATCCGCTGGTCGACGAGAACACGCCGAGCCCCTACTACTCGCCGTGGACCGTGTTTCTCGGCGTTGTCGCGCGCTTCACGGGACTGTCCGTCTGGGTCGTGCTGCGCATCGGCGCGCTGATCGGTCTGGCGCTGCTGGTGACAGGCCTGTGGCGATACGTCCGCACACTGAGCGATCGGAGTGCCGCACCGCCGCTCGCCCTGATGTGCGTGGTGTTCCTGTGGGGCACCCAGGTCTTCAAATGGAGCGGCTTCCTCGGGCTCAACTCGCTGGCGCTGACGGTGGCTTACCCGAGTGTGTTCGCGCTGGGACTCGCCTTCCACTTCTGGGCCGCGCTGGCACGGGCGCTGAAGGGGGAGCCCGCGGCTCCGGCCGTCTTCCTCGGGCTCGGTGCGCTGTGGGCGGTGATCCTGCTGAGCCATCAGTTCACCGGCGTGGTGGCGACGCTCGGGGCACTGGCGACGGTGGTGGGGGCGCGGGCCGGCCGCCGGGCCCTGCCGCGGCTCGGGGCCGGGATCCTGCTGGGGGTCCTGATCCTGTCGGTATGGCCGTACTACGACTTCTTCGCACTGTTCCGCGTGGGGGGCCTCGAGACGATCCACCGGGCGCTCTACGAGGATCTGTTCGCACGCTTCTGCCTGCTGCTGATCGGGGTGGCGGCGCTGGCGGTCCGGGCGCGGCGCGATCCGCGGGACCCTCTGGCGCTGTTCTTCCTGCTCGGGGTGGCGGTGTTCGCGGCGGGCGGGCTGAGCGGGCACTACTCCTGGGGCCGGGCGCTTCCGGCGGTGCTGATCCCCGCACAGATCGCGGCGGCCGTGGAGGCGGCCGGGGCGGCATACGGGACGCTGCGCAGGGCCGCAGCCGGTGTGCTGGCCGCCGCGCTGGCCGTCGGGGCCTGGACGCAGGTGCAGACCGTGGGCTATGTGGTGGGGCGCAGCGCACTGCCCGGGCCGGTCGCGGCGAAGTACCGGGTGCCGTGGACCGGATACCACTGGATCACGCCCTGGGTGCGGTACGGGGACGTGGTGATGGCGAAGACCTATCCCGCGCGGCAGATTCCCGCGTACGGCGCGTACACCGTGGCTCCGGGGTATCCGGACTTCTTCCTGCCGGACGAGGAACGCCGGATGTCGGCCGTGGAGACGTACTTCGCAAGGGCCGTGCCGCGGAACGCGCGTCTTCGTGCACTGCGGTCCTACGGCGCGCATTGGGTGGTGCAGGGGCCCTCGGACGGCGGACTGCCGCCGGGAGACCGGGCGTTGCGGCGGGTGGCCGCGGGGCCGGGGGGACAGGTTCTGTACGAGGTGGAGCGCTGAGGGGTCGCCTCGCGCGGCCGGCCGGCACCACGTGTCCCGCACCCGCCGCCCGAGCGGCGGACCATGGCCCCGCGATCCACGACGACCGTGAGCGTCACCCGGCCGCCCCCGGCGCACCGTCTCGCCGGGGGCCTGGCACGCTGCCGCGCCTCAGGAGGAGAGGGGCGCTTCCGCGGCCGCGGGTTCCTGCTTCTGGGGCTTCGGCTTCTTCGGATTCGGCCGCTTGGGCTTGCTGCTGCCCTCCGTGAACTCCTCGTACGCCTCGAGGACCTCCTCGGTCGGCCCGTCCATGCGCAGCACACCGCGCTCCAGCCACAGCGCCCGCTCGCAGGTGTCGCGGATGGACGCGTTGCTGTGGCTGACCAGGAACACCGTGCCTGCGTGCTGGCGCAGTTCGCGGATGCGCTTCTCGGAGCGCTTGCGGAAGGAAGCGTCACCGGTGGCCAGGGCCTCGTCGATGAGGAGGACGTCGTGGTCCTTGGCGGCGGCGATGGAGAACCGCAGCCGGGCGCCCATGCCGGAGGAGTAGGTCCGCATGGGGAGGGTGATGAAGTCGCCCTTGTCGTTGATGCCGGAGAAGTCGACGATCTCCTGGTAGCGCTCCTTGATCTCCTCGCGGGACATGCCCATGGCGAGGCCGCCGAGGTAGACGTTCTTCTCGCCCGTCAGGTCGCCCATGAGGGCCGCGTTGACGCCGAGGAGGGAGGGCTGACCATCGGTGTAGATGGCGCCGTTCTCCACCGGGAGCAGCCCGGCCACGGCCTTGAGCAGGGTCGACTTGCCGGACCCGTTCGTGCCGATCAGGCCGATGGCCTCGCCCTTGTAGGCGGTGAAGGAGACGTTCTTGACGGCGTGCACGCGGCGCACGCCGGCCGCCTTCTCCGCCGTCTTGCGGCGCAGCATGCGGTTGAGCGCGGCGGTGGCGGAGCCACGACCGGCCCCGGTGCCGTTGACGCGGTAGACGATGTCGACGCCGTCGCAGATGACGGTGGGGATGCGCTGGTCGCTGTTCGGGTTAGCCACGGCCGTACGTCTCCTCAGCCTTCCAGAAGTAGATGAAGCCGCCGACACCGGCGAGCAGGGCCCAGCCCGTCGCGACCACCCACACGTGGGGCGGCAGCTGGCTCGCGTGAAAGCTGTCGATGAGGGCGAAACGCATCAGGTCGATGTAGACGGCGGCCGGGTTGGCCTTGAGTACGGGAGCCACCCAGCTCGGCAGACCGCTCTGCTGATCGGTCAGCTTGTCGATGCTCCACATGACGCCGGAGATGTACATCCAGGTGCGCAGCACGAACGGCATCAGCTGGGCGATGTCCGGGGTCTTGGCACCCAACCGCGCCATGATCATCGAGACGCCGGCGTTGAAGGTGAACTGCAGGATCAGGGCCGGGATCGCCAGCAACCAGGAGGCGGCGACCGGCACGCCGAAGAAGAGCAGGATCACGAGCAGGGCGGCCATCGAGAACAGCAGCTGCTGGAGCTGCTGGAGGCAGAACGAGATGGGCAGCGCGGCTCGCGGGAAGTGCAGGGCCCGGACCAGCCCGAGGTTGCCGGAGATCGCACGGGTGCCGGTCAGGATCGAGCTCGATGTGAACGTCCAGATGAACACGCCCGTGACCAGGAACGGGATGTAGTCCGGCACGCCCTTCTTGGTGTGCAGCAGAACACCGAAGATGAAGTAGTACACCGCCGCGTTCAGCAGCGGGGTCATGACCTGCCAGACCTGGCCGAGCTTCGCCTGGGCGTACTGGGCGGTCAGCTTGGCGGTGGCGAACGCCGAGATGAAGTGTCGCCGCGCCCACAGCTGACGGACGTACTCCGGCAGGGAGGGACGGGCACCGCTGACCGAGAGGCCGTACCGTGCGGCGAGCTGCGCCGGGGTCTCGGCCGATTCGGTGGCCGTGGGGGGCGGTGTGTCGAGGACCTGGCTCACATCCGCTGCTTTCGCTCGGGGGGTCGGGTGCGCGAACCGGTCCGCAGTCTTCCGCTGGATCGACCCCGGTGACTCCGCTTTCCGGCTTTTCTCACGTTTTCTTGCCGGGGTCTTGCTCTGCTTTAGGGTCTTGTACAGCTCTTGGGGGTTCGGACGACTGCTCTTTGCGTCGGGACGGGACCGTATCGTCGCATCGCGAGCCTAAGCCGATCTGACGTCGGAACGCAACCGTATCGTCGTAACGCCCTATGCTGGTCGGCATGACCACGAACGCCGGCACTTCCCAGGTGAAACGGCGCCGCCGGGCCCCAGCGGGCGCGGCCGTCCTCCGCGAGGACGTGACGGAGGCCATTCGCGCAGCCGTCTTCGAGGAACTCGCGGCGGTCGGCTACGCCCGAATGTCCATCGAGGGCATCGCGCGCAGGGCGGGCGTCGGCAAGACGGCGGTGTACCGCCGATGGCGCTCCAAGCTGCACCTGGTCCTCGACCTGGTCTCGGCGGTGGCGGTCCAGGGCCTGCCGGCCCCCGACACGGGTTCCCTGGAGGGGGATCTGAGACTCCTGTACGAGGTGACGTCCCGCGCCCTGCGCCATCCGGTGGCCGGCCAGATCATCCCGGACCTCCAGGCGGAGGCGGCCCGCAATCCGGACATCGCGGAGGCCATGCAGAAGGCGCTGCGCGAGGGCCAGCAGAGCGTCGCGAGCGGTGTCGTCGCCGCGGCCGCCGCTCGCGGTGAGATCAGCGACGGCATCGACGTGGACCTGGCCCTCGACCTGATCTCGGGCCCGCTGTACTGGCGGGCGGTCGTGGTACGCGGCCCGAAGCTGCCGAAGGGATACCTGGCGGGACTGGCCCGGGCCACGGCGGGGGCACTCAAGGCGCTGTGAGGGCGCCGGCGCGTACGGCGGCGCCTCGGCCCGGTCCACCGCCGCGCCGATGGCGCGCCGAAGCGGTGTCCAGTCGCACAACCGACCGGTGAGATGCGACACGTGACGGCGGTCGCTCCACGACGATTCAGCCGGCCTCGCCTCCCGGGGACGCGAGCCGCCGCGCCAGACCCACGAGTTCCGGCCCGCTCAGCACACGGTCGCCGAAGCCCGGCAGCGGCACGTGCAGCGGCTGCGTCCAGCGGACCGGGATCGCGGCCGGGCCGTGCACGGCTCCGGCGAGACCCCCTGTCACCGCCGCGACCGTGTCCGTGTCGCCGCCGAGGTCGACGGCGGCGCGTACGGCGTCCTCGTACGACGTGGTGGTCCGCAGGGCCCAGACGGCGGAGCCCAGGCACGGCCAGACCGCGCCGTTGAACTCCGTCGCCAGGTCCGGATGCCAGTCAGGGGCCAGGACCTGCGCGTAGCGGGCGCGGTGGCCCGGATGGACGGCGCCGAGGGTCTCGGGAACTGCCTCGAGCGGGTCCCCTCCGGTGAGTGCCACGCGGATCAGCTCGTGGAAGATCGCCGTGCCCTCCCAGGCCGCCCGGTCCCCGTGGGTGAGTGCCGCGATCCGGCGGGCTGCGTCCATCGTGGCTTCCCGGCCGTGCGGAGCGAAGTACACGGCCGAGGTCGACGCACGCATCAGCGCACCGTTGCCCGCCGCCCGCCCGTTCGTCTGGAAGTGCAGTGCCGCCGCCAGGTCCCAGGGGTCGCCGCCGGTGAGAACCGCCTCGGTCGCCAGGCCGATGTCCTTGGGGCCGGCCGCCGCCCAGCGCCGGAACCGGGCGAACACGTCCGGGAGCTCGAGTCCGCCGTGCTCCAGCAGCGACTCCCCGACGAGCACCGCCATCTGCGTGTCGTCGGTCGCCTCACCGGGCTCCCAGCCGCCACCCCCGCACATCCCGGCGCCGTCGGCCGGTGCCGGGAAGCGTGCCGAGAACGCGCCCTCGGGGCCGAACTCGAACGGGGCGCCGAGTGCGTCGCCGGCGGCGGAGCCGAGGACCGCGCCGATCGCGCGCAGAGTGCGGGAGAGGGGGGCGGGGCCGTGGGAGTCGGTCATCGGAAGCGTACGGGTGACCCGACGGCGCTCACGCCCCCGGGGCGCAGCCCCGGAGGATGTACGCCACCAGTTCGTCCAAGTCCTGTCCGCGCATCTCCTCCGGCAGGGAGTCGCTCGCGGCGAGAGCGGAATAGCCGTGGAGGGTGGAGAAGACCCCGATGCCCACGCGCTCCACAGGGCCCTCGCGCACCTCTCCGCGGCGCTGGCCCTCGACGATCAGGCTCATCATCTGCTCGGTCCACCGCTGGGAGGCCGCGCCCAGTGCCTCGGACGCCTCGGGGGTGTGCTTGATCGAGTACATGAGGTCGAGCAGCTCGGCGTTGGCGACGGCGAAGTCGACATAGGAGCGCGCCCCCGCCGCCAGCTGGTCGGCGAACGACTCGCCCGCCTCCTCCAGGGCCGCCGTCATCCTCTGTGTGATCCGGTCGAAGCCGACGAGTGCCAGGGCGTCCAGCAGTGCCTGCTTGTCCTTGAAGTGGCGGCTCGGGGCGGCATGGCTGACGCCCAGGTCGCGCGCGAGTTCCCGGAGGGACAGCGCGGCGGGTCCCTTCTCCCGGAGCGTGTCCTCCGCGCCGGCGAGCAGTGCGGCGCGGAGGTCTCCGTGGTGGTAACGACGAGGGGTCTGCATGAAGGCAGTCTATCGAGGATGTGATCGGCGCCTACATTGTGGGCAGCGACACCATTGTTGTCATTGACAGCATTGTTGGCGACGCCTACATTGAAGTCATGCCTCAGACATCGCGTAAATGGAACATCTCCGACATCGCCGATCAGAGCGGCCGCACCGCCGTCGTCACCGGCGCCAACAGCGGTATCGGGCTCGCGGCCGTCGACGCACTGGCCCACGCGGGCGCTCATGTGGTGCTCGCCGTGCGGGACGTGCGGCGCGGCGAGGCCGCCGCCGCAACCGTGCGCGGCGCGAAGGGAAGCGTCGAGGTGCGCCGCCTCGACCTCGCCGACCTCTCCTCCGTAGGGGAGTTCGCCGCGGGCTGGCAGGGGGACCTCGATCTGCTGGTCAACAACGCCGGTGTCATGAACATCCCCGAGGCCTCCACCAAGGACGGCTTCGAGATGCAGTTCGGCACCAACCACCTGGGGCACTTCGCCCTGACCAACCTGCTGCTGCCGCACATCACCGACCGTGTGGTCACCGTCTCCTCCGGCGCGCACCGACTGCCGGCCGGTATCCACATCCACTTCGACAATCTGAACCTGACCGGTGAATACGCGCCGATGGTGGCGTACGGCCAGTCCAAGCTCGCCAATCTGCTGTTCACGCTGGAGCTCCAGCGCCGCCTCGCCGAGGCGGGTTCACCGTTGCGGGCCCTCGCCGCGCATCCGGGCTGGGCCGCGACCAACCTCCAGGGCCACGATGCCAGCGCGGTGCGCCGGGTCGCCATGCGGATCGGCAACCGCGTGCTCGCCCAGGACAACAAGTCGGGCGCGCTGCCCACCCTGTACGCGGCGACCCGGGATCTGCCGGGCGCGAGCTATGTGGGACCCGACGGTCTCGGGGAGATGCGCGGCGCGCCGACCCTGGTCGGCCGCTCCCACGCGGCCAGTGACCCGGAGTCGGCCCGCCGCCTGTGGACGGTCTCGGAGGAACTGACCGGGATCGTGTTCCCGCGCCTTTCGCAGCGCACGAAGGCGACGACCTGAGGGCCGCCGCCCGGGCCCTATGCCCGCGCCGGATGCCTGCGTACCCACCCCTCCCACGCCGAGGTGATCATGTCCTCCACATCGTGCTTGGCCGTCCAGCCCAGTTCGCGGGCGATGCGGTCGGCCGAGGCGACGACCCGGGCCGGGTCGCCGGGGCGGCGGGGGGTGACCGTGGGCGGAGTGCCGTAGCCGGTGATCGCGTTGATCCGGTCGACCATCTCGCGGACCGACACCCCCTCCCCGCGGCCGATGTTGAGGGTGAGGTCGGCGCCGGGTGAGGTCCGCAGGGCGCGGGCCGCGGCGACATGAGCCTCGGCGAGGTCGACCACATGGATGTAGTCCCGCACGCACGTGCCGTCCGGTGTGGGGTAGTCGTCGCCGAAGATGCGCGGGGGCGCGTTCTGCGTCAGCTTCTCGAAGACCATCGGGATCAGGTTGAAGACACCGACGTCGGCCAGTTCCGGCGCGGCCGCCCCCGCCACGTTGAAGTAGCGCAGGCACGCCGTGGACAGGCCGGTCGCCCGGGCCGTGGCGCGCACCAGCCATTCGCCGACGAGCTTCGTCTCCCCGTAGGGCGACATCGGCAGGCACGGTGTCTCCTCCGTCACCAGGCTGACGTCCGGCATTCCGTACACGGCCGCGGAGGAGGAGAACACGAACGAGGGAACGCCGGCTCCCGTCACCGCTTCCAGCAGGACGCGCAGGCCCTCCACGTTCTCGCGGTAGTAGTGCAGGGGGAGTTCCATCGATTCGCCCACCTGCTTCTTCGCCGCCAGGTGGACGACTCCCGTCACCGCGTGGTCCGTCAGGGCGCGGCGCAGTGACTCGGCGTCCAGTGTGGACGCCACCACCAGCGGAACCTCGGCGGGCACACGTTCGACGAGGCCCGTGGACAGGTCGTCGTACACCGCGGTCCGCTCGCCCGCCTCGGTCATCGCGCGGACGACGTGCGCTCCGATGTAACCGGCGCCGCCGGTGATCAGCCAGGTCATGTGCGGCCGTCCCCTCGTCAGTTGGCCCACCGTGTCGGTGCGTTCACGTCCAGTGAAGCAGGCGCCGCAGCCTGCGGCCCAGAACGGAGGCCGCTCCGCGCACCCCGCATGCCACCCGCAGGGCCAGGGCCCCCGAATGCGTCGCGTACGGCTGCACCAGCAGCACACCGCACCTGGGGTTCGGCACCGCGCGCCGGCGCAGCAGACCGGGCCCGGTGAGGGCACGGGGCGTGGTGGCGCGGCTCGTGCCGTCGTCGAAGCGGAGCGTCAGCGAGAGGTCCCAGGTGCCCGTGCCGAGTGCCGCCAGGTCCACGGGCGTCTCGGCCGTCCAGCCGTCCGAGTCCGCGTCGCGCTCGAGGACCGCGGGATGCGAAGGCCCCACCCGGGTACCGCCCTCCCGGCGGACGAACTCCACGTCCACCCGGCCCGGTCGGGCGTTCTCCACCCGCCCGTACAGCTCGTGCAGGCGCAGCCGCAGCAGGGTGGCCCGCACCCGGGGGCGCAGTTCCGCGTCGACGGCGATCGGCAGGTGCCGCACGGGGCGGTACAGCAGGTGCTCCAACTGGACCTGGGGCAGATCCTCCGACCAGACCGGGGTGCCGTCCCGCGTGCTCGCGTACGGCGGGGTGAGCCGCGCGGGGCGTGCCGCCAGCTCCTTGAGCCGGTGCAGGTCACGCGGGCGCCCGGCGGCGAGCACCACCTGGGCGACGACCCTGCCCGGCACCGAGGCCTGGGCGAGGTCGGCCGCGTCGAAAGTCGACAGATACGTGCGGGTGAGCCTCCACCACTCGTCCCGGTACTCGGTGTCGCGGAGCGGGAGTTCCCGGGCGTACAGACGCAGTCCGCGGTCGAGGAAGGTGGTGCGTGCGGCGCGCGCGAGCCGCTTCTCGCCGGCGCCCAGCAGGATCTCGTGCGCCTGCCGGTTCGCCTCCGTACGCGCCTTCCAGTTCTCGATGTCGGCGCGGTCCAGGGAGATGGACAGACGCCGGGCCGAGCGCCGGACGTGCCAGATGTAGACCCGGTCCGGGACCAGGGCCACGCTGGGTCCGGCGGCCAGGACACGTGCGCCGAACACGAAGTCCTCGTAGGGGAAGCGGCCTTCGGGGAAGCGGATGCCGTGCTCGCGCAGGAAGTCGGTCCGGTACAGCTTGTTGACGCACAGCGTGTCGTAGGCCAGACGGGGGCGCTTGGAGGGGCGGGAGACCAGCGCCGGACGCTCGTACAGCTCGGGTTGCCAGGGCGTCTCGCGGCCGCAGGGCAGCTCGCGGCGCACGCAGAGCCCCGCGGCGAGCGGGGACCCGTGCGCGACGGCCGCCATCAGCAGCGCGTCCACCGCGCCGGGCGGCAGCAGGTCGTCGCTGTCCAGGAACATCACGTACGGGGCGGCGGCCGCGTCGATCCCGTCGTTGCGCGGGGTGCCGCAGCCGCCGCTGTTGACCGTTCTGCGGACGACCCTGAGGCGCGGGTTCTCGGCCGCGAGGGCGTCGAGCAGTTCGGGGCTGCCGTCGGTCGACGCGTCGTCGACCGCGATCACCTCGCGGACGCAGCCGCCCTGGGCGAGGGCGGAACGCACCGCGTCCGTCACATGAGTGGCGTCGTCGTACCCGATGACGACGACGCTGACCTGTGCATCGTGAGGGTGCATCGATTCCACGAGCCGAAACATTAGGGATGCCTGGTAATCATCGGTTAAGAGGCAATTCTCCACCTGTGCGGAAGTATGCAGGAATCCGGTCGGAGATCCAGGATGACGCGTCCGTTTCCGGCCGTTCCGCCAGGGGGTGTCCGGAACGCCACAGGCGGACGAGGGACACGACCGCGGCGGACATCAGCAGTCCGTTGCGCGCGAGCATGAGCACGCAGCCCGTCCAGGTGCTGTTGATGACTTCCCCGTAGTACGCGGGGTACTCGACGGCGCTCACGGCGGTGGCCGCCAGCAGGAGCACCGCCACCGGCCGCTGAGTGGTGTGACGTGACGTCAGGCAGACGGCGGCCAGGCCGACCAGCCAGATCATGTACTGAGGGCTGATCACCCGGCTCGTCACCGTGAAGAGCAGGACCGCGGTGAGGGCCGCGTCGTAGGGGGTCGCGGGCGTCCAGCGGCGGTTCTGCAGCCGCCACAGGAGCAGGAGGGCGAAGGCGGCACCGGTCAGCACGAGCGAGCCGACGGCGACCAGGTGCACGTGCGGGCCCACGAACTCCACGGCCCCGTACTGGTAGCGGGTGCGACCCGGCCAGCCGGCCCGGCGCGCGAACATCAGGACGGTGCCGCCCAGTGACTCGATCTGCACGCCCCGGCCGCCCTGCTGACGCAGGAAGTCGAACGGGTTGCGGAAGAGGGCCTCGACGACGGCGAGCAGTGTCACCACGGTGACGAGGGCGGCGGTCCACGCCTGCCGGGTCGTACGGCCGCGCGGCGTGCCGATCAGGGCCAGCGCCGGCCACACCTTCACCAGGGCGCCGAGTGCGGCGAAGACGCCGGACGTCCGCGCGTGGCGCGGCACCGCCAGCAGGGAGATCACCGCGAAGGCGGTGACCTGGACGTCGTACCGTGCGAGCGGGAGGTGCAGCAGCAGCGGCAGGCCTGCCGTCCACAGGGCGGCGCCGAGCAGCGTACTGCCCCGGCGGGTGCCCGCGCGCGCGAGGGCGACCACAATCACGGCGTCCGTGACCAGCGTGAGGACCACAAAGGCCTGAAAGTACGTCAGGCCCGGCACGAGCGCGGGCGAGAGAAGCACCGCGCCCGCTCCGGGCGGGTACTGCCACAGCTGGTCGCCCGACGGGAACGCGCCGTGCCGCAGGACGCCGTACCAGTGGAAGTACAGCTTCCACACTTCCCTGGCGACCCCGCCCCGGCCGAGCAGGGGGTACTGGTCGTGGGTGAGCAGCCACAGCATCAGGGCGCGGGTGGCAAGCCAGCCTGCACCGAGGAGAAGCAACCGATGCTTTTTGCGGATCCTCTTCACGAGGGGCGGCGAAAGCGGCGCGGCTACGGTCGTTCGGGACCCCGTGGCACTCTTCAAGGCACTCATCAAGCCCGGATAGTAGGCCGTCTGTACGCGGCATGTGCGTAGATACGCCGTCAACTACCCACAAAGATTAGTTAATAGTACAAAAACCGGGCATGTTGAATGCGGGCATGAGTCGGTTGTCGGAGAGACGCGCGGAGTACCTGGCCGTCCTCGTACCCGTCGTCGTCATGTGCGCGATCGGGCTGTGGGGACTGGACCGCGACGGGATGTGGCGCGACGAGGCGGTCACGTTTCAGGTCGCCCGCCGCTCGGTGCCGCAGATCCGGCACCTGCTGGGCAGTGTGGACGCGGTGCACGGCCTGTACTACCTGCTGATGCACCTGGTCCTGGCCGTCCACCCGGGCGAGGTGGCGCTGCGGCTGCCCTCGGTCTTCGGGGCGGCCCTGGCGACGGGCCTGGTCGCCGCGCTGGGTGCCCGGCTGTGCCGGCCGCGCGTCGGACTGTGGGCGGGCCTGGCGTACGCGGCCACGCCGATGGTCGGCCACTACGCGCAGGAGGGCCGCTCGTACGCGCTGGTCGCGGCAGGGGTCGCGGGCGCGACGCTGCTGCTGGTGCGGGCCGTGCGGGGCGGGAGGTGGTGGCCGTACGGGGCGGTCCTCGCCGTCACCTGTGTGCTGCACGAGTTCGCCGTGCTGGTGCTGCTCGCGCACGCCTGCACGCTGGCGTTCGCCCGGGTGCCGGGGGCGACGTGGCGGCGCTGGGGCTGTGCGGCCGGGGCGGTCGTGGTCGTACTGCTGCCGCTGGTCCTGGTCTCGTGGGGGCAGTCGGCACAGGTGGCGTGGCTGACCGCGCCCGACGGGCGGAGCGTCGAGGAGCTGCTGGAGCGGTTCACGGGGTCCTCCCCCGTGCTGCTGGGGCCGTATCTCGTGCTGATGGCGCTGGCCGGCGGGATGGCGAGGTCCAAGCGGGACCTGTCGCCGGCGGGGGTGGCGCTGCCGCTGATGGTGGTCCCGCCGGCGGTGCTGATGGGGATCTCGCAGATCTCCCCGCTCTACGACGACCGGTACGTGCTGTATTCGCTGGCCGGGGCGCCGCTGCTGGCCGCGGCGGGCGCCGAACGGGCGGCCGGTGTCCTCGGCCGGTTGCGCACGGGACGCCGTCGCCTGCCCGCCGTGCCCCGGCAGGCGTCGTACGGCCACGGTGCGGCCGTCGGCGCCCCCGTGCTGCCCGCACCGCGCGGACCCGCGGGCCGCGGTGGGGGCGTCGCCCTCCGGGACGCGCCGCGGATCTCCGCGTCCCGCGCCCACGATGCCGTCCCGCCCTCCCTGTGGGTCCGTTGCCGGGGCGGCGCCCTGCTGGGTGTGCTCGCCGTCTGCACCGTGCTGGTGGCGCAGTTGCCCCTGCTCAGGGCCGATCGCCGGGCCGATCACCGGCCGGACGACCTGGCCGGTGTCTCCGCTCTTGTCGGCCGGGTGGTGCGTCCGGGCGACCCCGTGCTGTTCCTGCCGTCCCTGGAGCGACGGTCGGCGCTGGCCTATCCGGCCGGGTTCAAAGGGGTGCGCGACGTGGCGCTCGACGTGCCCGCCGCGGAGGACGGGACGCTGTACGGACGGGAGGCCGGCCCCGCCGAGCTGCGGCGCCGACTCGGCGGCCTCACCTATGTGTGGGTGGTCAGTGAGCCGTTCGCACTGAGGTCCACCTGGGCTCCCTCGAACCCCACGGAGCGCGCCAAACTCGCGATGATGACCCAGGAGTTCATCACCCGTGAGGAGTACGTCCGCCGCGGTATCACCCTTCGACTTTACGTACGCCGCGAGGAGCCCTGGTCCGCCGGCTCGACACAGCCGCGCGCCTCCTGAAGCGCCGTCTCGTCGAGCGCGTGGGTCAGCCGGTCGAGCCGGGCGTGGAGGTCCATGACCTCCTCCAGCTCGAAGCCGGTCGCGGCGGCGATCCGGATCGGCACCAGCAGCGCGCGCTGCTTCAGGGCGGTCCCCTCCTCGGTGGGACGCACATGCACGGACCGCTCGTCCTCGCGGCTGCGCTCGCGTCGCACCAGACCCGCGGCCTCCAGGCGCTTCAGGAGCGGCGACAACGTCCCGGAGTCCAGCCGCAGATGCTCGCCGAGGCTCTTCACCGGCAGCTCGCCGTGCTCCCAGAGCACCAGCATCACGAGGTACTGGGGATACGTCAGCCCGAGGTCCTTGAGGACGATGCGGTAGACGCTGTTGAAGGCGCGGGACGCGGCGTGGAGCGAGAAGCAGATCTGGCGGTCCAGGCGCAGGAACTCCTCGCCTGCGGAGGCCTCGGCACCGGGGGTCGGCGTGGTCGTCATGACTCCAGGATAGCTCTGCGGATGATTAAGTTGTGCCCAACTGAATTGTGTGCTCTACTTATGTCCGTGAGGCGGTCCGGACGGAAGGCCCGGACGCCCCCGACGACTTCGAGAGGGATGGTTCCCCATGGATGCGCTGTACACCGCCGTCGCCACCGCCACCCACGGTCGTGACGGCCGCGCCGTCACCTCCGACGGCAAGCTCGATCTTCAGCTGTCCCCGCCGGTCGAGATGGGCGGCAACGGCGAGGGCACGAACCCCGAGCAGCTGTTCGCCATCGGCTACGCGGCCTGCTTCGCCGGCGCCCTGGGTGTGGTCGGCCGGCAGGCCAAGGTCGACGTCAGCGACGCCGCCGTGACCGGCGAGGTCACCATCGGCAAGCAGGGCGAGGGCTTCGGTCTCGCGGTAACCCTGCGCGTCGAGCTGCCGGAGTCGGTGGACCAGGCGACCGGCCGCAAGCTGGTCGAGCAGGCCCACCAGGTCTGCCCCTACTCCAACGCCACCCGCGGCAACATCCCGGTGGAGCTCGTCGTCGAGTAGTCCCATCCCGAGCGGCCCCGTGCGCCTTCGAGGACGTACGGGGCGGTCCTCGGACCTGCGCCCGGCGCCGGAACCTCCTCCCGGCTCCGGGCGCGTGTCATGTCGAGGCCGGCACGTCGTGGTCGCCCGCAGACGGGGCCGGGATGGAGACGGCGGTGTCCGGCTCGCCCAGCATCAGGGTCCGTACCACCCGGCGGGCCGCCCGGCCGTCGTCGAACTCGCAGTAGCGCCCCCGGAAGGCGGCTCGCAGCGCCGCCGCGTCCGCGTCCTGCCAGCAGCCGGAGGTGAAGAGCCAGGCCAGCTCGCGGTAGGAGCGCGAGACCTGCCCGGGCGCGTTCGCCGTGATGTCGACGTATGTGCCCCTGCTGGCCCGGTACGCCCCCCAGTCGCCGGCGTGCACGACGATCGGCCGGTCCAGGTTGGCGTAGTCGAACATGAGCGCCGAGTAGTCCGTGACCAGGGCGTCCGAGGCGAGCATCACCTCCTCCACATGCGGCTCGTCGGTGGCGTCGACCAGCACGCCCCGCCGGTCCAGCTCCGCCAGCCCCATCCCGCGGGCGGGACCGTCCGCGAGCGAGGGGTGGAGCCGGACCACGAGGGTGTGCCCCTCACCCAGGTCCTCGGCGAACCGAGCGGGGTCGAAGGGCTCCGTATGACCGCCCCGCACATGGTCGCGGCGGGTGGGCGCGTAGAGCACGACCGTGTGGTCCTCGGGGATGCCGTGCCGGAGCCGGAAGGCGGCCCCGTCGCCGGGTTTCGCGTTCACGAGGACGTCGTTGCGCGGGCTGCCGGTGCGGAGCGAGGCGAAGCGGCAGGGATAGGCCCGGTCCCACACCAGTTCGGAGTGGCGGTTGGCGACAAGGCTGTAGTCCCAGCGGTCCGCGCGGCGCAGCATCCCCGGCACGTCGAGGCCGTGCCGGGCGCCCGGTTTGCCCCGCAGATCGGCTCCCATGTACTTCAGCGGGGTGCCCTGGTGGGTGTGGACGTGCACGCTGCCGGGCCGTTTGACCAGGGAGCCCGGCCAGTTCACGTTGTTGACGAAGTAGGTCGCCCGCGCGGTGACCCGCCGATACGCCGGGGAGCCCGGGAGGACGTACTCGATGTCCGGCGGCAGACGCTCGACCTCCTCCGGGTGCACCACCCACACGCCCCGGATGTGCGGCGCCAGGTCGCGGGCCGCGTGGTGGATCGCGGCCGGGTCCCCGAGGACGCCGCGGTGCGAGAACGCCGAGTACACCGCCAGGTTCGGGTCGAGCGGCCGGTGTTCGTGCGCCCAGGACCAGCCGCGCCCGACACGGCCGGCGGCCGCCCGGCGGACCCGTCCGGCACGCAGACCGAGCGCGCGGCCGGCGGCCGAGGTGCGCTGCAGGGCCCGGTAGCGGGGGTAACCCCCTTCCAGAACGCGCAGTGCGGCGGGAACCGGTTCCCGCGTACGGTGCCTGCGGAAGAGCTCGGCCGTGCGGCGGAAGAACTCGGCCTTGGCGGACGCGGGGAGCCGGTCCGGCTTGGCGAGGACGTCCAGACAGTGCTCGCCCATCTTGCGATGCAGGTAGGGCCGCCAGCGGTTCAGCTCCGGGTGCGCGTCGACGTATGCGAAGACCCGCTCGTACTGGTCGTGGATGTCGAAGTGCTTGCGGCTGGTGGTGGACAGGATGTTGCCCTGGCGGCGCTGCCGGTAGAGGAGACAGATCCGGTCGAGGGCGGCGATCCGCCCGGCGCTGAGCAGAGCGGGGAAGGTCCAGGGAGTGTCCTCGTAGTAGCCGGGCGGGAAGCTGAAGCCGTGGTCGGTGACGTAGTCCCGGCGGTAGGTCTTGTTCCACACCACCATCAGCAGGTCGAGGATCTCCGGGCGTTCGGCCGCGGTGAACGTGCCGGTGGCGTCCGCGAGCACCCGGGCCAGCGCGTTGCGCCGGGTGCCGCCCCACCAGTAGGAACGGGCGTAGTCGAAGACCAGGACGTCCGGATCCCGGGTCTCCTCGAGCCGGTCGGCGATCGCCCGCAGCGCGCCCGGGGTGAGGGTGTCGTCGCTGTCCAGGAACAGCAGGTAGTCCCCGGTGGCGTGCGGCATCCCGGCGTTGCGCGCCCGGCCGAGGCCGACGTTCTCCGGCAGGTGCAGCACGCGCATGCGGGGGTCGCGTTCGGCGTACTCGTCCAGGATCGCCCCGCTGCCGTCGGGGGAGCGGTCGTCGACGGCGATCACCTCGAAGTCGGCGTACGACTGGCCGAGCACCGAGTCGAGGCACTCGCGCAGGAAGCCCTGCACCTTGAAGACGGGGACGATGATGCTGAAACGAGGCACGGGATTCAGCTCCTGACGAGGGCGGGGGCAGGGGCCGGGATGCGCTCGGCGAGCGGGATCACGGGCGGGATCGACTCCGGCGGCTCGCCCAGCAGCACCCGGCGCACCACGCGTTCGGCGGCGCGCCCGTCGTCGAACCCGCAGAAGCGCTTGCGGAAGGCGGCGCGCAGGGCGGCGGCGGAGCCGTCCGCGTACGAGCCGTCCCGGAAGACGGCGGCCAGGTCCTCGGGCGCGTGTGCCACCCGGCCCGGCGGTGCCTCCATGAGGTCGAAGTAGACGCCCCTGGTCTCCCGGTACACGTCCCAGTCGTCCGCGTACACGACGATCGGCCGGTCGAGGTTGGCGTAGTCGAACATGATCGACGAGTAGTCGGTGATCAGCGCGTCGGCGGCCAGGCACACGTCCTCGGCGGAGCGGTGCCCCGTGACGTCGATGATCCGGCCGTCGTTCCGCGCGGCGCCCACGTCGTAGAAGTAGTGGGCGCGCAGCAGGACCACGTAGTCGTCGCCGATCGCCTCGCAGAACGCCTCCAGGTCGAGACGTGTGTCGAAACCGGAGCTGTAGTCGCGGTGCGTGGGCGCGTAGAGGATCGCCGTCCTGCCCTCGGGGACGCCCAGTTCGCGGCGGATGCGGGCGACGTCGCGCGCGGTCGCGGTGTAGTAGACGTCGTTGCGCGGATAGCCGTACTCGAGCGTCTCGTAGGAGCCGGGGAAGGCCCGCTCCCACATCTCCGTGGAGTGCCGGTTGGAGGAGAGGTTGTAGTCCCAGCGGTCCACCCGGGTCAGCAGCTTGGCGAAGCTGCCGGTCGCGGCCGCGACCACGGGGTACGTCGACTGGTCGACGCCCATCTTCTTCAGCGGGGTGCCGTGCTGGGTCTGCAGATGCACGCTGCCGCGGCGCTTGACCACGCCGTCCGCGAAGTTGGCGTTGTTGACGCAGAAGGTGGCGCGGGCGAGCACGTCCCAGTAGGCCCGGCTTCCGATCACCGCGTACTCCACGTCCGGGGGAAGGGTCGCCACCGCGTCCGGCTCGACCAGGAACACCGAGCGGATGTGCGGGGCCAGTTCCCGGGCCTTGGCGTGGATCGCGGCCGGGTTGCAGGCGTAGCCGCGGCCCCAGTACGCGCAGTACACGGCCAGGTCGGCCTCGAGCGGGCGGCGCAACGCCAGGGCGTACCGGAGCCGGGTGCGCAGCATGCGCGGAACAGGGGCCCTGCGCACCGTCTTCGCGGCGCCGCGGTTGACGCCGCGCAGCGCCCGGAAAGCGCTGTAGGCACCGCAGGAGAGCAGCCGGTGCTGGATCCCGGCGCTGCCCGCTGGCGGCCGGTAACCCGACGGGCGGTGGCGGCGGTAGAGGCGTGCGGCCTGCCGGAAGAAGGCCCGGCGGCGCGGCGTCGGCAGGCGTTCCGGATGCGCGGCCGTCCGCAGGACCACGGCGAAGATCTGCTCGAACAGCGGTAGCAACCGGTCCGCGGCAAGGGCGAGTTCGGCGGCCCGGCTCAGGACCATGTCGGCCTGGTCGAGTAGGTCGAACTGATGCTCGCCTGGGGTGTGGAGCCGGCTGCCCTGCCTGCGCACCAGATGCCGTACGCAGACCGAGCGCAGCACCGAGATGCGTTCGGCGGCGAGGGTGACCAGGCCGCCCCAGCCGATGTCGGTGAAGTGGCTCGCCGGGAAGGCCAGCCGGTGGGCGGTGACGAACGCGCTCCGGTAGGCCGCGCTCCACGCGGGCACGGACACACCGGTCAGCTCCGGGGCCAGGCCGGGGGCGAAGGCGCCCTCGGGAGCCCTGCCGAGCGGGGGAGTGGACGGCTCGGCGTCCCACCAGTGGACCCGCTCGTGGTCGAAGTAGAGGACGTCCACCTCGCCGACCGCCGCCAGGTGCCGGTCGATCGCCGCGAGGGCGCCCGGTGCGAGGACGTCGTCGCCGTCGAGGAACAGCAGATAGGACCCGGTCGCCGCCTCCGCCCCGGTGGTACGGGCCACCCCCAGGCCGCCGGAGGGAGGCGAGGTGAGCGGGACGACCCGCTGGTCCCGCTCGGCGTACGCGGCGGCGACCGTGCCGGCCGTGGAGTCGGGCGTGTCGCAGACCGGGATCACCTCGAGGTCGCCGAAGGACTGGGCGAGGACGGAGTCCAGGGCCTGGGACAGGCGGCCGGCGACGCCGAAGGCGGGGACGATGATGCTGAAGCGGGGCATTCTGCTCTTTCTCTCGGGCCCCGCTCCCCGTCCCGGGGCCGGGGCGTCGTACGCGTGCGGGTGGGTCAGCGCCCGGGCCTTCCGGGGAGGACGGTGGGGGGCCTGTGAGGCATGGCGGAACTCCGGGGGTTCGGGCGGTTCGGTGGTCAGAGGCGTTCGGTGACCGGTACGCGACTGCCGGGGACCGGGACGGTCGTGGGCGGTGCGGTGGTGAGTGGTGCGGTGGTCCCGCCCGCCATGGCGGGCGGGACCGGGTGCCGGCCGGCCGGCGGGACCACGGACGGCAGCCAGGCGTTCTCCCCGAACACCACCCTGCGCACGATCCGTTCGGCCGCACGCCCGTCGTCGTGCGGGCAGAAGCGCTCGCGGAACGCCCTGCGCCGCTGCTGTGAGCGTGATCCGCACCAGTGGCCGGTCGCGAAGATGTCGGCCAGTTCCTCCTCGTCGCGCGCGACCGCGCCGGGCGGGAAGTCGCGCACGTCGAAGTAGGTGCCACGGCTCGCCTCGTACGCTTCCCAGTCGTCCGCGTACACGACGACCGGCCGGTCGAGGTTGGCGTAGTCGAACATCAGCGACGAGAAGTCCGTGACGAGCGCGTCCGAGGCCAGGCACACCGCCTCGACGCTCGGATGGTCGGAGACGTCGATCACTCGGTCGCCGGTGGTCCGGGAGAGAGGTTCGCCGAACGACGGGTGCGAGCGGGTCAGCAGCACAAAACGCGGTCCGAGCCGGTGCAGAAGGCGTTCGGGATCGAGGGCGGGGCGGTGGTCGCGGCGGTAGTCGCGGAACGTCGGCGCGTACAGGATCGCCACCGAGCCCTCGGGGATGCCCATCGTCTGGCGCAGCCGGGCCACGTCCGCCGAGGTCGCGCGGGCGAAGACGTCGTTGCGGGGGAGGCCGTACTCCAGTGTGGTGAACCCGGAAGGGAACACACGCTCCCAGACGAGGGTGGAGTGGCGGTTGCCCGAGACGACGAAGTCCCAGGAGTCGGCGGAACGCAGCATCCGGCCGGAGTCGGCGGTGCGGGCGGCGGCCGGACGGTCCTGGAGGTCAAGGCCCATGCGCTTGAGCGGAGTGCCCTGCCGGGTCTGGATCAGGATCTGGCCCGTGCGCTTGACCACGCCGGGGCCGAAGTCGTCGTTGTGCACGAGGTACTTGGAGCGGGCCAGCGCCGTCCAGTACGCCGCCGAGTCCGGCCGCAGCCGGCGTGTGGCGAGCGGGACGGTGTGGTGGTGCTCGGGGCGAGCGATCCACGCGGTGCGGATGTGCGGGACCAGATTGCGGAACGCCGACTCCAGGGCGCCCGGATTGCAGCCGTACCTGCCGCCCTCGTCCCGGGTGAAGACGGCGCGGTCCGCGCGCAGCGGAAGGCGGAGCTGGATGCGGTAGTGCGCCCGGAGCGCGGCGGCGGTCAGCCGTCGGCCGGCCCCGGCGGCCAGGCGCCGGGTGCGGCGCACCAGGCCGGACGCCAGCGACAGCGTCCGGTAGGTGCGGTGGCTGCCGAGCCCGATCAGGAGGTGGCGCGGCCTGAGCGGCGCACCCGGGACGCGGTATCTGCGGTAGTGGGCGCGGGCGAGCCGCAGGAACTCGGCACGGCTGTCCCGGGGCAGCCGACCGCGTCGGCCGTAGACGGTGGCCAGGTGGTCGACCATGCGGCGGAACAGCACCGGGCGCCAGCGGTCGAGTTCGGGACGGGCGTCGAGATGGGCGAAGACCCGGTCGTACTGGTCGAAGACGTCGAAGTGCCTGCGGCTGGTCGAGACGAGAATGCTGCCCTGGCGGCGCTGGCGGTAGTGGACGCAGACCCGGTCGAGCGTGGCGACGGTGTCCGCGGTCAGCAGCACCGGGAACGTCCACGCGGTGTCCTCGTAGTAGCCGGGCGGGAAGACGAACCCCGCGCGCTCGACGAACTCCCGGCGATAGGCCTTGTTCCAGACCACCATCAGCAACGAGAGCAGGCCGGGTCGGTCGTCGAGACGGAAGGGCGCCGGACCCTCCTCGGTGAGCAGATCGGCCAGCTGGTTGCGGACCTCGCGCCCGGTCCAGTACGTACGGGCGTAGTCGAAGACCAGGACGTCGGGCTCGGACGTCGCCTTCAGCCGGTCCGCCAGGTCCCGCAGCGCGTCCGGGGTCAGGGTGTCGTCACCGTCGAGGAAGAGCACATAGTCGCCGGTCGCGAGCTCGAGACCCGCGTTGCGGGCCGGGCCGAGTCCCACGTTGTGCGGCAGATGCAGCGGCCGGACGCGGGGGTCACGGGCGGCGGCCTCGTCGATGAGGGCGCCGCAGGCGTCGGGCGAGCAGTCGTCGACGGCGATCACTTCGACGTCGGTGAACGACTGCTCCAGCACGGATGTGAGGCATTCCTCCAGGTACGCCTGAACCTTGTACGCGGGAACGATGACACTGAACCTGGGCAAGGGGCATCCATGGGATCGGCGCGGGCATACTGCCCGGAAACGGCCGAAGGGCCGCTTCGGTTACGCCGGATGTGGCATCCGGGGGAACGTCGACGGAAACCCCAGGTGAACGAAGGGGGTGGACCCCGGCATCGGGCCCACCCCGGAACCTCCGTACGGTCGGCTCTACTTGACGGCTCCCGCCATGACCCCCGACACGAACTGCCGCTGGAAGGCGAAGAAGACGACCAGCGGGATCACCATCGAGATGAACGCGCCCGGCGCCAGGACGTCGATGTTGTTGCCGAACTGGCGTACCTGCGTCTGCAGTGCGACGGTGATCGGCTGCGTACCGGACTTCGTGAACACGAGCGCCACCAGCATGTCGTTCCACACCCACAGGAACTGGAAGATGCCGAGGCTCGCGATCGCGGGACCGCCGAGCGGCAGCACCACGCGTGCGAACAGCCGGAGTTCGCCCGCACCGTCGAGCCGGGCCGCCTCGAGCAGCTCCCGGGGGATCTCCGCGAAGAAGTTCCGCAGCAGGAACACCGCGAAGGGCAGGCCGAAGCCCGTGTGGAAGAGGATCACACCGAGGACCGTGCCGAACAGGCCGATCTTCCCGAAGAGTTCGGCGATCGGGATCAGTGCCACCTGCACGGGGACGACCAGCAGGCCGATCACGCCCAGGAACCACCAGTCACGGCCCGGGAACTCCATCCAGGCGAAGGCGTAGCCCGCGAGGGAGCCGATCGCCACGACCAGGAGGGTCGCGGGGACCGTGATCAGGACCGTGTTCAGCAGGGAGTTGGTGATGTCGCCGTTCTCCAGGAGCTTCTGGTAGCTCTCGAAGGTCAGCTGCGAGGGCTCGCTGAAGACCTTCCACCAGCCGGAGGCGCTCATGTCGGCCGGTGTGCGCAGCGAGGCGAGCAGCAGACCCACCGTAGGCACCAGCCAGAACAGCCCGACCACGATGAGGAAGACCCGCACCAGGCCCCCGCCCACGCCCTCCGCGAGGCGTGCGCCCAGGGACCGCTCGGGCCGCACGGCCGTGGCGGACGCCGCCTTCGGCAGACTTCCGGCCTGCGTCGTCATCGCCGCACCTCCCGCCTGAGCCTGCGGATGTTGAACAGCATCACCGGGATGACGAGCAGCAGCAGGAACACCGCGATCGCGCTCGCGATGCCCGGCTGGTCCTCGGAGAAGCCCTTGCGGTACAGCTCCAGGGCGAGGACGTTCGCGTCGTCCTGGGACGAGCCCGGCGGGATGATGAAGACCAGATCGAAGATCTTCAGTACGTTGATCATCAGTGTCACCGTGACCACGGCGAGCACGGGCGCCAGCAGCGGCACCGTGACCCGGCGGAACACCTGCCACTCGTTCGCGCCGTCCACGCGCGCCGCCTCCAGCAGCTCCCGCGGCACGCCCGCGAGGCCCGCGGCGATCAGCACCATCGCGAAACCGGCCCACATCCACACATAGGAGCCGATGACGGCCGGGGTCACGAGCGCGGGGCCGAGCCAGTCCACGCCGTTGTACGGCTCTCTGAAGTTGCTCGCCGGCAGCCGCAGCCGAGCCCCGTCGGCGGCGGCCGGCAGGGTGAAGGTCCCGTCGGCGGCGGCCTTGGTGGAGGCGACGACCTTGCCGTCCTTCACGGCCTCGATCCGCATGCCCGCATAGCCCTGCTCGGACGGGTCCACCGCGCCGAGCTTCCCGACACCCTTGCCGCGCGTGAAGTCCTGCCAGGCCGTGCCCGTGACCTTGCCCGGCTGCGGCTGCGCCCGGGCGGCCGGCTCGGCGCCCTTCGGCATCCGGTCGGGCGCGACGCCGACCAGCGGGAGCGCGACCGTCCGCCCCGTGTGCACCGTGCCGGCGGTGACGAAGCCGCCCTGATCGGACCTGAGGGGCGACCGGCGGCCCGGGTGGGCCTTGGGGAACGCGGACGACTCGGCGAACGAGTCGTGGACGCCCACCCACACCGCGTTGGCGACGCCCTTGTCCGGGTCCTGGTCGTACACCAGCCGGAAGATGATCCCCGCCGCCAGCATCGAGATCGCCATCGGCATGAAGACGACCAGCTTGAACGCCGTTCCCCAGCGCACCCGTTCGGTGAGCACCGCGAAGATCAGGCCCAACGCGGTCGAGACGGTCGGCGCGAACACCACCCAGATGATGTTGTTCTTCAGGGCGGTGCGGATGCCGTCGTCCGTGAACAGGGCGCGGTAGTTGTCGACTCCGGCGAAGGAGTCGCCGGACTGGCTGAGGAAGCTGCGGATCAGCGAGTACCCGATCGGGTAGACCACGAGCGCGCCCAGCAGCACCAGGGCGGGCAGCAGGAACAGCGCTGCCGCGGTTCTGCGGGTGCCGGTCACGCTCTTGCGCCGACGGGGGCCGGAGGGCGTCGCCGGTGTGCCGGCGACGTCCTCCGCGGCTGCCGACGACATCGCCGGATCAGCTCCCGCTTCCGTATGCCGCCGCCGCGTCCTTCTCCAGCTTCGCCTGGGTCCCCGCGACGTCCTTCGGGTTCTTCAGGAAGTCCTGGAGGTCCTTCCACTCACCCTTGCCGGGCGTGCCGCCGAAGGCCTGCGGGGCCTGATCGGACATGTCGAAACGGAAGTTGTCGCCGGCCGAGACGAGTGCCTCGGCCATCTTCCGCTGCACGTCGTTGGGGTAGGCGGACAGTGCGACCGACTTGTTCGGCGAGAGGTAGCCGCCGAGCTTCGCCTGGATCGTCGCGGCGTCCGGCGAGGCCAGGAAGGTGACCAGTGCCTGGGCCGCCTCGGAGTCCTTGAGGACGACGGCCGCGTCGCCGCCGGAGACCACGGGTGCCTGGCCGCCCACTGCCGGGAAGGGGAACACCTTCGCGTCCGTGCCGATCTTCGCCTTGGTCTCCGCGATGTTGACCTGCGCGAAGTCGCCCTCGAAGACCATGCCGGCCTTGGGCTGGTCGCCCCCGGTGAAGGCCTGGGTGACGGATGCGGGGAACTCCGTCTGCAGCGCGCCGTTCGCGCCGCCCGCGACGAAGTCCTTCCTGCCCCAGATCTGGGCGAGCGTGGTCAGCGCTTCCTTCACGGACGGGTCGGTCCACTTGATCGTGTGCTGGGCGAGCTGGTCGTACTTGTCCGGTCCCGCCTGTGAGAGGTAGACGTTCTCGAACCAGTCGGTGAGGGTCCAGCCGTCGGCGCCGCCGACGGAGAACGGGGTGACCCCGGAGTCGTAGACGGCCTGGGCCGCCGTCATCAGCTCCTCCCAGCGCTTGGGCTCCTGTGCTCCCGCGTTCTCGAAGACCTTCGCGTTGTACCAGATCAAGGACTTGTTGGCGGCCTTGTAGTAGGCGGCGTACTGCTTGCCGCCGACCTTGCCGAGGTCCTGCCAGCCCTGGGAGTAGTTCTTGCTCAGCTCGGCCTGGGCCTCGGGGCCGAGCGGCTTCGCCCACTTCTTGTCGACGGCCTGCTTGATGGCGCCGGGCTGGGGGAGCAGCGCGACGTCCGGCGGCTGTCCGCCGGCGATCTTCGAACCGAGGAAGTTGATGATCGGGTCCTGGGCGGGCACGAAGGTGACCTTGGCGCCCGTGCGCTTCCCGAACTCCGCGAGGACCTGTTTGAAGTTCTTCTGCTCGCCACCGGTCCAGACGGCGGCGACCTCCAGGCTCTGGCCTTTCAGCTCGGGGAGCGTGACGGTGGAACCGCTCTCCTTGCCGTCGGCGCTCGGTTTGTCGTCGCTGCTCTTGTCGTTGCCGCCGCCGCAGCCGGTGAGGGCGAGTGCCCCGGCGAGGAAGGCGGCCGCCGCGGTCAGCGCGGCTCTGCGGGTCGAGTGGGTGGGCTGTTTCGGCGACTTGCGCATACGAAGAGTGCTGTGCATCACTGCCCCGTTCTTCGTTCCTCGTCGAACGTTCGAGTGCTGTCCCGTGCGCTCCGGTCTACGCGGGGTCCTTCGGGTCGGCAAGAGCGCCTGCACTGTCAACCCCGCGATCGTGACCGCGTCGTGACGTACCGTCAACGATGCGGCCCGGTGCGACTCGGTACAGGCCGGGCACGGGCCCCCGGCGTCACAGCAGCGAAGGCACCTCGATCGCCGACACCGAACGTGCGGCCCGCTCCAGCGCGCTCGCCAGCAGGGCCAGGTCCGTCGGGCCGTTGCCCAGTTCGCGGACGGGACGCCGGGCAGGCGGGTCGCCCATGCGCTGCCACTCCAGTGGGACGACCGTGGGCCGCAGCGTCGCCGTGCGGGGGATGCGGCCGGTGATCCGCCCACCCTGGAAGGGCGTCACCCTGCCGTCCGCCCCTGTCAGCCGCCCACGTCCGGGCGCCGGTTCGTCCGTGCCCGGGGAGACCTCCTCGAGCGCGATCCGCAGTGCGGCCGTCCGGGCCGGCTCCCATTGCGCCGTCCGCCCACCGGGGGCGGCGGCGGCGACAAGATGCACGCCCAGCCGATTGCCCTCACGGGCCACCGCCTCCAGGGCGCGCACCACCGATCCGGCCGCCGGGCGTCCCGGCGAGCCGAGCGCCGGTGACAGCAGCGCGTCGAGGTCGTCGACCAGCACGACCAGCCGCGCCGGCGGCGGCACCTGCTCCGTCCGCTGCCGGGTCGCCGCGGGGCGCAGCCTCAGCGTGGTGCTCGGCGGCGTGTCCAGGTCGCCGGAGTCCGAACTCCCCGTCCGCTGCGGCCCGATGCGGCCCGACACCCCTTGGCGCGCGTGCCACTCGGCGAAGCCGAGCCGTCCCAGCAGTTCGGCCCGCCGCTTCAGCTCGGCGGTCAGCGACTGGGCGAAGTCCCGCATGCGCACCGGGTCGTTGGCCGCAAGGTGCGTCGTGACGTGCGGCAGGTCCAGGCAGGCCTGCAGGCCGTCTCCGCCGGCGTTGCCGTTGGTCCCGCAGTCACGGCCGTCGACCAGCACGATCCCGAGCCGGTCCGGCCGCTCGGCCGACGCGAGCGACGCGGCGATCGAGCGCAGCAGTTCCGTACGGCCGCTGCCGGGCGGTCCCTCCAGCAGCAGATGCGGCCCCTCCGCCGCCAGGTCCAGACACACCGGGCCGCGCGGCCCGGCGCCGAGCACGGCCCAGACACGTCCGCCCGGCGCCTGGGTGTCGTCCATCGCATCCGCCCAACGCGCCATCAGCGACGCCGGGGTGGCCCTGGCCAGGCCCAACTCGTCCAGCAGCCGCGCCGCCTGGGGCAGCGGCGCCGAGACGCGCGTGTGCCGGTCACCGCCGCCGTCGGTACGCAGCGGGGCGAGGGCCCGCGCGAACCGCTCGGCCCACGCCGGGGACACCGCGTCGACCGCGGCGACCGTGCCGTGACCCACGGGGGCGCGGAGTCCGAGCGCGGCGTTCGCGCCCTCACCCGGCGCGACCCGCAGCAGGCGCAGTGCCGTGGCCACGTCGCCGCTCAGCAGTGCCACGGCCCCGCACTCGCGGAACGCGGGCGAGACGGCGCACGCCGCCTCGAAGGTCGCCGTCATCGGCGAGGCGGGCGAGGCAGGAGGCGCCTCGGCCAGGCAGACCACATGGATCCCGGCCCGCGCGCCCTGCTGCGCCAGCCGCGCCACGGCCTCGCGCACGGCGGCACCGCCGGGGTCCCCGTCGACGATCACCACGGTGTACGGCCCGGGGAACGCGCCGCCCGCGGGGCCGTCCTCCCGCGCCCAGGAGGGGCGACGGGCGGCACCGCGCGGTGAGGCGTCCTGGGGACCGACCGGATCGGCGGGGTGCGGAGGGAGGCCCCGGGGCTCGCCGGCCGGACCGTCCGGGGCGGTTCCGTGCGGGGGACCCGTGAGCCCGTCCTGGTCGGTGAGGTGGTCCTCGAGGCGGCGCAGCAGCTCGTCCGTGCGTGCCGCCGCCTGTTCGCGGTCGTAGGCCAGCAGGAGCCTGCAGTCCTGCCCATGGGCCGGGCGCAGATGGGGCAGCCAGCCGAGCCAGGACCAGTCGGCGGTGCGCTCCTCCAGCGGACGGGAGCGGTCCGCGCTGATCAGGACCAGCTCCAGCGTGTCGGGGGAGTGCAGCGCGGCGAGCTGCGCGATCACCACACGGGCCAGCCCGGACAGCCGCTCCCGGGGCCCCGCGAGGCCGAGCGAGCCCACCTCGCGCAGTCCGGCGGTCACGGGGACGGCGGGCAGCAGTCCCGAACCGTCCGGGGCCGCCCGGTCGGCCGTGCCCAGCCGCACGGTGAGCGTCTCCGGATGCCCTGGTCCGCGCTCCCACAACCGCGGACCCGGGCCGAGGACGGCCAGCAGCAGCGATGCCGGGTCGGGCCACTTCTCCGGGGCGGCGGCCGCCAGGAACGCGGGCGCCGGCGCACCCGCGTCCGCGTCGTACGCCCTTGCTCCGATGCCGCTCTGGTCTCCGCGGCCGCCGGTCAGCCTGCGCGCCCACGCGGTGAAGCCGCGCCTGCGCAGCCCCGCGGGCACGTCCGTGCCGCGCGGTGGGGTGCCCTTGCGTGTGCTCTCGCCAGCCAGGTCCCGGCTCTCGATCGAGGGGGCTCCGCCCTGCCCCGGAACGACCGGAGCCGTCGGGGTGCCGTCCGCGTTCCGCGGGTGCCGGGGCTGGAGCGGGTCCGTGAACGCGGGGGAGGGCGGCTCCACGGCCCCGTGCTCCTGGGCGCCCGAGCCGGCCGCGTCCGCGGCGCCCCAGGCCGTGACACCGAACCCGTGATGCGTGTCGCCCGCGAGGCCGCCGGCGGGACCGGTGCGCCGGGCGCCGGCGGGACCGCCGCCCGTTCCGGTGAGGTCGGCGGTGCCGGAACCAGCCGCCGTGGCGTTCCCCTGGTGTGCGGGGGGCACGGATGCCGGCCGCGCGGCCGGCGCCGGGCTCTCGGTGTCCGTCTCGCCGAGGACGCGTACCCGGCCCTCTCCGTCCGGTGCCGTGCCCACGGGGCGCACCCGGCCCGGCAGGGTCAGCCGCAGGGCCGATTCGCCGATACGGAGCAGGGCGCCCGGGGCGAAGCGCACCGGGCGGTCGGCCACCGGGCTGCCGTCGAGCACGGTGCCGTTCGTGGAGTTCAGGTCGGTGACCGAGACGCTGCCGTCGTCGGTGACCGTGATCGCGCAGTGCAGCCGGGAGACGTCCGGGTCGTCCAGCGGGACGTCCGCGTCGGCGGAGCGGCCGATGCGGATGGCACCGCCGTGCAGCAGATGGACGCCGCCCGCGTCCGGGCCCGCGACCACGTGCAACTGGGGCGCGTCCGCGTCGGGCTCGGGGCCCGGATCCGCGGGGGCGCCGAGGGTCAGTACCGCGCCGTCCAGCAGTGGCGGTTCACCCAGGGTGCAGCGCTGCGCGTCCAGCCGCTCCGCGCCCGCGTACAGCACCGAGGGACCCTCGCCCGAGCCGGCCGCCGCGGCCAGGCCAGACGCGACCGCGGCCAGCGCCGTCCCGGCGGGAGCGGTGACCAGCACATCGCAGCGCGCGGCGCGTGCCCGGGACTCCGGGGGCGGTCCCAGCGGGTCTACGACGGTCAGCCGGATCTGCATCGCCGTCAGCGGTCCCTTCTGCACGGGCGCCCGAGGCCGGAAAAGGGAGCCGCGTCACGGTCCCGACCGCGACCTTCCCCCCACCGCGCACGAGCACATCGGCCAGTACGGGTTGCATCCTCGCACCTGCCACCGACAGTGCGCCCGCCGCCCGCCGTCAAGTGATCTTGATTGGTCGGCTCTGCCCGCAAAAGTGCCTGACCAGTGCACGGCCCCTGTCCGCTTGAGATCGGTCACGTCCGGTCCTGGCAACCATGTGCGCCGCAGCGAGCGTCTTTCCGTCGACGACCGAATATCGAACATTCACGTGCCTCGCGTACGTACGTTCCATGGAGCGGTCGGGAAGGGACGCGGGGACCCGTGGGACCCGGGTACGTGAACCGGGGAACGGCGGAGTGTCCGCAGACGTCCATGGCTGTGAAAGGCGGCGGACGCACAGCCGTCGACATCCCGGTGCCAGGATCTGCGGCACTACAGTGGGTCGGACCACCCTTAGAACGGGTGGACGGTCCGGACAAGCAAGCAGCAGGGAGCGCATGACGTGCGGCCGGTAGGCAGCAAGTACCTGCTCGAGGAGCCGCTCGGACGCGGCGCCACGGGCACCGTCTGGCGAGCCCGCCAGCGGGAGACCGCGGGTGCCGAGGCGGCCGTCGCGGGGCAGCCCGGCGAGACCGTGGCGATCAAGGTCCTCAAGGAGGAGCTGGCGAGCGACCCCGACGTCGTGATGCGGTTCCTGCGGGAGCGGTCCGTCCTGCTCCGGCTGACCCACCCGAACATCGTGCGCGTGCGGGACCTGGTGGTCGAGGGCGATCTGCTGGCCCTGGTCATGGACCTCGTCGACGGCCCCGACCTGCACCGCTACCTCCGTGACAACGGGCCCTTCAGCCCCGTCGCCGCGTCCCTGCTCACCGCGCAGATCGCCGACGCGCTGGCCGCGAGTCACGCGGACGGCGTAGTGCACCGCGACCTCAAGCCGGCGAACGTCCTGCTGCGGCAGGACAGCGGCCGGATGCACCCGATGCTGACCGACTTCGGGATCGCCCGGCTGGCGGACTCCCCGGGCCTCACCCGCACGCACGAGTTCGTGGGCACGCCCGCATACGTCGCACCCGAGTCGGCCGAGGGCCGCCCGCAGACCTCCGCCGTCGACATCTACGGTGCCGGCATCCTGATGTACGAGCTGGTCACCGGGCGTCCTCCGTTCGGTGGAGGGTCGGCCCTTGAGGTGCTCCACCAGCACCTGAGCGCCGAACCGCGCCGCCCCTCGACGGTGCCCGACCCGCTGTGGACGGTCATGGAGCGCTGCCTGCGCAAGAACCCGGACGAGCGGCCCAGCGCCGAGAACCTGGCGCGGGCACTGCGGGTCGTCGCCGAAGGGGTCGGCGTGCACGCGAACTCCGCGCAGATCGCCGCCGCGGAGGGGGTGGGCGCGCTGCTCGCCCCGGACCCCGATCCGGCGAGCGTCCCGGGCTCCGCCGACCCCACCCAGGTGCTGCCGCACAACGCCGCCGGATACGACCCGAACGCGGCGACCAGCGTCCTGCCGAACACCCCGGGCGCCGGGGACCCCACCACCGTGCTGCCGAGCACCGGCGCGGCGGACCCCACCACCGTGATGCCGCCGGTGCCGCAGCACCAGCCGGGCGGTCAGCCCCGGCAGGAGGAGCAGCCGCACCCCTGGCAGACGCAGCTGCGCGCGGCCCGCGACCGCAACGAGCAGACGCAGGTCCAGGCGTACCTCGACCCCGACCAGGACCCGCTGCGCCGCCGGCCGCAGCGGCAGGTCGCCCGGCCTCAGCAGGGGCAGCGGCAGTCCGGGCCCGGGTACGGGCATCCGCAGCAGCAGGGCTACCCGCAGCAGCAGCCCCAGCAGTACGCGCCCCAGCGTCAGCAGTACGCGCCCCAGCAGCAGCCGCAGCGGTACGCGCCCGCGCCGCAGCAGCCCCGGCAGCCCGCCCCGCGCCCGGCGCGCGAGCCGCGGCAGCGCAGCGCCAACCCGATGAAGATCCCGGGACTCGGCTGCCTGAAGGGGTGCCTGTTCACGATCGTCATCCTGTTCGTGGCCGGGTGGCTGGTCTGGGAGTTCAGCCCGCTCCAGGAGTGGATCGGTACGTCGAAGTCGTACTGGGCGCAGCTGAGCCAGTGGTTCTCCGACGTGACCGGCTGGATCGGGAAACTGGGCGGCGGCACGTCCTGAACGAGGGGGTCGGAGAGCCCAAGAACCCTTCGAGCTTGGGGATTTGTCGACACCTGACGGGTGATTTCCGCCTTGGCGGTGAAGGTTGCGGCCCCGGACGCGTAGTTTTGTCGACCGGGTCCGGGGATCCGCGGCATCCGCCGCGGCATCACCGACCCGGAACGGCGCAGCGTCGGCAACACGCGTCCCAGTAGGAGCAGTCTTGGCACGGAAGATCGGCAGCCGGTACACCGCGAACCAGATCCTTGGGCGGGGGAGCGCCGGCACGGTGTGGCTGGGCGAGGGGCCGGAAGGGCCCGTCGCCATCAAGCTGCTCCGGGAGGACCTCGCGTCCGACCAGGAGCTCGTGGGCCGCTTCGTCCAGGAGCGCACGGCGCTGCTGGGGCTCGACCACCCGAACGTCGTCGCCGTGCGGGACCTGGTGGTCGACGGCAACGACCTGGCGCTGGTCATGGACCTGGTCCGGGGCACCGATCTGCGGACCCGCCTGGACCGCGAGCGCCGCCTGGCGCCCGAGGCCGCGGTGGCGATCGTCGCGGACGTGGCGGACGGGCTGGCGGCGGCGCATGCGGCCGGGGTCGTGCACCGGGACGTGAAGCCGGAGAACGTGCTGCTGGACATGCAGGGGCCGCTCGGCCCGGGCGGCGCCCACCCCGCGCTGCTGACCGACTTCGGTGTCGCCAAGCTGATCGACTCACCGCGCCGCACCCGGGCCACGAAGATCATCGGCACTCCGGACTACCTCGCGCCGGAACTGGTGGAGGGGCTGCCGCCCACGGCCGCGGTGGACATCTACGCGCTGGCGACGGTCCTGTACGAGCTCCTGGCCGGCTTCACGCCCTTCGGCGGCGGGCACCCGGGCGCGGTGCTGCGCCGCCATGTCACCGAGACCGTCGTGCCCCTGCCCGGCATCCCGGACGAGCTGTGGCAGCTGATCGTGCAGTGCCTCGCGAAGGCCCCCGCCTCGCGGCTGCGGGCGTCGGAGCTCGCGGCGCGGCTGCGGGAGCAGGTGCCGATGCTGACCGGGATGCCGCCGCTGGACGTGGACGAACCCGATGCGGAGCCGGCCGAGGAGCCGCCGTACGAGGCGGTGGTGCCGGGCGAGCGGGCCACGGCCCGGGAGCGCCGCGGGTCCGTCCCTCTGGTGCCGGGCGCGAAGCCGGACTCCAACCGGGACACCCACACCTCGATGCGGGTGCCGGCGCCGGACGAGCTGGCCGGCGGCGCCCGGGGCACGGCCCGCGCGCCCCGGGCCGCGGGCGCCCCGCGCCCGGGATCGGCCCGCCATCGCGCGCAGACCCGCAGGCGCCGGCTCGTCCTGGGCGCGGTGACGGCGGCCCTGCTGGCGGCGGTCGGGGTGGGGGCGTGGCTCGCGACGTCCGACGCCGACGACGGGCAGCCCCCGGCGACCCCGAACTCGGCTCCGGCGTCCCCCTGACGGCGGGCGCCCGCGTGACCGCCGACGTCCCGCCCCACTGCTTCCGGCCGGTGCGGGGGCGGCGCGGGTCCCGCACCGGCCCCGGCGCCCGGCCTTTCCGTAACCGGCGGTCACCCGGCGTTCACCGCCTGGCGGAGCCGTTACGCTGGATGCGTGGCAGTCGTCGATGTATCCGAAGAGCTCAAGTCCCTCTCCTCGACCATGGAGTCGATCGAGGCCGTTCTGGACCTCGACAGGCTGAGGGCAGACATCGCCGTGCTCGAGGAGCAGGCAGCCGCGCCGTCCCTGTGGGACGACCCGGACGAGGCGCAGAAGATCACCAGCAAGCTCTCCCACCTCCAGTCCGAGGTGAGGAAGGCCGAGGCCCTGCGCGGCCGGATCGACGACCTCGGGGTGCTCTTCGAGCTCGCCGAGGCCGAGGACGACCCGGACACCCGCGTCGAGGCCGAGTCCGAGCTCACCGCGGTGCGGAAGGCACTGGACGAGATGGAGGTCCGGACGCTTCTCAGCGGCGAGTACGACGCCCGTGAGGCGCTCGTGAACATCCGCGCCGAGGCCGGTGGCGTCGACGCCGCCGACTTCGCCGAGAAGCTCCAGCGCATGTACCTGCGCTGGGCCGAGCAGCACGGCTACAAGACCGAGGTCTACGACACGTCGTACGCGGAAGAGGCCGGGATCAAGTCCACGACCTTCGCCGTCCAGGCGCCGTACGCCTACGGCACCCTCTCCGTCGAGCAGGGCACGCACCGGCTGGTCCGCATCTCCCCCTACGACAACCAGGGGCGGCGTCAGACCTCCTTCGCGGGCGTGGAGATCCTTCCCGTCGTCGAGCAGTCCGACCACGTCGAGATCGACGACTCCGACCTCCGCGTCGATGTGTTCCGGTCCTCCGGTCCGGGCGGCCAGGGCGTCAACACGACCGACTCCGCCGTGCGGATCACGCACCTCCCCACCGGCATCGTCGTCACCTGCCAGAACGAGCGCTCCCAGATCCAGAACAGGGCCAGCGCGATGAACGTCCTGCAGGCCAAGCTCCTCGAGCGGCGCCGTCAGGAGGAGCAGGCCAAGATGGACGCCCTCAAGGGTGACGGCGGCAACTCCTGGGGCAACCAGATGCGTTCGTACGTCCTGCACCCGTACCAGATGGTCAAGGACCTGCGGACCGAGCACGAAGTCGGCAACCCCGAGGCCGTGTTCAACGGCGAGATCGACGGGTTCATCGAAGCCGGGATTCGCTGGCGCAAGCAGCAGGAGAAGTAGACCGGACGACGGACGTCGTCGCCGCGGCCGAAAAGCGGCCTTCTGTCCAAAGGTAACTGCCCCCCGCGCGGGGGCAGTTGCCATTTCCGTGACCCGATGTCCGGGTTTTGCATCACACTCACAGGGCGGCGTCTCCGTCAAACGATCAGCAATGGGACATCGCGCACGCAACGACCTTGACGTTGCTGTGAAAACTCGGAAGGGTGAAGCGCGGCATGCGCATCACTGGGGCGTTTGAGAACCGGGGGGTTCCAGTACCGCCGTCCCCGACGTCGTGGCCCCCGTGCGCTGCTCCGATGACGATCAGCTACAGGGGGTAACAGGAAGATGACCAAGAAGACGCGGATCCGCGTGGCGCGGATAGCCGCCGGTGCGGTGATAGCCGCGGGCGCCTCGCTGACCGCTGCGGGTGCGGCCTCCGCCCTGGACGCGCGCATCGAGGCGGGCCCGCTTGCCGTGGAAGTGAGCACGGGCGACGGGGACACCGACGGCGGCACGAGCGTCGGCACGTCCACGGGTACGTCCGAGGGCACCTCCACGGGTACGTCGGAGGGCACCTCCGTGGGCACGTCCACCGGTACGTCGGAGGGCACGTCCACGGGTACGTCCGAGGGCACCTCGACCGGTACGTCGGAGGGCACCTCGACCGGTACGTCGGAGGGCACCTCGACCGGTACGTCGGAGGGCACCTCGACGGGCACGTCCACGGGTACGTCCGAGGGCACCTCCACGGGTACGTCGGAGGGCACGTCCACGGGTACGTCCGAGGGCACCTCCACGGGTACCTCGGCGGGCACGTCCACCGGCACCACCGAGGGCGGTTCCGGCAACGGCGGCGGCAACGGCAACGGTGGTTCCGGGAACTCCGGCGGCAACGGCAACGGTGGTTCCGGGAACTCCGGCGGCAACGGCAACGGCGGCTCCGGGAACTCCGGTGGCAGTAGCAGCACCGGCGGTTCCGGCAACTCCGGCGGCAGCAGCACCGGCGGCGACCAGACGAGCCCCGACGGCAACAACGCCGTCCCGCAGGACCAGGGGTCCTCCGCCCTGACCGACACCGGGTCCTCCACCCCGGCCGACAAGGGCGAGGGCAAGGAACTGGCCGACACCGGTGCCGGCGAGACCGCGATCCTGCTGGTCGGTGCCGCCACGATGATCGTCGGAGGCATCGGTTTCCGTGTGCTGCCGCGCCTCGTGAGCGGCCGTGGCGGGACCGTCGCCTGATCGACGGGCGCACAAGCCCGTCCGCGGGCGTGAGAAGCGCGTACGAAGGGCCCGGGGCGTTCTGCCGCCCCGGGCCCTTCCCGTACGTTCCAGAGTGCGCTCTGCGGCGCCCCGCCGGGCTACACCGTCTGGTGCGCCAGCAGCGCCACCGCCGCGATCAGTACGGCGACAAGTACGATCAGTGCCGTAGGGTTCAGCCCCGACCAGGGGTTTTCCTGCTGGAGCCGCTGTCGGCTGGCACGGCATACGGGGCAGCGACCCTCACTGACGGGCGCCGCACAGTTCGCGCACACCAATCGGTCGTACGTCATGCGCCTCGCCCTCCTTGTGCCGCTTTCACGTACACAACGTTTCCGGGAACGCAACCGTTCCCACTCCACTGTGCCAGGTTCCGTGAATTTCGGCGCGGGACCCTGATGGACTGGGCCCGGAAGCGCTCCCCCAGGGGCGGTTCCGTCCCCTTTGCGGTCATCGGCGGTCCATGGGCCGCTCGCGCGCTCCGCCGCACTCCTTCCACGGCGCTCCTCGCGCCGGTGAGGGACAAAAGGTGCGACTCTCGTGCAACCCAGACCGGCGACTGCGCTTGCACACCTGCTTCGCGTATGGTCACGGTCACCTACCCCAACGGCCAGTGGTGCATCCGTGATCCGATTCGACAACGTGTCCAAGGTCTACCCCAAGCAGAACCGCCCCGCCCTCCGGGATGTGTCCCTGGAGGTCGAGAAGGGCGAGTTCGTGTTCCTCGTGGGATCCTCCGGCTCCGGAAAGTCCACTTTCCTGCGGCTCATCCTCCGCGAGGAGCGGTGCAGCACCGGGCAGGTGCATGTGCTGGGCAAGGATCTCGCCCGCCTTTCCAACTGGAAGGTGCCCCAGATGCGCCGGCAGCTGGGGACCGTGTTCCAGGACTTCCGCCTTCTGCCGAACAAGACGGTCGCCGAGAACGTGGCCTTCGCCCAGGAGGTCATCGGCAAGTCGCGCGGTGAGATCCGCAAGTCGGTGCCCCAGGTGCTCGATCTCGTCGGGCTCGGCGGCAAGGAGGAGCGCATGCCCGGTGAGCTCTCGGGTGGTGAGCAGCAGCGTGTGGCGATCGCCAGGGCCTTCGTCAACCGCCCCAAGCTGCTGATCGCCGACGAGCCCACCGGCAACCTCGACCCGCAGACCTCCGTCGGCATCATGAAACTGCTCGACCGGATCAACCGGACGGGCACGACCGTGGTGATGGCGACCCACGACCAGAACATCGTGGACCAGATGCGCAAGCGCGTCATCGAGCTGGAGAAGGGCCGCCTCGTCCGCGACCAGGCGCGCGGCGTCTACGGCTATCAGCACTGAGATCCACGGAAAGGCTTGAGCAGACGCCATGCGCGCCCAGTTCGTTCTGTCGGAGATCGGTGTCGGTCTCCGCCGCAATCTGACGATGACCTTCGCGGTGATCGTCTCGGTCGCCCTCTCCCTGGCCCTCTTCGGTGGCTCACTCCTGATGAGCGACCAGGTAAACCAGATGAAGGGCTACTGGTACGACAAGGTCAACGTCTCCGTCTTCCTCTGCAACAAGAGCGACGCGGAGTCCGACCCCAACTGCTCCAAGGGTGCGGTCACCGAGGAGCAGAAGAAGCAGATCATCGGCGACCTGGACAAGATGACCACCGTCGTCCAGAAGGTCACCTACGAGTCGCAGGACGAGGCCTACAAGCACTACAAGGAGCAGTTCGGCGACTCGCCGCTGGCCAGTTCGCTGACCCCGGACCAGATGCAGGAGTCGTACCGCATCAAGCTGAAGAACCCGGAGCAGTACCAGGTCATCGCGAGCGCCTTCAACGGCCGCGACGGCGTGCAGTCGGTGCAGGACCAGAAGGGCATCCTCGACAACCTCTTCGGGTTGCTCAACGGCATGAACTGGGCCGCACGCGCGGTCATGGCGATGATGCTGGTGGTCGCGCTGATGCTGATCGTCAACACGGTGCGTGTCTCCGCGTTCAGCCGTCGCCGGGAAACCGGCATCATGCGCCTGGTCGGCGCATCCGGCTTCTACATCCAGGCGCCGTTCATCATGGAGGCCGCGGTCGCCGGGCTCATCGGAGGCACGGTCGCCTGTGGATTCCTCGTGGTCGCCCGGTACTTCATCATCGACCACGGTCTGGATCTGTCCCACAAGCTGAATCTGATCAACTTCATCGGCTGGGACGCCGTGTTGACCAAGCTGCCGCTGATACTTGCCACGAGCCTGTTGATGCCGGCGCTGGCCGCATTCTTCGCGTTGCGCAAGTACCTGAAGGTGTGACGCACGACAACGGGGCGGTACGGGCAACGGCCGGTACCGCCCCGCGGGTTGTCCTAGACTCACCCGCATGTCAGGCCGTGACCCGTTCTGTCAGCCCCGCCGCATCCGCCGCGGGGCGGCGCTGACGTTGGTCTTCGCGAGCGTCCTCGTGGCGGGCGCGGCGACCGGCTCGTTCGACGAGTCCGCCGGCAAGTCCGCCGCCGCCGGGTCCGACACACTGACCGCCGAGGACGACACCGTGACGGAGGCGGCGGCCAGGGCGATGGCGGACGGCAAGTCCCCCATGGAGGCGGCCGAACGGGCCGTGAGCCGCAGCGGCGACCGCTGGAGCGCCGTCTACTCCCAGGGCGAGTACCAGGAGTTCGAAGAAGCCCTCGACGGCCAGTACACGGGCGTCGGGCTGTCCGCACGGCGCGAGCGGGACGGCAGGATCGAAGTGACCCGGGTCCAGCCCGGCTCGCCCGCGGCAGTCGCCGGTATCCGCACGGGTGACCGGCTGCGCAGTGTCGACGGCAAGGGCGTCGACGGCAGGCCCGTGACCGAGGTGGTCGCCCTCCTGCGCGGCGACGCCGACGAGGCACAGGCCGGTACCCGGGTCCGGCTCGGCCTGCAGCGTGGCGCGCACCGCTGGGACCGGGAACTGCGCCGGGCCCGGCTGTCCACGGACTCGGTGTCGGTGAGCCGGCTCACCGACCGGGTCGTCGTGATCAGGATCGCCGCCTTCACCAAGGGGTCGGGCGACCTCGTCCGCAGAACCGTCGCCGAGGCGCCCAAGGGCGCCGGGATCGTCCTGGACCTGCGCGGCAACTCCGGTGGCCTGGTCACCGAGGCGGTCACCGCAGCTTCGGCCTTCCTCGACGGGGGCCTCGTCGCGACGTACGACGTGAACGGCGACCAGCGCGCCCTGCACGCCGACCCCGGCGCTGACACCACCAGACCTCTGGTCGCGCTCGTCGACGGCGGCACGATGAGCGCGGCGGAACTGCTCACCGGTGCCCTCCAGGACCGCGGCCGGGCCGTCGTCGTGGGCACCCGCACCTTCGGCAAGGGCTCGGTCCAGATGCCGAGCCGCCTCCCCGACGGCTCCGTCGCGGAGCTGACCGTCGGGCACTACCGCACCCCTTCCGGTCGCGGCGTCGACGGCCACGGCATCACTCCCGATCTCGTGACCGACCGCGAGGTGCTCAAGCGGGCCGAGACGGTGCTCAGCGGTCTGGGAGACCCTTCGTAGCGAGCCCGGCGCTCCCGGTAATGCACTTTCCTCCACGGCCCCCCGTAGTGCGAAAATGGTGGGCACTATGGCTAAGGAAAAAGGGCGCAAGCTGATCGCGCAGAACAAGAAGGCGCGGCACGACTACCACATCCTCGACACCTACGAGGCCGGTCTCGTCCTCATGGGCACCGAGGTGAAGTCGCTGCGCCAGGGGCGGGCCTCGCTGGTGGACGGCTTCGTGCAGCTGGACGGGCACGAGGCGTGGCTGCACAACGTGCATGTGCCGGAGTACAGCCAGGGCACCTGGACCAACCACAGTGCCCGCCGCAGGCGCAAGCTGCTGCTGCACCGCGACGAGATCGACAAGCTGGAGTCGAAGTCGCAGGAGACGGGTCACACGATCGTGCCCCTCGCCCTGTACTTCAAGGACGGCCGCGCCAAGATCGAGATCGCGCTGGCGAAGGGCAAGAAGGAGTACGACAAGCGGCAGACGCTGCGCGAGAAGCAGGACCGCCGCGAGACGGATCGGGCGATCTCGGCGGTCCGGCGCCGGCAGCAGGCCTGAGCCGGGGAATGACCGGGTCCCGCGCGCGGTTGAACCTGTAGTCACGGCGGGGTGGCCGCCGGGAATACGCTGGCATCGGGGTGCGTCGATCACGTACGATGGCGGCTGCACCGCACAACCGGTGCGAGGATTGAAAAATCAACATGGGGATGATCGGTTTCGACAGCGGTTGTCGAAGCAGGGGAAGCGTGTCGAGGAAGCGGCCATGATCTCGTAAACCACAGGCCGAAAAAAATAATCGCCAATACCAAGCGCGATTCCTCCCAGCAGGCCTTCGCCCTCGCTGCCTGATAAGGCAGCAGAGCGAGCCTCCTAAACAGGGAGTGTCAGCCCGGGGCTGTTCCCGACCCGGATCCTGGCATCAGCTAGGGGACTAAACCTTGATCCCGGTCACGGGGTGAAGAGGGAAACCAAACAGTGACTGAGCCCGTCGGAGACTTGTCCGCGTGATCTCCGGGGCTGAGAAAAACGAAGCGGACTGCACACGGAGAAGCCCTGGTTCCGCACCGTTGGACGCGGGTTCGATTCCCGCCATCTCCACTTACCCCATGTGGGCAAGGCCTCGCTGTTCCCGGACAGCGGGGCCTTTGTCGTCGCAGCAGCCTGTGGAACGAGCCTGTGGAGCGGGGTGCGCCTCCCCGCTCCACGGACGGCGTTGATGACCGGCCGTGCGAGGCCGGACCCGACCCCACACTCCCGGCCGGGTCCGGTACGTGGACCTCAGCGCAGGCTGAACGTCGACAGGCGAAGATCTCCGTGCAGGACGAGGTACACGTCCCGGCGCCCCTTCGCCGCGGTCGTCAGCGGCGCCTTCACCGTCTCGTAGGCGTAGGGCGACGACGTGCCCTCGAAGTGCGCCGTGCCGGCGAGTGTGCCGGTGGGGGAGCCGAGACGGACCTCCACCGTGCCCGCCGCACCGGCGACGCGCGCGGCGAACCCGTCCGTGCCCGGCCCCAGGAGCGTGTCCGCGAACTTCAGCCACGACCCCTCCGCCGTCGCCCGCACCGCCGTTCCGCGCGCCTTCGACTCGTCCGCCAGGCTGATCCCCCGGTAGTCGTCGAAGTTCTCCGCCCGGGTCGTCCGGGAGAGGTCACGGGGCGGGATCGTCTCCCCCCGCACCTTCAGCGACGTCCGTGCGCGGATGTCCGCCGACGACGCGCCCACCATCACGTCGTACGCCGCCGTCTCGACGACCCACTTCGAGCGTGTGACGTCCCAGTGCGCGAGGTCCGGGGTGCGCAGTGCCAGCCGGACCGTCTTCGTCTCGCCCGGCTTCAGCGACACCCTCGAGTACGCCTTGAGCTGCTTCAGCGGCTGCTGGTCGCGGGAGGTGCGCTGGTGGAGGTAGAGCTGCACCACCTCGTCGCCGGTCCGCCGGCCCGTGTTCGTCACCGCCACCTCGTAGCCGTCGGGGACCCGCTTCAGCTCGCCGTAGCGGAAGGACGTGTACGACAGCCCGTACCCGAAGGGGTACAGCGGCTTCCCCTCGAAGTACTGGTACGTGCGGTCGGACTTGATGATGTCGTAGTCCAGGATCGACGGCAGATCGGACTCCGAGCGGTACCAGGTCTGGGTGAGCCTGCCCGCCGGGTTTGCGTCGCCGTACAGCACATCGGCGAGGGCGTGGCCCGTCTCCTGACCCGCGTGGGACGTCCACAGCAGGGCCGGCACCTCCTTCTGCAGGGCGCCCAGAGTGGTGGGATAGCTGTTCTCGACGATCACGACCGTCCGGGGGTTGGCCGCGCGCACCGCCCTGACCAGGGCCTCCTGCGACGGAGCAAGAGCCATGTCGGTCCGGTCGTGGGCCTCGCGCCCGTTGATCGCGGGCATCGAGCCGACCACGACGACCGCCGTGTCCTTGCCCTTCACCGCCGCCACCGCCTCGGCGGTGCCGTCGCGCACGACGTCCTTGGCGTAGTGCGCGGCCTTGTCCTTGCCGACCAGGCCGAGGGTGCCGTCGGCGCCGGCCGGGCCGAGGTAGACCGGGCTCGTCCACCAGGACTCGCCGGTCTCGTAGCCCGCGTAGCGCAGCAGGTACGTGCCGTCGCTCTGCCGCTCGAGCGCGAACTGCTGCTGCACGAACCATCCGTTCGGCTGTGCCTGGTCGTTGACGAAGCCCGACCCGTTGTAGCCCACGTACTTGCCGTTCGCGGCCGAGCGCAGGGTCACGATCCCCGAGCCCCAGTCGAACACGTCGAACTGTGTGCCGGCCCCGGAGTCCGCCGTCTCCTTCAGGGCCGCGCCGGCGTCACCGTTCCCCGCCGTCACGTACCGGCCGGTCGCGGTGTCCTTCAGCGCGATCCGGTCCACCCCCTCGCTGCCGGCCACCGGAGCGCCGAGCTCGGCCGCGACGCCGTCCTTCGGAGTCACGGCGTACGGCAGGGTGCCGGAATACCAGTCGGTGTAGAGGGTGTCGGAGAGCGGGCCGACCACCGCGGCGCTCCCGGACTTCCGCAGCGGCAGCGTCCCGTCGTTTCTCAGCAGCACGGTCGCCTCGGTCGCCGCTCTGCGCGCCAGCGTCCGGTGGGCCGTGCTGTTGATGACGGACGCGTCGATGTCACCGTACGGGCCGCCGCCCGGGTCGAACTCGCCGAGACGGACCCGGATGTTCAGGATGTGCCCGACGGCCTCGTCTACGTCCTTCTCCTTCAACAGGCCTGTGGACAGTGCCGACTTGATCGCTGCCGTGGTCGGTCCCGAGTCCGTGTCGTTGTCCGTGAAGCTGTCGATGCCCGCCTTCAGCGCGGCCGCGTCCGCCTCGGCCTGGGTGCCGTAGTACTTCTGGCTGCCGGTCAGGTTCCCCGGCGCGAAGGCGTCCGTCACGTTCAGCAGATCCCGTGTGGTCCAGCTGCGCACGGTGTCGTCGAGGGCCGGGTTCACCGTGTTCGGCCGGCCGTTGACGAGGTTGTACGAGGACATCACCCCGGTCGCCGCGTCCGCCTCGATCGCGGGCTTGAAGGCCTGCTCGTCGTACTCCTTCAGCACTCGCGGGCGCAGTTCGGAGGACGTGGTGTCCCGCCGCACCTCGTTGTTGTCGGCGAGGAAGTGCTTGAGCGTGGGCGCCGTCTTGAGGTGGTCCGGGTCGCCGCCGGTCAGGCCGGCGCCGTATGCGGTGGAGAGGGACCCGGTGAGGTAGGGGTCCTCGGAGTAGCCCTCCTCGTTGCGGCCCCAGCGGGGGTCGCGCAACAGGTTCACCACCGGCGCCCACAGGTTGAGGCCCCAGCCGGCCGGGCGCTCCTGCTGGAAGCCGCGCGCCTCGTCGCCGACCGCCGAGCCGACCTGACGGATCAGCGCCGGATCCCAGGTGGAGGCCAGCCCGATCGCCTGTGGGAACACGGTCGTCCTGCCGAGCCACGCCACGCCGTGCAGGGCTTCGGTGCCGGTGCGGAACGCCTGGATGCCGAGCCGTGGGACGGCCGGCTCGTACTGGTGGAGCAGGGAGATCTTCTCGTCCGGGGTGAGGCGGGAGAGCAGGTCCTCGACGCGCCGGTCGACGGGCAGGCGCGGGTCGCGGAAGGGATAGGCAGGGCCGTCGGCGTGCGTGGGTGCGGTGGCGCCGAGCCCCGCGATCAGGGCGAGCGTCACGACGAGGGTGGTTCTGCGTCTTCCTTCGGTGCCTTTCATCTCAGGGCTCCTTCGAGTAGGGCCGTGCAGGTGAGGGGTCTCAGGACGCGTTGCGTGGTGCGGTGCTGGCGCGGTCCGTCAGGCGCGGCGGCAGGAGCGTCGCCTCGGAGACGGCCGCGCCGTCCAGCTTCTTCGTCAGCAGTTCCACGGCCCGTGCGCCCAGCTCGGCGGACGGCAGGGCGACCGAGGTGACCGGGACGCGCAGGGACTCGGCCAGCTCGTCGGGACAGATCGCGATGATCGACAGATCGCCTGGGACACGCAGTCCCAGCTGTTCGAAGGCCTCGATCAGCGGCTCCAGGACCGCCTCGTTGTGGACGACGACCCCGGTCAGCGCGGGCTGTTCGCTCAGCAGCCGTTCGGCGACCCGGCGGGCGGCACCCGGCGCCGCCTCGCACGGACGGACACAGGACGACATCCCGTTGCGGTCGGCGGATGCCGTGAACCCCTGCACCACCCGCTGGGCGAACGCGGTCTCCCGCACATAGACCTCGGGCGGTGAGCCGACCAGCGCCACGACCTGGTGGCCGAGCCGGGCGAGCCGCTCCACGCACAGCTCGCCCGCCGCCCTGAAGTCGAGGTCGATGCAGGTGAGACCGTCGGGCTCCTGCGGGAACCCGATCATCACCGAGGGCCGGTCGAGTGACCGCAGCAACGGCAGCCGGGGGTCGCGCAGCTGGACGTCCATGACGATCAGGGCGTCCACCAGCGCCGTGTCCGCGACGCGCCGGAGCCCCTCCTCGCCCTCCTCCTGGGTGAGCAGCAGCACGTCGTGGTCGTGGCCGCGTGCGGTGGTCACCACCGACACCGCGAACTGCATCACCACCGGGACATGGATGCCGGCCCGCAGGGGGACGACCAGCGCGAGAACGTTCGACCTGCTGCTGGCCAGCGCCCGCGCGCCGGCGTGCGGGCGGTAGCCCAATTCGCGGATGGACGACTCGATGCGCTGCCGGGTCATCTGCGAGATGGGGCGCTTGCCGCTCAGCGCGTACGAGACGGTGCTGGGCGACACACCCGCGTGCCGCGCCACATCCGTGATCTTCACCATGGTCAGCCCAGTTCCAGGGAGAGGAACCCGGTGCCCGCGGCCGCCCGTACGACACGGTCCCCGCAGGCCAGCGCCCAGGGGGCCGCAGGATCACTGCTGGAGGCCCGCAGTGTGTCCCCCTCCCGGACGACGGTGAAGGTCACGTCCCCGACCGGCACCGTCACCCGTGCCCCGCGCCCGAGGCCGTAGGCATGCAGGGTGACCCCGTCCGCGTAGGGGTAGTCGGGCCGGTCGTCCACCGCGCCCATCGGGATCACCGCACCGGGCCTCACCAGCAGCGGCATGCTGGAGAAACCGTGCCGCTCGCGGACCCAGCGCGGCCCGGTGACCGTCCGCCCGTCGAGCAGATGGGTCCACTCGCCCTCGGGCACGTAGTACGAGACGTCCCCCTCGTCGCTGAAGACCGGCGCGACCAGCAGGTCGGAACCGAGCATGTACTGCCGCTCCAGATGTGCGCACCCGGGGTCGTCCGGGAACTCCAGCACCATCGACCGCATCATCGGCACGCCGTCGGTGTGGGCGGTGCGCGCGGTCTCGTACAGATACGGCATCAGGCGCAGCTTCAGCCGGGTGAACAGGCGCAGGACGTCGACGGCCTCCTCGTCGAAGAGCCAGGGCACCCGGTAGGACGAGGAGCCGTGCAGCCGGCTGTGCGAGGACATCAGCCCGAAGGCGAGCCACCGTTTGAACAGCGCCGCGCTGGGCGTGCCCTCGAAGCCGCCGATGTCATGGCTCCAGAACCCGAAGCCGGACATGCCGAGACTGAGCCCGCCGCGCAGCGACTCGGCCATCGACTCGTACGTGGCCTCGCAGTCGCCACCCCAGTGGACGGGGAAGTGCTGGCTGCCCGCCGTGGCCGAGCGCGCGAAGACGACGGCCTCGCCCTCTCCGCGGTGCTTGCGCAGCACGTCGAAGACGGTGCGGTTGTACAGGTACGTGTAGTAGTTGTGCATCCGCTCGGGGTCCGAGCCGTCCGCGTACGCCACGTCCACCGGGATGCGCTCGCCGAAGTCGGTCTTGAAGCAGTCCACGCCCTGCGCCAGCAGCGCCTCCAGTTTGGCGGCGTACCAGTCGCGCGCGGCCGGGCTGGTGAAGTCGACGAGTGCCATGCCCGGCTGCCACAGGTCCCACTGCCACACACTGCCGTCCGGGCGGCGCAGCAGATGGCCGAGGGCCTTGCCCTCGGCGAAGAGCGGCGAGCGCTGGGCGATGTACGGGTTGATCCAGACGCAGATGTGCAGGCCCTTGTCCTTGAGCCGGGACAGCATGCCTTCGGGGTCCGGGAACACGCGCGGATCCCACCGGAAGTCGCACCAGTTGAACTCGCGCATCCAGAAGCAGTCGAAGTGGAAGACGGACAGGGGAAGTTCGCGCTCCTTCATGCCGTCGATGAAGGAGGTGACGGTGCCCTCGTCGTAGGAGGTGGTGAAGGACGTGGACAGCCACAGGCCGAAGGACCAGGCGGGCGGCAGGGCGGGGCGGCCGGTGAGGGCCGTGTACTTGCGCAGGATCTCCTTCGGGGTCGGGCCGTAGACGACGTAGTACGTCAGCTGCTGACCCTCCACGCTGAACTGGACCCGGGACACCGCCTCCGAGCCGACCTCGAAGGACACCTTGCCCGGGTGGTCGACGAAGACCCCGTAGCCCGCGTCTGTCAGATAGAACGGGACGTTCTTGTAGGCCTGTTCGGTCGCCGTGCCGCCGTCGGCGTTCCACATGTCGACGACCTGGCCGTTCTTCCGCAGCGGCCCGAAGCGTTCGCCGAGGCCGTACACTGAGGCCCCGACGCCGAGGTTCAGCTGTTCGCGCAGATAGTGGGCGCCGCCGGGGTCCCGCATGATGCCCATGCCCTTGGGTCCGCTGGTGGTCAGGGTGCGTCCGTGGGCCAGGAAGTCGATCCGCCAGCGGCCGGTGCGGGCGACCCGTACCGACAGGGCGCCCGAGGTGAGGGTGGCGTGGTCCTCGTCGTACTCCGTGTGCGGTGCGAAGCCGTCCTCCGCCCGCACCTCGAAACGGGGGCCCCGGGGCTGCTCGCCCTCGAAGTGGGTGAAGGTGACGCCGATGACGTCCGGCATCGGCGCGTGCGCGCTGATCGTCACGACCGGTCCCTTCAACAGGTCGCCGCGGTGGCGGATGGGCTGCGTCGGCGCGTGGATCTCCAGTGCCCCCGGGGAGGCGGTCACATCGAGGACCTCCACCGGGTGGGCCGCGGTGACGCCTTCGCGCAGCAGCCAGTAGCCGTCGGTGAACTTCAAGCGCGTACCCCCTACTTGACGGCACCCACGGCGATGCCGCGGGTGAGAGTCCGCTGGAAGACGAGGAAGAAGACGAGTGCGGGCAGGACGCCCAGCAGGGCCGCCGCATTGGTCATCGTGGCGTCCATCAGCCGCTGGCCCTGGAGCACGCCGAGCGCCACCGACACCGTCTGGTTGTCGTTGGAGATCAGCATGACCAGCGGGAGCAGGAACTCGTTCCACGTCCAGATGAAGAAGAAGACGAGCAGCACGCCGATGGTGGGGCGGCTGACCGGGACCACGATGCGCCACAGCACCTGCCACCGGTTCGCCCCGTCGATCCGGGCCGCCTCGATGATCTCGCGCGGGAACTGCCCGAGGACGGAGGAGAGCAGATAGGTGCCGAAGGCGGACTGGATCACCGTGAAGACGATGATCACGCTCAGCCGTGTGTCATAGAGGCCGACCTGCTTGCTGAGGTAGTACAGCGGATAGACCAGCGCCTCCTGCGGCAGCACGTTGGCCAGCACGAAGAAGGCCAGCACCCAGGTGCGGCCCTTGATGCGGCCGATGCCGATCGCGTAGGCGTTGAGGATCGACAGAACCGCGGCGAGAACCGCGACACAGCCGCTGATCAGTACCGAGTTGAGGAGCTTCTGGCTGTAGTCCACGCGCTGCCAGAAGTCCTTGAGACCGTCGACGTAGAAGCCCCCCGGCAGGCTCAGCGGGCCGTGCTGGGAGTATTCGGCGGGCGACTTGAAGGCGTTGACCGCGACGATGAGGAACGGCAGCACCATGAACAGGGCCGCCAGGCAGAGGGCGACGAGCACGGGGTAGCGGCGTAGGGCGGTGGTCATGCGCGGACCCCTTCCTCGGCGTCCTCGGCGCGGGTCTGAAGCCTCAGGCCCACCAGGGAGAGCAGCAGGATGATCACGGTCAGCACGGTGGAGATCGCGGCGCCGTAACCGACCTGGGTCTTCTCGAAGAACGTGGTGAAGGAGAAGTACGACGGGACGTCGGTCGCGCCGCCCGGGCCGCCCTTGGTCAGCACATAGACCGCCCCGAAGACCTTGAGCGCGGCGATCGTGCACCAGGTCAGCACCACCGAGATCTCGGGCCTGATCTGCGGCAGCGTGATGTGCCAGAAGCGGCGCCACCAGCCCGCGCCGTCCAGTTCGGCTGCCTCGTACAGTTGCGGGTCGACGCGCTGGAGACCCGCCATGAAGACGACGAGCGGGAAGCCGATCTGCACCCACACCATCACCCCCATGACGCTGTAGAGGGCGATGTCCGGATCACCGAGCCAGTCCTGCTGCCAGGAGCCGAGCCCGATCGCCTTCAGCAGCGCGTTCAGGGCGCCGTTGTCGGGTGCGAGGATCCAGCTCCAGACGATGCCGGCGACCGCGATGGGCAGCACCTGCGGGAGGTAGAAGCAGGCGCGGAGCACGGCGGCGGTCTTCGTGCCGAAATGCTTGCCGATGTAGTCGAACAGCGCCGCGGCCAGGACGAGTCCGACCACCGTCGGTACGACGGCCATGGCGACGACCATGAACAGGCTGTGCCGGAAGGACGCCCAGAACTCGCCGTCGTCCATCAGCTCGCGGTAGTTGGCGAGCCCGGACCACTTCGGCGAGCCGACGCCGCTCCACTCGGTGAAGCTCACACCCGTGTTCATCAGGAACGGGACGACGACCACGACGAGAAAGGTGAGCACGCCGGGGAGCAGGAAGAGGGCGTACGAGGTGCGCGGGCGGCGCGGGCCGGTGTGCGGCTGTCTGCCGACGGCCCGCGCGCCCCGTTCGACGGTGACCGTCATTGCTGCGGCACGCCCTTGTCGTACGCCTGCTGCACATGGTCGAGGAAGTCGTCCGGCTTCTCGCTGCCCGTGATCAGCTTCTGGGTCTCGGAGACGAGGACGTCGTAGAAGCCGGGGACGGGCCAGTCGGGGTAGAAGGCCAGGCCGTCACGGTCGGACAGGGTGTTGAAGTTCGAGATGAGGGTCCCCGCCTGCGGGTCCGTGATGGCGGACGCGTCTGCGGCGACGGGCACGCCGCCCTTGTTGCCCAGCAGGTTCTGGATCTTCTTGGACATGGTGATGTCGATGAAGTCGTAGGCGAGGTCCTTGTTCTTCGCGCCCTTGGGGACGACCCACAGGTTGCCGCCGGAGCCGAGGGTCAGGTTCGAGCCGGGCCACAGCATGGTGCCCCAGTCGAACTTGTTCTCCGCCTTGAAGCGGCCGTACCACCAGCTGCCGCTGAACAGGATGGGGTTCTTGCCCTGGATGAAGGCGACGCCGGCGTCCTCGGCCTTGGCGCCGCTGGACGTCTTGCCGATGTAGCCCTTCTTCACCCAGTCGGCGAAGGTGGTGGCGCCGTACGTCCAGGCGGCGTCGTGGAAGTCGGGCTTGCCCTTGTAGAGCTCGTAGGAGTCGACCCAGGAGCGGTCGGCCTTGGACAGGGCCAGCTGGTAGAGGTACTGCTGGGCCGGGTACTCGGCGCCGGCGTTGGCGAGCGGGGTGACGCCCTTGGCGACGAAGGTGTCCATGGCGGCGGTGAGGTCGTCGAACGTCTTCGGCTCGGCGATGCCGTACTTCTTGAAGAGGTCCTTGTTGTAGAAGACCATGGTGTATTCGGCGTAATTGGGTATTCCGTACCACTTCCCGGACCCCATGACGCCGTTCGCGTCGTACTGACTGGTGGTCTTGACGCCCGCGCTGAGCATCTTGTCCCAGCCGTGCTCGGTGACCACAGGGGTCAGATCGGTGAGGAGCCCCTGCTTGGAGAGCAGGCCCGCCGTCGCGTTGCCCTTGTTGTACTCCATGAGATCGGGCGCGTCGGAGGAGTTGAGGACCATGGGCGCCGTCTTCTGGATCTGTTCGAAGCCCTTCTCCTCGAACTTCACCTTCACGCCCGGGTGTTTCGCCTCGAACTCCTTGATGGCCTCGTTCCAGGCGATGCCCATCGCACTGTTCGGGGCCTCGTAGTGCCACAGTTTCAGCGTCTTGCCGTCGGAGGATCCGCTGTCCGAGCCGCCGCAGGAGGCCAGGAGCAGGGATCCGGTCAGGACCGCCGCCGCCGTCGCCACCACACGCCTTCGTGCCGTCAACATCCAGTGCCTCCAGGGGAGTCGGATGGGGGTCTGGGGTGCCACGCAACCGTCGTCGAATCGTTTCGATGCGTGACGTCGAAGCGCTTCGACGGGGGAAGGTATGTGGGGGCTCCGGTCGCGTCAATGGGCGGCGCACGAATCAGCGGAGATTCGCCGCGCCGCCGAGCGCCGTCGCGGAGTGCCGGCGGGAGTCCACGGGACGGTGAACACCCGGCCCGCACACCGTCGCGATCAGCGGAGCGGGCCGCCGGGGGGTGTCGGTACGGCGAGGCCGGTGGTCGGTCGTCCAGGTGGGGCGCGGCCCGGCGCGGGGTTTCGTCAGGGGCGCCGGGCGGCCGCCGCGCGCCGCTTGTTGCGGGTGGCGGCGGTGTGGCCGGTCGCGATCAGCAGAGCGAGGGCCGCCGCGGTCGTCGGTACCGCGAAGCCGGTGGCCGGGGACAGATGCTCCGCCGCCCAGCCGCCGATGGCGGAACCACCGGCGACGCCGCCCAGCAGGCCGGTGACCGCGAGGGTCATGCCCTCGTTCAACCGGCCCTCGGGGGTGCGCTGCTGGACCAGGGTCATCGTCGTGACCATGGTGGGGGCGGTGGCCATGCCCGCCAGCAGGAGGGCCGGTGCCAGCGCGGTCAGCGAGCCGGTGGTACGGGCCGCGAGCAGGGGCAGGCTCATCAGGCCCGTCATGGCGGCCAGGCACCAGGGGTGGCGGAGCTCGGCGGGTCCGGTCGGCTTCAGCGCACCGTACAGCAGGCCGGCGGCGCACGACCCCGCGGCCTGGAGGGCGAGCACGGCACCCGCGGCCGACCTGTGCCCCTGCGCGTCCGCGAACGCGATGGTGACGACCTCCATCGAACCGAAGACCGCGCCGGTGGCGAGAAGACCGAGCAGGAGCGGGGGCATGCCGGGGGCGCGGAGCGGTGGAGCCGCTCCGGTGCCCCGGCTCGGCGGCGGTTCCGTCGCCCGCTGCGCGGTGAAGAGCAGCATGCCCGCCATCAGCAGGATCCCGCCGGCCAGGGTGCCCGCCTCCGGGAACAGCGTGCCGCACAGGAAGGCGGCGAGCACCGGCCCGAGCATGAAACACAGTTCGTCCGCAGCCTGTTCGAAGGAGTTCGCGGTGTGCAGGGCCTCGGGCTCGCTCTTGAAGAGATGGGCCCAGCGAGCTCGGGACATACCGCCGATGTTGGGTGTGGTGGCGGTGGCGGCATAGGCGGCGAAGAGGGTCCAGTCCGGGGCGTCGTAGTGCACGCAGAGGAGCAGGGACAGGCCGCCGAGCAGGGAGAACGCCGTCGCGGGTACGGCGATCCGGGCCTGGCCGTGGCGGTCTACCAGGCGCGCGACCCAGGGCGCGACGACGGCCGTGGCCAGCAGACCGGTGGCGGTGACGGCGCCGGCGAGCGCGTACGAGCCACGCGCCCCCGCGATCATGATCACCGCACTCACACTGAACATGCCCATGGGGAGCCGCGCCACGAGGTTCCCGATCGTGAAGGCAAGCGTGCCGGGCAGGGCGAAGAGACGGCGGTAGGGGTTCCGGGACGGATCTGCTGCGGAGGCGGCCTGCGACATGGATCAACCCTCGCCCAGGCTCTGACCTGGCGTCCAACACCGAATTCCATGGCGATTGACGCACCTGGGTTGTAGGTTTCCCGGATGCCCGCCACCGGCCTCGACACCCGCCTCCTGCGCTCGTTTCTCGCCGTGGCGGAGGAGCTCCACTTCACCCGGGCAGCGAGCCGCCTCTACCTGGCCCAGCAGGCCCTGAGCCGCGACATCCGCCGGCTGGAACGGGAACTGGGCGCCGAGCTGTTCGTCCGCACCACCCGCCAGGTGGCGCTGACACCCGACGGTGCGCGCCTGCTGCCGTACGCGCGCCGGGTCCTGGAGGCGCAGAGTGCCCTGCTCGCCGCGTTCGGGCGGGCCGCGGAGCCCGAGCGGCCCCTGCTGGTGGACGTCAACAGCCCCGGCCTGATCGGCGGCCGGGTCCTGGAACGGGCTCGTGAACTCGTCCCGGACATCGACCTGATGGCGCGCTACGAAAGCGGGCTGACCGGGGCCGCCGCGGAGATACTGGCCGGACGGCTCGATGTGTCCTTCGGGCGGTTCGCGGGACTGGACCCTGCGGTTCGGGCGCGGCTGGACCAGCAGCCGGTGCGCTACGAGCGGATGGCGATCGTCCTGCCCGAGGACCATCGGCTTGCGCCCCTGGCCGAGGTGCCGCTGTCCGAACTGGCCGGTGAGACCGTGTACGCGGGTGCCGGGAACCCGAGGACCCCGGAGTGGACGGACCTCGCGCGGCGCCTCTTCGAGAACCGGGGCATACGGCTGGCGTCCCCCGCTCCGCTCGCCGTGGGCGCGGAGGAATTCCAGCGGATCATGGCGAAGCGGGGAAACCCGATCCTGGCCGTGGTGGACTTCCCGCCCATGCCGCGGATGGTGCTGCGGCCGCTGGTCGACCCGGTTCCCCTGTCACCCGTGTCCCTGGTGTGGCGAAAGGGCGTGGCCCACCCCGGAATCGATGCGCTTCGACGGGCTGCGGTCGAACTGGGTGCGGAGGACCGGTGGTTGCGCCCCGCGGACGGAGCATGGCTTCCGGCCGCGGACGCACATGTGATGGGAGCCGGCTGAGTCCGGGGCCGGCCCGGAGGTCGAATCGCGGCACCGGTCCGGCCTTCGCCGCCGGCAGAGCCCTGCGCCCAGGGCGCTTCGACGACCGGTCGGCGGCCCGCCTCACCGTGTCCCTTCGCACCGCGTGAGAGCAACGTTCCCTTCCGGTCACCCGGGGCCACAGCGCGGAAACGCGTTGTTCCTACCTTCGGGTCTCGTCAGCGCGTACGACGTCAGGGCACCGGAGAACCGTGGAGGCGCCATGTCAGCCCCGAACACAGCTCCCGCACCGCGCGGGGGAGGCCGCTGGATCGACCACTGGGACCCGGAGGACGAGACCTTCTGGAGGCAGACCGGGCAGAGGACCGCCCGGCGCAATCTCGTCCTGTCGGTCCTCTCCGAGCACATCGGCTTCTCGATCTGGACCCTGTGGTCGGTGCTCGTGCTCTTCATGGGACCCGAGTACGGCCTGACTCCCGCCGACAAGTTCCTGCTCACCTCGGTGGTCACGCTCGTCGGGGCCGTCGTCCGCGTGCCCTACACCTTCGCGGTGGCCGCCTTCGGCGGGCGGAACTGGACGGTCGTCTCCGCCGGTCTGCTGCTGATCCCGACCGTCGCCGCGTTTGCCGTCATGGAGCCGGGCACCTCCTTCTCCACCTTCCTGTGGGTCGGGCTGCTCGCCGGAATCGGCGGCGGCAACTTCGCCTCCTCCATGACCAACATCAACGCCTTCTTCCCGCTGCGGAAGAAGGGATGGGCCCTCGGACTCAACGCCGGCGGGGGCAACATCGGCGTGCCCGTCATCCAGCTCGTCGCGCTCGCGGTCATCGGCGCGGGCGGTGGACCACGGGTGCTGCTCGGGATCTACATCCCGCTCGTGGTCGTGGCCGCCGTGCTCGCCGCGCTGTTCATGGACAACATCACGTCCGTCAGGAACGACACCGGCGCCGCCCTCGAGGCCGCGAAGGACGTCCACACCTGGATCATGTCCTTCCTGTACATCGGCACCTTCGGGTCCTTCATCGGCTACAGCTTCGCCTTCGGTCAGGTGCTCCAGAACGAGTTCGGACGGACTCCGCTGCAGGCGGCCTACCTCACCTTCATCGGCCCGCTCCTCGGCTCCCTCGTCCGCCCCGTGGGCGGCCGGCTCGCGGACCGGTACGGCGGTGCGAGGATCACCCTGTGGAACTTCATCGCCATGGCCGCCGCCACCGCGGTGCTGGTCGTGGCCGGTGCGCGGAAGTCGCTGCCGCTGTTCGTCGCCGTCTTCGTGGTGCTGTTCGTGCTCAGCGGGCTCGGCAACGGATCGACGTACAAGATGATCCCCGGCATCTTCCGGACCAAGGCCGCCGCCCGGGGGCTCACCGGGGAGGAGGCCGTCTCGTACGGCCGCCGGCTGTCCGGTGCCGCCATGGGGCTGATCGGGGCGGTGGGCGCGCTCGGCGGCGTGGGCATCAACCTCGCCTTCCGGCAGTCCTTCCTCTCCCATGGATCGGGGACGGGCGCGTTCCTGGCCTTCCTCGCCTTCTACGCCGCGGCGTTCGCGGTGACATGGGCCGTATACCTTCGCCGTCCGGCCGCCGAACCCCGGGCCGACGTCGCTGCCTCGGAGGTGAAGCCGCAGCCCGGCTATGCCGAGGTGTGACGTAACACCGGCGACACGGAGCCGAACCGGGCCCGTCACGCGCCGTTGACAGGCTCGGTCGGCATCCGGGTATCCCGGTACGTCAGGCAGGCAGGCAGTTACGACGACTCGAGTGCGGGACGACAGCCATGGACGACAACCAGCACCGAACCGAACACGGCCCGCTCGCGGGGTTCACCGTGGGGGTGACGGCCGCGCGGCGGGCCGACGAGCTGGGCGCCCTGCTCCAGCGGCGCGGTGCGGCGGTGCTGCACGCCCCCGCCCTGCGCATCGTTCCGCTCGCCGACGACGGCGAGCTGCTCGCCGCCACCGAGGAGCTGATCGACCGGGCGCCGGACGTCGTGGTCGCCACCACCGCGATCGGCTTCCGGGGCTGGGTCGAGGCCGCCGACGGCTGGGGTCTTGGGCGGGATCTGCTCGCCCGGCTGCGCGAGGTGGAACTGCTGGCTCGCGGACCGAAGGTCAAGGGTGCCATCCGGGCCGCCGGACTGACCGAGGAGTGGTCGCCCACCTCGGAGTCGATGGCCGAGGTACTGGACCGGCTGCTGGACGAAGGCGTCGAAGGGCGCCGTGTCGCCGTCCAGTTGCACGGCGAGCCGCTGCCCGGCTTCGTGGAGGCGCTGCGTGAAGGGGGCGCCGAGGTCGTCGGGGTGCCCGTGTACCGGTGGATGCCGCCGCAGGACCCGGCGCCCCTCGACCGGCTGCTCGACGCGACCGTCGCACGGGGGCTCGACGCCCTCACCTTCACCAGTGCGCCCGCCGCCGCGTCCCTGCTCTCCCGGGCCGAGGAGCGCGGGCTGCTGTCCAAGACGCTCGCCGCCCTCCACCACGACGTGGTGACCGCCTGCGTCGGCCCCGTCACCGCGCTTCCGCTCCAGGCACGGGGCCTCGACACGATCCAGCCCGAACGCTTCCGGCTGGGCCCGCTCGTCCAGCTCCTGTGCCAGGAACTGCCCGGCCGGAGCCGTGCGTTGCCCGTCGCGGGCCACCGGGTGGAGATCCGCGGGCATGCCGTGGTGGTGGACGGGGAGCTGCGGCCCGTGCCGCCGGCCGGTATGTCCCTGCTGCGCGCCCTGTGCCGGCGGCCGGGCTGGGTGGTCGCCCGGGCCGAGCTGCTGCGGGCACTGCCGGGCGACGGGCGGGACGAGCACGCCGTGGAGACGGCGATGGCCCGGCTGCGCACGGCCCTGGGGGCGCCCCGGCTGATCCAGACCGTGGTCAAGCGCGGCTACCGGCTCGCGCTCGACCCGGCGGCCGAGTCCAAGTACGCCGACGTGTGAGCCGTCCTGCCGGGCGACCGCCGCGGGGCGCGTGGGCGCGCGTGCGGGGTCCGCGTCGGACGCGGGCGCGAACGGGGCCTTTCCGGGGCGGGTGCGGACGGGCATCGTAGTGGGTACGAACGGGGGTACGACCTCCGGTAGGACTCTCCCGGCAGCGCCCTCGAGCGGACATGTCCGCCCGGTGGACCTCACCGGCCGCCCGCGGCGGCAACCCAAGGCGGTGACAGGCACATGGCAACCGGCGCCACGGCCTCCTACGAGCTGCGGTTCGACTCCGGGCGGATCTGCCTGGACCTGCTGGCGACAACGCATCCCGAGGAACGGCTCGACTCGGTGGAGCGGTTGCGGGCGTGGATCGCCGGTGCCGGGCTCGTCCCGGCGGGCACGCCGCTGGCCGAGGTGGACCCGGACTGGCTGTCGGCCTTCCACGAACTGCGAGCTCACATCAGCCAGTTGGTGCGCGGGGAATTGGAGGGCCGGCCGGCCGACGGGGCGCTGGCGCGGGTGAACACGGTGGCACGGGGAGCACCGCCGGCGCCGTGCGCGATGCGGGCGGCGGACGGCGGGCTGGTGCGCGGGCTGCGCACGGTGCCGCGCTGCGAGGAACTGCTCGCCGTGATGGCCCGCGAGACGATCGAACTGCTGACGGACCCCGCTGCCCGGGCGAGCCTGCGGCAGTGCGAGGGCGACAACTGCCCCATCGTGTACCTGGACACGTCCCGGGGCCGCCGACGCCGCTGGTGCTCGAGCGAGGTGTGCGGCAACCGGGAGCGCGTGGCCCGCCACCGCCGCCGGGCCGCGCTCGCCCGGGCCTGAACCCCGCGGCGCCCGAAGCCTGCCGCGACCGAAGTCCTCCGAGCCCGGACCCGCCCGCGAAGCTTTCCGGGCCGAGCGCCGGGCCGAGTCGAGCCGGGTCGAGCCGGGTCGAGCCGGGCCGGGTCCGCCGTGCCGGGGCCCGTCTGTCGAGCAGCCCCATGCCCGGCCGACGCCCGTACCGCGGAACAGGACCGCGGAGGCGGAGAAAGCGGAACGGTGACGGAAAGGGATCGGACCGTCGCCGAAAGTAGACCTTCTGTCGCAGAAAGAGAGGCTTTTGCGGAACTCGCTGGAAACGGGCGAGTCGTGGCAAAAGGTGGCCGAATCCGAAACGGACCGTGAAGACCTCGACAATTTCTTCATCGAAGTCAAGGGAAATTTTCACAGGATGATCCGGCGTGCCGCGGGAGTGAAGCCCACTGCCGCTGTGACCTGCGTCTCTCGGGCGTAGCGGCCGTATGTCCCCTTGAGGGAGAAATGAGTGCCCAGCGGTGTGGCCTCCCACACCTCGCCCAAGAAAAATCTGGTCTCACTTTGAACACGGCGGTGCCCGCTCCCGTATCCCGATGCGAGCGACCGACTGGGGGAACCCCCGGACATCGGAGGTAGGCGTGCGCAAGGATTCCGCCGTGGCTGATGAACGAAGGCCAAGGGCCCGACATCGCATGACCTCGTCCGCGGCGTCCTCCTCGCCGGAACCCGACGAGGAGCTGATGCGTGCCCTGTATCGGGAACACGCGGGACCCCTGCTCGCCTATGTGCTGCGCCTGGTCGCCGGCGACCGGCAGCGCGCCGAGGACGTCGTGCAGGAGACACTCATCCGTGCCTGGAAGAACGCCGGTCAGCTCAATCGAGCAACCGGTTCGGTACGCCCCTGGCTGGTGACGGTCGCCCGGCGCATCGTCATCGACGGTCACCGCAGCCGGCAGGCCCGGCCGCAGGAGGTCGACCCGTCGCCGCTGGAGGTCATCCCCGCGGAGGACGAGATCGACAAGGCGTTGTGGCTGATGACACTGTCGGACGCGCTGGACGACCTGACCCCGGCCCACCGGGAGGTCCTGGTCGAAACGTACTTCAAAGGGCGTACGGTCAATGAGGCGGCCGAAACGCTCGGCATCCCCAGCGGAACGGTGCGCTCAAGGGTGTTCTACGCCCTGCGGTCCATGAAGCTGGCACTGGAGGAGCGGGGGGTGACGGCATGAGCAATGTGTACGGGGGGTTCGGCACCGGCGGCCCTGGGGCCGTGCGAGGTCCACAAGGCCCCCAGGGACAGGGCGACATCCACGAGACCGTCGGCGCCTACGCCCTCGGGATCCTGGACGACGCCGAGGCCACGGCCTTCGAGGCCCACCTCGCCACCTGCGACTGGTGCGCACAGCAACTGGACGATCTCGCGGGCATGGAGCCGATGCTGGCCGCCCTCGCGGATCTGCCGGGCAGCCAGGGGTCTCCGGCCATCGGCGAGTCCCTGTCGGCCAAGCCCAGCCCCCGGCTGGTCGAGCGGCTGATCGACGACGTGTCCGAACGGCGGGCCCAGAAGCGCCGCCGCGGTTTCTACCTCGTCGCGGCGGCGGCCGCCCTGATCATCGGCGGTCCGCTCACCGTGATGGCGGTGAACGGCGGCAGCGACCACGGCGCCACCGACCCGATGGCCATGGGCCCCGCCCAGCAGGCCTTCCAGGTCATGAGCGACAAGCACGCGGGGACCGACCCGAGCACCAAGGTCAACGCCGTGGTCGCGATGGAGCCCAGGGACTGGGGCACGCACGCGGTGCTCCAGCTGAAGAACGTCACGGGTCCGCTCAAGTGCTCGCTGATCGCCGTCGGCAAGAACGGCGAGCGGGAGACGGTCACCTCGTGGGCCGTCCCGAAGTGGGGCTACGGCATCACGAACGCCAAGACCGAGCAGGCCAAGGAGCCCCTCTACGTCCACGGTGGCGCCGCTTTCACACCCAACGAGATCGACCACTTCGAGGTCATGACCTTCGACGGGAAGAAACTGGTGGAGGTGGACGCGTAGGCGTTCGCACACCTGCCTGAGCAAGCCCGCGGCGTACGAACGAGGGACGCCGCGGGCCGACTCGTGTGGGGGTCCGGAGCAGGCCGTAGCCTCTTCGGGCCCCCTTCGCGTACGGTAGACGGCTGCCCAGCACGTCAGAAGGGGGCCCGGTGGCCGCTCAGGTTCAACAGGAAACCGCGCTCGGCCCGGTCGGCAAGTCCGCGCACGACTCGCTCCGCGACCGGGAGATCAGCGTCGAACAGGAACACCTGGACCGGGTGTACCGACGCTTGGAGGAGAAGATCCACGAGGCGGAGTTCCTGATGCACGACGCCGCCCAGCGCGGGCACGTCGGCACACCAGGAGCCCTGGCCGAGCGGGACGCGCAGGTCTTCCGCGCGGGCGTACACCTGAACAGGCTCAACAACGAGTTCGAGGACTTCCTCTTCGGCCGCATCGACCTGCTGCGGGGCAGGGACGGCAAGAAGGGCCCGGACGGCGCGTACACGGCGGTCGAGCCCGCCGAGGGCGCGGTGCGGCCGGACAACACCGCCGACATCGCCGAGACCCTGCACATCGGCCGTATCGGCGTCCTCGACGAGGAGTACGCGCCGCTGGTCATCGACTGGCGCGCGCCCGCGGCGGCTCCTTTCTACCGCTCCACACCGGTCGACCCCGGGCGGGTGGTCCGCCGCCGGGTCATCCGCTCCAAGGGGCGCCAGGTGCTGGGCGTCGAGGACGACCTGATGCGGCCCGAGCTGACGGCGACCCTCGACGGCCGCGAGCTGCCCGTGATCGGTGACGGCGCCCTGATGGCGGCCCTCGGCCAGGCCCGCACGCACACCATGCGGGACATCGTGGCGTCGATCCAGGCCGAGCAGGACCTGGTGATCCGGGCCCCCGCCTCCTCCGTGACCTACGTCGAGGGCGGTCCCGGCACGGGCAAGACGGCCGTCGCCCTGCACCGGGCCGCCTACCTCCTCTACCAGGACCGGCGCAGATATGCGGGCGGCATCCTGATCGTCTCGCCCACGCCTCTGCTGGTCGCGTACACCGAAGGAGTGCTGCCCTCGCTGGGTGAGGAGGGCCAGGTCGCCATCCGGGCGATCGGCTCGCTCGTCGACGGGGTGCAGGCAACCCTGTACGACTCCCCTTCCGTCGCCCGTGCCAAGGGCTCGCACCGCATGCTCAAGGTGCTGCGGAAGGCCGCCCGCGGCGCCCTGGAGACCAACGAGGCACCCACCCGGCTGCGGGTCGTCGCCTTCGGCCGCCGCCTCGAACTGGAAGCCGAGGAACTGGAGCGCATCCGGCGCACCGCCCTGGGCGGCACCGCCCCGGTGAACCTGCTGCGCCCGCGCGCCCGCAAGCTGCTGCTGGACGCCCTGTGGGCGCGCTCCGGCTCGGCCCATCGGCACACCGACCCCGAACTGGCCGCCGAGCTGCGCTCCTCCTTCGACGAGGACGTCGCCTCGGAGGACTCCTTCCTCGACTTCCTGGCCGCCTGGTGGCCGGAGCTGACCCCGCAGGCCGTGCTGGACACCATGGCCGACGAGAGGCGTCTCGGCCGCTGGGGGCGGCGCATCCTCAGCCCCGGCGAGGTGCGCAGGGTCGCGCGCTCCCTGAAGCGGGAGGGCCTGTCCGTGCACGACGTGGCGATGCTGGACGAGCTCCAGGCCGTCCTCGGCCAGCCGGCCCGCCCGAGGAAGAAGCGCGAGCTGGACCCGCTGGACCAGCTGACCGGGCTGGAGGAGCTGATGCCCGTCCGCGAGGAGACCCAGCGCGAGCGCGCCGAACGGCTCGCGGCGGAGCGGACCGAGTACGCGCACGTGATCGTGGACGAGGCGCAGGACGTCACCCCGATGCAGTGGCGGATGGTCGGGCGGCGCGGCCGGCACGCCACCTGGACGGTGGTCGGCGATCCGGCCCAGTCCTCCTGGTCCGATCCGGACGAGGCGGCCGAGGCCCGTGAGGAGGCCCTGGGCACCCGTCCGCGCCGCCGTTTCACCCTCACGGTGAACTACCGCAACCCGGCGGAGATCGCCGAACTGGCCTCGAAGGTGCTCGCGCTCGCGATGCCGGGCTCCGAGTCCCCCTCCGCCGTGCGGTCCACCGGCGTCGAGCCGCGCTTCGCGGCCGTGCACGGGTCGCTGGGCCGAACGGTCCGCGAGGAGGCCGCCCGGCTGCTGGCCCGCGTCGACGGGACGGTCGGCGTCGTCGTCGCCATGAACCGGCGCGACGAGGCGGCCCGCTGGCTCGAGGGGCTCGGCGACCGAGTGGTGGCGCTCGGCAGCCTGGAGGCCAAGGGGCTGGAGTACGACGCGACCGTCGTCGTCTCGCCCGCGGAGATCGCCGACGAGAGCCCCGCGGGACTGCGGGTGCTCTACGTGGCCCTCACCCGGGCGACGCAACAGCTGACGGTGGTCTCGGGAGAGCGTGACGAACCGGACAGCGCCGGAGTTCCGGACCTGCTGCGGGACTGATCGGGGGAGGCCTGCGCGGGTCGGCGGAAATGAACTTCCGGTGCGGGAATGGCCTTACGGGATCCGTTTGTTAGCCTGGGTGTGACACCGGCTCGATCCAAGCCCCCGGGCCCAACCTTCGTCGCTACGAGCGACCACTTGCCGCGAGGCGAGCATGGCGGGTCGGTGTCATGAACGTCGCAGAGGTCCGCGTCACGGGGTGGCGCGGACCTCTGGCGTCTGTGGTGACACAGCCCCTCCTTGGCCGCCGCGACCGCCCTCTCGTATGGTCAAAGATGCTTTCCGAACGTACGCCGGCTGAACACAAGGTTCGCAATCCAGGGCGGCTACCACGTACTCCCCGGTAGGTGCGACGATCGGACGGCACATACGCGACACGGTGAAAGCAGAGGAAGTCGGCCATGGCAACGGCGCCCAGCGTCTCCTACTCGATGACGGTCCGGCTGGAGGTGCCCGCGAGCGGAACCGCGGTGTCCCAGCTCACCACGGCCGTGGAGTCCTCCGGAGGCTCGGTGACGGGCCTCGACGTCACCGCGTCGGGCCACGAGAAGCTCCGTATCGACGTCACCATCGCCGCCACCTCGACCTCCCACGCCGAGGAGATCGTCGGGAAGCTGCGTGGCATCGAGGGCGTGACCCTGGGCAAGGTCTCGGACCGTACCTTCCTCATGCACCTCGGCGGCAAGATCGAGATGGCGTCGAAGCACCCCATCCGCAACCGTGACGACCTCTCCATGATCTACACCCCGGGCGTGGCGCGCGTCTGCATGGCGATCGCGGAGAACCCGGAGGACGCCCGCCGTCTGACCATCAAGCGCAACTCCGTTGCGGTCGTGACGGACGGGTCGGCCGTGCTGGGCCTCGGCAACATCGGCCCGAAGGCCGCGCTGCCCGTGATGGAGGGCAAGGCGGCGCTCTTCAAGCGGTTCGCCGGCATCGACGCCTGGCCGCTCTGCCTCGACACCCAGGACACCGACGCGATCGTCGAGATCGTCAAGGCGATCGCCCCCGGCTTCGCCGGGATCAACCTCGAGGACATCTCGGCACCCCGCTGCTTCGAGATCGAGGCACGGCTGCGCGAGGCCCTCGACATCCCGGTCTTCCACGACGACCAGCACGGCACCGCGATCGTGGTGCTCGCGGCCCTGACCAACGCGCTTCGTGTGGTGGGCAAGGCGATCGAGAGCGTTCGGGTCGTCATGTCGGGCGCGGGCGCGGCCGGTACGGCGATCCTCAAGCTGCTGCTCGCGGCGGGGGTGAAGAACGCGGTCGTCGCCGACATCCACGGCGTCGTGCACACCGGCCGCGAGGACCTGGTGGCCGCCGCCGCGGACTCGCCGCTGCGCTGGATCGCCGACAACACCAACCCCGAGGGCCTGACGGGCACGCTCAAGGAGGCCGTGCACGACGCGGACGTCTTCATCGGCGTCTCCGCCCCGAACGTCCTCGACGGCGACGACGTCGCCGCCATGGCCGACGGCGCGATCGTGTTCGCGCTCGCGAATCCCGACCCCGAGGTCGACCCCGCAATCGCTCGCCAGACGGCGGCCGTTGTGGCCACGGGCCGCTCCGACTTCCCGAACCAGATCAACAACGTCCTGGTGTTCCCCGGCGTCTTCCGCGGTCTGCTGGACGCGCAGTCCCGCACCGTCAACACGGACATGATGCTGGCCGCCGCGACCGCCCTCGCGGACGTGGTGACCGAGGACGAGCTGAACCCGAACTACATCGTCCCGAGCGTCTTCAACGAGAAGGTCGCGGGCGCGGTGGCGGGTGCGGTGCGGGAAGCGGCGAGGACGGCGGTGCCGTCGGGCCAGTAGTCCGGCCCTGTGACCATGGCCACGGTGGCCGCGTGTCCGGCGCGTCGCGGAACCCCGGAGCCCTGGCCGCCCTCTATGGTGGCGGCCAGGCTCATGGCCCCAGGGGCCTGCGGTCCGTTGCCGGGAGGGGGCGGAGCGTCACCACAGCGAGGCCGTGGCGCTTTCGTGTGACTCCCAAGGGTGTTCTCGTGGCTCCTACGGGTGCCGGATTGGCTTTCCCGCCGCAGGTGGGGGCAGGATGCGTCTTCGGGCGCGAGGGTCTGACGACGGACCCGGGTCCGGGGACCCACCGAGGACCCTGGCAGCATCGGCTTCGCCGTGCCCATCATGCGGCTCCGCCGCGTGGCACGCCTCAACGGCAAGAAGAACACGGGAGTAACAACATGAACCGCAGTGAGCTGGTGGCCGCGCTGGCCGACCGCGCCGAGGTGACCCGCAAGGACGCCGACGCCGTGCTGGCCGCGTTCGCCGAGACCGTCGGCGAGATCGTCGCCAAGGGCGACGAGAAGGTCACCATCCCCGGCTTCCTGACCTTCGAGCGCACCCACCGTGCCGCTCGCACCGCGCGCAACCCGCAGACCGGCGACCCCATCCAGATCCCGGCCGGCTACAGCGTGAAGGTCTCCGCGGGCTCCAAGCTCAAGGAAGCCGCCAAGGGCAAGTGACCTTGCCGGTCGTACGCCGCGGGACGGCGTACGAGGCCGTACCGTCACGGAACGGCGCAACACAGGCCGTACCGCCACGGGACGGCGTAACGAGGCCCGCAGACGCTCCTCGGGACGGCGTACGGGCCCGGTAAGGCCGAAGGGGCGGCCACCCGGTTCGGGTGGCCGCCCCTAGCGCTGTCCTGGTGGCCTCAGCCGAGCGCCTTGCCCGGCAGCTCGACCTTCGCGCCCAGCTCCACGAGCTTGTCCATGAAGTTCTCGTAGCCGCGGTTGATGAGGTCGATGCCGTGGACCCGTGACGTGCCCTGGGCGGCGAGGGCCGCGATCAGGTACGAGAACCCGCCGCGCAGGTCGGGGATGACGAGGTCGGCGCCCTGGAGCTTGGTCGGGCCCGAAACGACCGCGGAGTGGAGGAAGTTGCGCTGCCCGAAGCGGCAGTCGGAGCCGCCGAGGCACTCGCGGTAGAGCTGGATGTGTGCGCCCATCTGGTTGAGCGCGGAGGTGAAGCCGAGACGGGACTCGTAGACCGTCTCGTGGATGATCGACAGGCCCGTGGCCTGCGTCAGGGCGACCACCAGGGGCTGCTGCCAGTCCGTCTGGAAGCCCGGGTGCACGTCCGTCTCCAGCGCGATGGACTTCAGCTGGCCGCCGGGGTGCCAGAAGCGGATGCCCTCGTCGTCGATCTCGAAGGCGCCGCCCACCTTCCGGTAGGTGTTCAGGAACGTCATCATCGAGCGCTGCTGCGCCCCGCGGACGTAGATGTTGCCCTCGGTCGCCAGCGCCGCCGACGCCCAGGAGGCGGCCTCCAGACGGTCCGGGAGGGCGCGGTGGGCGTAGCCGCCGAGCTTGTCCACACCGGTGATGCGGATCGTGCGGTCGGTGTCCATCGCGATGATCGCGCCCATCTTCTGCAGCACGCAGATGAGGTCCTCGATCTCCGGTTCGACGGCCGCGTTGGACAGCTCGGTGACACCCTCGGCGAGCACGGCCGTCAGCAGGACCTGCTCGGTGGCGCCGACGGACGGGTAGGGCAGCCGGATCTTCGTGCCGCGCAGCCCCTTGGGCGCCTCCAGGTACTGGCCGTCCGCGCGCTTCTCGATGGTGGCGCCGAACTGCCGCAGCACGTCGAAGTGGAAGTCGATGGGACGGCCGCCGATGTCGCAGCCGCCGAGGCCGGGGATGAACGCATGGCCCAGCCGGTGCAGCAGGGGGCCGCAGAAGAGGATCGGGATGCGCGACGAGCCCGCGTGGGCATCGATGTCAGCGACGTTCGCGCTCTCGACGTGCGTCGGGTCCAGCACCAGCTCGCCGGGCTCCTCGCCCGGACGGACCGTCACACCGTGCAGTTGCAGCAGTCCGCGCACCACACGCACGTCGCGGATGTCGGGAACGTTGCGCAGGCGGCTCGGCGCGCTGCCCAGCAGGGCGGCGACCATGGCCTTCGGCACGAGGTTCTTCGCGCCGCGGACACGGATTTCGCCCTCCAGGGGGGTTCCGCCGTGGACAAGCAGGACATCGTCGTTGACGGTCATGGATCTCGCGTTCCGTGGAGTTGGGCAGGGGCCGGAGACGTAAGCGTAATGGCCGTCCACCCCCCGCAAGTAAGCCCGAGGACCTCCGGGCTACGTCATAGCTTTGCCACAACACGAACCGTGCGTAACCGGACGCACGGGGTTACCACGTGTCACGGGGCGCCCGCGCGTCGGCCACCCGCCCTCCGCTCTCCCGGCGCCTCTCGGGAACGGGCCCTCACCAGGCGGCCTGTCCGGTCACCGACCGCATTCACCCGCGTACCCGCATTGCCTCTCCACGTGGAGGCAAGATGCGGGATCATGTCTGCCATGACCGAGGTGTCCTCGCTCACAGGGCGGCTGCTCGTGGCCACACCCGCCCTGGCGGACCCGAACTTCGACCGCGCTGTGGTGCTCCTCCTCGACCACGACGAGGAGGGCTCGCTCGGTGTGGTCCTCAACCGCCCCACCCCGGTGGACGTGGGAGACATCCTGGAGGGTTGGGCGGAACTCGCGGGCGAACCCGGCGTCGTCTTCCAGGGCGGTCCGGTCTCGCTGGACTCGGCGCTCGGCGTGGCGGTGATCCCCGGCGGGTCCGGGGAGCGTGCCCCGCTCGGCTGGCGGCGGGTGCACGGGGCGATCGGCCTTGTCGACCTGGAGGCACCGCCGGAGCTGCTCGCCAAGGCCCTCGGTTCACTGCGCATCTTCGCCGGGTACGCGGGCTGGGGTCCGGGACAGCTCGAGGACGAGCTCGTGGAAGGCGCGTGGTACGTCGTCGAGTCGGAACCGGGCGACGTGTCCTCCCCGGAGCCGGAGCGGCTGTGGCGGGAGGTGCTGCGGCGACAGCGCAGCGAGCTGGCGATGGTGGCCACCTACCCGGACGACCCTACGCTCAACTGATGCGTGGGAGTCTTCAGTACTCTTGGCCCTATGAGCACTCTTGAGCCCGAGCGCGGCACTGGTACGGGGACCCTCGTAGAGCCGACGCCGCAGGTGTCGCACGGCGACGGTGACCACGAGCGCTTCGCCCACTACGTCCAGAAGGACAAGATCATGGCGAGCGCCCTCGACGGTACGCCCGTCGTCGCGCTGTGCGGCAAGGTGTGGGTACCGGGTCGCGACCCGAAGAAATACCCAGTTTGCCCCATGTGCAAGGAGATCTACGACTCCATGGGCAGCGGCGACGACGGCAAGGGTGGCGACAAGTAGCGATCGGCCTCCCGCCGGGCATCTGCTGAGCCCCCGGAGTGCACTTCATGCACTCCGGGGGCTTTTGTGTCTTCTGTCGGGGCACTGCCGTTGCACGGGGTGCGTAAGGCGGTCACAGAGTGGTGGAGACCTCTTGTCGTCATGTTCATGTAGTCCCTAGCCTCCGATGTGTTGTGCAGAGCAAAACAGCCATTGCGCATGTTGCAACGCGCTCAGCTCCGGAGGATGCTCCATGAAGCTCTCTGCCCCAGCCACCCGTCTGGCCGCCCTTCTGCTCGCGGCCCTCACCGCCACCTCGTGCGCCCCTCAGACCGCCGACGGCTCCGGCTCAGGAAAGGACGAGAAGACCGGGACCCTGCGGGTGTGGCTCTTCCAGGAGGTCGACAACAAGCCCAAGGAACAGGTCGTCGACCGGGCAGTCGCCGCCTTCGAGAAGGCCCACGACGGCGCCGACGTCACCGTCGAGTACATCCCCGTCGAGACCCGCGCCCAGCGCGTCAAGGCCGCCTTCAACGACCCGAAGAGCGCGCCCGACGTCATCGAGTACGGCAACACGGACACCGCCGGCTACGTCAAGGACGGCGGACTCGCCGACGTCACCGAGGACTTCACCGCCTGGAGCGAGTCCAAGGACACCGACCCCACCGCACGCCAGTCCGTCACCGTCGACGGCCGCGTCTACGGGGCCCCGTACTTCGTCGGAGTCCGGGCCCTCTACTACCGCACCGACGTCTTCGAGGAGCTGGGACTGCAACCCCCGAAGACGCTGGCGCAGTTGGTGGAGACCGCGCGCGCCGTCCACGCGGCCAGGCCCGGTCTGTACGGCCTCGCCGTCGGCGGCGCCTACACCTACGGTGCGCTGCCCTTCATCTGGGCCCACGGTGGTGAACTCGCCGTCGGCAGCGGTGGTTCGTACAGCGCGGCCGTGGACGGCACCGCCGCGAGGGCGGGCATCTCCGCCTACACCTCGCTCTTCGGCAACGGCAACTGCCCCGCCGCCAAGTGTGCAGAAATGGGCGGCAACGACACGGTCACCGCCTTCGCCGCGGGCAAGGCCGCCATGGCGATCGGCGGCGACTTCAGCCACCAGGCGGTCGAAGCCGGGAAGGTCAAGGGCAAGTACGCCGTCGTACCGCTGCCGGGCCTGAAGGTGGGCGAGATCGCGCCGGCGTTCGCGGGCGGCAACAACATCGGCGTCCTGAAGAGCACCGCGCACCGGAGCCTCGCCGTCGACCTCATGGAGCGGCTCGCCTCGAAGCGGACCCAGCAGGAACTCTTCGACGCCATGGGCTTCCTGCCGACGTTCACGGACGTGCGTGAGCAGGTCGCGCGCGAGGAGCCGTTCGTCGAGCCGTTCGTGCGGACGCTCGCCGCGGGCACCAGGTTCGTACCCGTGTCCCCGGCGTGGGCCCGGATCGACGCCTCGCTCGTCCTGCCGACGATGTTCCAGGAGATCGTCAGCGGCAAGAAGGACGTGCGGGCGGCCTCGGCGGCGGCGGCGAAGAAGATGAACGACGCGTTCGGCTCCGCGGGCTGAGCGGGTGGCCGCTCCGGACACGGTCGTGGACCGGCACCCGCCCGCCACCACGACCGTGACACGCACACAGGGAGCGCGGCGAGCGGGCCGCACCCCGTGGCTCTATCTCGCCCCCGCCCTCGTCGTGCTCGGCGGGCTGCTCGTCTACCCCGTCTACCAGCTCGGCCTGATCTCGGTCCTGGAGTACACCCAGGCCCAGGTCAGCGGCGGCAAGCCGACGAGCTTCCGGGGGCTCGGGAACTACACGACCCTCTTCTCGGACGACCAGTTCTGGTCGGTGCTGCTGGCCACGGTCGTGTTCGCGGCGGCCTGCGTCCTGTGCACCCTGGCCGTCGGCTGCGCGCTCGCCGTGCTGCTCACCCGCGTCCGTGCCGTGCCGCGGCTCGCGCTGATGCTGGCCGCCCTCGGGGCATGGGCGACCCCGGCCGTCACGGGCTCCACGGTCTGGCTGTTCCTGTTCGACCCCGACTTCGGCCCGGTGAACCGCCTCCTGGGACTCGGCGACCACTCGTGGACGTACGGCCGCTACAGCGCGTTCCTCCTCGTGCTGCTCGAAGTCGTGTGGTGCTCCTTCCCGTTCGTGATGGTGACGGTGTACGCGGGTATCCGTGCCGTCCCGGCCGAGGTGCTGGAGGCCGCCGCACTCGACGGCGCCTCGCAGTGGCGGATCTGGCGGTCGGTGCTCGCGCCGATGCTGCGCCCGATCCTGGCCGTCGTCACCATCCAGTCGGTCATCTGGGACTTCAAGGTATTCACACAGATCTACGTGATGACCAACGGCGGCGGCATCGCCGGGCAGAACCTGGTGCTGAACGTGTACGCGTACCAAAAGGCGTTCGCGTCATCCGAGTACAGCCTCGGCTCGGCGATCGGCGTGGTGACCCTGCTGATCCTGCTGGCCGTCACACTCGGCTATCTGCGGCTGCTGCGCAGGCAGGGGGAGGAGCTGTGACCCTCGTGAATCTTGTGCGCGGATCCGTGCGCCGTCCCTGGCGGTCGGCGGCGGAGGCGTCGGCGCTGCTGATCGCGGCGGTGGTCGCCTTTCCGCTGTACTGGATGGTGCTGAGCGCCGTGAAGCCGGCCGGCGAGATCGAGTCGACCCGTCCGCGTCCGTGGACCGGATCGCCGACCCTGGATTCCTTCCGCCGGGTCTTCGGGCAGCAGGAATTCGGCCGTTACTTCCTCAACAGCCTTGTCGTCGCGGGCTGCGTCGTCGTCGCCTCGGCACTGATCGCGTTTCTCGCCGCGACGGCGGTGACGCGATTCCGCTTCCGTTTCCGGACGACCTTGCTGATCATGTTTCTGGTCGCCCAGACGGTGCCCGTGGAAGCCCTGGCGATCCCGCTGTTCTTCCTGATGCGGGACCTCGGACAGCTCAACACCCTCGGCGCGCTCATCCTGCCCCACATCGCCTTCTCGCTGCCGTTCGCGATCTGGATGCTCCGGGGTTTTGTGAAGGCGGTTCCCGAGGCGCTGGAGGAGGCCGCCCATCTCGACGGGGCGAGCCGGGCGCGATTCCTGTGGCAGATACTTTTCCCGCTCGTACTGCCCGGCCTGGTGGCGACGAGTGTGTTCTCCTTCATCTCCGCCTGGAACGACTTCCTGTTCGCCAAGTCGTTCATCATCAGCGACACTTCGCAGTCCACTCTCCCGATGGCACTTCTGGTGTTCTACAAGCCCGATGAGCCGGACTGGGGAGGCGTGATGGCCGCGTCGACGGTGATGACCATTCCGGTCCTGGTCTTCTTCGTCGTCGTGCAACGACGGCTCGTATCGGGGCTGGGCGGATCTCTCAAGGATTGAGGACTGACGTGATGGAACTGATTCCGGCGCCACGCGCCGTCGACGGCCCCACACGCTGCGGTGTCGAGCTCGACGAGGACACCACCCTGTGGGCCGGACCTGGTACGGGGACCACGGAACGCTGGCTGCGCTCCACCCTGGGGCCGGCCCTCGGGCTGCCTCTGACGCCCGGTCCGAAGGACGGCGCCAATTCGCTGCGGCTGTGCCTGGACGACGAACTGGAGCCCGAGGCGTACAAACTCTCCGCCGTCGTCGGCCGGGGGCTCGAGATCCGCGGCGGCGGCCCGGCCGGGGTGTTCTGGGGCGCCCAGACGCTGCGTCAGCTGCTCGGCGCCGACGCCTTTCGGCGTGCCCCCGTGCGTCCGGGACTCGTCCACGGAATTGCGCACCGGATCATCGAGGATGCACCCCGTTTCGGCTGGCGCGGTCTCATGCTCGACGTGGCCCGGCACTTCATGCCCAAGGACGGCGTTCTGCGCTACCTGGATCTCATGGCCGCCCACAAACTCAACGTCTTCCACTTCCACCTCACGGACGACCAGGGCTGGCGTCTGGAGATCGAGCGGTATCCGCGGCTCACCGAGATCGGATCCTGGCGGGCGCGCACCAGATACGGCCATCGTGCCTCCCCACTGTGGGAGGAGAAGCCGCACGGCGGTTTCTACACCCAGGACGACATCCGCGAGATCGTGGCGTACGCGGCCGAGCGGCATATCACCGTCGTTCCCGAGATCGACGTACCCGGGCACAGCCAGGCCGCCATCGCCGCCTATCCGGAACTCGGCAACGGCGATGTCGTCGACACGGGCTCCCTCTCGGTCTGGGACGACTGGGGCGTCTCGAAGAACGTGCTCGCCCCCACCGACGCCACCCTGCGGTTCTACGAGGGGGTGTTCGAGGAGGTCCTGGAACTGTTCCCCTCGACGTTCGTCCACATCGGCGGCGACGAGTGCGCCAAGGACCAGTGGCGGAAGTCCCCGGCCGCCCAGGCGCGCATCAGCGAACTGGGCCTGGCCGGCGAGGACGGACTCCAGTCGTGGTTCGTACGGCACTTCGACACCTGGCTCACGGCGCGCGGCCGCCGGCTCATCGGCTGGGACGAGATCCTGGAGGGCGGCCTCGCGGACGGCGCCGCGGTGTCCTCGTGGCGCGGCTACGCGGGCGGGGTCACGGCGGCGCGGAGCGGCCACGACGTCGTCATGTGCCCGGAGCAGCAGGTGTACCTGGACCACCGTCAGGACGCCGGAGCGGACGAGCCCGTGCCCATCGGGTACGTGCGCACGCTGGAGGACGTCTACCGTTTCGAGCCGGTTCCGCCCCAGTTGACCGAGGAACAGGCGCGTCACGTCCTCGGGGCCCAGGCCAATGTGTGGACCGAGGTGATGGAGGACCCGGGGCGCGTGGACTACCAGACGTTTCCCCGGCTCGCCGCCTTCGCCGAGGCCGTCTGGAGCGATCTGCCCGCGCCCGCGGACCGCGACTTCGCGGACTTCGAGCGGCGGATGACCGCCCACTACCCCCGGCTCGACGCCCTGGGCGTCGCCTACCGGCCGCCCGCCGGACCGCTGCCGTGGCAGCGGCGACCCGGTGTGCTCGGACGCCCGATCGAGGGTGCCCCCCCGAACGTGTGAGGAGGCCCGGGACAGGGAGCCGGGGGACCCGGCTCCCTGGAAACGTGACCCGGCATGGGAAAAGCGGCACAAGGGTCACCGAAGAGCGGAAATTCGCCCGCATTTGCGAACTTGTTGCAAAACGGACCATCGACCTGGTGAGAGGGCGAATGCCTCCTAGCGGACCCCTGCGTCAGGGACCCGGGAAGATGTGCCAGAGTTGCCACGTCCGCCCTGTCAGCACGTACCGTACGGCAACACAGGTGGGACCAGGTGGGGCAGCGGGAAGGGGCAGCCGGTTTGACCACGCACGCACCGCAGGCGGCGCAGGCCGTGACGCTGCCCGCCTCTCTCGACGAGGCCGTGGCGGCGCTCGCCGCCATGCCGGCCGCCGTCCCCGTGGCGGGCGGCACCGACCTCATGGCCGCGGTCAACTCCGGTCAGTTGCGGCCCGCCGCGCTGGTCGGTCTCGGTCGCATCAGTGAGATCCGCGGCTGGCAGTACCAGGACGGCCACGCACTGCTCGGCGCCGGTCTCACCCACGCGCGCATGGGCCGTCCCGACTTCGCGGCCCTCATCCCCGCCCTCGCCGCCGCCGCGCGGGCGGCCGGTCCGCCGCACATCCGCAACGCCGGCACCCTTGGCGGCAACATCGCCTCGGCCGCGCCCACCGGGGACGCGCTTCCGGTGCTGGCGGCACTGGAGGCCACGCTGATCATCGCGGGCACGAACGGAACCCGCCGTGAGATCCCGGTCTCGCATCTGCTCGCCGGCATGGAGCTGCTCCGGGCCGGCGAACTCGTCGGCTACGTGCGTGTACCGCTGCTGCATGCCCCCCAGGTCTTCCTGAAGGCGACCGGACGCACCGGTCCCGGGCGGGCCGTCGCGTCAGTGGCGCTCGTCCTCGACCCCGCCCGGCGCGGGGTGCGCTGCGCCGTCGGTGCCATCGCGCCGATGCCGCTGCGCCCCCTGGACGCCGAGCAGTGGGTCGCCCAGCTCATCGACTGGGACAACAACCGCGCGATCGTCCCGGAGGCGCTCACCGCCTTCGGCGAGTACGTCGCGGCCGCCTGCATCCCGGATCCCGCTCCGGCGGAGGACGGCACCGTGGAGCAGTTGCCGCCCGCCGTACTGCACCTGCGGCGCACCGTCGCCGCGCTGGCCCGACGAGCACTGGGGAGGGCGCTGTCGTGACCGACGACCAGCACCGGGAGGGCGGCCCTCAGGGGCGCGCCCGCGGCTCCTGGGAGCGGCTGCCGCAAGGGGACTACGACGACGGCGCCACGGCCTTCGTGCAGCTGCCCGAGGGCGGCATCGACGCGCTGCTGGCCTCCGACAGCCCGCTGGCCGCGCCCGGTCACGGTTATGTGCCCCCGCAGTTCACCGCGGCGCCGGGCGCGGCCGCGCAGCCGCAGGGCGACGAAGCGTGGGGCGCGCCCGCGGAGGGTGCCCGGTGGCCCGATCCCGGCGCCGCCGGCCCGGAGGGCTCCGGCGACCGGTTCACCTACCAGCCCGGTGCGACCGGACAGTGGAACTTCGAGGACGCCGCCGCGCAGGAGGCTCCGGCCTCCGGGCACGACGTCACCGGACAGTGGTCGATCCCCGTGGCGAACGGTGATCTTCCAGACGAATCGGGCGAGTTCAGCACTTCCGCCCTCGTCGAGCAGTGGGGCGGCAGTCCGCCGGCGACCCTGCCGGGGGGCGCCGCCGCCCCCTGGGCGACGAGCGCGGCCGGACAGCCGTGGTCGGAGGAGACACCGGGCGGTGCCGCGCAGGCGCCCGTCGAGGTCCCTGCAGAGCCGTCCGTCGGGCCGTACGGGAACGCCGGGCCCCCCGGTGTTCCCGAGGCGCCTGAGGCGGCACAGGAGCCGTCCACGGCCGTCGAGGCGTCCGAGGCCGAACAGGCTCCCGAAGCCGATCCGGAACCGGCGGCCGAGGCCGCCGAGGCGGAGGAGCCGGCCCGCGGCCCCGCCGGGGCGCACGACGAACACCCGCTGGCGTCCTACGTCCTGCGGGTCAACGGCGCCGACCGGCCCGTGACCGACGCGTGGATCGGCGAGTCACTGCTGTACGTGCTGCGCGAGCGGCTCGGCCTCGCGGGCGCCAAGGACGGCTGTTCGCAGGGCGAGTGCGGCGCCTGCAACGTCCAGGTCGACGGACGGCTCGTCGCGTCCTGCCTGGTGCCCGCCGTGACGGCGGCGGGCAGCGAGGTGCGCACGGTGGAGGGCCTCGCCGCCGACGGACAGCCCTCGGACGTGCAACGGGCGCTCGCCCGGTGCGGCGCCGTGCAGTGCGGTTTCTGCGTCCCCGGGATGGCGATGACCGTGCACGACCTCCTGGAGGGCAACCCGGCGCCCACCGAGATGGAGACGCGCCAGGCCCTGTGCGGCAACCTGTGCCGCTGCTCCGCCTACCGAGGCGTGGTGGAGGCCGTCAAGGAGGTCGTCGCCGAGCGCGGGGCCCACGCGCAGGCCGAGTCCGCGACCGGCGGCGACGAGCCGCGCATCCCGCACCAGGCCGGTCCGGGCGCAGGCGGTGTGCACCCCTCCGCGTTCGACGGCGCCGACCCCGACCAGCACCCGTACGGCCAGGACGGAGGCCAGGCGTGAGCAACGAAGCCGCCACCGCGACCACCGCGGAGGCCGCACCGGCCCCCGAGCCGCTGCCGCACGGCCTGGGCGCCTCCCTGCCGTCCACCGACGCCGGGGCGAAGACCGAGGGCACCTTCCCGTACGCGGCCGATCTGTGGGCCGAGGGACTGCTGTGGGCCGCCGTGCTGCGCTCGCCGCATCCGCGCGCGCGGATCCTGTCCATCGACACCAGCCACGCGCGCGAGATGCAGGGTGTGCGGGCCGTGGTCACCCACGAGGACATTCCCGGCGAGGCTGTCCACGGACGGGGCACGGCCGACCGGCCCGTGTTCGCCTCCGAGGTCGTACGTCACCACGGGGAGGCCATCGCGGCGGTCGCCGCCGACCACCCCGACACCGCACGCATGGCCGCCGCCGCCGTCATCGTCGAGTACGAGGTGCTCGACCCGGTGACCGATCCCGAACAGGCCTTCGACTCCGAGCCGCTGCACCCCGACGGCAACCTGATCCGCCACATCCCTTTGCGCCACGGCGACCCCGACGCGCTCGGCGAGATCGTCGTCGAGGGCCTGTACCGCATCGGCCGCCAGGACCCCGCCCCGATCGGTGCGGAGGCGGGTCTCGCCGTGCCCCGGCCCGACGGCGGGGTCGAGTTGTACATCGCCTCCACCGACCCGCACACCGACCGCGACCGCGCGGCCGCGGTCTACGGCCTCGAGCCCGAGCGGGTGAAGGTCGTCGTCACCGGCGTGCCCGGCGCCAGCGCGGACCGCGAGGACCAGGGCTTCCAACTGCCGCTCGGACTGCTCGCCCTGAAGACGGGGTGCCCGGTCAAGCTGACCGCGACGCGCGAGGAATCCTTCCTGGGGCACGTCCACCGCCACCCCACCCTTCTGCGCTACCGCCACCACGCGGACGCCGAGGGCAATCTGGTGAAGGTCGAGGCGCAGATCCTGCTGGACGCCGGCGCCTACGCGGACACGTCCTCGGAAGCGCTCGCCGCGGCGGTCTCCTTCGCCTGCGGCCCCTACGTCGTACCGAACGCCTTCATCGAGGGCTGGGCCGTGCGCACCAACAACCCGCCGTCGGGCCATGTGCGCGGCGAGGGCGCGATGCAGGTGTGCGCCGCCTACGAGGCCCAGATGGACAAGCTGGCCAAGAAGCTCGGGCTCGACCCGGCCGAACTGCGGTTGCGCAACGTCATGGCCACGGGCGACATCCTGCCCACCGGCCAGACCGTGACCTGCCCGGCACCCGTCGCCGAGCTGCTCGAGGCGGTCAGGGACCACCCGCTGCCCGCGCTCCCCAAGGACACCCCCGAGGACGAGTGGCTGCTGCCCGGCGGCCCCGAGGGCGCGGGCGAACCCGGTGCCGTGCGGCGCGGTGTCGGCTACAGCATCGGCATGGTGCACATGCTCGGCGCGGAGGGCGCGGACGAGGTCTCCACGGCCACGGTGAAGGTGCAGGACGGGGTGGCGACGGTGCTGTGCGCCGCCGTCGAGACCGGCCAGGGCTTCACCACGCTGGCCCGGCAGATCGTCCAGGAAACGCTCGGTATCGACGAGGTGCACGTGGCACCGGTCGACACGGACCAGCCGTCGGCAGGGGCCGGCTGCCGGGGCCGCCACACCTGGGTGTCCGGCGGCGCCGTGGAGCGTGCCGCCAAGATGGTCCGTACCCAGCTGCTGCAGCCCCTGGCGCACAAGTTCGGCATGTCGACCGAACTGCTCCAGATCACCGACGGCAAGATCACCTCGTACGACGGGGTGCTGTCGACCACCGTCACGGAGGCGATGGACGGCAAGGAGCTGTGGGCCACGGCGCAGTGCCGCCCGCATCCGACGGAGCCGTTGAACGAGACCGGCCAGGGCGACGCCTTCGTGGGGCTCGCGTTCTGCGCGATCCGCGCGGTGGTGGACGTGGACATCGAGATCGGCTCGGTGCGGGTCGTGGAACTGGCCCTCGCCCAGGACGTCGGCCGGGTGCTGAACCCGGCGCAGCTCGTCGCGCGCGTGGAGGCGGGCGTCACCCAGGGTGTGGGCATCGCGCTCACCGAGAACCTGCGCACGGCCCGCGGACTGGTCCGCCACCCCGATCTGACGGGCTACTCCCTGCCGACGGCGCTGGACGCGCCCGACATCCGGATCGTCAAGCTCGTCGAGGAACGGGACGTGGTCGCGCCCTTCGGTGCGAAGTCGGTCAGCGCGGTGCCGGTGGTCACCTCCCCGGCGGCCATCGCGTCCGCGGTGCGGGCGGCGACCGGCCGCCCGGTCAACCGCCTGCCGATCCGACCTCAGGCTGCCGTGGTGACGGGGCAGTGAGCACCGGAGAGGGCGCGGACGACCCGGGCCCCGCTACCCCGTCGTCGGACCAGGAGCAGCGCTACGAGCCCGCGCCCGCGATCGGGAAGCTCCTGGGCTGGGTCCTCCTCTTCGTGCTCGCCGCGATCGTCGTCGTGCTGGGCGGCGTGTACTTCACCTGACGGACCCCGGCCGGTGGACGGTCCTCGGTGTGGTTCTTGTCACGAGTCCGTGGTGAACGGCGGGGACGCGCCGCAAATCCGGCGGCGTTGTCAGTGCGGCGGCGTATGGTTTTCGGCGTCGGGGGAGAGGCGCTCCAAGAAGATCGACCACGCGAGCGCTCCGGGAACGAAGTACGCGGGGGAACAATGGACTTGAGCGACGTCGGCAGCGTGATCACGCTGGCCGGGACGGACCTCGATCCGTACATCACGCACGCGGAGACGCGGCGCCTGCTGACGGGGGCGGGAGTGCCTTCCGGCAGCTCCCTGCTGGGGTTCGGGCCGCTGTGCGAGCGGCCCGCGCTGCGGCGGGTGGCCGAGCTGGTGGACGACGCGGAGAAGCTCGCCGAGGAGCTGCGTGACCAGCTGGTCATAGGGGCACTGCGCACCGTCGACCGCGACCTGGAGTCCCTCGTGCTGAACGGCGCCACGGGCGAGGTCTCCACGACATACGTCCACCCGCGCCATCCCGGCCTGATGGACCTGTCGCCGCTCGCCCCCTCGCTGGAGGTGCTGCTGCGGTTCGCCGCGGTCACCGACGAACTGGTCACCTCCCGGGGCCGGTTCGCCTCGCACGGGTACGGCGCCAAGGCGGTGGCGCAGGCCTCCGAGCGGCTGGCGGCGGTGTTCGCCGAGGATGCGGGGGACGACCCCGCGCCGTACTGGCGGATGGCCGCGCTGATCCGTCCGCTGGCCCGGATCGCCCGTCCCGGTACGGGACTTGCGCTCGACCTGCCCTCGCGGCTGCTGGACGAGGAGTTCGGCTCCGCCTCGATCGTGCGTTTCGAGGACGTCGACTTCCCCGGAAAGCTCACGCACGAGCCGACCCGCCGCTTCCTGCGTGAGGTCGGCCTGCCGGAGAACGGCTACTGGTACGAACTCGACACGGACGTGCCGCTGCCGACCCTGGCCGAGTACTACGCGGACGAGGACCGCGGCCCCGCGGACGAACTCCCGCCCGAGGCCGACCGTTTGATACGTCTCGGTTATCTCCTGGAGGACACGAGCCTGGTGCTGGACGGCTCCACCGGAGCGGTGCTGTGCTGGAGCGAGCCCGACGCCACGCTGCGCCCGCTCAACGCGGACATCTCCACCCTGGCCTTCACGGTCTGGCTGGTGCACCGCGAGAAGGCACTGGACGCGGAGCACGATCTGACGGACGCCTACGAGCAGCTGGCCGCGACGATGGCGGAGACCCTCGCCGCGGTCGACCCGATCGCCTGCGACCCGACCCCGAGGACGCCGCAGGACGACGGCTGGCGCTACTGGCCCGAGGCCTTCGAGGACCAGGCGGGCGGCGGACTGTACGCCTAGGGTCCGTCGTTCGGACCGAACCGGCGTCGGGTCGGCTGAAGGGCGCGGTCTCTCAGCCGACCTGATCCAGACGACGGCTCGGGCCCCGGTGCGACCGTGTCGGCGTGAGTCGCCCGCCCCCGAAGCAGGCGGTGCGGGGGCGGGGACGTCGCCCGGTCAGATGGTGGTCAGGGCGCACTGGCCGCGGTCGGCCGTCGCCGGGCCGGCGGCGGAGGGCCGGATCTCGAAGTCGAACATCGCGGTGGGGACGTACAGCGAGCAGCACGCGTTGGGGACGTCGACGATGCCGCTGATGCGTCCCTCGACGGGCGCGGAGCCGAGCAGCAGGTACGCCTGCTCCCCGCTGTAGCCGAACCTCTTGAAGTACTCGACCGCGTTGAGACAGGCACGGCGATAGGCCAGCGTCGCGTCCAGGTAGTAGTTCGTGTCGGTGTCGTGGTCGACGGAGATTCCGATGAAGGTGAGGAACTCCGTGTACCGCGGCTCGACGTTGCCCGGGATGAACACCGGGTTGGTCGAGATGCCGTACTTCTCCATGCCGCCCTTGATCAGGTCGACGTGGAAGTCGATGAAGCCGCCCATCTCGATGGCGCCGCAGAAGGTGATCTCTCCGTCGCCCTGACTGAAGTGCAGATCGCCTCCCGAGAGCTTGGCGTCCTTGACGTGCACAGGGAAGAACACCCGCGAACCGCGCGTGAAGTTCTTGATGTCCTGGTTGCCGCCGTTCTCACGGGCCGGAACCGTACGGGCGCCCTCCGCGGCGATGCGCGCGGCGAGGTCGCCGGTGGCCGTGCCGGCGAGCGCGTTGGTGCCTTCCGGCGGCAGCGCGAGGGGCGGGACCCGGTTCGGGTCGGCGTCGATCAGCGCCTGCTCACGTGTGTTCCATTGGGCGAGCATCTCGGACGACGGCGCCGTTCCGAACAGCCCGGGGTGGGTGATGCCGGTGAAGCGGATACCGGGCAGATGACGGGACGTGGCCTGCTGCCCGTGGAAGTCCCAAATCGCCTTGTAGGCGTCCGGGTAGTAGTCGGTCAGGAAGCCGCCACCGTTGGCCTTGGCGAAGATGCCGGTGTAGCCCCAGTTCTGGCCCGCCGCATCCCCGGTCTGCTGCGGCACGGGGCCGAGGTCGAGGATGTCGACGACGAGCAGGTCGCCGGGTTCGGCGCCCTCCACGCCGATCGGGCCGCTGAGCATGTGAGGGATGGTCAGGTCGATGTCGCGCACATCGTCGGCGGTGTCGTTGTTGCCGATCTGGCAGTCGGTCCAGTCACGGCACTCCATGCGGAACTCCGCTCCCGGCTTCACCATGGCGACGTTGGGGATGTCCGGGTGCCACCTGTTGTGTCCGGGCACGTCCTGGTCACGCATCGACTTGCTCTGGTCCACACTGAATACGACTTCGGGCATGACAGCCTCTCATTTCAGATCCGGTCAGGACGGTGTGCCCGTACCTCCGGTCGATCCGGCCGGAACCGGTTGCCGTGATTTCCTGGTGAGCGGCCACAGCGCCGCGAACACGACGACCCCGAAGGCCCCGAGAGCGATGGCGATCTCCGTGGTGTGCTTCCAGTAACCGGAAAGCAGCAGCGCCGCGGGAATGACTCCGGTGACCCAGCCCTCGATCGCCGTCACCCAGCCGACATAGTCGGACAGTGGCACTTTTCTGAGGCCGAGCAACAGGAAGAACAGGAACCAGAGGAAGGCCCAGTAGAGCCAGATGACTCCGAACGGATAGTCCTTGAGCAGGTGGAAATTGGCGAACGAATACCCGAGGGCGACGATCGCGACGAAGAGGGAGTAGTAGCCGACACAGATGTTGTCGATGTCCGCGAGCAGGACGATGCCCACGTAAAGGTATGTGAATCCGAACAGGTAGATCCCGGACGCTGCCAGGATCTTCATCTGGTCGTCGCCGGCCGTGAAGATGAGATAGGTCGGTGTCAGTACCTGCAATGCCCCCACGAAGAGGTTGAAGACCGCCGCGGACTTGGGGTCGACCCTCCCGAGCAGCAACAGCCCGTTCATGAACAGCACCGCGCCGACAAAGAGCAGTCCCACGTTGCTCACGGGGACGCACCTCCTCGGTCCGCGCGGGGCGGGATCGCCCGCAACCCGCCCTCAGGGTCGCGGCAACCGCGACAACGCGGGGTGCGGGCGCCGGACCGGCACCCGGCCCCGCGGCACTTCGGACACGACTTCCGGAGCCTCGCGGGACTGCTCCTGCCGGTCGTGCAGGGCGGCGACCGCGTGCGGGGTCGTCGCGAGGCCGGGCGAGGTGAACACACGTCGTGCGGTGCCCGAGCATGCAGGGCAGCCGTGAACAGGGGGCGCAGTCCCGATCGCCATTTTCACGTCGAAGGGCCCGCAACGGCTGCAAAGGTATTCGTAGGTTGCCATCACCACTCCGCATGTCGGCGGACGCCGGTCAACCCGAGGGCGTGGCCGGCATTCGCCCGCGCCCACATCCCAGTGTTGCTCTCTTTTCAAGTGGACGACTCGCTTATCCATGCGTCAAGTGGAGAGCGCAAGGGCCACTTGAGGGCATTGCGGCGACCGCTCGAAGCCGACCGGAAATCAAGATCACCGGTGCGGGCCGGTTCGGTTGCCGTCTGCGGGGAAAGGTCACCGAGGATCTTCGCCGTGATCGTCTTCCCTTGACCGGGCGCCGGGGTCCGGGTCGGCCCACCCTTATGGTGCCGAGCGCGGATTGCGGGTTCGGGTCTGCTGTGAGTCGACTCACGCCGAATTCGCTGGACGGTTTCGATCCGGACCCTTAAGTTCCGTAAACAGGTCATTTTTTTCTTATGCGGAGGCACCGGCGCCGCGCATGCCGTCGTGCGAGAAAAGGCGAACGCCGGAAGGGCGGATCAGTGAGCAATATGGACGCCGTATGGGTACGTGGCGTGAACGGCATTCAATTGCATCACGTGACCGACCTTCAGGACGCCGGCAGGTTTCTCGGCAACGCGGCGATGGCCCTGCGTGCCGCGCACGTGAGGACCGGCGCCGAGCGGTACTCCGGCCTGGCCGCCGAGCTGAAGAGCCTGGTGGAGCGAGTGCGGGAGCTCGAGGACGAGGCGAGGTCGACCATGCACGACCTGCACGCCACCGACCCCGAGCGCTTCGCCCGCTGCCGGGACGGTCACGAGCCGTGGCCCGGCGAGATCCCGGCCGGGTTCATCCCGCGTCACACCTGCAAGGACGAGTGCCTCTACCACGACCGCGGCGTCGTCGAGGCCCTGATGCAGTGCACCTGCGGCCGCCCGCCGTGCCGGGCATGTGAGATCGGCGGCAAGCTCTGAGAAACCGGAGCGCGGGGCGGCACCCTTCCTAGGGTGCCGCCTCTCCGTTTTCCGGGTCCGGCGGCAGAGGCCGCGGCGGGGACCGAACCCGCGTAACTCGCTTGTCGTCAGGCCCGTTGTCTGTGGCCCGCGGCATGATGCGGGGCATGTGACGGCCCGTCCGACCGGGAGTCTTCGAGGCCGTCGGCCACAAGGGGAGGGGTGCCGTGCGCAGGCCGGTCAGGTGGGGTTGTCGAAGAGGCGGCTCGCTTCGCGGATCTTGTCGCGGGTGGCGCCGAGTTTTTCCAGGGTGGCGACGGCTACGCCGTCGGTGAGCAGGCCGTACAGCAGGCGCTCTGTGCCTGCTTCGGCGAGCCCGTCGGCTTGCGCGGCTTCAAGCGCGGCGGACGTTGACCTGCTGCGGTCTCACAACAAGGCGCAGCAAGCGGAGCGGGAGACCGCCGGGAGCCACTGGGTGGAAAGTGGTTTGGTGTTCCCGGACGAGCACGGCCGTAGCCCGTCCCACCGCCGGGACTGGGCTGAGTGGAAGGCCTTGCTGACCGAGGCGAACGTCCGTGACGGGCGACTACACGATGCGCGCCACACAGCCGCCACGGTTCTGCTGATCCTGGGTGTCCCTGAGCGAGGTCCCGCGCCACCCGCATGGCTGCCACGGTTCGCGGCCCCGAAACTGCCGGGTCAGGATGGGCTCGACCCCGCGCCCTGGCATCCCCCTCAGCTCAGGTCGCAGGAAGTCGAGGCACGCCTCCCACCCATCCGGATGCGCAGCACCACATCGAGTGGGAGGCGCGCTCGCGTGGTCGAGATGCACCGGAACGCTGACAGCGTCACATTTGATCTATTGGGAAGGTGTCCCAGGTCGGCTGGGACTTCCAGGCAGCCCGTGCTCCTGGGGTGCCGCCGTAGCGGGCTCATGGGCCCGCGCCGAAAAGTACAAGTTGCGCTGACCGTGGCCTGGCGCACGGTGCCGGTGTCCATGCTGTTCCACCTGCCAGCTACACCCTCGATGTCCGCGCAACGCATCACGCCCCCCGCACGAGCCACGCAGTGTGGGGGGCGTTTCAGCAGGCCAAGGGCTGCCGAGGTCGAGACGGGCCGCCTGCGCGCCTCACTTGCCCGCACCCGTTCACGGTGTGACCGTGAGACGGATCCTGCTTGCCTGGCCCAAAGGCGGACAGACGATTCGTGAAATGCCGATCCCCTTACCGCGAAGGCAATGTGGAAACCCACGCGAATGAGCTCCCTGGCGCGGTCCCGGAACCGGAACACCACGCCGTTGATCAGATCAATGAACTTCGGAGCAAGGTCTCTCAACTTGAGAACGCCGTGGATTCACACGCCGCGGTCGACCAAGCGATCAGCGTCATCGTCGCCGTCGGACGCCTGACCCCAGCTCAGGCCTGGGATCTGCTCCGTGAGACGTCTATGCGCACCAACATCAATCTGCGGCACGTATCCCAGCTGGTGATCGCCTGGGGTGTGACCGGCCACCTTGCGGCAGACATTCGCGAGGAATCGACCCGCAGGCAGAGCACCATCGGATGAACGTCCCACTCAGCGCCCGCCTGACAGAACAACGCAAGTGGCCCGCCGATCCCGGGAGTGTGGGGACCGGCGGGCCGGCGTTGCAGTCGAGCACCCCCAACGCCGTGTCCGGCCGGCAGTGCGTGCATGCCGCCACTTTCTGGGGCAGGGCGTTGAGGTCCTCTGCGTGACCCGCCTCGATCGGTTGGAGGGCGTGACCGGCGTCAGCCGCGACGCGGGCCCGCTGAGCTTCAGCGGAGAGGCCAAGGGCCCGCGCTGCCCCTGCCCCAACGCGGCCGAGGAGAGTGACCGGGAACCGCCCGATCCGCCCCATCCGTTGGCACCAGTACCATCGCGCACGACCAGACCAAGGAGCACCATGGCGCTCGATCGCGAGACCGACGAGGCGAAGGACACCGCACGCCTCACCCTCTTCCAGGCCATCACCAAGACGGCCACCGAGCTGTCGAAACATGGGGGCGACAACGCCAGCGCGTTGAAGGACCTCGCCGAGGCGTACGCCTGGCTCAGCAACACCAGCCAGCCGCACTGACGACGCAGACCAGACGCCTCACCATCCGAAGTAGGTTCTCCGCATGACCACTAGCGACAGCCTGCTCGGGCGGATCATCAAGCGCGTCAACCGCGACACCGACCGTTTCGACATCACGATCACCGTCAACGGCGCGGTCATCACCGGCCGGCTCATATCTCGTGCTGTCTGGCTGGAAGTCAATATCAAGCTGCTCAACGACATCGACAAGATGCTCTTTGCTGAAGAGTTCGCTGCCGAAGGCGGATCGTTGGACAACGAGGAGTACCTCCACCTCAGCGAGGCGAGGACCCTGTCCGGTTGGGAGATTCCGCTCGCCATCGGCACCGGCTACGTCCGCATCCCTGCAGCCAGCGTGGATTCATGGGCCTTCGGCCGGGTTGATATTCAGCGCGCACGGTAGGCGCACCTCAGCCGCCCCGTCGCCCGCCACGGACGACGGGGCGTCGTTGTACGCGCTCATCCGAATACGAACTGGCAGGAAGCCGAGCTCCGCGTCCGGGCGGCAGTGCGTGCATGCGGGCACCTGTTGGCGTGGCGCGCCGAGGGCCTCCACCTGCGACACCCCGATCCATCGGCTGCTCTTCCGAACGGTCCAGCAGTCGCCGACGTGAGCGGCGACCAGGTTGGTCTTGTTCAGGTCCCGCTCGAGCAGCCACTCCGGCGGTGGAGGCCGCATCTCCTCGGCCTGCCGCTGCCGCGTCTCGCGCTCCCCTTCTTGTGCGATCCATCCGTCGATCTGGGCGAGGGCGGCCGTGGCTTGCTGGACGACGACGCGGTGTGCGAAGTGCAGCAAGTCGAGTTTCGACGGCGCGGGGTCGTTCGCGTGTTCGATATTACGGCGTAGGCTTTTCCCCGCCACCTCAGGGCAACGGAAGGAGACGTCATGGACGTGGACGAGCTGCTGCACCGCCACGGCGTCGACACCGACCGGCTCGACCCCGCGCCCCTGCGCCCTACGTGGCCGGCGATGAGAGACCACCTCGCGGCCCTGGCCGGATGCACGGTCTGCGGCGACACCTGCCTCAGCACCTGGGTGGTCGACATGGGGAGCGGTCCCCGGTGGGTCGGTCTATGTCGGGACCACACGCCGGGCGTACTGTCCGAACTGGCCGCGCCGACCGTGCTCGGCGGCAGGACGGGTGCCGTTCATGGATGACGCCGACCGGCTGTCACCTCACCCCGGCCCTCGACGGCCGTCGGCTGATGGATGGCTGGTGGAGGCGCGAAGGCAAGGCCCGCAAGAAGTTTCGAGAGGAGGTCGGCGACCACGGCCGCGACGGGGCGCGCATCCTCCTGGTCGACACCGAGACCGACGCCGAGCTGGCCCGCTACTTGACCGACGCCCCGCCGGCGTGATGCCCGGCGGGACCTCGCACTGTCAGGCCTCGTATCCGTGTCGCACGGCCTTTTTCAGCGCCTCTTCGACTTCGTGCCGAGACTGCCCCTGCTCTTGGGCATGCTCTGTCACCGCAGTCTGGACGTCACGGGCAAGGTCGCGCCATGCCCGCCAGGCGGTCTCCCACGTTTCGGTCTGCTCGCCGGTCCACGTGCTGGAGGCGGGTGGCCCGTAGCTGTCGCGTAGCTCCTCGACCCGATTGTGCGCCTGGTTGGCCGCCCGCTGGATCTCTACAAGCTCGTCGAAACTGTGCGCCACCTGCTGATCCTATGCGGCGGCTGTCGTCTCGGCGCGCTCAGCCGCGCGGCTACGGCCGCCACTCTTCGCGGTAGCCGGGCAGGTCCGCGTACGGCAGCGCGAGCAGGCCGGCGATGGGCACGGCCACCGGCACGCGCGGCCTGCCGTGGGCGGGCCGCGTTGATGAGGTAGCGAAACCTGTCAGTTGCAACTGCCGGGTGTTCGGGCTGCCACCGTCCCGTTTACTCACCGCGCCATTGGCTGGCTTGGGCGCCGTCGAAGCGTCCGACGGACCCGCAGTGGGGCGAGCCGGTACGCCAACTGAGACGGGCATAGCGGAAGGGCGGCACCCCCATGGAGTGCCGCCCTTTCGTTTTGCCTGGTCAAGGCACCAGAGGCCGTGGCGGGAATCGAACCCGCGTAACTCGCTTTGCAGGCGAGTCCCTGAACCACTCGGGCACACGGCCGTGCTCCTGGTCGTGGAACCCACGTGACTTCCCGCGGTGGAGCCCGCCCCGTGCGGGCGGGTCCCTGAACCACTCGGGTGCACGGCCAGGATCAGGTGCGGCACGGCTCACTCGTTCCGACCTGACGCATTGACCGTACGGTCGGGCGAAATGCGGGCTCAAGGGAATCGCCGGCGCTGCAACGGGACTGCCATGCGCCGTTCACGAACGGCGGGTCGTACGACCAAGGTCGCACTCCGGCACCGCCTCCGGACAGGGGCCAAACCCGACCGAGCCCCTTACCCTGACCTGCATGGCAGCCCTCGATCCCCGCGACACCGACGTCGCCGACGCGGCCCTGTCCGGTTCCCCGGACAACACCGCGGGCGTGCTGAGCCGCCCGTACCGCGCGCTGAGCATCGGCATCGTCTCCGTCGTGCTGCTCATCGCCTTCGAGGCGACGGCCGTCGGCACGGCGATGCCGGTCGCGGCGCGGGAGCTGGACGGGCTGTCGCTGTACGCGTTCGCCTTCTCCGGGTATTTCACGACGAGCCTTTTCGGCATGGTGCTCGCGGGCCAGTGGTCTGACCGTGGCGGCCCCCTCGGTTCGCTGGCCTGCGGTATCGGCGCCTTCGCCGCGGGGCTGCTGCTGGCGGGCACGGCGGGGTCGATGTGGCAGTTCATCCTGGGCCGGGCCGTTCAGGGCCTCGGCGGCGGACTCGTGATCGTCGCCCTCTACGTCGTCGTGGGCCGCGCCTACCCGGAGCGGCTGCGGCCGGCCATCATGGCCGCGTTCGCGGCGGGCTGGGTGGTCCCGTCCGTGGTGGGCCCGCTGGCCTCGGGCGCGGTGACGGAACAACTCGGCTGGCGCTGGGTCTTCCTCGGCATCCCGGTGCTCGTGGTGTTCCCGCTGGCACTCGCACTGCCCAGCATCCGGCGCTCGGCGGACGGTCCCGCCGAGCCGGCCGACGCGGCCCCCTTCGACGTCCGCCGCCTCCGCCTGGCCTTCGGCATCTCACTGGGCGCGGGACTCCTCCAGTACGCGGCCCAGGACCTGAGCCCGCTGTCCCTCCTGCCCGGTGCCGTGGGCGCCGCACTGCTGGTCCCGGCGGTGCTCGGACTGCTGCCCCGCGGCACCTACCGCGCGGCCCGCGGGCTGCCGTCCGTGGTGCTGCTGCGCGGAGTCGCGGCCGGTGCCTTCATCACGGCGGAGAGCTTTGTCCCGCTCATGCTCGTCACGCAGCGGGGACTGTCCCCGACCCTGGCCGGGTTCTCCCTCGCGGCGGGCGGTGGCACCTGGGCGCTGGGGTCCTACGTCCAGTCGAGACCACGTCTGGAGCCTCACCGGGAGCGCCTGATGACGCTCGGCATGGTCGTGGTCGCCGCCGCGATCGTCGCGGCGCCGAGTGTGCTGATCCATGCGGTCCCCGTCTGGACCGTCGCCGTCGCCTGGGGGTTCGGCTGCTTCGGCATGGGCCTGGTCATCTCCTCGACCAGCGTCCTGCTGCTGCAGCTGTCCGCCCCCGAGGAGGCGGGGGCGAACTCGGCCGCCCTGCAGATCTCCGACGGCCTCTCCAACGTCATCCTGCTCTCCGCGGTCGGCGCCGCGTTCGCCGCGCTGGGCGGCGGTTCCATCGCGCCCTCCGCGACGGAGGCGAGCGCCGCCGGTTCCCACCCGGCCGCCTTCGCCGCGGTGTTCCTGCCGATGACGGCGGTGGCGCTGGTGGGCGCCTGGGTGACGACCCGGCTGCGGGCGCGGTGACCCCCGTGCGCGGCCGAAACCCCGTGGTCCCGATGATCTGTGACCCCTGTCGCACCCGGGCCGGAAGCGGCGGCGTCGCCCCGAGTGGCGGGTGGGTCCACCGGTAGGGTGGCCCGGTTGTCATACACAGCCGAGCCCGGCCCGACCGTCGACGACCCCCGCTGGTCCGACACGCCGGACGCGGCCCCTTCGAGCGCCGACCGAACCGGAGACCGTGACTACCACCGCCGCCAGCTCCCACTCCTCCCCTTCGCACCACCTCTCTCCCGCCTTCCCCGGCCGCGCTCCCTGGGGCACGGCCGGCAAGCTGCGCGCCTGGCAGCAGGGAGCGATGGACACGTACATCCAGGAGCAGCCGCGTGACTTCCTCGCCGTCGCCACGCCGGGCGCGGGCAAGACGACCTTCGCGCTGACGCTCGCGTCCTGGCTGCTGCACCACCACGTCGTGCAGCAGGTGACCGTCGTCGCCCCGACCGAACACCTGAAGAAGCAGTGGGCGGAGGCCGCCGCGCGCGTCGGCATCAAGCTCGACCCCGAGTACAGCGCCGGACCCCTCGGCCGGGAGTACCACGGCGTCGCCGTCACCTACGCGGGTGTCGGGGTCCGGCCCATGCTGCACCGCAACCGTGTGGAGCAGCGCAAGACCCTCGTCATCCTCGACGAGATCCACCACGCGGGAGACTCCAAGTCCTGGGGCGAGGCCTGCCTGGAGGCGTTCGAGCCGGCCACCCGCCGGCTCGCCCTGACCGGTACGCCGTTCCGCTCCGACACCAACCCCATTCCGTTCGTGGCGTACGAGGAGGGGACCGACGGGATCCGCCGGTCGGCCGCCGACTACACCTACGGATACGGGTCCGCCCTCGCCGACGGCGTCGTGCGCCCGGTCATCTTCCTCTCCTACAGCGGCAACATGCGCTGGCGCACCAAGGCAGGCGACGAGATCGCCGCCCGGCTGGGCGAGCCCATGACCAAGGACGCCGTCAGCCAGGCCTGGCGGACCGCCCTCGACCCGCGCGGCGAGTGGATGTCCAGCGTGCTGCGCGCCGCCGACCAGCGTCTGACCGAGGTCCGCAAGGCCATCCCGGACGCCGGTGCCCTCGTCATCGCCTCCGACCAGGAGGCCGCCCGCGCGTACGCGAAGCTCATCCGCGACATCACCGGGCACCGGGCGACCCTCGTCCTGTCCGACGACGCGGGCGCCTCCGACCGCATCGACGAGTTCAGCCACGGCGACGACCGCTGGATGGTCGCGGTGCGCATGGTGTCCGAGGGCGTCGACGTGCCCCGGCTCGCGGTCGGGGTGTACGCGACCACCATCTCCACCCCGCTCTTCTTCGCCCAGGCCGTCGGCCGTTTCGTGCGGTCCCGGCGTCGCGGCGAGACCGCCTCGGTGTTCCTGCCCACCGTCCCGGACCTGCTCACCTTCGCCAACGAGATGGAGGTCGAGCGCGACCACGTCCTCGACAGGCCGAAGAAGGGCGGCGAGGACGAGGACCCGTACGCCGAGTCCGAGAAGGAGATGGACGAGGCCAACCGGGAGCAGGACGAGGACACCGGTGAGCAGGACATGCTGCCGTTCGAGGCGCTGGAGTCCGACGCCGTCTTCGACCGGGTCATGTACAACGGCGCCGAGTTCGGCATGCAGGCCCATCCCGGCAGCGAGGAGGAACAGGACTACCTCGGTATTCCGGGCCTACTCGAGCCCGACCAGGTGCAGTTGCTGTTGCAGAAGCGGCAGGCACGGCAGATCGCGCACAGCCGCAAGAAGGCGGACACGGAGGCCGACCTGCTGGAACTGCCCGCCGAGCGGCGGCCCGTCGTCACCCACAAGGAACTGCTGGAACTGCGCAAACAGCTCAACACGATGGTCGGCGCGTACGTGCACCAGAGCGGCAAGCCGCACGGAGTGATCCACACCGAACTGCGCCGGGTGTGCGGAGGCCCGCCGAGCGCCGAGTGCACCGCCGGTCAGCTGCGCCAGCGCATCGCGAAGGTCCAGGAGTGGGCCACGCGCATGAAGTGAGCACGGACACCGCCCCGATGGGCGGGCGGTGTCCGGTGAGCGGTGCGTATCGCCGCAAAACGAGCGAGTGACTCCCCACCCCTGACCGGATTCTGGACGGAGCCTTCCGCTGAGCGGACCGGCTCGCTAATGTCCCGCTACGCACACGCCCCGTGGCAGCTCCGCCGCGGAGCGCAGCCGTGAAGCGACTGGGCCCGGGATCCGCCGGGCCGCCGGCCGATCGGCGGCCTCTGGAGCGCGGCGTCGACGGGACTCGGCGCCGCATCCGCCGCGACCGGGCCGCCGTCTCACCACTAAGGAGTGGGCGTCGTGACCGCGGAGACCTCCCAGACGCTCGATCGGGGCCTCAGGGTCCTCAAGTTGCTCGCCGAGACGGACCACGGGCTGACCGTCACCGAACTGTCCACCAAACTGGGCGTCAACCGGACCGTGGTGTACCGGTTGTTGGCCACGTTGGAGCAGCACTGCCTGGTCCGCCGTGATCTGGGCGGCCGCGCCCGGGTCGGGCTCGGTGTGCTGGGACTCGGCCGTCAGGTGCATCCGCTGGTACGGGAGGCCGCGCTGCCCGCGCTGCGTGCGCTTGCCGAGGACATAGGGGCCACCGCGCACCTCACTCTGGTCGACGGGTCCGAGGCCCTGGCCGTCGCCGTCGTCGAACCGACGTGGACCGACTACCACGTGGCGTACCGGGCCGGTTTCCGCCATCCGCTCGACCGGGGCGCCGCCGGCCGGGCGATACTCGCCGCTCGTCGACAGCCGGTCGCCGACCCCGGATACACGCTCACCCACGGGGAGTTGGAGGCCGGCGCGAGCGGTGCGGCGGCGCCGCTGCTCGGGGTGAGCGGTATAGAGGGCAGCGTCGGGGTCGTGATGCTCTCGGACGCGGTGCCCGACCGGGTGGGGCTACGGGTGGTGGACGCCGCTCGGGAGGTGGCCGAGGCGCTGCGCTGAGCGCCAGCGGCCGCCCTCAGAGTCCTTCGCCGGTGTCCGCCGCCGTCCTCAACTGCAGCCACAGCACCAGCCGTTCGTCGGGATCGTCCAGGTCGACCCCGACGTGCCGCCGCACCTGCCGCAGCCGGTAGCGGCAGGTGTTGGGGTGCACCGCGAGCCGCTCCGCCGCGCCCGCCATGTCGCACCCGGCCTCGAACCACGCCAGCAGGGTGCGCGCGTACTCGGTGCCGTGCCCGGCGTCGTACGCCCGCACCTTCTCCCCGGCCCCCGTGCGCAGATCCCGTTGTCCGGCCATCACTTCGGCGAGCCGCAGCAGGGTGATCCGGGGCCGCACCCCGGTCACCGACGCCACGGGCAGCCGCGGTCCGAGCACCCGCAGCACGACATCCGCGTCCCGGCGTGAGGCGACCGCACCGGCGGCCGAAGGCACGACGTCACCGAGTCCGGCCCGCACCGGTACCCGCAGTGCCTGCTCGGCCCGCCGCACGATGTCCTCGGCCAGCCGCAGATGCCGCTCCTCATGGCCGCGGCCGCGGCCCGTGCCGCGTTCCGCCGGAGCGGGCAGCAAGGCGTAGACGACCCGGTCGACGAGCACACACGCGTGCCGTCCGTAGCGGGACTCGCACCGCAGCCTCACGAGGTCCAGCAGCCGCAGCGCGGTCTGTGCGTCGTCGGGCGCGGAGACGGCGGCGTCCAGGACGAACGCGGCGACACGTACCGGTTCCGGGCCGAGCCGCTGGGCGGCCGCCGGGTCGGCGGTGCCGTCGAGGAGGCGGCGCAGCAGATCGCCGTCCTGATGCCGGGCCAGCTCCCGGGCGGCGCGCACCCGCAGCAGGAGCAGCGCCGCCGTGGACGCACCCTGCGCCAGCGCCTTCCCGGCATCGGGTGCGAGCCGGCCGTCGTCGACGACCCAGAGCGAGCCGAGGGTCTCGCCCCCGGCGCGCACCGCGACCGCCAGCCGCGGCAGAGCACCCGCGAGTGCCGGCAGCCGCACCGGACCCGGTGCGGCGAAGACGGTCCGGTACTGCCCGGCGTTCTCCGGGCTCCCCGGCACCCGGAGCCCGAGGATGCCCTGGCGGCGGTCCTCGTCCGTCACCTGTCCGGGCACCGTCGAGTACGCGAGGATCCGCTGCCGGGGGTCCTCGACGGTGGTGGCCCCACCGACGGCGGCGGCCACGGCGTCGGCGAGCGCGAACAGCTCACCGCGCGCGTCCCCCGGGCCCGTGACCGCAGGGCGAGCCCCGATCGCCGAGGCCAGCAGCAGGTGCACCCGGTGCCAGACGGCGTCCTCGTCCACGGACAGCAGGGCGATCCCGGCCTCCTCCGCCTCCTCGACGGGCCCGTCCTGACCGCGTACGACGAGCGCGGCCATCCCCGCCTCGGCGGCGGCTCGCGCCAGCGGTCCGGCGGAGCGGGCGCGCACGCCCACCGCGAGCAGCAGCGCACCCTGCACACGGGGGACAGGGGCGTGGACGTCGTGGAGCAGCGCCTCGGTGACGGGCACGCCGAGTCCGGCGGGCGCGGTGTGCAGCCGTACGGAGGGTTCACCGACGACGTCCAGCAGGTCCCCGAGGGAGTTCGCGTCCAGGGATGCCTCCTCGGTCGTTGGCCGATCCCCTCAGGACCGTACGCAGGTTTTGGCGTCCCGCACAACGCGTGTCCCGGCGCGCGCCCCGAGACTCGACCCATGACAGCAGAGACGGATCTGTCCGCCGCCCATGCGGGCGCGGCGCGGCTCGCGGAGGAGACAGCGCGCACCGCGGGTGTTCACCTCCGTACCGTGCACGACGTGACCGGCCTCGCCGCCGTGGCCGACTACTTCTGCGACGTCTGGCGCACACCCCGCAGCAGCCCGCCCCTGCCCGCCGAGGTGTTGCACAGCCTGGTCCACGCGGGTGGGGCCGTGCACGCCGCGTACACCGTCGAAGGGGAGCGGCTCGCCGGAGCCTGCGCCGCGGTCTTCGGCCCGCCCGCCGACGCGGACGCGTACTCCCTGCTGGCGGCGGCCGACCGCGGCGTCGGGCACCCGCTGAAGCAGGCGCAGCGTGCCTGGCTGCTGGAGCACGGTGCTCGCACACTGCGCTGGACCTTCGACCCGCTGGTCGGCCGCAATGCCCGCTTCAACCTGGTCAAGCTGGGTGCTACCGGGACGGAGTACCTCGTCGACTTCTACGGTCCGATGGCCGACGGAGTGAACGACGGAGACGAGAGCGACCGGCTGACCGTCCTGTGGGACCTGCAGGCGCCCCGGCGGTCCGGCACGAGCGCGGACCGCGCCGTCTCGCCCGGCCCCGGACCGGCCGTGGCGGCCCCGCGGACGGCGGGGACCCTCCTGGCGCCGGACGGGGCGCCGCTCGCCCGGCGCTCCGCCGACGGCGGCCGTCTGTGGTGCCGTGTGCCGGATGACGTCGTGGCCCTGCGGGCCGCCGACCCCGCCCTCGCCTTGCGCTGGCGGCACGCCGTCCGCGAGGTGTTCGCACAGGCCTTCGCCGAGGGGTTCCGCGCGACGGGCATGTCCCGGGACGGCTGGTACACGCTCACCCGAGAGGAGCACTCCCAGGTATGAAGCTCGAACGCGCCGAGATCGTCCATGTGGCGATCCCGCTGGTCGCCCCGTTCCGCACCTCCTTCGGGACCATGACCACGAAGGACACCTTCCTGCTCCATGTGGTCACCGACGCCGCCGAGGGGTGGTCCGAGTTCGCCGCCGACCCTGAACCGCGGTACTGCCCGGAGTTCGTGGCCGGCGCCGAGATCGTCCTGCGCGACTTCCTGCTGCCGCGCGTGGCGGCCCTGCCCCGGCTGACGGCCCCCGCCCTCGCCCCTGCGCTGGCGTCGGTCAAGGGGCATGAGCTGGCCAAGGCCGCCCTGGAGACGGCCGTCCTCGACGCGGAGCTGCGCGCGTACGGGATGTCGCTCGCGACCTATCTGGGGGCCGTGCGGGACCGGGTGCCGGCCGGAGTGTCGGTCGGCATCAGGGACTCCGTGCCCGAGCTCCTGGACGACGTCGAGCGCTACCTCGCCGAGGGCTACGTCCGGATCAAGCTGAAGATCGAACCGGGCTGGGACCTGGCACCCGTCCGGGCCGTGCGCGAGCGGTTCGGCGACGAACTGCCGCTCCAGGTCGACGCGAACACCGCCTACCGGCTCGCCGACGCCGAGCACCTGCGGAAACTGGACGCGTTCGGGCTGCTGCTCGTCGAGGAGCCTCTCGAGGAGAACAACCTGCACGCCCACGCCCTGCTCCAGCAGCGCCTCACCACCCCCGTCTGCCTGGACGAGTCCCTGCACAACGCCCGTGACACGGCCTCCGCGATCGCCATGGGCGCCTGCCGGGTCGTCAATGTGAAGCCGGCGCGGGTCGGCGGTTATCTGGAGGCGCGCCGCGTGCACGACGTGGCCCATGCGCACGGGGTGCCGGTGTGGTGCGGCGGCATGCTCGAGACAGGCATCGGCCGCGCCGCCAACCTGGCCCTGGCGGCCCTGCCCGGCTGTACCCTCCCCGGGGACACCTCGGCGTCCGCACGCTATTTCGCCGAGGACCTGACCGAGCCCTTCGTGCTGCGGGACGGCCATCTCCCGGTGCCCTCCGCCCCGGGGATCGGCGTGGAGCCGCTCCCGGAGGCCCTGCGGCGCTTCACCACCGGGCGGAGCGGCCTGTACGGGGGCTGACCGGCAGGGGCTGACCGGCACCCGGCCGGACGCCACCGTCACGTTAGATTGATCCCGTGCTCTCTCGTCTCTCGCGTCCCAAGGCCGTCGCCGTCTGCGCCCTGCCCGCGGCGGCCCTGTTCGCCACGGCCGCGGCCGCGCCGCTGCCGTTCTCCGTGGCGCAGCCGGGGCTGACGGCCAACGTCCTCGGTGCGAACAAGGGCGCTCCCGTGATCACGGTCAGCGGTACGCCCACCCGCACGACGTCCGGCCAGCTGCGGATGACGACGATCGAGGCGACGGGTCCCGACGCGCACGTCTCGCTCGGCGACGTGGTCGACGGCTGGCTCCGCACGGACCGCGCGGTGCTGCCGCGCGACGCGGTCTACCCGAGCGGTGACACCGTCAAGGAGATCGAGCAGCACAACTCCGAGCAGATGAGGCAGTCCCAGGACGCGGCGACCCGGGCGGCGCTGAAGTACCTGGGCCTGAGCGACAAGAACGTCAAGGTCACCCTGAAGCTCGCGGACGTGGGCGGGCCGAGTGCGGGCCTGCTGTTCACGCTCGGGATCATCGACAAGCTGCACGGCGACGGCACCGGCGGCGACCTCACGGGAGGCCGCACCGTCGCCGGCACGGGGACCATCGACGACGCGGGCAACGTGGGGGCCGTCGGCGGTGTCGCGCTCAAGACGCAGGCCGCCCGCCGTGACGGCGCGACGGTGTTCCTGGTCCCGAAGGCGGAGTGCCCCGACGCCAAGGCGGAGCTGCCGAAGGGGCTCAGACTGGTTCCGGTGACCACGCTGGACGGCGCGGTCGACGCCCTGGTGGCGCTCGAGCGGGGGAAGGGCTCGGTGCCGAGCTGCTAGCCGGCGGCGGTGACGGGCGGGTCCTCGGCGCCCGGCGCCCGCGGGGCCCTCAGTCCCGCTCCCCGAAGCGGGGCCGCACCAGCAGTTCCGCCACCGACACCAGCCAGTCGAGCAGCAGCGCGAGCGCCATCGTGAGGATGGAACCGAGGACCAGCACCGGCAGGCAGTGACGGGTGAGCCCGGTGGTGACCAGTACGCCCAGACCGCCGCCGCCCCCGAGGGCCGCCAGCGTCACCGTGCCGACGTTCAGGACCAGGGCCGTGCGCACGCCGGCCAGAATCAGCGGGACGGCCGCGGGCAGTTCCACCCGGGCCAGTACGCCCAACGGGGACATGCCGAGGCCGCGCGCGGCCTTCAGGAGCGCCGGATCGTTCGCCGCGAGTCCCGCGATCGTGGTCGCCAGCACCGGCAGGACGGCGTAGACGACCACGCCGAGCAGGACCGCCTTCGGGCCGGTGCCGAGCCAGAGCACCGGCAGCGCCAGCAGACCGAGCGCGGGAACCGCACGGCCCAGGGTCGCGATCGTCAGGGCCACGGGCGTGGCCCTCCGCAGCGACGCACGGGTGAGCAGGATGCCCAGCGGGATCGCGACGACCAGCACCAGGACCGTGGCGATCGCGGTCAGTTCGAGGTGCTGCCACAACGCTCGCGTGACCCTGCCGTGCGCCATGGCGTTCCGGGCGACGGGGTCCAGACGGGCGCGCCGGAACAGGACGAGGGTCGTCAGCAGGGCGATCACCAGCGCCAGGGGCAGGCAGGTCAGCTTCTGCCAGGAGATCCAGGGCGTCGCCGGAGGACTCGGCCGGACCGGCATCCTGGCCTTCTTCTTCTCCCTCACCTGGGACGTGGTCACATCCGCCTCTCCTCCGGTTGTACCGGTGCCATGGGCTTCCCCGGGGCGGTCAGCGGCCCGGGGAGCAGGTGTCCGGCGTCGAACAGCAGCGACAGGGCGATGATCCCCAGCGTGCCCGCGGCACCTGGTCCAGCCCGTCCGTGCGGTCGGGTGAACCGAGGCCGGGCCCTGAGGCGGAGAAGGCGATCACCATGGCGAGGAGCGCCGCGAGGACCGCGCGGGAAGACCGTTCCGACGTGCCGGCAGGCGTCCATGAGCGACTGTCGGTGACGGTCGTCCACGTACTCCCAGAAGCTCACGTGTGCTCACCCCGGTCGGCTAGGTCGTCTCCCGGTCCTCGGCCGCCTGCTCCACCAGGGGGATGATGCGCAGCGGAACGGGGTTCTCCATGACGATCGCCGTGGAGGCCCGGACAATGCCATCAAAACCGACAACCCGGTCGATCACACGTTGAAGATCGGCATTCGAGCGAGCGACCAGCCGGCACAGCATGTCCCCGGTGCCCGTGGTGGTGAGCAGCTCCAGGACCTCCGGAACGGTCGACAGATGGGCCCTGACGTCCGCTCCCTGCCCCTGCCGGATCTGCAGCGTCGCGAACGCGGTCACGGGGTAGCCGAGTGCGGCCGGGTCGACCTGAGGGCCGAATCCGCGGACCACTCCGTTCGACTGAAGCCGGTCCAGGCGCGCCTGGACCGTGCCACGCGCGACGCCGAGCCGCCGGGACATCTCCAGTACCCCGATGCGTGGCTCCCGCGCCAGCAGCACGATGAGCCGGGCGTCCAGATGATCGATCGCCATTGCCGCTCTCCCCGATGGTCATCTTGTACAGAACGCCCGCCAAAAAGGGGCACCTGTTGTGCAGGTTGCCCAGTGGATGCGCAAACTATTGCGCAGCTTGCGGGGAGGGGTGAGGCTGCCGCTATGAGCCAGACCACACACCACACCCCCGACACCGCGCGCGAGGCAGACCCCTTCCCGGTCGAGGGAATGGACGCGGTCGTCTTCGCCGTGGGCAACGCCAAGCAGGCCGCGCACTACTACTCCACCGCCTTCGGCATGCGGCTCGTGGCCTACTCCGGACCGGAGAACGGCAGCCGCGAGACTGCTTCCTATGTCCTGGAGAACGGCTCCGCCCGTTTCGTCTTCACCTCCGTCATCAAGCCCGCCACGACCTGGGGCCACTTCCTCGCCCAGCACGTGGCCGAACACGGCGACGGCGTCGTCGACCTCGCCATCGAGGTCCCGGACGCGCGCGCCGCGTACACGTACGCGATCGAGCACGGCGCCCGTTCGGTCGCCGAGCCGTACGAGCTGAAGGACGAGCACGGCGTCGTCGTCCTGGCCGCGATCGCCACCTACGGCGAGACCCGGCACACCCTGGTCGAGCGCACCGGCTACGACGGCCCGTACCTGCCCGGGTACGCCGCCGCCGACCCGATCGTGGAGCCGCCCGAGCACCGCACCTTCCAGGCGATCGACCACTGCGTCGGCAACGTCGAACTCGGCCACATGAACGAGTGGGTGGGGTTCTACAACAAGGTCATGGGCTTCACGAACATGAAGGAGTTCGTGGGCGACGACATCGCGACCGAGTACAGCGCACTGATGTCCAAGGTCGTGGCCGACGGGACGCTCAAGGTCAAGTTCCCGATCAACGAGCCCGCCCTGGCCAAGAAGAAGTCGCAGATCGACGAGTACCTGGAGTTCTACGGCGGCCCCGGTGTCCAGCACATCGCGCTGAACACGAACGACATCGTGCGCACGGTACGGACGATGCGGGCGGCCGGCGTCGAGTTCCTCAACACCCCGGACTCGTACTACGACACCCTCGGCGAATGGGTCGGTGACACCCGTGTCCCCGTCGAGACCCTGCGCGAGCTGAAGATCCTCGCCGACCGCGACGAGGACGGCTATCTGCTGCAGATCTTCACCAAGCCGGTCCAGGACCGTCCGACGGTCTTCTTCGAGATCATCGAGCGGCACGGTTCCATGGGCTTCGGCAAGGGCAACTTCAAGGCCCTGTTCGAGGCGATCGAGCGGGAGCAGGAGAAGCGCGGAAACCTCTGAGCCCTGACGTCCGCGACCGAACGGGACCGATCGGCACCCGGGGGCGGCGCGGACGGGACGCACACGGCCTCCCCTCTCCTTTCCGGGCGGGGAGCCGTGTGCGGGCGGGGTTCACACCGCCGCCCCCGGGTGCAACGCTGTGATCATGAGCCGTATCGAAGCCCCGCGCGACGAAGCCACCGGCAACCTCCTCGACCGGCTCAGGGCCGGCCTGCCGCCCGAAGCCGTCCTGAGCGACCCCGACGTCACGGCCTCGTACGCGAACGACATGGCGAGCTTCTGCGCGGCAGGCGCCCCGGCCGTGGTCGTGCTGCCGCGCACCGTCGAGCAGGTCCAGCACGTGATGCGGATCGCCACCGAACTGCGGGTCCCGGTCGTACCGCAGGGCGCCCGCACCGGTCTGTCGGGCGCGGCCAACGCCTCCGACGGCTGCATCGTGCTCTCCCTGACGAAGATGGACCGGATCCTGGAGATCAACCCGGTCGACCGCGTCGCCGTCGTCGAACCCGGCGTGGTCAACGCCACGCTCTCCCGCGCGGTGAACGAACAGGGCCTGTACTACCCGCCGGATCCCTCCAGTTGGGAGATGTGCACGATCGGCGGCAACATCGGCACGGCATCCGGTGGGCTGTGCTGCGTGAAGTACGGGGTGACGGCCGAGTACGTCCTCGGCCTGGACGTCGTGCTCGCCGACGGCCGCCTCATGTCCACCGGACGCCGCACGGCCAAGGGCGTCGCCGGCTACGACCTCACCCGGCTCTTCGTCGGTTCCGAGGGCTCGCTCGGCATCATCGTCCGCGCGGTCCTCGCCCTGAAGCCCATGCCGCCCCGGCAACTGGTGCTGGCGGCCGAGTTCGCGTCCGCGGCCGACGCCTGCGACGCCGTGTGCCGGATCATGGCGGGCGGTCATGTGCCGTCCCTTCTCGAACTGATGGACAGGACGACGGTCAAGGCGGTCAACGACCTCGCCCACATGGGCCTGCCGGAGAGCACGGAAGCCCTGCTCCTCGCCGCCTTCGACACCCCGGACCCGGCCGCCGACCTCGCCGCCGTCGGCGCGCTGTGCGAGGCCGCCGGGGCCACCGAGGTCGTCCCGGCTGATGACGTGGCCGAGTCCGAACTGCTGCTGAAGGCACGGCGGTTGTCGCTCACCGCGCTGGAGGCCGTCAAGGGCACGTCGATGATCGACGATGTGTGCGTGCCCCGCTCCCGGCTCGGCGAGCTGCTGGAGGGCGTGGAGCGGATCGCCGAGAAGCACCGGCTCACCATCGGCGTCTGCGCCCATGCGGGCGACGGGAACACGCATCCGACCGTCTGCTTCGACGCACAGGACCCGGACGAGTCCCGGCGCGCCCGGGAGTCCTTCGACGAGATCATGGCCCTCGGCCTGGAACTCGGTGGCACGATCACCGGTGAGCACGGCGTCGGCATCCTGAAGAAGGAGTGGCTGGCGCGCGAGATCGGCCCGGTGGGCGTGGAGATGCAGCGGGCGGTCAAGCAGGTCTTCGACCCCCTCTGCCTGCTCAATCCGGGCAAGCTCTTCTGAGCCCGCCGGAGTGCTCACCCGTCCGGTGGACGGGGCGCGCGGCGCGGAGTCCGGGCTCGCGCTCCGGCAACGGGCGCGGGCCCGCGCAAGGACGGCGACGATCAGCTCCGAAAGGCGCGACGCGCCTTTCGGAGAAATTCTTTCGGGGAGTGTTCCAGGTGTGTGAAGGCCGTGCACGGTATCGCCCGGAAAGGGGTGGATGCAGGCGGACCGGCAGAACACCGTGCGCGGTTCTGATAGATGTGGGTGTCCACACGAGCCCCCGAGCAGATACGGGACGACGGACATGAGCGCCCCAACCCCGGCACCCGGTGACGACAGACCCCGCGAGGGCTACTACCCGGATCCGTCCATCCCTGGATACGTCCGGTACTGGAACGGTGTCGCCTGGGTGCCGGGCACCAGCCGGCCCGCGCCCAGTGACGGCGGACCGCTCTCCCCGCCTCCCGGCGCACGCCCCGCTCCGCCCGCGGTGGAGGAGACCGGGCCGCACTTCTTCGACGAGGACCCGGTCGAGGAGTCCGCCCGGGTGGACCCGGCCGACGCCCGGCACGGCAGCCGTCCGGAGCCCGCCTCGGCCTGGGGCGCCGACCGCTCCCGGCAGTCCGGCTTCGGCGGCGACCAGGACCGCCGGGTCTCGTGGGGCGCGCCCCAGGCAGCCGACCCCCGGGTCCCGCACGCAGGCCGGCCCGACGGCGCGGCGAACCGCACGGACGGCACGGCGACGATCCCGCCCACCGACCCTCCGGGCGGCCCCGGCTCCGGTTCCTCTCCGGCCCCGGACGGCACGGTCGTGTTCCGTCGGCAGCCGCGCGGCGAAGGTGCGGACGCCGGCGCACCGGGCACCACGGGCAACGACGGTCCCGTCGCCTCCGAGGGCACCACGGCGTTCCGTGCGCTCTCCCCGCGCACGGGGGAGCAGGGGGGAAGCACGGAGGCGGCCGCTTCCGGTTCGGGCCGGTCCCCGCACACCGACGGCGCCCAGGCGGCGGCCCGGCATGCGTTGGGCCCGGGCCCGGAGGCGCAGGCTCCCGCTCCGCAGCGGACCGCTCCGCCGGCGGGGCCCCCGGCCCCCGCGCCCGGGCCGGCCGCCACGGGATCCCCTTCGCAGCAGCCCGCACCGGGCATCCCTCAGCAGTCCGCCGGTACGCCCCTGACCACGGGCTCCGGCGGAGGCCAGCCTTCCTGGGCCCAGCAGGTGCACCGGCTCGCGAGCCCGGGTCCCGAGGGCGACCGGCCCGTCGCGCCGTGGAAGCCTCCGGTGGAGGACCCGTTCCTGGCGGCCGCCAGGGCGCAGGCGGCGGCCCGTCCCGCCGGCCTCGGCAGGCGGCTGGTCGCCCGGCTGCTGGACACCGTGGTGCTGGCGGCGGTCACGGGCGTGGCCGCCGTACCGCTGGGCACCGAGGCGATCGACCACATCAACGACAAGATCGACGCGGCCAAACTCTCCGGGCAGACCGTCACGGTCTGGCTGCTCGACGGCACGACCTCGCTCCATCTCGCCGTGGTGCTCGCCGTGCTCCTCGGCTTCGGTGTGCTCTACGAAGTGCTGCCCACCGCCAAGTGGGGCCGCACGCTCGGCAAGAAGCTGTGCGGCATCGAGGTGCGGGACATCGAGGCCCATGAACCGCCGGCCTTCGGACGTGCGCTGCGACGCTGGCTCGTCTACAGCGTCCCGGGCCTGCTCGTGGTCGGCGTGGTGGGCGTGCTGTGGTGTGTGTTCGACCGGCCGTGGCGCCAGTGCTGGCACGACAAGGCGGCGCACACGTTCGTGGCGGGCTGACCCGGACGGACCTGTAGGGATGCGGAGCCGGAGGGTTCGCGGTCGACTCGGGCCATGAGCACCGAACCGCCGCCCCCCGGCTCCGGGGACTCCCCGGAGGAGGACCCGTTCAGAAAACGTCAGACCCCGCCGTCCCAGGGCGGCGGCACCGAACCCCGCTGGGGCCCGCCGCCCGCCGGCGAGCCACCGCCCGGCGGCGGAAGCCCTCATGGTGCTCCGCCCGGCGGCGGAAGCCCCTACGGTGCGCCTCCGCCCGGTGGTGGAAGCCCCTACGACCGGCCTCCGCCCCCCGGGCCGCCGTACGGCGGCGGCGGTCCCTACGGCCCGTACGGCGGGACGGACCCCCTCGCCGGGATGCCTCCGCTCGCCGACAGCGGCAAGCGGGTGCTCGCGCGGATCATCGACATGATCCTCGTGGGTATCGTCGTCGCGCTGCTGTCCTGGGTGTTCCGCACCGCCGAGTACGACGTGGACGCCAACCGGATCGAGTCCGGCAAGTCCCTCGGCCAGTCCGTGATCGCCGCCGTGCTGTACATCGCCTACGACACCGTCATGATCTCCAGGTCGGGGCAGACGCTCGGCAAGAAGCTGCTGAACATGCGGGTGGCGAATCTGCAGGACGGCTCCAGCCCCTCCGTGCGGACCTCGCTGATCCGCGCCGCGGTGCTGTGGCTTCCGTTCGCGTTCTGCTGTGCCTGCGTCTGGACCGCGGTCTGCGGCGGCTGGAGCTTCTTCGACAAGCCCTACAAGCAGGGTCTGCACGACAAGGCGGCCAGAACGGTGGAGGTCAGCACGGTGTGACGCCGACGCCCCGGTGACGGCCGACGCGCGAACCGGCGGACCCTGTATCGGGACCCGCCGGTTTCGTGATGCGCTGCGCGGTGGTGCCTGTGGCGACCGTGAAGTGCTCTGCTGCGCGCCCGGTTCAGGGATTCGCCGGCTCGCGTACGGACTCGGCCGCAGCCGTTGATCCCACGGACGCCGTCGGCCGTGCGGCCGGTGCGGGCTGCCGGGCGGCGGGCCGTCGGCCACCGGCCGAAGCGGACTTCGGCACCGGCACCGTCACGGCGACGAGCAGTCCGAGTGCGAGCGCCGCGAGGGCGATCACGGCGATGCCCAGGCCCGAACTCGTCTGTGACAGCAGCAGCATGGCGAGGGTGGAGAAGATCACGGTGCAGGAACCGTAGGCGAGCTGTGCGGCGTTCGGACGAGGCATGGCCATTCCTCGGGGTGGGGGTCTCCCCCCGGTGCCTCTCGCGATGGGGGAGGATGCGGACAACGTGTGGAATCTGGGGCACTTGTCGTGTCGGGGGTGACACCGGTGTCGACCGGGCGATCCGTCACCGTTGCGACGCTCCGCCCGCCGACTCTATTCGCCTGCATGCCCGAGCGGAACGTCTGGTAAGCGTGACCTTACCCACGGTGCTGGTGCACAGGGGGCGCACGGAGTCATAGGGTCCGCCAACTGGGGAGATGCACGCGCCCGTTGACAGGCGATTATGCCGTTCGTATACCGAACGCCAGTTTCTATTAATGCATTTGGCCTGTTCAAGTCAAGGTCTGTCTTTTCTCCTAAACCTCCGGTCAAATGTCGTCACTTGACACACGCGTACACCACGCGCGGACCCCTCTCGATCGGGATTCGTCATCCGCGCGATCGGACGCGTCGGGGAGGACTTCAAGTGACCAGTAGACCCTGGACGTTCAGAGCGGCCGCGATAGGCGCGACCCTCGCGGCAGCCTCGGCCACGTTCGCGACCTTCGCGGTGGCAGAGGCGAACACGCCGGCGAATCCCGCCGCCGTGAACCGGCACGACCCACAGCCGGTGAAGCAGAAGGAGCACGACTTCGACGGCCCGCTGAGCAAGACGCAGGACGCTCAGCGCCAGGAAGCGCTCGACCAGGTCATATCGGGCAAGGCCAAGATCAAGAACCATGACGGTTCGAACGTCGTCCAGCTCAAGGGCAAGAAGGGCGACAGCAAGTACGTCGAACTCGGCCGCGAGAAGACCGACAAGATCTTCACGATCCTGGTCGAGTTCGGCGACCAGGTCGACAGCCGATACGGCGGCACCCCGGGCCCGCTGCACAACAAGATCGCCAAGCCGGACCGCAAGAAGGACAACAGCACGGACTGGCTGGCGGACTACAACCAGAAGCACTACCAGGACCTGTACTTCGGCACCGGCAAGAACACCGAGTCGCTGAAGAAGTACTACGAGACGCAGTCCTCGGGCCGCTACTCGGTCGACGGTGAGGTGACCGACTGGGTCAAGGTCCCCTACAACGAGGCCCGTTACGGATCCAACAAGGCCGGCGACAGCGCCGCCTGGTACGCGGTCCAGGACGGCGTCAACGCCTGGGTCGCCGAGCGCGAGGCGGCCGGCGACACCGCGGCCGAGATCCGCACGGAACTCGCCCAGTTCGACCAGTGGGACCGCTACGACCACGACGGCGACGGCGACTTCAACGAGCCCGACGGTTACATCGACCACTTCCAGATCGTCCACGCCGGCGAGGACGAGTCCGCGGGCGGCGGCGCCCAGGGCGAGGACGCGATCTGGGCCCACCGCTGGTACGCCTTCGGCACCGACGCGGGTGCCACCGGCCCCGACGGCAACAAGCTCGGCGGCACGCAGGTCGGCGACACCGGCATCTGGGTCGGCGACTACACCATCCAGCCGGAGAACGGCGGACTCGGCGTCTTCGCCCACGAGTACGGCCACGACCTCGGTCTGCCGGACGAGTACGACACCAACGGCGGCGAGAACTCCACCGGCTTCTGGACGCTGATGTCGTCCGGTTCCTGGCTGGGCACGGGCAAGGACGCCATCGGCAACCTGCCCGGCGACATGAACGCCTGGGACAAGCTCCAGCTGGGCTGGCTCAACTACGACACGGCCAAGGCCGGCGTGAACTCCTGGCACAAGCTGGGCCTGGCCGAGTACAACACCAAGCACAAGCAGGCGCTGGTCGTCTCCCTGCCCGACAAGGCCGTCACCACCGAGGTGGTCACCCCGGCCCAGGGCGCGACCCAGTGGTGGAGCGGCAGCGGCAACGACCTGAAGAACACGCTGACCCGGTCCGTCGACCTCACCGGCAAGTCCTCGGCCGTGCTGTCCCTGGACGGCTGGTACGACATCGAGGCCGACTACGACTACCTCTACGCCGAGGTGTCGACCGACGGCGGCGCCAACTGGACCGTCCTCGACGGCACGGTGAACGGTCAGCCGGTCCCGCGCGACGCCAGCGGCAAGCCGGCGCTCACCGGTTCCATCGACGCGTACGCCAAGCTGTCGTACCCGCTCGACGCCTACGCGGGCAAGAAGTTCGATCTGCGCTTCCGCTACCAGACCGACGGCGGTGTGGCCCTCAAGGGCTTTGCGGCCGACGAGATCGCGGTGACCGCGGACGGCTCGGCGGTGTTCTCCGACAACGCGGAGAGCGCGGACCCGGCCTGGACGGCGACGGGCTTCTCCCGCATCGGCGCGTCCTTCTCCAAGCTCTACAAGCAGTACTACGTCGCCGAGAACCGGCAGTACGTGTCGTACGACAAGACCCTGAAGGTCGGCCCGTACAACTTCGGCTTCTCGACGACCCGTCCCGACTGGGTGGAGCACATCCCGTACCAGAACGGCCTGTTGATCTGGAAGTGGGACACCTCGCAGCCGGACAACAACACCGCCGACCACCCGGGCACCGGCCTGATCCTGCCGATCGACTCGCACCCGGCGCCGCTGAAGTGGACCGACGGCACGCTGCTGCGCAACCGGTTCCAGGCCTACGACTCGCCGTTCACCCTGGAGTCCACCGACGCGATCACGCTGCACAAGGCGGACGTGCCGGTGCGGATCAAGTCGCAGAAGGGGGTGTCGGTCTTCAACGACCACACCAGCACCTACTACGACGCGTCGAACCCGGCCGCCGGTGTCAAGATCACTGACACCAACACCAAGATCAAGATCGAAAAGGCGGCCAAGGACGGCTCCACCATCGAGCTCGAGGTCGGGCCCGCGGTGAAGTAGTCCGCATCTTCGCAGGTCAGAAGCGTATCGGCGGCGACCCCCTGGCGGGCCGCCGCCGATCGTGTTTAGGTGCGTCCTGTGGCGCACTTATTGACACCGACCGGAACGGGGATGTGACTGAATGGCCGCAGGAGGTTTCTGCAAGCTGCCGAACGGCAGCGTGGTGGTGGCGCTGAACCTGCCCAGCCCGGGTTCCGGCAGCGGCTTCGTCCGCGTGCTCGTCCTCGCCCAGAACCGCGCCCGGGCGCTGACGCGACTGCGCAACCTGGGCCTGCGTGCCGTCTACCTGCGCGGCAACGCCGCCCCGCCGACCCCCGACGAGATCACCGCGGTCCTGCACCACCCCGACGGGCTGATATGGCGCACGGCACCCGACAGCGCGGGCCAGGAGCTGTCCCAGGAGCTGTGGCACCCGATCAGGGCGCTGCTGAGGAGGCCGACGGCGCAGGCGTGAGCGCCCCCGGAGGCGACCGCACCGGCGGCGCGGTCGCCGGCCCTAGGAGACGACGGGCTTGCCGGACAGGTCCACCCCGGCATCCCGGAGCTCCTCCAGCGCCCGCTCCGTGGTCTCCGCCGACACCCCGGCGGTCAGGTCCAGCAGCACCTGCGTGCGCAAGCCCCGACGCGCGGCGTCCAGGGCGGTGGCGCGCACGCAGTGGTCCGTGGCGATGCCCACCACGTCCACCTCGTCGATCTCGCGCGCCTGAAGCCAGTCGCCGAGCGACACCCCGTTCTCGTCGGTCCCCTCGAACCCGCTGTACGCGCCGGAGTACGCACCCTTGTCGAACACGGCGTCGATGGCGCCGGAGGCGACCGCCGGGGCGAAGTTCGGGTGGAAGCCCACGCCCTCCGTGCCCGCCACGCAGTGCGCGGGCCAGGTGCGGACGTAGTCGGGGTCGTCGGCGAAGTGTCCTCCCGGGGCGATGTGGTGATCCCGGGTGGCGACGACATGGCGATAGCCGGCGGGCGCCTGCCCGATCAGCTCGGTGATCGCGGCGGCCACATCGGCACCTCCGGCCACCGCGAGGCTGCCGCCTTCACAGAAGTCGTTCTGTACGTCTACGACGATCAAGGCGCGGCGCATGGTCGGTGTCCTTCGGCTTGGCGGCGGTTCGGAGTAGAGGGTGCGAGCCCGGCCGTCCGTACGAACTACCGAGCCTAGAGACTTCGGGGGCCGGGCGGGAGGGGGCGTCAGCGGGTCGGCGGCGTGCGCGGGTGCGCTGCCGTTGCATTCCCACGGGCCGCGCGTTCATGCGCCCGCGGCAGGGGTCCGGCCGAAGCCGCACCCCGCGCTCGCCCCGCGGTCCGGCCGCACCGGTCCCCCGTGCCGCTCCGGCCGGACCGGGGGCCTCACACGTAGACGGTCGGGATGACGGGTTCCCCGCGCGACAGCTGTGTCGCCGACAGCGGCAGACCGGCGCGCACGGCGGCGTGCCGATCGCGTACGACGTCCAGCGGCTCGCGGGTGAGCACCTGGCCCCCCTTGACGAGCTGGACCAGCAGCTGCCGGTCCGCCAGCCCGTCCGGCACCGCTCCGGTGCCGACCACCTCGGCCTCCGCCACCCCGTGCTCGTCGACCCGTCGCGCCGCCCACTTGCGGCCGCCGATGGAGGTCTTCCCGCCGAGCGACTTCTTGGCGACCGGCTGCAGCGGAGCCTGCGGGTCCGCCGACTCGGCGCGGGCGACCAGCTTGTAGACCATCGAGCAGGTCGGATGGCCGGAACCCGTCACCAGCTGGGTGCCGACGCCGTAGGCGTCCACGGGCGCCGCCCGCAGCGAGGCGATGGCGTACTCGTCCAGGTCGGAGGTCACGACGATCTTCGTATGGGTCGCGCCCAGTTCGTCTAGCTGCTGGCGCACCCGGTGCGCCACCAGCAGCAGGTCGCCGGAGTCGATGCGGACGGCTCCGAGCTCGGGCCCGGCGATCTCGACGGCCAGCCGGACGGCCTCGGTGACGTCGTAGGTGTCCACCAGCAGCGTGGTGCCCCGCCCGAGCGACTCGACCTGGGCCCGGAAGGCGTCCCGCTCGTTGTCGTGCACCAGGGTGAAGGCGTGGGCGGAGGTCCCGACCGTGGGGATGCCGTAGCGGAAGCCGGCGGCGAGGTCCGAGGTGGTGGTGAAGCCGCCGATGTACGCGGCCCGCGAGGCGGCCACGGCGGCCAGTTCGTGGGTGCGCCGGGCGCCCATCTCGATCAGCCCCCGGCCGTCCGCGGCCGAGGACATGCGGGAGGCGGCCGCCGCCACGGCGGAGTCGTGGTTGAGGATGGACAGGATCACGGTCTCCAGGAGCACGCACTCGGCGAAGGAGCCCTCCACCCGCATGATCGGCGAGCCGGGGAAGTACACCTCTCCCTCCGGGTAGCCCCAGATATCGCCGTCGAAGCGGTATTCGGCGAGCCAGTCCAGGGTCTGCGGATCGACGACGCGGCGTTCCCGCAGGAAGCCGAGGACGTCGGCGTCGAAGCGGAAGTTCTCGACCGCGTCCAGGACGCGCCCGGTGCCGGCCACGACGCCGTAGCGGCGGCCCTCGGGCAGCCGCCGGGTGAAGACCTCGAAGACGGAGCGCCGATCGGCGCTGCCCGCCTGGAGGGCGGCCTGCAGCATCGTCAGCTCGTAGTGGTCGGTGAAGAGTGCCGTCGAGGGCACGTCCACCGGCAGCCCAAGGTCCGCTGTGTTCATGACGTCGGATCGTACTCCCATCTCGTCAGTCTGACGATTTGTGGGGGTGGTGGCTGTGTCCGTTTGTGCGGGGGCCCGGTCGAGGTGGCAGCATGGGCCGTGTGACGGCTCCTGCACCCCTAGAGATCGAGAAGACCGAGTCGGCGGAGGAACAGTTCGCCGTTCCCGAACCCGATGTCCCCTGGGTGACGATCGTCCACAACGACCCGGTCAACCTGATGAGCTACGTGACGTACGTCTTCCAGACGTACTTCGGCTACTCGAAGGACAAGGCCACCAAGCTCATGCTCGACGTCCACCACAAGGGCCGGGCGGTCGTCTCCAGCGGTACCCGCGAGGAGATGGAACGCGACGTGCAGGCGATGCACGGCTACGGTTTGTGGGCCACCCTCCAGCAGGACCGGAAGTAACGACCTCCCTGATGTCAGGACACTTCGAATCACTCCCCGGCGGCGGTGCCGCCGTCGCGCTCGACGACGTCGAGATCTCCATCATCCGGTCGCTGGCCGTGCAGCTGCTGGAACTCATCGGCCCCGGCCCCGCCGAGAACGCCCCGGACGATCCGCTCGCCGAACTGTTCGCGGAGGGCCCCAGCGAACCCCCCTCCGACCCCGTGCTGCGCCGTCTGTTCCCGGACGCCTACGGCGGCCCCGGCGGCGACCCCGACTCGCCCGAGGAGGCCGAGGAACAGCGGGCGCATTCGGCCGAGTTCCGCCGCTTCACCGAGAACGACCTGCGGGCGCGCAAGCGCGACAACGCCCTCGCCGTGATCCGCTCGCTGGACGCGCTGACCTCGGCGAGCGAGGAGGGTGGCGTCCTGAAGCTGTCGCAGAAGGAGTCCGGGCAGTGGCTCGGCGCCCTGAACGACCTGCGCCTGGCGATCGGCTCGCGGCTCGAGGTCGTGGACGAGGACGACACCGACCACCTCTACCGGCTGCCGGACGAGGATCCGCGCAAGCCCATGGTGATGGCCTATCTGTGGCTCGGTGGCCTCCAGGAGACGCTCGTCACGACCCTTATGCCCTGATTCAAAGGGGTTTGTGGGCGCTCGGCGAGGGGCCGGTGTTCGCTCAGCGGGGGCTCAAGTCCGGATAACGATCACGTCACCACCGCGGCCCGGTGTGCCCGTTCGAGTGCATCTTTGTCCGGTTCTTCCGGTGTTGTACGTCACATGGCGTCCAGCCGATCAACGGTGCGGCCGTGATAGACCTTCACGACCGCCCGACGGGACAACACCCACGTCCGGTCGGGTGCGCCACCGAGCCGACAACCGTCGGCCAGGCACTGCTCCATCACATTCCGGGGGGATCGGAACCCGATCCGGGGCCATGGGACTGGCTCGGATCGGCATGGAGAAAGGTGCACCACACATGACCTCATCGCAGGTCGGTAAGAACTACGACGGCAGTGAGGCCGTGGGCGGCAACACCCCCGAAGAGGGGTACGAGCGCGGGCTCGGCAGCCGTCAGGTCCAGATGATCGCGATCGGCGGCGCCATCGGCGTCGGCCTCTTCCTCGGTGCCGGGGCGAACATCGCCAAGGCCGGCCCCAGTCTGATCTTCATGTACGCCCTCGCGGGCGTCATCATCTTCTTCATCATGCGGGCGCTCGGCGAACTGCTCCTCTATCGCCCGGTCTCCGGCTCCTTCGCGGAGTACTCCCGGGAGTTCCTCGGCCCGTTCTTCGGCTACTTCACCGGCTGGACGTACTGGCTCATGTGGGTGGTGACCGGCATGGCCGAGCTGACGGCCGCCGCGATCTACGTCCACTACTGGTTCCCGTCCATCCCGCAATGGGTGACGGCGCTGGTCTTCCTGGTGGTCCTGTTCGTGGCCAACCTGATCTCGGTGAAGCTGTTCGGCGAGATCGAGTTCTGGTTCTCGATGGTCAAGGTCACCGCGCTGATCGGCATGATCGTCATCGGTCTCGGTGTGCTGACGTTCGGCTTCAGCTCCGCCGGTGACACCGCCTCCGTCTCCAACCTCTGGCAGTTCGACGGCTTCTTCCCCAAGGGCATCGGCTCCTCGCTGATGACCCTGCAGGGCGTCATGTTCGCCTACCTCGCCGTCGAGCTGGTCGGTGTGACGGCCGGTGAGTCGGAGAACCCGGAGAAGACCCTGCCCAAGGCGATCAACACCCTGCCCTGGCGCATCGCGCTGTTCTACGTCGGTGCCCTCACCGTCATCCTCTGCGTGGTGAAGTGGACCGAGTTCGGGGCCGGTGTGAGCCCGTTCGTCGAGGCATTCGCGAAAATCGGCATTCCCGCCGGTGCGGGCATCGTCAACTTCGTGGTGCTCACCGCGGCCCTGTCCTCCTGCAACTCGGGCATGTACTCCACCGGCCGCATGCTGCGCACCCTCGCCGACAACGGCGAGGCCCCGAAGGCGTTCAGCCGGCTGTCGGCGTCGAAGACCCCGGCCCTCGGCATCACGACCTCGGTCGCCTGCATGGGCGTCGGCGTGGTCCTCAACTACGTCGTCCCGGAGAAGGCCTTCGGCTACGTCACCTCGGTGGCCACCGCGGCCGGCATCTGGACCTGGCTGATGATCCTGATCAGCCACGTCCTGTACCGCCGCGCGGTGGTGGCGGGCCGGCTGCGCGCCTCCTCGTTCCCGGCACCCGGCGGCGCGGTGTGCAGCTGGATCGCCATCGCGTTCCTGCTCTTCGTCACCGCCCTGATCGCGTACGACGCGGACTCCCGCGTCTGCCTGTACGTGATGGCCGTCTGGGCCGCCGCCCTGGCCGTCGGCTGGGTCGTGCTCAAGGCCCGTAACCCGCAGGTCGCCGAGCGCCGCGGAACGCGGCTGGAGAAGGTCGGCTGAGTCGCACAGCCCACCATGTGGGCCGCCCCGTACCACCCTTCGGTACGGGGCGGCCCTCTGCTTATCCTGACCGTCATGCTGACCATCACCGAGGACCTGTACGACCGGATCGTCGCCCACGCGCGCCAGGACCACCCCGACGAGGCGTGCGGCGTGGTCGCGGGCCCAGTGGGCCCGGGCCGCCCCGAGCGTTTCATCCCGATGCTGAACGCGGCCCGCTCGCCCACGTTCTACGAGTTCGACTCCGGCGATCTGCTCAAGCTGTACCGGGAGATGGACGACCGCGACGAGGAGCCGGTGGTCATCTACCACTCCCACACGGCGACCGAGGCGTACCCCTCCCGCACGGACATCTCGTACGCCAACGAGCCGGGTGCCCACTACGTCCTGGTCTCGACCGCCGACACCGACGACGCCGGCCCCTTCCAGTTCCGCTCGTTCCGGATCGTGGAGGGAGAGGTGACAGAGGAGGAGGTCACGGTGGTGAAGAGCTACTGATCCCGCAATTCGGGCAGAATTCATCCACCATGCGAGATCACACTCCGGACGCCGAGGGGGGAATCGATACGATGACCCCATGGTTCTCCACGACGTGAGCAAGAAGACGCCGGGCACGCTGCTCGTGGCGCGGCTGCACGTCGATCTGTGCAGGTCGAACAGCGCCATCTGTTGACGCCGCACTGCCGCCGTCCGGCCGGGCCGCGGCGTACCGCCCCGCGTCCTGTCATGACGCTCCGCGCCGCCGTGCGCGTCCGCAAGCTCTCGGCTCCGCTGGAGCAGGGGGCGCCCTCCATCCAGACTTCTCCCGACAGGAGCCCCGAGCCATGGCCATCGAGGTCCGCATCCCCACCATCCTCCGCCAGTACACCGACGGCCAGAAGGCCGTCGAGGGCAACGGGGAGACCCTCGCCGAGCTGTTCGCCGACCTCGAGACGCGTCACACGGGCATCCAGGCCCGCATCGTGGACGGCGGGGAGCTGCGCCGCTTCGTGAACGTCTACCTGAACGACGAGGACGTCCGCTTCCTCGACGGCATCAACACCAAGCTCGCCGACGGCGACAACGTGACCATCCTGCCCGCCGTGGCCGGAGGCTCCGCCGCGGCCGAGCCGCGGCCGGCCCGTACGGTGGCCGGGCGCCGGCCGCGAACGGCCTGATCGCGGATGCGCTACGACTCCCCGCTGGCCGCGGTGGGCAACACCCCTCTGGTGCGCCTGCCGCGGCTCTCGCCGTCCCCCGACGTCCGCATCTGGGCCAAGCTGGAGGACCGCAACCCGACCGGCTCGGTCAAGGACCGTCCCGCCCTGCACATGATCGAGCAGGCGGAGAGGGACGGCCGGCTGACCCCTGGCTGCACGATCCTGGAGCCCACCTCGGGCAACACGGGCATCTCCCTGGCCATGGCGGCGAAGCTCAAGGGCTACCGCATGGTGTGCGTCATGCCGGAGAACACCTCGCAGGAGCGCCGTGACCTGCTGGGCATGTGGGGTGCCGAGATCATTTCGAGCCCGGCCGCGGGCGGTTCCAACACCGCCGTGCGCGTCGCCAAGGAGCTGGCGGCCGAGCACCCGGACTGGGTGATGCTCTACCAGTACGGAAATCCGGACAACGCGGGCGCGCACTACGCGACCACCGGTCCGGAGATCCTGGCCGACCTCCCCTCCGTCACGCATTTCGTGGCCGGCCTCGGCACCACCGGCACGCTCATGGGCGTGGGCCGGTATCTGCGCGAGAACAAGCCGGACGTGCGGATCGTCGCGGCCGAGCCGCGCTACGACGACCTGGTCTACGGCCTGCGGAACCTCGACGAGGGCTTCGTGCCGGAGCTGTACGACGCCTCGGTCCTGACCACCCGCTTCTCCGTCGGCTCGGCGGACGCGGTGACCCGTACCCGTGAACTGCTCCAGCAGGAGGGCATCTTCGCGGGCGTCTCCACGGGTGCGGCGCTGCACGCGGCCATCGGGGTCGGTGCCAAGGCCGTCAAGGCGGGCGAGAGCGCCGACATCGTCTTCATCGTGGCCGACGGCGGCTGGAAGTACCTGTCGACGGGCGTCTACACGGCGGCGACGACGGAAGAGGCGATCAAGACACTGCACGGTCAGCTGTGGGCATAGGGTTTTCCCTACGGAGGTGACCGGGGGCCCCGCCCCCGGAACCCGCCTTCTCATCAACACGCCAATGCCCGCCAATCGGCGCGCTAAGTGCCGCCTATGGAGCGGCAAAGATCTCTCTTCGGGACTGCCCGCCCTCGCCGGACCGGGCTAGGTTCTGCCCGCACCCTGTCATGTCACGCTCACTGGGCTCTCAGGGTGTTCACGGCGCTATAAGTGTCATGCCCATGGCAACGCGTCCTACCGTCGCTACGCGCGTCACAGGCCTGCCACTCAGCTTCAGGAATCCCCACTTCCCGGCTGTGGCTCCGCGTCCGGCCCGACCCAGGCCCCGCGCGGCGCCGGCCTCAAACCGAGAGAGGCAGCACCCCATGCGTGAGTCCCGCCCGAGCAAGCGGCGACGGAGCCTGCGAAGACTCCTGACCGCCGCCCTCCCCGCTCTCGCCCTCACCGTCGCCGGTCTCATGGCGGCCCCGGCCGCCGGCGCCCAGAGCGCCCCCGGCAGCGCGCAGTCCTCCCACACCACCCAGAACGCCCGGGCGCTGACCAGCCCCGAGGCGCAGACCGTCCACGCCACCGGCAAGCCCGGCCAGAAGGTGCCGACACAGCACCTGTGCGGTGCCCCGACCGCCGGTCACGCGTCCTGCTTCGCCCAGCGGCGCACCGATATCGAGCAGCGGCTCGCCTCCGCGATGGCGGCCGCCGCACCCTCCGGCCTGAGCCCCGCCAACCTGCACAGCGCCTACAACCTGCCCTCGACCGGCGGCTCCGGCATGACGGTCGCGGTCGTCGACGCGTACAACGACCCCAACGCCGAATCGGACCTCGCGACCTACCGCTCGACCTACGGGCTGTCCGCGTGCACCAAGGCCAACGGCTGCTTCAAGCAGGTCAGCCAGACCGGTTCGACCACCTCGCTGCCGTCCAACGACACCGGCTGGGCGGGCGAGGAGGCGCTGGACATCGACATGGTCAGCGCCGTCTGCCCGAACTGCAAGATCATCCTCGTCGAGGCCAACTCCGCGAACGACACCGATCTCGGCACGGCCGAGAACGAGGCCGTCGCGCTCGGCGCCAAGTTCGTCTCCAACAGCTGGGGCGGCGGTGAGGCGTCGTCCCAGACCAGTGAGGACACTCAGTACTTCAAGCACCCCGGCGTCGCGATCACGGTCTCCTCGGGCGACGAGGCCTACGGCGCCGAGTACCCGGCGGCCTCCCAGTACGTGACCGCCGTGGGCGGCACCGCGCTGTCGACGTCCTCCAACTCCCGCGGCTGGACCGAGTCCGTGTGGAAGACCAACAGCACCGAGGGCACCGGCTCCGGCTGCTCGGCCTACGACCCCAAGCCGAGCTGGCAGACCGACACCGGCTGCTCCCGGCGCATGGAGGCCGACGTCTCGGCGGTCGCCGACCCGGCCACCGGCGTCGCGGTCTACGACACCTACGGCGGCTCCGGCTGGGCGGTCTACGGCGGTACCAGCGCCTCCGCCCCGATCATCGCCGGCGTCTACGCCCTCGCGGGCACCCCGGGCGCCACGGACTACCCGGCGAAGTACCCCTACTCCCACACCGCGAACCTGTACGACGTCACGACCGGCAACAACGGCAGCTGCTCCACGTCGTACTTCTGCACCGCGCGCGCCGGCTACGACGGCCCGACCGGCTGGGGCACCCCCAACGGCACGGCCGCCTTCTCGGCGGGCAGCAGCTCCGGCAACACCGTGACCGTCACCAGCCCTGGCAACCAGTCCACCACGACCGGCGGCTCGGTCAGCCTGCAGATCTCGGCCTCCGACAGCGCGGGTGCGGCGCTCACCTACAGCGCGACCGGGCTGCCCACCGGACTGTCGATCAACAGCTCGACCGGCCTGATCTCCGGAACCGCGTCCACAGCGGGCACCTACAGCGCGACCGTCACGGCCAAGGACTCAACCGGCGCCTCGGGCTCGGCGTCCTTCAGCTGGACGGTCGGCTCCTCCGGCGGCTCCTGCTCCTCGGCGCAGTTGCTGGGCAACCCGGGCTTCGAGTCGGGCAGCACCGGCTGGACCACGACGAGCGGGGTCATCACCAACGACAGCGGTGAGGCGGCACACGGCGGTTCGTACAAGGCCTGGCTCGACGGGTACGGGTCCTCGCACACCGACACGCTGTCCCAGTCGGTGACGATCCCGTCCGGGTGCAGGGCCACGCTCACCTTCTACCTGCACATCGACACGGCGGAGACCACCACCGGCAGCCAGTACGACAAGCTGACGGTGACCGCCGGTTCGACCACGCTGGCGACGTACTCGAACCTCAACGCCGCCACCGGATACGCGCAGAAGTCCTTCGACCTGTCCTCCTTCGCGGGGTCCACGGTCACCCTGAAGTTCAGCGGCGCCGAGGACTCCTCGCTGCAGACCAGCTTCGTCGTCGACGACACCGCACTGACGACCGGCTGAGCACCTCCGGCACCAAGGGCCCCGGCCGTACCAGCGGCCGGGGCCCGCTCGCGGTCGCGGGCGGATCCTGATGAGCTGGAGGAACGTCACACCAGCACGAGGACAGGACCGAGGACGAGGCAGAGGAAGGCGGCCGCCCCATGCGCGGTACGACGCTCCACCGGACCACCACCGTCACCGCCGTCGCGGCAGCGGCACTTCTCGTCGTGGGCTGCGGGGCCGGCAGCGGCGCCGGTTCGTCCGGCAGCGGTGCGACCCCGCCGTCGGCACCGCCTGCATCGTCGGCACCGGTCCCGCCGTCGGCACCGGCCTCACCGTCGCTCCCGCCGACCCCCACCGGGACGGGGTGCGCGCCCGAGGTGCAGCTCACCGCGGCCGACACGGGCCGCACGGTGTGCCTGGCACAGGGCGGGCGGATCCGCATCGCCCTGGACGGTTCCAAGGACCGGCCCTGGGCCGTCGTCGCCGCCAGGGGAGACGCGCTCGAGGCCACCAACGCCGGCATCGCCGTCCCGCCGGGCGACGCCCTCGCCGCGTTCGAGGCGGTCGCGCCCGGAACGGCGTGGCTCACCTCGAGCCGCCCCCTGTGCGCCCGGCAACCGGGCCGGAACGCGTGCCTGGGCATCGAGCAGTGGACCGTCACGGTGACCGTGACGGCACCGTGAGGACGACGCCGGGGGAGAGGACGAAGACCGAAGGAAGGACAGGGCCGTCAAGGACACGCCATGAGGCCGGTCACCCAGCGAGATACCGCACCTGATCCCACAGCACGGGATCCACCACGCCCACCCGGCGCCGGAAGTCCCACAGCGGCACGTCGCGCAGTTCGTCGGTCTCCAGGAAGCTGGGCCGCCCGTGGGCGTCGGCCACCGTGCCCGGCGGCAGCGGTATCACGCCCGCCCGCTCGTCGCGGTACCGACTGGTGATCTTGGCGACCGTCGCGCTGTCCCCGCGCACCGTCAGCACCAGGCAGGGCCGGTCCTTCGAACCGACCCGGTCCTCGTACGGAACGCTCGCCCACCAGATCTCGGCCGGCCGCGGATGCAGCCGGGCGCGTCCAGGCGGACGCGTCGCGGCACGGCGGGGGCGTTGCCCACGCCCCCATCCGTCCACCAGCGTCGCGATCAGCGCGAGCAGCACCACCGCCGCCAGCGCCAGCCACCAGGACGTGTCCATATCGTTGACGGTACCGGCGTACAAGGCCCACCGCCCGCCCTTGGCGCACACCAACGCGCCGCCGCACCGCGGGTCGTGCGCCCCGACGCACTCCCCACGCGCCCATGGTCCAGCCGAACCGGTGACACCACAGGTGAGTTCGCCCACAACGGCCCCTGGCGGAGGAGCGACCGGCCCTTTTGCGCCTTACGCTCGACGGACCGCACGACCCCCGTCACCGCCCGTTCCTGCCTTGTGCACTTTCTGCCACGCGGAGGTTCCAGCTTTATGAAGCTCACCGTCGTCGGCTGCTCGGGGTCGTTTCCGTCCGCGGACTCGGCCTGCTCGAGCTACCTCGTAGAGGCCGACGGCTTCCGGCTGCTGCTCGACATGGGCAACGGCGCCCTTGGCGAGCTGCAGCGCCACTGCGGTCTCTACGACCTCGACGCGATCTTCCTCAGTCATCTGCACGCCGACCACTGCATCGACATGCTCGGGTACTTCGTCGCGCGCTACTACCGCCACGACGGCGGCCGCGCCGCACCCATCCCGGTCTACGGTCCGGAGGGCACCGAGCAGCGCCTGACCACCGCCTACGCCGACACCCCCTCGGCCTCCTCGATGAGCGAGGTCTTCGACTTCCACACGGTCAAGCCCGGCTCGTTCGAGATCGGCCCCTTCACCGTCCACACGGAACGCGTGCGCCACCCCGTGGAGGCGTACGGCATCCGCGTCGAGTACGGCGGCAGGTCGCTCACCTACTCCGGCGACACCGGTGTGAGCGAGGCCCTGGACGAACTCGCCCGTGACACGGACCTCTTCCTGTGCGAGGCCGCGTTCACCTACGGCAAGGAGAACATCCCCGACCTCCACCTCAACGGCCGTGAGGCCGGCGAGGCCGCCGCCCGCGCCGGAGCCCGCCGACTGGTCCTGACCCACATCCCGCCGTGGACCGACCCCCAGGTCAATCTGGCGGACGCCCGGTCCGTCTACTCCGGACCCGTGGAACTGGCGACGCCCCGGGCGACGTACGAGGTCTAGGACCGGCGTACGGGCAACGCCCCTCACACGCCCGAAGGCCCCGGAACCTGAGAGGTTCCGGGGCCTTCGTGTCGTTCGGGGGAGTCGCTCACGCCTTCGTGAGGTCCTCGACCTCCTCCTCGGGCTCGCGGCCCGGGGTGGGGAGGTTGAACTTGACGATCGCGAAGCGGAAGACGAAGTAGTAGATCGCCGCGAACACCAGGCCGATCGGGATGATCAGCCATGGCTTGGTCGCCAGGTTCCAGTTCAGCAGGTAGTCGATGGCACCCGCGGAGAAGGTGAAGCCCGCGTGGACGCCGAGCGCCCAGGTGACCGCCATGGACAGGGCGGTGAGGACCGCGTGGATCGCGTACAGCACCGGGGCGATGAACATGAACGAGAACTCGATCGGCTCGGTCACACCGGTCACGAAGGAGGTCAGCGCCAGCGAGATCATCATGCCCAGCACGGCCTTGCGGCGCTCGGGACGGGCGGTGTGCGCGATGGCGAGCGCGGCGGCCGGAAGGCCGAACATCATGATCGGGAAGAAGCCCGACATGAACTGTCCGGCGGTCGGGTCACCGGCGAAGAACCGGTAGAGGTCACCGTGGACGACCTCACCGGCCGAGTTCTTGAAGTCACCGATCTGGAACCAGGAGACGGTGTTCACGAACTGGTGCATGCCGACCGGGATCAGCGCGCGGTTGATCAGACCGAACAGACCCGCGCCCAGCGCGCCGAGACCGGTGATCCACTCACCGAAGTTCGAGATGCCCTCGCCGATCGGCTTCCAGATCAGACCGAAGAAGACGCCGGCGAGCGTGCCGACGAAGGCCATGATGATCGGGACCAGGCGCCGGCCGTTGAAGAAGCCGAGCCAGTCGACCAGCTTGGTCCGGTGGTAGCGCTGCCACAGCACCGCCGACAGCAGACCCATCAGGATGCCGCCGAGGACGCCGGGGTTGTTGTAGGTGGCGGCTATGTCGGCGCCGGCCTGGACCTTGGCCTCGGTGACCGGGAAGGCCTTCAGCACATTGCTGTAGACAAGGAAGCCGACCAGGGCCGCCAGTGCCGTGGAGCCGTCGGACTTCTTGGCGAAGCCGATCGCCACACCGATGCAGAACAGCATCGGCAGGTTGTCGAAGATCGCCCCACCAGCTGTGGCGAACACTGCCGTGACCTTGTCGGGCAGGTTCAGCTTGTCGTGGACGTCCTGCTGGCCGAGTCGCAGGAGAATACCCGCCGCCGGCAGTACGGCGATCGGGAGCTGGAGACTGCGGCCGACCTTCTGCAGGCCCTGGAACAGACCTGATCCCCGCTTCTTTGCGGGGGCCGCCGAGGTTTCGGTGGCGGTGCTCATAGTTCCTCCATGTGCTGGGGGCTGCCGGGGGACGGGAAGGGCTGAACGAGGTGGGCAGCTCCCGCGTGGTCTACACCACTCACTGGTGTAGACCTGTTGTAGCACGGTGAAGGTGGGATAAGGAACCCGTGAATTCTGTAGTCCCGGACATACCGTAAGTAGTGCCGCACTTGCGGCGAATTCCCGGAAACGATAGCTCGATCCGGTAATGCGGTAGAGGTCTGAAGGACGTGATTAGTGCCACTTGGTCGTTATGTCCGGGCAAGGTCACCCCGGGCCGCACCGCGTTTGGCGCCCTATCCCGGCGTGGTGTAGACCAGTTCGCGGGACGGTCGCACTGTCGGGAACGCCTTCCTCGGGTTCGCACGACCAGACCGCTCGCAAAGTTCGTCCACCTATGGGTTACTGCGACAAAGCGGTTCGGATCAGGGAGAAGAGACATGGCCAGCAAGGCTGAGAAGATCGTCGCCGGTCTCGGCGGCATCGACAACATCGACGAGATCGAGGGCTGCATCACCCGGCTGCGCACCGAGGTCCACGACGCCTCTCTGGTCGACGAGGCCGCTCTGAAGGCCGCCGGCGCCCACGGCGTCGTCAAGATGGGCACCGCCATCCAGGTCGTCGTCGGCACGGACGCGGACCCGATCGCCGCGGAGATCGAAGACATGATGTGAGCCCACGCGCCCACACGTCGGGGGCCCCTCCCACCGGGAGGGGCCCCCGACGCATCTATGGATAGGCTCGGCCCATGTCTCGAATCGACGGCCGCACGCCCGAACAGCTCCGCCCCATCAGCATCGAGCGCGGCTGGAGCAAGCACGCCGAGGGCTCCGTCCTCGTCTCCTTCGGCGACACCAAGGTCCTCTGCACCGCCTCCGTCACCGAAGGCGTCCCGCGCTGGCGCAAGGGCAGCGGCGAGGGCTGGGTCACCGCCGAGTACGCCATGCTGCCCCGCTCCACCAACACCCGCGGCGACCGCGAATCGGTCAAGGGCAAGATCGGCGGCCGTACCCACGAGATCAGCCGCCTCATCGGCCGCTCCCTGCGCGCCGTCGTCGACTACAAGGCGCTCGGCGAGAACACCGTCGTCCTCGACTGCGACGTCCTCCAGGCGGACGGCGGCACCCGCACCGCCGCGATCACCGGCGCCTACGTCGCACTCGCCGACGCGGTCGCCTGGGCGCAGCGCAAGAAGCTCGTACGGGCCGGCCGGCAGCCGCTGACCGGCACGGTCGCGGCCGTCTCCGTCGGCATCGTGAGCGGCGTACCGCTCCTGGACCTCTGCTACGAGGAGGACGTCCGGGCCGACACCGACATGAACGTCGTCTGCACCGGCGACGGCCGCTTCGTGGAAGTACAGGGCACGGCGGAGGCCGCACCCTTCGACCGCACGGAACTCAACGCCCTGCTCGACCTGGCAGTCTCCGGCTGCGACCGGCTCGCCACCCTGCAACGCGACGCCCTCGAGGCAACCGAGTAGCGCCGAACGGCGTTTTCAGGGGTAGCCGCACCGCTGACGCGAAGGGCGCCCGGGGGTACCCCGCGCGCCCGGACACAGCCCCGAACGACCACCGACGGGTCGGGCGAGCCGGACCGGCTGGCGCGCCCACGGGAAAGTGCCGCACCGCCGACGGGGAGGGAATCCGTTCCATGGCCGCGCGCCACCGCCGCCGCACCACCGCCGCGGCACTCGCAGCCGTCGCCGTACTCGCCGCCATGGGCGCGAGCGCGGGCTGCGACGCCGTCGACAAGGCGATCGACTGCGTCCAGACCGCCGACGCGATCGCCGACAGCGTCACCGACCTCCAGCAGGCCGTCGAGAACGCGGCGAACGACCCGACGCAGACCGACGCGTCCCTCGACTCCATCGAGAGGAACCTCGACAAGATCGGGAACACGACGGACGACGTCGATCTCGACAAGGCGGTCGACCATCTGCGCACGTCCGTCACGAACGTCCGCGAGGCCGTCCGCAACGGCGACAAAACCCCCGACGTCGGCCCCGTCACGGACGCCGCCGGAGAGCTGACCAAGGTCTGCACGTCCTAGTGCCGCCTCAGGCAACGTTTGCCCTGTCGATGACGGCTTGTAGGTGCTGGTCGTCGGCATGGCGGTTTCGCCAGATGATGTAGCGGCGGATCATG
>NZ_LMWH01000106.1 GCF_001507435.1 Streptomyces sp. NRRL F-5122
CGGCCGCGTCTCCCGTCGGCGACGACCCAGCAGTGTCCGCAGTTCCCGAACCGCTCATTTTTTCACGGCCTTTCGTCTCGTACCGCCTGCGCTTACCAGATAGGAACAGATCATGACAGACATTGACGGCGTGCTCGGCGGGAATGCCCACCCCTCGGGAGTCACCCGAATCGCCAACGCCCCCACCGGGGTCACCCGAGTCGTGAACGCCCCCCTGCCCACCAAATACGGTGATTTCCAGGCCGTCGGCTATCTCGATCACGACCGTGGCGAGGAACAAGTGGCGCTGGTGTACGGCGACATCGAGGAGGAGGGGATGCTGGTCCGCCTCCATTCGGAGTGCCTGACCGGTGACGCCTTCGGGTCGACGCACTGCGAGTGCGGCCCCCAACTCTCCACCGCTCTGCGGGAGATCGTGGCCGAGGGCCGGGGCATCGTCGTCTATCTGCGCGGCCACGAGGGCCGCGGCATCGGCCTGCTCGGGAAGTTGCGCGCGATGAAGCTCCAGTCCGAGGGCCTGGACACGGTGGAGGCGAACCTCGCCCTGGGCCTGCCGGTGGATGCGCGCGACTACCAGGTGGCGGCGGAGATCCTCCACGATCTCGGGGTGCGGTCGGTGCGTCTGCTCTCCAACAACCCGCGCAAGCG
>NZ_LMWH01000107.1 GCF_001507435.1 Streptomyces sp. NRRL F-5122
GTCGAGGTCCGTCTTGACGATCTCGCTCGCCAGGGAGCCGAGGCTGCAGCCTTCCTGGTAGACGTGCTCGTAGCCGATGTAGAAATCCGCCCACGCCCGAAACGCATCGAGGCTGTCAAAGCGAGCGAATTGCTCGTCGCGGTGGAACGTGAGGACGCTCTCGGCCTGCCAGGCGATCACAGCCAGGACGAGACACTCCTTGGTCGGGAAGTAGTGATTGAGCTGCGATCCGCTGACGCCGGCGGCGCGGCGCAGCTGCTCGTTGTTCGTCGCGTGGACGCCTTTGGCGTAGATGAGCTGCGCGGCGTGCTCCAGGATGCGGGCCCGTGTCGCCTGCCCCTTGCCGGTGAGCTTGTGGAGGTCCCGGGCTCCTGTGGTGGTTTCCATGCTTCCAACGATACCCCGATTGGGCTTGACAGCCCAATAGCGGGCAGTGTTCACTCAGGACTGGGCCGAACAGCCCAAAAAACTCAGGCACGAGAAACCCGTGCTGATGACGCCCCCTCAAACAGGAACCCGACTGGCCCGGAAACCCCGGATCTTGGCACCACGGCGGTCACCCGGCCACCGGACCTTCGCAAAGACAGGGAAAGACCATGAACAAGATGATCAGGCGCGCATCGATCGCTCTCGCTTCCACCG
>NZ_LMWH01000108.1 GCF_001507435.1 Streptomyces sp. NRRL F-5122
ACCTCGTGGAACGGCACGGGATTCGTGGTGCGGACGAACAGGGCGACGCCCAGCAGGGCGCGTCGTGCGCGGATGGGCACGATCATGATCGAGTGCATGCCGTTCTCGCGAACCCGGCGCGCCAGCTCCGGCACGTTGTCGACCCATGTGCCCGCAGCGGTGTCCAGCACCGGCTCCAGGCAGGACTTTCCGGCCCGCAGGACCGCGGCGAAAGGTGAGTCGGCAGGTACGTCGACCGGCTCGCCGCGCATCCATGGGGATTCCGGGACCCCTTGGTGGATCGAGGCCAGACCCGCCCGCCGGAAAGCGGGGAGACGACTGCCCGTCGCGCCGATGCCGACCGGGGGCCCTTCCCCGAACGAGATCGACTGCTCCAGGTCCACGGCGACGTAGTCGGCGAGCAGGGGCACGGCGAGGTCGGCCAGTTCCTGGCCGGCCTGCATCACATCCAGGGTGCTGCCCAGACGCGCACCGGCCCGGCCGAGAACGGCGAGGCGCTCACGCGCCTGCCAGCTCGTGGTGACGTCGGCGCTGATGACGCACACCCCGAGCGATTCGCCGTCGGCGCCCTGGAGGCACTGGAACGACACCGCGAACGGCTTCTCGGCGCCCTGGCTCGT
>NZ_LMWH01000109.1 GCF_001507435.1 Streptomyces sp. NRRL F-5122
ACGAGCCAGGGCGCCGAGAAGCCGTTCGCGGTGTCGTTCCAGTGCCTCCAGGGCGCCGACGGCGAATCGCTCGGGGTGTGCGTCATCAGCGCCGACGTCGCCGCGAGCTGGCAGGCGCGTGAGTGCCTGGCCGTTCTCGGCCGGGCCGGTGCGCGTCTGGGCAGCACCCTGGATGTGATGCAGGCCGGCCAGGAACTGGCCGACCTCGCCGTGCCTCTGCTCGCCGACTACGTTGCCGTGGACCTGGAGCAGTCGATCTCGTTCGGGGAGGGGCCCCCGGTCGGCATCGGCGCCAAGCGCCTCCCGGCTCTGCGCCGCGCCGGAATCGCCTCGATCCACCATGGTGTCCCTGAATCACCGTGGGTGCGCGGTGAGTTGGTGCCCGTGCTGCCGGACTCTCCCCTCACTTCCGTGCTGCAGTCCGGGAAGTCCTGCCTGGAGCCGGTGCTGGACACCGCTGCGGGCACATGGATCGACAACGTGCCGGAGCTGGCGCGCCGGGTTCGCGAGAACGCCATGCACTCGATCATGATCGTGCCCATCCGCGCACGACGCGCCCTGCTGGGCGTCGCCCTGTTCGTCCGCACCACGAATCCCGTGCCGTTCCACGAGGT
>NZ_LMWH01000110.1 GCF_001507435.1 Streptomyces sp. NRRL F-5122
GGCGTTGCGGATCCACACGGCTGCACCGGCTTCATCGAGTGCGGCGGCATTGGTCAGGCCATGGCCGGGTATGCAGCGGTAGCTCGCGACCGGCAGGCCAGCGGCGAAAGCTTCCAGAGAGGTCAGGCCGCCCGCGTTCTGCACGAGGACGTCAGCAGCGTGCATCAGGGCCGGCATGTCGTCGACCCAGCCGAAGACGTGCTCGATCCCGTCGGCACGCAGTCGCGCCGCGAGCGCATCGTTGCGCCCGCAGACGACGACTGGCACGGCGGCACCGCAGTCACGCAGCTCCTGGGCGACCTGCCGAACCGGCCCGACGCCCCAGGAGCCGGCGACCAGCAACGCCAGCGGCGTCTTCTCCGGTAGACCGAAGGCGGCGCGCCCCTGGTCGCGGTCCTGCCTGGTGCCCGGCCGAAAACGCGGATCGGCAACCGGTCCGCACATGCGCACGTCCCGCGCCCCAGCTGCTCGTGCCTGGTGGGCGGGCACTATATGGGCAGCCAGGTGGACGTCCACCCCGTCCGCCACCCACAGCGGATGCACGGAGAAGTCGGTCAGATAGGTCAGGACGGGGACCGTCAGCCGTCCGTCCAGC
>NZ_LMWH01000111.1 GCF_001507435.1 Streptomyces sp. NRRL F-5122
GCTGGACGGACGGCTGACGGTCCCCGTCCTGACCTATCTGACCGACTTCTCCGTGCATCCGCTGTGGGTGGCGGACGGGGTGGACGTCCACCTGGCTGCTCATGCGGTGCCGGCTCACCAGGCACGGGCAGCCGGAGCGCGGGACGTGCGCATGTGCGGACCGGTCACCGATCCGCGTTTTCGGCCGGGCACCAGGCAGGACCGCGACCAGGGGCGCGCCGCCTTCGGTCTACCGGAGAAGACGCCGCTGGCCTTGCTGGTCGCCGGCTCCTGGGGCGTGGGGCCGGTCCGGCAGGTCGCCCAGGAGCTGCGTGACTGCGGTGCCGCCGTGCCGGTCGTCGTCTGCGGGCGCAACGATGCGCTCGCGGCGCGACTGCGTGCCGACGGGATCGAGCACGTGTTCGGCTGGGTCGACGACATGCCGGCCCTGATGCACGCTGCTGACGTCCTCGTGCAGAACGCGGGCGGCCTGACCTCTCTGGAAGCTTTCGCCGCAGGCCTGCCGGTCGCGAGCTACCGCTGCATACCCGGCCATGGCCTGACCAATGCCGCCGCACTCGATGAAGCCGGTGCAGCCGTGTGGATCCGCAACGCC
>NZ_LMWH01000112.1 GCF_001507435.1 Streptomyces sp. NRRL F-5122
CCGGGCGATCGTGGTGCTGATGTCCGCGCAGGGCCAGACGGTCAAGGACATCACCACGCTGATGCAGGTCGGCGAGGACTACGTCCGTGAGGTCATCCATGCCTTCAACGAGCGGGGGTTCGACGCGCTGGACCCAAAATGGAGCGGGGGACGCCCTAAGACGATCAATGACGAGGTGCGCGAGCACATCTGCCCGATCGCCCGGACGTCCCCCGCCGACTGGAAGATCACCGCGTTCTCCACCTGGAGCCTGAGCAAGCTCGCCGACCATCTGGTCAGGCAGAAGGTGACCGCGGTCATCAGCCGGGAGACACTGCGCCGGATCCTGCGCGCCGGCAAGGTCTCCTGGAAGACCACCACCACGTGGAAGACGTCCACCGACCCGGAGTTCATCGCCAAGATGCACCGCATCCTGGCCCTCTACGACACCCCACCGGCGGACGGGCGGGTGATACGCGTCGACGAGTTCGGCCCGCTCAACCTGATGCCGCGCAAGGGCAAGGCATGGGGTCCGGTGAGGCGTCCGCGCCGGTTACGGGCCACCTACAACCGTTACGGCGGTGTGAGGCACATGATC
>NZ_LMWH01000113.1 GCF_001507435.1 Streptomyces sp. NRRL F-5122
CTCCGTGTACCCCGTTCGGCCGGAAGCGATCCCATCAGCCCTGGGCCGACTGAGGTCCGGCGAGCGATCTGCCGACGGGGCAAGGGCGCGCGCCCTCGGGCCACGTCCTTGCGACTCGGCAAAACCGCGGCGACTGCGGTCGCATCAGAGGTTGAACAGGTCCAGCTGGTCCTGGTACCAGCGTTCGGCGCTGACACCCTGCGACGAGGACGCCGCGATCCACCTGTGGTCGTCCCCGCCACGGACGTGGTGGACGTCTCCACGTCCCTCCCACGCGGAGTGGTGGCTGTGACGGAGGTCCTTGCGGTCGTCCGTGTACCCACCGCGGTTCCAGCCCTCGTGGCGCTCCGTGTGGTAGCCGTCACGTGCGTGACCGGCGTCGACTGCGGTGACCGAGGACTGGGCGTGCTCCACGGGTGCCGCAGTCGCCGCCGAGGCCGCGCCGCCGGCGCCGAGGACGGCTCCAGCGACCATCGCGGTGGAAGCGAGAGCGATCGATGCGCGCCTGATCATCTTGTTCATGGTCTTTCCCTGTCTTTGCGAAGGTCCGGTGGCCGGGTGACCGCCGTGGTGCC
>NZ_LMWH01000114.1 GCF_001507435.1 Streptomyces sp. NRRL F-5122
TGGAGTTATCCTGGGAGCATGAGCAACGAGGGTGTGATCACGAGCGCGCCGCTGCTGGGTGAACCACTGCCGGTCGAGCTGATGAACACCGTCACCGCCGACCACGGCCGTACCCACGACGCCCTCGACAGCGAGGCCGGTGTTGCCGTCTGGCTGCGTGCCGTCGCCGACCGGCTGGCCACCGACAGCGCGATCACCGCCGAGCAGCTGGACGAGGACGCGGTGCGCGCGGTCGCCGGCCCCCTGCGCGCACTGCGCGACGCACTGCGACGGCTCGCGGCGGAGACGACCGAGGACCCACGCCCTGCCGCCACCGCACCCGCCCTGGCCCGACCGGACGCGATCGGCACCGTCAACCGCCTCGCGCAGACCTGGCCCGAGCTGGTCTGGCCCGCCGACGGGCACCCCACACGGGCCTACCGAGGACCCGGCACCGCCGCCGACCACGCCGTCCAGCTCCTCGCCCACCAGGCCGTCCAGCTCTTCGCCGGCCCCGACCGCGACCGGCTGCGCCCCTGCCTGGCACCCAACTGCCTGCTCTTCTTCGTCAAGAACCACGCACGCAG
>NZ_LMWH01000115.1 GCF_001507435.1 Streptomyces sp. NRRL F-5122
GCTGCGGGACGGCGGTTACGACGTGTCGGACTACACGGCGGTGCTGCCGGAGTTCGGTGACCTGGCGGACTTCGTGGAGTTCGTGGACGCCACCCACCAACGCGGCATGCGGGTGATCATCGACTTCGTGATGAACCACACCAGCGACCAGCACCCGTGGTTCCAGCAGTCGAGAAGCGATCCGTCAGGGCCCTACGGCGACTATTACATGTGGGCCGACGACGACAAACAGTATCCGGACGCGCGGATCATCTTCGTCGACACCGAGGCCTCCAACTGGACCTTCGACCCGATCCGCAAGCAGTACTACTTCCACCGCTTCTTCTCCCACCAGCCGGACCTCAACTACGAGAACCCGGCCGTGCAGGAGGAAGTCCTTGCGGCACTGCGGTTCTGGCTGGACCTCGGGATCGACGGCTTCCGACTGGACGCGGTTCCGTATCTGTACGCCAAGGACGGAACGAACTGCGAGAATCTGCCGGCCACGCACGAGTTCCTCCGGCGGGTGCGCAAGGAGATCGACGCCCACTATCCGGACACGGTGCTGCTGGCGGAGGCCAAT
>NZ_LMWH01000116.1 GCF_001507435.1 Streptomyces sp. NRRL F-5122
ACGCGGACCGGCACACCGACGACCTCGCCGTGCTGCGCCTGGACTGGAACACGGGCACGCCCGGCCCCACAGGGAAGACCAGGCGCACCGCACCCTAGCCGTCCGCCGGTCGTCGGCTCCGCGGTCGCCGGAGCACACGCATGGACCCGAGCGCCGATCGGGCGGTCACGCCGTCATGCGTGGCCGCCCGATCGGGCGGCGAGCCACGGCAGTGGCCCGCAGCGCTACTTGGCTGCTCCGAAGTCCTGGGTCCAGTAGTCGTTGGGCTGCGCGAGACCGACGCCGATCTCCTTGAACCCGCAGTCGAGGATGTTGGCCTTGTGACCCGGGCTGGACATCCAGCCGGCCATGACCGCCTCGGGGGTGGCGTAGCCGTAGGCGACGTTCTCCCCGTAGGCGCTCCAGTCGTATCCGGCACGGGTGATGCGGTCGCCCGGGGCGGACCCGTCCGACCCGGTGTGCGACATGTTCGCGTGGGCCGCCATGTCCTCGCTGTGCGCCTGCGCGGCCTTCGTCAGCTTCGCGTTGACGGTCAGCGGTGAGCAACCCACCTTGGCCCGCTCGGCGTTGACCAGCTCCACCACGCGTGCGACGTCTCCGGCCGCAGGAGCGTCGGCCGCGGGCGCCGAGGCGGTGGCCGTCGGTGTGCCCGGCGTGCTCCGCGGTGTGGCGGGCGCGGAGGCGGAGGGGGAAACGGGGGTCTTCGGGGTGAGCCGCGGTGCGGCGGTCCTGAGCCGGGGACCGGCGGTCTTCGCGGGAGTCGACGGCGAGGTGGCCTTCCGCGTGCTCGCGGAGGGGGCGGGGGTGCTCGATGCCGCCACAGTGGGTGTGCTGTGCCCGTCCGCGTTCCAGCTGTAGTACCGGTCGGCGTCGTTGCGCCGATGCTTGGTCTCCAGCTTCGCGGCGGCGTACGACGGGTGCCCTGCGCTGTCCCTCCAGTTCGCACAGGCCACGGCGGCGGACGGCACGCCCACGGCCCCCACGGCGACAGCGGCGATGACTATGTTCCGACGGCTCTTCTTGCGGTGCTTCCCCATGCGTGACCTCACTCGGTAATCGCCGAGCGCTCCCTGTGCGGCTGGCTTTTTGCGGACCCACCCCTGAACCACGGCGATGCCCTGCGGCCGTCATTCTCAGTACGGGCTCACAGGGCGCGCAAAGAGCCTTGGTACTACTTTGCTTCGTAGGTACGGATGGCCCTTGCAAAGGGAGAGCGGCCGCGCCGGCCCCTGCTGCGGGGGCCTGTGACGTTCCTGTCGCCCAGTCAGAAGCCTTACGCAAGTGCGAACAGGCGATATCGCCGAGAGGGAAGAAGTCCTCGAATCCCGGATGTGCTGCACCGCCGCCAAGACGGACAAATCCCGTATGTCATCAGAGCGACCTCTACTATTCAGGTTGGTTAGTTCCCGGATCGATGTGACGGATATCACTGATTCGCGGATTTTCCGTCGTGGCCACAGAAAGGGCATTTTCGGCTCGGTACCCCTGAAGGGTTTGAATCACCCTCACGTTGCATACCGCTCTCGGCCGTCACAAGAGGCGCGAACGGGAAGGATACGGAACGATGGGAGCCCCCGTCGGACGTAGCGAGGCCAGGCTTCCCATGGTGACCGACCGCAACTCTGCGCCGTTCCGCGCCCGCGACGGAGACGCCAAGTGCCCCGTCGTGCAGCCCGGATGGGCTCCTGCGCCGTGTTGCGCCCTGGTGTGGGGCATATCTCGTCATGGTGACGCATCCCCATGTCAGCGTGCCGGAATCACAGGTTCGAGACACCCCTGAACTCCGTTCCGGCGGCCCGTCGGTACGGTCCGTGTCCGGCGCCGTACTAGGATTGTCCGCTTGTTCGGAGCTGGACCGGAAGATCCCCAGGCATACCTGCGGGCCCACCAGCGCCCCGGAACGCTCCGGGAACGAGACGTGAGGACCCGATGGCAGCCCTCCAGCAAGGCCCCGCACTCGCGCCGTCCGAGGAGCGGATGCGCGCCGAGTTCGGTGACCGTGCGCTCCTCTCCGCCGCTCCCGCCGCCTCGCCGCGGACGCTCGTGGACATCCTCGACGCCTCGGTACGGGGGCATCCCGACGAGCCGGCCCTCGACGACGGCCGGCGTTGCCTGACCTACCGTGACCTGGCCCTCGAGGTCGAGTCCCTCAGACGGCGCCTCGCGCATGCCGGAGTCGGCCTCGGCGACCGGGTCGGCGTCCGTGTTCCGTCCGGGACCAACGATCTGTACGTGGCGATCCTCGCCGTCCTCGCGGCGGGAGCCGCCTACGTCCCCGTGGACGCCGAGGACCCGGACGAGCGGGCCGAGCTGGTGTTCGGCGAGGCGCAGGTGCGCGCCGTGATCGGCACCGGGCACCGGCTGACCGTCGCCGAACCCTCCGATGCCCTCGACGCCCGGCCGGGCGTCGAGCACGACGCCTGGATCATCTTCACCTCCGGCTCCACCGGGAAGCCCAAGGGCGTCGCCGTCAGTCACCGCAGCGCCGCGGCGTTCGTGGACGCGGAGGCGGCCCTCTTCCTGAAGGAGGAGCCGATCGGGCCCGGCGACCGGGTCATGGCGGGTCTCTCCGTGGCCTTCGACGCCTCCTGTGAGGAGATGTGGCTGGCCTGGCGGTACGGGGCGTGCCTGGTGCCCGTACCGCGGTCGCAGGTGCGCAGCGGCGCCGATCTCGGTCCCTGGCTGGTCGAGCAGGAGATCACCGTCGTCTCCACCGTGCCGACCCTCGCCGCGCTCTGGGAGCCCGAGACCCTGAACGACGTCCGCCTGCTGATCTTCGGCGGCGAGGCCTGCCCGCCCGAGCTCGCGCAGCGGCTCGTCACCGAGGGCCGCGAGGTCTGGAACACCTACGGGCCGACCGAGGCGACCGTCGTCGCCTGTGCGTCGCTGCTCACCGGCGAGGAGCCGATCCGGATCGGGCTGCCGCTGAACGGCTGGGAACTGGCCGTCGTGGACGACGCCGGGCAGCCGGTGGCGATGGGCGACAGCGGTCAGCTGGTGATCGGCGGGGTCGGGCTCGCCCGGTATCTCGACGCCGAGAAGGACGCGGAGAAGTACGCGCCCCTCGAGTCCCTCGGCTGGGAGCGTGCCTACCGCAGCGGTGACCTCGTCCGTGCCGAGCCCGAGGGGCTGATCTTCCTGGGGCGCGCCGACGAGCAGATCAAGCTCGGCGGGCGGCGCATCGAACTCGGTGAGGTGGACGCCGCGCTGCAGGCCCTGCCGGGCGTGGCCGGCGCGGCCGCGGCCGTGCGGACCGCCCGCAGCGGGAACCAGCTCCTGGTCGGCTACGTCGTCACCCAGGAGGGATGGGACCGCACGGTCGCCGTCGAGAAGCTGCGCGCCGAACTGCCCGCCGCCCTGGTACCGCTGCTCGCACCCGTCGACGATCTGCCCACCCGCACATCCGGCAAGGTCGACCGCAACGCCCTGCCCTGGCCGCTGGAAGGCCTGGAGCAGCCCGCTGCGGAGCTGTACGGCACCGAGGCCTGGCTCGCCGAGCAGTGGACCGAGGTCCTCGGTATCCCGGTGGCGGACGCCTCGGACGACTTCTTCGCGATCGGCGGTGGCAGCCTGGCCGCAGCTCAGCTCACCACCCGGCTGCGCACCCGCTATCCCAGCGCGGCCGTCCTCGACATCTACCAGCAGCCGACGCTGCGCAAGCTGGCCCGCCATCTGGAGGAGTCGGCGCAGGACGACGGTGCGCAGCGCGTGGTCGTGCCGGTCCCGGCGCGGACCCGGGTCGTGCAACTCCTCCTGCTGGTTCCCCTGTTCACGGTGCTGGGGCTGCGCTGGACCGTGGCGCTGGCCGCGCTCGGCAACGCTCTGCACTGGTTCGGTGCGTATCCGTGGGCACCGAGCACCTCCTGGTGGGCCGTGGCCGCGGGGGCGGTGCTGTTCTTCACCCCGCCGGGGCGGCTCGCCGTGGCCGCGGGCGGGGCACGGCTGCTGCTGCGGGGCGTCAAACCCGGGCAGTACCCGCGGGGCGGCAGCGTCCATCTGCGGCTGTGGACGGCGGAGCGGCTCGCGGAGTTCAGCGGGGCGTCCTCGCTGACGGGCTCCTGGCTGGAGCGGTACGCCCGGGCGCTGGGGGCCAAGGTCGGCGCCGATGTCGACCTGCACTCCCTGCCGCCGGTGACCGGCATGCTCAAACTGGGCCGGTCCGCGGCCGTGGAGTCCGAGGTGGACCTTTCCGGTCACTGGCTGGACGGCGACCTGCTGGAGATCGGTCAGGTGAAGGTGGGCGCGCACGCCGTGGTCGGCACCCGCAGCATGCTCTTCCCGGGAGCACGAGTCGGCAAGCGGGCCGAGGTCGCGCCCGGCTCGGCCGTCGCCGGTCAGGTCCCGACCGGACAGCGCTGGGCGGGCGCCCCCGCCGTCAAACTCGGCAGGGCCAAGCGCAACTGGCCCGACGAACGACCGCAGCGCGGCCCGTGGTGGCGGGCGATGTACGGCGTCACCGGCTTCGCGCTGACGCTGCTGCCGGTGCCGGCCGCCGCGGCCGCGCTCCTGGTGGCGCACATGTTCGTCGATCCGGCCGCCGGGCTCGGTCGGGCACTGCGGGGGGCGGCCGAGGCCCTGGTTCCCGCGACGCTGGCGTTCGGGCTGATGTACGCGCTGCTGCTCCTGATCGCCGTACGGCTGATGAGCCTCGGTCTGCGCGAGGGCACGCACCCGACGCACAGCCGGATCGGCTGGCAGGCCTGGACGGTCACCCAGCTGATGGACCGCTCGCGCGAGACCCTGTTCCCGCTCTACGCCGGTCTGGTCACCCCCGTGTGGCTGCGGCTTCTCGGGATGCGGATCGGGCGGGGCGCCGAGGTGTCGACCGTTCTCGCCCTGCCGAGTCTGACCACGGTCGGTGAGGGAGCGTTCCTGGCCGACGACACGCTGACCGCGCCGTACGAGCTGGGTGGGGGCTGGATCCACATCGGGCGCGCGGAGATCGGGCGGCGGGCGTTCCTCGGGAACTCCGGGATGACCGCGCCGGGCCGGAGCGTGCCCGACGGCGGACTGGTCGGTGTGCTGTCGGCGACACCGAAGAAGGCGAAGAAGGGCACCTCCTACCTGGGACTGCCTCCGGTGAAGCTTCCGCGCGCGGTGTCCGGCGGCGACCAGAGCCGCACCTACGACCCGCCGGCCCGGCTGCTCTGGGCGCGCGGGCTGGTGGAGCTGTGCCGCATCGTGCCCGTGTTCTGCTCGGCGTGGCTCGCGGTGCTGACCGTGGCGGCGCTCAGCGCGCTCGGCGGGTGGGTGTGGCTGCTGTGCGGGCTGGTGCTCCTGGGCGCGGGGACGGCGGCCGGTGCGGTGTCCGTGGTGGCGAAGTGGCTGCTGGTGGGCCGGCACCGTACCGGGGAGCACCCGCTGTGGAGCTCGTTCGTGTGGCGCAACGAGCTGGCGGACACCTTCGTCGAGGTGGTGGCCGTACCATGGCTGGCCGGGTCCGTTCCGGGCACACCGTTGATGACGCTGTGGCTGCGTGCACTCGGCGCCCGGATCGGCCGGGGCGTGTGGGTGGAGAGCTACTGGCTTCCGGAGACGGACCTCGTGACGCTGGAGGACGGGGCGACGGTCAATCGGGGCTGCGTACTGCAGACCCACCTCTTCCACGACCGGATCTTGAGGACGGATACTGTGGTCCTCCGTGAGGGCGCGACGCTGGGTCCTGGCGGAATCGTCCTGCCCGGCAGCACGGTCGGTGCCCGCACCACACTGGGTCCCGCCTCGCTCGTGATGGCGGCGGAGTCGGTGCCCGACGACACCCGCTGGCTGGGCAACCCGATCGAGGCATGGCGTCCCCGGAGGCGCGCGGCGTGACTCGTCAGGGGCCGGAAATCGGGACACCGGCACGAGGTACGAGCACGGCGCAGGGAGCAGACGCAGCAGTGAGCGGTCAGCAGAAGGTGGAAGCGGACCCGTACTTCCCCGACAACGGCGATCCCCGGTACCGGGTGCACCGCTACGAGCTCACGCTGGACTACCGGCCCGGCCCCAACCGGCTCGCCGGGACGGCCCGGCTCAACGCCATAGCGGGCCGGGCTCCGCTCACCGAGTTCCAGCTGAACCTGGCCGACTTCCGGATCGGCCGGATCAGGGTCGACGGGCGGGCGCCGCACTATGTGCACCGCGGCGGCAGACTGCGGATCCGTCCGCAGAAGCCGGTCCGGGCGGGTGCCGCGTTCACCGTCGAGGTGCACTGGTCGGGCAATCCGAAGCCGGTCAGCAGCCCGTGGGGCGAGATCGGCTGGGAGGAGCTGGAGGACGGGGCGCTGGTGGCGAGCCAGCCCGTCGGGGCGCCCTCGTGGTACCCGTGCAACGACCGCCCGGCGGACAAGGCGTCGTACCACATATCGGTCACCACCCCGTCGACGTACTCGGTGGTCGCGGGCGGGCGTCTGCTGACGCGTACGACGAAGGCGTCCACGACCACGTGGGTCTACGAACAGCCGGCCCCCACCTCCAGCTATCTGGTCGGGCTGTCGATCGGCAGGTACCAGACGGTGCTCCTCGGCGATGCGGGTGACGCGGGCGTGCCGCAGTACGGGCATGTCCCCGCGCGTCTGCTGCCCCAGTTCTCCAGGGACTTCGCGCGCCAGCCCGCCATGATGGAGCTGTTCCAGGAGCTCTTCGGCCCGTACCCGTTCGGCGAGTACGCGGTCGTGGTGACGGAGGAGGAGCTCGACGTCCCGGTCGAGGCCCAGGGTCTGTCGCTGTTCGGAGCCAACCATGTGGACGGGGCAAGGGGCTCGGAGCGGCTGGTGGCGCACGAGCTGGCGCATCAGTGGTTCGGCAACAGCGTGTCCGTCGCCGACTGGCGGCACATATGGCTCAACGAGGGCTTCGCGAAGTACGCGGAATGGCTGTGGTCGGAGCGGTCCGGGGGTTCCACGGCCGCCCAGCTGGCCGCGGTGGCGCACCGGAAGCTGTCCTTGCTGCCGCAGGATCTGCGGCTGTCCGACCCGGGCCGCAAGCGGATGTTCGACGACCGTCTCTACGAACGCGGTGGGCTCGTGCTGCATGCACTGCGCTGCGCCATGGGCGAGGAGGCGTTCCACCGGATGCTGCGCGGCTGGGCGGGCGTGCACCGGGGCGGGGTGGTGACGACCGGCGCCTTCACCACGCACGTCGCGCGGTTCGCGAGCCGGCCGCTGGACGACGTGTTCACGGCGTGGGTGGAGAAGGCCGCACTGCCGCCGCTTCCGTCCCTCGGGCCGCCGGTGCCGAGGCGTCCGTCCTATCCGCCGAGCAACGCCGGATCCGGCTGATACGGCACCGCGGACGGGCGGCCGGTGCCGCGGACGCCCGTCCGGGGCCGGCCACGTACGGCCTGGCCCCGTGGCGCCCGGCCCCGAACCGCCGGCGAGCCGCGGTGCATGACGCGGCGACCGGCCGCGGTGTGTGACGCGCCGGACGCAGCCCGTCGGGCGTGCGCTCAGGCGGGGGACGTCTGGGAGAGCTGCCGCTCGAGGTGGGCCAGTCGCGTGCGCAGCTCCTTCTCCGTGGTGCGCCGCTCCGTGACCTCACGCATGATCGCGGAGATCCCGGCGATCCGGCCGGTCGTGTCGCGCAGCAGCGCCACCGAGAACTCGATCGACAGGCGGTGGCCGTCCCGGTGGGTGGCGGGCACGCCGAGGAGTGTGTCCCCGTACCGGGTCAGACCGGTGGCCATCGTGTGCCGATAGCCCTTGCCGTGCCGTTCCCGCAGCTTCTCCGGGATGATCAGGTCGAGGCTGCGGCCCACCGCCTCGTCCGCCGTGTGACCGAACATCCGTTCCGCTCCGCCGTTCCAGACCTGGATGATCCCCTCCGGATCTGCCACCACGATGGCCTCGGAGGACTCACGCACGATCGCCTGGGCCAGCCAGCCTTCCGGCTCGCCGACGCGCCCGGTGCCGTGGCCGCCCTGCTCGGGCGGGGCACCGTTCCCGACGGCCGCGTTGTTCTCGTCCACGGCGGTTTCCTCCTTCCGGGGCGCGCCCCGAGGACCGCTCTCCTGTGCGTGCGGCGGGCGCGCCACCTTCTCCGGATCGACGTCGTCGCCAGTATGGCGTCCGCTTCGTGAATAAGGAATACTGCATACAATATCGCTCGAGGTGAAGGAGAGCCGCTCATGTTGTTCCGGCAGCTCGAGTACTTCGTGGCGGTCGCCAGGGAGAAGCACTTCGCGCGGGCGGCCGATGCCTGCTACGTCTCGCAGCCGGCCCTGTCGATCGCCATCGCGAAGCTGGAGCGGGAGCTCAACGTCACGCTGATCAACCGGGGGCGGAACTTCGAGGGACTCACCCCCGAGGGCGAACGGCTCGTCGTCTGGGCCAAGCGGATCCTCGCCGAGCACGACGCGTTCAAGTCCGAGGTGGCGGTCATGCAGTCCGGCGTCACCGGCACGCTCCGGCTGGGCACGGGCCCCACGGTGTCGACCACCACGGGGCTCCCGGTGGCCGCCTTCTGTGCGATGCATCCGCTGGCCAGGGTGAAGGTGTGCTCGCGGCTGTCCTCCGCCGAGCTGGTGCGCCAGCTCCGCGATTTCGAACTGGACGCCGCCATTGCCCACTTCGGCCCTGACGACCGGGAAGGCCTGGAGATGCTGCCGCTGTACGAGGAGCAGTACGTGCTGCTGGTGTCCGGCGAGCAGCTGGTGCCCCCGGCCCCCACCATCACCTGGGCCGAGGCCGCCCAGCTCCCGTTGGCGCTGCTGACCCCGGACATGCGGTTCCGCCAGTTCATCGACAACGCCTTCGAGAGCTCGGGCGTCACGGCGACCCCGCAGGTCGAGACGGACTCGGTCGCCTCCCTGTGCGCCCATGTCTCCACGGGGGCATGGGCGAGCGTCGTCCCGCACACCTGGCTCAGCGCCATGCCGGTGACCGGGGGGACCCGGGCCGTCCGGCTGGTCGAGCCGAACGCCAGGGCGCAGATCTCGGTGGCGATCCATGCGGCCACGCCCGGATCGGTGGTGGCCCGGGCGTTCCTCAACGTGGTCGCGGGGCTGTCGCTCGACGAGGTCTTCGTGTCCGAGCGCCCCGACCCGGCCGCCGGACCCGACGCGGCCGAAGGCCCCCGCGGCAAGCAGCTCGTGGACGCCAGGGGAACGGGCTGACGGGGGCCGTCCCGGGGCGGAGAGGCCTCTTACGAGGTGCTCCGGCCGGGGGCCGCGAGCGCATCCCGCGCAAGCGGCCGATCCCGCTCGCTTCGATAAACGCGGTAAATCAGCTGGTTGGCAAAAGATCTTGGACGCGCCGGCCCCATGGCGCGGATGGTGAAACACGGAAGACGAACTGGGCGACCCGCTAGGGAGGATCCGGACCATGACGGACGCTGTCGTACAGGACACGGGCGTGGAGGGCGCCGATCAACCGGCCGCCCTGACCGACGGGATCCATCTGGTCGTCGACGCACTCAAGCTCAACGGTGTCGAGACCATCTACGGGGTCGTCGGTATCCCGATCACCGACCTGGCCCGTCTCGCGCAGGCCTCGGGCATCCGCTACATCGGTTTCCGGCACGAGAGCGACGCCGGCCACGCGGCGGCGGCGGCCGGCTTCCTCACGCAGAAGCCGGGCATCTGCCTCACGGTGTCGGCGCCGGGCTTCCTCAACGGACTCGTGGCGCTCGCCAACGCCACCACCAACTGCTTCCCGATGGTGCAGATCTCCGGGTCGAGCGAGCGGCACCTCGTCGATCTCCAGCGCGGCGACTACGAGGAGATGGACCAGCTCGCGGCCGCCAAGCCGTTCGTCAAGGCCGCCTACCGAGTGCACCGGGCCGAGGACATCGGCCGTGGCCTCGCCCGCGCGATCCGCACCGCGATCTCCGGCCGCCCCGGCGGGGTCTACCTGGACATCCCGGCCGCGGTGCTGGGTGAGGTCCTCGACGCCGAGAAGGGCGCCGCGTCGCTGTGGCGGCTCGTCGACCCGGCGCCGCGCCAACTGCCTCAGCCGGAGGCCGTGGACCGGGCGATCGAACTCCTCGCCGGCGCCGAGAGGCCCCTGCTGGTGCTCGGAAAGGGCGCCGCGTACGCCCAGGCGGACGACCTGATCCGGGAGTTCGTCGAGTCCACCGGCATTCCCTACCTGCCCATGTCGATGGCGAAGGGCCTGCTGCCCGACGACCATCCGCAGTCGGCGTCGACGGCCAGGTCTCTCGCGCTGCGCCGGGCGGACGTCGTCATGCTGGTCGGCGCCCGTCTGAACTGGCTGCTCGGTCACGGCGACGCGCCCCAGTGGAACCCGGACGCCAAGTTCGTCCAGGTCGACATCGCCGCCACGGAGATGGACAGCAACCAGCCCATCGCCGCTCCGCTGGTCGGGGACGTCGGCTCCGTGATGGAGGCCCTCGTCGAGCGCAGCAAGCCGGGCCGGATCACGGCCCCGGCACCGTGGCGCGAGGAACTCACCGCCCGCTCCGCGCAGAACGTCGCCAAGATGTCCGGTCGCCTGAAGGCCGCCGCCACGGCGCACCCGATGAAGTTCCTCGGCGCGCTCCAGGCCATCCGCGACGTGCTGCAGGAGAACCCCGGCGCCTACGTCGTCAACGAGGGTGCCAACGCGCTCGACCTGGCCCGCAACACGATCGGCATGCAGGTGCCGCGCCACCGCCTGGACAGTGGCACCTGGGGCGTCATGGGCATCGGCATGGGCTACGCCATCGCCGCCGCCGTCGAGACCGGCGGCCCGGTCGTCGCCATCGAGGGCGACAGCGCGTTCGGGTTCAGCGGCATGGAGATCGAGACGGTCTGCCGCTACAACCTGCCCATCGTCACCGTCGTCCTGAACAACAGCGGCGTCTACCGGGGCGACGACGCCTCCCCCTCCGACGATCCGGCACCGACCGCGCTGAAGGCCCGTCACGACCTCATGATCAAGGCGTTCGGTGGCGCGGGCTACCAGGCGACGACGCCCGACGAGGTCGCCACCACCCTTCGCGAGGCACTGGCCGCGGGCGGTCCGGCACTGATCGACTGCGTGATCGATCCGACGGACGGCACGGAGAGCGGCAACATCGCGCACCTCAACCCCAAGGGCATCAGCGTCCCACGCTGAACCACGTCCCGGCCCTCGCACATTCCGCACCGAGACGATTCACGAGAGAGAAACCAATATGACTGAACTGCCGCTCTCCGGGATTAAGGTCATCGACTTCACCGGAGTGCAGGCCGGACCGGCCTGCACACAGATGCTCGCCTGGTTCGGAGCCGACGTCCTCAAGGTCGAGCGCACCACCGGCGGCGACGTGACGCGCAACCAGCTGCGCGACATCCCCGACGCCGACGCGCTGTACTTCACCATGCTGAACAGCAACAAGCGCTCCCTGGCCATCAACACCAAGTCCCCCGAGGGACGGGAGGTCATGGAGAAGCTGATCCGTGAGGCCGACATCCTGGTGGAGAACTTCGCACCGGGTGCCATGGACCGCATGGGCCTGGACTGGGAGACCCTCCAGGAGTGGAATCCGCGGCTGATCTTCGGCTCCGTCAAGGGGTTCAACGAGGACTCGCCGTGGAACGACCTGAAGGTCTACGAGAACGTGGCCCAGTGCGCCGGCGGTGCCGCCTCGACGACCGGCTTCTGGGACGGGCCGCCGACCGTCAGCGGAGCCGCCCTCGGCGACAGCAACACGGGCATGCACCTGCTGATCGGTCTTCTGACGGCGCTGATCGACCGCGACCGGACCGGCAGGGGCCAGAAGGTGGCGGTGTCCATGCAGGACGCCGTGCTCAACCTGTCCCGGGTCAAGCTGCGTGACCAGCAGCGCCTGGACCGGGTCGGCTACCTGGAGGAGTACCCCCAGTACCCGAACGGCGAGTTCGGTCAGGCCGTGCCCCGGGGCGGCAACGCCGGCGGCGGTGGCCAGCCCGGCTGGGTGCTCAAGTGCAAGGGCTGGGAGACCGACCCCAACGCGTACATCTACTTCACGGTCCAGGAGCAGAACTGGAAGCGGACCGCCGAGGCCATCGGCCGCCCCGAGTGGGCCGAGGACCCGGACTACTCGACCGCCAAGGCCCGGCAGTCCCGCATCTTCGAGATCTTCGAGGAGATCGAGAAGTGGCTCGCCGACAAGACGAAGTACGAGGCGGTCGACATCCTGCGCAAGTGGGAGGTGCCCTGCGCCCCGGTGATGAGCATGAAGGAGCTCGCCGAGGACGAGGCGCTGCGCCGCAGCGGCACCGTGGTGGAGGTCGAGCAGAAGGGCCGCGGGACGTATCTGACCGTCGGCAGCCCGATCAAGTTCTCCGGGTTCAAGCCGGACATCAAGGGTGCCCCGCTGCTCGGTGAGCACACCGACGACGTCCTCGGCGCGCTGGGCTACGACGCCGGCGCCATCGCCGCGATGCGCGAGAAGCAGGTCGTCATCTGAAGCGGTCCGTCCATCCGCGGACAGGGTGAATGACGCGAGAGCGGACGTCCTGTCCGCACCACGGAGCCGGCCCCGGCCATCGGTCAGGGCCGGCTTTCCGTTGTGGGTTCCCGGTAGCCCGGACGGGGGAGTAGAATACTGTATACGGTATTCAATCCTTCTGGTGGCAACATGTGGGATCACGTCCAGAGCGGGACTCCGGACCGCGAGGGAGCGGTGGCGCACGGCCCGGTGGCCGCCGCACAGCCGGACTCCGCCCGGCATGCGTTGCTCGTCATGCCTGCCCGGCCGGCGTCGGTGCGCAGTGCGCGGCACATCGCCGAGGCGCTGCTCCGCCGCTGGGACCTCCGTGCGGACGACAGATACACGGCCGTCCTCGTCGTCGACGAGCTGGCGGCCAATGCCGCCGAGCACGGCCATCGGCGGCTGACGCTGCGCCTGGACCTGGGGCCGGACTTCCTGCGGGTGCGGGCGCATGATCACGGCGGCGGCCGCCGGCCCGCTCGTCCATGCCAGGACGCCGACCCCGACGAGCACGGCCGTGGCCTGGCGATCATCGACGCGCTCGCGGCGCGGATGGAGATACGGCGCGACGCCGCAGGGTGGTGCGTCGTGGTGGAGCTCCCCGTGACGCGCCCGGGGCCCGGGGTGACGCTGGCGTACGGAACGCCCGGAGCGGCCGGACGCGACGGTGCCCGGCCGCTGGGCTGACCGCGGGGCGGCCGGCCCTCGCCTCCTCCTCCGTCTCTCGGTGCGACTCCCGCGTCAGCCGCGGGGCCGGAGGGGCGCCTACCACCTGGGCCGGGTGCACATGGAGGCCACTCCGATGGAGCTGAGCGCGCCTCCCTGCCCGCGTTCCGGGCGGTGCGACAGCGGGCAGTCCCGGACCTCGTCGGCGTTCCGGTGAGAGGCGTCCCGCCGCCGCAGCAGGGCGCACGGGGCCGCGGGGTGCCGCAGAAGGGCGTCCGGGGCGTGGGGGTGCCGCGGGGCGCGTCCTCGGCCCCGGCCGGACGCATCCGCTCCTTGGTCCTGGCACCGCCGGCGGGGTCGGTCGAGTTGGGGTGCGCGGTCGGCTGCCCGCTGCATGTGAACCACCGCTGCACAGGTATTGCATACTGTATGGAGTCTACGCATCCTGATTCCATGGCCCACAACCAGACGCCCTCCGCAGCCCAGGCCCTCGACATCCTGTTGACGGGCAATCAGCGCTTCGTCGCCGGAGATCCGCAGCACCCCAACCAGGACGCCGCACGCCGCGCCGCCCTGGCACCCGGTCAGCATCCGTTCGCCGTGGTTTTCGGATGCTCCGACTCACGACTGGCCGCGGAGATCATCTTCGACCGCGGGCTGGGCGACCTCTTCGTCGTGCGTACCGCAGGACATGTGCTCGGTCCCGAGGTGCTCGGCAGCATCGAGTACGGAGCGGGACAGCTGGGCTGCCCTCTCGTCGTCGTGCTCGGGCACGACGCGTGCGGTGCGATCCGCGCGGCGCGCACGGCTCTCGCGGAGGGCCTGGCCCCGTCCGGATACGTCCGCGACGTCGTCGAGCGCGTCACGCCCAGCGTGCTGACCGCGCGCGCTGCGGGGCTGAGCGAGGAGGCCGACATCGTGGACGAGCACATAAGGCACACCGTGGATCTGCTGCAGAACCGCTCACCCGCCCTCGTCGGCGGGGACGCAGCCGTCGTGGGCCTCTCCTACCACCTCGGCGACGGACGGGTCCGGCTGGTCACCAGCCGCGGCCTGGACGGCGTCGCGGCCGCCTGAGCGTTCGGGCTCCCGGCACACGACTTCGCCTCACCCCCCTTCGACATGAAGGGGGGTGAGGCGAAGTCGTGTGCCGGAGGCGCCCGCCGGTCAGCCCGCGGGGGCCTCCCGCGACCGGGTCAGCAGCCCCGCGGCGGCGACGACCACGGGATCCAGGCCGTCCGCCCCGGTCTCCACCAGCTCCAGCAGCCGGGCACGCATCCGCGGGTCCCAGAACCGGCGGATGTGGCCCGCGATCGCCTCCGCGGCCTCGTCACCGGGCACATGCCGCAGGTTCGCGGCGATCTGGTTCGCCATCCGCTGCTCGGACGGCACAGCGGCGGCCATCTCAGTCCACCGCCGCGAGCCGCTCGGTCCCCAGGGACTCGCCGGCGTGCCGCTCGAGCGGATGGGCGAGGCCCACCTGCACGGCGGTCACCTTGTACTCGGGGCAGTTGGTCGCCCAGTCCGAGTTCTCGGTGGTGACCACGTTGGCGCCGGTCACCGGGTGGTGGAACGTCGTGTAGACGACGCCCGGCGGCATCCGGTCGGAGATCCGGGCCCGAAGCGTCGTACTGCCGACCCGGCTGGCCAGCGTCACCAGGTCGCCGTCGGTGATGCCCCGGTTCTCGGCGTCCAGCGGATGCAGCTCCAGCAGGTCCTCGGGGTGCCATGCCACGTTGCCCGTACGCCGCGTCTGCGCTCCCACGTTGTACTGACTGAGGATGCGGCCCGTGGTCAGCACCAGCGGGTAGCGAGAGGTGGTCCGCTCGTCCGTCGGCACATAGGCCGTGACGACGAACTTGCCCTTGCCGCGGACGAACGCGTCGACGTGCATGGTCGGGGTGCCCTGCGGAGCCTCGTCGTTGCACGGCCACTGGACGCTGCCGAGCTTGTCGAGCAACTCGAAGGAGACACCCTTGAAGGTGGGTGTGACCTGGGCGATCTCGTCCATGATCTGGCTCGGGTGGTCGTACGCCATGGGATAGCCCATGGCGGTGGCGATCTCGCTGACGATCTGCCACTCGTGCTTGCCTGTCTTGGGCTTCATCACCGCCCGCACCCGGTTGATGCGGCGCTCGGCGTTGGTGAAGGTGCCGTCCTTCTCCAGGAACGAGGCGCCCGGCAGGAAGACGTGCGCGAACCTGGCCGTCTCGTTGAGGAACAGGTCCTGCACCACGACCAGGTCCATCGCCGCCAGCGCCGCGCTGACGTGCTGGAGGTTCGGGTCGGACTGGGCGATGTCCTCGCCGTGCACGAACAGGCCCCGGAAGGAACCGTCGATCGCCGCGTCGAACATGTTCGGGATCCGCAGCCCCGGCTCGGGCAGTAGGGAACGGCCCCACAACTCCTCGAACACGGTGCGGACCGCATCGTCGGAGACATGGCGGTAGCCCGTGAACTCGTGCGGGAAGGAACCCATGTCGCAGGAGCCCTGCACGTTGTTCTGGCCGCGCAGCGGGTTGACGCCCACGCCGTCCCGGCCGATGTTGCCGCAGGCCATCGCGAGGTTCGCCATCCCCATGACCATCGTGGAGCCCTGGCTGTGCTCGGTCACGCCGAGACCGTAGTAGATGGCTGCGTTGGGCGCCTGCGCGTACAGCCGAGCGGCGGCCCGCAGTTCCTCCGCGGGAACGCCGGTGACGGGCTCGGTGGCCTCCGGGCTGTTCTCGGGGAGGGCGACGAACCGGGCCCAGTCGTCGAACCCTTCGCACCGCGCATCGACGAAGGAGCGGTCGACCAGGTCCTCGGTCACCACCACGTGCGCCATGGCGTTGATGACGGCCACGTTCGTGCTGGGCTTGAGCTGCAGATGATGTGCCGCCTGGATGTGCGGCGAGCGCACCAGGTCGATACGCCGCGGGTCGACCACGACGAGCTGGGCACCCTCGCGCAGTCGCTTCTTCATGCGCGAGGCGAACACCGGGTGACCGTCGGTCGGATTGGCCCCGATGACCATGATGAGGTCGGCCTTCGCCACCGAGCGGAAGTCCTGGGTGCCGGCCGACTCCCCGAAGGTCTGCTTCAGCCCGTAACCGGTGGGGGAGTGGCAGACCCGGGCGCAGGTGTCGACGTTGTTGTTGCCGAACGCCGCGCGCACCATCTTCTGGACGACGTAGACCTCTTCGTTGGTGCACCGCGAGGAGCTGATGGCGCCGATCGAGCTCGGCCCGTACGCGTCCTGGATGGCGCGCATCTTCTCCGCGACCGTCCGGATGGCCTCGTCCCACTCGACCTCGCGCCACGGGTCGGTGGTCTTCTCGCGCACCATGGGCTTGAGCTTGCGGTCGGGATGGGTCGCATAGCCGAAGGCGAAGCGGCCCTTGACGCAGGAGTGGCCCTCGTTCGCCCCGCCGTCCTTGTGGGGCACCATCCGGACCAGTTCGTCGCCGCGCAGCTCGGCCTTGAACGAGCAGCCCACGCCGCAGTACGCGCAGGTGGTGACCACCGAGCGGGAGGGCATGCCGAGTTCGACGACCGACCGCTCCTGAAGCGTCGCGGTCGGGCAGGCCTGGACACAGGCGCCGCAGGAGACGCACTCGGAGTCCAGGAAGGACTCACCGGCACCAGGGGAGACCTTGGAGTCGAAGCCGCGGCCTTCGATGGTCAGCGCGAAGGTGCCCTGCACCTCGCCGCAGGCGCGCACGCACCGCGAACAGACGATGCACTTGGCCGGGTTGAAGTCGAAGTACGGGTTGCTCAGGTCCGGCGCGGCGTCGAGGTGGTTCTCGCCCTCGTACCCGTAACGGACCTGGCGCAGCCCCACCACGCCCGCCATGTCCTGCAGTTCGCAGTCGCCGTTGGCCGAGCAGGTGAGGCAGTCGAGCGGATGGTCGGAGATGTACAGCTCCATGACGCCCTGGCGGAGCTTCTCCACCTTCGGCGTCTGGGTGCGCACGCACATCCCGTCCGCGACCGGTGTGGTGCAGGACGCCGGGGTGCCGCGACGGCCGTCGATCTCCACCACGCACAGCCGGCAGGAACCGAACGGCTCCAGGCTGTCGGTGGCACAGAGCTTGGGTATGTCGATTCCGGCCTGCGCCGCCGCGCGCATCACCGAGGTGCCCTCGGGCACCGTGACGGGCAGCCCGTCGACCTCGACCGTGACGGTCGCCCCGCCTGGCCGTTCCGGGGTTCCGAAGTCGGGCTCCTTGAGCAGTGTCATGCCGTGCCCTCCCCCCTCGCGAGGAAGTCGTCGGAGAAGTGTGTGACGGCGCTGCGTACCGGCATGGGGGTCAACCCGCCCATGGCGCACAGCGATCCGTCGGTCATCAGCTCACAGAGGTCCTCGAGCAGGGCGAGGTTCTCGTCGCGCTGCTCGCCGGCCACGATCCGGTCGATCACTTCGACGCCGCGCACCGAACCGACCCGGCACGGTGTGCACTTGCCGCACGACTCCGCGGCGCAGAACTCCATCGCGAAGCGGGCCTGCGCCGCCATGTCGACGGTGTCGTCGAAGACCACGACACCGCCGTGGCCGAGCATGGCGCCCGCCGCGGCGAACGCCTCGTAGTCCATGGGCAGATCGAACTGGGACGTCGGCAGGTAGGCGCCCAGTGGCCCGCCCACCTGCACCGTGCGCACCGGCCGTCCGCTGAGCGTCCCGCCGCCGTAGTCCTCGATCAGCTCGCGGAGGGTGACGCCGAACGCCGTCTCGACGATGCCGCCGTGCGCGATGTTTCCGCCGAGCTGGAAGACCTGTGTGCCGCGTGAGCGTTCCACGCCGAGTTCCTGGTACGCCTTCGCCCCGTCGGCGAGGATCACCGGAACCGTGGCCAGGGTCAGGACGTTGTTGACGACGGTCGGCTTGCCGAACAGCCCCTCGATGGCAGGGATGGGCGGCTTGGCGCGGACGACGCCGCGCTTGCCCTCCAGGCTCTCCAGCATGGAGGTCTCCTCACCGCAGATGTACGCGCCGGCGCCGACCCGCACGTGCAGATCGAAGGTGAGGTCCGAGCCGAGGATGCGCTCCCCGAGCCAATGGCGATCACGCGCGATCGCGATCGCGGCCCGCATCGTGGCCACCGCGTCCGGGTACTCCGAGCGGATGTAGACATAGCCCTCGCGGGCGCCGACCGCGTGTGCGGCGATCGTCATGCCCTCGATGAGCATGAACGGGTCGCCCTCCATGACCATGCGGTCGGCGAACGTGCCGCTGTCGCCCTCGTCGGCGTTGCAGCAGACGAACTTCAGCGTGTCGGCGCAGTCGAGCACGGTCTTCCACTTGATGCCGGCCGGGAACCCCGCGCCCCCCCGGCCGCGCAGACCGGACTCGGTGACGGCGGCGACCACGTCGGAGGGCGACAGGTCCAGGGCTCTGCGCAGCCCGACGAGGCCGCCGTGGCGCTCGTAGTCCTCCGGGGAGATGGGGTCGATGATCCCGACCCGGGTGAACGTGACCCGGTTCTGGCGGGCCAGCCACGGAAGTTCGTCCACGACACCGAGCCGCAGAGGGTGGTCCGCGCCGTCCAGGAAGTCGGCGGCCAGCAAGTCCGCCACGTCCGAGGGTGCCACGGGACCGTAGCCGATCCGGCCCTCAGAGGTGGCCACCTCGACCAGCGGTTCCAGCCAGAGCATGCCGCGCGACCCGTTGCGCACCAGGTTGATCGGCAGGTTCCGGGCGTCGGCAGCCCGTCGGATCGCCTCCGCCACCGCGTCGGCCCCGACCGACCGCGCGGCCGAGTCGCGGGGGACGTACACCGTCACCGGGGAGTTCGATGTCTGTGTCATGACGAGACCGCCTCGTCCACGATCGAGCACAGACGTTCCGCGCTCATGCGTCCGAGCACCTCGCCGTTCACCTCGACGGAGGGGCCCAGCGCGCAGTTGCCGAGGCAGAAGACCTGCTCCACCGTCAGAGAGGCGTCCGCGCGCGTCTCCCCGAGTGCGAGGCCCGCCCGGTCCCGGGCGGAGTTCACCAGGGCGTCGGCGCCGAGGGCCTGGCAGGCCTCCGCGCGGCAGATGCGCACGGTCGTGCGGCCGGCAGGCTCCCGGCGGAAGTCGTGGTAGAAGGAGACCACCCCGTGTACGTCCGCCCGGGACAGATTGAGCTCGCGGGCGAGTATCGCGACGGCCTCCTGCGGGACATGGCCGAGTTCGGCCTGGATGGCGTGCAGGATCGGCAGCAGTGGACCGCGCTGCCCGCGATGTGCTGCCGCGATCGCACCGACAGCGGCCTCCGTCGTCACGTCACCGACGCTCGTCGTCATGGTTCCTCCCTACGGGGATGGTGATCGACGAGCCCGGACACCTCGCCGCGCTGCTCGTACCGTGCATGACGCCTCTCAATGCATACGGAACTTTGTATACAAGCTTCACTCTGTGTGGCCCCCTGGCGACTCTGAAGGCTCATCGGATACTGTATGCAGTTATCATCGGCTGCGTCCACCGTCCGGAACGGGTCAACCGCGGTCACGGGGACCGGGGCGGGCGGTCAGGTGAGTGCGCGGACCCCGGGCGCTCCGGCGGGCGATCCGGCCCCCGCGGTGGACATCGCGGCCAGCCATGCGCGGACGGTGCTCAGCAAGCCGTCCGCCTCGCCGTCCCGTTCGAGCAGTGCGCCGGCGGGGAGCAGGACGGGATCCGCGCAGACCGTCGACGTTCCGCTGCCGCGCGGACCGTCGCCGCTGGGGCGGGCGGGCACGAACAGGCCGGGCGCGTCCGCAGGCACCAGCCACAGGGACGATCCCTCCCCGCCGTGTGCCGGCCGGGAGGACCAGATGTAGCTGTCGGCCTCGCCCGCCCCGACGACATCGCGTTTGCGGCCGCGCAGGGCCACCACGTCCCCGGTGCGCGTCGCGGTCGAACCCGTCGGTGACGGTGTGGCCCCCGGTGCGCCGGCGCCGTCGGCGTCGGTGAGGGCGAGCGTGCCGAGGTGCAGGCCGACGGCGACCTTGCGGCGCATCCAGTGCGAGCCGTACGCCTCGATGAAGGCGACGGCGGCGTAGTGGGACCGGACCACCGCGCCGGTGGCGGGGCAGGCGCGGGACACGTCGGTCACGACCTCGGCGGCCTCGGTGAGGCCCAGCCCTCCGCCGCCGAGATCGGTGGCGACGGTGAGCCCGAGCAGCCCCGCTTCCCCGAGGGCGGTCACCGAGGCGCGGGGAAATCTCCCGCACGCGCCGGTCTCCTCGGCGGACGGCTCGATGGTGCTGCTCAAGACGTGGGAGAGAGCGGAGCGGAACGACATGGAGCGGCTCCCTGCGGTCTTGGAGGGGTGACGCCTCATGGGCCGGCGGGGCGGACTCTGCGAAGCCCCCCTCTCATGGGTGATTGCATACTGTATACCGTTACTGGTCGACGGGTATCCATGTCTGTGGGGGTGAATGTTGCGTCAGGTCCCGGCGGGCTTGCGGGAACGCCGGCGGGTGAGGCTACGAGGCCCTCACCGCTCCGCTGCCGCGCGCCCGTGGTAGCTGGCGCGTGTGTGCTCGGTGTGGGCCCGCATCAGCTGCTGTGCCCGCTGTTCGTCGCCTGCCTCGATGGCGTCGATCATGGCGCGGTGCTCGATCCAGGAGAGTGAGCCTCGGGTACGGGCGACGGGTGTGTAGAGCCACCGGACGCGGCGGTCCACCTGGGCGGACAGCTCGGCGAGCACCGAGTTCGCGGCCAGTTGCATCACCTGGGCGTGGAAGGCGGCGTTGGCGGCGACCACGACGTCGACATCGTCGGACTCCCGGGCTTGCTCGCCCGCCGTGCACAATTCGCGCAGCCGCTCGGCGGCGCGCGGGGTGGCGTTGGCCGCTGCCAGCCTCGCCGCCTCGGCCTCCAGCAGACCGCGCACGACGAGCAGTTGGTCGGCCTCTTCCTCCGTGGGGTCGTGCACGAACGCGCCCTGGGCGGGGCGCAGATCCACCCAGCCCTCCGTGTCGAGGCGCTGCAGCGCCTCCCGGACCGGTTGGCGCGAGACCCCCAGTTGGCCGGCGAGTTCGCTCTCGACCAGATGCTGCCCCGGTTCGAGCGACCTGGTGACGATGAGCTCCAGGAGAGCCTCGTAGACCCGCTCGCGCAGCGGGCCGGGCCTCTCCACCTTCGGCACGGCGCCGGTCGGCAAGGCCATGACTCCACCCCTCGGTAGCGGCTCGCCAGAGCCGCCCGATATTGGATTTCGTCTACAGTCTACTCCGGCCTGGACCGTTGATGTCGGCCGTCGCCCCACCCGCGTCGGCCGGAGGCCCGCACGAGCTGCGACTCCCCGGCCCGTGTCCCACCTCTTCCCTTGTCACCAGCATACGAAATACTGTAGACAAAGCGGGGTCGACGATCTCACGAGGCCCTGCCGACGGGGAGATGCGCCGACCGTCGACCCCGCGGCCGGCCCCCGAGGCGGGTCCACACCGATGTCGGCGGTACTCCATGAACGTGTTCACGGGCGGACACCGCCTGAATCGGCGAGCGGCGGCCACCGTGAGCTGAGGGCGACGCAGCACGTGACACGGACGCGGGACCGGCCGGCGGGTGCGCCCCCTGGGCCGGTCGGTCCCCGGCGTCCAGACCGGTCACCCGACCCGGGCGGGGGGACGCCGCCCGGACCGGCCGCGACCGGATCCCGGACGGCCACCGTGCGGCGCCGGTGCGTCAGGGCCGCTCGTACGTCCGCTCCAGAATCTCCAGTACCTCGGACTCGTCCGGCAGCCGCGGCGCGTTCTTGGTCACGGCGTCGGCGACCGCGCCCGCCGCGACGGCCGGCAGCAGGTCGCGGTCGGCGCCCAGGTCACGCAGGGGGCGTTTGATGTCCAGTTCTCCGGAGATCTCACGTACGGCGGTCACGGCCGCTGCGGTCCAGTCGCCGTCGGCCGGCGGGTCGAGACGCATGGCCCGGGCCGCGCGCTCGTAGGCGTCCTGCGCGGCGGGTGCGCTGAACTCCATTGACCTCCTCGAGCACGGCGGCGAGGGCGACTCCGTGCGGAGTGCCGGTGTGGGCCGTGATCGCATGGCCGATGCCGTGCACGAGGCCGAGTCCCGAGAGGGTCGGGGCCTGGCCGGCCAGATGTGCGCCCATCATCAACTCGGCGCGGGCGCCGAGGTCCGAGCCGTCCCGGAACGCCACGGGCAGGGCGCGGTTCACCATGCTCACGGCCTGGGTGGCGTGCGCGACGGAGAAGGGGTTCGCGCCCCGTGACGCGAGCGACACGCGCCGAACGAGGGGCGCGGCAGGCTGCTGGCCAGCCTGGAGATCAGCTGGTACGTCGGTTACGCACTGGCGACCGTCGTCGGCGCGCTGTTCGCGGACGTCCAGGGCGGCTGGCGCTGGTCCCTGGCCAGCAGTGCGGTGATCGCCGTGGTGTGCGTGGCGCTGCGGGGCGGCATCCCGGAGTCGGCCCGCTGGCTGCTGAGCAAGGGCCGCCGCGAGGAGGCCGAGGAACTCATCACGAAGTACGGCATCGAGATCGACGTGGCGGCGGAACTCGACGAGCGCACCGAGGCCGGACAGGAGGGCTTCCGCTCGCTGTTCAGCCGCCGGCACATTCGCAGCACCGTGTTCGCCAGCGTCTTCCGGGCCGCGCTCGTCCTGCCGTACTTCGCGATCGGCACCTTCTGGACCCAGGTCTTCGACGCCCTCCACATGGGCGACAACGCGGTCGCGGCTCTGCTCGTCTACTCCTTCACGGCCGTCGCCGGTGTCACCGCAGGCTGCCTGGTAGTGCACCGCATCGGCCGCCGCAGGCTGCTGATCCCGCCGTTCTGGATCACGGCGGGCTGCCTGGCCCTGGTCGCGGTGTGGCCGTCCTCCACGCCGGTCATCGTGGCCGGCTTCCTCTTCTTCATCTTCCTCAATGCCGCCTCCAGCGCGCTGACCGCGGTCTATCCGCTGGAGGTGTTCCCCACCTCGCTGCGCGCCACCGGCGTGGGTTTCGCAACGGCCATGAGCCGAGTCGGCGCCGCCGTGGGCACGTTCCTGCTCCCCATGGGCCTCGACCACTTCGGTGCCCGGTTCGTTCTCTTCGTCGGCGCCGGGGTGCTCGCGGTGGGCGGCCTGGTCTCGCAGTTCCTGGCGCCCGAGACCACGGACCTGGACCTGGCAGCGGCGGCCCGGACGGCCCGCGAACAGGTCTCCTGACCCGGAATCTCCTCGGGATGCCTGCCACGCTCGTCGTGTGGTGCGCGTCGAAGGGCCCGGCCGCCGTGGCTGCGACCGGGCCCTTCGATGTGCGCAGATCAGGCGTTGGGGTTGAACGGGATCCCGGACGGCATGGAGTTCGCCAGGGCGTACTCGAAGTCACCGTCCTTGATCTTGATGGTGGCCGCGCCGAAGTTTGCGCTCATGAGCCTGTCGCGGAAGCCGGCCGGGTAGCCGTTCCAGCCCACCAGACGCGGGTAGAACCAGCCGCCCGTGGCGTTCTCCGGCGGCTCGTCGTTGGTGTTGGCGAACCGGAAGCAGTGGGTGGAGACGCCGTCCTTGTGGTACACGATCTTCGGGTGGGTCCCGTCGAAGCGCACCGACGAACGCCCGGCCACCTGGTAGCCGGAGTGCTGCGACACCGACACGTACTGGACCTCGTTGTTGTTGATCCACACCACGACGTGCTCCCAGTCGTGGGTGTGGCCGATGGCCGCGGGACCGAGCGTGGCCTGGTCCTTCTCGAAGTAGCTGGCGTACACCACGGCGCACCAGCCGTTGTTGCACTTCTCGCGCGAGTAGGTGTTGGCGTTGGCCAGCTGGGCGTAGTCGTGGCAGTGCCCGTTGACGTCGCCGCCCAGCTTCAGACCGGGGTTGATGGTGCCGTCGACGCCGATGGCCGCGGTGGCGTAGCAGCCGTCACCGTCGTAGTCGTAGGCGGGGGAGAAGGACTGCTCCAGACCGTCGGCGTTCTGGGGCAGGAGTTGCAGAACGTCGGCCTGGGCGCTGGCGGGCAGCGCCACGACCAGTGCGACGGCGGCAAGGGCGCTCGCGAACGCGGAGCGGCGCAGCCGCCGCGAGAGCCTTGGGACGGACGGAGTTCTTCTGCGCCGTGCTGTGGGGGGTACCTGGTCGCGCACGTCAACTCCCTGCGGGCGTCTGAGGACGGGGTACATCCCGGGGTCTCCTGGGGAGGGAGTGACCCGGGCGCCGAGATTCTCGCAAGGAGTCGGTGGGCAGCACGAGCCGCGTGACTGAACATTGGCGCAAACATCGCTGAACTCCCCTGATGAGGAGGGAAGTTCAGCCGCATAACGCCGGGGAGGGGAAGCCGTGGCAGCTGCCGCCCGGCGCTTGTGGTGCGCCGGTCCCGGCCGCGGGCCCCGTACGACGGTGGACCGGACCGGGAGCCGTGCGCGCCGGTGTCAGGCCGCGGGGGCCGGGTAGGTCGGGTACTCCACCCCGGAGACGTGCTGCACGACGCGGATGACCTGGCAGGAGTAGCCGAACTCGTTGTCGTACCAGAGGTAGAGGATCGCGTTGTCGCCCTCGGCCTTGAGGGCGCCCGCGTCCACGATCGAAGCGTGGCGCGAGCCGATGAAGTCGCTGGAGACGGCGTCGGGAGCGCTGATGAAGTCGATCTGACGGCGCATCGGCGAGGTCAGCGAGACATCACGGAGGTACTCGAGGACCTCCTCGCGGGTCACCTCACGGGCGAGTTGGAGATTGAGGATCGCGATCGAGACATCGGGCACGGGCACACGGATCGAGCTGCCGGTGATCCGCGCCTTGAGGTCGGGCAGCGCCTTGGCGACGGCGGAGGCGGCACCCGTCTCGGTGATCACCATGTTGAGCGGCGCGGAGCGGCCGCGTCGCTCGGACTTGTGGTAATTGTCCAGCAGGTTCTGGTCGTTGGTGAACGAGTGGACGGTCTCCACGTGTCCGCGCAGAACGCCGTACTCGTCGTCCATCGCCTTCAGCGGCGGCACGATCGCGTTGGTGGTGCAGGACGCGCAGGACAGGATCCGCTCGTCGGGCTTCACCATGTCGTGGTTGACGCCGTGCACGATGTTGGGCACATCGCCCTTGCCGGGCGCGGTCAGCACGACCTTGTCGATGCCGGGACGCAGGTGTTTCGACAGGCCCTCGCGGTCGCGCCACTTGCCGGTGTTGTCGATGAGGATGGCGTCCTTGATGCCGTACGCCGTGTAGTCGACCTCGGCCGGGTCGTCGGCGTGGATCACCCTGATGGTGTTGCCGTTGGCGATGATCGAGCAGCTCGCCTCGTCGACGGTGATCGTGCCCTGGAACTGGCCGTGGATGGAGTCGCGGCGGAGCAGGGACGCCCGCTTGACGAGATCCTCGGCGGCCCGGTCACCGCCGCCGCGCACGACGATCGCGCGCAGCCGCAGACCGTTGCCGGAACCGGCCTTCTCGATCAGCAGGCGGGCGACGAGCCGGCCGATGCGGCCGAAGCCGTACAGGACGACGTCGCGTCCCTCACCGTGCTCGATCTTGTCGGCACCCGTGGCCCCGGCCACCGCCCGGGCGGTGAAGTCCCCGACCGACAGGCCCTGGTCGTCGGTCCGGTACATCGCGGCGAGCATGCCGATGTCGATCTGGGACGGACCGAGATCGAGGGTGCCGAGCGCCTTGAGGAACGGGAAGGTCTCGGTGACCGAGAGCTCCTCCCCGGCGATCTGCCGTGCGAATCGGTGGGTCTTGAGAATGCTGACCACCGACTTGTTCACCAAGGAGCGGCTGTGCAGCAGGACCGTGACGTCCCGCTCCCGATGCAGCTTCCCGATGATCGGGATCATCGACTCCGCGATCTCCTCGCGGTTCTTCCAGTTGGTGAACGAGTCGTCGTTGACAGTCACAGATTTATCTTTCGAGCTAGGCGGCGCTCATATGGTAAACGCAGGGTTGTGCGGGCAGGTCGTCAGGGTTCGCCTGGCGCGGTGGATGCGCGGGTCCGCGGGGGCGGCCGCCGTTCGCAGGCCCGCCGGAGGAAGGGTTCGGCCGAGACGGAGACGACGGCGCACGGCACTCGAGGGCACCGGTCGGTGGCCGACCGGTTCGCGCCGTCCGACGGCGGGATCGTCCGGTGAGGTGAAGACCCGGCCCGGGGCCCGCCGGGTCCTGTTCGCGGCGCCGCGGTGCACGCAGACTTTCAGCCGGTCCCCCAGGAAGGCTGTGATGTCCGAGGCGGAACACTCCGAGGCCACGGCAGGTCCCACCGAGCCGCGCGCCCGTGGCGACTTCACCGGTGGCGTGTACGGATCGCTGCTCGCCGCCTCCGTGGTCGTGGGCGCCGGTGCGGCCGGCGTGTTCTCGCGCGTCGAGCTCGTGGTGCTGCTGGTGAGTACCGCCGTGGTGTTCTGGATCGCGCACGTGCACGCCCAGCTGTTCGGCGCCCGCCTGGCGCAGGAGGTCCTGTACCGCCGGGTCGTGCTGCACGTCTGCCGTGAGGAATGGCCGATCGTCGAGGCCGCCGTCCCGCCCGCCGCCGCTGTGATCGTCAGTCCGCTCCTGGGCCTCGACCTCCTGGGCGGGGCCTGGCTCGCGCTCGCCGTCGCCGTGGCCGGCCAGGTGGGCTGGTCGGCGGCCGCCGCACGCACCGCGGGAGCCTCCTGGCGCCTGGTGATCGTCAGCGCCGCGGTCAATCTCCTGCTCGGGCTGCTGATCATCGTCTGCAAGATCGTCCTGAAGGACTGACGCCGGGGCGGGCCGTCGCGCGGTTCACCTCCCGCAGGTGAGGCCGTGCGGTGGGCCGGGGCGGAGCATCGCGGACGGGGCGCGGTTCGGCCGCCCGAGTACAGCCGAGGGAGAGCGGCTCATGCGCTATGAGATCCGCGTCGACGGACAGCTGTCGGACACGCTCACCGAGGCCTTCCCGGAAATGGACCACCTCGTTCTCTCCGGACAGTCCGTACTGGTCGGGCCCGTCGTCGACGAGGCTCACCTGTACGGGTTGCTGGCCCGGTGCCGGTCGCTCGGACTGCGTGTAGTGGAGATGCACCGGCTGCCGGAGTGAGCACGGCCTCGAGGGGCCGGACGACCTCACCCGCCATGGGTGACCCGGCATGCGCCGGACGAGCGCGACCCTGATCCGTCCGTACACCGCACCCTCGGCGAACCTGCCGTGACCCGTATCGATCGCGCCAGGAGGAGCCATGGCCGTACCCCGTGGTCCGGCGTCGCGCACCGGGCCGGAGCACGTGTCCGACGGCTCCGGGCACCGCACGGACGACGACCGCGGGGGTACTGCGGTTGGGCCTCGCCGCCTCGCCGCCTCGCCGCCTCGCCGCCTCGCCGCCTCGTGGACCCTGGTCCTGGGCTCGGCGCTCGCGGCGTTGATACCGGGCATCATGGTGCCGGCCTGGCCCGGAGGGACCCTGCACGTGCCGGCGGTCCTCGTCGGGCCGTCCCTTCCTGTGGCCGGGGCGCTGCGGTCCGTCGCGGCCTTCCCCCTGGAGGAGCGCGACGAACGGGTGCCGCGCCTGCTCGTCGCGGTGCTGCTGGTCCTTGCCGGGGTGCTGTGTCTGCGGCACCCGTTGCAGACCATCGCGGCGCTGTCCCTCATCGTCGGGGTCGTCTGGCTGGTGACCGGCATGCTGATCGCCTACACGGCCTTCAGCGACCGTGACCTGCCGCACCGGGCGTTCGTCCTCGGCACGGCGGCACTCGGCATCGTCGCCGGGATCGTGGTGCTCGCCCTGCCGATCGAGTCCGCGGTCTTCCTGGCGCGGCTGCTCGGCCTGTGGCTGGTGCTGCTCGGGCTGCGGAGCTGATGGTCGCCTTCGCATGCTCGGCCGCACTGCGCAGGGCGGGCGCCGGACGGCGGTCCGGTGGCTCCACGGCGGCGTGATCAGCGTCATGGCCTCCACGACGTCCGCCGGCCCGGACCAGCCGTGTCCGCGGGCGCAGGAGCGGCCCCTGCCGCCGACGGTGGCTCCCTGAGCCACGGCTGTGGAACGGGGTCCAGAACCGCAGGCGCGCCCGCGGCACCGGCGCTCACCCCTGCCGGGTGAGGTCGCACCGTCCCCGTCGCGCGCACCCTGAGGACGGCACTGGCGGCCGGGGCGAAAGCCCGGATCGGAGGAGAGACATGGTCGCGCAGACGTACCTCGCCTACGACTATCCACTGCTGAGCGCCTTCTGGACGATGCTGTGGTTCTTCCTGCTGGTCATGTGGTTCGTCCTGCTGTTCAGGATCGTCCTCGACGTGTTCCGCGACGACTCCATGAGCGGTTGGGGCAAGGCCGGCTGGCTCGTGTTCGTGGTCGTGCTCCCCTTCCTCGGCGTCCTCGTTTATCTCATCGCCCGTGGGAAGGACATGGGTCGTCGGGAGGTGGCGCAGGCGCGCGCCCAGCAGCAGGCCTTCGACTCCTACATCCGTCGGACCGTGGCGGAAGGCGGACGCCACAGCAGTACGGACGAACTCGTCCGGCTGTCCGAGATGCGAACCCGCGGCGACATCACGGACGAGGAGTTCCGCCGGGCGAAGGACCTGGTCCTGTCCGATCACGCCACGTCGGGGCGCCCGGCGACCGCGGCGGACGCGCGTTCCGCCGCGCCGGCCCACCGTCCCTGACGGGCGGTCCGGGAGGCGGCGGTCCATAGGGGGCCGTACGGACCGTCGGGTGCTCAGCCCGCGCCTGCGGCCGCAACGGTCGGGCGGTCGACGCGGGCGGTGACGACAAACCGGCCTCGTCCCGGCCCGGCTATGCGGTGCGCTTCCGGCGGGTCGGCTGTTTCGCGGCAGTCTTCTTCGCCGTTTCCTTCGTGGCCGTGGTCTTCTTGGCAGTCTTCTTTGCGGTGCTCTTCTTTGTGGCGGTCTTCTTGGCAGGTGCCTTCTTCGCCTCGGCGCCGGCGGTGGTCTTCTTCGGGAGCTCGTGCACCTCGGCCTCGGGAGCCTCGCCGCGGGACGCCTTCGCCTGGGCCACCGATGCCTGGAGTGCGGCCATCAGGTCGAGCACCTTGCCGGGTTCGCCCTCCGGCTCCGGGGCCTCGGGCGGTGCGTGCCCCTCACGCTTGGCCTCGATCACCTGCTCGAGCGCCTCGGTGTAGTGGTCGGCGAAGTCGGGCCCTTCGAGGTCCTCGCGGGTCATCCGGTCGATCAGGTGCTGTGCCTCGGTGATCTCGCCGTCGGAGAGCCGGATGTCCGGCGGTGCCAATTCGGCCGGGTCCCGGATCTCGTCCGGCCAGCGCATCGAGTGCAGCACCAGCGCCTCGTCCCGCACCCGCAGCAGACCCAGCCTCTCCCTGCCGTGCCAGGCGAACTTCGCCACGGCGACCTTCGACGTCCTCGCCAGCGCCTTGCGCAGCAGGGCGTACGGCTTCGCGGCCACCGTGCCGGAGGCCTGGAGGTAGTAGCCCTCGCCGATGCGGAGCGGATCGATGGACCCGGCGGGTACGAACGCCACGATCTCGATGGCCCTCGCCGTCGGCAGGGGCAGCTCCCGCAACTCCTCGTCGAGCACCGGGACGACCTGGTCCCTGGTGAGCGCGTAGCCCTTGCCGATCTCCTGCTGCGGGACCTCGCGGTCCTCGACCTCGCAGTACTTCCGGACCCGCACCCGGCCCATGTCCTGCAAGTGGTACTGGTGGAAGCGGACGCTGTGGTCCTCGGTCGCGGGCACCACGTCCACCGGGATGGTGACCAGGCCGAAGCTGATCGCTCCCGACCAGATGCTGCGGGGCATCGCGGACCTCCATGACGTGCCCCCGGGCCACCAGCCTACGAAGCGCTCGAGTGCACGGCACGGCGGAGTGGTCCACGGGGATGACCGGTGCGGCGGTCGACCGGCACGGGTCCAGGCCGATCTGCCGGGCCGCTCGGCCGGCAAGCCCCCGGTGAACCGCGAGGGAACTCTTGGTGTCAGTCCCTGCCGGGGGCTTTCAGGGCGGGAGCCGCTGCCTAGCATGAGGTGATCGCGCCGCACGAAGGCGCGAGGGTACGTTCGCACGTTGTTCGGGGAGGCGCGGAGGAATGCCGGTGCCCGGCCTCACCTCACGGAGGGGCCGCGTCTGGGCCGCGGGCGGGCTCCTGCTCACCCTCGTCCTGGTGGCGGCGTTGCTGATCACCACACTCGGCGGAGCCCGGCACGCGCGGGCCGCCGGCGACGGGCTCCGGCACACAGCCGTCGAGGTGTCGCCGAGTGGCTGCGGCCGCGGCTGGACGAGTCCGGTTCCCGGGCTGCAGGTCTTCGATCTGCACAACACCTCGAGCAGTCCGGCGGAGGTCTATCTCGAGGATCCCCGCAGCCGGGCCGTGTACGGAGAGCTGGAGGGCCTCGCCGCGGGCACCACCCGTTCGCTGACCGTCCGTCTCGGCAAGGGCTCGTACGCGTTCACCTGCCTGCCCGACGACGCCGACGCCGTCACCGGCCCCACGGTCCGTGTCAGCACCGGCGGCAGGCCCGGCCCCGCCGCGGCCCCCGTCACCCAGCACGATCTGATCCCGCTCGCGATCGACTACCAGAAGTGGGTCGGCGGGGGTCTGAACGACGTGGTGCGGCTGACCGGCCGGCTGCAGGACGCCATCGACCGCGGCGACCTCGACGCGGCCCGGAAGGCCTGGCTGCCGGCGCACCTCGAGTACGAGCGGCTCGGTGCGGCGTACGACGCCTTCGGCGACTCCGACGCACAGATCAACGGAACGGACGCCGGGCTGCCCGGCGGTGTGAAGGACCCCTCCTTCGTGGGCTTCCACCGCATCGAGTACGGGCTGTGGCACGGCGGGTCCGCACAGCAGCTCCGCGCCCCGGCGGCGGCCCTCACCAAGGCCGTCCGCGGCCTGCGCGACGACTGGGCGCAGGCCCGTATGGACCCGGCGCAGCTGGGTCTGCGGGCGCACGAGATCCTGGAGAACACCGTGCAGTTCGAGTTGACCGGGCGGACGGACTACGGCAGCGGCACCAGCCTCGCCACAGCCCGCGCCAACATCGACGGCACGCGTGCCGTACTGTCCCGGCTGCACCCCCTGCTCGCCTCGCGCTATGCGGACCTGCCCGTTCTCGAAAGGGACCTGGACCGCGCACAGCGCACCCTGGACGGCCTCCACCACGGCGACCGGTGGACCCCGCTCACCGGGCTCGACCGCACCCAGCGGGAGCAGGTCGACGCCGTTCTCGACGACGTGGTCGAGCGGCTGGCCTCGGTGGCGACGCTCTGCGACCCCCGGAGGACAGTGTGAACGCCGGGCCCGCCACGGGTGGTTTCGGACGGCGCGGCTTCCTGCGCGGGGCCGCCCTCGCCGGTGCCGGCCTCGCCGCCGGGGGTGCGGCGGCCCCGCCCACCGCCGACGCCACGGGCACACCACCCGTCCTGCCCTTCCACGGCACCCACCAGCAGTCGCTGATCGCGGCCCCGCGCCGGGTCACCGCGTTCACCGCTCTCGACGTCACCGCCGAGAACCGCGCGGAACTCGGTGAGCTGCTGCGCACCGTGACCGACCGTGCGCGCTTCCTGACCGCGGGCGGAACACCTCCGGCCCTCGGTATCACCGGTCCGCCCGCCGACTCCGGTGTGCTCGGCGACCGGTTGCCGTCCGGCGCGCTGGCGGTGACCGTCGGCGTCGGTGCCTCGCTCTTCGACGACCGCTTCGGTCTGGCCGCGCGACGCCCGCGCAGACTCGCGACGATGCCCGCCTTCCCCGACGACGACCTCCGCTCCGAGTGGTGCCACGGCGACCTCAGCCTCCAACTGCACGCGGACGACACCGACACGGTGCTGCACGCCCTGCGGGACATCGCGCGGCACACCCGTGGCGGTATGCAGGTCCGTTGGCGTCTCGACGGGTTCTCCAGCCCGCCCCGCCCCAGCGGAACCCCGCGCAACCTGATGGGTTTCAAGGACGGCACCGCCAACCCCGACCCGTCCGACCCGCGCGAGATGGATCGCCTGATCTGGGTGGACCGCGGCATGGGCGAGCCGGACTGGGCGCAGGGCGGCAGTTACCAGGTCGTCCGGCTGATCCGCATGCTCGTGGAGTTCTGGGACCGGGTCTCGCTGAGCGAACAGGAGCGGATGTTCGGCAGGGCCCGGGAGTCGGGTGCGCCGCTCGACGGTGACGCCGAGCACGACACCCCCGACTACCCGAGCGACCCCAAGGGCGATGTGATTCCGCTCGACAGCCACATACGCCTCGCCAATCCGCGCACACCGGGGACCGCCGGCCAGCGGATCCTGCGCCGTGCGTACAACTACGACCGGGGCGTGGACAGCAACGGCAATCTCGACATGGGGCTGCTGTTCTGCTGCTACCAGCAGGACCTCAGCCGTCAGTTCGAGACCATTCAGAAGCGCCTCGAGGGTGAGCCGCTCACCGACTACATCAAGCCGTTCGGCGGCGGCTACTTCTTCGCGCTGCCGGGTGTGCGGGACGGTGCGGACTGGTACGGGCGCGCCTTGATGTCCTGAACCTGTTCGGACAACTTCCGGGTTCATTGGTCAATACACGGTCAAGGTTTTCCCCTGCTTCCCTGACCCTCTGTTCATGCGTCCGACATCGCCGCTCCAGCGTGGTGCCGCCCGTCCGGCGGAGCATCCCTGACCGTACGGCGCAACGACGTTCGTGTCCGGAAGGTGAATCAGCATGGCCAGCAGGGGAAGAAGAGCAACGATGAGGGGCCTTGGTGCGCTCCTGGGCGCGGCCGCGCTCACGGCCCTCGGCGCAAATGTGCCGGCGTGGGCCGCCCCGCCGGCCGGGCACGGTCACGGGCAGAGCCAGTCCTCGACGGCCACGCCCATTCAGCACGTGGTCGTGCTCTTCGACGAGAACGTCTCCTTCGACCACTACTTCGCGACCTACCCGCAGGCCGCCAACAGCGACGGCACCAAGTTCACGGCGTCCAAGAAGACTCCGAAGGACGTCGACAACCTGCGCACCGCCGGGCTGCTGACGAAGAACCCCAACCAGTACGCGCCCAAGCGGCTCACCCCGTCCCAGGCGGTGACCTGCGACCAGAATCACGGCTACGGGCCCGAGCAGTACGCCAACAACGGCGGAAAGAACGACCAGTTCGTCCAGAACACGGACTCGGGCAAGTGCTCCGGCAACCTGTTCGGCGAGCCGGGCCTGGTGATGGACTACTACGACGGCAACACCGTCACCGCGCTGTGGAACTACGCCCAGAACTACTCCCTGGGCGACCGCTCCTACAGCTCCGTCTACGGCCCGTCCACGCCCGGGGCGCTCAACCTGGTCTCCGGCCAGACGCACGGTGTCGTCTCCATGGACCCCGCGTCCGGCACCGAGCACCCCAAGCAGACCACGACGCCGGACTCCTACACCGTTCAGTCGCCCGACGCCAAGGGTGTCGGCACGGTCATCAACGACCCCGACCCGGCGTACGACGACTGCTCCGACAAGGACCACACCAGCACGAACGCGCTCGCCGCGATGCAGGGCCGCAACATCGGTGACGTGCTCAACTCCAAGAACGTCAGTTGGGGTTGGTTCCAGGGCGGCTTCCGGCCGTCCACCCCGTGGGACGGCCAGCAGGGCCACTACGCCAAGTGCGACGCCACCCACACCAATGTCGGCGGTGCCGCGGCCATCGACTACAGCCCGCACCACTCGCCGTTCGAGTACTACAAGTCGACGTCCAACCCGCACCACCTGCCGCCCCGTAACGTCGACGAGATCGGCCACAGCGGACAGGCGAACCACAACTACGACCTGACCGACTTCAGCGCCGCCCTCAAGGCGGGCAAGCTGCCGGCGGTCAGCTTCCTCAAGGCCGCCGAGTACCAGGACGGCCACGCGGCCTACTCCGACCCGATCGACGAGCAGCACTTCCTGGTCGACGAGATCAACGCGATCCAGAAGTCGCCGCAGTGGAAGTCGACCGCCGTGGTCATCGCGTACGACGACTCCGACGGCTGGTACGACCACGCGTACGCCAAGCCGGGCAACGGCTCCAAGGACATCTCGGTCGGCTCCAACGGCAAGACCACCGACAGTCCGGCCTGCCAGGCCGGACCGGCGGCGACGGGCGGCTACGCGGACCGCTGCGGCCCGGGCACGCGCCAGCCGCTGCTCGTGGTCTCCCCCTACAGCAAGGTCAACAAGGTCGACCACACCCGGACCGACCAGTCGTCGATCATCCGCTTCATCGAGGACAACTGGCACACGAGCCGGATCGGTGACCACTCCTTCGATGCCGCCGCCGGCTCCCTCGGGGGCATGTTCGACTTCCGGCACCCGAACAACAAGCAGGTGCTCCTGAACTCCGACGGTTCGGTGAAGTCGGTCGGCAAGATCCACCCGGTGAAGGCCGTCGCCACCAGCATCACCCCCGGTCCCGCCATGCAGAACACGGCGGCGACCACGGACGCGTCGTCGTTCCCCGCCCTTCCGCTGGGCATCGCGGTGGGCGCCCTCGTGGCGGTCGGTGCGACCGGCACGTACCTCACCATGCGCCGCAGGGACCGTGCGGCAGCCTGACGCCGCACGGACCTGAGCGGGCGGTGGCCCCGGGAGTCCCGGGGCCACCGCCCGCTCTCCGTCGTGTGTCACCGTGCCCGCGGTCGGCAGGGACCTCGGCGGCCGGTTGAGGCACCTGCCGATCGCGGACACGGATGACGCATGGCCCGACGCCGGATGGGTACGCGACCGGAACCCGCCCGGAGCCGGCGGTTCCGGGCTGTGTCCGCCCGCCACTATCTGGGGATCCGCCATGAACAGTCCCGACAAGAACCACCGACCGACCGCAGCTCAGGCCGCACTCGACACCCTCGCGGTGCACGCCGAGGATTCGGACGCGCTGGACACGCTGGCCGGGAGCGACGTGCTCGTCCCCGTGCCGGACGACGTCGCCGAGGAGGAAGCCGTCGACCCCTACGCCGTGGCCCTGCCGGTCCTGGAGCAGCCCGACGGCGAGCAGACGGTCCCGGTGTTCACCTCGGAGACGGAGATGGCCGGTCTGCTGCCGTTCGTCTCGCGATACCGGCTGGTGCCGCTCGGGGCGCTCGCCTCCCAGTGGCCCACGGACGAGCTCACGCTCACCATAGACGCGGCCTCGCCGCACGGGCTGACCCTGAACTCCGACGGGGTGCGCACACTGCTGGCCCGCCACTAGAGGCGTCCCGCCCGCCCGGTGCGTCCGCGAGCACGCGCCCGCGCGGCCGCGGGCGCACCGGGGCGCGCGCCCTTGCAGGGGAACCACCGCGCCGGGACGCGTCCGGCCGAGGTCACAATGACCGCATGAGATGGATCTCCGGTGCGGTCGGCGCGCTGCTGCTCGTGGCCGTCGTCGCCAGCATCCTGCGCACGCTGGTGGTACCGCGCGGCCTGTATTCGGCGCTCATGTACCGGTTGTGGTGGGTCCTGCGCGGCGTGCTGCGGCTCGGCGCCCTGCGCGGGGGCTACCAGGCCATCGACCGCGCACAGACCTGGCTCGGATCGCTGATCCTGATGGGCATGCTCGCGACCTGGCTCGGCGGGGCGCTCATCGCGTTCGGCCTGCTGCTGTACTCGCTGTCCTCACTGGGCTGGGCCGACTCCTTCCGCGAGGCGGGCTCCAGCCTGTTCACGCTCGGCTTCGCCAGCGGCCGGCGGCTGCACCTGTCCGCGCTGGACTTCCTCGCGGCGGCCACCGGGCCGGTGCTCATCGCCCTGCAGATCGCCTACCTGCCCACCCTGTACGCCGCCTACAACCGCCGCGAGCTCGAGGTGACCCTGCTCCAGTCCAGGGCAGGCGAACCGGCCTGGGGGCCCGAGATCCTGGCCAGGCAGTGGCTCGTCGACACCGAGACCGCGCTGGCCGAGCTCTACCGGGCCTGGGAGCGGCAGGCGTCGGACATCGGCGAGAGCCACTCCACCTATCCGGTGCTGCTCTCGTTCCGCTCGCCGCGGGCCCACCGCCACTGGCTGGTCGGCCTGGTCTCCGTCATGGACGCGGCGGCGATGCAGCTCTCGCTGACCCCCGGCAGCGCCCCGCCGGAGGCCCGACTGGTACTGCGGGCCGGCTTCTCCGCCCTGCGTGACATCGCGCGTGCCCTGCGTATCCCGTTCGACGCGGACCCGGACCCGGACGCCCCGATCCAGCTCACCTTCGCGGAGTTCGAGGCGGCCGTCACGATGGTGTCGACGGCGGGGTTCCCGGCCGAGCGGTCGGCCAAGGAGGCCTGGCCGCACTTCCACGGCTGGCGGGTCAACTACGAGGCGATCGCGTACCAACTGTGCCGCCGCTTCGACGCCGTCCCGGGGCTGTGGAGCGGTCCGCGTGACTTCGTCTTCACCCCGATCCCGCCCCGGCGCCCCGTCGACCGGCAGCCGGCCGGAGATCGGCCGGAACTGCCTCCTGCGGCAGGGTAGCCGGGACCGTGCGGAGGGAAGATCCCACGGGAGGCGGCCGATGGTGCTGGGGGGGATGGTCGTGAGGGTCGTACTGCTGGGCACGGCGACCGGTGGCGGCTTCCCGCAGTGGAACTGCGCATGCCCGCTGTGCCACGCGGCGCGCGATGGCGAACTGCCCTGCCGCAGCCAGGAATGCGTCGCCGTCTCGGGCAACTCGCGGGACTGGTGGCTGCTCAACGCCTCACCCGACATCCGGACCCAGCTGACGGCGGCCGCCCCGCTCCGCCCGGGGCCCGGTCCGCGGGACACCCCGGTCAGGGGCGTGCTGTTGACCGACGCGGAGGCCGACCACGTCACGGGCCTGGGCGTGCTGCGCGGGGCCGAGGATCTCAAGGTGTACGCGGCGCCACCGGTCCTGGAGGCGCTGGCCCCGCTGCGCGCGGCCCTCGACCGCCACGCGGTGTGGCACTGGGCGGACGCCCTGACCGAGGGCGGATTCGTTCTGTCCGGTGGTCTGGTCGTCACGGCTCATCCGGTCGGCGACAGGATGCCCGGGTGTCCACGCGGTACCCGCGGATCCGCCCCCTGGGTGATCGCCTATCGCGTCGAGGATCTGGCCACGGGTGGTGTCCTCGTGTACGCGCCGCGCGTGGGCGTCCGGTCCCGGTCCCTGGACGAACTGCTGCTGACGGCCGACTGCGCACTGCTGGACGGCACGTTCTACGCCGCGGAGGAGATGGGTACCGCCGTACCGGACGAGTCCGGGACGGCGTCCGCGGGGCAGCCCGGCGTCACGGGTGAGCACGGCAGTCTTGTCGCCCTGGCCCGGCATCCGGGTCAGGGCCGGATCCACAGTCCCCCCGGCGGTACGGACCCGCTGCGGGCCCCGGTCCCGGCGGCCCGCCGTCCTGTGATCGTGGCCGGGGCCGAAGTCCTCCCGGACGGCGCGGAGTTCAGCGTCTGACGGGTCACACCCCGGTAAGCGTGCGGGTCAGGACCTCGCGCTGCAACGGCAGTACCAGAGCGTGCAGTTCGCGGCCCCGCTCGGTCAGTGCGACCCACACCCCGCGCCGGTCCTCCTCGCACACCGAGCGCAGTACAAGACCGTCCTTCTCCAGCCGCGCGATCAGCCGGGACAGGGCGCTCTGGCTCAGATGGACGCGTCCGGCGATGTTCTGCACCCGGCACTGGGAGCCATGATCGGGAGTCTCGTCGGCGAGGATGTCGAGCACCTCGAAGTCGCTCGCGCCGAGGCCGTGCGGATGCAGCACGCGGTCGATCTCGCACATGGTGCGAGCGTGGACCGACAGGATGTCCCGCCACTGCTCCTCGAGCCGGGCACCGGCCGTGTTCGCTGCCATACCCGCACGGTAACAGAAAAGCGACCCTTTGTTTACAGTGCAACTAGTGCGCCTGCAAGCAAACCCGCCGGTGCCGGGGCGGTGCGGTGGTGCCCGGCTTCCAGGCCCTAGGCGACCGGCTCCTGGAGCAGTCCGACCAGGTTGCCGTCCACGTCCCTGACCGAGGCGATCAGCTTGCCCCCGCCGACGTCCTGGACGTCCTGGAGCAGCTCGGCCCCGGCGTCCAGCAGCGCCGCGAGACGTGCCCTGAGGTCGGGCACCTGCCAGTAGGGCACCGGACCCGTCATGCCCTTGGCGTGGCCGTTCGGGTCGAGTCCCAGTTCCTGCCCGGCAGCCCTGAATCCGACGTAGTACGGCTCGTCCGCGTAGGGCTCCACTTCCAGGAGCGCGCGGAAGACCGCCTTCGCCCTGCTGAGGTCCTTGACGGGATAGATGATGGTCGTGAGGCCGGTGGTCATGGGTGCTCCTCCGTGATGGACGGACCGACGTGATCCGTCGCTGCCACGCTAGGGCCGCGGATCGCCCGACGGCTTCTCCGAAACTGACCGGTTCCGGCGCGCCCGCAGAGCCCCTTCCGCCGCTGCGCACCCGGGCCCGACCCCGGCAGGGACGGCAGACCCCGCCACTTCGGCGCATTCGGACCTCGGCTCCGCCCCGCATCGCGCGCGAGAGTGGGTGGGAGGGCGGTACAAGGGGGCGGGATGCTGAAGAGACCCGTGAACGGGCGGCGGATGCGCATTCTCGAGTGGCTGAGGGATCCGGTGGCCCACTTCCCGCCGTCACGGCACGGCGACCGGGCCGAGGACGGGGTGCCGGCGGCGGCCGTGGCCGAGAAGCTCGCCGTCCCCCGCTCCGTCGCCGAGGCCGATCTGCGCCTCCTCGCCGCCGTCGGTCTGCTGCGCACCAGGAGGATCCGGCTGCGTACGTACTACCGCTGTGACGAGGTACGCATCGCCGAGATCGCGCGCATGTTCGAGAAGGGGTGGTAGCCCGGGCTCTTGGGCGTGCGCCTGCGGCGAGCGGGCGGCGGCAGCGGCGAAGGCCGGGCGAACCCCCGGCGGCGTCTCCGCGTCCGCGTGTCCACGGGAGCCGTTACCCTGTTACCCGGCCGCGATCATGTAGCGCGGCGCGATGGTGGGGCCCGCCCTGCCAGGCTCACGGTGCTACCGCCGGGGGTCCCTACTTGCGATCGAGCGTGCCCGTTCGACAGGGCCCCGGCGGGTAGGAGAGGTCTCCCCATGAGAAGCCTGTCGGAGCATCCGATTCCCGGACGGGGAAGGTGAGAACTCGTTGTGAATCGGTCGTGGGTGGTGGTCGCGCCGAAGTGGACAGGCCCAGTGCCGTCACACGGTCCTCGCCCGGGGCGCCGCCGTGATCGATGCCGCGGGCTGTGCGGTGCGGGGCATGCCGGCCGCCGCGTGCGCGGTCGGCCCCGGCTCGTCCCACCTGCGTTTTCCGATCGGCAGGCGGCGGTGCGAGACACCGGACCCCTGTCGGGCGTTCGCACAGGAGACCCTGCGGCCGGCCGGGACGGGGCGGGGTCCTACGCTGCCGCCAACGTCATGGCGGGCGCGGCTGCGGGTCCGGATGCGCCGTTGCCGCCGTTCTGTCCGCCGGGGCGCGGTGGCCCCGCTCGGCGGACGTGGCCCGCGCGTAGTAGAACCTTCTTGCAGTACTACCGTCTACAGCACTGTCGACCAACTTCTCAGAACTGGATCCCATGAGCGTCATCAACGTCGGTCAGGCCGTAGTCCTCGGAGTCGTCGAGGGGGTGACCGAATTCCTTCCCGTCTCGTCGACCGGCCATCTCAAGATCACTGAAGGCCTGATGGACATCCCCGTCGACAACCAGGCCGTCGTCGGCTTCTCGGCCGTCATCCAGGTGGGTGCGATCGCCGCCGTGCTCCTGTACTTCTTCAAGGACATCGTGCGGATCGTCTCGGCCTGGTTCAGGGGCCTGGTGAACCGGGAGGAGCGGTACCACCACGACTACAAGTTCGCCTGGTGGGTGATCGCCGCGACCATCCCGATCGTCCTGGTGGGCCTGGCCGCCAAGCCTCTCATCGACGGTCCGCTCGCCTCGTTGTGGGTGGTGGCGGGCTCGCTGATCGTCGGCAGTGGCGTGATGTGGTGCGCGGACCAGATGGGCCGGCACAAGCGCGGTGAGGACGACACCTCGTTCAAGGACGCGATGCTGGTGGGCGGCTCGCAGATCCTCGCGCTGCTCTTCCCGGGCTTCTCCCGCTCCGGCGCCACGATGTCGACCGCGCTCATCCTCGACCTCGACCGCGTCGCCGCCACGCGTCTGTCGTTCTTCCTCGGCATCCCCGCGCTCACGGGCGCCGGAATCTACGAATTGAAGGACGCGCTCGGCACGGGGGTGGGCGCCGCGCCGCTGGCCGTCGGCACGATCGTCTCGTTCGTGGTCGCGTACGCCTCGATCGCCTGGCTGCTGAAGTTCGTCGCCAAGCACTCCTTCAACGCCTTCGTCATCTACCGGATCGTCGTCGGTGTGGGTCTTCTGGGGTTGTTGGCGACCGGCACGCTCAACTGATCCCGGGCCGCCCGCGGTCCGCGGGACGCCGTGGGACGGTCGTGCATCGGACATGGGGCGTGGAGCCGACGACCGGCTTCACGCCCAGCCCCTCAGCCCGAGGCGGATCGGGTGAGCGATCCGGCCCGCGAGGCGGCACGATGGAGTCCATGCCGTCGTCGCCGGCCTTCCAGCACGTACTGGAACGCATCGCCGAGGAGATCGAGAGGACGCCCGGGCGCGGGCGCGCCGCGGACTACATCCCCGCGCTCGCGGCTCTGGACCCGCGCCGCTTCGGCATGGCGGTGTGCGAGCCGGACGGAACCGTGTACGGCGTGGGGGAGTGGCGGCAACCGTTCTCCGCCCAGTCCGTCAGCAAGGTCTTCACGCTCGCCCTCGACCTGGCGGGTGAGGGCGACGCACTGTGGGAGCACGTGGGCCGGGAGCCCTCGGGCAACCCCTTCAACTCGCTGGTCCAACTGGAGTACGAGAACGGCATCCCGCGCAATCCCTTCATCAACGCGGGCGCCCTTGTCGTCACCGACCGGCTGCACACCCGTACGGGCCACGCGGCGGAGACCCTGCTCGAGTTCCTCAGAGCGGAGAGCGGAAACCCGGCGCTCGCCTTCGACCTGGACGTGGCGGCCTCCGAGACCGTGCACGGCGACCGCAACGCCGCCCTGGCCCATCTCATGGCGTCCTACGGCAACATCGACAACCCGGTGCCGGTCCTCCTCGAGGAGTACTTCCGGCAGTGCTCCATCGAGGCGTCCTGCGCGGACCTCGCCCTGGCCACCGGATTCCTGGCCCGGCACGGACTGCGTGCCGACGGCACCCGGCTTCTGACGCGCAGCCAGGCCAAGCAGGTCAACGCGGTGATGCTGACCTGCGGCACATACGACGCCGCGGGCGACTTCGCCTACCGGGTCGGCCTCCCCGGCAAGAGCGGCGTCGGCGGCGGCATCGTCGCGGTCGTCCCCGGCCGGTGCACCCTGTGCGTGTGGAGCCCGGGGCTCGACGAACGCGGCAACTCGGTGGCGGGTGTTGCGGCACTCGACCGCTTCACGACCCTCACGGGGTTGTCCGTCTTCTGAGTTCGAGGCTCTGACCGGGCTCTGCGAAGCCCAGATGAACTGCCGATCACACGGAGGTCATGTGGAGGCCGCCGCGGCGAGGGACGGACGTCGCTTTCTCGCCACCCGTCGTTGACACGCTTTCGGAGTGTTGGCCATGGCTTTCCCTGTCGATCTCCGCCGCTGCCAGGCGCTCGGTCTGGCCGGTACCGCCTTTCTCGCGTTGGGCGGTGAGACCGCCGGAGCACTGCCGGTCGCGGATCTGGTCTCCCCCGAGTCCGGGCGTGCCGCCCTCGGACTCGTGGGTGTTTACTTCGGGGTCGTCCTGCTGATCGCCGCCTGGGCGCTGCTCGGCAGGGTGATCCGCGGTCCCGAGCCGCCCACGCCGCGCGCACTGCTGCTCGTCCTCGCCGTCTGGGCGGCACCGCTGCTGCTCGCACCGCCGCTGTTCAGCCGCGACGTGTACAGCTACCTCGCGCAGGGCGCCATGGTCGATGCGCACATCGACGTGTACGCGCACGGGCCCGCACAGCTCGGCGGCCCGCTGGCGGACGAGGTGGCGCCGGTGTGGCGGGACACCGCGGCCCCCTACGGGCCCGTCTTCCTCGGTGTCGCCTCGGCGCTCTCCGGACTGACCCGCGGCGAACTGCCCGCCGGTCTGATCGGCATGCGGCTGGTCGCCCTCGTCGGCGTGGCCCTGATGGCCGCGGCGCTGCCGCGCCTCGCCCGGCAGTGCGGTGCCGATCCGGCCGCCGCGCTGTGGCTCGGCGCGCTCAACCCGCTGGTGCTGCTGCACCTGGTCGCCGGCGCCCACAACGACGCCATGATGCTGGGGCTGCTGGGCGTGGGCCTGCTGGCCGCCCGCGGCCGCCTGCATCTCCTCGGAGTCGTCCTCGTGACGCTCGCCGCGCTGGTCAAGGCACCGGCCGCGCTCGGCCTGCTGGCCGTCATCGCTCTGCGCCGCCATGTGGGCCTCGCCAGAGCGGTGGCGACGACGACGGTCGCGGCGGTCCTCACCACCGTGGGGGTCACCCTGCTCGCCGGCACGGGATACGGCTGGGTCGCGGCGCTCAGGACACCCATCTCGCCGCACAACTGGTCGCCCACGAGCGTTCTGGGCCGGATCACCGGTCGTCTGCTGGGCGGCTTCGGCAGCGGCTTCGCGCCCCTCGCGATCCCCGTGTGGCACGCGGCCGGACTTCTTGCCACCATGCTTGCAGTGCTCTTCATATGGCTCAAACTGCGGCCCGGACCGATCTACGCGCTCGGTCTGAGCCTCGCCGTCGTGGCCGTACTCGGACCGGCGATCCGGCCCTGGTACGCCCTGTGGGGACTGTTCCTCATCGCCGCGGCGGCGCCCAGCGCCTCCGTACGCCACCGGGTGGCCGCCGCCACCGCCGTCCTCGCCCTCGCCGTGCTGCCGAGCGGCGGACCGCCCGACGTACCCCAGGTGGTCCTCGCCGTCTCGGGCGGCGTACTCGCCGTGGTCGTGCTGTGGCAGGCGCACCAGGCGGCCCAGACGCCGGTGTTGGGACGGACCGCGTGAGAGCGCCCCACACCGAGCGCGGACGGCTCGTACTGGTCCTGTGTCTCGCCGCCGCCGTGACCCTCTTCACCGCGACGGTGCCGCTGCTGCGCGGCTGGTTCGACCTGCGCGTCTACTACGGGACGGTGGACGCCTGGATGCACCACGGCGGCCACATCTACGACTACCGGGTGCCCGGGACGACGTACGGCTTCACCTATCCGCCGTTCGCCGCCCTGAGCATGCTGCCGATGGCGTTCGTCGGCCTGAACACGGCCATCGGCTGCGCGCTGCTGCTCAACCTCGCCGCCGTCTCCTTCGTGCTGTGGATCCTGATCGGTCCGGAACTGCGCCGCTACGGCTGGTTCGGCTGGGCCCTGGCCGCATGCGCGCTGGCGCTGCTCGAACCCGTACGGGACACCTTCAGCTTCGGGCAGGTCAACCTGCTGCTGCTGGCCCTCGTGCTCATCGACGCCTGGCTGCTGTCCAGCGGGCGGGGGCGTTTCGCCGGCATCGGTATCGGGCTCGCGGCGGCCGTGAAGCTCACGCCCGCGGTCTTCATCGGCCTGCTGCTGATCGCCCGCAGATGGCGGGCCGCCGCCGTCGCGACGGCCGTCGCCGTGGCCGCCACCCTGCTCGCGGCCTGGGCCGCGCCGGGCGCCTCCCGATTCTACTGGGCGCACGCCCTGTGGGACACGAACCGCGTCGGGCGCCTCGACTACGTCTCCAACCAGTCGCTGCAGGGCGTCCTCGCCCGGCTCGCGGCGCCGGACGATCCGAGCCACGCCGCCTGGGCCCTGGCCGTCCTCGCCGTCCTCGCGGTGTGGGTGTGGCGCACGCACCGGGCGCTGCGGTCCGGGGACTGGCGGGCCGCCTTCGCGCTCACCGGGCTCACGGCCTGCCTGATCAGCCCGATCACCTGGGTGCACCATCTCGTCTGGCTGCTGCCGTCGTTCGCCGTTCTGGTGCACGCGCGCCGGCTGCGGTTTGCGGCCGTCCTCTACGCCGTGCTGTGCAGCAGCGTGGTGTGGCTGTGGTTCGACGACGCGTCGGGGATCGACGGCTTCCTCGGCAGCAACACCTATGTGTGGATCACCCTCGGTCTGCTGCTGTGGCTGCCGGTCGGTCAGCCGCGGGCCGACCGTCTGCCTCTGAGCCAGAGTGCCAGCGCGACCACCGCTCCCACGGCCAACCCGACCGTTCCCGCGAGCACGGCCCTCGCCGGCCAGTCGGGGGCCGCCGCCGCCGCGGTCGGCACCGCGGTCGGCCCGGACCGTGACACGGCCGGCCGCTCGGGCAGGAGCGAGCCGACCGGTGTGACGCGTCCGGCGGCGGTGAAGCCCCAGTCGAGCAGCGAACGGGCCTCTTCGTAGACGTCGTGGCCGCGGTGCCGCTGAGGGTTCATCACCGTCACGATGAGGGTGCGCCCGCCGTGGCGCGCGGCGGCCACGAGCGTGTTGCCCGCGTTGGTGGTGTAGCCGTTCTTGATGCCGATCAGACCGGGGTAGGCGGCCACCCCGTCGCGGCCGGTCAACAGCCTGTTGGTGTTCGCGATCTCGAACGAGGCTGCGCCGTTGGCGGGGAACCGCGATTCGACGGTGCCGCAGTAGCGCCGGAAGTCCGCGTTCTGGAGCCCGGCCCGCCCGAACACCGCGAGGTCGTAGGCCGACGACACCTGACCATCGGCGTCGTACCCGTCGGGTGAGACCACGTGCGTGTCCAGGGCGCCCAGCTCGTGCGCCTTGGCCTGCATCTGACGGACCGTCGAAGGCACACCGCCGTTGATCGCGGCCAGGACGTGCACGGCGTCGTTGCCGGAGTTCAGGAAGACGCCCCGCCACAGATCGCTCACCTGGTAGGTATGGCCCTCCTGGACGCCGACGAGGCTGCTGCCCGCCCCGATGCCCTGCAGTTCCCGGTTGGTGACGGTGTGCCGGGTGTCGGCGGGCAGCACCGGCAGGACCGTCAGGGCGAACAGCGTCTTGAGCGTGCTCGCGGGCGGCAGTGCGCGGTGCGCGTCGTGCGCGGCGAGCACCTCGCCCGTCGTGGCGTCGCCGACCACCCAGGACAGCGCCGACACATCCGGCAGCGCGGGGGCCCCTGAGCGCGGCTGCACCTGCGTCCCGGACGCATACAGGAGCGAGGCGGCCGGGCGGGGGGCGCCGGGGCCGCTTCCCGTGTCGGAGGCCGCCGGGTGCGCCGGCAGGGCCAGCGCACAGATCACGCTGAGAGCGCACCAGGAGGAGGCCGTGCGGGGCGAGAATCGGATGGTCATACCGGACATCGTAGGAATGGTGAGGGTGCGTACGCACCGAAGAGATGGGCCGAGTGGGGGGATCGTGCACCCGGATGTCGCACATCCGGGGGATCGGAGCCGAACTGCTCAGCCGACGGGCAGCGTGGGCTGGACGAGCCGCAGGAAGGCCGCGTTGTCGGGAGTGGCCCGCATCCGCTCCAGCAGGGTCTCCAGGTTCGCCTGCCCCTCACGGGACTGCAGAGCGCGGCGCAGACCTCGCACGGCCGTCAACTCGCGTGCCGGAAGGAGGAGTTCTTCGCGCCGGGTGCCCGAGGCGGTGATGTCCACGGCCGGATAGACCCGGCGGGAGGCGAGGGCGTCGTCCAGGCGGAGCTCCATGTTGCCTGTGCTCTTGAGCTCCTCGAAGAAGTAGGCGTCCGCGCGTGACCCCGTCTCCACCAGCGCGGTGGCCAGAATGGTGAGCGAACCGCCTTCCTCGGCCAGGCGCGCGGCGCCGAACAGCCGCTTGGGGCCGTGCAGGGCCGCGGCGTCCACGCCTCCGCTCAGGGTGCGGCCGCCGGTGGCGGCCACGTTGTTGTGCGCCCGGCACAGCCGGGTCAGCGAGTCGAGCAGGATGACGACGTCCTCACCTTGTTCGACGAGTCGCTTGGCGCGTTCGACGACCAGTTCGGCGAGCGCGATGTGCTGCTTCGGCGTCCGGTCGAACGTCGAGGCGTAGACCTCTCCGTCCACAGAGCGCCGCATGTCGGTCACTTCTTCCGGCCGCTCGTCGAGCAGCACCACCATCAGCCGGCACTCGGGGTGGTTGCCCGCGAGGGCCGCGGCGATCTGCTGGAGCAGCACGGTCTTGCCCGTCTTGGGCGGCGCCACGATGAGCCCGCGCTGTCCCTTTCCGACGGGGGAGACGAGGTCGAGCACACGTCCGGACAGGCCGGCCGCCGGGTGTTCGAGCCGCAGCCGCCGGCGCGGGTGCAGCGGGGTGAGGTCGCGGAAGTGCGGGCGGTGGCGCAGCTCCTGCGGAGAGCGGCCGTTGACGCTCTCGACCTCGATGAGGGAGCGTCCGCCGGGGGTGCCGACGACGGAGTCGCCCCTGCGCAGCCCGTATCGGCGGACGAGAGCAGGGCCGACCTGGAGGTCGGCGGGCGAGGACAGGCAGCCGGCGGCGCGCAGATGCCCCTTTCCCTGCTGGTCGATGTCGAGCACGCCGGTGACGGTCCGGGGCGGGATCTGCTGCTGTGCGGGGGGTTGTTCCAGAGTGAGGGTCATGAGTGGTCCTTTCGAGGACGGACTGCACGGGACAAGAGGGGGAAGGGCCGGGAGGCGGCATGATCACGCCTCGTCGCGGCGGAAATCGGTACCTCGGGCACGGCGACACGCGCCGCTCACGAGATGATCCGGGAAAGCCGATACGTCGGTCGCAGAAGGACGGACGAGTCAGCGAACTGAGGAGGAAAGAGCACCGGCGCCCAAGAAGAGGCGTCCACGAATGCTGATCGCACTGTAGCACTCAGCGGCCGGTCGGGATACGCCACAGCTCTTGGAGGGTCCAACGCGTCGACGGTCTCGTTCATTCCGGACTCCGGTGCGAACGGGCCACGACCCCCGCGCAGTGGCGCGCACGGGAGCTGCGTGTGATGCCGGGAGGGGGCAGAATCGTCCGTTGTACGGCGTCGGTCCCGACCCCTTCGACGAGGAGTTGCCGGTGGACACCCCTTCCGCCGCACCACACCGCATGGCCCCTTCGGGCGGCTGTCCCCACGCCGACAACGCGCGGCTGCTCGCCCGGGGTGCCGTCGTACCGGTCGTCCTGCCGGGGGAGATCGAGGGGATGGCCGTGGTGGGGCACGAGGCGCTCAAGGAGTTCCTCGCGCACCCCGACGTCGCGAAGAACGCGCGGCACTTCACCGCACTGCGCGAGGGGCGGATCAGCGAGGGCTGGCCCCTGCTGACCTTCGCCACCGTGCAGGGCATGACCACCGCGGACGGTGAGGACCACCGGCGGCTGCGCTCGCTCGTGAGCCGGGCTTTCACGGCGCGGCGCGTCGAGGAGCTGCGGCCCCGCATCGAGGAGCTGACCGTCTCGCTGCTCGACGACCTCGCCCGTGCGGCCGCGTCGGACGGCGGGGTGGCCGATCTGCGGCGGCACTTCGCGCTGCCTCTGCCACTGGGGGTCATCTGCGAGCTGCTCGGTGTCGAGGACCGCCACCGGGACCGGCTGCACCGGCTGTCCGGACATGTCGTCGCCACCGACATCGGTCCGCAGCAGGTGATCGCCGCGAACCGTGAACTCGTCGCCGTCCTCGGCGAGATCGCGCAGGCCAGGGCCGAGCACCCGGGAGACGACCTCACCAGTGCGCTCATCGCCGCCCGCGACGAGGAAGGCGACCGGCTCAGCCAGCAGGAGCTGATCGGCACGCTGGTACTGATGATCATCGCCGGGCACGAGACCACGCTGAATCTGATCACCAACGCCGTACGGGCGCTGTGCGACCACCGCGGCCAGCTCGAACTCGTCCGGTCGGGTCATGCGACCTGGGGGGACGTCGTCGAGGAGACCCTGCGCTGGGACGCTCCCGTGAGCTACTTCCCCTTCCGTTATCCCGTGCGGGACCTGACCGTGGGCGGCACGGTCGTCCCCAAGGGCACGCCCGTGCTGGCCGGATACTCCGCCGCCGGGCGCGACCCGGCCGTCCACGGGTCCGACGCCGACCGGTTCGACGTCACCCGGCCCCGCCGCGGCGGGGCCGTGCGGAGCCTCTCGCTCGGACACGGCGCCCACTACTGCCTGGGCGCGCCGCTGGCCCGCCTGGAGGCCGGGATCGCACTGGAGGGCTTGTTCACCCGCTTCCCGGACCTCGAACTCGCCCTGCCCGAGGGCGAGCCGCCCCGGCACGGGAGTTTTGTGGGCAACAGCGTGCTCACCCTGCCCGTGCGCCTGTGATCCCGCGCTCGCGGCGGCCGTGCGGGCGGCCGATGTCCGTGGACGAGTGTCCCGGGCAGGCAGGGGGCGAGGGGAAGGGCCGGGGTACGGGACCCCGGCCCTCCGGCGTGCTCAGCAGTACAGGTTGGAGCCGGGGCTGACACCGAGGATGGAAGTGAAGCGCTGGTAGGCGTCCACGCGGCTCTGGACCTGTGCGGGGTTGCGTCCGTCGCACTCCAGGGAGCCGTTGATGCTGCGGATCGTCTGGCCGAAACCGGCCTGGTTGACCATCGCGTTGTGCGGGGTCATCGTGCCGGGACCGGACTGCGTGTTCCAGTACCACAGGCCCGTGCGCCAGGCCACCGCGGAGTCGTTCTGCACCAGCCACGGGTTGTTGAGGAGATCGATGCCGAGCGCGTCCCCCGCGGCCTTGTAGTTGAAGTTCCAGCTGAGCTGTATGGGACCGCGTCCGTAGTACGCCGCCTGACCGGCGGGGCAGCCGTAGGGCTGGCCCCAGTCGCAGTAGGTGGGGTAGTTGGCCGTGTTCTGCTCGACCACGTAGACCAGCCCGCCGGTCTCGTGGTTGACGTTGGCGAGGAAGGCCGCGGCCTCCTGCTTCTTCACGGTGTCGCTGCCGGTCTTCGCGAACCCGGGGTAGGAGCTGAGGGCCTGGACGAGACCGTTGTAGGTGTAGAAGGAGTTCCGGTTCGGGAACATCTGGTTGAACTGGGCCTCGGTGACCACGAATCCGGACGGGTTCTGGTTGCCGCCGCCGCCCGCGGGGGCGTTCCACTTCTGATTGGCCGCGCCGGTGCAGCTCCAGATCTGCAGGCGGGTGCCGTTGGCGGAGTTGTTGTCCCGCACGTCCAGGCACTTGTTGGCGGCCGGGTTGACGATGTCGTGGGCCGCGGTGACCACCCACTGCTGGTTGGCGCTGCCGGCGCAGTCCCACAGCTGGACCGCCGCGCCGTCGGCGGTGCTGCGGTCGACGACGTCGAGACACTTGCCGAGCGCCCGCAGGGTGCCGTCACCCGGGTTGGACCAGAGCTGCGCTCCGGTGCCGTTGCAGTCGTAGAGCTGTACGGCGGTGCCGTTGGCACTGTTCGCTCCGGCCACGTCGACGCACTTGCCGGCGAGTCCGGTGATCCGGCCGTCGGCGGCGTGAGCGGGCAGCACGGTCGAGAGTGCCATGAGGACGGCGGCGAGAACGGCGCCGACCGTGAGTCGGCCCAGGAGGGCACGTCTGGGGAAGAAGCGTCTGAGGCGGGGGGTGGCCATCACGGAGTTCACTCCTTGTCGGTTCTGGACGTTCCGGGTGACGACGATGCGTGCGGCGCCGGGGGTGTCCCGCTCCTGCGCGGGGCGCCCGCCGTGGCCGTGCTCGCTCGATGGTCGACGCGACTGAACTTCGGTCGAATGCAAGTGACTTGACGGCCCGGAACCTAAAGGTCTGAACCAATCGCGTCAAGAGGTGAAGCGTCGCAACGTTGTCGTCCCGGCCAACTTCCCAGAAGTCGAAGGCCGCCTCGGGGGATGTGGAAGGCGGGTGGAACCCGCCGCGCCGCAGCCTCGCCTGATGGGGCATCAGGCGAGGCGTGGTGCAGCGGCCGGGTGCCGGGCAGCGGTCCCGGGCACCCGACCGCTCTAAGCGTCCAGTTCGAAAATGCCGTAGCCGAACCCACGGGCGGTGACAGCCCCGCCGGAGATCTCCACACCGGAGGACTCCAGGGCGCGGGCGGCGCCGAGGAAGGGATGAGCGGACTCGTCCCGGCGGGGATTGACGACCACCAGATAGCGGCCGCCCCGTACGTACACGAAGGGGTATCCCGTGTGCAGCACCTCGAGCGAGCCCTGCGGGCCGAGTTCGGGCGTGGTCGAGCGCAGGGCGATCAGCCGGCGTACGAGGTGCAGCAGCGAGGTCTCGTCGGTGCGCTGTGCCGCGACCGTGGGGCGATCGGGGGAAGGGTCGAGGGGAAGGTAGAGCCGGTGCCCGGGGGAGGTGGAGAAACCCGCGTTCGGACCGTCGTCCCACTGCATCGGGGTGCGGGAACCGGCGCGGTTGTAGCGCGGACCGAGGACGCTGCCCTCCTTGTCGGGCAGCCCGGGGACGTAGCGCATACCGATCTCGTCGCCGTAGTAGATCGCCGGCAGCGTCGGCCACGTCAGCTGGAACGCGAAGGCCGCGGGCAGCTGTTCGGGCGTACGGGGGCCGCAGTTCAGGCGGGAGAAGTCGTGGTTGGCGGTCGGCAGGGAGATGAAGCCGGAGCCCCGCACGGCCGTCGCCGCCTTGTCGTACGCCTCCACGAACGGGCGTGGGGAGCCTTTGCCCTCGGGGTCGAAGAAGCAGTCCATCGGGTCCCAGGCCGCGTCCAGCGTGCCCTCGCCGTTGTTCCACAGCGAGCGCAGGGGCAGGCCGTTGGTGGGGCCGCCGAAGTGCAGGAAGAAGTCCGTGTGGAAGCCCGCCGGGACCGACACCTCCGGGTCGCCCCACTCCGACAGCAGCACCGCCTTCGGATGGGCCCGGTCCAGCCACTGCCGGAGCTCGGTCCAGACCCCGGCCGTCTCCGAGCGGTCCTGGTCGTCCTTGACGAGTGAGGCGGCCATGTCGACCCGGAACCCGGCGAGGCCGAGCCGGAGCCAGTGGTCCATGATCTCGCGGAGCGCCGCGCGGTTGGCGCGCGGGCCCTCGGCGTCCACGGGCTGCCGCCAGGGTTCGGCCGGATCCTCCCGCGCGTAGCCGAAGTTGAGCGCGGGCTGGACGTCGAAGAAGTTCGGCAGGTACGAGCCGGGACGGGTTCCGGGTGAGGGGACGAAGCCGTCGGGACGGCCCTCGGGGGCCCAGATGTAGCGGTGGTCCTCCGGGTCGTCGGCGGAAGCCCGGAACCAGGGGTGCTGATCGGAGGTGTGCCCGGCCACCAGGTCGAGCAGGACGCGGATACCGCGGCGGCGCGCCTCGTCGACGAGCGCGGCCAGGTCGTCGGCGGAGCCGTAGCGCGGCGCGACGGTGAGGTAGTCGGCGACGTCGTACCCCGCGTCGCGGAAGGGCGAGACGAAGCAGGGGTTGAGCCACACTGTGTTGACGCCCAGCCACTCGAGGTGGTCGAGACGCTCGGCGATCCCGTTGAAATCGCCGATGCCGTCGCCGTCGGAGTCGGCGAACGACTGCGGATAGATCTGGTAGAAGACGGCGTCGGCCAGCCAGGCGGGGGCGGGACGGAACGAAGTCATGGGCGGGACCCTACGGCAGTGTGCGCGGATCCGGAGGGGCGCGTCCCCTTTGATCGGGGACGATCCGGCGTGCACGGCCGGGAAGCGTCCGCCCCGGTCCCGGCTCCTCACGGGGAAGGGATCCCGTCCGTCCCCCGCAGCCCCTAAGCTGACCATGATGTTCTCCCCGCACGGTCCCACCCTCCGCGAGCTGGCCGTTCAGGCGCTGTCCTCGGTCGAGCGCGGCTACGACCTGCTCGCGCCCAAGTTCGACCGCACCCCTTTCCGCACGCCGGACTCCGTGCTCGGCGCGGTCGAGGGGGAGCTGGAGGCCTTGGGACCCTTCGAGTACGGGCTCGACCTCTGCTGCGGTACGGGCGCCGGCGTGGATGTGCTGCGCAGGGTCTGCCGCGGAAGCGTGACGGGCGTCGACTTCAGTGCGGGGATGCTGGCCGTCGGACGGGAGCAGGTGCGCTCCGACGGACCGCCCGGCGTCGCCTGGGTGCGTGCGGACGCCCGCGCCCTGCCCTTCGGTCCCGCCTTCGATCTGGCCGTGAGCTTCGGTGCGTTCGGCCACTTCCTGCCGGAGGAACTGCCCGGCCTGTTCGCCGAGGTCCACTCCGTGCTGCGGCCGGGCGGACGGTTCGTCTTCCCCGTCGGGGCCCCGCCGCGTCCGGACTCGGCCTGGTACTGGGCGTCGCTCGGCTTCGACGCGGTGATGCGCGTGCGCAATGCCGTCCGTCGCCCGCCCTTCGTCATGTACTACCGGACCTTCCGCTTCGGTGACGTACGGCATGAGCTGTCCCGCGCCGGTTTCGCGGTCGAGCATCGGGCGCTGCCCGCCTTCGGGCGGCGGCCCGACGGCAGCCCGCGCTGCCGGCTGATCGTGGCCACACGGGGGAGCGGCGCACCGCGGCCCTGACCCGATGGTGCGGTGTGCGCCGGGATCCGCCACTTCACGGTCCCGGGGCGGCGGAAGACCGATGGCGACGGGCCGCTCGGGAGCGGGCAACGGACGCGACCCGCGGCGTCAGTCGGCGGCGGGCAGGGTGAACTCGTAGACCAGTGCCTCCTGTCGGGCTTCCACCGTCAGATCGGTGACCTCCAGTGGCCGCTCCCACTGGTCGTGCACCTGCCGCGTCACCCGTACCGACGGCGGCACCGGGCTGATCGTGTCGCGGTGGTGCAGGGTCAGTCCCGCCGTGCGCATCCAGTCGTACGCGCGCCACAGTTCCGCCGAGGCGCGGCCGTCCGCCCGGTCGCGGTAGCGGGCCAGCTCCGGCACCTCGGCCACGGCGACCGCGGAGAAGGAGGTGACGGCCGTCCTCGTCCCGGACCCGTCCACCGCGGCCGATGTGTAGCGGTGGACCAGGGTCGGCCGCAGGGGTGCGAGGCCGAGGGCCCGGGCGTGCCCGGGCGTGGGCACCTCCCAGGTGACCGTGGCCCGGCCGGGCTCCGTGTCGTGCGCCACCCCCACGGGGAAGGCCGGCGAGGGGAGACAGGTCGGGCGCGGCGCCGGGCAGCACGGCGTGAGTCCCGCGCCGGTCCGTGGCGACGAGACCTCCGTGGCGCAGCATCTGCAGGGCCTGGCGCACGGTCTCCCGGCTGACGCCGAACTGTGCCGCCAACTGCCGTTCGCCGGGGAGCCGTTCGCCGGGCGGGGTGGCTCCCTGACGCAACTCCCCCAGGAGTTCGGCGGCGATCCGCCGATAGAGCGGCTCCTTGTGTGCGTCGGGATGTTCCGGTCGGGTGGTGCGGGCCATGTCCGCGCCTCCTGGTGACAAGACGTAGCCGTGCGGGATCGGTGCGCGACCAGATCTAGCATTGGTCTAAACCACAGGGAAGGGCGGGCCGGGAGTTCGGCCGGATCCCGTCCGCACCGCCTACGCCTGGAGCGAGCGGTACAGGGCGTCCAGGAGCGCCATCTTCCTCGGGTCGTCGGCGATGTGCGGGCCCATCCGGTTCATGACGTAGCCGAGGGACACGCCCGCCTCGGGGTCGGCGAGACCGCAGGACCCGCCGAAGCCGTCGTGTCCAAAAGCCCTCGGGTTCGGTCCGTAGGAACCCTCCGTGCCGCTCAGCCAGACCCCCAGCGCGATCTCCGTGTCCCTGCCGAGCCCGGCGCCCAGCACCAGGTCCCGGCAGCTGCCCTGTCCCTCGCGCACCCGTTCGGCGGCCGCGGGCGACAGCACCTGCCGTCCGTCCCATGACCCCCGCCCGGCGAAGATCCCGTACAGCGCGGCGACCGCCCGGGCCGTGCCGTGGCCGTTGAGAGCAGGCAGTTCCGCGGCCCGCCACCCGGGGCTGTTGGCCTCGGCGGCACCGACCAGCGGATTGGCCAGGGCCGCCACCGCCACGGGTGTCAACTGGGAGAAGGCCGCGGCCTGCTCACTGCTGTCCGCGACCGGCGGCTGGACCAGCTCCGCCGCCCTGCCGGACTCCTTCTCGGGCAGCCCGACGGTGAAGTCGATGCCGAGGGGTCCGGTCACCTCGCGCTCCAGGAATGCACCCGGCAGCAGCCCCGAGACCCGCCGTACCACCTCGCCCACCAGGAACCCGTAGGTCAGCGCGTGGTAGCCGCTTCTCGTACCCGGCTCCCACCAGGGCTCGGTCGCTGCGAGCCGGGCGACGGTCAGTTCCCAGTCGTACAACTCGTCCGCCGAGTGCGGCTCCCTGAGTCCGGCGAGGCCGGCGCGGTGGGACAGCAGATGCCGCACCCGCACGGACTCCTTGCCCGCGGCCGCGAACTCGGGCCAGTACTCGGCCACCGGAGCGTCCAGGTCCAGCAGACCGCGATCGGCCAGGATGTGCAGACACAGCGCGGCCGGGCCCTTGGTCGTGGACCAGACGTCGACCACCGTGTCGCGTTCCCATGGCCGGGTGCGCCCCGCGTCCGCCCAGCCGCCCCACAGGTCCACCACCGTGTCGCCGTTCAGCGTCACGGCGACGGCCGCACCGAGTTCCTGCCGCCCGCGGAAGTTCTCCTCGAACGCCTCGCGGACCGCCGTGAAACGTGGATCGCACCGTCCGTCGATCTCTGGCTCGTACTGGGACATGGGCCCTCCGATCCGTCGCGGGCCCGTCCGGCCGGACGGGCGGGGCGTGTTGAACATACCGACTGGTCGGACTGAGTGGAAGCCGTCGGACGGGCCCTGGGCGTAAGGCCATGGCGCGGCCGCCGCCGGTCGGTCTCGCCCCGGCGCGCGTCCCGCCGACAGCGTCCGGACGGTCGTGGCGGGAGTGGCACCGGCACCGTCACTCCGAACGCTCCACCGCGCTCCGGTACCCGGGATGACGGTGCTTGAAGAGCCAGAAGACGGTCGAGGCGACAAGTGCCCAGCCGGCGAGGACCAGGAAGGGGAAGGCGTGAAGCCGGCCGGTGAAGTAGACCTCGGTGTGGAGGGCGCTGATGGCGGCACCCGTAGGCAGCCAACGGCCCACGGCGCCCAGGAGCGGGGGAAGGAGCGGCCAGGAGACCGCACCGCCGGACGAGGGGTTGCCGATCAGGACCATCAGGCCCCAGGTGGGGATGATCGCCCACCGTCCGATCAGGACCGCGAACATCAGGAAGACCATGCCCGCGGAGAACATCGTCAGCGCCAATGTCAACCAAGCCGACACGAAGGGCAGATCGACCGCGTGGAGCAGCCAGTCCACGACCGCGGCGATCGTGAACGCCCCGAGCAGGGAGTAGGCGACGGTGAACACGATGCGCTGGCCCGGGGTCAGTTCCTTCGCGTGCACATTCATCTGGATCGCGCCCACGAAGCCGAGCACCACCGCCGCCAGCGCGATGTAGAAGATGGCCAGACCGCGCGGATCACCTCTCTGGTTCGGTTTGATGTCCCGCACCGTGACGTCCGTGCCCACCTTCTCCCCGACGACGGGGGCCGCCTGCTCCAGAACCTGCGCCACCGACGCCCCCGACGCGGACGAGACGTCCATCGTCACCGTCCGCTCCTGGCGCACGTCGAAGATCGCGAACACCGTCTGCTCCTCGACCGCGTTCCTGGCCTGTGCGTAGTCGGGGTATCTGTGGACGTCGAGCGAGGCGTTCAGCGCCTTCTCCATGCCCGCGAGGAAGGCCGCTCCGTGCGCCGTGCCGTGCGGGTCGACGACCGCGACCGGCACCCGGTGCGGCACGGGATCGGAGAAGGCATAGGTGTACGACCACGCGAAGAGACCCGCCACCACCGCGATGATGAACACGAGGACCGTCGCGGGCAGGTACGGGGAGCGCCTGGCCGCCTCCCAGCGCTCGGCCCGTGTCGGAGGCCGCCGGTGGGCTCCGTGGCCACCGGTGTCGTGCGCCTCGGACTCGGGCATGGCAAAGACGCTAGGGCAGCCGGGTGCGCTCTGCATCCGGAGGATGCCGGCGCCGCCATGCGGCCGCGGTGTGCACGGTGGAGCGACCCGCGCGCAAGGACCCCGGTCCGCGGCCCGGAGCGCGCGCCCGCCGCGTGCTCGGTGGGAGATGTCCGCCCCGATCAGCCCTTCGGAGCGGCCGGGTGACGACGGCACGGCTCGGCCGACGGGCGCATGAAGCGGCCGTCGGCACGGTGCCCGCCGTTGCCCACGGCCCGTCAGAGACGGGCCGGCAGCCAGCGCAGCTTGACGGCTTCCTGGTACGGACCGCCGCCCTCATGGTCGTTGAAGTCGTACACCTCGATCTTCTTGTCGTCGTGCGCCCAGGCGTTGAACGCGGCGAACACCGTGGACGGGGGACACGTCTGGTCCTCCAGCGCGGCCGAGAACAGTGCGGGGGCCCGGCCTCGCGCGGCGAAGTGCACGCCGTCGAAGTACGACAGCGTGCGCATGACCCGCTCGGTACGGCCGCGATGCGTCTGGAGGTAGTTGCCGATCTCACGGTAGGGATTGCGGTCCGTGAGCCTCGTGGCGCGCGGGAAGTCGCACAGGAACGGCACGTCCGGCGCCACCGCCGCCAGATCCGGTACGAGGCCACCGACCGCGATCGTGATGCCGCCGCCCTGGCTGGTGCCGATGGCCGCCGTGCGGGAGGCGTCGGTCAGGGGATGCGAGCGGGCCGCCTCGACGGCCCGGACCCCGTCCGTGAACAGCCGCCGGTAGTAGTACGTCTCGGGGTCGTCGACCCCACGCGTCATGAACCCGGGGAACGCGGGAGCACTGCCCACCGGGTCCGGGGTCTCGCCGCCGCCCCACGCGCTGCCCTGGCCCCGGGTGTCCATGACGAAGTGCGCGAAGCCCGCCGACGCCCACAGCAGGTGCGTGTGCGGAAGGGCGCGTCCGCCGCCGTAGCCGATGTACTCCACGACCGTGGGCAGCGGTCCGTCCACGGACGACGGCACGGTGAGCCAGCCCTTGACGGGATGGCCGCCGAACCCGGCGAACGTCACGTCATGGACCTGGACCGTCCGCAGACCCGTGTCGACCGGTTCGAAGCGGGCGTCGAGGTCGTGCTCACGGGTCTCCTGCAGCGTCTTCGCCCAGAACGCGTCGAAGTCCGACGGCTCGACGGAGGCGCTGCGGTACGTGCGGAGTTCGTCGATCGGCAGATCGAACAAGGCCATGAAGGACCCCCTGGCGTCGGGCATGCGGATGATCACACCGTACGGTGGCCGTTCCGGGCCCGCCAGACCCCTCTGGCGTCTGCCCCACTGCACGGGAGGGCCCGCCCGTCACGCCGTGCGCCGCCCCCACTCCGGACCTGTACGGGCCCACTCGGCCTCCCATTCCGCCATGCGGTGCCGCTGGGCGATCCGGCGGATCACGGCACGGGCCAGCAGGACCGCCCCGGCCGCTCCGGCCCCGGCCCACACCCCCGTCGTCAGGGCGTGCTGCCACACCGCGGTGTCGCTCGGCGGGGCGGCGACGCTCCGGTCCCTCGCGTCCAGCCACACATCCGCCCGGTCGCCGCGCAGCGAGCCCGCCGGGACCGGCGCGACCGCGGTCCGTGTGCCCTTGTCCGGCTCGGTCCAGCGCACCTTCACCCGGTACTGGGGCTGCTTGCCGCCCTGCGCCGAAGGCACCTCGGACGGGGCGTCCTCGAGGAGTACCGCGGACACCTGATGGCGCTCGGCGCGCTGGGTCAGCTGAGTCGTGTGCGCGGTGCCGTAGGCCCACAGACCCGCGGCCGCACCGGCGAGCGGGGCGCCGAAGCACAGCAGAACGGTGAGGAGCGCGGCAGTCCACGCCTCGACCACATCCGACCTGCGGCGCAGCGGATTGCGCCGCCAACGCCAGCCGCGCACCCGGGTTCGCATCTCGACCTCCTTGCCGCCACGTCCCGCTCGTGGACGGGCCGAGACCTCTGCCGCGCGGGACAGGTGTGGAAGCCGCGCGCCTTCCCGGCCACGAGAAGGACCCCCTCGGCCAAGCACCGCACCACCCCTGTCGCGCCACCCGCCCGCCACCCGCACAGAACCGGGCGGCGAGTACTCATGGCCGTGTGCCCACGGGGAGCGCGACGCTTCCGGCATGAAACGGCTTTTATCCAGATTCTCCTCTCGGGCGACGTTCCCGGCCATCCGGCCCCGAAACCCGGGACCGGGGGTCAGCCGAAGCGTTCGATACGGATGCGGTCCACCGGCTGCCCCGCCTCGACGAGCAGCCGGGAAGCGTGCTCCGCGAAGCCGTTCGAGCCGCACACATAGGCCTCCCACCCGCCGGGCGGCGCATCGGCGACCAGCGGCGCAACATGGGCGGCCGACATGCGGCCCACGGGTACACCCGCGGGGGCGCCGCGGGTGAAGACGGGCGTGGTCTCGGCCCCGTACTCGTCCGCGTAGATCAACTCTCGCGGCCCCCGCGCCGAGACGAGAAGCCGCAGGGGCACCCGGAGACCGCGCGACCGGTGGTGGCGCACCATCGACATCAGCGGGACGACACCGGAGCCCGCGCCGACCAGCAGCGCAGGCCGGTTGCCGGGCCAGGCGAAGAAGCCGCTCAGCGGGCCCCGCACCTCGACGGTGTCTCCCGGCCTCGCCACCGTGTGGAACCAGCCGGAGACCTCACCGCCCTCGACACGGTCCAGGGTCAGTTCGATGTGCCCGGCGTCGTCGGGCGGTGACGCGATCGAATAGTGGCGCTGCGCCACATAGCCGTCCCGGGCGGTCAGCCGCAGCAGCAGATGCTGTCCCGGCAGATGCCCCGCCCACCCGGGAACCGCGAAGCGGAAGGTGGCCGCGTGCGGAGTCTCCCGGCGGATCACGGTCAGCGTCGCCGTCCGCCACGCGGACGCCGCGTCGCCGCCCACGGCGATCCGACCGGGTACGGCGAAGCGCGTGGGCGGCACGAACGGCCCGGGGCCCAGGGTCGTCTCAGTCACCGGAGTACCGCTGCTCCTGCCAGGGGTTGCCCCGTGCGTGGTAGCCGTTCTGCTCCCAGAAACCCGGCTCGTCGTGGTCGAGGATCCTGAGGCCGGCGATCCATTTGGCGCTCTTCCAGAAGTACAGGTGGGGCACGAGGAGCCGGGCGGGACCACCGTGCTCGGCGGGCAGCGGGCGGCCCTCGTACTCGAAGGCGATCCAGGCGCGTCCGCCGCTCAGATCGGCCAGTGGCAGGCTGCTGGTGTAGCCGGTGTGGGAGTACGCGACGGCGTGTGTCGCGGTGGACCCGGGTCCGACGAGGTCCAGGAACACATCCAGGGAGACCCCGCGGAACCGTGTCCCGAACTTCGACCAGCCGGTCACGCAGTGGACGTCGCCCTCGTAGGTCGACGCGGGCAGGGCACGCGCCTCCTCCCAGTTCCAGGTGCGGGGCTCGGCCACCAGACCGTCGATCCGCAGGGTCCAGTCGGCGGCGTCCAGGTCCGGCGTCACCTCGGCGGACAGTACGGGCCAGTCGTCGCGCGCGTCGTACTGGCCGGGTGGCAGCCCGGGATCGGGGACCCGCGGGCGCCCGGTGAAGCCTCGGGTGACGTTCATGGGGGGTGGTGCCTCCAGGCCGCCGGTACGGCAGGGCCGGTTCGTGCGTGATCGATGCGTACGCATACAACGGTACGCGCTCGCCCGGTGCGCCCCCGCCACCCCACCGGACGCGATCATTGCGAGTGCATGAACTCCGCGCCCGCCCGGGAATAGCCGGCGGGTGATCTTCCTTGCGGTGTAGTGGCCGGAACCGGTGGCGTCAGCGGCGGTGGGTCCGGCGAGCAGCGAGGGAGAGTGAGGCTGGACATGCCCAAGGCGTACGCGTACACGCGGTACGGCGGCCCCGGGACCGAGGCGTTCATCGACGTGGACCGACCGGCCCCGGGCCGCGGGGAGCTTCTGGTCGCCGTGCGTGCGGCGGGTGTCAACCCGATCGACTGGAAGCTGCGCTCGGGCTTCCGGCGTCCCGGCGATACGGGCACGCCCGAGTTCCCCGTCGTGTTCGGCAGCGAGGCCGCGGGCGTGGTGGAGGAGGTCGGCGAGGGCGTGACCGGCTTCGCGGTCGGGGACGCCGTCTTCGGCAACACCGTGGCCGGCGGCTACGCCGAGTACGCCGTGCTGCCCGCGGCGGTGACCGCGCATGTGCCGGACGGCCTGTCCTTCACGGACGCGGCTGTGCTGCCCGTCGCGGCCGCCACGGCCTACGACGGGATCCGCGGCCTGGATCTGCCCGCGGGCTCGACCGTGCTGATCACCGGCGCGGGCGGGGGAGTCGGTGTCGCCGCGGTCCAGCTTGCCCGCGCCTTCGGCCTGAGCGTCGTCGGCACGGCCGGTGAGGGCAAGAAGGACTTCGTCGAAGGCCTCGGCGCCGTGCACGTCCCGTCGGGACCGGACCTGGCCGCCCGGGTGCGGGCGGCCGCGCCGGGCGGCATCGACGGCGTCTACGATCTCGTCGGCGGCGACGTGCTGACCGAGGCGGCGACCCTGCTCGCCGACCGCTCGAAGCTGATCACCGCCGGAGCGTCGCCCCAGGACGTCGAGCGGCTCGGCGGGTCACGTGTGGTCCGCGCCCGTACGGCCGCCGTGCTCGACGAGGTCGCCCGCCTGGTGGAGCACGGAGACCTCGATCCCCGCGTGACCGAGACCTTCCCGCTCGAACGGGCCGGGGACGCCCTCCGCGCGGTCGAGGGCGGCCACGCCCGGGGCAAGATCGTGATCGAGGTGGGCGCATGAGCGCCGGGCGGCACGTCCTCGACAACCCCGCACTCACCTCGCTGACCGGACCGCATGCCCACTTCGCCGAGCGCCGGGGCCGCGTTCTGCGCTACCCCCTGGACGTGTCGCCGTGGGTGGGACTGCCCGACGAGCCCGGCGCCGACGACTGGGCCGACCTCGCGGCGCTCGCCGGTCCGGGAGCCGAGGCCCCGATCCCGGGCTTCGGCGGTCAGGTCCCCGAGGGGTGGGAGGTCACCTTCGCCCTGGACGGTGTGCAACTCGTCGACGACGGCCTGGCCGCCGCGCCCGACGCCGAGGCCGTACGGCTCACCCACGCCGACGTGCCGGAGATGCTGGACCTGGTCGAGCGCACCCGGCCCGGACCGTTCCTGCCGCGCACCGTCGAGCTGGGGACCTACCTGGGCATCCGCCGGGACGGCGAGCTGATCGCCATGGCGGGCGAGCGGCTGCACCCGCCGGGCTGGACCGAGATCAGCGCCGTGTGCACCGATCCCGCCTTCCGGGGCCAGGGCCTCGCCACCCGGCTGATCCTGGCGGTCGCGCACGGCATCCGCGAACGGGGCGAGACGCCGTTCCTGCACACCGCTGCGGAGAACACCAACGCCATCCGGCTCTACGAGTCCCTCGGCTTCCGGCTGCGCCGCACCACGAGGTTCCTCGCGGCGCGGGTTCCGCAGCGCGCGGGGGACGAGCAGACCGTCGGGATCTGACGGTGCGCCGGCCGGTCGTCAGTCGGTGGCCGGCGTGACCGGAGTCGCGGCCGCCGCCGCGTTGTACCGCAGCAGATACGCCGCGAAGCGTTCCAGGTCGGCCTCCGACCAGCCCGTCAGCCGCTCCTGGAACGCCCTGCGCCGGCTCTCGTCGACCGTGGCGAGGATCTCGCTGCCCGCCTCGGTCGGATACAGCACCTGCACCCGGTGGTCGTCCGCATCGAGCCGCCGCCCGATCAGCCCGGCCCGCTCCAGCGCCGCCACCTGCCGGCTCACCGTGGACTTGTCCAGCCCGTAGTGGGCGGCCAGGTCGGTCGCGCTGCAGCCGCCGCTCTGCTCCAGATGTCCGAGCAGGGTGTACGAGACGAGCGACAGCTGCGGATGCATCCGCCCGGCCGTGGCTCGGGCGCGGCGGGCGAACGCGGTCAACTCGCGGTTGATGGTCTCGACCGCCGCCCGGGCAGCGGGGGCGCGCTCCGCGGTGGTCCCGGCGGACCGCTCGGCTGTCGTCACGGCACTCCCACCTCCTCGCACGTATGGTTGCACCGTACAACTTGAAGGTGCGGCCGAGGGAGCCGGCCCTCCCGGCGAGATCTTCGGCGCGCGGACCTCCTGCTAGGGTGAGCGCTCCGGCCGTGGATCGCCCCGGCCGTGCGTACCGAGGGAGGTGAGCCCCATTACCGCTGTGTCAGCTCGGGTGCTCTCCCCTCACGACGGCGTGGATCGGCGCCGGTAGATCACACGAGGGCGCCCTTCGGTCAACCGGAAGGCTTCTCGGCTCCATGCCATCGCTTTCACTCTCCGACGTCGTCTCCGCGCTGCGTACCGCCGGCTGTGTCTTCGCCGAGGACGAGGCGCAGCTGATCCTGTCCACCGCCCGTACGCCCGAAGAGGCCGCCGCCATGGTCGAGCGGCGCGTGGAGGGCCTGCCCCTGGAACAGGTCCTGGGCTGGGCCGACTTCCACGGTCTGCGCGTCACCGTGGAACCAGGGGTCTTCGTGCCCCGCCGGCGCACCGAGTTCCTCGTCTCCCGGGCGGTGGCCCTCGGGCGGCACGCCCGCGTCGTCGTGGATCTGTGCTGCGGCTCGGGCGCGGTGGGCGCCGCCCTCGCCGCGGCGCTCGACGGACCCGAACTGCACGCCGCCGACATCGATGCGGCCGCGGTGCGCTGCGCCCGCCGCAACGTCGCCGCGTACGGCGGCCGGGTGCACCAGGGCGACCTGTTCGCCGCCCTTCCCGAGGAACTGCGCGGCCGTGTCGACATCCTGGCGGCCAACGTCCCCTATGTGCCCACGGACGAGGTCCCCCTGCTGCCGTCCGAGGCCCGCGACCACGAGCCCCTGGCCGCCCTCGACGGCGGTCTCGACGGTCTGGACGTCCTGCGCCGGGTCACCGCCGAGGCGTGGCGATGGCTGGCCCCCGGCGGGCTTGTCCTGGTGGAGACGAGTGAACGCCAAGTGCCCGGTGCCTGCGAGGCGTTCACGCGTGGCGGTCTGGACGTCCGGCTGGCCGTCTCGGCGGAGCTGGGCGCCAACGTGCTGATCGGCACCCGCCGGTAGCGCGGGTGCGCGGCCGGGCCGGTGAAGGTCACATCCTCAGGGTTGTGCAACTAGTTGCACAACCGGGGCGCGGTCGTTTACAACGGATTCACCACACGCCGTACGGAGGGCCCCGATGAGCCGCTACCCGCATCTGCTGACCCCGCTCGACCTCGGCTTCACCACGCTGCCCAACCGTGTGCTGATGGGCTCGATGCACGTGGGCCTGGAGGAGGCCGAGCGCGGCTTCGAGCGTATGGCCGCGTTCTACGCCGCCCGGGCCCGCGGAGGCGTGGGGCTCATCGTCACCGGAGGCATCGCCCCCAACGAGGCCGGACGCCCCTACGAGGGCGGCGCCAAGCTCACCACCGAGGCGGAGGCCGAGCAGCACTCCGTCGTCACCGAGGCCGTGCACCGCGAGGGCGGCCGGATCGCGATGCAGCTCCTGCACTTCGGCCGGTACGCATACCACCAGGACCTCGTGGCGCCCAGCGCGCTCCAGGCCCCGATCAGCCCGTTCGTGCCGCACGCGCTGACCGGGGCCGAGGTGGAGCAGACGATCGAGGACTATGTGCGGGCCGCCCGTCTGGCCCGCCGGGCCGGGTACGACGGCGTCGAGATCATGGGCTCCGAGGGCTACCTCATCAACGAGTTCATCGCGGCCCACACCAACCGGCGCGAGGACGGCTGGGGCGGCTCGTACGAGAACCGGATGCGTTTCCCGGTCGAGATCGTGCGACGGGTCCGGGCGGCGGTCGGCGAGGACTTCATCATCGTCTACCGGCTGTCCATGCTGGACCTCGTGCCCGGCGGCTCGACGCTCGAAGAGGTCGTCACGCTCGCCAAGGCGGTGGAGGCCGCGGGGGCGACCATCATCAACACCGGCATCGGCTGGCACGAGGCGCGCATCCCGACCATCGCGACTTCGGTGCCGCGCGGCGCTTACACCTGGGTGACCAAGAAGGTCATGGGCGCCGTCTCCGTCCCGCTCGTGACGACCAACCGCATCAACACCCCCGAGCTGGCGGAACAGTTGCTCGCCGAGGGCCACGCCGACATGGTGTCCCTGGCCCGCCCGATGCTGGCCGACCCGGAGTTCGTCGCCAAGGCCGAGGCCGGGCGCCCCGAGACGATCAACACCTGCATCGGCTGCAACCAGGCCTGTCTCGACCACACCTTCAGCGGGCAGATCACCTCCTGCCTGGTCAACCCACGGGCCTGCCACGAGACCGAACTGGTCCTCTCCCCGACGCGGCTGCGCAAGAAGGTCGCGGTCGTCGGCGCGGGCCCCGCCGGACTCGCCTGTGCCGTCTCCGCCGCCGAGCGGGGGCACGACGTCACGCTCTACGACGCGGCCGACGACATCGGCGGTCAGCTGAACATCGCCCGCAAGGTCCCGGGCAAGCAGGAGTTCGACGAGACGATCCGCTACTTCCGTACCCAGCTCCGACAGCATGGCGTGGACGTCCGGCTGAACACCCGTGTCGCCGCGGGCGACCTCGCCGACCACGACGAGGTCGTCGTCGCGACCGGTGTCGTCCCGCGTACCCCCCAGATTCCCGGCATCGACCATCCCAGGGTGCTGGGCTACCTCGACGTGCTGCGCGACGGCGCCCGCGTGGGTGATCGGGTCGCCGTCCTCGGGGCCGGCGGCATCGGCTTCGACGTGGCCGAATACCTCACCGACGGCGGTGACAAGGCGAGCGAGGACCCGGCGACGTACTTCCGGCACTGGGGCGTCGACATGGACTACCGCGCCCCCGGGGGCCTGACCGCACCCGAGCGTCCCGCCCCGCCGCGCACCGTCCACCTCCTGCAGCGCAAGACCTCGAAGGTCGGCGCGGGACTCGGCAGGACCACCGGCTGGATCCACCGCACGGAGCTGAAGCACCGCGGCGTGACCATGGTGCCGGGCGTGACCTACGACCGGATCGACGACGCCGGTCTGCATCTCACGGTGGACGGCGAGAGCCGGCTCCTGGAGGTCGACACGATCGTCCTGTGCACCGGACAGGAGCCGCGCCGGGACCTGTACGAGGAACTGGTGGCCGCGGGCCGGACGCCGCACCTGATCGGCGGGGCCGACGTGGCGGCCGAGCTGGACGCCAAGCGTGCGATCAAGCAGGGCACCGAGCTGGCCGCGGCGTTCTAGGTCCCGAACGCCGTCCTTAGGATGGGTGCATGTCACTCCCGCACGCGATCCTGACCGCACTGCTGGAGAAGCCGTCGTCGGGACTCGAACTGACCCGGCGCTTCGATCGGTCGATCGGCTACTTCTGGTCGGCCACCCACCAGCAGATCTACCGTGAACTGGGACGGCTGGAGGGCGAGGGCCTCATCCGCGCCCTGCCCGCCGAGCAGCCGGCCCGCGGGCAGAAGAAGTCCTACGAGGTCCTGCCCGCGGGCCGCGCCGAGCTCGCCCGCTGGACCGCGGCGTCGCAGGACCCCAAGCCCCAGCGCGACGTGCTGCTGCTGCGGCTGCGGGCCGCCGCCGTCGTCGGCACCGAGGGCATCGAGGCGGACCTGCGCCGCCATCTCACCCTGCACCAGAAGCAGTTGGCCGAGTACCGGGAGATCGAGGAGCGGGACTTCGGGGCCGGCAAGGACTCGGTGCAGGACCGTCTTCAGTACCTTGTGCTGCGGGCGGGCATCGACCTGGAGACGTTCTGGATCCACTGGCTGACCCAAGCGCTCGAGGATTTCGGCACGCTGCCCGCCCAGGAAGGGCCGCCCGGGAGCGCCTGAGCCGGCGCGGGGACTCAACGGCCCGTCGTCACGGTCCGTTCCGCCGAGAGACCGCCCCAGGTGCCGTCCGGCAACTTCGCCTGGATCCGCACCCGGTGGGTGACCCCGGCGTCCCGGCCCACGTAGAAGCTGTAGGTGGCCGTCGAACGCGGGACCGTGCCGCCCCAGACGAGCGAGGTGGCGGGTTGCCCGTCGAGGTGTATCCGGTACTCGGTGACGACACCGTCCACGTCCGGCGCGACCCATGCGAGATCCAGGTAGTACGCCCCGTCGGCCCGGTGGGTGGTGGCTCGGAACCGGGTCGGCGCGGTCCCCTGCGCGTCGCCGGAACCATGCGGAGTGGTCAGCGCCACCGCAGGGCTCGCCGCCGAGAGGTTGTCGGCGGCGTCCCGGGCCCGGACGGTGAACGAGTAACGGGTTCCGGGCCGCAGACCGGTGACCACGGTCGCCGTCTGCCCGCCGCTCACACTGTGGATCTTCGAATCGCCCTGGTAGATGTCGTACGACGCCACGCCCCGGTCGTCCGTCGAGCGCGCCCAGGCCAGTTGTACCGCCCGGTTCCCCACGGTCTTTCCGGTCGGGTGCCCCGGGCGGGACGGGGCCCGTTCGTCGGCGGCGACGGCGGCAGGAGTGGTGGCGTGGACCTCCCGGCTCGCCGGACCGAGCGCGCCGTCGGTGCTCCGGGCCCGGACCGTGAAGACGTACGACGTCGAGGGCGCGAGCCGGACGACGTCCACCATGTGCTCGCCGGCCCGGACCTCCTTCACCTTGGCGCCGCTGCGGTACACCTCGTAGGAGGCGACGTCCGGACCGCCCTCCACCCGGTTCCACATCACGTGCACGCTGGTCGCGCTGCCCGCCACCGCGGTCACACCCATGGGAGCCGGGGGAACGCCTCCGCCGTCGTCGTGTCCGCCGCCCCAGGCGCAGGACGCCAGCAGCAGAACCGAACCGCAGATCACCGGCACGGGAGCGCGTCGCACGGGGTGCCTCCCCTCGACAGGATTGGTCTGTACCTGTATGCCATGGGTGACGTGGTCGCATCAAGAGGGAGGGGTGATGGTGACCGGCATACCGCCGAGCTACGTATGCTGGTGCCGGACTCGGTGTGAACTCGCTTTCTCGTCAAGGCAGTTCGGGTCGACGGCGCGGACCGCTGTCGTCGCAGATCCCGCGCCGGCGAATGCGGCCGAGCGGCCGGGCCCGATGGGCGCACCGGCCGCTCGGCCGCCCGGCGAGCGGGCCGTACCGGGCGGCTGCTGTTCCCCGGAGCGCCGTCACTCCTTGCGGTAGGTGTACGCCTCCGTTGCCGCCGCCTCCACCGCGGCCAGATCCGCGCCCGCAGACGCCGTGACCACGGCGGCGACGGCGCCCTCGACGAAGGGCGCGTCGATCAGCCGGGTGTTCTCCGGGAGTTCGTCGCCCTCCGCGAGCAGCGCCTTCACGGTCAGGACGGCGCTGCCCAGGTCCATGAGCACGGCGACCCCCGCGCCCCGGTCCACCGCGGCCGCCGCCGCGCTCACCAGCTCGGCGCTCGTACCGAGCCCACCGTCGGCCGTACCGCCCGCCGGGGCGACCGGCGCCGTCGTGCCGCCGCCGGTCAGCCCTCTGGCCAGGTCGGCGACCGACTCGGCGACGGCGGCACTGTGCGAGACGAGCACGATGCCCACCAGCTTCGCGGGGGCCTCACTCACCTGCGGCCTCCACGAGTGCGGCGATCAGCAGGGCCGACGAGGTGGCACCGGGGTCCTGGTGCCCGATGCTGCGCTCGCCCAGATAGCTGGCGCGGCCCTTGCGGGCCTGCAGCGGCGTCGTCGCGACCGCGCCCTCCTCGGCGGCGGCGCGCGCCGCCTCGAACGAGGTACCGAGGGCCTCCACCGCCGGCACCAGCGTGTCGACCATGGTCTTGTCGCCGGGTGCCGCACCCCCCAGTGCCATGAGCGCCTCCACACCCGCTCGCAGCGCCTGTGCCAACTGCTCCCGGCTGACCTCGGCAGCGTCCCCGAGGGTCTTGCCGGTGCGGCGCAGCAGAGTTCCGTAGAGCGGACCGGACGCGCCTCCGACCGTCGAGATGAGCTGCCGGCCCGCGAGTTGGAGGATCTCGCCGGGGGTGTCCGGCGACTCCTTCTCCAATGTGGCCGCGACCACGCGGAAGCCGCGTTGCAGGTTGCTGCCGTGGTCGGCGTCGCCGATGGGTGAGTCGAGCGCGGTGAGCCGTTCCGCCTCGCGGTCGACGGATGCGGCGGCCGCCGTCATCCAGCGGCGGAAGAAGTCGGCGTCGAGCACTGGATCTCCTTGCGTGGTAGGGACGTTGACCGCACTCACCTGCCCCAGCGCAGCGCCGCGGTGCTGACCGGAGCGTCCCACAGCCGCAGCAGCTCCTCGTCGACCTGGCACAGACTGACCGACGCGCCGGCCATGTCCAGGGACGTGACGTAGTTGCCGACCAGTGTGCGGGCCACCGGGACACCCCGCTCGGCGAGTACCCGCTGCACCTCCGCGTTGTACCCGTACAGCTCGAGAAGAGGCGTCCCGCCCATCCCGTTGACCAGGACCAGCACGGGGTTACGCGGCTGGAGGTCGTCAAGGACGGCGTTCACCGAGAAGTCGGCGATCTCACGGGAAGTCATCATCGGCCGCCGCTCACGCCCCGGCTCGCCGTGGATGCCGATGCCCAACTCCAGCTCACCCGGCGGGAGATCGAAGGTGGGGGTGCCCTTCGCCGGGGTGGTGCCCGCGCTGAGGGCGACACCGAAGCTGCGGGAGTTCTCGTTGACCTGCCGGGCGACGGCCTCCACACGCTCCAGGGGCTGCCCCTCGTCCGCCGCCGCGCCCGCGATCTTCTCCACGAAGAGAGTGCCCCCGGTGCCACGCCGGCCCGCGGTGTAGAGGCTGTCGGTGACGGCGACGTCCTCGTTCACCAGGACCTTCGCCACCTGGATGCCCTCGTCCTCGGCGAGCTCGGCCGCCATGTCGAAGTTCAGCACGTCACCGGTGTAGTTCTTGACGATCAGCAGCACGCCCGCGCCACTGTCCACGGCCGCCGCCGCGCGCACCATCTGGTCGGGCACCGGAGAGGTGAACACCTCGCCGGGACAGGCCGCCGACAGCATTCCCGGCCCGACGAAGCCGCCGTGCAGCGGCTCGTGCCCGGAGCCGCCGCCCGACACGATGGCCACCTGACCGGGGATCGGAGCGTCGCGGCGCACGATCACCCGGTTCTCCACGTCGACGATCAGCTCGGGATGCGCGGCCGCCATGCCCCGTAGCGCGTCCGCGACCACCGTTTCCGGGACGTTGATCAACATCTTCACGGGTACCTCCTGGTGAGCCTGGCAGTGGCCCCCGACCTGCTGATTCCTCGGTCGGAGTCGATGGTGGGTGCGGTTTCGGTCTCGGCGGTCCGTGGCGGCGGGCAGCGGCCCGCGGTGGTTGGGCGCCGGTCGGCGGCCGGCGCCACCGACAGGCCGTCAGGCAGGCGTTTCATTCGAATGGGCGGTGTCGACAGTGCACTGTTGGAAGTATCGGCGCTCGCGGCGCGATGGTCACGTGGGTGGACGTTCTTGGTCACACGCGTCCCGGTGCTTCGGCGCCGGGGGGTTCGCCCTGCGCCTGCCGCACACCGCGGTCGACGGGGGCCTCGGCACCCGCTTCTTCGGCATCACGCCGGAAGAACCGGTGGCGTTCCGGGCGGAGTTCGGGATTCCGGAGGCGTACGAACACAGCGGCCGAGCCACCCGCGGCCACCGCGCGCACGACCCGGCGTCGCAGAGCACCGCGGTCGCGCAGCACCGGCGCGACCCGGACGACTCCGTCCTGCGGCGCACCGGGCAGCATCGCCGACCACGGTCCGGTCCGGGCCGCGCGCTCGCGGCGGGCGGCCCGGACGGCGGTCGTGGGGCCCCGGCCGGTGCGGATGCGGTCGTGGGCCGTGTTCCCTAGCGTGGCAGGCGTCGACGTCTCCGTCTGGAGGGACCTGCCATGGCCGTGCCCCGGATCCTGATCGTCGGTGGCGGATTCGCCGGGATGGAGACCGCGCGCAAACTGGAGCACATCCTCAAGCCCGCGGAGGCTTCGCTGAGGCTCGTCACCCCCTACGACCACCAGCTCTATCTGCCCCTGCTGCCGCACGTCGCCGCCGGGATCCTCACCCCGCAGTCGGTCGCGGTCTCGTTGCGCCGGCTGCTGCGCCGCACGGTCATCGTGCCCGGCGGCGCCGTCGGCGTCGATCCCGGCGCCAAGGCCGTGGTGGTCAGGAAGATCAACGGCGAGATGACCGTCGAGCACTACGACTATCTGGTGCTGACCCCTGGCAGTGTGACCCGCCAGTTCGACATCCCGGGGGTGGACCGCCACGCGGTGGGCATGAAGACGCTGGCCGAGGCGGCCTGGGTGCGCGATCACGTCATCTCCCAGCTCGACCTCGCGGCGGCCAGTTCCGACCGTGCCGAGCGCGAGACACGACTGCAGTTCGTAGTGGTCGGCGGTGGCTACGCCGGTACCGAGACCGCGGCCTATCTGCACCACCTCACCGCGGCCGCCGTCAAGCGCTACCCGGGCCTCGACCCCTCGCTCATCAAATGGCACCTGATCGACATCGCGCCCAAGCTCATGCCCGAACTGGGCGACCGGCTCGGCGCCAAGGCGCTCACCGTGCTGCGGCGGCGGGGGCTGAACATCTCCCTGGGGGTCTCGGTCGCGAAAGCCACGGAGAACACCGTGACCTTCACCGACGGCCGCGAGCTGCCCTGCCACACCCTCATCTGGACGGCGGGGGTCGCCCCCAGCCCGCTGATCGCCACGCTGGACGCGGAGACCGACCGGGGGCGGCTGGTGGTCCGGCCTGATCTGCGCGTGCCCGGCCTCGACGGGGTGTTCGCGCTGGGCGACGCCGCCGCCGTGCCCGATCTCGCCAAGGACCACGGAGCACTCTGCCCGCCTACGGCCCAGCACGCCATGCGCCAGGGGTGGAACGCCGCGAAGAACGTCGCGGCGGCGCTGCACGGGATGCCGCTGAGTCCCTACCGGCACCGGGATCTGGGGCTGGTCGTGGACCTCGGGAGCGCGGATGCGGTGTCCAAGCCCCTCGGTGTCGATCTCACCGGCGTCCCCGCACAGGCCGTCGCACGCGGTTACCATCTCGCGGCACTGCGCACGGCTCCGGCCCGCCTGCGCACCCTGACGAACTGGACGCTCAACGCGCTGGCGGGCTACGACTTCGTCCGGACCGGTTTCCAGGCGGAGCGTCCCGCCACGCTCAAGGACTTCGAGCGGACCGACGCCTATCTCACGCCCGATCTGATCGCCTCGCACACGATGGGCACGGGGAAGCGCTGACGGGCGCCGCGCGGGTGCGGCTCGCGGCACGCCGGACGCGTGGCAGCCGTGCGGCCTCCCGGCCGAGGGCCTCACAGCGGCCGGCCGCCGCCGGTCCCGCTCCCGCCGAACGAGCCGTCCCAGCGACGGCGCCGTGCCGAGGGGCTCGGACGCGAGCCGAGGTTGCCGTGCGCCTTCTGCCTGTGGGGGGTCAGACGGCGACCCTTCCTCGGAATCTCCTCGGGTTCGCGGTTCTCCAGGACCGGGCCGCCCTCGGGAAGCCGCGGCTGTTCCTCGGGACGGGGCGGGGCGGGTTCGCGGCCGCGGATGCGCGCACCCAGCCAGAAGGCGCCGATCAGCCACCACGATCACGCCCGCCACGAACGGTCCGATCCGGAGCAGCGGGTCGCTGTCCGAGGCGGTCTCGAGCGATGCAGTAGTCATCCGGCGTGGGTGCCCCTGGGGCCGGTGACGAACCGGATCGCCCGGACCGCACGCGGGGACCGCCTCGTGGGCCGGTCGGGCGGTCCGGTGCGGGTCCGGCCGTTCCCCGGCCGCGCCGGGTTTGACATGCTCCGCCCCGGCTACCCGCATCCCGTGACGACGACATCCCAACAGGAGGTCTACCGCTTCCTGGAGGACCGCTTCGCATGCGCGCAGTCGTGCACCCAGTGCGCGCGGGTGTGCGCCCTGCGAGCGAGCCTCGCGGAACCGGACGGGACCCACGACCAGGAACTGCTGCGGCGCAAGGGCATCATGTGCGCGGAGGTGTGCGACGCCACCTGCCGGGTGCTCTCCGAGCAGGAGCGGCAGGACGAGAACGCCGTCCGCGGTCAGGTGGAGTGGTGCCGGCTTGCCTGTCTGGAGTGCGCGCACGTGTTCGATATGGACCCCGGCGGCGCGGAGGCCGCCCGTGCGTGCCGCGCCTGCGCCCGGGCCTGCAGTGATTTCCTCCGGACCCTGAGCTGACGGATCCGGCGACGGCTCCTGCACCGACCGCCCGGCGCACGGCCGGCGGTCCTCCCCGTTCATCGCCATTCCCAATTTCTGAAACACGTTCTACGGCGTGCGCCGTCAGGACCGGCTTGGGGAACCTGGAGGCGCCGTGCATCTCGACTACACGCCCGAGCAGCAGCGGTTGCGCACCGAACTGCGCGGCTACTTCGCCCGGCTGGTGCCGGACAACGCCTACGCCCGGTACGCCGATCCCGCGACCCAGAAGCGCTTCTACCGCGACACCATCCGCCGCCTGGGCACCGACGGCTGGGTCGGCGTGGGCTGGCCGGAGGAGTACGGGGGGCGCGGGCTGACGCCGATGGAGCAGTTCATCTTCTTCGACGAGGCGGCCCAGGCGGGCGTCCCGCTGCCGTTGATGGCCCTCAACACCGTCGGGCCGACGATCATGCGGTTCGGCACGGAACAGCAGAAGACGTTCTTCCTGCCGAAGATCCTCTCCGGTGAGATCGACTTCGCGATCGGCTACAGCGAGCCGGACGCGGGCACCGACCTGGCGTCCCTGAAGACGCGCGCGGTACGCGACGGCGAGGGGAACTACGTCGTCGACGGGCAGAAGATCTGGACCACCAACGGCGACACCGCCGACTGGGTGTGGCTCGCCGTGCGCACGGATCCCGGTGCCCCTTTGCACAAGGGCATCACCATGCTCCTGGTGCCGACCTCCGACCCCGGCTACTCCTGCACGCTCATCCGCACGCTGGCCTCGCACGACACCACCGCGAGCTACTACGAGAACGTCCGGGTCCCGCTCTCCCACCGCGTCGGCGAGGAGAACGAGGGCTGGCGGCTGATCACCAACCAGCTCAACCACGAGCGCGTCACCCTCGCCGCGCACGGCACCATGGCGATCCGCGCCCTGCACGACGTGCAGCGCTGGGCCATGGAGACCAAGCTCGCCGACGGACGCCGCGTGATCGATCTGTCCTGGGTCAGGCGCCACCTCGCCCGGACGCACACGAAACTGGACGCGCTGAAGCTCCTCAACTGGCGGATGGTGAACTCAGTCCAGGAAGGCACGCTCACCCCCCAGGACGCCTCGGCCGTCAAGGTCTACGGCTCCGAGGCCCGCCGCGACGCCTACGCCTGGCTCATGGAGATCGTGGCCGCCGCGGGAGGGCTGAAGGAGGGATCGGCCGGCGCCGTGCTCCACGGCGAGCTGGAGCGCGGCTACCGTTCGGCCGTGATCTTCACCTTCCGCGGTGGCAACAACGAGATCCAGCGCGAGATCATCTCCTGGATCGGCCTGGGGATGCCGAGGGTGCGCAGGTGACGCCGGTCAGCTGCGCGGCCGGGGTGCGAATCCCGCCTTCTCGTAGCACTCGTCGATGAGCCGCATCGTCGCGAGCGCGTCCTCCGCGTCGATCGGCAGCGGCTCCCCGTGCCGTACACGGGCGGCGAAGGCGTCGATCTCGTAGGCGTACGAGGACCTGCGGCCCAGTTCCTCCGTGCGCTCGCCGGCCTCCGTGCGCACCACGACCCGGTCGTCCTGGTGCGGCAGCACGAAGTCGACGGCGACTGCCTCACCCCGGGTGCCGACCACCCGGCAGGTCGCCTGCCAGGCGTCCTCCACCATGGAACAGCGCGCGGAACCGGTGACGCCGCCGGGGAACTCGAGGTCCGCGTCCAGCCATGCGTCGACCCCGGGAGCGCCGCTGCGGTCCCCGCCACGCGCCGAGACGAGCCGGGGAGCCCCGCCCGCCCACGGCGCGAACATCCGCTGCGCGTGCAGTCCGTAACAACCCAGGTCCATCATGGCGCCGCCCGCCAGGGGCAACGACCAGCGCACGTCGTCGTCCGGCGGGGGAGTCATCGCCACGACGGTCTCCACATGCCGCAGCTCACCGAGTTCACCGGAGGCCAGCAGTGTGTGCAACCGCTGGTTGACCGGGTGGAAGAGGTAGTGGAAGGCCTCCATGAAGACGGTGCCCGCCTTCGCGGCCGCCTCCCGGACCTCGGCCGCCTCCTCGGCGTTGCTCGCGGACGGCTTCTCGCTCAGCACATGCTTGCCCGCGCGCAGCGCCGCGAGGTTCCACGGGCCGTGCAGACCGTTGGGGAGCGGGTTGTAGACGACCTCGACCTCCGGGTCGCTGACGAGATCGGCGTAGGAGTCCACGACCCGCTCCACGCCGTGGGCGTCGGCGAAGGCCCGCGCCCGGTCCCGGTCGCGGGCGGCGACCGCCACCAGACGGTGGCCGCCCTCGCGGGCCGGGGAGACGAGAGCCCGTTCACTGATCCGGGCCGCGCCCAGGATCCCGATCCGCAGCGGCTCGCTCATCCCTCGTCCACCTCATCCATGCCGTGCCGAACCTCGTCCATCCGCACCGGGCGGTGCTCCGCCAGCGAGAGCGCGCAGGCCTCGGCGATCCAGCTGGCCTCGATGGCGTCGGCAACGGTACACGGCGACGGGGTGCGCCCCGCCACGACCTCCGTGAAGGCGGTGAGTTCGGCACGGTAGGCGTCCGCGAAGCGGTCCATGAAGAAGTGGTGCGGGGTACCGGCCGGGAACCTCGCGCCGGGTTCCACGGACCGCAACGGCAGCTTGTCCTCCAGGCCCACGGCGATGCTGTCCTTCATACCGTGCAGTTCCAGGCGGACGTCGTAACCGCGCGCGTTGTGCCGGGAGTTGGAGACCACGGCCAGTGTGCCGTCGTCCAGGGTCAGGATCGCCGAGGCGGTGTCGACATCGCCGGCGGCCGCGATGTACGCGGCACCGCGGTTGCCGCCGGCCGCGTACACCTCGGCGACCTCCCGTCCGGTCACCCAGCGCACGATGTCGAAGTCGTGCACGGAGCAGTCGCGGAAGATGCCACCGGAGACGGCGATGTACGCCTCCGGCGGCGGCGCCGGGTCCAAGGTGGTGGAGCGCACGGTGTGCAGTCTGCCGAGTTCGTCGGCGAGGGCCGCCTTGCGCGCCGCGACACAGCCCGCGTCGAAGCGCCGGTTGTAGCCGATGTGCACCTCGACGCCGCTGTCCCTGACCGCGCGCAGCACGGTCAGGGACTCCTCGACGGTCTTCGCCACGGGCTTCTCGCAGAAGACGGGGACGCCCGCCTCGACCGCGGCGAGGATCAGGGACGGGTGCGCGTCCGTGGCGGCGGCGATCACGACACCGTCGACACCGGCGGCCAGGAGTGCCTGGGGCGAGTCGACCACCGTCGCCCCGAAGCGCTCCGCCGCCGAGGCGGTGGCCGCAGCCACGGGGTCGGTGACCACCAGTGACTCCACCGCGTCGAGTCCGGCGAGGGTGGCGGCGTGGAAGGCGCCGATGCGGCCGAGGCCCAGGATGCCGATACGCATGAGATGTTGCTCCGATCGATCGTGGAAAGCGGTGCGTGAAGCGGTTCGTGCGGTGGCGTCGTCAGCCGAGTCCACCGAGGACGATCTGGTCCCAGTCGATCACCGAACCGGTCACCACACCGCTGCGGTCGGACAGCAGGAAGACGACGAAGTCGGCGATCTCGTCGACCTGGCCCAGCTTGCCCATCGGCTGCGACTCGGCCGCCTTGCGGCGCCAGTCGTCGCCGGCGCCGTGGAAGGCGCGCTGGACGGCGTCCTCGCCCTCGGTGTCCGTCCAGCCGATGTTGAGCCCGTTGATCCGGATCCGGTCCCAGCGGTGCGCATGGGCGGCGTTGCGGGTCAGACCGGCGAGTCCGGCCTTGGCGGCGACGTAGGGAGCGAGGAAGGGCTGCCCGCCGTGGGCCGAGGAGGTGATGATGTTGACGATGGTGCCGGGTGCCTCGCGCGCCACCATGTCCCGCACGGCCGCCTGCATCGCGAAGAACGGCGCCCGGAGGTTGATCGCGATGTGCGCGTCGAACAGCTCCGGTGTGGTGTCCAGCAGTGTGCCGCGCGAGGTCAGTCCCGCAGCGTTCACGAGGCAGTCGATCCGGCCGTGACGCGCCACGGCCTCCTCCACGCCGCGGCCGGCCTGTGCCGGGTCGGCGAGATCCGCCTGCACGAAGGTGGCGCCCGACTCGGCCGCGAGTTTCTCGCCCATCTCGGCCCGCCGCCCGCTGAGGACGACGCTCGCGCCCTCGCGTACGGCGGCCCGGACGATGCCGGCGCCGACCCCCTGGCTCCCGCCGTTGACGAGGACGACCTTCTGTTCCAGAAGTCCCATGCTCGCTGTGTCCTTTCAGATCAGGCGGCGTTCGGCGCCGGCCCGAAGTTCCTGGGCGAGCCGCTCGGGGCTCCAGCCCTGCGACAGGGCCCGCGAAACGGTGTCCGCCTGGGACGGCGGCGCCAGCCCGTCGACCGGCGGGTCCAGGTCGAGATTCGTGGGGAAGGGGTAGCCCTCGGCGCAGGCGGCGACCACCCGGCGCAGCCAGTCCTCGCCGACCCCCTCGCCCTTGCGCCGCAGCAGCACCGGGTAGACCGAGTTGGACACCGTCTCGCGGTCGACCGTCTCCATGGCGCGGCCGAAGGCGGAGGAGATCTGCAGCAGGTTCGCCATGCGCCTGATGTCCGTGGACCGGTTGTGTCCTGCGGCGTGGAAGAGGGCGGGGTTGAAGAACGCCGCGTCACCCTTCTCCAGAGGCAGCTGGACATGGTGCTCGGCGAAGTACGCGACGAACTCGGGCCTGCGCCAGGCCAGATAGCCCGGTCCGAATTTCTGCGAGTGCGGCAGGTACAGCGTCGGGCCGGACTCCACGGGCATGTCGCAGTGCGCCACCGCGCCCTGGAGGGTCAGCACGGGCGAGAGGCGGTGGACATGCGCCGGGTAGCGGGCGGCCCGGTCCTGAGTGAGGAATCCGAGGTGGTAGTCGCGGTGCACACTCTGCGCGGCGCCGCCCGGGTTGACCTGGTTGATTTGCGAGGTGAGCTGGTAGCCGGGACCGAGCCAGGCCTCGGCGACCAGCGCCAGCATGTCGTTGGCGTAGTAGTCGGCGAACGTCTCGGGGTCGCGGGCGGCCATCTTGTCGAGCGCGTTCCACACCCGGTCGTTGGCGCCGGGCCGGGCGAAGTGGTCGCCGCGGGCACCGCCCGCCGCCCGCTCCTGCTCGATGACCGCGTTGAAGACGGCGCTCGCCCGGTCCACCACGGTGAGATCGGGGAACGCCCGCTTGAGCACCACGATGCCGGGCCCGTCCATGAGGGCACGCACCCATTCGCTCTGCACGCCCCTCGGGTCGGCGGCCCTCAGCCGGTCGCTGTCGTAGAGCAGGACGTCCTGCTCGACCCCCTCGGCGAGCGGATAGTCACCCGGATCGGTGCGCCGGTCGACCAGGGCGCGGAAGGCGTCGAGGTCGCAGTCCTGCTCCCCGAACCAGGTTCCCGGCCCCATGGCGGTGAGAGACATCGCAAGGTCCTTTCGCCGTGCCGTCGTCTCCGCCAGTCTTGTGAACCCGAGCCCGTCATTCAATGAGCAGAAACCCATCAAAAAACCATCATCAGCCATCCGCACCAGCCGTCGTCGACCCCCGGGACGCAGCCATGGGACACCCGTACACGATCCGTGAGATCGCACGTCAGGCCGGACTGAGCCAGGCCACCGTCGACCGTGTCCTCAATCGTCGGGGCGGGGTCCGGGAGAGCACGGTGCGCGAGGTGCATCAGGCGATCGAGGACCTGGACCGGCAGCGGACACAGGTCCGTATCGGTGGACGTGCCTTCATGATCGACATCGTGATGCAGACCCCGGCACGGTTCTCGTCGGCGATCCGCGACGCGCTGGAGGCCGAACTGCCCTCCCTCCAGCCCGCCCTCGTCCGCTCGCGTTTCCACTTCCGTGAGACCTGTCCGCCCGCGGAGCTGATCGGCATCCTGGAGCGCATCGCCCGGCGAGGCACCCAGGGTGTGATCCTGAAGGCCCCGGACCTGCCGGAGATCACCGCCGCCGTGGGCAGGCTGGTCGCGGCCGGGATACCCGTGGTCACCCTTGTGACGGACCTTCCCGGCAGTGCGCGCCACGCCTATGTCGGCATCGACAACAGGGCCGCGGGGGCCACCGCCGCCTATCTCCTCGACCAGTGGCTCGGCGAGCGGGCCGGGCATGCGCTCGTCACCATCAGCCGGGGCTTCTTCCGCGGTGAGGAGGAGCGCGAGATGGGATTCCGCGCCGCGCTGCGGGTGTCGCGGCCCGGGTGTGCGCTGGTCGAGGTCACGGACAGCGACGGGCTGGACGCCACCCAGCACGACCTCGTGCTGAGCGCGCTGAAGCGGGATCCCGCGATCAACGCCGTCTACTCCGTCGGCGGCGGGAACGCCGCGACCGTCGAGGCCTTCGACGCGCTCGGCCGCGACCTCGCCGTCTTCGTCGCGCACGACCTGGACCGCGACAACACGCGGCTGCTGGGCGAGCGCCGTATCTCCGCCGTGCTCCACCACGACCTGCGCCAGGACATGCGCCGCGCCTGCCAGACGGTGATGCGGGCGCACGGAGCGCTGCCGGAGGAAGGCCCTCACCTCCCGTCGCCCATCCAGGTGGTCACCCCCTTCAACCTGCCGCCCGACGCGGCCGCGGAGGGTTGAGGAGCCGGCCGGGCGCGGTCACACTGACGACGTGGACGCGGATCCGGGGTTCTTCGGGCCCTCCTCGGTGACCTGGCAGATGCACGGCGACCCCATGATGTGGGTGGCGGGCATTCGAGCGCTCTACCTCCAGGCCCTGCACCCGCCGACCGTGCGCGGGGTCATGCAGAACTCCGACTTCCGGCGCGACGCCTGGGGCAGGCTGATGCGCACGGCCAACTTCGTGGGGACGACGACCTACGGCACCACACAGGCCGCGGAGCGGGCGGCCACGCGGGTGCGGAAGATCCACGCCATGCTGGGGGCGACGGATCCGGACACGGGCCGGCGCTACGGGGTCGGCGAACCCGAACTGCTGCTGTGGGTGCACTGCGCGGAGATCGACTCCTATCTGCACGTCCTGCGTCGCTCGGGCTTCCGGCTCACCGACGCGCAGGCCGACCGCTACGTCCGCGAGAACCGGGTCGCCGCCGGTCTTGTGGGACTGGATCCGCAGGAGGCCCCGGCCGACCGGGGCGAGCTGGCCGCGTACTTCGAGAAGGTGCGGCCCGAGCTCGCCGCCGGACCCGAGGCGCACGAGGTGGACGACTTCCTGCGCCGCCCGCCCGTCCACCCCGTGCTCCGACCGGCGCGCGCCCTGTTGTGGCGGCGTGTGGCCGATCTGGCGTACGCCTCCCTGCCCCCGTACGCCCACGAGTTGTACGGCAGGCCGGCCCCCGGACCCACCACGGTGACCCGGCGTCTGCGCCTCACCGGCACCCTGCTCCGCTGCATTCCCGCACGTCTGCGCTGGCAACTGCCTCCCAAACACATCCTCCGCGCGATGGCCAGACTCGGCCCGGGCGCACGTCCTGCGCCGTACAAAGTCGGCAGATAACTCGCCATACTGGACGGGCCAGGGGAGGGGCGGGGCCGGGACGGGGGCGATCTCAGGCGATGGCGGAGACCAGGCTGATCCAGGGCCGGTATCGGCTGCTCGAGTTGATCGGGCGCGGCGGAATGGGCGAGGTGTGGCGCGCGAGGGACGAATCCCTCGGCAGAAAGGTCGCGGTGAAGTGTCTCAAGCCGATCGGCCCGGACCAGGACCATTCCTTCACGGGGGTCCTGCGGGAGCGGTTCCGGCGCGAGGCGCGCGTCGCCGCCGGACTCCAGCATCCCGGGGTGACCGTGGTGCACGACTTCGGCGAGTCCGGCGATGTGCTGTACCTGGTCATGGAGCTGCTTCAGGGGCGCAATCTCAGCCAGCTTCTGGAGGACAACAAGCACCATCCGCTGCCGCTGGCCGACATCGTCGACATCGCCGAACAGGTCGCGTCGGCGCTCGCCTACACCCATCGCCAGGGCATCGTGCACCGTGATCTGAAGCCGGCCAACATCGTGCGGACGGGCGACGGCACGGTGAAGATCTGCGATTTCGGCATCGCCCGCCTCGGCCACGACATCGGCTTCACCACACGGCTCACGGGCACGGGCATCGCGATGGGCACCCCGCACTACATGTCACCGGAGCAGATCGGCGGGGAACCGGTGGACCAGCGCAGCGACCTGTACTCGCTGGGGTGCGTGCTGTACGAGATCGCCACCGGCGTACCGCCGTTCGACCGCGACGACGCGTGGGCCGTTCTCGTCGGACACCGCGACACCGTGCCGGAGCCGCCGCGCAGTCACCGCGCCGATCTGCCGGAGTACCTGGAGCGCATCGTCCTCGACCTGCTCGCCAAGAGCCCCGACGAGCGTCCGCGGGACGCGCACGAGCTGGCGCGGCGGATCGGCGCGGGCCGCACCCGGTCCGCCTACGTGCCCACGGTCGTCTCGCCCGCACCCGTCGTCCGCTCCTCCTCCCGCGAGCCCCGGCCGCCGTCCTGGACCCGGGGCATGACCACCGGTCACAAGGCCGCGGGCACCGGGCTGCGCACCACCCCGCCCGACGGCCCGGCCGGTCTCACCGACGAGTGGGTCGCCCGTCCCGGCACGGGCCGTCCGGCCGGGCCGGCATGTACGGAACGGCCCACTCCGCCACCGGAGACGGTGAGTGCCCTGGCCGGCCGGCACAACACGGGGCTGAGTCTCGGCGGGCTCGGCCGCTGGACCGAGGCCGGTCAGGTGCACCGCGAGGTCGCCGCCGAGCGCGAGCATCTTCTCGGCCCGGACCATCCCGACACCCTGGCCAGCCGCTACGAGGTCGGCTTCACACTCAGCCGCACCGGCCGCCCCGCCGACGCCCTGCGGGAGTACACCCACGTCGCCCGGGCCAGGGAGCGGGTGCTCGGCCCCGACCACCCGGACACCCTGGCGGCACGCCAGGAGATGGCCTACGTCCTCGGACAGCTGGGCCGGCCCTTCGAGGCGCATCAGGTGTACACGTCGGTGCTGGCCGCCCGGGAGCGCACCATGGGACCGGACCACCCCGACACCCTGCGCTGCCGCCACAACATCGCCTTCAACCTCAGCCGGCTGGGGCGTCTGGAGGACTCGTACCGGACGGCGTACGAGGTGGCGGAGGCCCGGGCCCGGGTGCTCGGCGCCGCACACCCCGACACGCTCGTCACCCGGTACGAGGTCGCTTACGTGCTGGGCCAGTTGGGCCGCTGGGGCGAGGCTCTGCAGACGTACCGGGACGTGGCCGGGGAACGGGCCGCGGCGCTGGGCCCCGACCATCCGGACACCCTCGCCGCCCGCCACGAGATCGGCATCAGCCTCGGCCGGCTCGGACGCAGCGCGCAGGCCCTCGCGCTCTACCGCGAACTGGTCGACGACCGCACCCGTGTCCAGGGCCCTTCGCACCCCGAGACCCTCCGCGCGCGGCACGGCCTGGGCGTCAACCTGGGCCGCCTCGGCCGCTGGGAGGAGGCCCTCGCCGAGGCACGCGACGTGGCCCTACTGCGCGAGCAGGCACTGGGCCCCGACCACCCGGACGCCCTGGTGAGCCGACGCGAGGTGGCCGTCGGACTGGGCTGGCTCGGCCGCTGGGCCGACGCCCTGAGCGAGTACCGGCGGGTGGCGGCCGCCCGGGAGCGGGTTCTCGGCCCCGACCACGCCGACACCCTCGCCAGCCGCAACGACGAGGCCCACTGCCTCGAGCAGCTGGGCCGGGGCCAGGAGGCGGTGGAGCTGTACCGGAGAGTGGCGGTGTCACGGCAACAGAGTGCGGCGGCCGGACCCTGAGACGGCGCGGTCGGCCCGCCTCTGGCCGATCCGGATCATGGCGTGTTACGAAGGGGCATGCCTGCACACGAGGAATACGACGCCGTGATCGTCGGCGGGGGCCACAACGGACTGGTGGCAGCCGCCTATCTGGCCCGGGCCGGGCGGTCCGTGCTGGTCCTGGAGCGGCTGGAGCGCACCGGGGGAGCCGCGGTCTCCACGCGGCCGTTCGCCGGAGTGGACGCACGGCTGTCGCGCTACTCGTACCTGGTCAGCCTGCTGCCCCGGAAGATCGTGCAGGACCTGGAGCTCGATTTCCGGGTGCGGGCGCGGACCGTGTCCTCGTACACGCCCGTCGAGCGCGACGGCCGGCCCACCGGACTCCTGGTCGGCGGCGGCGAACGACGGACCCGGGAGGCGTTCGCCCGGCTGACCGGGTCCGAGCGCGAGTACGAGTCCTGGCAGCGCTTCTACGCGATGACCGGGCGGGTCGCCGAAAGGGTCTTCCCCACGCTCACCGAGCCCCTGCCCACCCGGGACGACCTGCGCCGCCGCATCGACGACGAGGAGGCGTGGCGGGCGCTGTTCGAGGAGCCGATCGGCGCCGCTGTCGAGGCGAACTTCGCCGACGACCTGGTACGTGGTGTCGTGCTCACCGATGCGCTCATCGGCACCTTCGCCGACGCCCACGACGCCTCGCTGCGGCAGAACCGCTGCTTCCTCTACCACGTCATCGGCGGCGGCACCGGCGACTGGGATGTCCCGGTCGGAGGCATGGGTGCGCTCACCGACGCACTCGCGGCGGCCGCGCGTGCCGCCGGCGCCGTGATCGCCACCGGGCGCGAGGCGGTGCGCATCGAGACCGACGGGCGCGCCGCCGAGGTCAGCTACCGGAGCGAGGATGCGGAGGGCACCGTGTCCGCCCGCCACGTCCTGGTCAACGCCTCACCGCAGGAACTGGCCAGGCTCACGGGTGACACTCCGCCCGCCCCGGCCGAGGGCGCACAGCTCAAGGTGAACATGCTGCTCACCAGGCTGCCCGCGCTGCGCGACACCGGCGTCGACCCGCGTGAGGCCTTCTCCGGCACCTTCCACATCGCCGAGGGGTACGGGCAACTGGCCGCCGCCCATGCCCAGGCGGCCGCGGGCGCACTGCCCTCGGCGCCGCCCTCGGAGATCTACTGCCACTCCCTCACCGATCCGACCATTCTCGGACCCGACCTCGTCGAGCGCGGCTACCAGACCCTGACCCTCTTCGGTCTGCACACGCCCGCGCGGCTCTTCGAAGGCGACAACGACGGTGTGCGCGACGAATTGCTTAAGTCGACGCTGGCGCAACTCGACGCCCACCTCGCCGAGCCCCTCGAGGACTGTCTGGCCCTGGACGCGGACGGCCGTCCCTGCATCGAGGCGAAGACCCCGCTCGACCTGGAGCGCGATCTGCGCCTGCCCGGCGGCAACATCTTCCACCGTGAACTGGCCTGGCCGTACGCACAGGAGGGCACGGGCCGCTGGGGCGTGGAGACCCCGCACGCGAACGTCCTGCTGTGCGGCGCCGGAGCGGTACGGGGCGGCGGGGTGAGCGGGGTGCCGGGGCACAACGCGGCGATGGCGGTCCTCGAAGCGGCGGAGAGCACCTCGGCACCGTGACCGGGCGGCGGACGCCCGCTCCCGCACGCCCCGCACCGGGGTCGTGGCCGGGTCCGGGCTCCGCGGGTTCCCGCCAAGTGATCTGACGGACTATCAGAGACGGTCTTCCCTCCTCCGGACCGCTGCGGCATCCTGCGCCCATGCAGACGGAGCTGAGCAAGCAACTCGGCGTCGAGCACACCCTCTTCGGCTTCACGCCGTTCCCCGCCGTGGCCGCGGCCATCAGCAGGGCCGGCGGCCTCGGCGTGCTCGGCGCGGTCCGCTACACCGCCCCCGACGACCTCAAGCGCGACCTGGACTGGGTCGAGGGGCATGTCGACGGCAGGCCGTACGGGCTGGACGTCGTCATGCCCGCCAGGAAGGTGGAAGGCGTCACCGAGGCCGATGTCGAGGCGATGATCCCGGAGGCACACCGCCGGTTCGTCGAGGACACCCTCGCCCGGTACAGGGTGCCCGAACTGGCCGACGGCGAGGCGTCGGGGTGGCGGACCACCGGGTGGATGGAGCAGGTCGCCCGCTCGCAGCTGGACGTCGCCTTCGACTACCCGATCGCACTGCTCGCCAACGCGCTGGGCTCCCCGCCCGCCGACGTCGTCCGTCGCGCGCACGACCGGGGTGTCCTGGTCGCCGCGCTCGCCGGCAGCGCCCGGCATGCGCGCAAGCACCAGCAGGCGGGCATCGACATCGTCGTCGCCCAGGGGTACGAGGCCGGTGGACACACCGGGGAGATCGGCTCCATGGTGCTCACCCCCGAAGTCGTCGACGCCGTCGCTCCGTTGCCCGTGCTGGCGGCCGGCGGCATCGGCAGCGGTCGGCAGGTCGCCGCCGCCCTCACGCTCGGCGCCCAGGGGGTGTGGCTCGGCTCGATGTGGCTGACCACGACCGAGGCGGACCTGCCGTCGCGCGCACTGGTGCGCAAACTGCTCGCCGCGGGATCGGGCGACACCGTCCGCTCCCGGGCGCTGACCGGCAAACCGGCCCGGCAGCTGCGCACCGAGTGGACCGACGCCTGGGACGACGCCGGCGGACCCGGCACACTCCCCATGCCCCTGCAGGGGCTGCTCGTCGCCGACGCGATCTCTCGCATCCAGCGGTACGAGGTGGAACCGCTGCTCGGCACACCGGTGGGGCAGATCGTCGGCCGGATGAACGAGGAACGCAGTGTCCAGGCGGTCGTCGACGACCTCACCCGCGGCTTCGAGCGGGCCGTCGACCGCCTCAAGCGGATCGCAGGAAGGAGCCGGCAGTGAGCCAGGCCGCCAACGGATTCTGGGCCCAGGCCGGGGAGGACCCCGACCGTACGGTCCTCGTCGCGCCCGACGGGGAGGACTGGACCGCCCGACGGCTGCTGTCCGCGGCGAACAGGATGGTCCACGGACTACGGGCAGCGGGGCTCGAACGGGGGGACTCCTTCGCGGTGGTGCTGCCCAACGGCGTCGAGCTGTTCACCGCCTATCTGGCCGCCACCCAGGCCGGCCTCTACCTCGTCCCCGTCAACCACCACCTCGTCGGACCCGAGATCGCCTGGATCGTCGCCGACTCCGGCGCCAAGGTGCTCATCGCGCACGAGAGGTTCGCGGAGGCGGCGCGCGGCGCCGCCGACGAGGCGGGGCTGCCGGCCGCGGGACGGTACGCCGGCGGCGCGGTCGAGGGCTTCCGGCCCTACGCCGAACTCCTCGACGGTCAGCCCGAGTCGGCCCCCGGCGGACGCACCCTCGGCTGGGTCATGAACTACACCTCGGGCACGACCGGGCGGCCCCGCGGCATCAGGCGCCCGCTGCCCGGCACACCGCCGGAGCAGTCGCACCTCGGCGGTTTCCTCGGCATCTTCGGCATCAAGCCGTACGACGACAACGTCCACCTCGTCTGCTCACCGCTCTATCACACGGCGGTGCTCCAGTTCGCCGGCGCGGCGCTGTACATCGGCCATCGGCTGGTGCTCATGGACAAGTGGACGCCCGAAGGGATGCTCCGCCTGATCGACACTCACCGGTGCACCCACACGCACATGGTTCCCACCCAGTTCCACCGGCTGCTCGCGCTTCCGGACGAGGTCCGGGCGCGCTACGACGTCTCCTCCATGCGGCATGCCATCCACGGCGCCGCCCCCTGCCCCGATCACGTCAAGCGGGCGATGATCGAGTGGTGGGGCGACAGTGTCGAGGAGTACTACGCGGCCAGCGAGGGCGGCGGTGCCTTCGCGACCGCCGAGGACTGGCTGAAGAAGCCCGGAACCGTCGGCAGGGCGTGGCCCATCAGCGAACTCGCCGTCTTCGACGACGACGGCAACCGGCTGCCGCCCGGTGAACTGGGCACCGTCTACATGAAGATGAGCACCGGCGGCTTCTCGTACCACAAGGACGAGACCAAGACGCGCAAGAACCGCATCGGGGACTTCTTCACCGTGGGCGACCTCGGCCACCTCGACGAGGACGGCTACCTCTTCCTGCGCGACCGCAAGATCGACCTGATCATCTCCGGCGGGGTCAACATCTACCCCGCGGAGATCGAGGCCGCTCTGCTCAGCCACCCCTCCGTCGCCGACGCGGCCGCCTTCGGGATCCCGCACGACGACTGGGGCGAGGAGGTGAAGGCGGTCGTCGAACCCGCGCCGGGCCATGAGCCGTCGCCCGCGCTCGCCGAGGCCATCCTCGGTCACTGCGCCCGGCGGCTCGCCGACTACAAACGGCCCAGGAGCGTCGACTTCGTAGTAACGCTGCCCCGCGATCCGAACGGCAAGCTGTACAAGCGCCGGCTGCGCGACCCGTACTGGGAAGGCCGCACCCGTCCGGTGTGAGTCGGGGCCGGTTTTCTCGTGCCGAGGGCGTAGGGAGCTTGACCTCCCCGGCGGCACGGAACGAGGATCGCGCCAGGCTGAGGCGGACGAAGGGGCTGTTCATGACGGCGGGACGAAGCGTCACGGTCGACGGCACGCTGCGGCGCAGTGCCCGGCGGACCCCGGAGCGCAGGGCGATCGACTACGGCGACCGGTCGTGGACGTACGCCGAACTCGACGACGCCGTCTCCCGCGCCGCCCGCGTCCTGCGCGATGCAGGGCTCTCGCGCGGGAACCGGGTCGGCGCTCTCGGTCACAACTCCGACGCGTATCTGATCGCCTTCCTTGCCTGTGCCCGCGCCGGGCTCGTGCACGTGCCGATCAACCAGAACCTGATCGGCGACGACCTGTCCTACATCGTCGAACAGTCGGGCTGTGCGCTCGTACTCGTGGATCCGTCCCTCGCCGGCAACCTTCCCGCCGGCGTACGGGCGCTGGCGCTGCGGGACGCCGACGACTGCCTGCTCGTACGGCTCGCCGGCACCGAGCCGTACGACGGAGCGGAGCCGAGGGGCGAGGACCTGGTGCAGCTCCTCTACACCTCCGGGACCACCGCGCTTCCCAAGGGCGCGATGATGACGCACCGGGCGCTGGTGCACGAGTACCTGAGCGCGATCACCGCCCTCGACCTGAGCGCGGGCGACCTGCCGGTGCACTCGCTGCCGCTGTACCACTCGGCGCAGATGCATGTCTTCCTGCTGCCCTATCTGGCAGTGGGCGCGCAGAACGTGATCCTCGACGCGCCCGACGGCGACCGGCTCTTCGATCTGATCGAACAGGGCCGGGCGGACAGCTTGTTCGCGCCGCCCACCGTGTGGATCGGCCTGGCCGGCCGCCCCGACTTCGCCACCCGGGACCTCAGCGGGCTGCGCAAGGCGTACTACGGCGCCTCGATCATGCCGGTGCCCGTCCTGGAGCGTCTCAAGGAGCGGCTGCCCGAACTCGCCTTCTACAACTGCTTCGGGCAGAGCGAGATCGGGCCGTTGGCCATGGTTCTCGGACCGTACGAGCACAAGGGGCGCATGGACTCGTGCGGGCGGCCGGTGCTGTTCGTGGAGGCAAAGCTCGCCGACCGGGCCGGCGAGGACGTCCCGGACGGAGAGCAGGGCGAAATCGTCTACCGTTCCCCGCAGTTGTGCGAGGGCTACTGGGACAAGCCCGAGGAGACCGCCGAGGCCTTCCGGGACGGGTGGTTCCACTCCGGGGACCTGGCCGTGCGGGACGCGGACGGGTACTTCACCATCGTCGACCGGGTCAAGGACGTGATCAACTCCGGTGGCGTCCTGGTCGCCTCACGGCAGGTCGAGGACGCGCTGTACACACATCCGTCGGTCGCCGAGGCGGCGGTCGTCGGCCTGCCGGACGAGCGGTGGATCGAGGCCGTCACGGCCGTCGTCGTCGCGCGTGAGGAGGTCACGGAGGCGGAACTCATCGCCCACACCCGGGAGCAACTCGCGCCCTTCAAGGCGCCGAAGCGGGTGCTGTTCGTGGACGCGCTGCCTCGCAACGCGAGCGGGAAGATCCTCAAACGGGAGCTGCGGGACCGGTTCGGCGACACGGTGTGAAAGGCGACGCGAGGAGGCGCGGAACACCGGCTCCCCGGCCTGGCGCACACCGCGCCGGGCCCGCCTCCACGCCGAGTTGTCGTGTTCCCGACCCGGCACCGCCGTCGTTCCCACCGATGCCGTTCACTGCGCCCGGGCACGCACCGGACATGCGCTGCTGCCTCTCCGCCCCTTTTGCGGCCGTGTCGGCCCTGCCCGCCCCGTGCGAGCTGCTGCGCTCCGGCGCCCTGCTCGCCCCGGCCCTCTTGCGGGCCGCCTCCGTCGCCGTCCTCCGCAGGCCGGTGCACAGGGGCCGCCCCGCGCACCGCGACGCCGTCGCGGCCGTCCATCTGGAACTGGTGACCCTGGCCGAGGACCACGCCGTCATCACCTGGTACACCGGGGTGCCGGGCACCGACGACGGACTGGGCCGGATGATCCCGGCGGTCACGGAAGGCGAGGTCGTCTACGGAACGAGCCCCCGGCGCCTGAACCGCACCGCGGGGGAGGACAGGCCCACCGCGTACCACCAGGTGGAACTCACCGATCTGGAACCGGGGCAGACGTACTACTACCAGGCCCGCTCCCGGGGCGTGGCCGCCGCCCCCACACCGCTGCACCTGGTGCGCGGCAACGCCGTGGGCACCGTTGCGCACGGCCTCGGCACGCGCGGAGGCCCGTACTGCTTCACCACACCGCAGCCCCCGCCCGGGCGCCATCTGCTGACCATCGCGCTGTGCAACGATCTGCACCTGGGCGAGACGACCGCCGGACTCGTGGGCCGTCTGCCCCTGATGCGCGGGGTCTCGCAGGAGTCGGGGCTCGCGCCCTATCCCGAGATCATGAGCCGGGCGATGGTGGAGGAGGCGCGCCGTCGCGGTGCCGACCTGCTGCTGGCCGCGGGGGACATCTCGGCCGGGGGAGCTCCGAGGGACCTGACGGAGGCCAGGCGCATACTCGACGGTTTCGGGGCGCACGGCCGGGACTACTTCGTCGTGCGGGGCAACCACGACCGTGCCGCGCTCGGCACCTGCCGCGAGGACTGCCGGCAGTGCTCGGGCACGAGCGCGGACACCTTCCGGGAGGGGTTCGCCGGTGCGGACGGGTCCGCGTACTTCGCGCGCGACGTGGGCGGACTGCGGATCGTCGGCCTCGACACCTACGAGAAGCACGGGACCGGAGCGGACGCGGGCGGCCTCGGTGGCGAGCAACTTTCGTGGTTCCGGCGCCAGTTGAAGGAGCACAAGGAACAGCCCACCGTGGTCTTCGGCCACCATCCGCTCACCGTGCGGGACTCCGTCTTCCCCGTGACGGCCGGCCAGCGGTTGCGCCGCGACCAGGCCCGCACGATCCTCGAGGCCTACGGCGCCGCACCCGGCGTCTTCCTCCATCACGCGGGCCACACCCATCGCAACAAGCGCACCCTCCTGCCGCAGGCCCCGCACGTGACCCTGCAGGAGGTCGGTGCGGTCAAGGAGTATCCGGGCGGCTTCTGCCTGCTGCGGATCCACGCCGGCGGCTACGCCCTCAACTTCTACCGGGCCGGTGGCGCCGCGGCGCGGGCGTGGACGGAGCGCAGCCGCTGGGTGGCGGCGGGCCTGTGGCCGCATCACGCGCTGGGCCGTTCCGTCGCGGACCGCAACGCCGTGGTCGTCCGCGACCTGTCCGGCATCCGGCGCCCCACCCCGTGAAGGAGTCGCCGGGATGCCACCCCGTCGTCGGTACCGGCGAGGAGGCGCCGGTCACCGGCCCGTTCGCAGGTCCACGATCCGCCGGATCTTGCCCACCGAACGCTCCAGCGACTCGGGTTCGACGATCTCCACCGCCACCGAGACGCCCACGCCGTCCTTCACTGCCGCGGCGATGGCGAGCGCGGCGGCCTCCCGGATCTCGGAACCGGCGTCGGACCGCGCCTCGGCCCGTACGGTCAGTGCGTCGAGCCGCCCCTCACGGGTGAGCCGGAGCTGGAAGTGCGGTGCCACACCCGGCGTCCGCAGCACGATCTCCTCGATCTGGGTGGGGAAGAGGTTCACGCCACGCAGGATGACCATGTCGTCGCTGCGCCCGGTGATCTTCTCGATCCGTCGGAAGGTGCGCGCGGTGCCCGGGAGCAGACGGGTGAGGTCCCGGGTCCGGTAGCGGATCACGGGCATGGCCTCCTTGGTGAGGGAGGTGAAGACCAGCTCGCCCTCATCGCCGTCGGGCAGCACCTCACCGGTGATCGGGTCGACGATCTCGGGGTAGAAGTGGTCCTCCCACACGTGGAGGCCGTCCTTGTTCTCGACGCACTCCTGTGCCACGCCCGGACCGACGACCTCCGAGAGGCCGTATATGTCGACCGCGTCGATGGCGAACCGTTCCTCGATCTCGCGTCGCATCTCCTCGGTCCACGGTTCGGCACCGAAGATCCCGACGCGCAGCGAGGTGCTCCGCGGGTCGACCCCCTGGCGTTCGAACTCGTCGAGCAGGGTCAGCATGTACGAGGGGGTCACCATGATGATGCCCGGCTTCAGGTCCTGGATCAGCTGCACCTGCCGTGATGTCATGCCGCCGGAGGCGGGGACGACCGTGCAGCCGAGGCGTTCGGCGCCGTAGTGGGCGCCGAGGCCTCCGGTGAACAGGCCGTAGCCGTACGCGACATGCACCGTGTCACCGGGCCGGCCGCCGGCCGCGCGGATCGACCGGGCGACCATGTCCGACCACATGGACAAGTCGTTCTCGGTGTACCCGACGACCGTGGGGCGCCCGGTGGTGCCGCTTGAGGCGTGGATCCGCCGGAGCCGCTCCCGGGGCACCGCGAACATCCCGTACGGGTAGTTCTCCCTCAGGTCCGCCTTGACGGTGAAGGGGAATCGGGCGAGGTCGGCGAGCGTGCGGCAGTCGTCGGGGTGGACGCCGGCCTTGTCGAAGGAGTCCCGGTAGAACGGCACGTGCGTGTAGGCGTGTCGCAACGATGCCCGCAACCGCTCGATCTGCAGGACCCGCAGTTCCTCCGCGTCGAGCCGTTCCCCCGCGTCCAGCAGGTCGTGCGCTTCCGCCATCGCGCCGCCTCCCTCGCCAATCACATCAATCCGGGCGACCGATCATTCGGTCGGATCTGCTGGAGATCAGTAATCCAGCTCATCGGCCCGCAGGCAAGAGGTCTGCCTCTGGTTTCCTGCGCTGCGGTGCGCACGCGTGAGGAGGGTGCGCGATCGCGGCCGGCTTCCGCCTGCCCGAAACGATCAGGGACATGCCGCGTCCGCCCCGTGCGGAGGGACCTCGCTCGCTCACGGGGCGAGGCGGCTCACTTGTCGGCCCGCTCAGCGGCGCCCCGGCGACCTGCCGCGGCGGTTGCTGTGCGCGGGACCGGAGTGCAGCCGCATCCGGTGGACCCCACGATCCACGGACGTGACCAGGGGGCCGACCGTGGAGGCACTGCGCCACTCGGCGGCCGCCGGCCGCACCCTCCTCGAGGCGGCACGCCATCCCGGGCGCGTCATGAGGCAGGCCTCGATCACCGCCGAGTCCCTGAGGGCTCGGGTCCCCAACGGGCGGAGGGAACGTGCGATCGGTGAGGCGGTCGGAGGCGCCGCGCGAACACCTCGATCGGCGGCCGGACCCGACGTCTTCAGCGGTTCGCCGCCACCGCGATCTGCTTCGCCCAGCGGTAGTCCGCCTTGCCGCTCGGTGAACGCCGGACGACCTCGATGATCACCAGCTGGCGCGGCACCTTGTAGCCCGCCAGTCGCGTCCGGCAGTGACTCTGGATGTCGTCCAGGGACGGCCGCGCCGCTCCCGTGCGCAACTGCACGACCGCGGCGACGTGGTTGCCCCATCTCGCGTCGGGCACCCCGGTCACCAGCGCGTCGTAGACGTCCGGATGTGACTTGAGCGCCTGCTCGACCTCCTCCGGATACACCTTCTCCCCACCGGTGTTGATGCACTGCGAGCCGCGACCGGGGACCGTGACGACCCCCTCCTCGTCGACCGTGGCCATGTCACCGAGGAGCACCCAGCGCACGCCGTCCTTGAGGAAGAAGGTCTCGGCGGTCTTCCCCGGGTCGTTGTAGTAGCCGAGGGGTACGTTCCCGCACTGGGCGACGCGGCCCACGTCACCGGCCGCCACCGGTTCATGGGTGAGCGGATCCACGACACGGGTGCGGGAGTTGACGTGGATGCGGAAGCCGTTGTCCGGGCCGGAGTCGGGGGTGGCAGTTCCGTTGAAGCCCGACTCCGAGGAACCGAAGTTGTTCAGCAGCACGGCGTTCGGGACGAGTGCCTGGAACTGTGCCCGCACCGTCTCCGACATGATGGCCCCCGACGACGACACGCTGAACAGGGACGAGCAGTCCGTGCCTTTCATCGGACCGTTCAGTGCGTCGATCAGCGGCCGCAGCATCGCGTCACCCACCAGCGACACGCTGGTGACCTTCTCCTTCTCGACGGTCCGCAGCACCTCTTCGGCCACGAACTTGCGGTGGATCACGACCCGCTGTCCGAAGTTGAAGCCGATGAACGCCGTCAGCGTGGAAGTGCCGTGCATCAGCGGAGGAGTCGGGAAGAAGGTGATGCCGTCCCCGCCGGCGGCGACGCGCTCGGCGAGCTCCTGCGGCTTGCGCACCGGATCGCCGGTCGGTGCGCCGCCGCCGAGACCCGCGAAGAACAGGTCCTCCTGGCGCCACATCACACCCTTGGGCATGCCGGTGGTGCCGCCGGTGTAGATGATGAACTGGTCGTCGGCCGAACGCGGGGCGAAGTCCCGCCCGGGGGAGGCGGCGGCCACGGCCTCGGCGAAGTCCTCGGCGGGCGGCCCGGCCGCGTCCGGGGGTGGGGTGCCCACCCGCAGCAGATTCCTCAGCCTGTCCGCCCGGGGCACGGACGTGGCCACCCGGTCGGCGAACTCCGCGTCGAAGACGAGCGCAACCAGATCCGCGTCCCGGTGGAGGTACGCCAACTCCTCCTCGACATAACGGTAGTTGACGTTCACCGGGACGATCCGGGCCTTCAGGCAGCCGAGCACCGTCTGCAGGTACTCGATCCCGTTGTACAGGTGGAGCCCCAGATGCTCTCCCGGCCGCATCCCCGCGTCGAGCAGGTGGTGTGCGACGCGGTTGGCCGCCGCGTCCAGGTCCGCGTAGGTGAGGCGGTGCTCGGCGCCCGTTCCGGGGTGGTCGACGTACACGAGCGCCTCGCGGTCCGGAACCACGTCGACGCCGACTCGAACAGGTCCGCAAGGTTGTACTCCACCGCTCCTCCTGACCCCGGCGCCGCTCCGCGAAGAAGGCGATCCTCGGTTCGCGGGTCATCAGAGCAAAGGCCGGCACAACTGGGAAGGGCCCCCGCACAAGTAATCTGACTATCTGTCAGAAAACCCTTGTCCTGGCTTCGCGCCTCCTGCAACCTGTTCTCGTTCCGCAGACGGGAGGAAGCGATGGGTGGGACCGAACACCTCACCGTGCAGCGCGAAGGCGCCACACTGGTGCTCACGCTCAACCGGCCCGAGGCCAGGAACGCGCTCTCGTTGCCGATGCTGGTGGGGCTCTACGACGGCTGGATCGAGGCCGACGAGGACGACGAGGTCCGCTCGATAGTGCTCACCGGCTCCGGCGGGTCGTTCTGTGCCGGGATGGACCTCAAGGCCCTTGCCGGCAAGGGCCTTGAGGGGCAGCAGTACCGCGACCGGCTCGTCGCCGACCCGGATCTGCACTGGAAGGCGATGCTGCGCCATCATCGCCCCCGCAAACCGGTGATCGCCGCCGTCGAGGGGCCGTGCGTGGCGGGCGGCACCGAGATTCTGCAGGGGACCGACATCCGGGTGGCGGGGGAGTCCGCGACCTTCGGCCTGTTCGAGGTGCGGCGCGGACTCTTCCCCATCGGCGGTTCGACCGTCCGCCTGCAGCGGCAGATCCCGCGGACCCACGCCCTCGAGATGCTGCTCACCGGACGCCCGTACACGGCAGGCGAGGCGGCCGGCATCGGCCTTGTCGGCCGTGTCGTGCCCGACGGCAGCGCGCTCGCCGCGGCCCTGGAGACGGCCGAACGGATCAACGCCTGCGGCCCGCTCGCGGTCGAGGCCGTCAAGGCGTCCGTGCACGAGACCGCCGGGATGACCGAGACGGAAGGGCTCGCCGCCGAACTGAAGCGCGGATGGCCCGTCTTCGACACCGCGGACGCGAAGGAGGGCACCCGCGCGTTCGCGGAGAAGCGGCCGCCCGTCTACCGACGCGCGTGATCCCCCGGGAGACACAAGGAGATACGGGATGCCCGAAGTCCTCAAAGCCCCCCTCGTCGTCGAGTTCCCCTTCACCCGCTCTCTCGGGCCCGTGCAGAGCGCCTTTCTCACGGGCCTGCGGGAACGTGTTGTCCTCGGGGTGCGGACAAGCGACGGCCGGACCCTCGTCCCACCCGTCGAGTACGACCCCGTGACCGCCGAGGAACTCCGCGACCTCGTCGAGGTCGCCCCCACCGGGACCGTCACCACATGGGCCTGGAACCACGCCCCCCGCCGCGGCCAGCCCCTCGACCGCCCCTTCGCCTGGGTCCTGGTCCGGCTCGACGGCGCGGGCACCGCCCTGCTGCACGCCCTCGACGCCTCCGGCCCCGATGCCGTACGGACCGGCATGCGGGTCCGGATCCGCTGGGCCGCGGAGCGCTCCGGCGCCATCACGGACATCGCCTGCTTCGAGACCTACGACGGTGATCCCGTCGAACCGGGCGGCCACGACGGCGAGTTCGAGGACGCGGTGACCGGCATCGTGGTCCCGGCCCGGCCCGGCTCGACTACGTCTACACGCCCGGTCGCGCCCAGTCCGCCCACATCGGCGCCCTGTCCGAACGCCGGACCGTGGGCGAGCGCTGCCCCTCGTGCCGAAAGGTGTACATCCCGCCCCGAGGCGCCTGCCCCACCTGCGGTGTCGCCACGTCCGAGCAGGTCGAGGCGGGACCCCGCGGCACGGTCACGACCTTCTGCATCGTGAACATCAAGGCGAAGAACCTCGACATCGAAGTGCCGTACGTCTACGCGCACATCGCCCTCGACGGCGCCGACCTCGCGCTGCACGGCCGCATCGGGGGCATCTCCTACGACCAGGTGCGCATGGGGCTGCGGGTCGAGCCGGTGTGGACCGAAGGGGCGCGCCATCCCGATCACTACCGGCCCACGGGCGAACCGGACGCGGACTACGAGTCGTACAAGGAGCTGCTGTGAGGTGGGAAGAAGACCCAGAGGTCCGCGAGATCGCCGTCGTCGCCTTCGCGCAGACCGACCACCGGCGCACCACCGAGGAACTCTCCGAGGTGGAGATGCTCATGCCGGTGCTGCACGACGTGCTGCATCGGACCGGTCTGAAGGCCGCCGACATCGACTTCACCTGCTCCGGCTCCAGCGACTACCTCGCGGGGCGCGCCTTCTCGTTCACCCTCGCCCTGGACGGCGTGGGAGCCTGGCCCCCGATCTCCGAGTCGCACGTCGAGATGGACGGCGCGTGGGCGCTGTACGAGGCCTGGACGAAGCTGCTCACGGGTGACGCCGACACCGCGCTGGTCTACGCGTACGGCAAGTCGTCGGCCGGATCCGTACGGGACGTCCTGACCCGTCAGCTCGACCCGTACTACATGGCGCCGCTGTGGCCGGACTCGGTGGCGCTCGCCGCGCTCCAGGCACAGGCCCTCATCGACGCGGGCGAGACCGACGAACCCGCGCTGGCCGGCATCGCCGCGCGCAGCCGTACCGCCGCGGCCGACAACCCCCATGCGCAGCTGAGGGGTTCGGTCCCGCACGGCGACTACCGGGTTCGGCCGCTGCGCACCGGCGACTGCTCGCCGATCGGCGATGGTGCCGCCGCCGTGGTCCTCGCAGCGGGTGAGCGGGCCCGGGAGCTGTGTGCACGACCCGCGTGGATCCGTGGCATCGACCACCGGATCGAGGCGCACGGCCTCGGAGTGCGCGACCTCACCGACTCGCCGTCCGCACGGCTCGCGGCGGAGAAGGCCGGGGCCTTCGAACGCCCCGTCGACACCGCCGAGTTGCATGCGCCGTTCACAGCCCAGGAGGTGGTCCTACGCAGGGCCCTGCGCCTGGACGGCACGGTCACCGTCAACCCCTCCGGAGGGGCCCTCGCCGCCAACCCGGTGATGGCCGCGGGTCTGATCCGCATCGGAGAGGCCGCCGCCCGTATCCACCGCGGCGCCTCCGACCGCGCGCTCGCCCATGCCACGTCCGGCCCGTGCCTGCAGCAGAACCTGGTCGCCGTACTCGAAGGGGAGCCGCGATGAGCAAGGAGCCCGTGGCCGTCACCGGCATCGGACAGACCAAGCACGTGGCCGCGCGCCGGGACGTGTCCATCGCCGGGCTCGTCCGGGAGGCAGCCCGACGTGCCCTGGAGGACGCCGAGTTGACCTGGTCGGACGTCGATGCCGTGGTCATCGGCAAGGCGCCCGACTTCTTCGAGGGCGTCATGATGCCGGAGCTGTATCTCGCCGACGCCCTCGGCGCCGTCGGCAAGCCCATGCTCAGGGTGCACACCGCGGGTTCGGTGGGCGGTTCCACCGCTCTCGTGGCGGCGGGTCTCGTCGCGGCCCGTGTGCACGGCACGGTGCTGACCCTCGCCTACGAGAAGCAGTCCGAGTCCAACGCCATGTGGGGTCTGTCGCTGCCGATCCCCTTCCAGCAGCCGCTGCTGGCCGGAGCGGGTGGCTTCTTCGCTCCGCATGTGCGCGCCTATATGCGGCGCAGCGGCGCCCCCGACACGGTCGGTTCACTGGTCGCGTACAAGGACCGGCGCAATGCCCTGAAGAACCCGTACGCCCACCTGCACGAGCACGACATCACCCTGGAGAAGGTGCAGTCCTCACCCATGCTCTGGGACCCGATCCGCTACTCGGAGACCTGCCCGTCCTCCGACGGCGCCTGTGCCATGGTGCTCACCGACCGTGCGGGAGCGGCCCGTTCGCCCCGGCGTCCCGCGTGGATGCTCGGTGGAGCGATGCGCAGCGAGCCGACCCTCTTCGCAGGCAAGGACTTCGTCTCCCCGCGGGCGGGCAGGAACTGTGCCGCCGACGTCTACCGGCAGGCGGGGATCGCCGACCCGCGCCGGGACGTCGACGGGGTGGAGATGTACGTGCCCTTCTCCTGGTACGAGCCGATGTGGCTGGAGAACCTCGGTTTCGCCGCGGAGGGCGAGGGCTGGAAGCTCACCGAGTCGGGCGTGACCGAGCTCGACGGGGACCTGCCCGTCAACATGTCGGGCGGAGTGCTCTCGACGAACCCCATCGGCGCCTCCGGCATGATCCGCTTCGCGGAGGCGGCACTCCAGGTGCGCGGACAGGCGGGAGAACACCAGGTGGACCGGGCCAGGCGGGTCCTCGGGCACGCCTACGGCGGAGGGTCCCAGTTCTTCTCCATGTGGCTGGTCGGGGACCGTCCGCCGACCTCGTGACGGCATCCCCGTCACGTGACCTGTCGGCAGTGGGATGCGATGGCTAGGCTGGCCGCGGACGACGAACCGGGAGGAGCACGGACGTGGCCGAGAGCACCATCCAGCAGCAGTCGCTCATGGGCTGGGACAAGCCGGAGCTGGATCTGAGCAAGGCCGACTGGCACTCCAGCAGCCGAGGGCTCGGGGATGTCCAGATCGCCTTTGTCGAAGGGTTCATCGCGATGCGCAACAGTGGCCGCCCCGAAAGTCCCTCCCTGATCTTCACCCCGGCGGAATGGGGTGCGTTCGTGTCGGGGGCGCGGAAGGGGGAGTTCGACCTCACCTGACCGCCCTCGTGAGGTGACTCGTCGCCGGTCCGGAATTTCCGGACACGCGGCCGTCGCATCCACGCCGGGGCCGCCGTGTGCGTCAGGCTGGCCCCGGAGGGTGCACAGCGGTGTGCCGGAGGCGAGGAGTTCATGATCACTCTGCCGGTCGTCGTGGCCGTCGACGGATCGGACGACAGCCTGCGCGCGCTCGACTGGGCGTTGGCCGCCGCACGGCTGCGCGCGGCACCGCTGTGGGTGGTGCATGTACGTGGGCAGGTGAGGCGGGCGCAGCCCGACGTCGTGGCTGCCGCGCCTGCGCCATCGGTCGAGGAGCCTGTGCTCGACCACGTCCGCGCACAACTGGCTGACCGGCAGGACCTTCCGGCAACGGAGTACGTGGCCTGCGACGGTGCCGTGTCCACCGTCCTGCCCGAACTGGGCGCGGACGCCCAGCTCATGGTGGTCGGCTCGCGCGGCCGAGGGGGATTCGCCAGTCTCCTCCTCGGGTCCACCAGCCTCGCGGTCGCGGGAGAGGCCGACTGCCCGGTGGTCGTGGTGCCGCGTCCGGGACGCGAGGTGCACGAGGGTCCCCCCGTCGCGCCGGGACCGCGGGTCGTCGTCGGCGTGGACGTCGACGGCCCCACCGTGGCCACTCTCGCCTTCGCCTTCGCGGAGGCGGACCGGCGCCACGCCGCGCTGCATGTGATCTCGTCCTATCTCTGGGCCCCGCTCGAGATCTGGTCGGTGCCCGGCCAGATGGTGTCCCCGGATGTCGAGGACGACGCCGTCCAGGAGGAGATCCGCACCCTGGTCGCGGGCCTCCTCCCCGTCCACCGCGAGCGGCACCCGGATGTGCGCGTCGAGCTCTCGACCCCTCCCGGCCAGGCAGCGGGCCATCTGGTCGCCGCCTCCAAGGACGCCGAGCTGGTCGTCGTGGGCCGCCACCGCCGACGGTTGCTGGCCCCCGCACGCATGATCGGTTCGGTGACCCAGGCCGTACTGCTCCATGCGGCGAGCCCCGTCGCGGTGATCCCGCCGGCAGCGGAGCCGATCCGCACCGACGGCTGACCGGAGGGGCCCGCGAGGCACCGGGTGGGCGGACCCGGTCCCCCGGGTGCGCCGGAAGCGGATCACCTTCGCGGCATCCTCCTCGAACGCCCGGTCGGGGCCGCCGAAGTGCCGGTTCGGGTCGGCCCAGTCGGCGGGCGCGACACCTCGCGGCGCCCCGGGTCGCGCCCCGGGGACCCGCCGACGACGGGCGCCCCACGAGAGCGGGCCCACAGCCCCGCTTCCCGCTCGGCCACGTACCATTGCGGCATGTCCTTCCTCCGCCGCCGCAGCGCCACTCCCGCCGGGCCGGATTTTGATGTCCTGGCCATGGACCCGGGTGACTGGCCGGGCAATCTCGGTGCCGGTCTGCTGCCCGCCCCCGACGGCAGCTGCCAGGGTGTCTTCCTGCGCTACGACCTGTTCGGCGGCCGCGGTCCCGCGATGATCATCGGCAACCTGCCCGAGGGCTCCCCGGCCCGCGAGGTCGCCGAGGGAGAGATCCCGTTCGAGGTTGCCCAGCTCCTCATCGCGCTGGAGAACGACGAGGAGGTCACCGTCGTCGGGAGCGAGGACATCCCGGTGATGCAGGGCGACAACCTTCTGATCGTGCGCCGGCTGAAGCTCTCCGAGGGCCGGATCTCCTGCGTCCAGTTCGACCGCAGTGACAACGTCCTGGTCACCATCGCGGCCTGGGACCGCCCCATCACCGACGACCTGTACGCGCTGCTCAAGCCGTTGCCGGCGGAGCTGTTCCAGCAGGGCTGACCTGCCAGACGTCCGTGCAGGAAGGGCCGGGCCCCGCGGGGCCCGGCCGTTGTGCCCTGCTACGAGGCCGAGGGCAGCAGCCGGACGTCCGCGGCCCGGACGAACGCCACCCGGTGACCGAACTGGATCTCGTAGTAGAGGTCCTTGCCGACGACGACCCGGTGCGAGTCCGACGTGAACGTGACCGCGTAGTAGTACTCGCCCGGCAGGGCGTCACCGACGGCATAACGCTGGCCGGCCGGCAGCCGGTACGACAGCGGGGAGACCGACTGCGCGGGCACCCCCTCGGGGTACGCCTCCTTCTCCGGGTACGCCCGGCCGTACACGGGGATGTCGGTGAGGCCGGTCTTGGGCGTGACCACGAGGCCCGACGCGTTCACGGCCGTGCGCCGCCCCTTCGGGTCGTGGAACCAGGCCTTCTGGCCCAGGTACCAGATCGCCGTCCAGTCCCCGTCACGGTCGGCGACGGCGTACTGCTGACCGGTGGATACGCGTGAGCCCACGTCGTTCACGTCGATTGTCGAGGGGTCGCCCTGGGGGCGCAGCCCGATGTCCTTGATCAGTGGGGCATTCTCGTCGGGCGCGCTGTACAGGCGCACCTCGCTCGAGCCGTGCTCCGCGCACGGCTCGCCCGCGGTGGTGCAGCCCGTGTACTGCGGCCGGTTGGCGCGGTAGTCAGGCAGGATCGTCACCAGACCGCCCCCGGAGCCGGCCGTGGCGTGGAACGGTCTGCCGAGCAGTTCGAAGTAGTGCCGCCAGTCCCAGTAGGGGCCCGGGTCCGTGTGCATACCGGGGATGGTGGACGTCGTCGTGCCGGGAACGTTGTCGTGCCCCAGGATGTGCTGCCGGTCCAGGGGGATGCGGTACTTCGCGGCGAGGTACCGCACCAGCCGCGCCGACGAGCGGTACATCGCCTCCGTGTACCAGGCATCCGGCGCGACGAGGAAACCCTCGTGCTCGATGCCGATCGACTTGGCGTTGACGTACCAGTTGCCCGCGTGCCAGGCCACATCCTTGGCCTTCACATGCTGAGCGATCAACCCGTCCGTGGAACGGACGGTGTAGTTCCATGACACATAGGTCGGGTCCTTGATCAGATTCAGGACGCCGTCCCACTGGCCTTCCGTGTCATGGACGACGATGTACCTGATGCTCTGCGAGGCGGGCCGGTCGCCCAGGTCGTGGTTGCCGTAGTCGTCGCCGAACTCCTCGTACGGCGCGGGGATCCACTCGCAGGCCACGGTCCGCGGGCACTCGGTGCCGTCGGAGGACATGGCGCGCAGCCCGGTGCGGGCCAGTTGCGCGGTGTCGGGTGTCAGCGCGGGCTGCGCGGTGAGCGTCACGCCCTGCCCCTGGTCGGTGGTGCGCCGCTCGCCCTCGCGCATGACCTGGAAGACGTCGTCGGCGTACGCGGACGCCGTGGACCTGTCCTCCGCACCCGAGAACTCCGCCACTGCGCCGTACCAGTGGGCCGGATCCGTGCCGAGCGACACGCCGAGGCGCCGCTGCGCGTCGGCGAGCAGTGCGGCGCCGCCCGCGATGTTCGCCGCGGGGTCGGTGCGCAGCCGCTCTGCCGGGATGCCGGTCAGCGCGGCGGCCTTGGTCAGTGTCTTCAGCCTCGCCGGGAGTACGGAGCCCGCCGGCACCGTCGTGGTGGGCAGCAGCGCCGCACGTGCCTGGTCGCCGCGGGCGTCCTCCGTGCCTTCGCCGTGGTGGGAGGCCCCGGCGATCGCGGTCCGGGCGTCCGTGAGGTGCATCGGGCCGTAGCCGCCCGAGACGCTGGGCGCGCCGGCGTGCGTGTCCCAGCGGGACTGGAGGTAGGACACGCCGAGCAGCACGCTCTGCGGCACGTGGTATCGGGCGGCGGCCGTGGCGAAGGCCCTTTGCAGGTCGGCCGGTGCGTCGCTTCCCGGCGCCGCCGGGGCGGCACCCAGCAGTGGAAGCAGCAGGGCGGCCGAGGCAGCGGCCACCGCGGTTCTGCGGGCGCGTCTGCGTCCGGTGGGAGTGCGAAGGTCGATGGCGGATCCGCGCAAGGCAGCCTCCTGGGACGGTGGGGCGCTCTGGGGCGTGCGGGGGCCGAACGTGCGTCAGTGGTACCGGCTTCGCGACGATCCGTCAATCACGCCCAGGAGGAAGGGATTTCCCATGTCAGCAGCGGTGGCGTGGATTTTCGCGACGGTAGTGGAACAGCCTGCGGGGCATCAGTGGAGTGGACCAATGGCCCGTACGGAGGAGGCCCGCACGGTGTGCGGAGAGGGCCCGGACATGACGAAGGCCCGCGGTGCGTCGCTCGCGCGAGCGCACCGCGGACCGCCATCCCCCTCAGCGAGTACCGACCGCCGCTCGTACGGCCCTGCGGGCCATCTGGCAGTCGTCGTGCAGCCGCCGTAGCAGCAGCCGCTGTTCCTCGCCGGACGGCGCAGCACCCGGGTGGGCCACTCCCGATGCCGCGGGGGTCGTGTCGTGCATCGATCGCTGCACGGCCGTCTCATAGGTTCGGATCTCGCGGGTGAGCACGAGCATCAGGTTGACCAGGAAGGCGTCGCGCGAGGCGGGCCCCGCCGACTGCGCGATCTGGCTGATCTGACGGCGGGCGACCGGGGCGTCACCGAGGACCGTCCACAGTGTGGCCAGGTCGTACCCGGGCAAATACCAGCCCGCGTGCTCCCAGTCCACCAGCACGGGACCCGCCGGTGAGAGCAGGATGTTCGACAGCAGGGCGTCGCCGTGGCAGAACTGGCCCATGCCCTGACGGCCCGCGGCGTGGGCGATACCGTGCAGCAGTTTCTGCAGGTCTCCCATGTCCCGGTCCGTCAGCAGCCCCAGATCGTGGAAGCGCGAGATCCGCTCCGCGTAGTCCAGCGGCGCGTCGAACGTCCCGGCCGGTGGACGCCAGGCGTTCAGCCGGCAGATCGCACCGAGTGCCGCCCGGATGTCGGCTCGCGGCGGCGCCTCCGCCGGATGCCGCTGCAACGCGGCCACCCGGCCGGGCATCCGCTCGATCACCAGGGTGCAGTTGTCCGGGTCCGCCGCGATGAGCCGGGGCACCCGCACCGGTGGGCGATGCCGGACGAACGACCGGTATGCCGCTATCTCGTGCCGGAGCCGCTCGGACCAGATCGTGGAGTGGTCCAATAAACACTTGGCGACGGCCGTGCTGCGTCCCGTCGTGCCGACGAGGAGCACGGAGCGGCCGCTTCGGCGCAGCACCTGCACCGGAGTGAACTCCGGGCAGATGCGGTGCACCGAAGCGATCGCCGTGCGCAGCTGCGCGCCCTGGGGGCCGGACAAGTCGATTCTCCCGCTGAGCGGTTGCGTGCCGGCACCCGGAACGCGCCGTGCCCGGCCGGCAGCGAGTACAGGGGCCGTCGGCCGCGCGGGGTCGAGGTAGGGGCCGCCGGCACCCGGGCGGGGATGCAGCGACCGGGTCGGGGCGGACACGGAGGACGATGCTGCGTACATGGTTGATACAGATCCCTTCGTGTGCCTTCGAGTTCGGCGCCGCCCGCCCCGGCCGCCGCGGGTGCACCCTGGGGAATGTCCCTGCGGCGACCGGGTCGGGATGGCGCGTTCCTACATGACACCCGTGGGCCCGTGGCACACCATCTGGCGCACCCTGGCGAACCCTGGCGAATAGTCCCGAAGCAACTGACAGAGGGTTACTGTCAACTCAGCCGAGAACCTGGGGGCTTGACGTGAGCGGACAACCCAACACCCGCCTCTCGGACCTGTTCGGCCTTACCGGCTGGTCCAAGGGCGAACTCGCGAGGATGGTGAACCGGCAGGCGGCGGCCATGGGCCACCCCCAGCTGGCGACCGACACCTCACGGGTGCGGCGTTGGATCGACATGGGAGAGATCCCGCGCGATCCGGTGCCGCGGGTGCTGGCGGCGCTGTTCACGGAGCGACTCGGCCGTGTCGTGACCATCGAGGACCTCGGTCTGGTCCGGCACGGGCGCGCGGGGAGACGGCGTGACGACGAACATGCGCAGCACCCCGACGGAATTCCGTGGGCGCCCGAGCGGACGGCTGCGGTCCTCACCGAATTCACGGGAATGGACCTCATGCTCAACCGACGCGGCTTGGTGGGCGCGGGTGCCGCGCTCGCCGCAGGATCCGCACTCAGCAGTGCGATGAACGATTGGCTGCACACCGATCCGGCCCTCGCGGCCGACGCTCCCCGCTTCGACGACCCCCTGCACGCCGACCCCGCTGGGTACGACCGCTATGAGGCCGCCCCCATCGGGTCGCAGGAAGTCGAGGAGCTGGAGCGCTCGGTCGAGGTGTTCCGGGCCTGGGACGCGGCCCGCGGCGGCGGGCTGCAGCGCAAGGCTGTCGTGGGACAGCTCAACGAGGTGGGAGGCATGCTCTCCTACCGCCACCCCGACCATCTGCAGCGGCGCCTGTGGGGCGTCGCCGCCAACCTCGCCGTGCTCGCCGGGTGGATGTCGCACGACATCGGCCTGGAGCCAACGGCCCAGAAGTACTTCGTCATCGCCGCCCACGCGGCCCGTGAGGGCGGCGACCGGCCGCGTGCCGGGGAGGCGCTCTCCCGCGCCGCCCGCCAGATGGTGCACCTGGGCCGGCCCGACGACGCACTCGACCTGATGCAGCTCGCCAAATCCGGCTCCGGCGACGAGGTACTGCCGCGCACCCAGGCCATGCTCTTCACCATCGAGGCCTGGGCGCAGGCGTCCATGGGCAAGGGGCAGGCCATGCGGCGCACTCTCGGGGAGGCGGAGGACCTCTTCGTCTCCGACAAGAGGGATGTGCCTCCGCCGAGTTGGATGCAGATGTTCGACGAGGCCGATCTGCACGGGATGCAGGCCCTGGCCTACCGCACACTGGCCGAACACGAGCCGGGTGCGGCCGCCATCGCGCAGCGGCACGCCAAGGAGGCGCTGGAGCTGCGTGGTTCGGGCCGGGAGCGGTCGAACATCTTCGACCACATCTCCCTCGCGTCCGCGTGCTTCATCGCGGACGACCCCGAACAGGCCGACCGGTATGCGCGCCTGGCCCTGACGTCGATGGGGGCCAACTCCTCCCATCGCACCTGGGACCGGCTGCGTGAGATGTACCGGCTCACCGGGCAGTACTCCAGCTATCCGAAGATCCAGGATCTGCGTGAGGAGATCAGGCGGGCGCTTCCCAGGGGCCTGACGAAGTCCAAGGGCGGTAACAGCACGCAGGCATGAGGGAGGCCCGCGCCTGTGTCGGAGGTGCCGGTGTCGCGGACGCCCTGAACCGTTTCGTCAGGACTTGATTCGGGCTCAGAACATGCCCGCGGCTCAGGACATGACCCTGGCGAGGAGCACACAGGCGTTGTCCTCGCGCGCGCTCTCGCCCAACTCCTCCATCACGGTCCGCAGGCAATCCTGTGCTGTGCGGGTTCCGTCGAAGCGCGGAGCCAGGTCGAGCAGCCTCCGGACGGCAGCCGGGCCGCTGTACCCCGGGACCAGCCCGTCGGTGTGCAGCAGCAGCAGGTCGCCTTCCTCGAGCGTCTCCTCGGCCTGCCCGTAGGCGGCCCCCGAGGTCGCGCCGAGCAGCACGCCGTCCGGTGCCGCCAGCATGCGCCCCGTCCCGCCGCGGAACAGCAGCGGGACGGGGTGCCCTGCTTGCGCCCAGCTCAAGGTGCGGGTGGCGGGGTGGTAGCGACAGCACACGGCGCTGCCCAGGGCCGGCTGGACCGAGGCGTCGAGCATCTGGTTGAGCCAGCCCAACAGGCGGCCCGGTTCGGCCCCGGTCACGGCCGTGCCGCGCAGGGCACCGATCAGCGTCGCCATGCCGGACGCCACGGTCACCCCGCGTCCGGTGAGGTCGCCGACGCTGAGCAGCATGTCCCCTTCGGGCAGTTCGAGGGCGTCGTACCAGTCGCCGCCGATCGGCGTGTTCGCCGATACGGGCAGATACCGGGCGGCCAGGTCCAGGGTGCCGGGGCCCTGCCGCGGGAGCCGCAGCGGTCCCCGCCACGGCGGCAGCACGGCCTCCTGCAGCTCGACCGCGAGCCGGTGCTCGCTGTGCTCGCGGTCCCGGTGGTGCCGCAGCGAGTCACGGGTCTCGCTCACGGTCCGCCGGTGGCGGCGCAGTTCGCTGACGTCCCGCAGCACGGCCCACATCGAGGCGGTGCTGCCGTCTGCGGCGAGCACGGGCTCGCCCATCATGTGCACGGTGCGTACCGTGCCGTCCGGGCGCAGGATCTGGAACTCGCCGTCGATCGGCCTGCCGTCGATCAGACAGTCCGTCACCATCGTCGTCAGCAGGGGCCGGTCCTCGTCGTGCACCAGCGAGGGGAGTTCGTCGAGGGTGAGCGCGGGGACCGAGGGGTCGCGTCCCAGGATCTGGTACAGCTCGCCGGACCAGCTCGCCTCGTCGGTCAGCAGGTTCCATTCCGCGCTGCCGACCCGGCTGAGCAGGGAACCGGGGGAGGACGCGGGGCGTGCGGACGGAGGCGGTGGGACGGGGGGTTCGGCCGGAACCGGTGGCGGTCCGTCCCGCAGCTGCGCCAAGTGCTCGTCGAGGTCGCGGAGTTGGTGCAGGGCCAGATCGCACAGGGCGCGCTGCCAGCGTCCCTCCGGGTCCGAGCCGTCCTCGGGCGCACCTTGCCGCACAGCGTCCACCTCGCCGCGCAGCCACCGCGTCTGCGAGATCAGCGCATCGACCGTACCGGGCCGGGGCGGCTGGGCGGCAGGGCGGTCCGCGGAGAGATGGGGTGGCATGACGCGCTCCGATGCGGGGACGGTTCGGCCAAGGCTGGGAGAAGGACCGTTACGACTGTTGCACAGCCCGCGATGCCCTGTAAGGGATTTGGCAAGACACGATACGGTGGTGCTTCTGGCATATGCCACAGGCTCTCCGGAGTGGTCCCGAAAGGCAGATGGCGTACTCGCCGGAGGGGGGCAAGTCTGAGGTGGCGTAAGTGACTTGAGGGGTTCGAGGGACGGACGGCCGGTCGTTCAATTGTGCGTTCGAGGGGCATGTGTGCGACGGCCGTCGCCCTCGTACGCCTGCGGTCGCGGGGCCAGCTCGACGGACTGCCGAACGCCGCTCTCCAGTGCCCGGACGCCCGCCTCGGCGACCGCCGCGGCCGCGTACCCGTCCCAGACCGAGGGGCCCGCGACGCGCCCCTGCCGGGTGGCGTCGACCCATGCCTGCACCTCGCGGTCGTAGGCCTCCGCGAACCGTACGAGGTAGTCCTGGGCGACCTCCTCGTACGCACCGCCCCCCGTCGTGACGACCATCGTGCGGTCGTCGCCGATCCGGGCGCTGCCGCCTTCGCAGACCGCCTCGCAGCGCACCTGGTAGCCGAACCCCGAGTTGACGAAGATCTCCACGTCGACGAGAGCCCCGCCGGAGGTCTCGAACAGCACGAACTGGGGGTCCAGCAGACCCTCGGGTGCGTCGGACGACGGCCGGGGACGCAGCACGGTCACCGCGGTCAGCTCCTCCTCCAGCAGCCAGCGGGCGGCGTCGATCTCGTGCGACACGGAGCTGTTGATGAGCATGGGTGTGGTGAAGTGCGGCGGCGAGGACACATTGCGATGCGTGCAGTGCAGCATCAGCGGCCGTCCCAGCCGGCCGCTGTCCAGCAGGGACTTCAGCCGCAGGTACTCGGCGTCGTACCGGCGCATGAACCCCACCTGTGCGAGCCGCCGCCCGAGCCGGGCCTCCGCCTCCACCACGCGCAGGGCCCCGGCCGGGTCCGGCGTCATCGGCTTCTCGCACAGCACAGGCAGCCCGCGCTCGAAGGCCGCGAGCAGCGCCTCCTCGTGTGCCGGCCCCGGGGAGGCGATCAGTACGGCCCGGACCCCGGGGGCGTCGAGTGCGGCGGCCGGCTCCGCGTGCACCGAGACACCGTCGACACCGGCCGCGGCCTCCTTGGCGCGGTCCGTCTCGGGGTCCGCCACGGACACCACACGCGCACCGCTCACCACGCTGTCCAGCCGGCGTATGTGATCCGCACCCATGTGCCCCGAACCCAGTACCGCCACGCCCAGCAGATCACCCATGCCCGTCCTCCCGCCGCGCCGATCGTCCCTGCGCAGGGTAGACCTCCGGGGTGGGCGTTCTCAGTAGCGGAGTATCCCGGCGATGCCCTGGGCGTCCCCGAGGGCGCCGTCCGGAACGAAGCGGACGTCGGCGCCCGTGTCCAGGCAGCGCTCGACGATCTCGTCCACGATGTCCTCACGGGCGTCGAGATCGCCGCTCTCGGCGGGCTCGAGGTGGTCACCGGCCCCGTCGCGGACCGTCACACGGTAGTTCTCCTCGACCGCGAGCAGCCGGATACGGCCGTCGGAGGCGTTCTGCCAGACCTCGTCGACACCGGCGGCGAACGTCTTGTGCCCGCGAGCCGACTCCAGCTCGCGGCTCACCGTGTCGATGTTCTTCCGGTCCTCCTCGTCGATCACCGGCCGGATCGTCTGCCAGACGGCGTCGGCCGTGGCGTGGGCGAGCCCTCCGTGCGGAACGTGCACCGCCTCCCCGGCGACGCTGCCGACCTCGTCGAGCAGGGACAGCGCGGCCTGCTCGCCGGTGATGTACAGCGGGCGCGGATAGCGGCGCAGCACCCCGCTGAGGGCGGTGTCGACATCGCGCAGGAAGCGGCGGGTCCCCTCGTCGCGGAACGTGCTCGGCATGTCGCCGATCCGCTCCTGGCGCTCCGCGTCGAAGTTCTCCCGGCTGCGGATCATCGGGAAGCCGCCGATGTGCTCCTCGGCGACCCGGTCGGCGCCGCCGTTCCACAGTGTCGCGCGGTCGGCCGCGACGGTGAGTACCCAGAAGGGACGCTCCGCGGCCTCGGCGGCCACCAGGTTGCGGGTCAGGAAGGTGTCCGATAGGACCACCCGCTCGGGCACGGTGCGCGCCAGCGACCACACCTGGTGCTCGCCGGGGGCGGCGAAGATGACCAGGCCGTCCTCGGCGTACGTCAGGTCGACCTCGGCGAGTGCCCGGTCGAGCTGATGCGCGACGTCGAGACGGTGATCACGGGTTACGGCCGGATCGGCTTCGAGCTGCTTCTTGGCGTCGGCCAGCATGTTGCGCAGCCGGACCCGGTCCTGGGAGTTGTCGCGCTCGCGGCGGTGCGTCGGCGTCAGCACCGACACCGCGGGGTACAGCCGTGGCCGGCGCAGGTTCGCGAGGGTCGAGGGACTGAGGTCGTGCTCCATATGAGCACCTTAGGGCGGATTCACGTGTAGGGCATTCGGGGCAATTGGTTGCTATGGTCACTGGGGGTGCCGATGTCGCCCCGTGTACCGCCCGCGCCGGGGCCCCGCCGCCCGGCGGGGCCCCGGAGCCGGCTCACGACACGTCCGCGTTCCCGGCGGCGTGCACGTCGGACCGCGTCACGCCGACGTAGGCTCGGAGATATAGCTGCTCGATACAACTGGTTGTCCGGCAGCGGAACCCTCGCGCCGTCGAAGCGCGCACGCCGGTCCGGGCAATCGCACGGGAGGCACGCATGTGCGGCATCACCGGCTGGATCTCCTACGACCGTGACCTGCGGAACGAGATCGCGGCACTGGACGCCATGACCGAGACGATGGCCTGCCGAGGACCCGACGACCGCGGTACCTGGGTGGAGGGGCCCGCCGGCCTCGGTCACCGCAGGCTCGCGATCATCGACCTGGCGGGCGGACGGCAGCCGATGACGGCCGAGACCCCGGAGGGCACCGTCGTGCTCGTCTACTCCGGGGAGGCCTACAACTACACCGAACTGCGACACGAGCTGATCGGACTGGGTCACCGCTTCACGACCGACTCCGACACCGAGGTCGTCCTGCGTGCCTACCTGGCCTGGGGCGAGCAGCTCGCCGAACGGCTCAACGGGATGTTCGCCTTCGCGGTCTGGGACGGCCGCCACGACAAACTCGTGATGGTCCGCGACCGCATGGGCATCAAGCCCTTCTACTATGCCCCTACCTCCGACGGCGTGATCTTCGGCTCCGAACCCAAGGCCATCCTGGCCAACCCGCTGGTGCGTCCCCGGGTCGGCCTCGACGGGCTCCGGGAGCTGTTCGCCATGGTCAAGACGCCCGGACACGCCGTGTGGGACGGCATGCGCGAGGTCGAGCCGGGCACGGTGGTCACCCTCGACCGGCAGGGCGTGAGCCGGCGGGTCTACTGGCAGCTGGAGACCCGGGCGCAGCCCGACGACCGCGAGACCACCATCGCCACCGTCCGCTCGCTGCTCGAGGACATCGTGCGCCGGCAGCTGGTCGCCGACGTACCGCGTTGCACCCTGCTGTCGGGCGGCCTGGACTCGTCCGCGATGACCGCGCTCGCCGCCCGGCAACTCGCGGAACAGGGCGAGAAGGTGCGCAGCTTCGCGGTGGACTTCGTCGGGCAGACGGACCACTTCGTGGCCGACGATCTGCGCGCCACACCGGACACGCCGTTCGTGCACGACGTGGCCACCGCCTCGGGCACCGAACACCAGGACATCGTCCTCGACGCCCGGGCCCTCGCCGACCTCGACGTGCGGGCGAAGGTGATCCGGGCACGCGACCTGCCCATGGGCTTCGGGGACATGGACGCCTCGCTGTATCTGCTGTTCCAGGCGATCCGCGGGCATTCCACGGTTGCGCTGTCCGGTGAGTCCGCCGACGAGGTCTTCGGCGGCTACGTCCAGTTCTTCGACGAGGAGGCCAGGCGAGCCGACACCTTCCCCTGGCTGGTGCGTTTCCACAGGGACTTCGGCGACGACGAAGAGGTCCTGCACCCCCATCTCACCAAGGCGCTGGACCTCGAAGCGTACGTCGCCGACAGCTACCGCAGGGCCGTCTCGGACATCCGGCGGCTGGAGGCCGAGAGCGATTTCGAGTACCGGATGCGGCAGATCTGCTACCTGCACCTGACCCGCTTCGTACGGCTCCTGCTGGACCGCAAGGACCGTATGAGCATGGCGGTCGGCCTGGAGGTGCGGGTGCCGTACTGCGACCACCGGCTCGTGGACTACGTCTACAACTCCCCCTGGTCGCTGAAGTCCTTCGACGGCAGGGAGAAGAGCCTGCTGAGGGAGGCGACGGCCGACCTGATCCCGAAGTCCGTGTACGACAGGCTCAAGAGCCCGTACCCGTCCACCCAGGACCCGGGGTACGCCGTCGCCCTTCAGGATGAGGCCAAGGATCTGCTGACCCGCCCCTCCCATCCCGTCTTCGACCTGGTCGACCGCGAACGGGTGTCCCGGGCGGCCCACCGTGAGGCCCCGCAGATCACACAGCCGTCGCGCCGCGGCCTCGAACGCACCCTCGACCTGGCCACATGGCTGGACATCTACAAGCCGGAGATCTCCCTCACCTGACACCCCTGCGCCCCGGGCGACCGGGGCGCAGGCTCAGCCGGCCGTGTCGGGCCCGCACGAACTCCCGTCGGCCGGCAGCGACCCGTACAGGAGGAACGAGTCGACCTTCCGGTGGACGCACTGGGACGTCGTGTACCCGGTGTGCCCCTCGCCCCTGTTGTCGAGGACCACCGCAGAGGGGCCGAGCCGTTTCGCGGTCTCCAGGGTCCAGCGGTAGGGGGTTGCCGGGTCCCCGCGCGTGCCGACGAGCAGCATCTTGGCGCTGTGTACGTTCTTGACCTTCTCCCGGATGAAGTCGGTGCCCTTGGGACGTCCGTAGCACGTCAGCACCTGGGTGAGCCGGTAGCGTCCGAAGACGGGAGAGGCCTCGTCGTACTGGCCCCGCAGCCGCGTGATGTCCTTGGTGATCCGGTCGGCGCTCGGCCGGTCCGGATCGTCGGCACAGTTGACGGCCATCAGCGCGGCCGACATGTTGTCGACGGGCACGTCGTTGGGTGCGACGATCCCACCGTTCGCCCGATGGACCGAGGGCGCGGAGATGCCGAGGCCCGAGTAGTACATGATTCCCGAGGGATCGCCCTGTTCCACCAACTGGGACAGGCCCTGCTCCAGCATCGGCCACATCCGCTTGCTGAAGAGGAGTTCGCTGATCCCGGCGACGAGGTCCTGCCCCGTGAACGGCTGGCCGAGAGGGGTCGAGGCGGACTGCTTGTCCAGGCGGGCCACGAGTTGCACGACCTGCTCGCGGGCGGAGCGGGCGTCGCTGCCGAACGGGCACAGGAGATGCTTGACGCACGAGTCGAGGAAGCCCTCCAGCGCGGTCTGCTGTCCTTGCGCGCCCACCAGCCCCTGCTCGGCCAGGGACTCGGTGAGGGTGTCGACACCGTCCAGGACCATCCGGCCCACCTTGCTGGGGAACTGGGCCGCGTAGACCGCACCGAGGCGGGTGCCGTAGGAGAAACCGAGGTAGTTGAGCTTCTTGTCGCCGAGGGCCTGGCGCATCACGTCCAGGTCCCGTGCGACATCCACGGTCCCCATGTGCGGCAGCAGCGGCCCGGAGTGCCTCGCGCACTGGTCGGCCGTCTTCCGGATCTGCGTGAGCGCCGCCCGTGGATTGGTCACGTCGATGACGGTGTCGTCCGCGTCCGTGTCCCCGGCCGCCCCTTGCCCGCAGCTGATGGGTGAGGACTGGCCGACCCCGCGCGGATCGAACGTCACCACGTCGTAGGCGTTCGTCAGATGCAGGAAGTCCTTGCCGCCGGCGGCGAGCTCGGGGACGCCCGCGCCGCCGGGACCGCCGAAGTTCAGCAGCACGGAGCCGCGGGACCCGGCCGTGGCCCGGTACCGGGTCATCGCCACGTCGACCGTCCCGGCCTCGGGGTTCGCATAGTCGATCGGGACCGTGACCTTCCCGCATTGAAGGTCACGGGGTGCCCCCTCGCCGGGGCACGACGACCATGCGATCCGCTGGTTGTAGAACCGGGACAGATCGGGGCCACCGCCGGCCTCGGTCACCGATGGCAGGGCGGCTCCCAGCAGAGCCAGTACCGCGGCCGCGGCCGTTGCTGTGGTGACCGCGGTGCGGGTGTGCGTGGACTTCATGGCGCCTCCTGGGGCGCCCGGCTGCGGATCCGGCGGCGGCCCTTCGGTCACGTTATGCGGGCTGTCCCGGGCACGCCTCCCGGTGTTCGGCCAGTCGGACACGGTGGGCTCCGTGCCGTCGGCACCCACCGCGCCACGGTGCAGGTCGGACCGGTGGACCCGTCTCCTCCGTGCGTTCGGACCGCAGCCACTCGATGGGGTGAAAGGCAGATAAGCCATAACTCGGATGGTGCGTCTGCGTTTTACGGGGTGCGGGCGAGTGCTCGCGACCAAGTCTGGAAGGCAGGGAACCTATGAAACGGGTTACCCGAAATGGTTTGTTCGTCGCGGCCGCCGCCACGGGGGCGCTGGCCGGGGCGCTGCCGGCGCATGCGGACTCCGCGGCGGACGGCACCGCGGCGGGTTCGCCCGGATTGATCTCCGGCAACACCGTGCAGCTCCCGGTGCACGTTCCGGTGAACGTGTGCGGCAACACGGTGACGGTGGTGGGGCTTCTGAACTCGGCCTCGGGGAACACCTGCGCCAATCGGGGCGCCGACGTGGCCGGGCCGCGGCAGGGCCGCCCTCACACGCATGGTGCCTCCGCGTCCGGCGTGAGCAGGCAGTCCCCCGGAGTGCTGGGCGGCAACGGTGTGCAGTTGCCGATCCACCTCCCGGTGAACGTCTCCGGCAACACGGTGGGCGTGGTCGGTGTCGGCAACGCATCCACCGGCAATAAGTCCACGAACACCTCGAGCACCCGGCGTCCCGCTCCGCGGCCCGTCGCGCCGCCGAGGCAGACGCCGGTGCAGCCGCCGAGCACCCGTCCCGTGGTCGCCCTCGCCCACACCGGCGCGGACGCGACCGTGCCCGCACTCGCCGGAGGCGCGGCGCTGGTGCTCGGGGGGACCGTGCTGTATCGCCGCTTCCGCCCGGGATCGGCCCGCTGAGCCGACCGCCGTACGCGCCGTAGAGGGCTCCGCCGGACAAACCGGCGGAGCCCTCTACCGTCCAACTGCCCTTGCTGGACGTCATGTTGGGGCAGCGGGCGGTGCCGGCGCCGCATGGCGCACGCGGGGGAGATCGGGAAGGATGCTCGCGGTGCAGCCGGTCGCGGCGGGCACCTCCCCACGGCACCGCCCCCCACGGAATGGAGCACATCGATGACCTCAGCGGGTCCCGAAGACCTCGTCGTCGCCCGGGCCACCCTCGACGACTGGCCGGTGATCAGCGGCTGGGCGGCGGACGAGGGATGGAATCCGGGGCTGTCCGACGGCCCCGCGTTCTTCGCCCAGGACCCGGAGGGCTTCTTCGTCGGCAGGCTCGGCGACGAGCCCGTGTCGGCGATCTCCGTCGTCAACTACGGCTCCGACTACGCCTTCCTCGGCTGTTATCTGGTACGTCCCGACCTGCGCGGCCGCGGCTTCGGCCGCGCGACCTGGGACACGGCCCTCGCTCATGCCGGAGGCCGCACGATCGGTCTCGACGGCGTCGTCGCCCAGCAGGACAACTACCGGCGGTCCGGTTTCGTGTTCGCGCACCGCACCGTGCGCTTCACCGGAACCGTGCCCGCCGACCAGGCGACGCCCGGCGTGCGGCCGGCCGAGAAGGCTGACCTCGACGCCGTCGCGGACTACGACAGGGCCTGCTACCCGGCCGACCGCCCCCGCTTCCTCGAGCACTGGCTCAGCGCCCGTGGCCACCGGGTCCTCGTCCGCCTCGACGGCGACCGCCTGACCGGTTACGGGGTGATCCGCCCCGCTCGGGTCGGACTGCGCGTCGGCCCTCTCTTCGCCGACACCGCCGACGACGCGGGCGCCCTGCTCGCGGGCTTCGCCGCCGAGGCCGCCGGGCGGGAGCTCGCCGTCGACGTACCCGAAACGAACACGGCGGGCGTCGCCCTGGCCGAACGCTCGGGTCTCACCCCCTCCTTCGAGACGGCCCGCATGTACACGGGGCCGGTCAGGGCCTTCGCGGGGGAGCGGATGTACGGGGTGACGACCCTGGAGCTCGGATAGCCGGCGCGTCCTCGGCATGGGGGAGCCACCCCGCGGCGGGCGTGTCCTGCGCGCCGCGGGTCGGGCGGCCGGTCCGCCGACGCGGTGCGGACTCCGGGCACTCCGGCACGGCCGGCGGGAGCGTGCCCGGGAACGCCTCGACCCCGTCCGGTCGCGGTGCGGCCCGGCGTCGAGGTGCGTGCCGCGGCGCAAGGAGTCCACGGTCGGCCGGGACCCGGGTGCGGTCTCCCCGATGCGGCGTATTACCGTGCGGATACATGCCCCGCAGGTTGGAGTGAGCCCATGGACCACGCTGCCGTACTCGCCCTCTACGACCGGGACATGCGGCAGGGTGCCCGTCCCGACGGTCCCGGCTCCCGCGTCGAGCGCGACGCCTCGGTGGTGCGCCAGGTCGGCTCCGCACACGACTGGAACGGGATCGTGTGGTCGGACCTGGACGAGGCCACGGCCGATGCGGTGATCGCCGAACAGGTCCGCTACTTCGCCGAACTCGGTCGTGAGTTCGAGTGGAAGCTGTACGGTCACGATCTGCCGGTCGACCTCGGGAAGCGTCTGCGGGCCGCCGGATTCACCCCCGAGCCCGAGGAGACGCTGATGGTCGCCGAGGTCGCCGATCTGACCCTCGACGTCGAGCCGCCCGAGGGTGTCCGCCTTGTGCCGGTCACCGAGCCCACGGCCGTGGACCTCGTGGCGGACGTCCACCGCAGGGCGTTCGGCACCGACAGCACCCGGTTGCGCGACCAGCTCCTCGCCCAGCTGTCCGGCGACAGCGACCAGGTGGTGGCCGTTCTGGCGCTGGCGGGCGACGAACCCGTGAGCGCGGCCCGTATGGAGCTCGTTCCCGGCACCCGTTTCGCGGGACTCTGGGGCGGGGGCACGGTCCCCGCCTGGCGGGGACGCGGTGTCTACCGAGCCCTGGTCGCCCATCGTGCCGAGGTCGCGGCCTCCCGCGGCTACCGCTACGTCCAGGTTGACGCGTCCGGGCAGAGCAGGCCCATTCTGGCCCGCCTCGGCTTCGAACCGCTGACCACGACGACGCCCTACGTCTCCCCGTGACGTTCCGGCTCGCGAGTCCGCCCGCCACCGCACCGCGCGGTGCGGTGGCCCGGTGAGCGAGGGGGTCGACGAGGCGCCCACGGGCGCGCCCTGACACAGCCGGGCCGAGCGCCTTGTCCGGCCGGCACCATGACCGCGAGGCTGGACTCGAGGACGCGCACCGGTCGGCCGCCGACCCGGTGAGCGGTCGCAGCGCAGATCCACAGGGGTGCGAGGAATCCGTGGTGGCCGGTCGTGCGGACGAAGCCCGCGGATCCCGCTCGCCACGGTCCTCGCCCGCAACGCACTCGCGGCGCCGCGCGAGTGTGACGTCAGCGGTGCGACCGCGCCCGGTCCAGTGCGGCCACGCCCAGCGCCGCCAGGCCGATCTGGATGAGCCATTCGATCCAGTCGACGCCCTTGGTGTCGGCCACGCCGACCGCGGCGGCGATGCCCGACCCGATGAAGGCCGCGACGATGCCGACGAGGATGGTCCACAGGACTCCGATGCGCTGGCGTCCGGGGACGACGAGTCGCCCGAGGACACCGATGATGAGCCCGATGACGATGGCGCCGATGATGCTCGAGATCTCCATCTCCGCCCCTTAATGTGAAGGCCTCTGCACTACTTGATGTGCCCGCTGAGCGCGGCAACAGTCCGTTCCGCTTCGGCCTCGGGGCTTGACCCGGGCCCCGGATCATGAGGCCGGCACGGTGTGTTCCGGGGTGTTCCAGCCCGAGATCCGTACGCCTGGCGCCGTGCCGTGCAGATCGGCCGTCCGGTAGGTGGCGGTCAGCGTCACCGACTCTCCGGGCCACAGGCTCACTTCGTTGTCGGACCAGTGGACGGGAAGCACCGGCCTGCCCGCCGAGTCCACCAGATGCGCGTCGGTGAGCAGTGACGGAGTCCTGCCGGAGCCCGTGGCGCGCAGGGTGACCCTCGTGGTCGACATGTCGTCCCCGCCCGTCCGTGTGGACGCCGTCGCGGACACCGGCACCTGTGCCATGGAGGCGAGTCCGGTCAGATCGGCGTAGCTCGTCGTCGGCGTGTAGTACCAGTCGGTGTGGGCCCAGTCGAGCGTGTCGGGCCTGGTGGACAGCCAGTAGACATTACGGCTGACCTCCTTGCCCGCCGGGTCCGTCAGGATCAGCCGCGCGAGATAGGTGGTCGGCAGACCGCTCACCGACGAAGGCAGGGCGAGCGCGGTGGTGTGCGCTCCGTCGCCCGGGACGCTCACCCCGGTCACCGCGCGGTCGTACATCCGCCTGCCGTCCGTGGTGTACAGGGAGACGTGGGCGGTGAGTCCGGACGCGGCCGTGTGCCGGTTGTTCACCACCACGACCGAGCGGTCGTCGTACGAGTACTGCACGTGCAGCGGCTCGTTGGCCTTCTTCGCGCCGAAGTAGGCGCCCCCCTGGTCCAGAAAGCGGTCCACCAACTGCCAGTGCAGCGAGGTCCAGCCGCTGTTGAACATCCAGTGGACGACGCCGGTGGAGGGTTGCGCGGCATCGGTGGCGTTGCGTCCGTACGCCTCGAACTGCGCTCGTACGTTCTCGTACTGGGCGAGTTGCGCCTTGCGTACGTAGTCCCCGAGTCCACGCGGTGCGCCGTACCGTCCGGTGAGCGCGTCGTCGTACAGCGCGAGTGTGCCGAACGTCGAAGACGGCGAGCGGTGGTACTGCTCGGCCTTCGGGTCCTTCCAGAGGGTGTCCAGCTCGGCCGGGGTCATCATGCGGCGCAGGGTGTCGAGCGTCGGGATGTCGGGGCCCGCACTGGTCTCGGAGTTGAACCCGGTGGCACCGCCCTCCCGCTTCGCGTACCAGTAGTCCGGCGGCACCCAGTCGTACGGGCCCGTCATCTTCATGCCCGAACTTCCCAGCTGGGGGGAGGAGTTGTCGGAGGCCGCGGCGATCACCGGGTTCGGCCAGTCGGCGGCCCGCAGAGCGTCCAGGTAGTCCTTCTCGATCGTGGCGTCGGGTGCGAAGTCGCTGCCGATGAGGAAGGAGACGACACTCGGGTGGTCGCGCAGCCGGGCGGCCTCGGCGGCCATGGACGCCTTGGCGACCGGGTGGTCGGCGGCGGTCCACTCGTCGCCGGACTCCTCGCCGTTGACCTCGCCCTCCCATTTGTCGCAGCACTCCCAGCCGGGGAGCGCGAGGATGCCGTAGCGGTCGGCGAGATCGAAGAACTCGTCCGGTTCGATGTGGCCTTCCAGCCGAATGGTGTTGAGCCCGAGATCGAGGGCGTGCTTGAGCCGGTCCGCCACGTATGTCGGGTCCCAGCGCAGGAACTCGTCCGGCGACCAGCCGCCGCCCTTGATGAGCAGTCTGCGCCCGTTGACGCTGTACTGCCGCGCGCCGTCGGCGTTCAGCGGTGCCTTGACGTCCCGGATGCCGAAGCTCTCGTGCGCGGTGTCCGACGGGGCGCCGGACACGCTTGCGGTGAGGTCGAGTCGGTACAGCGGCTGCCCGCCCATCCCGGCCGGCCACCACACCCTGGGTGAGACCAGGTGCAGAGCGGGGACGTCGGCCGGGCCGAACATGACCGCCTTCGACTCGTGGGCGGCCAGGGGAACCCTCCTGGTGAAGGAGAGTGAGCCGATCCTCCCGGACACGGTGGCGGTGACCGCGCTCGCCGAGTCGTTGCGGACCCGTGCCTTGACCGTCAGATCGGCGGCGGCGAGCGAGGGCACGTCGAGACGGGTGAGGACATGGGCGTCGCGCAGCGCGACCGGTCCGCCGCGGCGGACGAGCACATCGCGGACGATGCCCGTGTTCTCGTCCGGCGGGGGTTGCAGCCAGTCGATCCAGCCCATGGTCAGGTTCTTGTCCGGGTCGTTGGGCCGGATGCGGAACGCGACCGTGTTCCTGCCCGCTCGCACCAGCGAGGTGATGTCGAGTTCGTGGTGTGTGTACGCGCCCGTCACGGCCGAGGCGTCCGCGACCCGCCGCCCGTTGACGTAGACGTCCGCGGCCGAGATCACCCCGCTGAAGTCGAGATGGGTGCGCTCGGAGATGTCCGCGACCGTGAAGTCGGAGCGGTACCACCACGGGACCCGGAAGTCTGCCTTCGGGATCTTCTGCTGGTTGGTCGAGTAGAACGGGTCGGCGTACACGCCGTCTTCGAGCAGCGCTCCGAGCACGGTGGAGCGGGAGCCCGCCGGGTACCAGCCGCGCGCCGGGAAACCGGGGGAGGAGACCGCCGCGGGGGATTCGGAGACCCTGGCCGTGGACTGGATCTCGTAGCGGGTCAAGGGGGTGGCGCTGCCCGGTGTGGAGGCGACCTTTGTGACGGGTGGTCCGGGGTGCGCCGCAGCGGGGTTCCCTGTGCCGGCCCGAGCGCCGGTGGAGAGCGTGGACATCACGCCCAGGGCGAGGACGGCCGCGGCCGGCCGGCGGTGGAGGGCAGGGCGGTGGAACACGGTCGTCTCCTTGAGGGTGGGGGAGCATCCGCGCTTCGGCACTGCGGGATCCGGCGGCCGGCACCGCACCGGGCGGGGACGGTCGACCGACGGTAAAGTTAGGAAACCTTACTAACTGGCGCTTCAAGCTAGGGCGTTGAGGAAGCCCTGTCAATCGCCATGAGGGCAGGGCAGGTCGGTCAGGAACCCGAGCGCCGCTCGAAGACCACGTCGCGTGCCGTGCCCAGCGCCGTGGCCAGCGCCCCGAGCAGGACCGCGTCCTCGCCCAGCCGGCTCGGCGCGATCTTCGGGCGCAACGGCGTGAGGGCGCGCAATGTCTCTCGTACGGGGCGCAGCAGCAGATCGACACTGTGGCCCACCCCTCCGCCGAGCACCACGAGGTCGGGGTCGAGCACCGCGGCCGCCGCCGCGACCGTGTGCGCGATCCGCTCGCCCTCCAGTTGCACCGCCCGGACCGCGGCGGGATGCCCCTCCCGGGCCGCGTCGAACACCGCTTTGGCCGTGAGCTGGCCGGACATGCCGAACGCCCGCGCGGACTCGACGACGGCCACGCCGGACACCGCGTCCTCCAGCGTCTCCGGTTTCTGCCGCCCGGGCCACGGCAGGAACCCGATCTCCCCGGCCCCGCCGTGCGCCCCCGTGAAGAGCCGGCCCTCGCTGACCACCCCCATGCCGAGGCCGGTCCCGATCAGGATGTACGCGAACAGGCGGCTGCCCGCGCCGACACCGTAGGTGTACTCACCGAGCGCGGCCAGGTTGGCGTCGTTGTGCACCTCGAGCGGGATGCCCAGTTCGTCGCGCATACGGTCGAACAGACCGGCCCGGCCCCAGCCCGGCAGATGCATCGCGTACCGCACCCGGCGCCGTTCCCCGTCGTACACGCCGGGTGTGCCCACCACCGCGTGCGCCACGTCGTGGTGTCCCGCCCCGGAGCCCTCGATGACCTGCCGCGCCGTCGTGACGACCAGATCGGCCATGGCACCCGAGGTGCGGGCGCGGTTGCGCACGTCGGCACGGGCCACCACCTCGCCGTCGAGGCCGGCCAGCGCGACCCGCAGCCAGCTCCGGCCGATGTCGATGCCGAGCGCGTACCCGGCGGCCGGGTCGGGCGCGTACAGGACCGCCATCCGGCCGCGCTCGGGTGTGTGCGTCCCCACCTCGTGGACCAGGCCGGCCTCCTCCAGGGCGGCGAGCGCACTGGAGACCGTCGGCTTCGACAGGCCGGTCTCCCGGGCGAGTTGGGCGCGCGAGGCGCTGCCGGCCGCACGCAGCCGGTCCAGGAGCAGCCGCTCGTTGGTGCTGCGCAACCGTCTGCGGTTCCAGGTCTGTTCCGGCTGCGCTATGGGGTCACGGGCGGGCATCGCACCATTCTCACGTATTCCTGACGCGCTCTTGACGCACCTAGTAAGGCTCCTTAACTTTATCGCCCAGTCAGCCTCTCCGGGCGAGTCGAGGGGAGCCCATCGCCGGCCGGATAACCGCCGTCCCTGATCCGTCGGCCGCGTCCCGACGTCGGCCCACAGTCCGTACATCTCTCCCCGCGTCCCGCTCCAGGAGGTTCCGTGTCCGGTAGCCCGCCACCCACCGGTGGTTTCGTCCGCCGCGTCGGCCTGTTCCAGGCCACCGCCATCAACATGAGCCAGATGTGCGGCATCGGGCCGTTCGTCACCATCCCGCTGATGGTCGCCGCCTTCGGTGGCCCGCAGGCGGTCATCGGTTTCGTCGCGGGCGCCCTGCTGGCGCTCGCCGACGGTCTCGTCTGGGCCGAACTGGGCTCGGCGATGCCCGGTTCGGGCGGAAGCTACGTCTATCTGCGCCAGGCCTTCCAGTACCGTACGGGGCGGTTGATGCCGTTCCTGTTCGTGTGGACGGCGATGCTCTTCATCCCGCTGATCATGTCCACCGGTGTGGTGGGCTTCGTGCAGTACCTGGGCTACCTGGCCCCCGATCTCGGCCGGACCTCCGGGGATCTCATCGGACTCGGTGTCATCGCCCTGGTGATCCTCCTGCTGTGGCGGGGCATCGAGCACATCGCCCGTATCACCGCGGTGATGTGGGTCGTGATGATCGCCTCGGTGCTGCTGGTGATCGTCGCGTCGGCCTCGGACTTCAGCGCCCACCTCGCCTTCACCTACCCGGCGCACGCATTCGACCTGACGGGAAGTCACTTCTGGCTGGGCTTCGCAGCGGGCCTGACCATCGGTATCTACGACTACCTGGGCTACAACACGACGGCGTACATGGGTGCCGAGATCAAGGACCCGGGCCGTACCCTCCCGCGTTCGATCATCTTCTCCATCCTCGGCATCATGGTGATCTATCTGCTGCTCCAGATCGGCACGCTCGGAGTGGTGGACTGGCATCGCATGACCGACCCGCACGACATCGCCTCGACGTCGGTCGCCTCCGCGGTGCTCGAGGAGACATGGGGCAAGGGGGCCGCGGACACGGTCACGGTCCTCATCCTGATCACGGCCTTCGCCTCGGTGTTCGCCGGTCTGCTCGGCGGCTCCCGGGTGCCCTACGACGCCGCCCGCGACCGTGTCTTCTTCCGCCCGTACGCCAAACTGCACGCCAAGCACCGCTTCCCGACGCTCGGGCTGGCCACGATGGGCGTGATCACCGCGATAGGTTTCCTGATCGGCCGTCATACCGATCTGGCGACCCTGATCCAGCTGCTGACCACGGTGATGGTGCTGGTCCAGGCACTGGCGCAGATCCTGGCCGTGACGGTCCTGCGCGCACGGCAGCCGGCGCTGCGCCGCCCGTACCGGATGTGGCTGTACCCCGTGCCGAGCATCGTGGCGCTCGTCGGCTGGCTGGTCATCTACGGCTACGCCGACAAGAACTCACCCGGCCGCCATCCCATCGAGTGGTCGCTGGCCTGGCTGCTGCTCGGCTGCGTGGCGTTCGTCCTGTGGGCCCGGGTGGAGAAGGTCTGGCCGTTCGGCCCGAAGGAGATCAGCGAGGAGTACCTCACCAGCCGGAAGGCGGAGCCGGCGGAGGCGTGAGAGCGCACCCGTGACGGGGGAACGCTGCGGAGTTCCGCAGGGAGGGCCGGCCCGCCGGGGGTGTCGGGCCGGCCACTCGCACAAGCGCCCCGCCGACGGGGCGCCGGCTCAGGACCCGGTGTGCCGCCAGGTGCGGAGCACCAGCTCGCGCCCCTTCGACGTGCGGACGACGGGCTCGTCGTCCGCAAGCGCGAAGCCGGTGGACCTGGCGACGGCCTCGCTGGCGGCGTTGCCGGCCTCGATCCGCAGCACCACGGAGCGGGCGCCCGCCTCGCGGACGGCGTGCTCCACGACGAGCCGCACGGCCCGGGAGGCAAGGCCGCGGCCGCGGTGGTCGGCGCCGACGCCGTACGCCAGCTCGAGTTCGCGTTCGTCGGGCCCGCTGCGGAAGAACAGGATCTCGCCCCGCGGCCGCAGACCGTCCGTGGTGATGGCGAGCTGCACCGACTGCCTCTCGGCCCGCTTCCTGCGTGCCGCGGCGAGGTAGGAGCGTGCCTCCTCGACGCCGAACGGGGATGCCACGGGTGTCCACCGGTCGATCTCGGGGTCGTCGTACAGCGCGACGAGGTCGGGCACATCGGCGTCGGTCCACTCGCGCAATCGGAGCCCGAGCCCTTCGAGGAGCAGCGGACGGGACGGGTCGAAGATCCTCTGGTCGTCCATGGTCCGGTCCTCGCGTGCCGGTCCGACGGCGGCCAAGGGCTCGCCGGAGGTGGGCCGGCGGAACACCGTGGCCGCCCGGGCTCCGCGCCGGGCCGGACTCGGAGCCGCGAGGACCGGGCTCGGCTCTCGCGCGCTCCGCAGTGCCGTGCGCAGCGCCACCACCGGGTCTCCCGCGTGGTAGGGCCGCTCGGACGGTTCGATGCCGTCGAGGAACTCCTGGTAGCGGACCGCGTGGACGAGATGGGCGAGCGGCTCGGCGAGGCGCAGGGCGCCGGCCGGATCACTGCCGGGGACGTGCGCGCTCCAGGCTTCGGCCCAGGCCCGGGCCGCCGTCGCCCACACCTGCTCATCGAGGAACTCGTGGGCGCGCAGTCCGTCCACCACCGGGTTGCCCCAGTACGCGTCGGCGAAGTCCACGACGACCGGATAGCCGCCGTCGCTGCGCCAGTTGCCGGGGTGGAAGTCGCCGTGCACCACCGTGTCGGGCAGGCCGCAGTCCACCAGCCGCTGCCAACGGTCCGTCAGTCTCCGCACCGCGGCGACCTCCTGCCGGTTCAGCCCCGCGGCCGCCGGTCCGTCGAGGAGGGCGTCCACCCGGGTGGCGAGGACGGGTGTGCGCCAGTCCCGCAGCCCGGCGGGCCGGTTCGCCGCGAGGGCGGCCTGGGCCGCCACCAACCGCTTCATCGCCGCGGTCGCCGTACCGGGCGAGGCACCCCAGCAGTCCTCCCCGGGCACGTGTTCCATGAGGATCCGCCCCGGGCCCCGGCCCAGGAGGACCGGCACCAGTGAAGGGTCCGCTCCGGCGAGCGCGGTGACGACGGCTCCCTCGTCGGCGGCGAAGTGCGGCGTCGCCTTGAGCCAGACCGGCCCCTGCGCGGTGGGCAGCCGGAACAATGCCGCAAGGTTCCAGGTCCGTCGCTGCTCGACCGGCCCGGTGACGGGTCGTCCCGCCGCCTCCAGGGTGCGCGCGGCCCAGTCGAGGAGTTCCCGCAGGCCTGCGGCACGGGCCCACGGCGCGCGCAGTGCGGAGTCCGTCCCGAACCGGCCGTCGTCGAGAGGGCGCCGCTCCAGCAGCCCGGGTGCCGGGCGCCCCAACGCCTCGACGTGGTACGTCGCGTGGCCGTCACGCCCGCCCTCGCCGCCGTCCACCGTCAGCAGGCGCAGTACCAGCACGGGCACCCCGAGCAGCTCCTCCAGCCGTGCGACGACCGGCTCGACCTCCTGCCACCACGGAACGTCCACCGGGAACGGCCCCACGGCCCCCAGGACGTCCTCGCCCGCTGTCACCCATGCGCTCACGGTCCGGCTCACCGCGCCAGTGTGCGGGACCTGCCCGTCCTTGACATGCAAGTAATTGCCTGCATAACGTTGAGTGTGTCATCAGAGAGCGATTCCGGAATGGACCAGGTCTTCAAGGCGCTGGCCGACGCGACCCGCCGGCGGCTGCTGGACCGGCTGCACGAGCGTGGTGGGCAGACGCTCGGTGAGCTGTGCGAGCACATCGACATGACGCGTCAGTCCGTCACCCAGCATCTCGCCGTCCTGGAGGCCGCCAATCTGGTCGCGAGCGTGCGGCGGGGGCGGGAGAAGCTGCACTACCTCAATCCGGTACCGCTCCACGAGATCCAGGAGCGGTGGATCGACAAGTTCGAGCGCCGGCGCCTGCGCGCGCTGAGCGCCGTCAAACGACAAGCCGAGGAAGCCATGAGCGACAAGCCCACGTTCGTGTACGTCATCTACATCAGGAGCACCCCCGAAGCCGTGTGGGACGCGCTCACCGACGCCGGGCTGACCGCCGCGTACTGGGGCCACAGCAACGTCTCCGACTGGAAGCCCGGTTCCCGCTGGGAGCATGTCCGCACCGACGGCTCGGGCATCGCCGACGTGGTCGGCGAGGTGGTCGAAAGCGATCGGCCCGGCCGCCTCGTGACCACCTGGACCTCTCCGGAGAACGAGGGGCGCCCGGAGGCGTACTCCAAGGTCACCTTCGACATCCAGCCCCACGCGGACATCGTCAGGCTCACCGTCACCCACGAGGATCTGGCGGACGAGCGCGAGCGCGCGGACGTCGCCGGGGGCTGGGCGGCCGTGCTGTCGAACCTCAAGTCGCTGATCGAGACGGGCAGCCCGCTGCCGCAGGAGCCGTGGCTGGTGCCGAACGACTGATCCGGTGCCGGGCGGCGGAAGGCGCGCACGACGTGGCCGGTCGGCGACCGGGGGCGGCCGGGCCGCCCTTCCGCCGCGGTGGCCGGGCGCCGGTGCCGCTATGCGCGCGGGGTGCTCTTCACGGCCACTCCCGCGCACATCACGCCCAGTGCCACGGCGAGTGCGCCGATGACGATGCTGTTGACCACGACCCCCGTGTCGGGGGCGACGCCGACGATCCACGGCGAAATGATCATCCATGCGCCCATGGCGCACATGGCCCAGCTCAGGCCGTACATCCTCTCCGGCATGATGGTGAATCCGAGGGCCAGCAGCCCGAGCGCGATCCCCATGATGAGGTTGTGTGTCGCGACGGCGGGCTGGCTCGTCGTGTAGTGGAGTATCCACGGGGACGCTGCGCAGTACAGACCGAGCAGGAACACTGGTCCGTCCACGAGCGCCACGTCACGGGTTCCGAGCATGCGGGTGTAGCGGTCCCGCATCTCATGGACATCGGGGTGGGTGGTGATGTCGCCTCTGGTGTGTGAGACGTGAGCCATGACCGGTCTCCTTCGACTCTGCAGGTCCGATCGCGTCCGACGCGGCATAAGTACCGCATAAGGCGATTTTGCTCTTATTTCTCTTTTATGTGTAGGGGGTGCGGGGCCGGTGACGGACCCGCTCCGGCCCGGGCCAACTCGGCCGTGAACTGCGCGCCTGCCAGCAGGGCGAGATGGGACATCCACAGCCACACCAGGAAGACGACCACCCCCGCCAGGGATCCGTACAGCCTGCTGTAGGTGCCAAGTCCCGCGGCGTACGCCGTGAAGCAGGCGGAGGCGGCGAGCCAGAGCGCCCCGGCGAGCACCCCGCCCGGCAGGGCGTGGCGCAGCGTACGGGCCTGGGAAGGCCCGGTCCGGAACAGCACCAGCACCAGGAGCGCGACCAGCGCCACCAGGGCCGGCCAGCGCAGCAGGGTCCACGCGGCGGCCCCCGCCTCGCCGAGCCCGGCCCACTCGCCCAGTGCGCGCGCCAGGGGACCGCCGAGGACGAGCAGCAGCGCACTGCAGAACAACAGGACCAGCAGGATCACGGCCGTGAGCAGGATGCGGTGCGCCGTGCGCAGGGCGGGCCGCGTGTCGGCGACACGGTGCTGGTCGTGCAGCGCCCGCCGGAACACCGCCAGGTAGCTGGAGGCCGACCACAGCGCGCTCGCCCCGCCTCCGACGGCCACCGTGAGCGCGGCGGACCGCTCTCCGGCCAGCCGGCGCAGCGTGCTGTGCAGGGCCGAGCCGGACTCGGCCGGGGCCCACGCCGTCACACGGTCGATCAGAGCGTCCGTCAGATGCGGACTGATCGTGCCGATCAGGGAGACCGTCATCAGGAGCATGGGCAGCAGGGCGAGAATGGCGTAGTACGTCAGGGCCGCCGCCCAGTCCGAGGCATCGTCGCGCCACATGGCCACCGGGGTGCGGCGCAACGCCGTCCACAGCACCGGGCCGGCCCGACGGGCCCGGGCGAGCGCACGGGTGACGCCGGGCGGCACGCCGGGGCCGGTCAGTGTGCCGACACGCCGAAGCCATGGCCGTCTCCTGTGCGGTAGTGAGGCCTGTCCCTCCACGGCTGCCCTTCCGTTTGAGCCGCACGGGTGCGCGGCCGCGCGTGCCGCCGCCCTCGGTGACCGCGGTACCGGGCGGCGAACCCGTCCCTCTCCGCCTTCCCTCAGTCGCCGCCGAAAGGCCACCTGATCACCCGGTCGCCGCACGGTCGCGGCGTGGTGACCCCGTGCCACCGTCCCGGGCCGTTGCGTGAGCGCCCGCGGACATGCATCGGTTCCGCAGCGAATGACCCGTACGGGGTGCGTGAACGGCGCGCCCCCGTTCAGGGGGCGGTCTCCTGTTGGAGACAGCTGCGCAGCCGGCGCAGTCCCCTGCGGGCGTGGCTCTTGACCGTGCCCAGGGGCCAGCCGGTGCGCGCGGCGATCTGGGCCTGGGTCAGGTCCTCGTAGTACGCCAGGCACAGCACCTGCCGTTGCGCGGCGGGGAGCCGGGCGAGTTCGCGGCGGACCACCACCCGGTCGAGAAGGGTCTCGGGCTGCGCTCCCGGGGAGTCGGGCGGGCCGAGGCGCGAGGCGGCCGACGAGACCAGCTCGCCGCGGCGTGTCCGGGCGGACAGGGCGTCGGCGATCTTGCGCCGGGCGATGCCCGTGATCCATCCGGGGAGCGCACCGCGATCGGGCCGATAGCCGCGCCGGCCGCGCCACACACCGAGGAAGACCTGCTGGGTGACGTCCTCGGCCTCCCTCGCGTCGCCCAGACAACGCCACGCCAGCGCGTGGACCATCGGCGACCAGCGTCGATAGGCCTCGGTCAGACAGGCCTCGTCGCCCTCCCCCAGCCCCCGGGCCAGCTCGTCGTCGGCGAGCGGCGGGGGAAGGCCGGGGCCGGGGTGTCGCAGTACGGGCATGACGGCGGCTCCTCACATGGGGCGGCATCCGCCCTGCTCCCCGACGGGGCGGCCGGACCGCGGCGGACGGTCCGGTGGGCCGGTCACCGGGGCGTGCCGACACGCCCCGGTGTGCTGTTCATCGTCCGCGGTCGCCGTCGACGGTCACAACGTGCATCGATTCTGCGTCGTATAGTCGGCGCATGGACGAGTCCTCCGGTGTCCGGAGCGGCGACGAGGGACCCGGGCTTCCGGAGTCGGCAAAGGCGGCGCTGACGACGGGCGCGGTCGCCCGTCACCTCGGAGTGTCGCCTACGACGCTGCGCTCGTGGGACCGCAGATACGGGCTCGGGCCCGCGGTGCGGCCCGACGGGCGTCATCGGCGCTGGACGCCGCGCGATGTGGCGATGCTGGAGACCATGTGCCGGCTCACCTCCGCAGGCGTTCCGCCCGCCGAGGCGGCCCGGACCGTGCTGCAACCGATGGGCGGCCCCTCTGTGCCCGGTGCATCGCCGCGGACCGGGAGTGTGCCGCGCACTCCCGCGCCCGAGCGTGAGCCCGTGTCCGGCGACCTGCACCAGGAGTGCCGGGGTCTGTCCCGTGCCGCCGTGCGGCTGGATGCCGCGGCCGTGGACGAGCGGCTGACCTGCGCCGTCGATCGCTACGGCCTCGCCGTCGCCTGGCAGGAGGTCATGGTGCCGGCCCTGCACACCGTCGGACGGAGATGGGCGTCGTCGGGCGACCGCTACGTCGAGGTCGAGCATCTGCTGTCCTGGCATGTCTCCACCACGCTCAGGCGCTGTACGCCCACGCCCGTGGCGCACGACGGCGCCGGGCCGGTCGTCCTCGCCTGTGTGCCGGGTGAGGAGCACACGCTGCCGCTGGAGGCACTCAATGCCGCGCTGGGCGAACGGGGCGTGCCCGTACGGATGTTCGGCGCGGCGGTGCCGGCGGAGGCCCTCACCGTGGCGGTGCGGCGACTGGGGCCCGCGGCCGTGGTGCTGTGGGCCCAGGCGCGCTCCACGGCGAGCCTGCCGCTGGCCCGGCACGTGGCCGCCGCGGAGTGGGGAGTGAAGGGCGCACGCCGACGGCCGACGGTCGTGCTGGGCGGTCCCGGATGGGCGGGACGCGCGACGCCGGGCATGTTCCGGCCGCCCGGGCTGCGCGAAGCCCTGGCCGCGCTCACCGCCGGATACAGGGATCTCGCCCCGGCATCGCCCGGGCGGTGACTGCGAGCGGTCCGGGCACGACCCGCTCATTCGCCGCCCCGGGCCCGTCTGAACCGGGCCAGACCTTCCGAGAGGTCGACGACCGGGTCCGGATAGCTCGCGCAGGCGGCACGCTCCGGGGCGGACAGTTTCCACGGCTCGTGCACCGCCGGCCCCTCGATCCCGGCGAGTTCGGGCACCCAGCGACGTACGTACGCGCCGTCCGGGTCGTGACGCCTGGCCTGGGCGACGGGATTGAGAACGCGGTTGGGCCGCGTGTCCGTGCCGGTACCGGCCACCCACTGCCAGTTCAGCTGGTTGTTGGCGAGGTCGCCGTCCACCAGCAGCTCGAGGAAGTGGCGGGCGCCCACGCGCCAGTCGATGTACAGGGTCTTGGTGAGGAAGCTCGCGGTCAGCAGCCGGCCGCGGTTGTGCATCCAGCCCTCGTACATCAGCTGCCGCATCGCCGCGTCGACGACCGGGTAGCCGGTCCGACCCTCCCGCCATGCCTCGATGTCCTTCCGTGCGGCTCGCCCGGACCGCCAGCGGTCCTGCTTCGTGCGGTAGTCGCTGTCCGCCGCATCGGGCCGCGCCGCCAGGACCTGACGGTGGAAGTCGCGCCAGGCGAGCTGCCGCACGAAGGCGTCCGCGCCGGCGCCGCCCTTGCGCCGGGCCCGATGGACGAGTTCGACGGGCGAGAGCGTGCCGAAGTGCAGATGCGGCGAGAGGCGCGAGGTGGCGTCGCCCGCCAGATCGTCGTGGCGGTCCTCGTAGGCGGCGACACCGTCGCGCAGCCAGGCAGTGAGCCGCCTCCTGCCCGCCGCCTCACCGCCGGGGGCCAGCCCCGGCGAGAGACCCGGCAGCCCGCGGCGTGAGGGGAGCTCCTCGGACCCGATCGGGTCCGGCACCCGTACGGTGCGCGGCGCGCCCAGGGCGTCGCGCAGCGGCTGCCGCGACCACTGCAGGAAGTAGGGGGTGAAGACGGCGTAGTGGTCCGAGGACGCCGGTGTCAGCCCGCCCGGCGGCACGGCGGTGGTCACGGTGTCGTGCACATGCAGCCGGCGCCCCTCACCCTCGAGGGCCCGCCGCAGCCGCCCCTCGCGCAGTCGGGCGTAGGCACTGACGTCGGCCGCCATGTGCACCTCGTCGGCGTCCGCCTCGCACACCACCCGGCACACCTCCTCGACGACGTCTCCCGAGCGGACGACAAGACGGCCGCCACGCTCCCGCAGACCCGTGTCGAGATCCCGGAGGCAGTCGGCGAGGAACGCCAGCCGGTTCGGGGCGGCGAAACCGGCGGCGGCCACGGCCCGGTCGACCACGAACAGCGGTACCACCTCACCGGAGCCGTCGAGGGCGGCCCGCAGGGGCGGCTGGTCGTGCAGCCGCAGATCGGAGGTGAATAGGACGACCGAGACGTTCATGACGCGAACTCCGGGGACGCGAGGGGCGGTTCGTGCTTCCGGGCGGGCGGCCCCGTGGACACGGGTCAGCGGGCGGGGGTGCGCTTGTCCGCCCGGACCAGCGGGGTGCGGGCGGCGGCGCGGGCGATGTTGCGGGCCATGCCGCCGAACACGACGGCGTGGAAGGGGGAGACGCTCCACCAGTAGGCCTGGCCGAGCAGACCGTGCGGATGGAACAGGGCGCGCTGGCGGTACCGGGTCCGGCCGTCGTCGTCCCGCTCGGCGTACATCTCCAGCCAGGCGAGGCCCGGAAGCCGCATCTCCGCCCGCAGCCGCAGCAGATGGCCCGGTTCGATCTCCTCGACCCGCCAGAAGTCCAGCGAGTCGCCCACCCGCAGCCGTTGTGCGTCACGGCGGCCTCGGCGCAGACCGACCCCGCCGACCAGCCGGTCGAGCCAGCCCCGTACCGCCCAGGCGAGTGGGAAGGAGTACCAGCCGTTGTCCCCGCCGATGCCCTCGATCACGCGCCACAGCGCCTCGCGCGAGGCGTCGACCGTCAGCTCGCGCCGGTCCGTGTAGAGGCTGCCGCCCGCCCAGTCGGGGTCCGTGGGCAGCGGATCGCTGGGGGCGCCGGGCAGCGAGGCGGACGACCAGCGGGTCGTGACCTTGGCGTCGCGTACCCGTTGCAGGGCGAGCCGCACCGCCTCGTCGAATCCGATCGGGTGTCCCGTCGGGGCGGGGACGTACCGCGCGATGTCGTTCTCGTGGCAGACGACCTCGTGGCGCAGCGACTCGGTGAGTGGGCGGGCGATCGAGGTGGGCACGGGGGTGACCAGACCGACCCAGAGACTGGACAGACGGGGGGTGAGCACCGGGACGGGGAGGACGACCCGGTGGGGAAGGCCCGCGACCTCCGCGTAGCCGATCATCATGTCCCGGTACGTCAGCACGTCGGGTCCGCCGATGTCGAAGGCACGGTTGACGTCGTCCGGCATCCGTGCGCTGCCGACGAGCAGACGCAGGACGTCCCGTACGGCGATGGGCTGGATCCGGGTGCGCACCCACCTCGGGGTGACCATCACGGGCAGCCGCTCCGTCAGGTAGCGCAGCATCTCGAACGAGGCCGAACCGGAGCCGATGATGACGGCGGCCCGCAGCACGGTGGTGGGGACACCTGAGTTCAGCAGGATGCGACCGACCTCGGACCGGGAGCGCAGATGGGGGGACAGCTCGCGTTCGGGCACCCCCACGGGGGTGAGAGCGCCGAGATAGACGATGCGCCGCACACCCGCGTCCCGGGCCTGCTCCCCGAAGATCCGGGCCGCCCTGCGGTCGGTCTCCTCGAAGTCGGCGCCCGAACCGAGGGCGTGCACCAGGTAGTAGGCCACGTCGATGTCGCGCATGGCCTCGGCGACCGAGTCGGCCCGGGTGACGTCGGCGGCGGCCACGTCGACGTCACCCGCCCAGGGCTGGTCGCGCAGCCTGTCCGGAGAGCGCGCGAGGCAGCGCACCCGATGGCCCGCGGCGAGCAGTTCCGGTACGAGCCTGCCGCCGATGTATCCCGTGGCACCGGTCACCAGGCAGTGCAGACCCGGGCCCGTCCCGTCGTCGTTCATCGGCTCTCGGTCCTCCGTGTCGGTTGTCCTGCAACGATCACTTCCCCTCGGGGGGCCGATCCGGATGCGGCAGCGGGCCGATCCACCCGGGTGCGACATGATCGCGTCGACCGGGGGCAGGCGGAAGGACACGGACTCGACGTTTCGAGTCGACGATCGAGGTGGGAGGTGTCTGCCGCTATGGGGGCGAAGGTACTGGAGCGCTTTCCCGCGGGAGCCCCGCGCGGATCATGGCCGGCGGAGGAGTACGCGGCGCGACGACGTGCCGAAGGAGAGCCGGCGAAGGTCATCATGGACATCATGTCGGACGTCTACCTCGTGGTCGTCCCGGGACGCGACGAGGACTGAGCGGAGGGCCCCGGGCGGGCCGTGGCACCGTCGCGTCCGACGACGGTGAGCGGTGCCCCGTTCGGGCCCGCACGCCGCGTGGCGCAGGCCGTAGGGCCGCCGTATCGGCCGACCGGGTCGTCCACACGGTACGGCCCCCGGAGTGCACCGCGAATGCGGGACATTGCGGACTCCCCGTCACGCCGAGGTGGCGGCCCTCCCGGTGGACGGGCCGTGTGCCGGGGCCACGGACGCCGCCAGGCTGTTCAGATGCGCCCGGCGCGACTCCTCGGTCTGGCCCTGCACCAGAAGGAACATCGCCTCCCGCGCCAGCCGCTGGGCCTTGCCGGTGAGCAGCATCGCCCGGCCTCCGCCGGCGACCACCGCCGCGGTCGTGGCCGCGCGCATCACCTCGTACGCCTGTGTCCTGAGGGTCGGCCGATCCGTCGGCTCCTCCTGCGGAACCGGAGCGTCGGCCAGCGCATAGGCGGCCCGGCGCACCTCGGCGAGCCGGGCCCGCAGGGGCCCGGCGATGTCCTCGTCCAGCAGGCCGAGCGCCGCTTCCGCGACGCCGAACACCGCCGGTGAGGCGTGCAGGGTCTTGCGACGGTCGGTCGCCGCCCACCGGCCACGGGGCGCCCGGAGGGCCACCGCCTCATCGGGGACCCACAGCCCGTCGAGTTCCAGCGACACCGTGCGCGCGGCCGTGAGCGCGGCGAGCCGCAGTGGTTGCGACGCGCGCAGTCCCGGTTGCTCGCGGGCCTCGACGAACGCGAAGACCACCTCTCCGGCATCGCAGACCCCCGCGAGCAACATGACGTCGTTCAGACCCCAGCCCGTGTACCAGGGCACCGTGCCCGCGAACCGGTGGCCGCCCCGCTCCCGGGTCACCCGTACCGGGGTTCGCGGATACGACCGCAGGTGCGCGTACGCCACTCCGGAGAGCAGTTCGCCTCGGGCCAGCGGGCCCAGCAGGCGCTCCCGCACCGGCAGATCGCCGTTCACCAGCGTCTGCACGGGCGTGTGGTGCTGCGTCTGGACGAACCACGTCGAGCAGCAGGCTCCCGCCAGGATCTCCGCGACCTCCCGCGCCACCGCGGCGGGCGCGGCCGAACCGCCGTACTCGACGGGCGCGTTCAGCCCGAGCAGCCCCGACCGCCTGATCGCCTCGAGATGGCTTGCGGGCACCCACCCCTGATCGACACGCTCGGCCTCGGGTGCGAGCAGGTCCTGCGCGAGCCGGCGGGCGCGGGCAACGAGAGGATGTGCCGGGGTGCTCATGGGGAAGATTCTCCCGGTGTCGCCGGGTGAGGTGTCGATCCGGGGCCCCGCCGTTCGTGTAGGAGGTGAGAGCACCCCGACGGCACCGAGGAGGACGTCATGAAGTACTACCTGCTGAGTGTGATCCAGCCGAGTGAGGGCACCCCGCCCTCGGCCGAGGCCCTGGCCGAGATCATGCGCAATGTCGAGACCTTCCACGACGAACTGCGCGCGGCCGGCGCCTGGGTCTTCGCCGGAGGACTGCACGGTCCGGAGACGGCCACCGTGCTGCGGCCCGAGGACGAGGACGTGCTGATCACCGACGGGCCCTACGCCGAGGGCAAGGAGTACCTCGGCGGACTGTGCCTGATCAAGGCACCCGACCTGGACGCGGCTCTGGAATGGGGCCGGAAGGCGACCCGGGCCACCACCCTGCCCATCGAGGTGCGCCCGTTCCTGCATCCGGCCGAGGACTGATGACCGGGGCCGTCGACGTCGAGACCGTCTTCCGTGCCGAGTACGGTCGCGCGGTCTCCGTCCTCGTCCGCTTCCTCGGCGACATCGACCTCGCCGAGGAAGCGGTCCAGGACGCCTTCGCCACGGCCCTTCGGAACTGGCCGCAGACCGGTGTACCGCCGAGCCCCGCCGGCTGGATCATCACCACGGCGCGCAACCGCGCGATCGACCGGTTGCGCCGGGAGTCCTCCCGGGACGCCCGCCATGCCGAGGCCGCGCGGCTGTTCGCGCCCGACACACCGGCCGAGGAGGGGCCCGTGCGCGACGACAGACTCCGACTGATCTTCACCTGCTGCCACCCGGCGCTGTCCCTCCAGGCACGGGTCGCGCTGACGCTCCGCCTGCTCGGCGGGCTCTCCACGGCGCGGATCGCCCGCGCCTTCCTGGTGCCGGAACCGACACTGGCCCAGCGGCTGGTCCGCGCGAAGGCGAAGATCCGCGACGCGGGGATCCCCTACCGCGTGCCCCGCGACGCCGACCTGCCCGACCGGCTCGGTGGCGTGCTGGCCGTGGTGTACCTGATCTTCAACGAGGGGTACACGGGTTCCGCCGATCTGTGCACCGAAGCCGTACGTCTCGGGCGGCTGCTCGCCGAGTTGATGCCCGACGAGCCCGAGGTCACCGGCCTGCTCGCGCTGATGCTGCTCGTCGAGTCGCGCCGGCCGGCCCGCGTGGGCGAGGGCGGCGAACCGGTGCCGCTGCCGGAGCAGGACCGCACCCGCTGGGACCGCGATCTGATCGGTGAGGGGCAGGAACTCGTACGCCGGTGTCTGCGCCGGGGCCGGCCGGGTCCGTACCAGATCCAGGCCGCCATCAACGCCGTGCACAGCGACGCTGCCACCGCGCGGGCAACGGACTGGAGTCAGATCCTCAGGCTGTACGACCATCTGATGGCCCTCGCTCCGAGCCCGGTCGTCGCCCTGAACCGTGCCGTCGCCGTGGCCGAGGTGCGAGGTCCCGGGGAGGCCCTCGACCTGGTGGACGCGCTGGACCTGGACGGGTACCACGTGTTCCACGCCGTCCGCGCCGACCTGCTGCGGCGCCTCGGACGCCGGGTCGAGGCGGTGAAGGCCTACGAGACGGCTCTCGCGCACGCGGACGGCACGGCGGAACGGGTCTTTCTGGAGCGGCGGCTGGGGGAGCTCGTGGGAGGACCGCAGGTGTGACCGAGCCCTGGAAGGGCGGCCCGTCCGCGGCCGGCCCGGCCCGAGCCATGGCCGGTACACACCCTTGACTGGTACAGACCAATGGTGTTGAGTGAATCCGCGCAACCCCCCACCGCGGCCGCCCCCAACGGCGTGTGCGCCAGGCTCTGTTGCCCGCCCCCGTCAGGGGGCGGCCGTGCTCGGCTCGACGGAGTTTCACCGATCGGCAACCTCGGCTGCTGACGCCCGACCGTTCGGCATGGTGTCATGCGCATGACCAATGTCGAGCGAAGGGCAACGTCATGCGAACCCCCCACGCCCTGTTCGCCGCGACCGCCGCACTGGTGGCCGCGGCCGTGGTTCCCCCCTCCCATGCGGACGCAGCCGTCCCCGCCGCAGGGACCTATTACGTCCAGAGCGCCACCACGGGACTCAACGCGGCCGACAACGGCGGAGCCGTGGAACAGCACAACCCCGAGGGCAACGAGGACCATCAGCAATGGAATCTGAGAGGCAGCGGGTCCTCGTACGTCCTCGAAAGCGCCGACACCCAGGGCAGCTGTCTCGGCCGCTCCGGCGACCAGGCCCGCACCGTCTCCTGCACGAGCGCCGACGCGGCGTGGGACATCGCGCCCGCGGGCGATGACCAGTACACCCTGAAGGCGCCGGGTACCGAGCGCCATCTGACCGTGGGAGCCAGACCCTCAGGGTCCAACTACCCGGCCCAGTTGACCGTCGGCACCTCGGGCGGCCTCGCCACCTGGTACCTCACCCCGGTCGACTCGCCCACCGGCCCCATGCCGTCCCCCGACCGGCGCACCCTCGACCAGGTCACGTTCCTCACCGCGCACAACGCCTACGCCAACGGAGTCGACGGCGGATTCGCGCCGCCCTTCGTGAACCTGGTGCCCAATCAGACCCGGGGCATCAGCCGGCAACTCGACGACGGTGTCCGGGGATTTATGCTGGACATCCATCAGACCCCGGACGGGGCGATCCTCTGTCACAACAGCTGCACCCTGGTCAGCCGGCCGGTCGCCCTCTGGGTGGACGTCCAGCGCATCGTGGACTTCCTCGGGACGCACCCCGATCAGTTCGTCACCGTGTTCCTGGAGGACTACGTCGATCCGGGCGTCCTGCGCAGCGAACTGGCCAGGGTGAACGGGCTGTCGGACGTCCTCTACCGGCCGGATCGCACCGGGGTGCGGCAGAACGGCTGGCCGAAGATGGCCGATCTGATCGCGGCGAACGCCCGGCTGCTGATCCTCACCGATCACAGTCGTGCCTCGGACGAGGCCGCGGGACTCACCCGCGACAGCTTCGGCGTGATGTACCAGAAGGACTGGACGGTGGAGAACTACTGGTCGATGGGCCCGGGCATCGGCTCATCCGACTGGTCCTGCTACAGCCGCTGGTACGACGCGAACACGGTGATCCCGCTGACCCGCACCGAACCCGGTTTCCGTCCGCTGTTCGTCATGAACCACTTCCGGGACGTGGCGATCGCGTCCACGGCGCAGACCGACAACACCAAACTCGCCGACCGCGCCCGGCGGTTCTGCGGGCCGGCGGCCCGGAAGAAGCCCAACTACCTCGCCGTCGACCACTACGACCTCGGCAACCCGGCCTCGGCGGTGAACACGCTGAACACGTACACCTATCCGTAGAGCGCCCCTCGAACCGGATGCGCGGGTCCGTGGAGTGTGTGCATGATCCACCCATGACCTCACGGACGATCTCCGCGGACGCCGCGGGCACCTGGACCCTGGGCGATCTGCCCGTCAGCCGTATCGGTTTCGGCGCGATGCGGCTGACGGGCAGTGCCGCCTTCCACCTCGGCACGCCGAGCGACCGCGCGCAGTCGATCGCCGTGCTGCGCAGGGCGGTCAAGCTCGGCGTCAACCACATCGACACGGCCGCCTTCTACTTCTCGTCGCTGCGTTCGGCGAACGAGCTGATCAACAGTGCCCTCGCGCCCTACGCCGACGACCTGGTCATCGTCACGAAGGTCGGTCCCTACCGCGACTACTCGGGTGACTGGGGCACCCCGGCCCGCCCGGACCGGTTGCGCGGGCATGTCGAGGAGAACCTGCGGCAACTCGGCAGGGACCACCTGGACGTGGTCAACCTTCGCTGGATGGAGGGGTGGGACTCGATCGCCGAACACTTCGGCGCGCTCGCCGAACTACGCGAGGCGGGTCTGATCCGGCACCTCGGCATCTCGGGTGTCGAGCCCCGCCAACTCGCCGAGGCGCAGGCCATCGCACCGGTGGTGTGCGTACAGAACCAGTACGGTCTCCACGCCCCCGATCCGGACGCGGACGAACTGCTGCGGCTGTGCGGTGAACAGGGCATCGCGTTCGTCCCGTTCTTCGCGGTGGCCGGGCAGGGCGGTGCGCGCGGGCCGGCCGGCGAGGAGCTCGACGAGGTCCGGACCGTCGCCCGGGCGCACGGCGCCACACCGGCGCAGATCAGGCTGGCGTGGACGCTTCAGCAGGGCCCCCATGTCCTGGCCATCCCGGGCACGGGCAGCCTCGACCACCTCGTGGAGAACGTCGCGGCCGGCGCGCTGCGGCTCACGGACGACGAGATGAAGCGCCTGAACACCGTGCGTCTGCAGGGGCGGTAGTCCGTTGCGGCGATCGGGTGCGGCCCCGTCATCGAGGCCTGCTTGATCGTGCGCCCGGGGCCGCTGCGCCCCGTCGCCGCTGCCCTCGGGTCAGGGGGGCAGCGGCAGTTCGGCCCAGACGCACTTGCCGTTCGGCGTCCAGCGCGAACCGAAACGGGAGGCGAGCGCGGCGACGATCGCCACCCCCCGGCCTCCCTCGTCGGTCGGTCCGGCATTGCCCGCTCGCAGGACGTTGAGGCTGTGGTCGAGGACTTCGCACACCAGCACCTGGTCCCGGATCAGGCGCAGCCGTACCGGGCCGGCCGCGTGGAGCACGGCGTTGGCGAGCAGTTCGCCGACGATCTGCTCACCGGCGGGGACGAGCCGTTCCAGCCCCCACTCCATCAGGGTCCGCACGGCCGCGGCGCGCAGACCGCCGACGGCCGCGGCGTCGGCGGCCGTCTCCCATTCCCTGACCTGGTCCGGATCCAGCGAGCGGGGCCGCGCCAGGAGCACCGCGACGTCGTCGGACTGCTCTCCGGCCGGGATGGTCGCGACGGCCGCCGCACACAGGTCCTCGAGCGGTGCCCCGGGGCGCTCGCCCAGAGCCCGGCACAGACGGTCCAGCCCGAAGTCGATGTCGTGGTCATGGGTCTCGACGAGACCGTCGGTGTAGAGGACGAGTGTGCTTCCCTCGCTCAACTCGTACTCCACGGTTTCGAACGTACGAGTGCCCACCCCGAGCGGTGCCCCCGGGGGGACGTCGAGCAGCATGACGGCGCCCGAGCGGTCGACGAGGGCGGGGGGCGGATGCCCGGCCCGTGCGGCGGTGCACCGTCGGCCGATGGGGTCGTAGACGACGTACAGACAGGTGGCACCCATGATCACGGGAGGCATGGCCTTCGAATCCACGTTGTCGGCCCCGAGCCGGGCGAGCAGGTCGTCGAGGTTGGCCAGTACCTCGGCGGGGGGCATGTCCAGCGCGGCGAGCGTCATCGTCGCGGTGCGGATCCGGCCCATGGTCGCCGCGGCGTTGATGCCGTGGCCGACGACGTCGCCGACCACCAGGGCGACCCGGGCGCTCGACAGCGGGATCACGTCGAACCAGTCGCCGCCGACACCGCCCCGCTGGTCGGACGGCAGGTAGCGCCACACCACGTCGACGGCGCTCCCACCGCTCGGATGGCTGGGCAGCAGGTCGCGCTGCAGCGCCAGGGCCGCGGTGTGCTCGCGGGCGTAGCGGCGGGCGTTGTCCAGACTCAGCGCCGCCCGGCTGACCAGTTCTTCGGCGACCAGGCGGTCGTTCTCGTCGAACGGCACCAGATTCTCCGTACGGACGAGCACCGTGACCCCCAGGATCTCGCCGCGGGCGTGGAGCGGCAGGATCAGCAGGCTGTGCATCCCCATGGTGACGACCCGCTCGCGCCGTCGCGGGTCGTGGTCGAGCCAGGAGCCGGGGGAGGCGTCCAGGACGGGCTCCAGATAGGAGCGCCCGGAGGACAGCACGTCCATGAAGGGGGAGTTCGGGGGGACGAACACCGGATCGCCGCGTGACCAGAGAGACTCCGGTACACCCTCGTGGATCGAGGCCACGCCACAGCGGTGGAACGCCGGGATGCGGCCGTCGCCCGCCGCGCCCAGCCGGGCCAGGGGCCGCTCGCTCAGTTCGGCCGCGTCCAGGAGGTCGATGCTCGCGTAGTCGGCGAGCACCGGCACCATGACGTCCGCCAGGTCCTGCGCGGTCTGCATGATGTCCAGGGTGGTGCCGATGCGGGTGCCCGCCCTGCTCAGCAGCGTGATCCTCTCCCGTGCGCGCCGTGAGTTGGTGACATCCACGTTTAGCGAGCACACCCCCGGTCTGCCGTCGCGCGCGTCCTCAACCGGGAACACCGAGAGCGCGTAGGTGCGCCGCCAGCGGCGGTCCAGCTGGTCCAGTTCGCGGCCGATCACCGGCTCACCGCTGTCCAGTACCTCCTGCAGAGCCGCCCTCACGGCGTCGGTGTCCGCGTACAGCGGCGAATGCTCCAGCACGCGGCCGAGCCGCTCCTCGGGGGAACCTCCATAGGCCTCGGCGAGCGCCCGGTTCAGCCACGCCATGCGCAGCTCCGAATCCCAGACGGCCATGGGGAAGGGACAGTTCTCCGCGACCGACATCGCGCGGGCCGCTTCCGGCCCGATCACCGAGACCAGCCAGTCCACGGCCCCGTCCTGGCCCGGCAGAGCGCACACCTTCAGACGCAGGTCCACCGTCCGCCCGTCACGACGGCGCAGCGCCACGCGCCCCGACCACTCACGCCGGAACCCGTACCTGACCTCGTGGGGCGACGCCAGCAGCGACCCCGCGGACCGCCCCAGAACCTCCTGCGCCCGATAGCCGAGCAGTTCCCGCGCGGCGTCCGTCCACCGAGTCACCGTTCCCGACGGGCCGACCACCGCAAGCGCGGCGCCGGCGTCACAGTACGCCGAACCGGCACCGGACCCGGTGTCGAGGTCGGACATCTCTCCACGCTAGGCCCGCCCCATGTCCCCCGCAATCCGTCCAAGGACCGAGGACCGAGCGCCGCGGCGGCCCTTTCATAATGGATGCGCGACCCGGTACGACCGGATTCGTGTGGACTGCATCCCTGCGGACAGTCGACAGGGACGGCCGGTGGGATGAGGAAGGATCCATGACCGAAGCGAAGGACGAGCGTCGCGCGGCGGGCGAGCTGGAAGCGAGCGTCATGGCCGCCCTCTGGGCCGCGGACGTCCCCCAGACCCCCGGCCAGGTCCAGCTGAGCCTGGGCGAAGGACTCGCCCGCACCACGGTGACGACGATCCTGTCCCGGCTGCACGACAAGGGTGTCGTCGACCGCCGGCGCCAGGGCCGTGGCTACGCGTATTTCCCCGTCCAGGACGCCCATGGCCTCACCGCCCGGCGGATGCACACCGAACTGGACCGGGACACCGACCGGCACACGGTGCTGGCCCGATTCGTGGCCCGGCTGAGCGAGGAGGACGAGCGCGTCCTCCGGGATCTGCTGGAGTCCGACGAGACCTGACCTTCTTCCTGCTCCTGCCGCTCGTCGTGCCGTTCGCCGTGTCCCCGCTCGCGCGCCGGGCCCTCGGCCGGCTCCCTTCACCGCCGCCCTGTGGGTGGTGACCGGCTCGGCGCTCGTCCTCGCGGTCTGTTCGCTGACCGCGCTCGGCGCCCTCGTACTGGCGGGGCCGCTCCGGCTGCCGCTGTTCGCCGCGCTCGGCGAGCCGGTGCGTCCGCTGCACGCCGGGTCGGACGTGTTCGTCGTGCCCGCCGCCGTGTTCTCGACGGCCGCGTTCGTCCTGTGCGCCTGGACCCTGGGCGGGGCCGCGCGGCGTCAGACCCGCGTGTTCCGTGCCGCCACCGCCGAGGCGGACCGCCGCGCCACCGCCGCGACCTCTGTGTCATCGACTCGCCGGGACCGGACGCCCACGCCCTGCCCGGCCGGGCGGACCGCATCGTCGTGACCACCGGAGTGCTCCGTGCCCTCGACCCGGAGCAGCGGGAAGCGCTCTTCGCCCACGAGCGGGCCCACAACGGGGGCCGGGACCACCGCTTCCCCGCGGGCGCCGAGGTCGCCGCGCACTGCCACCCGGCCTGCGTCCCATGGCGCCGGCCGTCCGGCTCGCTGCCGAACGCGCGGCCGCCGAGGTCGCCGCCGAGGTGGTGGGGGGACCGCTGGCTGACCGCCCGCGCCATCGGCCGAGCCGCACGTCGCGCGGGCCTGCGCCGGGGAGCGCCCCTCCTTCGTGCCCGCCGCGAGCACCGGACCCGTGCCGCAGCGGGTCGCCGCGCTGCCGGTGGTCCCGTGCGCACCGTGCCGGGCGGCACCGGACGTGATGCCGTACGCTACGTGTTACGTATAACCCCCTCCCCGGAAGGTCCGATGAGACGCATCGCCCTGGTCACCCTCGTCGTCGACGACTACGACGAGGCGATCCGCTTCTATACCGAGGCCCTCGGGTTCCGGCTCACGGCCGACGAGCCGCGGCCGGACGGCTCCCGGTGGGTCGTCGTCGAACCCGGCGCCGCGGCCCAGGGCAGCGGGCTGCTGCTCGCCCGGGCCAAGAACGAGGCGCAGCGCGGCCGGGTCGGCGATCAGACCGGCGGGCGCGTGGGCTTCTTCCTGCACACCGACGACTTCGCCCGGGACCATGCCCGGATGACCGCGGCAGGCGTGACCTTCCTGGAGGAGCCGCGGCACGAGCCGTACGGCAGCGTCGCCGTTTTCCAGGACCTGTACGGCAACCGCTGGGACCTGCTCCAGCCCGCCGAATGACCCACCGACGAGACCCATCTGCCGAGGATCCACCGCACATGACCGCCGCGCACATCGACACCGCCACCCTCCGCCGCCTCCCCAAGGCCGTTCTGCACGACCACCTCGACGGAGGTCTTCGCCCCGCCACCCTCGTGGAACTGGCGGACGAGGTCGGCCACACCCTGCCCGCCAACGACCCGCGGGAACTCGCCGACTGGTACTACGAGGCCGCCAACTCCGGTGACCTGGTGCGGTACATAGCCACCTTCGAGCACACCCTCGCGGTCATGCAGACCCGCGAGGGCCTGCTGCGCACCGCGGAGGAGTACGTCCTCGACCTGGCCGAGGACGGAGTCGTGTACGGCGAGGTCCGGTACGCCCCCGAACTGATGCTCAAGGGCGGCCTCACCCTGCCCGAGGTGGTCGAGACGGTGCAGGAGGGACTCGCCGCCGGCAGGGCGAAGGCGGCCGCCGCCGGCACCCCGGTCCGCGTCGGCACGCTGCTGTGCGGCATGCGCATGTTCGACCGCAGCCGCGAGATCGCGGACCTCGCGGTGGCCTTCCGCGACGCGGGTGTGGTCGGCTTCGACATCGCCGGGGCCGAGGACGGCTTCCCGCCCGCCGACCACCTCGGCGCCTTCGAGCACCTGCGCCGCGAGAGCGTGCCCTTCACCATCCACGCGGGCGAGGCGTACGGCCTGCCGAGCATCCACCAGGCCCTGCAGGTCTGCGGCGCCCAGCGCATCGGGCACGGCGTGCGCATCACCGAGGACATCGTCGACGGCAAGCTCGGCCGGCTCGCGGGCTGGGTGCGGGACCGCCGTATCGCGCTGGAGATGTGCCCGACCTCCAACCTCCAGACGGGTGCCGCCTCCTCGATCGCCGGGCATCCGATCACGGCGCTGAAGGACCTGGGCTTCCGGGTCACCCTCAACACCGACAACCGGCTGGTCTCCGGCACCACGATGACCCGTGAGATGTCCCTGCTGGTCGAGGAGGCGGGCTGGACGGTCCAGGATCTGCGCACGGTGACGGTGAACGCGGTCAAGAGCGCGTTCATCCCGTTCGACGAGCGCAACGCCCTGATCCGGGACGTGATCCTGCCCGGCTACGAGGCCGCGCTCTGAAGCAGCCCGCGGACGTAGGCGGCCTGTCCGGCGTGCTGAAGATCGTCGGACAGGACACTGACCAGCCGCACGCCCAGGCTGACCGGCGGATCCCAGCGCTCGTCCACGATGCGCTCGAAGTCCTTGGCGGTCAGCCCCCGCACGAACCCGAGCGACTGCTCGTGCACGGCGTCGTAGTAGCCGGTGAGCAGGTCGCCCGATTCCACCTGGACGCGGGCGATCTGCTGCGGGCTGTGCCCGTACCCCGTGTCCTGGCGGGGGAGACCGAGGCCGAAGCGCTTCTCCCAGCCCTGTGAGAGCCAGACCTGGTCGAGGGAGGCGGCGTCGGCGACGTGGTCGTCCTGCACCCGGGTCAGGTGCCAGACGAGCCACGCGATCGAGTTGGCGTCCTCGACGGGACGGGCGTTGAGCTCGTCAGGCCCCAGCCCGTCGACCGCGGCATGGACTTCTTCCTGGATGCGGCTGTAGGCGTCGATGAGGATGTCCTTCGCATGCATGGGTCCACCATCGCGCATCGGGAGGCATGGCGTCGGGCCGTCGGGCGGAGCCACGGCCATCATCACCGTCAGTCCTCGTGGATGCCGTCCTCCGTCTCCGCCGCGAGCAGACCCATCAGTGCCCGGGCAGCCGGGCTGGTCGCCTCGTGGGGCGGCAGCGCGGCGACGGTCTCGTACAGCGCGTCGCTCTTGACCGGGAGCGACACGAGGGTGGACGCCTCCCGCTTCTGCCCGAAGTGACGCGGTACCACGGCGACACCGAGTCCTTCGTGGACCAGCTCGAGCAGGCTGTGCACATCGCTGACCTCGAGCGTCACCGTCCGCTGAACCCCCGCCTCCGCGAATGCCATGTCGGTCGTGCGGCGCGGCCCCCAGTCGGGGTGGAAGTCGACGAACGCCTCCCCGCCTAGGTCCTCGGGGCTCACCGGGCCGCCGTCGGCCAGCGGGTGCGACGGATGGCACAGTACGGTCATCGGCTCGCTCGTGAGCGGGAGGGAGCGCAGCTGGTCGCTGTCCTCCTGAGTGCGCACGGCGAACGCGAGATCCAGCCGGCCCGCCGCGACCTCCTCGGCCAGGGCGCCGGAGCCGGCCTGGCGCAGCCGGATCTCCACGTCGGGGTGGCGGCGCCGGAATGCGGCGAGCAGCCGGGCCACGTCCACCCCGGCGATGCACTGCTCGGTGCCCAGCGACAGGGTGCCGCGCAGCACCCCCTGGACGGCGGCGACGGCCTCCCGGGCGGCGCGCACCTGGGACAGGATCCGCTCCGCCTCCACCAGCAGGGCGCGGCCCGCCTCCGTGAGCGTGACGCTGCGGGTGGTGCGGACGAAGAGCGGTGCCTGGAGCTCCCGCTCGAGGGCGCGCACCGAGGCGGACAGGCCCGACTGGGAGACCATCAGGCGTTCCGCCGCCCGGGTGAAGTGCCGGTCCTCGGCGACGGCGACGAAGTGCTGGAGATGGCGCAGTTCCATGATTGAGAAGTGTAGATGCTCAATCCCATCGGATTCCTCTGTTGGACCGCTGCCGGAGGGGCGGGTGAAAGTGGACCGCGTCGTCAGCCGATCCCACCTGGAGTGCACGTTGTACACGGCAGCCCCCGACCGCTACCAGGCCATGCCCTACCGTCGCACCGGACGCAGCGGTCTGATGCTGCCCGCGCTGTCCCTCGGCCTGTGGCACAACTTCGGCCCCGACCGCCCGGCGGAGACCCAGCGGCAGATCCTGCGCCGCGCCTTCGACCTCGGTGTCACGCACTTCGACCTGGCCAACAACTACGGCCCGCCGCCCGGTGCCGCCGAGTCCGCCCTCGGCGACGCCCTGCGGTCGGACTTCGCGTCCTACCGTGACGAACTGGTCATCTCGACCAAGGCCGGCTACCTGATGTGGCCGGGCCCGTACGGCGAATGGGGCTCCCGCAAGTACCTGCTGTCGTCGCTGGACCAGAGCCTGAAGCGGATGGGCCTGGACTACGTCGACGTCTTCTACTCGCACCGCCCCGACCCGCAGACCCCGCTCGAGGAGACGATGGGCGCCCTGCACTCGGCGGTCCAGCAGGGCAAGGCGCTGTACGTCGGTGTCTCCAACTACTCGGCGGACCAGACGCGTGAGGCCGCCCGTATCCTTGGCGAACTGGGCACCCCGCTGCTGATCCATCAGCCGCGCTACTCGATGCTCGACCGGCGCCCGGAGGACGAAGGGCTGCTGGACGCCCTGGACGAGCTCCAGGTCGGGTCCATCGCCTACTCACCGCTCGAGCAGGGCCTGTTGACCGCCCGCTACCTCGACGGCATCCCGGAGGGTTCCCGGGCCGCGAGCGACAGCCCGTTCCTGACCTCCGAGTCGGTCACCGAGGACCTGGTGGGCCGGCTGCGCGCCCTCGACGACATCGCCGGGTCCCGCGGCCAGTCGCTGGCCCAGCTGGCTCTGGCCTGGGTGCTGCGCGAGGGCCGGGTGACCTCGGCCCTGGTCGGCGCGAGCAGCCCCCAGCAGCTGGAGGACAGCGTCGCGGCCACCCGCAACCTCGACTTCGACGCCGACGAGCTGGCGCGGATCGAGGCGATCCTCAAGAAGTAGGGCGCGCGGCACCCGGACAGGAGGCGGCGAGACCGGCGAGCGATCAGGCCGTGAGCCGTTCGCTGACCTGCCACAGGTGGGTGGCCGCCTCCGGGTCGACCGCGTACCCGAGGACACCGGCGGTCTCCGTCCCGGCCCGCCAGGCGGCCTCCTCCGCCTCCGGCACCAGCGGGCTGATGTCGCAGTTCTCGCAGTAGACGCCGCCCAGCCCGTCCAGCTGCGGGCTGGTGGCGCACCAGACACCGGTGGCGGCTCCCTGCGCGATCGTCTTGAGCTGGCGGGAGGGGTCGCGTACCGGGCGGCCCTGCTCGTCCACCGCACCGGCCGCCCGGATCGTCTCCGCGGGGATGTGCTTGGCGAGACCGGTGTCGATGATCATGCCCGGGTGCACGGAGAAGGCGCGCACACCCTCAGCACGCCCGCGCCGGTCCAGTTCGACGGCGAAGAGGGCGTTCGCGGTCTTCGACTGGCCGTAGGCGCCGAAGGGCTCGTACGTCCGGTGCTCGAAGTGCAGGTCCTCGAAGACGACGGGGGAGAAGCGGAACCCGCGGGAGGAGACCGCGACCACCCGCGCTCCGCCGGCCGCCACCAGCGCGGGCCACAGGCGGGACACGAGCTGGAAGTGCCCGAGGTGGTTGGTGGCGAACTGGCCCTCGTAGCCGCGCGCGTCCCGGTGCAGCGGCGTCGCCATGATGCCGGCGCTGTTCACCAGAATGTGCAGGGGGCGGCCGGAACCCAGGAACGTCTCGGCGAAGGCGTCCACGGAGGCCGGATCCAGCAGGTCCATCGGCTCGACCTCGGCCCCGTCGACGCCCTTCAGGGCGGCTCGGGCCCGCTCGATGTCACGGGCGGGCACGACGACGTCGGCGCCCGCGGCACGCAGCACGCGGGCGGTCTCCAGGCCGATGCCGGAGTAGCCGCCGGTGACGATCGCGACCTTGCCGGTCAGATCGATGCCCTTGATCACGTCGTCGGCGGTGGAGGCGGCGCCGAAGCCGGAGGGCAGGGGCCGCTGGGGGGTGGTGGACATGGTGGGTATCTCCTCGCATCGCTCGGGTCAGCGGGCTGTCCGGACCACCGTAGGTCGCGCGATTCGTACGATGAATGCTTGAGAGTACGGATTACTTGCGCGATAGTTCACTCATGCGCGCCGATCCCCTGTCCGACGCCCTCGCCGTCGCCGACGCCCGCAGTGTCTTCTCCGGTGGTTTCACGGCCGGTGGCGACTGGGCCATCAGGCTCCGGGGGCGGGACAAGCTCAAGGTCAACGTGGTCGTGAGGGGACGCTGCCTTCTCGTCCGCGAGGATGGCGGGCAGTCCCTCGCGCTGGAGGCGGGGGATGTCGTCGTCTCCGACGGCAGGCGTTCGTACGTGCTGTGCAGCGCCCCGGGGACCGAGCCGCTGGACTCGGGCGAGGTGCACATGGACCCGGGCGATCGCATGGCCCACCTGGGCGGCGGCGAGGAGTTCATGTGCGTCTCCGGCCACATCGACCTGAGCCGGGACGGTGGCGACCTGCTGCGCCGGGCCCTGCCGGAGCTGATCCACGTACGGGCCGCCGAGGTCGAGGCCCCGGTGCTGGGCTGGCTGATCGGACAGCTGGTGGGGGAGATGACGACGGGCCGGGCCGGCAGCGCGTTCGCGTCCGACCAGCTCGCCCAGTTGCTCTTCGTCCAGGTTCTGCGGGTCTGTCTCGCCGATGCCGAGGTCCTTCCCGCCGGCTGGCTGCGGGCCCTCGCCGACGAGCGCCTCGGCCCGGCGCTGCGGCTGATGCACGGAGATCCCTCACGCCCCTGGCAGCTGGAGGAGCTCGCCAGGGAGGCGGCCATGTCGCGGACCGCGTTCGCCCTGCGCTTCAAGGACGCCGCGGGCGTCCCGCCGCTGACGTACCTCCTCAACTGGCGTATGACCCTGGCGGCGCGCGCCCTGCGTGAGGAGGAGACACCGGTCGCGGCGCTCGCCCAGTCCGTGGGCTACACCTCGGAGAGCGCCTTCAGCAACGCCTTCAAGCGCACGGTGGGCGTCGCGCCGAGGCGCTACCGGGACGCGGCGCGGGCGGCGGTCAAGGGCTGAGCGCATCTGTTGCCGGATCACCGAGTCCGGGCGGCACGGACCGGCGGTCTCCGGGAGCCGTCGCCAAGGGTCCTGAACGGGCCGCGGACCAGGTGCGCGTGAGCCGTTCCGTGGACGTCGAGCGGTCCACGTCCGTCGTTCCGCGGACCCCGGCCCGTCCATGTGCACCGAGAACTCGCGTTGCGGCGGGGACGCGGGAACCACTCGGTCGGCCGGACGCAGGAGACCGGTGGACGAGTACCCGTACGATCCCGCCGCAATCACCCGGATTGACCCTGTTGTGCTGCGGTTGTGATGCGTCAGAACCTGGCGAACACTGGGCAGGTACGGGCAATTCGACTACGGCGGGCGATACGCGGCCGTGTGTCGCCGCCGGACGGGTGGCAATCGTGACGATCTCGCCCTTCGGGTCAGGCGACCCGTTTTCCGATCTCTTCAATCGCTTCTTCGGTATGAGCCCGGCCACCTCGCCGCCGGCCGTGCAGCGCGTACCCATCGGACGCCTGCTCAGCGACTCGTCCAACGAGCTCCTCGCCGCCGCCGGCGCGCGGGCCGCCGAGGACGGCTCCGACCTGGATGCCGTACACCTGTTGTGGGCCGCCACCCAGGTGCCGGCCGCGCGCCAGGTGCTGGAGCAGGCGGGCGTGGATCCCGAGCGGCTCGCCGCCGACCTGCAGAACTCGCTGCCCTCCGGGACCGGCACCGCCGAGCCCGCGCTCACGCCCGCGGCCAAGCGCGCCCTGCTCGCCGCTCATGCCCGCTCCCAGGCGGCCGGCGCCTCCTACATCGGTCCGGAACACATCCTCGCCGCGCTCCTCGACGATCCGCGCTCCCCGCTGGCCCGCACCCTCCAGTCGGAGGGCGCCTCCCCGGAGGCGCTGAGCGCTCCCGGACGTCAGGCGCAGGCGGCGGGCGGGCATCCCGACACCCCGACACTCGACGAGTACGGGCGCGACCTCACCGACGAGGCGCGCAGCGGCCGCCTCGACCCTGTGGTCGGCCGGTCCTCCGAGATCGAGCAGACCGTCGAGGTCCTCTCCCGCCGTACGAAGAACAACCCGGTGCTCATCGGCGATCCGGGCGTCGGGAAGACCGCGATCGTCGAGGGCCTGGCGCAGCGCATCGTCGGCGGTGAGGTGCCCAGGGTGCTGAAGGACCGTCGTGTGGTCTCGCTCGACATGGCCGGGCTCGTCGCGGGGGCGCAGTACCGCGGTCAGTTCGAGGAACGGCTGAAGAAGGTCATCGACGAGGTCTCGGCGTCCAAGAAGGGGATCATCCTCTTCATCGACGAACTGCACCAGGTCGTCGGTGCGGGCGCAACCGGCGAGGGGTCGATGGACGCCGGAAACATCCTCAAGCCCGCCCTCGCACGGGGCGACCTCAGCGTCGTCGGCGCCACGACCCTCGACGAGTACCGCAAGCACATCGAGAAGGACTCGGCGCTGGAGCGCCGCTTCCAGCCGGTCATGGTGCCCGAGCCCAGTGTCGAGGAGACGATCGAGATCCTGCGCGGACTGCGCGACGCGTACGAGGCCCACCACCAGGTCCGCTACTCGGACGAGGCGCTGGACGCCGCGGCGTCGCTGTCCGACCGCTACATCAGCGACCGGTTCCTGCCCGACAAGGCCATCGACCTCATGGACCAGGCCGGGGCCCGGGTCGGGCTGCGCGCCGTGGTCGACTCGACGGAGGTCGCGGACCTGGAGGACCGTATCGAGCGACTGCGCCGGGAGAAGGACCAGGCGGTCAGCGCGGAGGACTTCGAGCGCGCGAGTGAAGTCAAGCGGCGGATACCCGAGTTGGAGCGGGAGCTGTCGGAGATCGCCGAGGGCGGGGCGGCCACGGCCTCCATGGTCACCGTCGACGACATCGCCGAGGTGCTCTCGGCACGCACCGGCATCCCGGTCTCCCAGCTGACGGAGACCGAGCGCGAGCGGCTGATGAAGCTGGAGGACCTGCTGCACGAGCGGGTCATCGGCCAGGACCAGGCGGTCACCGCCGTGGCCCAGGCCGTACGCCGGGGCCGGGCCGGGATGGGCGACCCCAACCGCCCCACCGGCAGCTTCCTCTTCCTCGGCCCCACCGGCGTCGGCAAGACGGAACTCGCCAAGGCACTAGCGGAGCTGCTCTTCGGCGACCCCGACCGCATGGTCCGATTCGACATGAGCGAGTTCCAGGAGAAGCACACCGTCTCCCGGCTGGTCGGCTCCCCGCCCGGTTACGTCGGTTACGAGGAGGCGGGCCAGCTCACCGAGGCGGTGCGCCGCAAGCCCTACAGCGTTGTGCTCTTCGACGAGGTGGAGAAGGCCCATCCGGACGTCTTCAACCTGCTGCTGCAGGTTCTCGACGACGGGCGGCTCACCGACGCCCAGGGGCGCACGGTCGACTTCCGCAACACCGTCGTCATCATGACGAGCAACATCGCCTCGAAGCACATCCTGGACCACCAGGGTGACGTCGAGGAGATCAGGGACGATCTGATGGCCGAGCTCCAGGCGCACTTCCGCCCCGAGTTCATCAACCGGATCGACGACGTGATCGTCTTCCACTCGCTGGTGCGCGAGGACCTGGTGCAGATCGTCGACCTGCTCCTGGACGGCACCCGGCGGCGGCTGCACGCGCAGGACGTCCGACTGGAGGTCACCGAGGCGGCCAAGGACTGGCTTGCCGAACGGGGCCACCAGCCGGAGTTCGGCGCCCGTCCACTGCGCCGCACCATCCAGACCGAGCTGGACAACCGGTTGTCCAACATGCTGCTGGACGGGACGGTCAACCCGGGTGACACGGTCCTGGCGGACGTCGCGGACGGCGATCTGGTCCTGCGCCTCAAGCCGGGAGGCGAGGGCGAAAAGGCCGCACAGGCCCGGAAGACGGACGAGGCCGAAGGCGGCAAGGAGGCCGACGGCGCGTAGCGGCGACGGCCGGCCGGTCCGGGCCGCCAGAGGCCTCCGGGCCGGCCCGGACCGCGTGCTGCGGACCGCGCCCGCGGCGTGCAGAGGTTCGTGCCCGGCCGGGACGCGGTCCACGGGGTGCTCGGGTTCGGGCCTGCCGGCGCGCGGTGTAACGCGTGGCGGGGTTCGCGCCTGCCGGTACGCGGTCTACCGCGTGCTCGGGGCCGTGCCTGCCGGGACGCGGTCGAGGAAGCCCAGGACCGCGCAGATCCGTCCGTCGTCGGCAAGGGTGATCACGTCGAAGCCGGCGACGGGGGCCGACCCGTCCGCTTCGTTGACCAGTTCCCAGGCGAAGCGCGCGATGCCATGGTGGCCGTCCACCGCGCCCGAGAGCCGGAAGGAGAAGTCCGGGAACTGCTCGTGCGCCCCCGCGATCACCGCGGCGATCTGCTCGTGCCCGCTGACGTCGGCCAGTGGATCGGTGTAGCTTCCGTCGCCGGCCCAGGCGGCGGCGACGGCCTTCGCCAGGGCCCGGGGGTCGTTCGTGTTCCACGCCTCGAAGTAGCGGGCGACGGCGGTTTCGTGGCGGTCGGTGTCTGCGGACATGGCGGATCAGCCTCCATCGAGGTCATGGTGCCGGGCGGGAGCCGGATCCCGGGGCTCGGTGCCCCTCGGGCCGGTACGGCAACGATGCCCGGACGCGCCCCAGGGCGTCGATTACCTCCGGGGTAAGCGATGCCCCGGGCCTCTGCCGAATCGTTTCGGCCATGGGGCTCGCGTGAATATGCCAGGAGACTGGCCGAAATGGCGTGGTGACAGAGAGTCACGAGTGACGATACTCGAGTAACAGGGTGATCCGGCCACGACCGGAACGCGCCGTCGCGCGCCGCGCTCGGGTCACCCCCGTGCACAAGCGAGCGCATGCAAGGCACCACGGGCCCGACCCGGCACCGAGTACCGCACTGGGGGACGATCGTGCACGACGAATTCCTGTGCCATGTCACGGCATACGGCATCTGCGGCGGCCGACGCGTCGGCGTGCCGTTGGGCACCTATCGAGCGCCCACTCTCGCCCTGGCGCTGTGGTGGATGCGGGACCGGGCGTGCTGGATCGCGGAGCGGCTCGACCCGCACCCCGACGATCCGCTCTTCCCGCCGAACTCCCTCGCCCCGGTCGCCGACACCGTGCCCGATGTGCCGGGCGTGCTGCGGGACTGGTGCGGTGACGACGGCCGGCAGCAGGAGGCGGCCGAGGAGCTGGCCGCCGGACGGCTGGTGCGTGTCGCCGTCAGCGACGACACCACGGAGTACGAACTGCTCGCGGAATCCGTGGACGCGCTGCGCATGCAGCGCTTCGTCCCGGCGCTCTCCACCCCGGCCGCCTGACCCCCGGTCGGTCCCGCGGCCTTCGGGTGCTAGGCGGCCTCGCGCCGTCGGCGCACTCTCCAGGCGAGCAGTCCGCCGACGAATCCGGTGACCAGCCCCCACAACGCGGCCAGGCCCAGCGCGGTCCACAGCTGCGGCGTGAGGAGCAGCACGCCGGACAGTCCGCCTCCCAGGTCACCGATGCCCAGCAGGGTCAGACCGTAGTGGGCCGACACCCGGCAGACCAGACAGATCATCAGCACGGTGAGTACCAGCGCGGCGGCCATGTGCAGGGAGTTCCGCCATGGCCGGACCCGAGTCGGCGACCGCGCCGCCATCACGAAGGCGGCGGTGAGGATCAGCAGCGCGGCGACGGCCACCAGCCACCACACCCGTCCGTCGTGCTCGGAGAGCGTGCCGAGGTCGAGCGTCGAGACGTCCGGTGTGCGAAGGACCTGGTCGAGCAGATGCGGCACGGGAAGCCCGAACGGTCCGTCCACCCGGCCGTTCCAGGTGGCGCCCAGTCCGAGGGTGAGGGCCGGCCACACCACATTGGGCAGACCCAGCAGGATCAGGGCGAACGTCCGGGCGGGATGCCCGCGCGTCGCCGCCACGACCAGCCCGATCACCAGGCCCACTGCGACACATGTGAGGAGCAGGCCCATCATGGCGTAGGCGGCGGGACGGACCCGGTCCTGAAGGCGCAGCAGCCGGGCCGGGAGCGGCGCGCTGCGTGAGACCAGCAGAGCGAGGACGAGCACCCCCGCCAGCCACAGCAGCCCGAAGAGCACGGTCAGCGGCAGGTCCGCCCGGTAACCGACCTGCGGCTCGACGCCGAGCAGGTCTTCGATGTCACCGATGGACCCGTTGCCGGGCGGGGCCGTGAAGGTCTGGCGGGCCACCCGTGCGAGTCCGAGCAGGGCCAGCAGCCACAGCACGGCGATCCGGGCCGCCCATCCCGCCAGCTCGGATGCCGCGGCCACGGCCCGGTGGCGCAGCGGGCGCAGAAACCCGGCGGCGATCACGAACGCTCCGCCGAGCGTCACCGACATCGGCATCACCGTCAGCTCCGCCTGGGTGTCGGCGAGGGCGCCGACGTCGCCCGCCAGCCTCACGGTACCGCCGACCGCGGCGACCAACGTGGCCGCGACCACCCGGGGGAAGCCGTTGTCGGGAACGCCGGTGAGGCCAGCCGCCCACAGTCCGAGCGCGGCCGGCACGATCATCGCGATGAGCCCGGCGAGCACGGTCGCGAGAGCCCGGCCCCAGCCGTGCGGCACGGCCGGTGGGCTCGCGGTGTGGATGTCGGCCTGCCGGGACGGAGTCGAGGCGCTCACGCTGCCACGGTAAGCAGCCCTTCCACGCCGCGCCTGCCGAGCGGTCCGGTCGCGTCCGCCGGGTGGCCGGCCCGCCACCCGGGGCGTTCGACCCCGCTCAGCCCTCCGGTGCGGCCGTCAGGTCGCCCCGCACGACGAGCGCGTAGTCCCCGAGCCCGAGGAGCCGATCGCCCGCCACCTCGCCCAGTGTGGTGACGACTTTCTCGATACGGCCGCTGGACGCGTCGAACACGATGTCCTGGACCGTCCCGCGGTCGTCGCCGTCCTCGGACAGCACCCTGACCCCGAGCGCCTCGTGGCTCGGGCCGGGCGACCCGTCCTGCGGCAGGACGTCCGGCTCCACGAGCACGGCGTCGGTCCCGATCGCGTGCAGGGCGTTCCAGCCGACCGCCCCCTGCGCGCGGCCGCGCCGCCCCGTCACCCGGATGTGGGTGATCCGTCCGCCCGCCGCGTCGACGGTGAGTGAGGCGAGCGTCCCGATCTCCTGTGCCTCACCCAGGGTCACCACCGGCAGGCCCCGGACACGGGAGTACGTCGTCATGGCAGTGGCCCCCTCTCGACACCGCCCGCCGCGGGTTTGCCGCGTGCCTGGAACGCCGCGACGCGGGCGGCGAATCCGGCGAGGTCGTCGGCGACGAACCGAACGGCGTCCGCGGGGACCACCAATGCCCGCCCGGACACGGCGAGCGTCTCGCCACGGGGCACGAACACCTGGCGGCGGCGTCTGCGCGACCCTGTGACCAGCGACTCACGGGCGTCGAGCCGGAAACCCACGACTCGTCCGCTTGTCCCCGCCTCGACCATGACGTCCAGCACGACACCGATCTCCGTGCCCTCGTCCGTCAGCACCCTGGCACCGACGAGCCGGCCGTGCGCCGCCTCCTTGCGCGCCACCACCGCCGACCGCTCCGCGAGCACCTCCGCACCGCGGATCATCACGGCGTGCCGGCCCAGTGCGTGCACGGAGGCCCACGGCAGGCTCCTGCGCAGCGGACCCGCCAGCAGGCCACGGCCGCTGAGCGTGAATCCGGTCACCTGACCGGCCGGGCCGTCGAAGACCGTGTCCTTCACCTGGGCGACCACGTCCCCGCCCAAGGTCACCACGGGGCGCCCGGACAACTCGCGCGCGCCCGTCAACTCGTTCACCGCGCTTCCCGCCTTCCGGAGTCCTGTCCCCGCTGGACGGCGATCACCGTGCCCGCCCGCCGGCGCGCCTGCACCCACAGGAGCAGCCCGGCCAGCAGCACCACCACCGCCACCACGAGGACCGGCCACAGCCACCAGCTCACGGTCCACCTCCGGTACCCCGGCCCTGACGGCGTACGGCAGGGCGTCGTACCCTGCGAATGCCCCGGACCGACGCGAAGATGCCCCCGGCGGACGGGGCCGTCGAACTCGCGACGGCGGGGCCGGCAACCACGGTGACTGGGGAACGCGTCACTGGGTACGAGCACTGGTGCGGTGCCCTCGGGGGCACCGTGACGACGAGGACCGGCATTCGAGAGAGACCGTATGAGGGAGCACCTGGACGAAGTGGTGATACCGACACACTTCGACACGCCCGTCGAGCCGCTGCGGAGAGCGTCGCACTACACCGGCGAACCGGGGTCCGTCACCGAGGCGAGGGCCTTCGGTGAACTGTTCCTCGAGCAGCTCCGGTCCGAGTGGTGCGCCTCCATCGACGGGCGCACCACCGGCGATGTGCTCCTGGTGGTGAGCGAACTCGTCACCAACGCGCAGCGGCACAGTCACGGCCCGTACATCCTCGAGCTCGAGGGCACCGACACCGATGTGACCGTGGCCGTCTACGACAGCAGTGCCGCACTGCCCCGGCGTTATCCGAAGGACCCCGGGCGTATCGGCATGCACGGGCTGGAGATCGTCCACGCCCTGGCCACCCGGGTGACGTGTGAGCGGGTCCCGGTCGGCAAGCGGGTCACGGCCGTGGTGCGGCTAGGGGACTGAGACCGCACGACGCGGCCCGCGGACGCCTCGTGTCCGCTGGCCGCGTCGTGCGGTCGCGCCCTGCCCTCCGTCAGGTGGCGTCGACCCGCCTGACGTCGTCCATCATCCCGCGGCGCAGCTGCTGGATGATGCGCTTGATCAGGCGCGAGACATGCATCTGCGAACAGCCGAGCCGGGCGCCGATGTCGGCCTGCGTGGCCTCCTCCACGAAGCGCATGTGGATGATCGTCCGGTCACGCTCGCTGAGCTTCGCCACCAGCGGGGCGAGGGTGTGGAAGTCCTCCACGAGGGCCATGCCGTCGTCCTCCTCGCCGATGAAGTCGGCGAGCACGGCCTCTCCGTCCTGGTCGTCCCCGGTCAGCGTCGCGTCCAGCGAGGACGAGTTGTAGCCGTTGGCCGCGATCTGCGCCTCGATCACCTCGTCCTCGGGCAGATTCATCAGCGCGGCCAGTTCCGCGACGGTCGGCTCACGGTCCAGACGGGTCGCGAGCTCCTCGCGCGCCTTCGCCAGCTCCACCCGCAACTCCTGCAACCGGCGCGGCACATGGACGGCCCAGGTGGTGTCGCGGAAGAACCGCTTGATCTCGCCGACGATGTACGGCACCGCGAAGGAGGTGAACTCCACCTCGCGGGAGATCTCGAACCGGTCGATGGCCTTGATGAGGCCGATCATGCCGACCTGGACGATGTCCTCCATGTCGTCGCCGCGGTTGCGGAACCGTCCGGCCGCGAAGCGCACCAGCGACATGTTCATCTCGATCAGCGTGTTGCGCGCGTACTGGTGCTCGTGGGTGCCCTCCTCCAACGCGCTCAGCCGCTGGAAGAACTGACGGGACAGCTCCCGTGCATCACGAGGAGCGATCGTCCTCGGGTCCGTGACGGTCGGCAGGCTCTCCTCACCAACCCTGGTCCGGACCGTCCTGTCGGTGACCGTCGACCAGCTCATGGCGGTGTCCATTACCTCTCCCACGAAACTCACTGTTGGGCCTCTCGGCGTTGTCCAGGCGTCGTGTGTGCGCGTGTACCCCGGACTCCGGGAACCATGTGGGCACATGCGCGGCAACCTCGTGGCGCCGGTCACTCCGGCAGGGTGAGGGTCACCGCGGCACGGGCGGCGCGGTCCTGAAAACGGGTGGCGCGCCGGCGGACCGCGGCCGATGCTCGTGACATGACGGATCTCACCGGAACGGAAGACGACTCGTCCCCTTGGGCGGAACGGAAGTTCGGGTGGTCGGACATGTTCGTCCGGCCCGACGACGATCCGCGTGGCGACAGTGGCTTCGTGGGGGAACGGGACACGCTCGTGGGCTATCTGCGCGATCAGCGGCTGACGCTGGAGATGAAGTGCGCGGGGCTGGACGCCGAGGCGATGGCCCGCCGTTCGGTGCCGCCCTCCGATCTCTCGCTGCTTGGCCTCGTCCGTCATATGTCCGGCGTGGAGCACCGCTGGTTCCGGCAGGTGCTGGCAGGTCAGGACGCGCCGCGGCCCTACCGCACCGAGGAGGACCAGGACGCGGACTTCAACGGCGCGGTGGCGGATCCCGAGGCCGTCGCCGAGGCCTGGCGGACCTGGCACGCCGAAGTCGCCTTCGCGGAGCGCTTCGTCGCCGAGGCGCCGGGCCTCGACGTCACCGGAACGGTGGGCGACGAGTCGATCGCCCTGCGAGCGGTCCTCGTCCACATGATCGAGGAATACGCCCGGCACAACGGCCACGCCGACTTTCTGCGGGAGCGGATCGACGGGCGAGTCGGTCAGTAGGGGCGCCCCGCGCCGCGGTTCGGACCCGGCGGTGGCGCTCACCACGGCGCGGGATTCACCCAGGGCGGAATGCCGCACCCTTCCGGTGCCGCCCCGGATGCCTAGGCTGAAGGTGTGAACAATCGAGCGCCGAACGAAGCCCGCGTCATCCCCCTGCGTCCGCAGACCGCTCCGCCCCGTGCCGACGGCCCGGTCCGGCCCGCGCAGCCGCAGGAGCGGGCGCCGCGTCCCCCGGCTCCGAGGGAGCCGTTGTGGCGCGACCTCGTAGGTGACGTGCTGCGGCGCGAGCGGCTCGCGCAGGAACGCACGCTCAAGGACGTCGCGGAGTCGGCCAGGATCTCCATGCCGTACCTGTCCGAGCTCGAGCGGGGCCGCAAGGAGGCCTCTTCCGAGGTCCTCGCGGCCGCCGCCCAGGCGCTCGGCCTCGGCCTTTCCGATCTGCTCTCGCTCGCCCAGGGCGAGTTGGCGCGGCACACCCTGTCGCGTACCGGCCGGAGCCGTACGTCTCCGACGGCGAAGTACGACGGGCTGTGCCTCGCCGCCTGACCGGCTCGGGGACGTACGGGGCCCCGGTCCTCGTCAGACGAACGCGAGCCGGCGGCTGAGCACCTCGTCGGCGAGTCCGTACGCGACGGCCTCCTGCGCGGTGAACACCTTTTCCCGGTCCATGTCGGAGCGCAGGGTCGTCGCATCGTGATGGGTGTGGTGGGAGAGAACCTCCTCCACCTGGGCGCGGATACGGACCATCTCCTTGGCCTGGAGGCTGAGGTCCGAGACCGTGCCCTGCTGCCCGCCGCTGGCCGGCTGTCCCAGCAGCACCCGGGCGTGCTGAAGCACGAACCGCCGCCCGGGATCGCCGCCGGCCAGCAGGACCGCGGCCGTGGAGGCGGCCTGACCCACGCAGAACGTGGAGATCGGGGCCTGCACGAACGTCATCGTGTCGTAGATCGCCATCAGTGAAGTGAACGATCCGCCGGGCGAGTTGATGTAGATCGAGATCTCGTGCTCCGGGTTCGACGACTCCAGATGCAGGAGTTGCGCGATGACGACGTTGGCGACACCGTCGTCGATCTCGGTGCCGAGGAAGATGATCCGCTCGTTGAGCAACCGGCTGAAGACGTCGTAGGAACGCTCGCCCTGTGCGGTCCGCTCGACGACGTAGGGAACCGTGTACGACCCCATGTCACAACCCCATCCGTCGGCGTGCGGCGGCCGGGCGGACATCGGCGAGCGACTCCACCACCCGGTCCACCATTCCGTAGTCCCTGGCCTGCTCGGCGGTGAACCAGCGGTCCCGGTCGCCGTCCCGGGCGATGGTCTCCTCGCTCTGCCCGGTGTGCTCGGCGGTGATCCGTTCGATGGCCTTCTTGGTGTACAGCAGATTCTCCGCCTGGATCTCGATGTCGGCCGTGGTGCCCCCGATGCCGGCCGACGGCTGGTGCATCATGATCCGGGCGTTCGGCAGCGCGAACCGCTTGCCCCGGGCGCCGACCGTGAGCAGGAACTGCCCCATGCTGGCGGCGAACCCCATCACCAGGGTCGACACGTCGTTGGGGATGAGCCGCATGGTGTCGTAGATGGCGAGCCCCGCCGTGACGGACCCGCCGGGGCTGTTGATGCAGAGGCTGATGTCGGCGCGCGGGTCCTCGGCCGACAGCAGCAGAAGCTGGGCGCACACCCGGTTGGCCGAGACCTCGTCGACCTGTGTGCCCAGGAAGACGATCCGCTGGGCGAGCAGTTGCGCGGCGAGATGGTCGTCGAAGCGGCTGGGTGGGGTGTCGCCCTCCTGCGCACGGGGCGAGAGGGTGGTCGGTGGAGTCATCGCGTCTCCTTGTCTTGGCGCGGAAGCCGTCGACTCCACTGTCGATCGCCGGCGGTGCCCGCAGGAGGTTTCTCTGCCTGCCGCAGATTCGCCCTGGGCAGAGGGCCGGCTCAGCCCTTCTCGCGCAACTGGCGGAAGAATGCCCGGACGTCGTCGATCAGCAGATCGGGCTCCTCCATGGCGGCGAAATGCCCGCCCCGGTCGAACTCCGTCCAGCGCACGATGTTCTCGGTGCGCTCCGCGCGGTGACGAAGCGGGACCTGCAACTCGGCGGGGAAGAGGGCCACGGCGGTCGGCGCGCTCGACGGCTCGGCCGGCGCGGCGGCCCGGCCCGAGGCGTGCGCCCGCTCGTAGTAGATCCGGGCCGAGGAACCAGCGGTACCGGTCAGCCAGTACAGCATCACGTCGGTGAGCAGCCGGTCGCGGTCGACGGCATCCTCGGGCAGTTCGTCGGAGTCCGTCCACTCCCTGAACTTCTCCACGATCCAGGCGAGTTGGCCGACGGGGGAGTCGGTGAGGGCGTAGGCGAGGGTCTGCGGCCGGGTGGACTGCAGGACCGCGTATCCCGTCCCCTCCCGCTCCCACTGCGACCAGCGCCGCCACGAGGTGAGCGTGCGCTCCCGTCCCTCGGCGTCCAGAGCGGACAGTTCCTCGGGGGACGGCTCGGTGAGCTGCTGTGCGCCAGGCAGCAGGTTCAGATGGACGCCGATCACCCGGTCGGGGTGGGCGCGGCCCAGCTCACGGGAGATCGCCGCGCCCCAGTCTCCGCCCTGCGTGCCGAAGCGCCGGTAGCCGAGACGCTCCATCAGTTCCACCCATGCGTCGGCGACCCGGCCCGCCTCCCAGCCGGTGTCCCGGGTGGGCCCGGACAGTCCGAACCCCGGAATGCCCGGCACCACGACGTGGAACGCGTCCGCGGGGTCCCCACCGTGCGCAGCCGGGTCGGTGAGCGGTCCGACGATGTCGAGGAACTCGACGATCGAGCCCGGCCAGCCATGGGTGACGATCAGCGGGGTGGCGTCACGTTCGGGCGAGCGGATGTGGGCGAAGTGGACGGTCGCCCCGTCGATCTCCGTCGTGAACTGCGGCCACTCGTTCAGCCGCGCCTCCGCGGCACGCCAGTCGTAGTCGTGGCGCCAGTACCGTACGAGTTCTCGCAGATAGCCGAGGGGGACGCCGTACGCCCAGCCCACCCCAGGCAGTTCCTCGGGCCAGCGGGTCCGGTCGAGGCGGTCGTGCAGATCGTCGAGTTCGCTCTGCGCGATCGCGAGACGGAAGGGCCTGATGCTCCGGGACGAGGACGTCATGGTGGGGATGCTAGTTCGGCGCGGTTCGCGTGCCATCCGGATCGATTCGCGTCCGGCCGATGAGTTCCGGTGCCGGGGCGGGTCGATACGGATGACCGCATCATGCTCCAGGAGGAACTCATGGCCACCGATGGATTCACCACCTGCCTCTGGTTCGACGGCCAGGCCGAAGAGGCGGCGCACCACTATGTCTCGATCTTCAAGAACTCGAGCATCGGACGGATCGGCCGCTACACCGAGGCCGGACCGGGTCCGGCGGGCTCGGTGATCGCCGCCGAATTCGTGGCCAACGGCCACAGGTTCGTCGCGCTCAACGGCGGCCCGCAGTTCACGTTCAGCGAGGCGATCTCCTTCCAGATCTATTGCGAGAACCAGGAGGAGGTCGACTACTACTGGGCCAAACTCACCGAGGGCGGTGGCCGGCCCGGGCCGTGCGGCTGGCTCAAGGACAAGTACGGCGTGTCATGGCAGGTCATCCCGGACGGGCTCATCGAGATGACCGGCGACCCGGACCCGGAGAAGGCCGCCCGCACCACCCGGGCGATGCTCTCCATGGGCAAGCTCGACATCGCCGCGCTCAGGAAGGCGTACGAGGGCGAGTAGTCACCGGCTGTCCGCGGCCGGCCCGCCGGAGGGCCGGCCGCCGGCTGCGCGGATCCTGCCCGGGGTCCGGCTCCGGCGGCGGGCCCTCCGCCCGCGGAGCGGCAGACCGTCGACCGACCCCGGAATCCGTATCGGCACCCGACGGACCGGTGCACGCCGTGCCTTGCCCGGGTCCGCGGCCGAGACCTACAGTGCGGCTTCGGAAGGTTCGCTCATCGGTGCGAAACTTTCGGAATCCTGCGCCGGAGGGAAGTGCCGAACACCATGCGGACGTACGCCAACCCCGTGATAGGCGGGTTCCATCCCGACCCCAGCGTGTGCCGGGTCGGCGAGGACTACTACGCCGTGTGCTCCAGCTTCGAGTACTTTCCCGGCATTCCCCTGTTCCACAGCCGCGACCTCGTCCACTGGCGGCAGATCGGCAATGTCCTGGACCGGCCGGGGCAGTGGTACGCGCCGGACAGGACGCCCGCCTCGGGCGGCATCTACGCACCCACGATCCGGCACCACGACGGCCGTTTCCATGTGATCACCACGGACGTCGGCGGCATGGGCAACTTCCTGGTCAGTAGCGACCGTCCGGAAGGCCCGTGGTCGGACCCGGTCCCGATCGCGCTGGAGGGCATCGACCCCGACCTCGCCTGGGACGACGACGGCTCGTGCTGGTGCGCGGTCTCCGGTGTCCGGGTGGCCCGGATCGACCCGGAGACCGGCGCGGTGCTGGAGGGTCCGCTCCCTGTCTGGTCCGGTACGGGAATGCAGCATCCCGAGGCGCCCCATCTGTACCGCGTCGGTGCGTGGTGGTACCTGATGGTGGCCGAGGGAGGCACCGCCCACGGGCACAGCGTGTCGATCGCCCGGGCCCGCTCTCCGCGTGGCCCCTACGAACCCGCCCCGGCCAATCCGATCCTCTCGCATCGCAGCACCGACCTGCCGATCCAGAGCACCGGTCACGCCGACCTCGTGTCCGCGCCGGACGGCACCTGGTGGATGCTGCTGCTGGCCACTCGTCCCCGTGGGGTACTTCCCGGAGTTCCATGTCCTGGGCCGCGAGACCTTTCTGACCCCCGTGGAGTGGGTGGACGGCTGGCCCCGGGTCGGACCGGTGCGGAAGCGGCACCCGGCTCCCACGGCCTGGCATCCCGTCGAACCACCGCCGGTACGGGACGACTTCGACACCGCGGACCTGGCGCCGCACTGGATCTCGCCGCGTCGCAGACCGGACGGCTCCTGGTCGCTGAAGGAGCGGCCAGGACGGCTGACCCTCACGGCCACCGGGGACACCCTCGACCGCCCGGGGCACACCTTCGTCGGCCGGCGGCAGCAGCACCACGACTGCCGGGTGGCCGTCCGCGTGGACCCCGGCACGGGCCGGGGCGGACTGTCCGTCCGTATGGACGAGGCCCATCACTACGACATCGAGGTCGGCGCCGGCACCGTGAGCGTGCTGGCCCGTATCGGGCCGGTGCGGCAGTGCCTGGCGCGACACCCGGTGCCGTCCGGCGAGGTGACGCTGACCGTGGACATCCGCACGACCGATGTGCTGCCGCCCACCGTGATCGCCGACGGCCCGCAGGGGCTGGGCGTCAGAGCGGGCGGACCGGACACCATCACCTTCTCGCTCGGCGGCGGTACCCCGGTCCGCCTGGTCGAACTCGACGGCCGCTATCTCTCCACCCAGGTGGCCACCGGCTTCACCGGCCGGGTGATCGGTATGTACGCCACGGAGGGCACCGTGGCCTTCGACTGGTTCGACTACGCGCCCGCGGAGGGCGCAGATCGCTGACCGGACGCTCAGAACCGGGCGTCGGCCGGCCGCTTCGCACGCCGATGGCCTCGCGCCTCGAGTTCCTCGGGCTCGACCAGGGTGAGCATGGGTTGGCCTTCCGCGCACAGCATCACCGCCAGGAACCGTACGGGCACATCGTCCCTGTTGTTGGCGGCCTGGTAGTGAATGACGTCGCCGCCCGGTTCCCAGAAGGCCTCGCCCGCGGTGATGACGCGTTCGGGCTCGCCCTCGAGTTCGAAGACGAGCTCGCCCTCGAGCACGTAACCGAAGGCGGGTCCGGAGTGACGGTGCGGCGGTGTTCCGGCGTCGCCGGGCGGAACATCGACGACGACCGTCATGGCGTGCGGGTGGTCGGGGACGAAGGGGGGCACCTGTGCCAGGAGTTCAGTGATCATGAGGATTCCGCTTTCTCGTCAGGGTTCTGCTCTTGTTCTCCGGGCTGTCGCCGCACTGGACGGGGACGGGGCGTGGGAGCGCCGTCACCGCCGTGCGAACCCCCGTCAGATATGGGCGACATGACCGGCGTTCATGCGCGGGCCGTCCGGAATCCGGACCGCCAGCTCGGGTGGATCGGGCGCCAGCCCAGCGACGTGGCCCGGGCGTTGTCTGCGCCCCTCTCCCGAAATGAAAGTGCTGGTATCCGTGGTGCCACACCTCAGCGACGTGGGGCGTGTCGGCCCCCTGGCGCAATTGGGAAGGGAGAGGCGTGTGAAGGCCGTTTCCACTGACCGCAGCCCTGCCACGCCGAGTGGGCCCGCGACCTTGCCGGGCTCTGCGGCCACCGGTACGGACCGGTCACGGCTCCGGGATCTGTCCGGCAGGACGGACGTGGAGGATCTCGTGCGCGGCTTCTATCGGGCGGCCTTCGCGGACCCGCTGATCGGCCCCGTCTTCACGGACGTGGCGCACATGGATCTGGAGGCGCACATGCCGGTGATGTGCGACTTCTGGGAATCGGTGCTCTTCAGGGCGGGCAAGTACCACGGGAACGCACTGCAGCCGCACATGGCCCTGAACCGTTCGGTCGCCCTCGAGCAGCAGCACTTCGCGAGGTGGCTCGGTATCTGGCAAGCGACCGTGGACTCGCTGTTCCTCGGGGAGAAGGCCGAGTTGGCGAAGACACAGGCAGTCCGCATCGGCGGCTCCCTGCTGCGGCGGCTGCACGACGGAGACGCCAGTGAGTATGTGACCATCCGGCGGCGTGAGAACGGCTGAACGCCGGCACACGCTCGCGGCGCGGTCCGGGTGCGTGAGCGCCGCGAGTGATCGTCAAGAACTGTGCGCCGGTCGGTCCCGGCCTTGTTCGGGCGGGTCGATCGCGACGAGTTCGACCTCGAAGCCGTCGTCGTTCTCCAGGTAGGCGGCGTAGTGCTGTCCGCCGCCGGCGTACGGATGCCGCTCGGGGAACATCAGATGCCAGCCGTGCTCGGCGGAGTCGGCCACCAGTTTCTCGACCGCGGTGGCGTCCTCGACGTGGAAGGCCAGGTGGTTCAGTCCCGCCCGGCAGCGATCGTGCCGTTCGGCGGTGAGATCCGGCGACCGCTCGACGACCAGGTAGGTCGGGCCGAGCCGCCAACTGCGGCCGCCGTCCCAGTCCTGGTGGACGGAGTACCCCAGCGCCTGGAGCAGCCAGCCGAACGAAGCGAGCGCGCGGGGGAGGTCCGGCACCCACAGTTCGACGTGATGCAGTGTGCCGTGCGACGGCCGGCTCATGCGGTCGACTCCTCGGCGCGTCCGAGTAGTTCGGGGGCCGTTCGGGACGGTGGCAGCAGGGTCATCACGGTGCCTTCCCGGCCCGCGCCGCAACACGGGCCCTCTCGGTGACCAACAGTCGATCACTCCGGAAGGTACGCCCTTCGCGTCCCGCCCCGAGGCCGATCCCACACGTCATGAGCGCCGCGGCACCCCCCAGGACACGGCACCGTCGTAACGGTAGGCGGTCACCGCTCGATGCTGCGGCGCATCTCTTCGTCGGTCGGCTCGACCACCTGCGCCGAAGGCCCGTAGAAGCCGCGCGACAGGCGCACCCTTGCCCGCTGGAGGCGAGAACGCGCGCGCGTGTCTTCTTGCGGCCCGGGTGTCAAGGGCAGGTACTGCTCATGGGACGTCAGGACATGTCGCCGTGCGGCATCAAGCGGCTTGTGCAGTTCCACGTACTCGCCGTGCGGCAGACGGCGGACGACACCCGTTTCCGAGCCGTGCAGCAGCTTTTCCCTGTCGCGGTACTGCAGACCGAGGCACACGCGCTTGGTGATCGCGAACGAGGCCGCGGGGACGACAAGAAGCGCGATGCGGATGACCCAGGTGACGGCATTGATGGACAGATGGAAGTGCGTGGCGAAAATGTCGTTCCCGCCCCCGACGAGCAGACAGAAATAGAGGCTCATCCAGGCGACGCCGAGCCCGGTGCGCACGGGCCGGTTCCTCGGCCTGTCGAGCAGATGATGCTCGCGCTTGTCCCCGGTGATCCACGCCTCGAGGAAGGGGTACACACCGATGAGCAGCAGAACCACCGGAAACACGATCAGGGGTATGAGCACACCGAGAGCGAGGGTATGCCCTGCCATATCGATCTCCCACCCCGGCATGATGCGGATGAGACCTTCGGCGAATCCCATGTACCAGTCCGGCTGGGCTCCGGTCGAGACCTGATCGGGGCGGTACGGGCCATAGCTCCACACAGGGTTGATGGAGGCGATGGAGGCGATGGCGGCCAGTGTCCCGGCGACCATGAAGAAGAACCCGCCTGCCTTTGCCGCATAGACGGGCAGCAGCGGCATGCCCACGACGTTGCGATTCGTCCTGCCGGGCGCCGCCCACTGGGTGTGCTTGTGATAGACGATCAGGATCAGGTGCGCGACGATCAGCGCGGCGAAGACGGCTGGAAACAGCAGGACATGGATCGAGTAGAAGCGCGGAACCAATTCCGTGCCCGGGAACTCACCGCCGAAAAGGAACATGGAGAGATAGGTGCCGACGATCGGTACCGACAGGATGGCACCCTCGAGGAACCGGAGCCCGGTGCCCGACAGCAGGTCGTCCGGCAGTGAGTATCCGACGAATCCCTCGAACATGCCCAGGGCCAGCATGATCCAGCCGAACAGCCAGTTCACTTCCCGGGGCTTGCGGAAGGAGCCCGTGAAGAAGTGGCGCATCATGTGGACGAACATTCCGGCGACGAAAACGAGAGCTGCCCAGTGATGCATCTGGCGGATGAGGAGTCCGCCGCGTACGTCGAAGGAGATGTCGAGTGTGGAGGCGAAGGCTTCCGACATGCGGATGCCGTTGAGCGGGATGTAGCCGCCCTGGTACACGACCTCGTTCATCGAGGGATGGAAGAAGAAGGTGAGGTAGACCCCCGTCAGCACCAGCACGACGAAGCTCCACAGGCAGACCTCGCCCAACATGAACGACCAGTGGTCCGGGAAGATCTTGCGCATATTGGCCTTGGCGATGGAGTACAGGCCCAGCCGGGCGTCCGCCCAGTCGGCCAGTCGCTCTCCTCGGGGCGACTCGTGTGGGTCCTTGGTGTTGCTGATCGTCACCTTGAGCTCTTCTCTCAGGACCGCGTCAGCGGTTCACGGGCGGGAAGTGTCGCGAGTTACGACGGTGTGCAAGGTGCGGATGTGAGGTGACGGAGGACACAGCGCGGCTCCCCGCGCCGGGACCGGAGGGCCGCGTCACGGTGGAACGCGCGCTGCGCGACGCATGGGCCCGTTGCCGGGCCCCGACCGGCCGGCCTCACGTTTTCCGGTGCCGCACCGTCGTAGAGACATGCCGAACACTGACGGCCGTGCTCGGCGAGCGCCGGGCCCTGCTCAACCTTGCGTTCCGGATGCTCGGGTCGTCGTACGACGCCGAGGACGTGGTCCAGGAGACCTATACGCGCTGGTACGCCCTCTCCGAAGAGGACCGGCGCGGCATCAGGACACCGATGGCCTGGCTGGTGCGTGTGGCCAGCAGGATCTGTCTGGACCAGCTGTCCTCCGCGCGGGTGCGACGCGAGAGTTACCTGGGGGAGTGGCTGCCCGAGCCCCTGCCCGGGGCGCCGTGGGACACCGGGCGCCCCGCCGATCCGGGGACGGATCCCGCGGAGCAGGTCAGTCTGGACGAGTCGGTCACCATGGGGGTCCTGGTGGTCCTGGACTCGGTGACCCCGGCAGAACGTGTCGTGTTCATCCTGCACGACGTCTTCGGAGTGCCGTTCACCGAGATTGCCGAGACCGTGGGCCGCTCGCCGGCCGCATGCCGTCAACTCGCCTCGACGGCAAGGCGCCGTGTCAGAGCATCGCAGCCGCGGAGCGTGCGTGGCTCACGACATCGTGATGTCGTGTCGGCGTTCAAACGTGCTTGTGAGACCGGCGACTTGGAGATGCTGGTCGGACTGCTCGCTGCAAAAATGCGGCTCCTTGCCGACACGCTGAACGACGTCTTCGGTGCCACCGACGACGACGTGCAGGTCGAGGGGCTGGCCATGTCCGGGACGGCGGGCCGCACGCTCGTCCAGATCGCCCGGCGGGACGACGACCTGCCTGGTCGTGGGGGGAGGGCATCGAAGGGGGCTGCGTCGAAGGCGCTCCCCGGTCGCCCGGTACTGTCTCACCCACGCCTCGTGCCCGGTGCTCGGCGTGCCGCCGTCGCCCCTCCAGCTCGACCTGGAAGCGATGACCAGCCGGAAACTGCTTCTGAGGGGCATGGGCGACGACCCCGTCGAGGAACTGCGCCGGGCCGGTCCACGAGGGCCCGCGTACACCGACGATGACTGCTGATTGTGCGGCGTACGGTGATCGGGGGCCTGTGGCGGCAGGCCCTAGGGATCGATGCACCTCGGTGTCAGTTGCTGTTCGGCCCAGATGAGTTTGCCGTCCGGTGTGTGGCGGGTGCCCCACTTGCGGCTCAGTTGGGCGACGAGGAAGAGTCCGCGGCCGTTCACGTCCGTGGTGCGGGGATGGTGCAGCCGCGGGGAACTGCAACTGGTGTCGTACACCTCGCAGGTCAGAAAGCGGTGGCGGATCAGACGCAGCCGGACCGGACCGCTGCCGTGGCGGATGGCGTTGGTGATCAGCTCACTGACGATCAGTTCCGTGGAATCGGCCAGGTGCTCCAGTTGCCACCGGGCGAGCTGTCGGGTGGTCAGCGCCCGGGCGTGGCCGACAACGGCCGGGTCGGCCGCGAACTCCCATGAGACCGTCCGGCTCGGGCCCAGTGAACGGGTGCGGGCCAGAAGCAGGGTGGCGTCGTCGATGGGTGCCTGGGCGGGCAGTGCGTCCACCACTCTCGAGCAGAGGTCCTCCAGGTCGAGGCCGGGGTGGGCCAGGGCGGCGGCCAGGCGGTCGATGCCGGCGTCGATGTCCTGGTCGCGGGACTCGATCAGGCCGTCGGTGTACAGGGCGAGCACGCTGTTCCCGGACAGCTCCAGGGTCACCGACTCGAAGGGGGCCAGTCCGAGCCCGAGTGGGGGTCCGACGGGCAGTTCGGGGAAGGTGACCTGGCCGTGGGGGTCGATGATCGCGGGCGGCGGGTGGCCGGCCCGGGCCATCGTGCACTGCCCGGTGGCCGGGTCGTACACGGCGTACAGACAGGTGGCCCCGATGGTCGCGGCTGCCGGGTCGCCCTGCTCGACGTCCTTCTCGGCGAGGCGGACGACCTGTTCGTCGAGGTGGGCCAGGAGGTCCTCGGGCGGCAGGTCCATGTCGGCCAGGGTGCGTACGGCGGTGCGCAGTTGGCCCATGGTGGCGGCGGCGTTGATGCCGTGGCCGAGGACGTCGCCGACGACCAGTGCGGTGCGCGCGCCGGACAGGGGGATCACGTCGAACCAATCGCCCCCGACACCGTGGTGGCTGTCGGCGGGCAAATAGCGCCAGGCGACGTCGGCCGCGGGCTCGCCGGTGACCCGGTGGGGGAGCAGATGGCGCTGCAGGGCCAGGGCCGCGGAGCGTTCCCGCGCGTACTGGCGGGCGTTGTCCAGGGACAGGGCCGCCCGGCCGACGAGTTCCTCGGCCAGCAGCAGATCGTCCTCTTCGAACGGCCGGGGGTCCTGGGTCCGCATGAACGCCGCCATGCCGAGTACCGATCCGCGCGCGTGGATCGGCACGATCATCAGGGAGTGCATCCCGGTCTCGCTCATCCTTCGAGCGCGCAGAGGGTCCTGGTCCAGCCACGCCTCGGAGGACGAGTCCACCACCGGGTACAGATGCGATCCGCCGGACAGAACGGTGGTGTAGGGCGAGGTGGGCGGGACGAGCACCGGTTCCCCCCGGGCGAACAGGGACTCCGGCGCTCCCGGGTGGATCGAGGCGAGGCCTGCGCGGCGAAAGAGGGCGTGACGTCGCTTCCCGGGGCCGGGGCGGGTCGGCGGATCCTCGCCCAGCAGGACCGGGTCCGCCAGGTCGACGGTGGCGTAGTCCGCGAGGAACGGCACGGCGAGGTCGGCCAGTTCCTGTCCGGTACGCATGACGTCAAGGCTGGTTCCGATGCGCTTGCCGGCCTCGTCCAGGAGCGCCCGGTGCTCTCGCGCGCGCCGGGCGTCGGTGGTGCCGGGATTAACGGCGCACACGCCCAGCGCACGGCCCCAGGCGTCGTCGAGGCGGAAGAAGGGGGCCGTCGACGTGGAGTCCTGGCGCGCATCCGGCTGAAGGAGGGCCCGCTGATCCGGGTCGATCAGGAGGCCGCCGTTGTCGAGGAGTTGGTGCATCACTCCCTCGAGCGTCTCGGCCTGGGCGCCCTGGACGCCGTTCACCCAGATACACCGCAACCGGGTGTCTCGTATCTCGACGCCGATCGGCGGCCGCTGCGGAGCGCCGGAAGCGGCCAGGGGCGACTCCGTGCCGACGCTGTCCTCCGCCGTCCAGGAGGGGAGCGGGGCCGGGTCCGACGCCGTCACGACCCACTGGGCCCGGCCGTCCCGGCCTGCCAGCGACTGGACGCACAGGCCCACGTCGACTTCGTGGCCGTCGCGGTGAAGGACCCGAGCCGTGCAGGACCAGCGTCCCCAGGGACCGCTCCGCGCCGCGACCGTCGCGGCCCTCGCCCGGTCCTCCTCGGCCGCCAGCAGGGCGGCTGCGGACTGTCCGACCACCTCCGCGGCGGAGTGTCCGACGAGCCGCTGGGCGGCCTGCGACCATCCGACCACGGTTCCCTCCGCGTCGAGCACCGCGAGTGCCGCGCCGACCGCCTCGAGGGTCTTCTGGGCCTCGGACCTTGCCCTTTCCGTGGAACTGCCCACCGTTCATTCCTTCTGTGTCCCCCCTCGATACGGTCTCCCCGAGTGTGCGGCCAGGTCGTGTGCCGGCATCCGGTCGGGGAGCGAATCGGGCGAGGCGGCCAGGACGGGCCGGCATCCTTTCACCGCACCCGGCCCGCGGCACCGGCCTCGGCTCGTCGGACGGGCGAGCGGCCGGTGCCACCATGCCGCCGTGCCCGGACGGATCAGGACCGTGAAGGCTTCCGGGGCGGAGCCCCGCGGTCCGGACGCGGCACCTGCTCGGGACGGCGCCCCGGGCTCACATGTGCTTCGTTCGTCTTCATGTCCGCCAGGCTACGCAGCCGGCGACATCGAAGCGTGGTCCAATTTGATGACATATATCCGGGACAATTCGGTGATCGGGGTCTGTTCCCGATGTCCCGCCCCGGCGTGCTCGGCCTTCGGGGCCGGCCTTCGTCGACCGGCCCCGAAGGCCGCCGCCCTCAGGCCCAGGAAGCCAGCTTGTCCGGGTTCCGAATGATCCACACATCCGTGATCCGGGACCCGACGACCTGCAGGGAGACGACGGCGGTCACCACTCCGTCCACCCGGCACACCAGCGCCGGACGATGTCCCGCGTTCTCGACCGTCATGAGTGCCCCGGTGAGAGTGGGCTCCCTGCGGCACACACCGATGAGGTAGCGGGCGGCCTTTTCCGATCCATGGATGGGCCGGGGAGCGGCACGGACATGTCCTCCGCCGTCCGCCCGGGCGGTGACCTGCGGGTCCAGCAATCGGATCAGACTGTCCAGTTCGCCTGTCCGGCAGGCCCTTTTGAACTCGCGGACCAGTTGCCTGTACTCCTGCAGATCCGCCTCGTTGCGGCGTGCGGAGGTGATGCTCCTGCGGGCCGCCGCGGCCAGCGCCCGACAGCTCTCCGTGCTGCGGCCGACGATGGTGCCGATCTCGGCATAGGGGACCTTGAACACGTCGTGCAGGACGAAGCTTACTCGCTGTGCCGGGGTGAGGGCCTCCAGCAGTACGAGCATCCCCATGGTGACGGACTCGTCGAGGGCGACCCGGTCGGCGGGATCCCCTGTGTGGTCCGAGGTGGTTACGCTGCTCCACGCCGCGCTGTCCGGCAGCGGTTCCGGTAGCCATTGACCCGTGTACTTCTCCCTGCGCACCTGCGCGGACCTCAGGTGGTCCAGGCAGATCCGGCCGGCCACCCGCACCAGCCAGGCCGAAGGGGACTTGATGTCCGCACGGGCCGCGGCGGACATCGTGTACCACCGGGCGTAGGCCTCTTGCACGACGTCCTCGGCATCGTGCGTCGAGCCGAGCATCCTGAAGGCCAGCGCCATCAGCATGGGCTGGTCGTGCAGTGTCGGGTTCGAGCCGGGGGTCAGCTGCCCCGCGTCCTTACCCCGCATGAGCCTGAATCCTATGGACGACGAGACGTCTGCGCGAACGCGCCGGGTCTCTGTGGACGTCTGGCTTCCATCGTGCCCGCGCGACGATGGAATGGGCGTACGGCGATGGAGCGGGTGTGCGACCGGACCGGGTCAGGCCGCCGTTTCCTGTGTCGACCGGGCACGCTCGCGGGCGTCGTGACCGTGCATCGCGCGTCGTTCGCCCTCCGTGGTCCCGCCCCATACCCCCTGCACATGGCGGTTCAGGGCCCAGTCCAGGCATGTGGCCTTGACGGAGCACCGCAGGCACACGGCCTTCGCCGCGGCGGTCTGCGCCGCTCCGGGGCCGCTGCCGCTGATGGGGAAGAACAACTCGGGATCCTCCGTGCGGCACGCCGCGGCTTCGCGCCAATTCATGGAAACCTCCTCACGCGGACAGTCCGGTTGTTCCGGGGGCCCGGACTCGGGACGGGGCGCCGCGCCGGCGCTGTCCGGCCGGGAATCCGCTGGTCGAGCCGCCTGCACGGTCGTGGGTACGGCTGCCGAAGTGGTGCACGTGGCGCAGCCCGCCGGCCGCGGTCCTGAGCTGACGCTGAGTGTCATGTCTGGGATGGTAGGAACGCCCGCACCATAACGTCCAAGACGCATATGCGCGGACGATGATAGGCAGAGGCTATGGTCACTGTGCGACGGTTCCATGACCCCGGCCCGCAGCGTCTGCGCTGCCGGTGGTCGGGCCTTCACTCTCACCTGTATATGACGGAACAGCGCGCGCGTATGTGACGTGCGGGACCGTGACGGCGGGTGCGGTGCCACTTCCGGCCCACTGGTCATGACCTGTTCCATCCGCGCAGCTTGTCCGGGTTGAGGACAAGCCAGACGTTGATGATCAGGTGAGCGCGAATGTCCAGGGTGACAGCCGCCGCCACCCGGCTGCCGCACCTCACCACCAGCCCGGCCCGGCCGTTCACGCTTTCTTCGGCAAGGGCGAGGCCGGTGCTCGGAGTCAGCAACGTGGCAAGGCTTCGGGCCACCTGCGGGGCCCCGCCGACGGGATGTTCCGGTGTCCGGATCCTGCCGCCCCCGTCGAAGACCGCCGAGACGCCCGGGGCGAGGAGAGCCGCCAGACGGCCCTGGTCACCCGTCTCGCACGCCGTCCGGAACTCACGGACGACCGCCCGGTGCTGTTCCGCCGTCACACGCCCGGCGGCAGAAGCGCGCAAGGACTGCCGGGCCAGTTCCCCGACGGCTTCGTACCGCGGCCCGTGATCACGGGCCCGGCGCGCCCCCAGGGCGGCGTCGCCGGACGGTTCGCCACCCGGCGACGTCTCCTTCCCGCCGGGGCCGAGCGCGCCGAGGGACTCGGTGACGGCCCCGAGTGCCGGGGCGTCCCGCGCCGCGGCGATGTCGTGGCCCCGCCCCGCGAGCCCCGGCGGGTTGTACGCCTCGGGCTCGCTCAGCACGTCCGGGCGCGACCGGCAATGAGTCACCAGCGTGTCGGCCAGCCATGCTCTCGGGCTCGCTATCTCGCCGTCGTCCATGGCATACCAGCGTCTGTACGTCTCCTCGACCGCGTCGTCCGCCCTCGACGCAGAGCGGAGGAGACCGTATGCGAGGTCGAGCAGATACCGCCGCTCTTCGAGTAGTTCGGACAGGGGAGCGATGCCTTGGCGGCCGTTCATCCGGGTCCTCTTCTCCTGGCTCCCGGCGACGTCCATGAACGGCCGGCTGATATGTCCTTGGGTGGGCGACAGCGGCGGAATCCCGGGCGGGTGCGGCCGCGGTTCACGGCATCACTCTGCACAGGGTGTCCAGTGCACAGGCCCATGCGCTGTCGGGGGGAGCCGCGTAGTTGACCACGAGCGCGTCGATTTCGGGCAACTCCGGTGCCGATCCCGCCGGTTCGTAGCGGAACGCCGCGATCCCGGTCACCGCGAGGCCCTCCCGGGAAGCCGCCCGGACGACCGAGGACTCGGTTCCGCGGGGTAGTTCGAGGACCGCCAGGAGTCCGGCGGCCAGACCGGTCACGCGGACGGCGGGCGCCGTCCGGGCCAGGGCCGTCACCAGTTCGTCGCGGCGCCGCCGGTAGCGCAGTCGCATCGAGCGCACATGACGGTCGTACGCGCCGGAGGTGATGAACTCCGCGAGCGTCAACTGCCCCAGGGCGCTGCACATGTAGTCGCCGTGGCCCTTGGCCGCCACGATCTCCGGGACGAGTTCCTCCGGCAGCACCATCCAGCCGAGCCGCACACCGGGGGCCAGGGACTTGCTCACCGAGCCGAAGTACACCACCCGCTCCGGGGCGAGCCCTTGCAGCGCGCCCACCGGCGGACGGTCGTATCTGAACTCCCCGTCGTAGTCGTCCTCCATGATCAGCCCGCCGGTGGAGCACGCCCAGTGCACCGCCGCCGTGCGCCGGTCGGGATGCAGTGTGCCGCCGGTCGGGTGCTGGTGCGCGGGTGTCAGCACCACCGCGCCGACTCCGCGCAGCCGTGCCAAGTCGCCGATGCGGGCGCCGTGTTCGTCGACGCGGAGGGGATGGGTTCGAAGGCCGGCGCCGGTCAGCAGCTCGCGATGGAGGTCGAGACCGTACGACTCGACGGCCACCGCCCGTACCAGCCGCGGCCTGAGCGCCTGTGCCATCAGCGCGAGACCGTGGTGGAAGCCGGAACAGACGACGATCCGCTCCGGCACGGCGTACACCCCACGGGCCCGTGCCAGATAGTCCGCGAGGGCGGTGCGGAGCCGCATCTGCCCCAGGGCGTCGCCATAGCCGAAGGCATCGTTCGGCGCCGCGGTCAGCGCATGGCGCGCGGCGGTGAGCCACGCCCTGCGGGGGAATCCGGCAAGGTCCGGTGATCCCGGCTGCAATCCGAAGGCAGGACGCTGCCGTGCGGGTTTCGACCGGGCGGCCGGGTGGGCGGCGGCCGGGTTCGGTTCGGCGCGGCGGGCCACCCGGGTGCCGGAGCCCTGCCGCGCGGTGAGCCACCCCTCGGCGACGAGCTCGGCGTAGGAGTCGGCCACGGTGTTGCGGGAGACGCCGAGATCGGCGGCGAGCGAACGTGACGGTGGCAGCAGGGTGCCGGGCGCGAGCCTCCCCATGCGCACGGCCTCCCGAAGAGCGTGTGTGAGTCCGGTGCGCAGCCCCGGTCCACGCACGTCCAGATGCAGGTCGGTGATCATCGGACCGGACTTCTGCGGGAGGTTCTGATGGCACGTGTGGCACCTGTGGCATGTGTGGCACACAGACCCGGGGCCGCCGGCCGCGGGGACACCGCGCCGGGGTCCTCGGCGCGGCGGGCCGCCGGCGGAGTCGGTCGAAGAGTGATGGTCATACCCATACGACGCGACAGAGGACTGATCCGTGATGGACCGGCTCCTCGACGACCGGGGCCGCCGCTGCGTGCCGGTCGCGGGCCGACCCCCGCGCGAGCCGGCGGCCGTCGGGGCCCGGGGCGATCGGTTCCGGCGGCAAGGGCCCCGTGGTCCTGGCTCCGCCTGCGCCCGGTGTGCCTGCGTTCCGGCCCCGGCTCCATTCGGTGGGCCTGCCTTCCGGCGCTGCGGGACCGGTCCTTCCCGCTGCGCCGCCCGGGGCAGTCCCGTCACCGGTTGGGCGCGCCCCGGGTGCCCGCGCGGCGCCGTCCCGGTAGCCGTGGAGCATGCGCATCCTCGGCGAGCTGGACCAGCGTCTGTTCACCCGGGTCGCCACCGCCCGGGTGCCGGGTGCCGATCCGGCGCTCACCCGGCTGAGCCGTGGCGCCGACCACGGCCGGCTGTGGCTGGGCACGGCGGCCGCACTCGCCGCGCTCGGCGGTCACAGGGCCCGCCGCGCCGCGGTGCGCGGGATCGGTTCGCTCGCGATCGCCTCGCTCACCGTCAACACCGTCGTCAAGTGGAGTGCCCGGCGCCCGCGCCCGCTCCTCGACCTCGTGCCGTCGGTCCGCCATCTCACCCGGCAGCCCCGGAGCACGTCCTTCCCCTCCGGTCACTCCGCCTCGGCCGCGGCGTTCGTCACGGGGGTCGCACTCGAATCCACCCGCTACGGGGCAGTGGTCGCCCCCGTCGCGGCGGCCGTGGCGTTCTCCCGGGTCTACGTGGGCGCGCACTATCCCGGAGACGTCCTGGCCGGGTCGGCGATCGGGGTCGGCGCCGCGGTGCTCACCTGCCGGTGGTGGCCGCCGCGCCCGTCAAGCGCGGAGCCGGAGCGGCTGCCGGCCGAGGCGCCCGCGCTGCCCGACGGCGACGGGCTCGTCGTCTTCGTCAACGCCCGTGCCGGAACAGGGGCCGCGCCCGCCGCGCTGCCGCCCGCCGTCCTGCTCGAGGAACTCCTGCCCCGCGCCGAGATCGTCGAGTGCGGCCCGGACGACGACTTCGCCGCACTGCTCGACCGTGCAGTGCGACGGGCCGTCGAGCGCGGTGGCGCGCTCGGGGTGTACGGCGGGGACGGCACGGTCAACTCGGCGGCCCGGGAAGCCGCCAAGAACGGCCTGCCCCTCGCCGTGTTCCCCGGCGGCACTCTGAACCACTTCGCCCTCGACCTCGGTGTGCCGCACCCCGAGGACACCGCGTCCGCCGTCGTTCGGGGCGACGCCGTCAGCGTGGACGTCGCGGTGGCCGCACCCGTGGCGGGCCGGGGCCCCGATGCGGAGCCCGTCGAGTTCCTGAACACCTTCAGCATCGGGCTCTACCCCGACCTGGTCCGCCTCCGTGAGCGGCTCGAACGGCGGTGGGGCAAGTGGCCCGCTGCCGGCCTGGCGCTTGTGCGGGTGCTGCGCGACGCGACCCCCGTCGAGCTGTCCCTGAACGGCCGTTCCCGCCGGCTGTGGCTGCTGTTCGCCGGCAACTGCCGCTACGTCCCGGACGGCTTCGCCCCCGCTTCCAGGCCTTGCCTCGACGACGGACTGCTCGATCTGCGCGTCATCGACGGCGATCACCGGCTCGCTCGCACCAGGGTGGTGGTCTCGGCATTCGCCGGAGCGCTCGGCCGCTCCCGGGTCTACCGGGCCGAGCGTGTGTCCCGGGTGCAGCTGGACGGCGTCGAGGGCGCGGACACGTTCGCGTACGACGGCGAGGTCCACCCGGCCACCGGCGCACTGCGGTTGGAGAAGCGGCCCGGCACGCTCGTCGTGTACCGGCCCGCCGTTCCGGGGGACGAGATCGCCCGGAAGGCACGCCTGGCCGCCGCTGCCGCCCGTCACCACAACGGCGGGAGGGGCCGCCGTCTCCCTGCGGACGGCGGCCCCTCGGCCTCGGCGGACTGATCACATGTGGACGACCGGGGCATCGCCGGGGCCGGGCTGCGGTGTGCCGCGGCGGTAGAGCAGGAATGCGACGACCGCGCCCACGGCGAACAGTCCCGCCGACCACCAGAAGGCCGTGGTATAGCTCTCGATGGTCGCCTGCGCCCGGGCCGCCCTGTCGGCCGGGTTCCTGCCGGCGAGGTAGTCGGTCGCGGCGCTCGCGGCGAGTGTGTTCAGCAGCGCCGTGCCGATCGAACCGCCCACCTGCTGCATCGCGTTGACGGTCGCGGAGGCGACACCCGCGTCCTCGGGCGCGACCCCGCCGGTGGCGAGCTGCATCGCCGTCGGCATCACCAGACCGAGGCCCACACCGATCACGATCAGCTGCGGCAGCACCGCGCTCGCGTAGTGGGAGCCGAGCCCGATGCCGGTCAGCCAGGCCATGCCGACCGTCGCGATCGCGAAACCCAGCGGGATGACGGTCTTCGGGCCGATCCGCGGCAGCAGCACCGTGGTGCCGAGCTGGGCCGTCACCATCAGCGCGCCGACCATCGGCAGGAAGGCAACGCCGGTCTTCGTCGGACTGAAGCCCAGGTTCAACTGCAGGTAGTAGGTCAGGAAGAGGAAGACGCCGAACATGCCCGCGCCGGTGATCAGCACCGCGACGAACGACGATCCCCGGTCGCGGTCGAGCAGGACGCGCAGAGGCAGGAGCGGGTGCGCGGCGCGGGTCTGCCACCAGGCGAAGGCCCCGAGCAGCAGGCCTCCGGCGGCCAGGTAGCCCCAGGTCAACGGTGAACCCCAGTGGTGCGACTCGGCGTTGGAGAAGCCGTAGACCAGGGAGAAGAGGCCGCCCGCGACCAGGACCGTGCCCGGCACGTCCAGCTTGGAGTTCGCGGCGTCCCGGTGGTTGCCCAGCAGGATCCAGCCGCCAGCGAAGGCGACCACGGCGATGGCGACGTTCACATAGAGGGTCCAGCGCCAGTCGAGCGCGTCGGTGAGCACGCCGCCGAGCAGCAGCCCGACCGCGCCGCCCGCACCCGCGATCGCGCCGTAGACGCTGAAGGCCCTCGCCCGCTCACGGGCGTCCGTGAAGGTGGTGTTCAGCAGTGACAGCGCGGCCGGTGCGAGGAGCGCGCCGAAGGCGCCCTGCAGGGCGCGGGCGGTGACCAGCATGCCGAAGCCGGTCGCGGCCCCGCCCAGCGCGGAGGCCGCCGCGAAGCCGACGACCCCGACGAGGAAGGCGGGCTTGCGTCCGAAGAGGTCGGCCGTCCGTCCGCCGAGGAGCAGCAGGGACGCGAACGCCAGTGCGTAGGCGGTGACGATCCACTGCCGGTTGGCGTCGGAGAAGCCCAGGTCCGCCTGGGCGGACGGCAGGGCGATGTTCACGATGGTGGCGTCCAGGACCACCATCAACTGGGCGATCGCGATGATCGCGAGGATCCACCACCGCTTCGGTGAGGCCGCCGGGGGCGTGTCCACGGCGCTGGTGAGGGCGCCGTCCTTGACCGTCTGGGTCATCGGAGAACCACTCCAGGGAAAGTCGTCGCTCGGGTCACGGATTTGTAAACGAAACCGTTTCGTACACTTGGAGCGTAGGCGTGTTTCCGCGAAACGGCAACGTTTCGATAGATGGGTGCGCCAGGTCACATCGGCCGGCCAGGCCGCCTCCCCGTGGAGTGTGAAGGCGTGCGGGAGGCGCCGAACATGCCTTGACGGGAATATAACTGTTGAGGCATATTGAAGCGGTGTCCGACGCCCCCTTGTGGAACGCACTCGCCGACCCCCATCGACGGGCCATCGTCGCTCTGCTCCTGGAGCGACCGAGGACCGTGGGTGAGATCGTCGACGCCTGCGGTCTCAGCCAGCCCGGCACGTCCAAGCACCTGAAGGTGCTGCGCGACGCGGGCCTGGTTCGCGTGCGGCAGGACGCACAGCGCCGGGTGTACACGCTCGACCCGGCCCCGATCGCCACCCTCGACGCCTGGCTCGCCCCCTACCGCAGACTCTGGAACAGCAGCCTGGACGTGCTGGGGAGGCGTCTCGACGAAACCTCGGACGACAACGACGAACCCTCTGCGAAGGACTGATCCGCCATGGCCGCCGAACTCACCGGCACCTATGTCACCCTCGACGACGGCCGCCCCGCCGTCCGCTTCAGCCGTGTCTACGACCACCCCGTCGAGCGCGTCTGGCGGTTTGTCACCGACCCCGACGAACTCGCCCAGTGGTTCCCCTCCCGCGCGGAGTTCGACCTGCGCCCCGGCGGGACCGTCACCTTCAGCGGGGACCCGAACATGCCCGAGTCGACGGGCACGGTCGTGGCCGTCGACGCGCCCCGGCACCTCTCCTTCGAGTGGGGCGGCGACGAACTGCGCTTCGACCTGGAGGCGGTGGAGGAGAAGCGCACCCGGTTCACGCTCACCAACGTGCTGGGCGAGCGGAACACCGCCGCACGCAACGGCGCGGGCTGGGAGGTGTGCCTCTCCGCCCTGGACGCCAAGGCGCGCGGCGAGCACTTCGAGGGCCCGCACGCCGGGACGAGCAGCCCCTGGAAGGCGTTCTACGAAGGCTACGTCGCGGCCGGGATCCCCTCGGGAGCTCCCGTCCCCGGCGGCTCCTGACGGATCACGCCATCTGACGGCGCACCAGCTCGTGCAGCCGCCCGGAGGTGTCCGCGAGGAGTTGCGCCGGCGGGCCCTGCTGGGCGACCTTGCCGTCCTCCATCACGATGACCCGGTCCGCGTCCAGCACCGTGGACAGCCGGTGGGCGATCACGATGCGGGTGGCGTTGAGGGCCCGGGTCGACTCGATGACCTTGCGCTGGGTCTCGTTGTCCAGCGCGCTCGTCGCCTCGTCGAAGAACAGGATGCGCGGCCGGCGGATCAGCGCCTGCGCGATCATCAGTCGCTGCCGCTGGCCGCCGGAGACCGCGCCGCTGCCCTGGACGATGGTGTGCAGGCCCATCGGCATCCGCTTGATGTCCTCGGCGAGGCCCGCCATCTCCGCGGCGGCCATCGCCTCCTCCGGCGTGTAGGGCTCGGTCCCGCAGATGACGTCCAGGATCGAGCCGGTGAACGGCTGAGCGTGCTGGAGCACCACTCCGCACTGACGGCGCACAGCCGACTGGTCCAGCGCCGAGAGATCCTGCCCGTCGTACAGCACACTGCCCGAGACGGGCTTGTCGAAGCCGATCAGCAGGCGCAGCAGGGTGGACTTGCCGCAGCCGCTCGGGCCCACGATCGCGACGAACTCGCCCGGCTTCACCGAGAAGGACACGTCGTCGAGGACCAGCGGGCCGTCGTCGGAGTACCGGAACGAGAGCCGGCGGGCCTCGACGGCGCCGGACAGCACACCCGGGCGCGTGCTCGCGGTGCGCACCTCAGGTGTGGCGTCGAGCACCGGCCTGATCTCCTCGAACAGCGGCAGGGCCGCGACCACCGAGACGAACGCGCCGGTCAGCTGAGTGACCGAGGTGAGCAGCATGGTCACCGAGGTGGTGAAGGTGAGGAATCCCGCGGCCGACAGGGCACCCCTGGCCGGCCCGGCGAGCAGCATGAACAGCAGGAGTGAGCACAACGGCAGGTAGACGGCGCCCATCACGGTGGTCAGGTTCTTGATCCGGCCGACCTTCTGCTGGAGTTCGCGGCTGTGTGCGAACTCCCGCGCCCAGGCCGCGTACGCGTAGTTCTCGGCCGCCGCGACGCGCAGCTTCGGCAGACCGCGCAGGGTCTGGAACGCCTGGTTGTTCAGCTTGTTGCCGAGCCGCACCAACCGCCGCTGCCAGCGCACCTGCCACAGCCCGAGCCCCAGGAACACGGCCGTGATGACGACCAGCATGCCGATCGCGGCCAGTGCCATGGGGACGCTGTACCAGAGCAGCAGCGCCAGGTTCATGGCGCCCACCGTCACCGACTGGGCGACCACCGGACCGACCCCGGCGAGCAGCCGTCGGATGGCGCTGATGCCCATCGCGGCGCTGGCCAGTTCACCCGTGGAACGCTCGGTGAAGAACTTCGTCGGCAACCGCAGCAGGCGGTCCCAGACCGCGGGTTGCAGCGTGGCCTCGATCCGCCCCTCCAGGCGCAGGATCGTCAGGTTCTCCAGCAGCATGAACGCCGCCGCCACCACGGCGCTGACGATCAGGGCGAGGCAGACCTCGACGATCAGCCCCTCCTGCGCCCGGGGCACGAACTCGCCGAGTACCTTGCCGGTGGCGATGGGCACCAGCGCGCCGATGGCGACGGTGACCAGCCCGCTGAGCAGCAGGGCCGACAGATCGCCGCGCGTGCCCCACACACTGAAGCGCAGCAGCCGGAGCGGGCTCAACCGCTGTTCGGGGAGCGGACGGTAGAACATCACGCCCCGGGGCTCGAACTCCGCAGCGTTCGCCTTCTCGATCGGCGTCTCCCGCCCCGACGAAGGCTGGACCGCGACATAACCGCCGCGCCGCCACAGCAGCGCGACGGGCGCGCCGGACAAGGCCCTCAGGCCCACCATCGGACCCACGTCCTCGTGCCACCAGCGCCCGTGCAGCCGGACGGTGCGGATGCGGACGCGGGAGGCCAGCGCGATGCGCTCCACCGGATCGAGCCGGTCGCTCTCCGTGCCGCTCTGCGCGGGCTCGGAAAGGGTGATCCCGGCGGCACGCGCCACCAGCCGGCAGGCCGAGTACGTGGCGTCGGCGTCGGCCGCCGTGGTGTTCTTCGCCGACGTCTTGCCGATCGAGGCGAGCAGTGTCCGGTCGGCCTGGGCGCGCACCGCCTCGCCCGCCTTGATGCCCGCGGCCGTACGGGTCTCGTGGGTGCGCTCCAGTTGCTCGATCCACCGGTCGAGGGTGGCGAGGAGGCGGTACTGCTGGTCGACCATGCCCTGCCAGACCGCGGGGTCCATCAGCAGGTCGGCCGCGGCCTCCGCGCCGTACACGGAGCCGTACTGAATGCTGCCCGGCGGGACCTGCATCCAGAACACGTCGTCGTCGGTGATGTCGGCGGCCCGATCGGTGGCCATCGGCGCCTGGAAGAGGATCGACAGGCCCCGGCCGACCCCGAGCGCCAGTGCATACTCCAGCGGACTCGTCGTCGGCGGCACGTACTGGGGGTTGCCGTACGCGTCGTACGACCAGGTCTGGGTGTCGACGGGCTGGTACAGCTCGCGCAGCTGGATGCGGCGCACCACGCAGTCGCGCACCGGCCGGGCGACCAGGGTGTGCTGGGGACCCGCGACCGGGCCCAGCAGCAGGGAGCCCGCCTCCAGACGGCCGAGATGGTGCCAGTGGCCCTGCACGGCCGCGTCCACGGCGAACAGGTCCAGGGCACCGGAGGCGACCAGCCAGAGCACCTGCGGGCCCTGCAGATCGAGCCGGCCCGTCCCGGAGCAGTCGACCGGTGCTCCCATCTGGCCGAGGGCATCAAGAACGAGGTCGCCCTCGTGAACCGCCGTCATGTCACCGCTCCCTGACCAGATCGGCGTACGCGCCGCCGGACGCCACCAGGGCGTCGTGCCGCCCGCGTTCCACGATCGTGCCGTGCTGGAGCACGACGATCTCGTCGCTGTCGCGCACCGTGCTGAGCCGGTGGGCGATCACCACACAGGCGCAGCCGCGCTTGCGCAGGTTGTCGATCACGATCTGCTCGGTCTCCGCGTCCAGGGCGCTGGTCACCTCGTCGAGCACCAGGATGCTGGGGTCGCGCACCAGCGCCCGCGCGATCTCCAGTCGTTGGCGCTGACCGCCGGAGAAGTTCCGCCCGTCCTGCTCGACCCGGCTGTGGATGCCGCCCGGGCGCCGCATGACGACGTCGTACAGAGCCGCGTCCCGCAGTGCGGAGACCACCGCGTCGTCCGGGATCGACGGGTCCCACAGCGCCACGTTGTCGCGGACCGTGCCCTCGAAGAGGAAGACGTCCTGGTCGACGAAGGACACCGAGGCGGCGAGGGCGCCGCGCGGAATGTCCTCCAGGCGCTGGCCGTCGATGCGGATCACGCCCTCCCAGGGGGCGTACAGACCGGAGATCAGCCGGGACACCGTGGACTTGCCGCTGCCCGAGCCGCCGACCAGCGCCACCTGCTGACCCGGCCCGAGCGACAGGCTGAAGCCGCTCAACAGCGGCTTGTCCAGCGGGCTGTAGCCGAACGTGATGTTCTCCAGCTCCACATGGCCGTGCAGTCGGCGGGTCGAATCCCCGGAGCCGGGGCGTCCGTAGAGCGGATCGGCCTGGAAGTTCTCCACGTCCTTCAGCCGCGCCACGTCCGCCGCGAAGTCCTGGATGCGGCCCGCGACCCCGTTGAGGCGGGTGATCGGCGCGGTGAACCGGGTCACCAGGGCCTGGAAGGCGACCAGCAGACCGATCGAGATATGGCCCTCGACCGCCCGCAGACCGCCGATCCACAGGATCAGCGCGCTGTTGAGCGTGGCGAGCGTCGGCGCCACCACCCCGAGCCATGCGCTGGGCGCGCCGAGCCGTTGCTGCTCCTCCAGTGTGGTGGCGTGCTGGCCGGCCCACTTGCGGAAGTACCCGTCCTCACCGCCAGTCGCCTTCATCGTCTCGATCAGCTGCAGACCGGTGTACGCGGTGTTGGTGAGCCGGGCGCTGTCCGCGCGCAGCTTGGCCGTGCGGGTGGCCCGCAGCCGTACGACGACCCGCATGGCCACCACGTTGAGCAGTGCCACGCCGATGCCGACGAAGGTCAGTTGGGGATCGTAGGTGTACAGCAGCACCGCGTAGAGCACGACGACGACCGCGTCCACGCCGGCCGCGGCGAGGTCGCGGGCCAGGGTCTCGGCGACCGCGTCGTTGGACTGGAGTCGCTGCACCAGGTCGGCCGGGCTGCGCTGGGCGAAGAACGTCACCGGCAGCCGCAGCAGATGGCGCAGGAAGCGGGCGCTGGAGAGCGTGGAGGAGATGATGCGGCCGCGCAGCAGATTGGCCTGTTGCAGCCAGGTCAGTACGACGGTGAGCACCACGCATGCGCCCATCGACGTGAAGAGCACCCCCAGCAGCGAGGTCTGCCCGCCGATGAGGAACATGTCGATGTAGGTGCGGCTGAGCGCGGGCAGCGCCGCGCCGACCACCACCAGGAGGAGGCTCGCGAGGACCGCGGCCGGCATCGTCCCCGAAGTGCCGCGCAGCCGTGCGGGCATCGCGCCCATGATGCCCGGCCGGCGACCGCCCCTGGTGAAGCCCTCGCCCGGCTCCATGACCAGGACGACCCCGGTGAAGCTCGTGTCGAAGTCCTCCATCGGCACGAACCGGCGTCCCTTGCCGGGGTCGTTGATGTAGACGCCCCGGCGGCCGAAGCGCCGGCCCATGCCGTCGTAGACGACGTAGTGGTTGAACTCCCAGAACAGGATCGCTGGCGACCTGACCTCGGCCAGCGCGACCGTGTCCATCTGCATGCCCTTGGCCGTCAGGCCGTAACTGCGTGCCGCCTTCAGCAGATTGCTGGCCCGTGAGCCGTCGCGGGAGACACCGCAGGCGATGCGCAGTTCCTCGAGCGGGATGTGCCGGCCGTAGTGGCCGAGCACCATCGCCAGGGAGGCGGCGCCGCATTCGACGGCTTCCATCTGCAGCACGGTGGGTGTGCGCACGGTTTTCTGCCGGCCCTTGGGCACGGTGCGCCTTGGCGGTGCGGCACGGCGTCTGCCCCGCACCGGGGGCAATGTGTCCTGGGGGGCGGTCACGGCAGGAGCCAATCGACGGGACGCTGATCGGCCAGGCGGATCGAGCCAGTGGCCAGGGTCATGGAGGAGAGGATGAACGGCGGTCCTTCCGCCGACGACCACTTGTAGCCGCTCTTCGTGCGGCTCGACGGGTCGAGGCGCACGAGGACGGCCACCGGTCGGCCCTTCCTGGTGAACTGCTCGCCCAGCTGGCTGTCCCCGAGGAAGGCGGCGATCTGCTGCGCCGACTGGGCCGTGCGGTCCACGGACCGCACATGGCCGCGCAGCACGCCGTACGACTGGGCGGGCACGGACTGGACGGTGAGGTCGACGGAGGCGTCGGCCGGGATGGAGGCGGCGGTCTCGGCGGGGACGTAGACCGTCGCGTACAGGGGATCGGAGGCGTGCGCGACCTTCTCCACGGCGGCTACGTTCGTCCCGGTCTGGATGATCTGGCCGATGGTGGCGGCGAGTCCCGTGATGCGGCCCGCGGCGACCGTGCGCACCACAGAGTCGCCCTCGTTCGTACGTACCTTGAGGACCGGGGCGTCGGCGGGGAGCCTTTGCCCCTCCTTGGCCAGGACCGCGGTGACCTGTCCGGCCACGGGGCTTTGGAGGATGTAACTGCCTTCCCCGTGCGTGAGGATGGCGGGGGCGCCGACCGTGGAGGGCACCGAGCCGGTGACGGCCCACACGGACGCGGCCGCCATGGCGATCACCGTGACGCTCAGTACGAGCCATCCCTGGGGGCGCGCGAAGCGCACCGGGAGGTCGAGCTCTTCGGGTGACTGCAGCTTGGCGAGGGCCTGTTGGCGGAACTGCACGGAACTTCCCTCACCTGTCGGAGAGATTTGGGCATCGGAGAGTCCCGGAGCCGGGGTACGGCTCCGGGACTCAACGGCACAGAAGTGCGATCAGAGGCCGGCGACCAGCTGGGTGACCGGGGAGGTGTTCAGGCCGGTGACACCCTCGACGGTGCCGACAGCCGTACCGACCAGGCCGGAAACCGGGGCGACGCCGTCCACCAGGCCGGTGACGGTGCCGACGGCGTTCAGCTGCAGACCACCGGAAACGGCGTCGAGCTCGGCGTCCGAGATCTCGGCGGTCTCAACCTGGGGGGTGGAGTTCATGTGGGAACTTCCCTTCATATGGGTACTCATAAGGGGAGAGCGGCCCGCCTCTGGGGAAAGGCGAACGGCCGCGGACCCGCGGGGGCGTGGACCCGTCGCCGGGCTCTTCGGCGGTCCCGCGGTGCAATGGATCAAAGCACGCCGGTGCACGGCGATTCCACTCAACCACCGCTCTCACCAGGGCAATTGGAGGGCGGATTCGGCAATCCGTGCAGGCTTGCGCACGCCTTGGCGGCGACTTCTTCACATGCTGCGCGGGTTCGTCGCGAAAAAGTCCCTTGTCGCCCCGGAACCGAATGGGACAGTCCGCTCCAATGGCGCGGCCACCGGCGTGCGAGTGTGCAGATCCCTCGCGCGCGGTGACCTGGTTGCGCATTCGCTGTGCAGATTCCCTGAAACCGGGATTCCGTTCGGAATCGGAGACGGACGGTCACCGGGCGATGGCCCAGCGTGCTCACGTCGGATGCTGCGGTGACTTTCCGTGTGCTCAGCCGAGCAGTGCGTACACGGTGCTCGCCCGTGCCGCGAACTCCGTCGAACCCTCCGCGGTCATCGTGATGTCGGCGAACGCCATGCGCCGTCCTAGCTTGCCGAGGACCGCCTCCACCAGAACGTCCGCGTCCGTGACCGCGCGCTGGAAACTGGTGGACTGCTGCACCGTCGTCATCGGAACGAAGCCGCCGCGCGCCGCCGAGACGGCGATGACGGTCGCCGTGTCGGCGGCCGCCATCAGCGCTTGCCCCGACATGCCCCCGCCCTCCCGGGCGAGCCGCGTGGACCACGGCAGCCGCAGGACGGCCCGCCGGTCGGCCAGCTCCTCGACCGTCAGGCCCAGTTCGAGTACCCAGGGGGCGAAGTTGTCGGAGAGGAACTTGTCGGCCTCGGCAGGTGTCATACGTGATTCCTTCCCGCCGCCGCGCCCCGGCAGACGCGTTTGCCACCTATTTCACACTTTTGCATACGCCAACTCGGCCAGTTGCGGCGACGGTTGAACACCTCATGTGACGCGTGCGTATCAACAGGCATCCAAGCGCCCCGGTCAGCTGCCGGACGGCGGCTACGCACCCCGTCCCAGGAGGTCGAGAGTTGAGTCACAAACGCATACCCAAGCGCAAGGCCGCGATAGCGGCGGGCAGCGTGGCGGCGCTCGGAGCTGCGGCCCTTCTGCTGCCCAACGCCAACGCGTCACAGACGGACCCGTCCGGCGACGCCGCCCCCAGGACGTTCGGGGCGAACGACGTACCGGACCTCGCCGGGCGGCTGGCCTCACAACTCGGTGATGCCTTCGCGGGCTCGTACTACAACGCGGACAAGCAGCAGATCGTCGTCAACGTCGTCGGTAACGACAGCAACGCCGTCAGTACGGTCAAGAAAGCGGGCGCCGTCCCCAACCAGGTGCAGAACAGCACCTCCACGCTCCGGGCAGCCGCCGGGACGCTCAGGAGCCGGGCGACCATTCCCGGCACGGCCTGGTCCGTCGACCCGAGGACAAACGAAATCCGGGTCACCGCCGACAGCACCGTCACCGGCAACAGGTGGAACACCCTGGAGTCGACGGTGAAGAGCCTCGGCTCGGGTGTGGCCACCATCAAGAAGTCGGCGGGCACGTTCAAGACGTTCGTGTCGGGCGGCGACGCCATCTTTGCCCAGGAGAACGGCGGAACCGTCCGCTGCTCCCTCGGCTTCAACGTCACCGCGAGCGACGGCAGTCCCGCCTTCCTGACCGCCGGGCACTGCGGTGTGGCCGCCGCCCAGTGGTCGGACAGCGCGGGCGGCCAACCCATCGCCAGCGTCGACCAGGCGACCTTTCCCGGCGACGGCGACTTCTCGCTCGTGAAGTACGACGACCCCGCCACCCAGGCGCCGAGCGAGGTCGACGCCGGCAACGGGCAGACTGTCCAGATCAACCAGGCCGCGGACGCCGCGGTGGGCCAGCAGGTCTTCCGGATGGGCAGCACCACCGGTCTGCACGACGGCACCGTCACCGGTCTCGACGCCACCGTGAACTACCCGGAGGGCACGGTCACCGGTCTCATCCAGACCGACGTCTGCGCGGAGCCGGGTGACAGCGGCGGCTCCCTGTTCACCCAGGACGGCAGTGCGGTCGGACTGACCTCGGGCGGCAGCGGTGACTGCACGTCCGGTGGCGAGACCTTCTTCCAGCCGGTGACCACGGCGCTCCAGGCGACCGGCGCGACGCTCGGCGCGGGTGACGCGGCCGGCTCGGGCGATCAGAGTGTGGATCCCGGCAACACCGCGGACCCAGGTGACCAGGCAGGCGCCGGCGATCCGTCGGCCGGCGGAGCCGATCTGTCCGGCCGTTCGGAGAACCCCGGGGCGGGCGGCGGCCAGGCGCCCGAGGTGGGCCACTGACCTACGGGGACACAACTCGGTCCCATCCGGGCGACAAACGGTCCGGCCCTCCGGAGGGAGGGCCGGACCGCTGCGGGCGGTCCGTGTCAGACGGGCCTCACCGCCCGCAGGAGGAGCAGAGCCACATCGTCCGGGCGCTCCACCGCCGTGGCGGTGTCCCGCACCAACTGGTCGGCCAGCGCCTCCAAGGGCTCGTCGCCGTACAGCGCGAGCAGTTCCCCCAGTTCCGCCAGCGCGTCCTCGATGTCCACGCCCGGGGACTCGATCAGCCCGTCGGTGTACAGGGCCAGCACCGATCCCGGAGGCAGGGCGAACTCGGTCGTCGGATAACTGGCCTCCTCCTCGATCCCGAGCAGCGGCCCACCCGCCAGGTCGAGCACCCGGACCTGCCCGTCGGGCCGGCGCAGCAGCGGCGGCGGATGCCCCGCCCTCGCCATGACGACCCGCCCGGGCCCGGGGTCGAGCCGCAGATACACGCAGCTCGCGAACAACTCCACACCGAGATCGATCAGGAGCCGGTTGGTGCTGCGCATCACCGCGGCCGGCGGCTGTCCGACGGTCGTGTAGGCGCGGACGGCCGTACGGATCTGCCCCATCAGTCCCGCCGCGGTCACGTTGTGCCCCTGTACGTCCCCGAGCACCGCGGCCGCCCGGACACCAGTGGGCACCAGGTCGTAGAAGTCGCCCCCGATCTCCATGCCCAGGGTGGCGGGCAGATACCGGGCGGCCGCCTCGACGCCGGGCAGCGACGGCAGGGAGTGCGGCAGCAACGCCGCCTGCAGCCCCTGCGCCAGTTGCTGTTTGGCGTCGTACAGCAGGGCCCGCTCCAGGGCCTGCGCGATCAGTCCGCACAGGCTTGTGAGCACCGCCCGCTCGTCGGCCGGGAAGGGATGGGGTTCGGCGTACGCGAGCACACATGTGCCCACCGGACGGCCGGAGGCGATCAGGGGGAGGAACGCCCATGAAGCCATCCCGTCCTGGGTCCCCTGCCGTTTGGGATACAGACGCTCGAGCTGCTGCCAGGAGTCGAAGAAGGCGGGCACCCCGGTGGTCAGCACATGGGTCCCGGGGATCTGTTCGCTCAGTGGAACACCGTGCCAGCGCTCGATGACGTACGTGTCCGGGTAGCCGCGGTGGCCGAGCACATGCAGCCGCCCGCCGTGCGAGCCGAGGATGACCATGGCCTTGCAGCCGACGGCGGGCGCTATCTGGTCCGCGACGAGCTGGACAACGTCCTGCACCCCCACCGTCTCGGTGAGCGCGGTGGCGAGGTTCAGCAGGTGCGAGATCGTCACCAGGCGCGCGGTGCCCCGGGCCGGCATGCCGGCGGGGCGGCCCGTCCCGGCGAGCGGGCGGGCCCGGGCGATACGCACGCTCAGCCCGTCGCTGCCCGGGTACAGACGGAAGGAGAGCCAGTCGCCCGGGGGGCGGAGCGCCACGAACGAGGTCACCTGCCCGCTGATCAGCGCCGCCCGGTAACGGTCCTCGTACATCGGATCGTTGAGCCAGGGCACCGCGGCCCACAACGGGGAGCCGATCAGGGCGCCGGCCGGTACGCCGAGCATCTCGGCGGCGGCCGGGTTCATGTAGGAGATGCTTCCGTGCAGGTCGAGCGCGCACAGCCCGTGCGGCAGGCGTGCCGCCATCCGGGCCGCCTCGGCGGAACCGGCGGTGCCCCCGGCGAGCGCGGTGCGCCGGGTGGTGAGCCGGCCGGGGTCGGGGCCGAGCGGCAGATTTCCGGCGTCCGCCCGCTCCAGGCGCCACGCCAGCCGCTCGCAGGCGGCGGTCAGATGGTCGCGCTCCCACTCGGCGAGCTCCGGCGGACGGGAACCGGGCCAGGTCACATAGATCGCGCCGTACGCGGTGCCCGGTGTCGCCACCGGCAGGGCGGCCAGGGCGAAGGGATAGGGCAGCACCACGGCGATACGCGGGAAGCGGGCGGCCATCTGCTCCTCGCCGTTCACCCAGATCAGCCGCAGCTCCCTGAGAGCCTGGGCGACAGGGAGCGGTGCGGAGAGGCCGACGCGCTCCCAGGGGGCGGTGAACGCGCGGGGCAGTCCCGCCTTGACCGCCATCTCCAGGACGGGCTCGTCGGGTGCCAGCAGATACACCGCGCCCGAGTGTGCGTGCACGTCGTCGAGCATGGCGGCCAGGGCCGACGACAGCAGTGGCCGCACCACCGGCGCCAGGACGGTGGGTTCCCGTGTCGGCGCCTGCCGCTGGGGCACGCCGACCACCTCCTCGTTCGGCCGCCCTACGGGTCCCCGGGGTCAGGGCCCTCCCGGAGGGCGGCCGTGCACACGGCCGCCCGCAGGCCGGGGATCGGACTCGTACCGCTCATGACCGGTCACCCTCCGTCAGGGGCGCGCCGGCCGGAAGGACGTGTGCGCGGTGCGACATCCTCGGCACCCCGGCTCCCGGCGGAGGCCGCACCGAGGGCCGTGCCCGCGGCGGTTCCCGGCGCGCCCTGCCTCTCCGGTCGCTCGCCGGAGGCGTGCAGACTCGCCAGCAGCGCCAGCAGTTCGGCGCTGCGGCTGCCGGGCTCGGGGTGGAAGACGACGAGCGTGAGCCCGTCCGTACCGCCGACCTCGAACTTGTTCGAGTGCAGTTCCAGATCGCCGACCTGGGGATGGTTCAGCCTGCTGAGCCGGCTGCGGCGCGGCCGCACGTCATGCCGGCCCCACAGCAGGCGGAAGCGCTCACTGCGTACGGACAGCTCGCCCACCAGTTCCACCAGCCGTGGGTCGTCGACGTCGGTACCGGCATGGGCGCGCAGACTCGCGACGCCCTCGGCGGTCGCCTCCTCCCAGTCACGGCGCAGGGCCTGCTCGGCCGGGTCGAGGAAGACGGCCCGCAGCAGGTTGACACCGGGCGCGTAGGCGGGGGAGAGGGCGGCGGCCAGTGCGTTGACCGCGAGGACGTCCGTGAACCTGTTCTGGACGTACGCCGGATTGCCCGTCCAGCCGTCGATGAGCTGACGGATGCTCAGGGGGACCTTCTCGGATCGCGTGGTCCTTCTGCGGGAGCCGGATCCGCCGGGCTGTGTCAGACCGATCAGGTGCGCGGTCGCGTCGTCGTCCAGCTGCAGCACCCGGGCGAGCGCCTGGAGGACCTGGACGGAGGGATGGCGATCGCGCCCCTGTTCGAGCCTCAGGTAGTAGTCGGAGCTGATGCCGGCGAGCAAGGCGACCTCCTCGCGGCGCAGGCCCGGCACCCGGCGCAGTCCGCCACCTGCGATACCCGCGTCCTCGGGCCGGATCAGGGCCCGCCGGGCGCGCAGGAAGTCGCCGAGCGCATTCGTGCCGTTCATATGACCACCGTATGGCCGGTCCCGGATTCCTGGGTGGCCCTGTCACTCCCAGGAACCGGCAGGCGGCGGGGCACGCGGCGCTCCGCACCACCGACACGTGGGATCGGCACCTTCACAGGGGCTGCGCGAGCGTCTGCAAAGCGCTGTAATGGCCGAATGGGCAGTGACGGCGCTGCGGGACGCAGAACGAGAACACTCCGTGCCGAACTTGCCCTCAAGACCCTCAGTGCGGACCTCGATCCGCGCGAGCGCCTGCGCCGCACCCTGGAACAGGCGCTCGTCTTCGCCGGAGCGACGCTGGCGGCCGTCTACGTCCCGGCGGCCGACGGGGACCGGTTGTGCCTCACCGAGTCCGCCGGTGTACCGCGCGCGCTGTACGGACTCCGCGACGTCTACCCCCTGTCCGCCGGTGGCCCCGCGGCGGACGCGCACCGCTCGGGGCGCCCCGTATGGCTGACCGCCGAGGACCTGGCCCGCTGTCCTGCCGCGCAGCGGCTGCCCGTCAGGGACTTCTCGCTCGCCGCCCTGCCGTTGCGGGAAGGGGGGTGCCTGGTCGCCGTCGGTGACGCCCTGGGGGGCTTCGACGCCGAGGAACGTGAATGTCTCCGTCTTCTGGCCGAGGCCGTCACCGGTCCCGTTCCGGCCGAGGACCAGGCCAAGGAGCTGTCGGCCAGTTTCTTCAGCCTCACGGTGGAAAGCGGCCGGGTCGAGGTCGATGACGAGATGCTGCGCCTGTTCGGCATCGAGCCCGAGGAGTTCGACGGCAGGGTCGAGACCCTGCTCTCCCGGACCGTGCCGGACGATCTGCCCTCGCTGATGTCCGTGGTCGAGGCCGACCACATGTCCATCGGCGACCGGGAACTGGAGTTCCGCATCCTCCAGCCGTCCGGCGAGCCCAAGTGGCTCCGGCTGCGCGGGCGGCTGCTGCCCGCCGGGCAGGGCCAGCCGGCACGGCTGGTGGGATCGGTCGCCGACGCCTCCAAGCTGCGCCCCGCCGTCAGCGACGTCACCCGCATCCAGCGGCTCGCTGCGGCCCTCGCCACCGCGGGCACCGTCCGTGACGTCGGCCGGGCCGTGGTGTCCGCCCTGCGCAAACCGCTGCGGGCCGACCGCGTCGCCCTCGCCGAGTTGGAGGGCGACCGGCTCGTGGTGACCGTGCTCGACCCGCCCGAACCGGAGGTGTGGCCGGAGCTGTGGCGGACCGAGTGGCGTTCGGAGTGGCCCGACGCACCGGTGCGGGCCATGCCCACGCTCGCCGCGGCGCTGAGCGAGGGCCGCGCCGCGGTCTGGCCCGCGGGCTCCGAACTGGAGCCCGCGCTCGCGGACGTCGGTCCCGGCGGCCTCGCCGTGCTGCCGCTGACCGCCGGAGGCAGTACGGCCGGCGCCTGCCTGATCGGCTGGGACGAGCCGCACGACTTCGCACCCGACGAACGTGCTCTGCTCACCGCCGTGGCGGGTCTCGCCGGACAGGCGCTGGTGCGCGCCCACGCCTTCGACGCCGAGCACGAACTGATCGGCATGCTTCAACGAGCCCTTCTGCCGCGCCGCCTGCCCCGGCTGCCCGGCGCGGTCGCCGTCGCGCGCTATCTGCCCACCACCGCGGGTCTCGAGCTCGGCGGAGACTGGTACGACGTCATCCCGCTGACCGACAACCACGTCGCCTTCGTCATCGGCGACGTCCAGGGGCACAACGCCGGCGCCGCCACACTGATGGGCCAGATGCGCACGGCGCTGCGGGCGTACGCGGTCGAGGGCCACCCCCCGGACGTCGTCGTCTCGCACGCCAATCGGCTCCTCGTGGACATGGAGTCCGATCTGTTCGCCACCTGCTGCTACGTCGATGTCGACATGGAGGAGGGCTCCGCCTGGTTCGTCCGCGCCGGTCACCTCGCACCCGTGCTGAGGTATCCGGACGGCCGCACGGAGATCGCCGAGTCGGAGGGCGGTCCGCCCCTCGGCGTCGTCGAACGCGCCGACTTCCCGATGAGCCCGCTGCGGCTGCAGCCGGGCACGATCCTCGCGCTGACCACGGACGGCCTGGTCGAGTCGGCCGCCGTCGACATCGACACCGGTCTCGCGCGGCTGGCCGACGAGCTGTCCGCCTCCGATCCGGGCCACCTCGGGCTGGTCGCGGACGCCCTCCTCGCCGGTGCGAACCGCAGCGACGACGTGGCGCTGCTGCTGGTGCGCTACGACGGCATGGCGGCGCGCCCGCAGCGCGAGAGCTGGACGGTGTGGCGTGTCCCGGAGGCGGTCCGGCACGCGCGCCGCTTCACCCGGCGTACCCTGCGCGCCTGGGGCGTCACCGAGGACGTCGACACGGTGCTCCTCGTCGTCTCCGAACTCGTCACCAACGCCCTGGTCCACACCGGCGGTCCGGTCCGTCTTCACCTCACCCTCTTCAACCACCGACTCCGCATCGCGGTATCGGACAACTCGGCGCGTACGCCCATCAAACCGACGAGCATCGGCTGGGAGGCGACGGGCGGCCGCGGCATCCTCCTCGTCGAGGCCATGTCGGCGGCGTGGGGAACCGTCCCCGTCAGCGGCGGCAAGCAGGTGTGGGCGGACGTGTTCCTGGAGGAGGGGCCGTCGGCACGCGCCTGACCGGAGGCCCGGGGTCCGGCGTCGTGACACCCTGACGTCGTGCGTCTGCTGCTGATGTCCGACACCCACCTGCCCAAGCGGGCCAGGGAACTTCCCCCGGAACTGGTCGCCGAACTGCCGCGCGCCGACGTCGTGATCCACGCCGGCGACTGGGTGGACGTCGCCACTCTCGACCTGCTGGAGAACCGGTCCGCGCGGCTGATCGGCGTCCACGGAAACAACGACGGGGCCGAACTGCGCGCCCGGCTCCCCGAGGTGGCGCGTGCCGAACTCGGCGGTCTGCGCCTCGGCGTGGTCCACGAGACGGGCGGCGCCCGGGGCAGGGAGCGCCGGTGCGCCGAGCGCTTCCCCGACCTCGATGTGCTGGTCTTCGGTCACAGCCACATCCCGTGGGACTCCGTCACGGACACCGGGCTGCGTCTGCTCAACCCGGGCTCCCCGACAGACCGCCGGCGTCAGCCGCACTGCACCTACCTGACCGCGACGGTGTCCGGCGGTGAGCTGACGGACGTGGTGCTGCACCGGCTGCAGCCACGCGCCGGCAGGACCACGCGGGCCTGAGCCCGGCTCGTCACGCCCGACGGGGCGTGCGCACCCGGACCGTCGTACGCGTGGCCACACCGGTACCGCCACGACGAGGGCGCCGCCGCGTCCGTCGCCGCCGGACGGCCACTACAGCGACTCGCAGCGCACCCGGTTCGGATGGATCGCCCCCGAGGTCGCCGCCAGCGGTCCTCCGCTGCCGCCCCAGCGCAGTGCGACGATCTCGGCGGCCACCGACACCGCCACCTCCTCGGGGGTGCGCGCCCCGAGATCCAGGCCGATGGGCGAGCGCAGCCGGGCGAGTTCGGCCTCCGTCAGTCCTGCCTCGGTCAGCCGCTTCATCCGGTCGTCGTGGGTGCGGCGGCTGCCCATCGCGCCGATGTACGCGGCCGGCCTGCGCAGTGCCTCCTCCAGCAGCGGCACGTCGAACTTCGGGTCGTGGGTCAGCACGCAGATCACCGTGCGGTCGTCGGTGGCGGTGCCGTGCAGATAGCGGTGCGGCCAGTCCACGACGACCTCCGCACCCTCCGGGAACCGCTTCGCAGTGGCGAACACCGGACGGGCGTCGCAGACCGTGACCCGATAGCCGAGGAAGTCGCCGATACGGGCCACCGCGGCCGCGTAGTCGATGGCGCCGAAGACCAGCATCCGCGGCGGTGGCGCGAAGGAGTGCAGAAAGACCGTGACGGCGTCCTCGCGTCGTTCGCCGTGCCGGCCGTAGTGCCGCCGGCCGGTGGCACCGAGTGCGAGTCCGCCGCGCGCGTCGGCGGTGACCGCGGCGTCCAGACCGCTCGAGCCGAGCGAGCCCGACACCTCGTCGGGCCATACGGCGAGGGTGGCACCCCGCGGTGCGGGGCCGTCGATCACCGTGGCCACGGTGACCGGTCGACCGGCCGCCACCGACTCGGCCACCGCCCCGAACGAGACGTCCTCCGCCGGTGTCACCCGGCGCACCAGCAAAGTGATCTCCCCGCCGCAGGTGAGCCCCACGGCGAACGCATCCTCGTCGCTGTAGCCGAAGGTCTCCACCCGCGTCTCGCCCGATTCGACGACCTCCTGGGCGAGTTCGAACACCGCCCCCTCGACGCAGCCGCCCGAGACGCTGCCGACCACCTCGTCCCCGGGACCGACGGCCATCGCCGCTCCCGGCCCGCGAGGCGCGCTGCGGCTCACGGCCACGACCGTGGCGAGCCCGAAAGGGGATCCCGTCGTGTACCACCGGTGCAGCGCCGGGAGGATCTCACGCATCGCGCGTTCCCTCGATCACGCTTCCGCTCCTCTCACCACCGCGGCCTGGCGTTCCGGCGTGGCCGGAATCCGCCCCTCGACAACAGCGTCCACGCTCGGCGGCGCCACCGCCATACCGGCCGCCGGCGACGCGGCCCCCCGGGCGGGCCTCGAGCCCTCCGGACCGGGTTCACCCGGGGCGAAAGCCGGTGCAGTCGGCGCGCCCGGGGCCCCGGCACCGTGGGCCGGTCGCCTTCCCTTCCGTCCGACGGCGGCGCCCGGTCGAGGGGGCCACGCGGGCGCGGCGAGCGCGCAGTGGACGGATCAGGATGCGGTCCGTGACTGCGGGCCTGGTGCGCGTGAGCGGACGGAGACGGAATTGGTTGACGCTTAATCCTTTGCCGTGCCCAAGGGGTCGCTGATCCACTGCCCGTGAGGAGTTGTCGACCCAGAGGAGCCGAAATGCGCACAGCGTCCATGTCCAGCCAGCAAGGAACCACCCCCATTCCGAAGGACATGACGCTTCGTGCACACGCTGAACCTGGGAATCCTGGCGCATGTAGACGCCGGTAAGACGAGCCTCACCGAGCGGCTCCTGTACACGGCCGGGGTGATCGACGAAATCGGCAGCGTCGACGACGGCAGCACCCTGACCGACTCGCTCGCGCTGGAGAGGCAGCGCGGCATCACCATCAAGTCGGCCGTCGTCTCCTTCACGCTGGACGACGTCACCGTCAACCTGATCGACACCCCGGGTCACCCGGACTTCATCGCCGAGGTGGAGCGGGTGCTGAGCGTGCTCGACGGTGCGGTGCTGGTCGTTTCGGCCGTGGAGGGCGTGCAGGCGCAGACACGCGTGCTGATGCGGACCCTGCGGCGGCTGCGCATCCCCACGCTCGTGTTCATCAACAAGATCGACCGCGGCGGCGCGCAGCTCGGCCGCACGCTCGAGGCGCTGGCCCGCCGGCTGACCCCGTCGGTCGTTCCCATGGGGCGGCCGGAGCGGATCGGCACGCGGACCGCGCACGTCACTCCGTACGACGCCGACGACCCCGCCTTCAGCGGGCGGCTGCTCGACGTCCTCGCCGAACACGACGACGAGCTGCTGTCCGCGTACGTCGAGGACACGGTGTCCTACGACCGGCTGCACACCGCACTCCTGGAGCAGACCCGGCGTGCCCGGGTGCATCCCGTGTTCTTCGGTTCGGCGATCACGGGCGCCGGTGTGCCGCAGCTGATCGAAGGCGTCAAGCACCTGCTTCCGGCCGCCGGGGGCGACCCCGCGGGGCCGCTCTCCGGCACGGTCTTCAAGGTCGAGCGGGGACCGGCGGGGGAGAAGGTGGCCTATGCGCGGATGTTCTCGGGAATGCTTCGTGTCCGCGACCGGGTCCCCTTCGGCGACGGCCGTCCCGAGGGGCGGGTCACTTCCATCAGCGTCTTCGACCGAGGTACCGACGTGCGTGAGGACGCCGTGCCGGCCGGTCGCATCGGCAGGCTGTGGGGGCTCTCCGACGTCCGGATCGGCGACGACATCGGCGTGCGGCGGCATGCGCAGGAGCGCTTCTTCGCGCCACCGACGCTGGAGACCGTGGTCGTACCGGGGCCGGGTGTCGACAGAGGGGCCCTGCATCTGGCGCTCGTCCGGCTGGCCGAGCAGGACCCGCTGATCGACCTCAGGCACGACGAGGTGCGTCAGGAGACCTCGGTGTCCCTCTACGGCGAGGTGCAGAAAGAGGTCGTCCAGGCCACGCTCGCCGATGAGTTCGCCCTGGACGTCACCTTCCGGGAGACGACCCCGCTGTGCATCGAGCGGCCGGTCGGTACCGGAGCTGCCGTGGAGTTCAACAAGAGGCACCCGAACCCGTTCCTCGCCACGGTCGGTCTGCGTGTCGACCCCGCTCCGCCGGGCGGCGGCGTGGACTTCAGCCTGGAGGTGGAGCTGGGTTCGATGCCGTACGCGTTCTTCAAGGCGGTCGAGGACACTGTGCGGGAGGTGCTCGGGCAGGGGCTGCACGGCTGGGAGGTCACCGACTGCACGGTCACGATGACCCACTCCGGCTACTCGCCCCGGCAGAGCCATGCCCACCAGGGGTTCGACAAGAGCATGTCGAGTACGGGAGCGGACTTCCGGGGCCTGACCCCACTGGTACTGATCGAGGCGCTGCGCCGCGCGGGCACCCGTGTGCACGAGCCGATGCACAGCTTCCGCATCGAGGCCCCGGCGGACACGCTCGGCGCGCTGCTGCCGGTGCTCGCCGCGGTGCGGGCGGTGCCACGGACTACCGAGACGCGAGGTTCCGTCTGCGTCCTCGAGGGCGCGGTCCCGGCGGCGTGGGTGCACACCCTGGAGCAGCAACTGCCGGGCCTGACCCGGGGCGAGGGCGAGTTGGAGAGCGCCTTCGGGCACTACGCGCCGGTGACGGGCGGATCGATGCCCGAGCGGCCGCGCACGGACCACAATCCGCTGAACCGCAAGGAGTATCTGCTGAAGGTGAGCCGCCGGGTCGGTGGCTGAGTAGGGCTCGGGCCCGCATCCTTGCCGGGCGCAGGTCCCGACGGGGCACGGTTCCGTCCGCGCCGTGCCGCGCGCGGCACGGACGGAACCGTGGCAGAGGGCGGTCAGCCGGCGGTCGGGCCCGTCCATCCGGCGGGGACGTGCGCCAGGCGTACCCGCTGCGGATGGTCGCCGACCTGCACCGAGGCGACCTTCTCGCCGGTCGCGAAGTCGATCGCGGTGACCCGGTCGGCGCCGCTCTCCGAGACGATGCAGTCCCTGCCGTCACCGCTGACGGTCGCCCAGTAGGGCTTGGACGCGGTCACCAGCGGACCTTCCTGGAGCGTGGTGCGGTCCACGACGGTCGCGTAGTCGTCCATCGTCCCCGCGACGCACAGTTTGGTGCCGGAGGGATTCATCGATATGCCGTGGTGGCGCGAGTCGTTGACCCATGTGGTGCGATCCGTGCTGGTGGCCGGGTTCTTCGGCAGGGTCTTCACCCGGGTGATCCTGTCGGTCGCCAGGTCGTACTCCAGGAACCCGTTGAAGAACGACACCTGGAAGTAGAGCGTGGACTCGTCGGGGCTGAAGACGGCCGGACGCACCGCGTCGGAGAAGTCCTTCAGCCCGATCGCGTCCAGCCTGCCGCGCATGTCGATGGTCTTGACCTGCTTGAACGTGGTGGCGTCCACGACCGTGATGCGGCGGTCGCCCTTCGTCCAGTCCCAGACGGGGTCGTCGAGCGCTGTGTTGACCTCGCCGATGGCCATGTTCCAGATGTACTTGCCGTCCTTGGTGAAGATGTTCTCGTGCGGCTTGTCGCCGGTGGTGAACTCGCCAAGTCCCCGGCCGGTGACGATGTCCAGCACCTGCACCTTGCCGGCGGTGGAGGCCGAAACGGCGACGCGGGTGCCGTCGGGGGACACCGCCATGTGGTCGGCGCGGTAACCGGCCACGGGGAAACGCCAGTTGATCCTGCCGGTGGTCAGGTCGATCGACACGACGTCGGCGAAGCTCGGCCGGGAGACGACCATCGATCTCCCGTCCGGAGTCGAGTACATGTCGTCGACGAACTGGTCGTGGCCCTCGCCGACGCTGTTGCGGATGGCCATGAAGTAGATCCACTTGATCGGGTCGGCGTTGATCTCCGCCATGCGCTGCGCCTTGTCGGGGATCACGTCGACACGACCGAGCCGGGCGAAGTCGCCGGTGGACTCGATGACGTCGGCGGTGCCGTCCCAGTTGTTGCCCACGAACATCACCTCGCGCAGGGCGGCGGCGGTGTCCTGCGCGACAGCGGTCGCCGTGGTGCCGGCGGTCAGGGCGAGGGCGGCGGCGAGGGAGAAGAGGTGGCGGGATCTGAGGACGGACATGGCGGGTCCCTGTCTGTGGTGGTCAGCCGTGATGAGGACATGACAAGCCGGATCGTGCTGGCCGGCGGAGCCGCCGGGTTGCGGCCCGCGAATCTGAATACGCCTGCGTTCAGATTGACTTACTGGAAAGTAAGGAACAGTCGGACCCCTCCACAAGACTCCGTGCACGACAAAATTGGCCGACCGCCCAACAGATCGACGAAAGGTGAGGGATACGCGTGGCAGGCAGGCTCAGGCAGCCGACGGGCCGCTACGGGGGCAGGTCCGCCGAGGAGCGGCAGGCCGAGCGGCGCCGGAGGTTCCTGGACGCCGCGCTTCAGCTCTTCGGCGACAGCCCCGGTTTCCGGAGCACGACGGTCGCCGCGCTGAGCGAGGCGGCGGGTCTGTCGACGCGCCAGTTCTACGAGGAGTTCCGCACCCTGGAGGACGTGCTGGCCGCCCTGCACCTCCAGGTCAACGACTGGGCGGAGGGCGCCGCCTCCGCCGCCCTCGCCGAGGCCCGTGACCTGCCGCTCGCCGAGCGCGCCACCGCGGTCTTCCGGGCCTACGCGGCGAACGTCACCTGCGATCCGCGCCGGATCCGTATCACCTTTGTCGAGATCATCGGGGTCAGCCCCAGGCTGGAGGAGCAGCGGCTCGAACGGCGTTCCCGATGGGTGGACTTCATCTGCGCCGAGGCCGCCGACGCTGCAGCGCGGGGAGAGGCGGCGCGGCGCGACTACCGGATCGCGGCCACGGCGTTCATCGGCAGCGTCAACGGTCTGTTGCACGACTGGCGGGCAGGCTGGGTGGACGCGACCCTCGACGAGATCGTGGACGAGCTGGTCCGGCAACTGCTCGCGATCCTGCGGCCGGGCGGATGGCTCCCGGGTGCTTGAAGAGGCCGGGTGACCGGTTCCGGGCGCGGGGGCTCATCGACGCCCGGGACGCCGCCTTCGAACGGCGCGGGTTGCCGGGGGGCAGGGGCGTACACGGCCCGCCCGCAGTGCCGCCCGCACCAGGGCGGCGGAGGCGCGCAGGCCTGCCGCGCACGCCGAGGGCGGGGACAGACGCCGGCTCCGGCCGCCGAGTTCGGCCCCCGCCGAGAAGGTCCAGGAGAGCCGGGAGCTGGTCCGGACCTTCAGACGGCGCCGCCCGCCTAGCCGTCCCATGGCGCGACGGGGATCTGCCCGTCGACCCTGCCGTCGGGCGGCGTCGACGGGGAACTGCGGCGCGCGGTGCGGATGTCGGCGGCGGTGCCTGCCGCGGTGGCCATGGAGACCTCCTTCGAAGGCCGGGCCCGGCATGCGGCGGGCCGCGAGGGCCTCTTCTTCGAGCCTCCCCCGGCGCGGGGTGCCCGGCAAGCGCAGCGGGAGCCGTGCGCCTGTCGAGTGAGGGCGAGGCCGGTCCCGTGACTGCCCGGTGTCCCGTCCCGTTGCTGAATGCATGATCTCAACACGACGTATCGTCGCCGCGGTCGGTCTCGCCATCGGGGTCACGGGCCTTGCGGCGCCGATGGCCAGCGCGGCCCCCGCCGACAACTCGGACGCGAGCAGGCTGAACCCGGTCACCCTGCTCGACTCGCTGTCCCGCAGCGAGGTCCCGGAGCAGCACAAGGGAGACGTCCCGCTGCCGTCGAAGCAGCTCGGGGAACTGAACCGTGTCAACGACATCCAGCCGGTCCAGCAGGCCACCGCCAAGGTCGCGCCCGTGACGGGACTGGTGTCGGACGTCGCCTCCTAGAGCGACCCCGGGACGAGGACCCAGGCCCCCGGCTGTGCAAGCCGGGGGCCTTGACATTCGCGGGGGCCGGCCGGAGCATCGCAGCAGATCAGTGAATGAGATTTCACCAGACGAACAAGTTTCGGCCCTCTGCGCACCGTCCCGGCCACGTACCGAAGGAAGCCGTCATGCCTGTCACCCGCGAACTCCTCATCGGCGGCAAGGATGTACCCGCCGCGTCCGGCCGCACCACCGTCGACGTCGCCCCCTACACCGGCGAGGTGTACGCGACGCTCGCCGCAGCCGGCCCGGAGGACGTGAAACGGGCGGTGGACGCCGCGGACGCGGCCTTCCCGGAATGGGCGGCGCTCGCCCCCTTCGCCCGCCGCGCGATCTTCCTGAAGGCGGCCGATCTGCTGGACGCCCGCAGCGAGCAGGTGGCCGAGATCATGGCCCACGAGGCCGGTGCCACCCTGCCGTGGGCCCTCTTCAACGTGGGTCTGGGCGCCAACATCCTGCGCGAGGCCGCGGCCGCGATCACAGCGCCGAGCGGTGAGGTGCTCAGTGCGCAGGAGGAGGGGGTGCTCGGGCTGGCGGTGCGTGAACCCCTCGGAGTGGTCGCGGCGTTCGCTCCGTGGAACGCGCCGGTCATCCTCGGTGTCCGGGCCGTCGCGGCGCCGCTCGCCGCGGGAAACACGGTGGTCGTCAAGCCGAGTGAGGACGCGCCGATCGCGTGCGGACTGCTGATCGCCGACATCCTGCGCGAGGCCGGACTGCCTGACGGGGTGCTGAACGTGGTCACCAACGCCCGTGAGGACGCCGCCGGGATCGCGCAGGCGTTGATAACCGACGAGCGGGTGCGCGCGGTGAACTTCACGGGTTCCACGGGGGTCGGGCGCATCGTCGGCGAGCTCGCGGCACGGCATCTCAAGCCCGCCGTCCTGGAGTTGGGCGGCAAGAACGCGGTCCTCGTGCTGGACGACGCGGACGTGGACTACGCCGTCGACGCGGTGACCTTCGGTGTGTTCCTGAACGCCGGCCAGATCTGCATGTCCGGCGACCGTATCCTCGTCCACGAGTCGCTCGCCGAGGAGTTCACCCGGAAGTTCGTCGAGAAGACCGCCTCGCTGCGGTCCGGCGACCCGGCGCATCCGCACACCGTGATCGGTCCGCTGGTGAGCGCGCAGGCCGCGCAGCGGGTGGCCGGACTGGTGAAGGACGCCGTGGGCAAGGGCGCCACGGTCCTCGTCGGCGGCGAGCCCGAGGGCGCGGTGCACCCGGCCACCGTCCTCACCGGCGTACCGCAGGACGCGGACCTGTACCGCACCGAGTCCTTCGGCCCCGTGTGCGTGGTGGCGACGTTCGCCGACGACGACACCGCCGTCGCCCTCGCCAACGACACCGAGAACGGGTTGACGTGCGGCATCATCACCGAAAACGCCACCCATGGACTGGCCGTCGCACGTCGGGTCCGCACCGGCATCGTGCACATCAACGACCAGTCGGTGGCCGACGAGCCCCAGGCTCCCTTCGGCGGGGTGCGGGCGTCGGGCTACGGCCGTTTCGGTGGGCGGTGGGGTATCGAGGCGTTCTCCAACACCCGCTGGGTCACCGTTGCCACCCAGCATGCGCACTACCCCTTCTGACGGGGCGACCGGACGGCGGCGTCCGGGCGTTGCCCGGTGGACACCCGCGCGCCATCGCACCCTGCGAGGCTGGCGTGGTGGACATGACGGCACTGGCCCGAACGCTGCTCGAGTCCGTACCGGCGCATCGCACGGCCCGGATCGAGGTGGTCCGGGCCGTGGACGGCGAGGCCGAACTCGCGTGCGACACACCCATGCAGCTGGCCAACGTCATCGGCTCGCTGCACTCCAGCGGGCTGGTCGCCCTGATCGACGCGGCCGGGCTGGGCGCCCTCATCGCCTCGGGGTCGCATGCCGGGGCCCTGGAGCGGATCGTCCCGCTGGGAACCGCGGCCGTCGTGGAGTTCCTCGCTCCCGCCCGGGGGCGCCTGGTCGCCGCCTGCCGCCTCGACCAAGAGGCCCGGAGTGCCCTTGAGCCGCTGTGGACGGGCGAGACCGACCGGGCACGGATCTCCACCCGGGCCGAGATCACCGATGCGGCAGGCACCGTGGTGTGCCGGGGCCGCTTCGACTGGAGCGTACGGCGCACGCCCGCCGGGAGTGCCGCCCGGTCCTGAGGCCGCGGACGGCGAGCGGTCGACCGGCCCCCCGCGGGCCGCTCCGTCACCCGCCGAGGGCCGGCAGCACCCGCTGCCTCGCAGCTCGGTGCCGGCGCTGATGCGAAGGAACGCCCTCCTGTGCGTGACAAGTGGCGCGAAACGCGAAACCCCGTCGTCCTCGGGCCCGGCTCCGGACGGGGTGAGTGCCGGTCCGGGCCCGAGGGCACCGCCCCCGTCCCCACGGGATGCGGCGCGTGGGGGCCCGCCGCCGCTCATCGGCGGCCCCCGGTCCTGGGCGTCATGACCACCGTGGCGGCCGGACGGTCCAGGTTGCTCGAGAGAGGCAAGCACACCGACTTACTTGAGTCAAGCAATCGAATCGTAGGCCGAGGTGTACCGGACACGCGCTCCCCGTCATCGGGGGACCGCGCCGGAGGCGGGCGCTGCAGTCAGCCACGTCGTGCGGCGATGCCGACCGTGTTCGCGGTCACGACGGCGCCGATGCCGGCCCATGCCGTCCACCCCAGGTGCTGACCGAGGAGGAGGCGGCCGACCACGGCGGCGAGGACGGGGTTGACGCTCATGAACAGTCCGAAGGCCGGGGCGGAGACCCGGCGCAGTGTGAACAGGTCCGCGAGGTAGGGCACCGCGGACGAGAGGAGCCCGGCGGCGATCGCGCAGGCGGCGGCCTTCGGGGTCGGCGGATGCTGGACGGCGACTGCCACGCCGACCGGAAGGAACACCGTCGCCGACACCGCGGCGGCGGCCGCCGATCCCTGCGCCCCGGGGATGCGCCGGCCGACGGTGCCGTTGAGCAGGATGTACGACGCCCAGCAGCCGGCGGCCAGCAGGCCGAGGCACATCCCGGCGTAGTCGGTGGACGGCTGAGGGCGCATCAGGACGACGACACCGGCCGTGGCGATCAGCGCGCAGCAGGCGTCGACACGCCGCCGTGTGGCGGCCAGGGCGATGGTGAGCGGGCCGAGGAACTCCAGTGTCACGGCCAGACCGAGGCCGATGCGGTCGATGGCGCTGTAGAGGGAGAGGTTCATGGTGCCGAACACCAGGGCCAGCAGCAGGACCGGCCACCACTGGCGCCAGGTGAAGGAACGCACCCGTGGCCTGCCGACGGCGAGCAGCACGAACGCGGCGACGTACTGGCGCACCGCGACGACGCCGACCGGTCCGAACACCGGGAAGGCGAGCGAACCGATCGCGGCGCCGACCTGGTTGGACAGGCCGCTGCCGACCATGGTCAGGACTCCTGCCGGGCTCGTGCGGGCCGGCTTCGGTCCCGGAGATGCCGGACGGATCCGGCGTGCGGGTGATGCGGACGGGCGTGCCGATGCTCCGTGCATGGTCCGATCGTGCGAGAACCCGGCCCCTGCGGAAAATGCATCCACCGGGCCATCCATACGCTTGACTCACGCATGAAGTGGAACTGCGGCAGTTGCGCTGCCTTGTCGCCATCGTCGACGAGGGCACCTTCACGGACGCGGCCATCGCCCTGGGGGTCTCCCAGGCGGCCGTGTCCCGCACCCTGGCGTCGCTCGAACAGGCGCTGGGCGTACGGCTGCTGCGCAGGACCTCCCGCGAAGTGGCCCCGACCGGCACCGGACTGCGCGTGGTGGCGCACGCCCGGCGGGTGCTCGCCGAGGTCGACGACCTGGTGCGCGGCGCCACCTCCGGCCCGGCCCGGCTGCGGATCGGCTACGCCTGGTCCGCGCTCGGCCGCCATACCCTCGCCTTCCAGCGGCGCTGGCGCGAACAGCACCCGCAGACCGAACTGCACCTCGTGCGCGTCAACTCGGCCACCGCAGGGCTCGGGGAGGGTGCCTGCGACCTCTCGGTGGTGCGCAGGCCCGTGGACGACCGGCGCTTCGACTCGGCGATCGTCGGGCTCGAACAGAGGCTGTGCGCGATGGCCGCGGACGATCCACTGGCCAGGCGCCGCTCGGTCCGACTGGCCGATCTCGGCGGACGCACGCTGCTGGTCGACCGCCGCACGGGCACCACGAGCGTGGAGCTGTGGCCCCAGGAATCGCGCCCGGCCACCGAGGAGACGCACGACGTGGACGACTGGCTGGCCGCGATCTCCACCGGCCGCCGTATCGGGGTCACGGCGGAGTCCACGGCCAACCAGTACGCCCGCCCGGGCGTCGTCTACCGGCCGGTGAGCGACGCCGAGCCCATCGCCGTGCGGCTCGCCTGGTGGCGGGACGGCCCGCATCCCGCCATGCAACCCGTGATCGAACTGCTTGTCTGCCTCTACCGCATGGGCTGACCGGCGGGCCGTGGCGGCGGTGCCGCAGCCCCGCGACCGGGGGCCACGGCGACCGGGGCTTCACCGCCTTCGCGCTGGCGGGTGTGTCCTCCATGGTCTTCATCGGCATCGCCGCCCTGCGCACCCGGCAGGCGTCGCCGAGCGGTACGCCTCAGGAACTGCTCACCGCTCACTGATCACGGAACGACGTCGTGGGCCGGGCTCGTCCGGCCCGCATCCGTCTCCCGGAGCAGGTAGTTACTTGAGTCAGGCAACGATATGGTAAACTGGGCGGTATGCCCAACCCGCACCCCCCCTCGGCCCCCGCGTCGCCGGAAGTGATCGACATCGAGCGAGCGCTCAGCCGTATCACCTATCTGAGCACGCGCGCGCGGCAGCACGAACGCCTGATGGCCCTCGCGGGTGTGCCGCTGGACCGTGCCGCGGTGGCCCTGCTGCGGCAGATCGCCGACTCCGAACCGCTTCGCCCCGGGGAGCTGGCCAACCGGCTCGGGGTCGAGGCCTCCCATGTGACCCGGCAGGTCCACCAGCTGCAGAAGTCGGGATACGTCTCCCGCGTACCGGACCCGGACGACGGCCGCGCCCAGCGTATCGAACTCACCGTGCTCGGCCGTGAGGCCATCCAGCGGATCCGCGACGCCGGAGTCCGCGGCATGCAGGCGGCCCTGGGCGCCTGGTCGCCGGAGGAACTCCGCCAGCTCGCCACCCTCTTCCACCGTATGGTCGACGACTTCCTCGCCTATGCCGTCGACGACGAGAGCGGCCAGGAGGTCCTCGAGGCGGCTGGCCCCGAATCCTGAGCCGGATCCCGGTGTCAGTCGGCCGTGGCAAGGAACTGGGTCGCCGCCAGTTCGGCGTACAGCGGGTCAGCGGCGATCAGTTCGCGATGGGTGCCGACCGCTCGGACCCGGCCCGCGTCCATGACCACGATCCGGTCGGCCATGGTCACCGTGGACAGCCGGTGCGCGACCACCAGGACCGTCGTGGAACGCGCGACATCGGCGACCGTGTCCCGCAGCGCCGCCTCGTTGACGGCGTCCAGCTGTGAAGTCGCCTCGTCGAGCAGCAGCAGACGGGGACGGCGCAGCAACGCCCGCCCGATCGCGACACGCTGGCGCTCGCCGCCGGAGAGCTTGGTCCCGCGATGTCCGACCAGGGTGTCGAGACCGCTCGGGAGCCGCTCGACCAGTCCGTCGAGCCGCGTCGTCTTGAGTACACGTTGCACCTCGGCCTCGTCGGCCCCGGGATTGCCGAGGAGCAGATTGTCGCGCAGGGAGCCGGACAGTACCGGCGCGTCCTGCTCGACGTAGCCGATGGCCGCTCGGAGCAGGGGCAGCTCCCAATCGGCGATGTCCCGTCCGTCGAGCGAGATCGAGCCCGACTCGGGATCGTAGAAGCGCTCTATCAGGGAGAACACGGTCGTCTTGCCCGCCCCGGACGGGCCGACGAAGGCGGTCATGCCCCGGGCCGGCACCGTGAAGGTCACGCCGTGGTGCACATGCGGCAGGTCCTCGGCGTACCGGAAGCGCACGTCCTCGAAGGAGAGCGTGGCGGGCTGCGCGCCCGGCGCCGGCAACTCCGCGTGCTTCGAGGGTGGTTCGGCGGGCAGTCGCAGAGCCTCCTGGATCCGGGCGAGCGCGGCGGCGCCCGTCTGGTACTGGGTGACCGCGCCGACGACCTGCTGGATGGGAGACATCAGATAGAAGACGTAGAGCAGGAACGCGACCAGGGTGCCGACGTCGACGGCGCCGGTCGCCACGCGTGCGCCGCCCACGGCCAGCACGGTGATGAAGGCGATCTGCATCGCGAGTCCCGCCGTGTTGCCCGCGGCCGCCGCCCACTTGGCGGCCCGTACGCTCTGCCGCCACGACTCCTCGGCCGCCGTGTGGACGGCCTCCTCCTCGCGGTGCTCCGCGCCGGAGGCCTTGACCGTGCGCAGCGCGCCGAGGACCCGTTCCAGCGAGGCGCCCATGGCGCCCACCGCGTCCTGTGCCTGCCGGCTCGCCCGGTTGATGCGCGGCACGATGAGCCCGAGCACCAGTCCCGCGGCCAGGATCACCCCGAGTGTGACTCCCAGCAGCACCGCGTCGACCAGCCCCATCATCACCACCGTCGCGACCAGCGTGAGACCCCCGGTGCCGAGTCCGACCAGTGAGTCCGTGGTTACCTCGCGCAGCAGCGTGGTGTCGGAGGTGATCCGGGCCATCAGATCGCCGGGCTCCGTACGGTCCACGGCGGAGATCCGCAGCCGCAGCAGATACGACGACAGGGCGCGCCGGGCACCCAGCACGACCGATTCGGCGGTACGCCGCAGCACGTAGGAACCCAGCGCGCCCACCGCCGCGTTGGCGACCACCAGTCCCGACATGCCGAGCAGCGCCGGGGTGACGGACCGGTCGTGCGCGAGGTCGTCGATCAGACCGCGAGCGACCAGCGGCAGGAGAAGCCCGGTGCCGCCGGTGGCGAGCGCGAGGACCGCGCCCGCGAGCAGGGACCAGCGATGTGGTCGTACATATCCGAGGAGCAGCCGCCAGGGGGGCTGCACCGGTCCCGGTTCGGCTTCCGTCACTGCGATGCTCACGGTGTTCCTTGCGGAGTAGGGGCTGTTCCACCGCGGTTCCCGGGCCACGCCCGGCGGGGGTGGTGAGGGCGGAGCCGAGGTCTACGCGGTCCGCATCCTAGAAGGGGGACGCGTGCCGTCGGCGGGGTCCCGTGCAACGCTTCCTCGCTCGGGGCGCATTGTCCTGGTCCGGTCCTTTTCTCCCACTCCTGCCGGACCGATCGGCCGCGGCACGGCTCATGCGCCGATGTGTGCCGGCGGGGTGCTGTGGAGGCTCCCTTGCGCCGCTCTTCCCTCTCGCGGGCAGGAGGACGGCCAATGACCGACCAGCCCGAGCAGGAACTGGAACTCACCTCCGCATTAGTCCCGTTGTTCGTGATCACGAACGGTCGTTCTCTGCCTCCGGACCATGCGTACGAGCGGACCACCCTGATCTCGGCGCAGGTGGACGACCCCGCCGCGGCCCGCACCCTCTCCCCGGAGGCGCGCAGGCTTTTTCCCGCGGCGCGACGGCCTGCCGGTGCGGGCGAGCGGGACGGGAACTGCGTTGTCCCTGCAATGATCACGGGTTAGGGTGCCGGGGCACGAGCCGGGGATCACAGCAGGTGGGGGACATGGCAGACGACAACGGCGCGCCCGAGAAGGGTGCGGGCCCGTGGGGGCAGGCCATCACGGCCGTGGTGCTGGTCGCCGCACTCGTCGTCGGTCTGTGGGCGTTCGCGAAGCCGTCGTCCTCGCAGAGCGGTCAGTCGCCCGCGAGGTGCCAGGGCGGAGAGGCCGAGAAGGCGTCCGGGAAGCCCGGAAGGGGACCTGATGTCGTCTCCGGGGCGCAACTGTGCGCGGCGCTGAACCGTCCCGACCTCGCCCGGTTGCTGGGCACCCCGCAGGAGACCGCGAAGAGTGCCAGTGGCGGTGGGGGTTCCGTCAGGCTCGCCGGTGGCGAGGAGATCCCCAATCCCTCGGCCCGGGTCGAGTTCGGCACGTACACCGTGTCGCTGTCGGAGAGCTACGACCGTCTCCCGGTGTCCGAGTCCGCCGCACTTCTCGGCGACGGCGCGGGGAAGCGGACCGTTCTGGGCCGCCCTGCGGTCCTGTATGCGGACCGCACCATCAGCCTCAGCTTCCGCCTCGACGGCAGCGACAGCCACAGCGGCCCGGGGGTACCGGCCCGCGCTCTCACCGTGGCCCGGGACGCGAAGGACAGCGGCGGCTCCTACGACGTCACCCTGTGGCGCACCGACGGCCTGGTACCGGACGACGCGGTGCTCCTGCGCGTCGCCGAGACGGTACTCCCGACCGTTCCGGGGTGGACCGCCGACGAGTGACGGCCCCGTGCGGCGACCCGTTGTCCGGCGCTCCCGCCGGTCCCGGGAGGCGAGCGGCGAGACACCGTGCCGGGCCGATCGCCTGCCATCGAGCCGGACCGGCAACTCGAGTCACCGCAAGGCCTGTCGAGCCGACCGCGGAGCTGTGCACCACGCGGCGGCCGTCGCAGAGGTCCGGACCCTGTCGTAGGTCCGTCCGCAGGTGACGCGGCGTCACCCGAAGGCCGGTCGGAAGGACCGGTCGCGGGGCGATCCGAGATGTTCCGCGCGGAATGCGTGCGCAACACATGCCCACCGCGCGAGGATCACGAGTGCGGGCCGCTGTGGCCCGCGCCGGGCGCGTGCGGCGCCCGCAGCACCGACGGAAGGCGGCAGCAGCATGGCGCAGGAAGTACGCGGCGTGATCGCTCCTGGCAAGGACGAGCCGGTCCGGATCGAGACGATCGTCGTACCGGACCCGGGGCCGGGTGAGGCGGTGGTGCGCATCCAGGCCTGCGGCGTGTGCCACACCGACCTGCACTACAAGCAAGGCGGTATCACCGACGAGTTCCCGTTCCTGCTCGGCCATGAGGCGGCCGGCGTCGTCGAGTCGGTCGGCGAGGGCGTCGAGGACATCGCCCCCGGCGACTTCGTCGTCCTCAACTGGCGTGCGGTGTGCGGCAAGTGCCGTGCATGCCGGCGTGGCCGCCCCTGGTACTGCTTCGACACCCACAACGCCAAGCAGAGGATGACGCTGGCCGCCACCGGTCAGGAGCTCTCCCCGGCCCTCGGTATCGGCGCCTTCGCGGACAAGACGCTGGTGGCCGCCGGGCAGTGCACCAAGGTCGACCCATCCGTCTCCCCGGCGGTGGCCGGGCTGCTGGGCTGCGGTGTGATGGCCGGCCTCGGCGCCGCGATCAACACCGGAGGCGTCGGCCGGGGCGACACGGTCGCGGTCATCGGCTGCGGCGGGGTCGGCGGTGCGGCGATCGCCGGAGCGCGTCTGGCGGGCGCGTCGAAGATCATCGCGGTGGACATCGACGACCGCAAGCTCGGCACCGCGAGGGAACTGGGCGCCACCCACGCCGTCAACTCCCGGGAGGCTGACCCCGTCGAGGCGGTACGGGATCTGACCGGCGGCTTCGGGGCCGACGTCGTCATCGAGGCCGTGGGGCGCCCGGAGACGTACCGGCAGGCCTTCTACGCCCGCGACCTGGCCGGCACCGTCGTCCTGGTCGGCGTGCCCACCCCGGAGATGAAGCTGGAGCTGCCGCTGCTGGACGTCTTCGGACGCGGCGGGGCCCTGAAGTCCTCCTGGTACGGCGACTGCCTGCCCTCCCGCGACTTCCCCATGCTCGTCGATCTGCATCTGCAGGGGCGCCTGCCGCTGGAGAAGTTCGTGACCGAGACCATCGCGCTCGACGAGGTCGAGAAGGCCTTCGAGCGGATGCATCACGGAGACGTCCTGCGCTCGGTGATGGTGCTGTGATGAGCGCACGCATCGACCGACTGGTCACCTCCGGCACCTTCTCCCTGGACGGCGGCACCTGGGAGGTCGACAACAACGTGTGGATCGTCGGCGACGACGACGAGGCCGTTGTGATCGACGCCGCCCACGACGCCGACGCGATCGTCGCGGCCGTCGGCGACCGGCGGCTTCGGGCCATCCTGTGCACGCACGCCCACAACGACCACATCGACGCCGCGCCCGCGCTCGCCGAGCGGACCGGAGCGACGATCTGGCTGCACCCCGACGACCTGCCGCTGTGGAAGACGACCCACCCCGACCGCCTCCCGGACCACTGGCTGGCCGACGGTCAGGTCGTCGAGGCGGCCGGTGCCGATCTGACGGTGCTGCACACCCCCGGCCACGCACCCGGTGCCGTCTGCCTGTACGGCCCGGGCCTCGGCACCGTCTTCACCGGCGACACCCTCTTCCAGGGCGGCCCCGGGGCGACCGGACGCTCGTACTCGCACTTCCCGACGATCATCGAGTCGATCCGGGACCGGCTGCTGACCCTCCCGCCCGAGACGGTGGTCCGCACGGGGCACGGCGAGTCGACGACCATCGGCGCCGAGGCGCCTCACCTCGACGAGTGGATCGCGCGCGGCCACTGATCCCGGGAGACGCCCGCAATAGGCGACAGAAGATGTCCGGCTTCCGCGCCATCCTCGGCGAGACGGTTACGAACGAGCGCGGAGGTCGGACATGCCGGGGCCGCTGACAGGCAAGGTCGCACTGGTCGCCGGGGCGACACGAGGGGCGGGGCGGGGGATCGCCGTGGAACTGGGCGCGGCGGGTGGCACGGTGTACGTGACCGGGCGCAGCACCCGCGAGCGGCGCTCGGAGTACGACCGGCCCGAGACGATCGAGGACACCGCCGAGCTGGTGACCGCGGCGGGCGGGCACGGCATCGCCGTCCCCACCGACCACCTCGTCCCCGCCGAGGTGCGCGCGCTCGTGGACCGTGTCGAGCGCGAGCAGGGGCGCCTGGACGTCCTCGTCAACGACATCTGGGGCGGCGAGAAGCTCTTCGACTGGGACCGCCCGGTGTGGGAGCACGACCTCGACAAGGGGTTCCGTCTGCTGCGGCTCGCCGTCGAGACGCACGCGATCACCAGCCACCACGCGCTGCCCCTGCTGCTGAGGCACCCCGGCGGCCTGGTCGTGGAGATGACCGACGGAACGGCCGAGTACAACCGTGACACCTACCGGGTGTCCTTCTTCTACGACCTGGCCAAGGCGTCCGTGCTGCGGATGGCGTTCGCCCTCGGCCACGAGCTGGGGTCGCGCGGTGCCACCGCGGTCGCCCTCACCCCCGGCTGGCTGCGCTCGGAGCTGATGCTCGAGGCGTTCGGGGTGACCGAGGCGAACTGGCGCGACGCCCTGGAGCGCGAGCCCCACTTCTGCATCTCCGAGAGCCCGTACTACGTCGGCCGGGCGGTCGCCGCCCTGGCCGCGGACCCGCAGGTCTCCCGCTGGAACGGGAACTCGCTGTCCAGCGGGCGACTCGCACGGGAGTACGGCTTCACGGACCGCGACGGCAGCCGTCCCGACGCCTGGCGCTATCTCGTCGAGGTCCAGGACAAGGGCGGCACGGCGGACGCCACGGGATACCGCTGAGAGGGCGCGCCCGTGCTTGGCCTCACTCAGGATGGGCAGGCATCACGTCGTCGGGGGCTGCGGCGCCACGGCACGAGGCCGTCCGAACTCGTGGTTCCCGGGCGCCCCGCCCCGCCCCGAGGGAAAGCAGGAGTACATGCAGTACGTGAAGCTCGGCGCAACGGGTCTCGATGTGTCCCGGATCTGCCTGGGCTGTATGAGTTTCGGCATCCCCGACCGAGGCACTCACCGCTGGAGCCTCGACGAGGAGGCGTCCCGCCCCCTGATCCGCCGGGCGCTCGACGCGGGCATCAACTTCTTCGACACCGCGAACGTCTACTCCGACGGCACCAGCGAGGAGATCGTCGGCCGGGTACTCGCCGAACACGCCCGGCGTGACGAGATCGTGCTGGCGACGAAGGTGCACGGCCGGATGCGCCCCGGACCCAATGGCGGCGGCCTCTCCCGCAAGGCGATCATGACGGAGATCGACCACAGCCTGCGCCGCCTCGGCACCGACTACGTCGACCTCTACCAGATCCACCGCTTCGACCCCGTCACCCCGATCGAGGAGACGATGGAGGCCCTGCACGACGTGGTGAAGGCCGGCAAGGCCCGGTACATCGGCGCGAGCTCGATGTACGCCTGGCAGTTCTCCAAGGCCCAGTACACGGCCCGCCTGAACGGCTGGACCCGGTTCGTGTCGATGCAGAACCACTACAACCTCCTCTATCGCGAGGAGGAGCGCGAGATGCTGCCGCTGTGCGCGGACCAGGAGGTCGGCACCCTGCCCTGGAGCCCGCTGGCCCGCGGCCGGCTCACCCGGGACTGGGACGAGACCACGGAGCGCAGCCGCACCGACGAGTTCGGCAAGGGGCTCTACCAGGAGGGCGACCGGGCCGTCGTCGAGGCGGTGTCGGCGGTCGCGGCGCAGCGGGGCGTTCCACGGGCCCAGGTCGCCCTGGCCTGGCTGCTGCGGCAGAACACCGTTGCCGCGCCGATCGTCGGGGTCACCAAACCGCAGCACATCGACGACGCGGTCGCGGCGTTGGACGTGGACCTCACCGACAAGGACGTCCAGTCACTGGAGGAGTCCTACCGGCCGCACCCCGTCAGGGGTCACTGACCCTCCTGCGCCCGCGCCGGGGCGGTACGCGACGGCCGTACCGCCCCGGCGCAGGGCGACGGGTGCGGTCAGACGGAGCCGGCCAGCCAGGGCCTGACCTGTCGGCGCGCCTCGTGAAGGCGGGACTTCAAGGTGCCCAGCGGGACGCCGACACGTTCGGCGACCTCCGCGTACTCCAGCTGGCAGATGTCCCGGTAGACGAGCGGCGCCACCAGGTGCGGATGCTCGCGCTCCAGCCGCTCCAGGGCCTCCAGCAGATCGACGCGGGATCCCGCGATCACGCTGGTGGTCCGCGGATCCACATGCTGCGCGGCGTCGATGGGCCCGGGCTGCTCGGCCGCCCGCCGCTTCAGCTCCCGGTACTTCTGCCGGGAACAGTTGGCGACCACCGTGTACAGCCAGGTGCCGAAGCGACTGCGGCCCTGGAACGTGCCGATCTTCCGGGCCACCTGCAGCAGCACGTCCTGTGCCGCCTCCTCCGCGTCCTCCCGGCACGGCAGGAAGCGCCCGCAGCGCCGTACGACCTCCGGCTGGATGTGCTGGAGCAACGCGTCCAGGGCTGCCGTGTCGCCCGCGGCCGCCCGCAGAGCCAGCTCTTCGGGGTCTGCGGCATCCCTCACTGGGAGCTCCCCTCGATGTGGATATCCGACCAGGCATGATAGTCCTATGCAGTCCCTGGAGCGGATCGACCGCTACCGCTTGGAACGACGCCTGGGCAGCGGCGCGTTCGGCGTCGTCTGGCTTGCCCACGACGACGTCCTCGAGGCGCCCGTCGCCGTGAAGGTGCTTGCCGAGAACTGGGCCCACCGGCTGGATGTCCGGGAGCGGTTCCTGTCCGAGGCGCGCCTGCTGCGCCGGGCCGGCTCGAGCCGGGTGGTGCAGGTCTACGACATCGGCGAGCTCCCCGACGGCAGACCCTACTTCGTCATGGAGTACGCCGACGGCGGCACGCTCGCCGACCGGATCACGGGCAGCCCGCTTGCCGTGGCGGAGGCCCTGAGCCTGACGGCCCTGGCCGCCCGCTCCGCGGCCGCGCTGCACGACGCCGGAATCGTGCACCGGGACATCAAGCCCTCCAACGTCCTCCTTCGGACCGCGCACGACGGCTCCACCAGGCTGCTGCTCGCGGATCTCGGGCTGGCCAAGAGCCTCGCCCAGGCCTCGGGACTCACCATGGCCGCCGGTTCCGCCGGATACGCGGCGCCCGAGCAGTCCGAACCCGGCTCCGGCATCGACGCGCGGGCGGACGTCTACAGCCTGGGGGCCCTCGGCTATCACCTGCTCACCGGCACGGTCCCCGCACGTCCGGGCCGGGTGGAGCCCCCCGACCGGTTTCGCCCCGACCTGCCGGCCGAGGTCCAGCGGGCGATCCTTCGGGCCATGGACCTCGAGCGCGAGCGGCGCTGGCCGACCGCCGAGGCCTTCGCGGACGCGCTCGACCGGCTTGCGGACGTCTCCGGCACCTCGGGGCCCGAGCAGCGCGGCCGCCGACGGGAGGCGGTCGACTCGGCGCCCGAGCGGCCCGGTAGCCGACGGGAGGCGGTCGCCTCGGCCCCCGAGCAGCCCGGCCGCCGTCGTAGCGCCCTGGTCCTCACGCTGGCCGCCCTGGTCGTCGCGGGTGCCGCCGCAGCCGGCACCACCGTGCTGCTGCGGCAGCATCCGGCGGCGGATGTGAAGGTCCAGGACTCCACCGGGCGTGTGCACGCGATCGTGCCCGCGTCCTGGGGGCGCCAGTTGCGCGACGCAGGCTGGAACCCGGAGTCACTGGGCCTGCCGACGGGGCATGAGCCCGCCCTCGCGGTCGCCGACGACCTCTCGCGCTGGCAGGACCTGGGCACCGGCGCGAACGGCGCCTTCATCGGGTTGAGCGAGCACGGGGACCTCACGGCCAAGGTGCGCGCGATCAACCACAAGGACTGCCACTACCAGGGCGGCCGTGACTACCGCGGCACCGACTGGCAGGGGGCCGTACGCACCTGGACCGACTGCGCGGGCGGCGGCGGGTCCGTCACGGAGGCCGCGCTGAAGCCCGTCGCCGGCACCGGTGGTTCGCAGATGTACGTACAGCTGCGCCAGGACGGCGGCACCGATGAGACCGACCGGGTTCTGGACTCCGTACGGCTCAGCGGGTGACAACCGTCACGCCGCGGCCGTCGGCGCGCCCGGAGGCCGGACAATGTACGCGAACTTTTCCGCACCGGAGCGCATCGGACAGAGAGGACGGGCAGACGGCACCGTCCCCACGCGCCCGGCGTGTGCGGTGAGTTTCGAGGAGCGACAGACATGGTGACCTTCCGACGCGCCACGGCGGACCAGGCTTCCGACGGCACGGCCCCCTTCCTGACGGCACGGCGTGCGGTGTCCGCGCTGGGCGCACTCGCCGCCCTGGGCCTGCTCACCGCCTGCGGCGACAACCATGCCACGAGCAGCGCCCCGGAGAAGCTGCCCGGGGCGGCACAGCCCGCCACCGGCGACCGCACGAGCGCCGACGGCAGCGCGACGAGCACGGCCGGCACCGAGCCCACGACCACGGCATCGGACAGCCCCGACACGGCGGCCTCCGCGTCGAGCGACAAGGGCGGGGCCGCCGGCAGCCGCTGCCATACGTCCGAGCTGCGCGCCACGGTGGGCCGCAACAACCCGGGTGCCGGCCAGGAGAACTTCCCGCTCGTCCTCACCAACAACTCCGGGCGCACATGCACCGTCGACGGCTACCCGGGTGCCGCCTTCGTGGACGCCTCCGGCAAGCAGCTGGGTCCGGATCCCAAGCGCAGCACCGGGAGCCCCACGAAGATCACGCTGGCGCCGGGCAAGAGCGCCTGGGCCGGACTGACCTTCTCCAACCCCGAGATCAGCGAGGCCGACAAGGCCACGCCCGCGGCGATCCTGATCACCCCGCCCGACGAGAAGGACTCCCTGAAGGTCAAGTGGTCCGGCGGTCCGGTCCCCGTCTCGGGCAACTCCTCCACGGTGTCCCTGACCGTCTTCAGCGCCGGGACCGGCGCCTGACCCCTCTTCCCCCGACCCCGCTGTCCGCTCGCCGGCAGCGGGGTTCGTCATGGAACCGCAGCGGTTGTCACAGGACGGCAACACGTCCCCGGCTTTGCGATCTTTCCGCCGCTCCCCGCTCATCGAACCCGTCGACCCACACCGCAGAGGGCTCCTTCCGGGAGCCGCGCGACGAGGAAACGGGGACGACGATGAACGGCATCACACGCAGGCGTCTGCTGACCGCCGGGGCGACGGCGGGCGCCCTGGGCGCACTGTCCGCCTGTGCTCCCGGCGGCTGGTCGGTCGGCGGGGGGAGCACCGAGGGCGGCGAGGGCTCCGCCGGCGGCAAGGGCACCGTCGAGGCCCGGCCGCTGAAACCGATCGGCGACGGCTCCACCGCCGACACGGGCGCGCAGCCGCACCAGCCCACGGTGGAACGGCTGAAGCCCGGTCAGCGGCCCCCGCAGTTCGTGGTGTTCTCCTGGGACGGCGCCGGCGAACTCAGCAACCAGCTCTTCTCCCGCTTCCGCAAGGTCGCGTCCGACCACGGGGCCTCGATGACCTTCTTCCTCAGCGGCATCTACACGCTGCCCGAGTCCAAGAAGGACCTCTACCGTCCGCCGCGGCACCCGGTCGGCGCCTCCGCGATCGGCTACCTCGCGGACCGGCACATCCACGCCACGCTCCAGCAGGTGCGCGCGGCCTGGCTGGAGGGGCACGAGATCGGCACCCACTTCAACGGTCACTTCTGCGGTGCCGACGGGGTGCGCAACTGGTCGCCGGCCGAGTGGAGGAGCGAGATCGACCAGGCGATGAGCTTCGTCACCGAGTGGAAGACCAACACCGGCTTCACGGACCTCGACCCGCTGCCCTTCGATTACCGCAAGGAGCTGATCGGCGGTCGCACCCCGTGTCTGGAGGGCCAGGGCAACCTGCTGCCCACCGCGGCGGCGCTCGGCTGGAAGTACGACGCCAGCTCGCCCGGCGGCCTGCAGATCTGGCCCGGGAAGGTGCAGGGCGGGCGGATCTGGGACTTCCCCCTGCAGTCCATACCGTTCTCCGGCCACTCCTTCCAGGTCCTGTCGATGGACTACAACATGATGGCCAACCAGTCCGCCGGTAACCCTCTGGGCGACAGCGCGCAGTACGACGCCTGGCGCGTCCAGGCCCGCGACACATATCTGGCCGGGTTCCGGCGCGCACACGACACCAACCGTGCGCCCTTCTTCATCGGCAACCACTTCGAGCGCTGGAACGGCGGTATCTACATGGATGCCGTGGAGGAGGCCATCGGGCGGATGGCACAGTACGACGACGTGCGCTTCATGTCCTTCCGGCAGCTGGTGCAGTGGCTGGAGGCGCAGGACCCCGCCGTCCTCGGGAAGTTGCGGACCCTCAATCCGGGACAATCGCCGACCGGCGGCTGGGAGGAGTTCCTGGGGGTGCCCGCGTCCCCGACGGCGACCCCGTCCTGACCGGCGCTCTCCGCCCGTCGGCGCTGTAGCGTCTGCGACATGGATCACGTGGGGCGGTTCGAGGGGTACGGCATCCTGATCACCGGCGCGGCGCGCGGCATCGGCGCCGCGACCGCACGGCGCCTCGCTCAGGAGGGCGCCGCCGTGCTCGTCGCCGACGTGGACGCCGCGGAGGGCGAGAAGACCGCGGGGGTGCTGCGCGAGCAGGGCGCGCGGGCCGAGGCGTTCCGGTGCGACGTCACGGACCGGGCCGACGTGGAGGCGGCGGTCGCCCATGCCGTCGAGGTCTTCGGCACGCTGGACGTCCTGGTCAACAACGCCTACGGCTGTACCCCCGACGCCGCGCTCTTCGAGGACGAGTCCGACGAGGTGTGGGCGCGCGACATCGACCGGACCCTGACCGGCGCGTACCGCTGCAGCCGCGCGGCGCTGCCACATCTCGTCGCCTCGGGGCGCGGAGCCATCGTCAACATCGGCTCGGTCAACGGCGCCCAGGACTTCGGCAACCACGCCTACAGCGCCGCGAAGGCGGGCCTCGCGTCCCTCACCCGCACTCTCGCCGGACACGCGGCCCCCCGCGGCGTCCGGGTCAACCTCGTGGTGCCCGGTACGGTCCGCACCACCGGGTGGGAAGGCCGTGACGCGGAACTGGACGCGGTGAGCCGGCTCTACCCGCTGGGCCGGATCGGGGAGCCGGAGGACATCGCGGCCGCCGTCGCGTTCCTCGCCTCGCGGGACGCCGCGTGGATCACGGGAACGGCGCTGCACGTCGACGGCGGTCTGCTCGCGGTGAACACCGGGTTCCACCAGGCTCTGCGGGCCGTCGCGGAGAGCGGCTCCAGGCCCTAGGGAAACCGGTGGCCGCGCGGGCGTACGGCACCGACAGCCACCGACCCGGTCCGACGATCAGGTGAAGGGCTTGGTCCGCTCGGCCGTGCGGGAGGTACACGAGCGGGGCACGGGGAAGACAATGCAGTCCCCCTCCCTTCAGGACCGCACGATGACCCAGCTCACCGGACAGCGCGCCGTTCGCGGTGCCGCGCTCCTCGCCGATCCGCCGCCGGACCAGGGCACGTCCCTGGCCCGGCGGGAGCGCGGGATGCCCGGCCCGGAAGGGCTGCCGCCCGTCGCCGGGAGCACGGACGGGACGGTCGCCCGCGCCCACCGGGCCTTCGGTGTGACCGACCGTATGACGGTGGTCGCCGTGTGTGCCGTCGGTCGGCCGGCCCCGGACGGGGCCGCCGGTCTCCGGGGCCGGGCGGTCCCGCCGTCGCTGCGCGAGGCGGCACGGGAGACCGCGGTGGCCGCCGCCTTGGCGCACGGAGCGGCCCCACGGGGCTCGGGGGCTCCGTCGCGCAAGGCGGTCGCCACGGCGCGCTGCACCTGCGAACACCGGGCCCGCTGATGCCCGGCACACCGGCGCCGCGGGATCTCCGTGGCCGCGTCCTCACGTAGCGTGGAAGAGAGGAGGTGGGGCACCGCCCTGGCCGCGGTGAGTCGCAACACGGCGACCCTGCAGGGTGCGGGGCCGCCGGCCCGTGCCGAACCCGGACGCACCCTGTCCGCGGGATGCCCTCGCGGAACGCCGCCGATCCGCGGCGGGGACAGGTCCGCCGTCCGGAGAGCCGAATCCGAGACGAGAGGTGGCCGTGTCGATCGATACCCCCGAGGCAGGCGCCGCGGTGCCGGACATCAGCGTCGTCGTCATCGTGTACAACGATGCCCGGCGCCTCCCGGCAGCAGTGCGCTCCGTACTCGACCAGACACTGCGCAACGTCGAAGTGATCGTCGTCGACGACTGCTCGACCGACGGCTCCTACGGTGTCGCGCAGCAACTTGCCCTCGGTCACCCCGGTCGCGTGCGCGCGATCCGGCTGGCGGAGAACAGCGGCGGCTGCGGAGAGCCCCGCAACCAGGGCTTGGCCGTGGCGCGCGGGCGCTATGTGATGTTCCTGGACAGCGACGACAGCCTCGAACCCAATGCCTGCCGCAACATGCTCGAAGCGGGCGACCGCACCGGTGCGGATCTGGTCTCCGGACTGTGCGTCCGGGTGCACACCGACAGCAGGCACGACAAGAGGGTCCCCTGGTACCCGTGGCTGTACCGGTCCACACGGACCGTCGAGTCCATCGCCGAGCTGCCGGACCTGTTCGTCTTCGACACCCTGTCGACCAACAAGTGCTACCGGCGCGAGTTCCTCGTCGAGAACGAGCTCACCTTCCCGCGGGGCATCCACTACGAGGACCTGCTGTTCTCGGCACAGGCCTATCTGGCGGCCGGACGGATCACGCTGATCCCCAACACCGTCTACTTCTGGCACGTGGTAGAGAAGTCCACCACCAAGTCGATCAGCAACCGGCGTCACGAGATCAACAACTTCACGGACCGGCTGGAGATCCACCGCCGGATCGACGCCGTGCTGGACCGGCGCGGACTCGACGGGCTCAAGCTGCACAAGGACATCAAGTTCCTCAAGCACGACCTCGTCCTCTACCTGCGCGAACTGCCCTTCCTCGACGACGACTACCGGCACCGCTTCGCTGAGCTGGCCCGTGGCTACGTCCAGGACTTCCCTGAGGAGGCGTACGCCGAGCTGGACCGGGTGCACGCGATCTGTGCCCACCTGCTGATGCGGGAGGACTGGGACAACCTGATGCCGGCCGTGGACACGCTGATCAACCGGAACAAGATCTCCGCTCCGCTCGTCCAGCGCGAGGGCCGTGTCTACTGGTGCGACCAGTACCTGGACGACCCGAAGGCGCGGGCGGTCATGGACGTCACGGGCCTCGGCCACCACGGCAAGCCGCTGGAGGGGATGTTCCTGCGCAACCTGCTCACCGGTTACGCCGTGCGCGGGGATCTGGTGGTGCTCGAGGGCGCGATGGTCAATCCACTGCACACGGTCGCCGCCGACGCGGACCTCACCGCCGAGTTGGAGTTCCGGGCCCGCCGCCGCAGCCTGCAGATGTTCCGGTTCCCGGTGCGGACGGTGCGTCATGAGGGCGGCAGGATCACGTGGCAGGCCGTTGTCCCCCTGTCGGCGCGGTTCCGGCCGCTCGGCGTCGTCGACGAGGTGTGGGACGTGCGGATGCATCTGACGGCCGACGGGAAGAGGACGACCACCCGGCTCACCGCCGGTCGCGTCGATCTGGAGAACGCCGCGTCCGTGCCCGTGCAGCCCCGGCTCAGCCGGCTCGTGGCCGACCGGCTCGAACCCCAGGTCTCCGCCAAGGGGCATCTCGCCTTCCGGCTCACCCAGCAGGGCACCGCGGCCCGGCACGGCCGGGCCGTCGTGGACCGGAACCTGCACGGCCCGGCGGCGAGGACGATCAAGGGCTCCTACCGCATGCTCCGGGCCGTCAGAAGGGACCTGGCCTCGGGCGCGCGCAAGGTCCAGGTGTACCACCGCATGCTCCGGCTGCTCCCGGTCCGCAAGGGTACCGTCGTCTTCGAGAGCCACCTGGGCCGGCAGTACAGCGACAGTCCGCGGGCCATCCACGAGGAACTGCGCCGTCGCCGGCTGCCCGTCACCGCCATCTGGTCCTACTCGGGCGCGAGGCCCGAGGGGTTCCCCGAGGACGCCGAACTCGTCCGCCGGTGGTCCTGGCGCTACCTGAGGGCGCTGGCGCAGGCCGAGTTCTGGATCGACAACCAGGGCTTCCCGCTGCGGTTGGCCAAACGCCCGGAGACCACGTACATCCAGACGTGGCACGGTTCGGCCCTGAAACGGATGGGGTTCGACGAGCCCACCCACCGCGTGATGTCGGAGCAGGAACAGCGTTCCTACCAAGAGGCGCTGGACCGCTTCGACCACTTCGTGGTCCGCAGCGAGCACGATGTCCGCACCCTGGGCCGGGCCTACCGCCTCCCCGAGGAGAAGCTGCTGCGCACCGGGTATCCCCGCAACGACGTTCTTGTGCGGGCGGCCCGTGACCATCGCGCGCCGGACGCGGAACTGCGCCGGCTCGCCGAACGCCTCGGTGTCCGCCCGGACCGCCGTGCGGTGCTGTACGCGCCGACGTTCCGCGCCCGCCCCGACGGCGCGGTCAGAGCCTTCGAATTCCCCTTCGACGTGGAACGGTTCGCCGAGCGCTTCGGTGACCGGTACACCCTGCTGGTGCGTTCCCACTACCTGAACCGGGTAGCTCTGCCGCCGTCGGTGGCGGACCGGGTGATCGATGTGACCGGTGAACCGGACATCACCCCGCTCCTGCTGCTCGCCGACGCCCTGATCACCGATTACTCCTCCGTGATGTTCGACTACGCGCTGCTGCGCCGGCCGCTCGTGTTCTACGCCTACGACTGGGAGGAGTACTCCGAGGACATGCGCGGCACGTACTTCGACCTCCTTCAGGAGGCCCCAGGCCCGGTGGCGCGTACCGAGGACGAACTGTTCGCCGCGGTGTCGGACCTGCCCGCGGTGGTCACCCAGTACGAGGCGCAGCTCAAGGAGTTCGTGGACAAGTACGGCGAGTACGATCGCGGGGACGCGGCGGCTCGCATCGTGGACCGTTTCTTCGGCCCTGCGGGAGAGGCCCGATGACGCAGCGTGAGATCTTCTTCGTCGCCAACGAGGTCAACGAGCTCGGCGGCGTGGGCCGCTGGCAGGCCCAGATGGCCCGGCTGCTCGCGGAGCGCGGCCATCGGGTCCGGATCATCGGCATCGCCCCGCCCGAGGTGGCGATGGACCTCGGCGAGGATCCGCCGTTCGAGACGCTCACCCTGTACGACCGCCGGCCCCCGGGCCGGCGCAGGCCCCGCTTCCCGCTCGGCGGCATCGATCCGGCCGTCCGGCGCCAGGAGGCGGACATGCGCGCCGCCGCCGAACGCATGTCCCAGCTGTTCCGGGCCGCGGCCTCCGGGGCGGTGATCGTCGTGACGCAGGTCTGGGCGATGGAGTGGGTGGCGTTCGCGGACACCGCCGGGCATCCGGTGATCGGTATGAGCCACGAATCCTTCGAAGCCTCCAGGCGCTCCTCGCGCTTCGCGCGTGTGCGCAGTCACTACAAGGACGTGGACCGGCTGCTGGTCCTCACCCAGGAGGACGCCGACCGCTGGGTGGCGGAGGGCCTCAACAACGTCGGCTTCATGCCGAACCCGCTGCCGCTGACGCCCGTCGCCCCCTCGCCGCGCACCGAGAAGGTGGTGGCCAGCATCGGCCGGCTCAGCCATGCGAAGGGCATCGACCTGCTGCTGGACGTCTGGGCCGAGGCCGCACCGCGACAGCCGGGCTGGATCCTGCGCATCTACGGCTCGGGGGAACACGAGGGCGTGCTGCGGCAGCAGTGCACGGAGCTCGGGCTCGACGACTCGGTGGAGTGGGCGGGGCGGACCGACGATGTCACCGCGGTGCTCGCGCGGTCGTCGGTGTTCGTGCAGTCCTCGCGCGGCGAGGGCTTTCCGCTCGTCCTGCTCGAGGCGATGGCCTGCGGGGTGCCGTGTGCCGCGTTCGACTGTTCTCCCGGGGTGCGCGAGATCGTCGCCGACGGCGAGGACGGGCTGCTGGCCCGGCACGGCAACACCTCCGAACTCGCACGTCATCTGGTGCGGTTGATGTCCGACGAGAGTCTCCGCGACACGATGGGGGAGAAGGCGCGGCAGAACGTGCGGCGCTTCGCCCCCGAAGTGATCACCCGTCGCTGGGAGGAGCTCTTCGACTTCCTGGAGCGCTGACGGAGCGTGCCCCGACGACGGCCGGGGCACGCCGACGTCAGCCGCGGGCGCGCGGCTTCATGAAGTGAACGGTGTGAGGCCGGCTTCACCGTTCCGTCCGGGAGTCGCCTCAGCAGCTTGAAAGCAGCACCGTGAGCGACGGTCGGAGTTCCGTCAGAGGTTGCCGACGTGTTCCCGCCGGGCGGCCCTCCCGGCCGAGTCGCGGCGGCGGCTCGGACCACGGTCCGTCGGCCCGTCGAGACCCAACCGTTGCAGTACGCCGGGTCCCTCCCTCCGTCGCAGGTCACATGCCCTGTGGAGGTCGAACCGCGCCCACCGGGCCGCCCGTGTCGCGGCCCGCAGGCGATTAACCCCTGCCGGATCCCTTGACGTGGGTTTCGCGCGGGGTTTAACTCACGTCCTAAATTAAGCCGTGAGGGTTTCGGAAGTCGAACGTGTGTCATCCGGAGCCTTCCTCGGCGTACACGACTCCCGGAAAGGGACACCAGGAGCCATGCGCAGCATCCGAGCCGCGGCCGTCGGCGCCGTCACCATGTCTCTCGCCCTTGCCGCCTCGGCCTGCGGAGGCGGTTCGTCTACGGGCGGAGGGTCGAACGACTCGCCCAAGACACTGACCTACTGGGCCTCCAACCAGGGCGCCAGCATCGAGGTCGACAAGAAGGTCCTCCAGCCCGAACTCGACAAGTTCGAGAAGCAGACTGGAATCAAGGTCAAGCTGGAGGTTGTCCCCTGGTCGGACCTGCTGAACCGGATCCTGACCGCGACCACCTCAGGTCAGGGCCCCGACGTGCTGAACATCGGCAACACCTGGAGCGCCTCCCTGCAGGCCACAGGCGCGCTGTTGCCGTGGGACGCCAAGAACTTCGAGAAGATCGGCGGCAAGGACCGCTTCGTCGACTCGGCGCTCGGCTCGACCGGAGTCGAGGGCAAGGACCCGGCCGCCGTACCGCTGTACTCGATGGCGTACGCGCTCTACTACAACAAGCAGATCTTCGCCGATGCCGGTATCGCCAAGCCGCCGGTCACCTGGGACGAGCTGATCGCGGACGGCAAGAAGATCTCCGCCAAGGGCAAGTCGGTGCTCGGCGCCGAGGGCTCGAACCTGTCGGAGAACATCCACCACGTCTTCGTCTTCGGCAAGCAGCACGGCGCCGACTTCTTCACCCCCGACGGCAAGGCCGACTTCACCAGCGACGGCGTGGTGGCGGCGGTCAAGCAATACGTCGATCTGATGGCCAAGGACAAGGTCATCCCGACGGGCAACGCGGAGTACGCGCAGAACCAGTCCGTGAGCGACTTCGCCAAGGGCAAGCAGGCGATGCTGCTGTGGCAGTCCGCGGCCGCCAACCTCAAGTCGCAGGGCATGAGCGAGGACAAGTACGGCATCGCCCCGGTGCCCGTGCAGTCCGGCACCCCCGGTACCGGCAACCAGGTCAACTCGATGGTCGCGGGCATCAACCTGGCCGTCTTCAAGAACAGTCACAACCTCGACGGGGCCACGAAGTTCGTGAAGTTCATGACCAGTGACGAGGAGCAGAAGGTCCTCAACACGGCCTACAGCTCCATCCCGCCGGTCAAGGCCGCGCAGGAGGACTCCGCGTTCACCTCGCCGTCCAACGCCGTGCTGAAGGACACCCTCGCCAAGAGCGCCTCGGCGCTCCCGCAGGTCGCCGACGAGTCCCAGTTCGAGACGGCGGTCGGTACGGCCGTCAAGGAGCTGTTCGCCGACGCCGCGGCCGGACGGCCGGTGACCACCGAGTCGGTGAAGGCCAAGCTCCAGAAGGCCCAGCAGCAGATGCCGACGAAGTGAGCACGGGCACCAACATGACCACCACGACCGCCTCGGCCGACACCGGCGAGCGGACGGTGCGCAAGAACTCCCCCGGTGCGGCGCGAGGCCCGCGCCGCACCGGGCGGATCCGCCGCATCGGACTGCCCTACCTGCTGCTCCTGCCCGCCCTGCTGCTCGAACTCCTGGTCCACCTGGTGCCGATGGTGATCGGCATCGTGATGAGTTTCAAGGAGCTCACGCAGTTCTACATCCGCGACTGGGGCACCGCGCCCTGGTCCGGCTTCGACAACTACAAGGTCTCGCTGGACTTCAACGCCCCCGTGGGCGACGCGCTGCTCCACTCGTTCCTGGTCACCGTCGGCTTCACCCTGCTCTCGGTGGGCCTGTGCTGGCTGATCGGCACCGCCGCCGCCGTCTTCATGCAGGACACCTTCCGCGGCCGGGGTCTGCTGCGCGCACTCTTCCTGGTCCCGTACGCGCTGCCCGTGTACGCGGCCGTCATCACCTGGGTGTTCATGTTCCAGCACGACAACGGCCTGGTGAACCACGTCCTGCACGACCAACTGCACCTCACCGACAAGCCCTCCTTCTGGCTCATCGGCGACAACAGCTTCGTCGCGCTGCTCGTGGTGTCGGTGTGGAAGGGCTGGCCGTTCGCCTTCCTCATCGTCATGGCCGGCCTGCAGAACATCCCCAAGGAGCTGTACGAGGCCGCCGCACTCGACGGTGCCGGAATGTTGCAGCAGATCCGCCGCATCACCCTGCCGTCACTGCGCCCGGTCAACCAGGTGCTGATCCTGGTGCTGTTCCTGTGGACGTTCAACGACTTCAACACGCCGTACGTCCTGTTCGGCAAGGCCGCACCGGAGGCCGCGGACCTCATCTCGGTCCACATCTACCAGGCCTCGTTCGTCACCTGGAACTTCGGCACCGGCTCCGCCATGTCCGTCCTGCTGCTGCTGTTCCTGCTCGTCGTGACGGGCGTCTACCTGCTGCTCACCTCCCGAGGAAGGAAGACGGCCGATGTCTAGCACCACCAGGGCGCCGCAGCCGCCGCTCACCTCGCGGACACCGCGTTCGCCGATGGCCCCGCCCCGGTCCTTCCTGTGGTCCCGGGGGATCTTCCTCACACTGCTCACGGTCTTCGTACTGGTGCCGGTCTATGTGATGATCTCCAGCTCGCTGAAGCCGCTGGCGGACGTCACGGGGAAGTTCCGGTGGCTGCCGAGCGGCCTCACCTTCCGCCCCTACATCGACATCTGGTCGACGGTCCCGCTGGCCCGGTACTTCGTGAACTCGCTGATCGTGGCGGGCGCCGCGACGATCTGCTCGGTCATCATCGCGGTGTTCTCCGCGTACGCGGTCAGCCGCTACAACTTCCGCGGCAAGCGCGTGTTCACGGTCACCGTGCTGTCCACCCAGATGTTCCCCGGCATCCTCTTCCTGCTCCCGCTCTTCCTGCTCTACGTCAACATCGGCAACGCAACGGGAATCGCGCTGTTCGGCTCCCGCGGCGGGCTGATCCTGACGTATCTCACCTTCTCGCTGCCCTTCTCGATCTGGATGCTCATCGGGTACTTCGACTCGGTGCCGCGTGATCTGGACGAGGCGGCACTGGTGGACGGCTGCGGGCCGCTCGGGGCCCTCTTCCGGATCGTCGTGCCGGCGGCGATCCCCGGCATCGTCGCGGTCGCCGTCTACGCCTTCATGACCGCCTGGGGCGAGGTGCTCTTCGCCTCGGTGATGACCAACGACACCACCCGCACCCTCGCCGTCGGGCTCCAGGGCTACTCCACGCTGAACGACGTCTACTGGAACCAGATCATGGCCGCCTCGCTCGTCGTGAGCGTCCCCGTGGTCGCGGGCTTCCTGCTGCTGCAGCGCTACCTGGTCACCGGGCTCACCGCCGGAGCCGTGAAGTGACCGACACGCCTATTCCTGAAAGGGCTTCTGTGTCCGAACGCATCGACCTCGCCGCGCTCCCGCACGACTTCCTGTGGGGCACGGCCACATCGGCGTACCAGATCGAGGGAGCCGTCGCCGAGGACGGCCGTTCGCCTTCGATCTGGGACACGTTCTCGCACACTCCTGGAAAGATCGCGGGTGACGACAACGGCGACGTCGCCTGCGACCACTACCACCGCTGGCGCGAGGACGTCGGGTTGATGAAGCAGCTCGGCACCAACGCCTACCGGCTGTCCGTGGCCTGGCCCCGGGTGGTCCCGGGCGGCGACGGCCCGGTGAACGCCAAGGGCCTCGCCTTCTACGACGAGTTGATCGACGGTCTGCTGGAGGCGGGCATCACCCCCTCCGTCACCCTGTACCACTGGGACCTGCCTCAGGTGCTCCAGGACCGCGGCGGCTGGACCGAGCGGGACACCGCCGAGCACTTCGCCGCCTACGCCGCGGCGGTCGCGGAACGTCTCGGCGACCGAGTCACCCACTGGACGACGCTCAACGAGCCGCTGTGCTCGGCCTGGATCGGCCACCTCGAGGGCAAGATGGCCCCGGGCCTGACGGATCTGACCGCCGCGGTCCGTGCCTCGTACCACCTGCTCCTCGGCCACGGCATGGCCGCCGCCGCCATCCGCGCCGCCGTACCGGACGCGGCGATCGGCATCGTCAACAACCTCTCCACCGTGCACGCCGCCACCGACAGCCCGGAGGACCGGGCCGCGGCGCGCCGGATGGACGGCCATGTCAACCGCTGGTGGCTCGACCCGGTCCACGGCCGCGGATTCCCGGCGGACATGCGCGAGGTCTACGGCGTCGAGCTCCCCGAGCGCCCGGGCGACCTGGAGACGATCGCCGCACCTCTGGACTGGCTGGGGCTCAACTACTACTTCCCGGCCACCGTCGCCGACGACCCGGACGGGCCGGTCCCGCACGCCCGCTCGCTGCGCCTGGACGGTGTGCCGCGCACCGGCATGGACTGGGAGATCGACGCGAGCGGCATCGAGACGCTGCTGCTGCGCCTCACCGAGGAGTACGGCGCGCGCAGGCTGTACGTCACCGAGAACGGCTCCTCCTTCCCCGACGTCGTGCGCCCCGACGGCACCGTGGACGACCCCGAGCGCCAGGACTACCTGGTGCAGCACCTCGCGGCCTGCGCGTCGGCGGCCGGCAAGGGTGCCCCGCTGGCCGGCTACTTCGCCTGGTCCCTGCTGGACAACTTCGAGTGGGCATACGGCTACGACAAGCGCTTCGGCCTCGTCCACGTCGACTACCGCACGCAGGTCCGCACGATCAAGGGCACGGGGCACCTGTACGCGGACATCGTGCGGGACCACCGGGGCCGGTCGCGACGGGCGGCCTGACGTGCCGGTGCGGGTTCGCGCGTCACGGCGCGAACCGGCACCGGAATCGGTGCGGTCCTACCGGCCGTGGCCGCGATGGCCGCCGCGGTGGCCGTGACCACCGTGGTGGCCGTGGCCACCATGGCCTCCGTGGTGGGCCCAGGCCGTCTGGACCGTGGTGGGCGCCGCCGTCGGGGTGCTCGCCAGGGCGACCCCACTGCTCGCCGCGCCGGCCAGCAGTGGGGTGCTGGTCGCCCGTCTGCCGGCGCTGCTGTGCCGAGGTGCGCCCGCCCGGCCCGCCGTGCTCGCGGCCGGTGATCTCGCCCTCGACCCGGCGGGCCACCGCTGCCACCGGGCGGGCCGTGAGACCACCCTCACCGCCCGGGCTACCGGCTGAGCGCTGGTCGGCGCGGCCTGTCTGCTCGCGGTGTGGCTGCGGATGAGTCTTCTGAGCGGGCTCGACCAGGCCCCGCTCCGGCAGGCCCAGGCCATCGAGGCGAACGCCGACCGCGGCAGCCTGTCCTGATCGTTCCGGCCACCGGCAACGGTGACACCGCCGTCCAGGTCGTGGGACGCGGGGACGGGGTGCGGGCCGGTTCGGCGAATCTGGCGGGCCAACCCGCGCTGTTCTCGTTCGCCCCGACCTCCTCCGGCACGCCCGCGGCCCACAGCGTGCGCGGACTGCCGCTGAAGGGGGACGGCGGCTGGCGCGCTGTGGGTCTCGCGTCGGGCGGGGGCACGGTGTACGTGGCCGTGTCGACCGCGAGAGTGGCTCACAACCTGGCCCTGCTCACGGTGGGGGCTGGCCCGCTCCGTGCCGCCGGCCGTCGCCCTGCTCACCGGGGGGGTCTGGATGCTGCCCGGGCGGGCGCTGCGGCCCGTGGGGGACCTGCGCGCCCAGACGGCGGAGATCACCGCCGGCGACCTGGGCCGCCGGCTGGACGTCCCACCGGCCGACGACGCTCTGGGACGGCTGGCCCGGACCCTCAACGACCTGCTCGCCCGGCTGGACGACTCGGCAGGTCAGCAGCGCGGGTTCGTCGCGGACGCGCACACGAGTTGCCAGTCCGCTGAGCAGCCTGCACACCCAGCTCGAGGTGGCGGTCCGGCATCCGGCCTCGGCGGACTGGAACTCCCGCGGTCCGGTCAGGCGTGCCTGGCCGCGGCCGACGAGGGGCCCGGGATCCCGGCGGCCGACCGCAGCCGCTTCACGCGGCTGGACTCGGCCCGCGCCCGGGACACCGGAGGCAGCGGCCTCGGACTCGCCATCGTGCACGACCTGGCCGTTGCGCACCACGGGCGGATCCGCATCGAGGACAACGATCCGGGGGGGCACGTCGTGGTCTGCATCCCTGCCACGGACGCGTGATCGAGGGGCCGGGCGACCCGACTCCGGCGGATTCCGGCGGAACGTCCGTGGTCGACGGAATGTCACCGTTTCGTCGCAGTGCCCCCCGTCCTACAACCAGCGAGCCCCGTTGCCTGTCTATCTGGCAGGCAAGCTGGAACGCGCCGCACGCAGGCGCGCAGATGAGGATGGAAGGCCGCCATGGGGGACATACGCCGACGGGGTGCCGTCGCACTGGGGGTCACCGCGTTGGTGACCCCGCTCACGCTCGCACTCGGCACCGCGCCTGCCGACGCTTCGAGTTGCACCACTCAGAAGGGGCCGTACCAGAAGCAGGTCGAGAAGTTTCTCGGCCGGCCGGTCGACGGCAAGCAGTCCGCCGCCGACTGCAAGGCGATCCAGGCCTTCCAGAAGAAGCACGGCATCACCCCGACCATCGGCTACGCGGGACCCGTCACCTGGGGGGTGATGGACCTGATGAACAAGCAGAAGGCCGTGGGCAAGCGTCCCAACAAGGACGGAAAGTGCCCGGTCAACAAGGGCCGTATCGCCTGCGTCAACCTCACGCTCCAGCTCAGCTGGATCCAGGACGGCAGCCGGCTCGTGTACGGTCCGGTCCCGGTCCGCACGGGCCGCAACGGCTACGAGACCCGAACCGGTCTGAAGAAGATCTACTGGCGTGACATCGACCACGTGTCGAGCCTGTACAACGTGGCCATGCCCTACAGCCAGTTCTTCGACGGCGGCCAGGCCTTCCACTCCGTCGGCCTGAGCATGTGGAACCCGCCCGGGTCGCACGGCTGCGTCAACATGACGAAGACCGACGCCAAGAAGTACTGGTCGCTGCTCAAGTCCGGCGACGACGTCTTCGTGTACGGCCGCAAGCCGGGCACCTGACACGGACCCGGTCCGGCCGTCCCGGGGACGGCCGGACCGGACGCGTACGGAGTGATCAGCTTCACGGTCCGGAATGCCGGGAGGTGCCTGATTGCTCACATCGCCTTCACGTCGGGCCCCGTATGCTTCACGCCATGCCCACTACTCCTGAACCCGCAGCGGAACGCTCCGCCGACGAGGTCAACGAGGAGATCCGGGCCCTGTGGTTCCGCAGCGGCGGGATGCTGAACATGGACGAGCGGCGGGAGTACCAGCGGCTCGTCATGGAATGGGCGACGGTCTCCCCGGATCCCACCCGGGCGGCGTGAAGGCCTGACGGCGCTCACTGCGCGCCGTCCCCCCCGTTGACCGACCTGGCGTCTCCGGGACCGTCCACACCCCTCCCGCTCAGCCCCAGGTACCGGAGTAGGCCCGGCGGTAGGCGTTGCGCTCGTGTTCCGAGCGGATGTAGCGGGTGGCGACCAGGGCGACCAGACTGCCCGCGATGACCAGCAGTCCCGGTCCGACGTTGCGTACGTCGGTGAGCCGCGTCACGAAACTGCCCTTGGTGCCGACCTCCTGGACCGCGCCCGGTCCCGCGGACCCCGGAGTCCCCGCACCGGGTGCGATGGCCGCACCCTGCGCGGCCGAGGTGGACGGTGCGGGGGCGGCGGGCGCCTGGTTCGTCGCGTCCCCCGAAGCCTCTGACGGCCCGGTGAGCCGCACCCCGAGCGCCGACATCGCCGTCGTCAGCGGCTGGAAGAACGTCGTGCCGCCCGACCGGCAGTCCCCGCTGCCGCCCGACGTCACCCCGAGCGCGATGCCCTCGGAGAACAACGGGCCCCCGCTGTCTCCCGGTTCGGCACAGACCGTGGTCTGGATGAGGCCGGTGACCGTTCCCTCGGGGTAGTTCACCGTCGCGTTGAGCGCGGTGACCTGGCCGTCGTGCAGGCCGGTGGTGCTGCCGCTGCGAAAGACCCGCTGCCCGACGACCGGATCCCCGGTCCCCGCGATGCGCACCCCGCGCCCGTCGCCGATGGCCACGACGTTCGCGCCGGGTGTCTCCTGACCGTTCTCGTACCGGATGAGCGAGAAGTCGCCCGAGCCGGGGAACTCCGACGTCACCGTACGGCCCACCACCGTCCGGCCCGTGCTGTCGGAGAACCAGAGCGTGCCGCCGGGGCCGCAGTGCCCGGCGGTGAGGATGAACTCGCTCTGCCCGTTGGTCACGTTGTAGCCGGCCGAACACCGGCCGCCTGCCGAGATGACCGGCTGGGCGCCGTTCACCCGGGTGGTGAACCTGTCCTCGGTGCGCTCCATGCGGACGAAGTCGCCCGTGTCGTGGGCGAGCCGGGTCATCCGGGACCAGTCGGAGGCGGAGACGGAGCTGTCACCCTGTACCACCACCTGGTTGGACCGGTAGTCCACGGACCAGGCGGTACCCGACACCCTTGGCGCCGAACTCAGCGCAACGGTGGCCGACTTGAGCTGATCCATGCTGTGCCGCACCATCTCGGCCCGGGCTCCGGCGGCCGTGACCCGGTCGGCCGCGGCCCGGTCGGTCACGGCGACGACCGGTTTCCCGTCGGATCCGATCCAACTGCCCGCGGTGCGCGCCATGCCGAGCTGTGACATCAGCCCGGCAACTGTCCGGGAGGTGCCCTGCGCGGACGCGCCGCCGGGACTCGGCGCGCCGGACGGTTCGGCGGCCAGGGCCTGGGTGACCATCAGGCCTCCCAGGAGCACTCCGCCGACGGCCGCGATGCGCGCCCCCCGCCGGACGATCCGTCGTCGTGCATGCCTCATCCATGGCTCCCGAACCCCGAACGGCACGGCGTGACCACCGCGGAGCGCTCCGGTCGGCGAGCGCCCTCACTACATACGTGGGCCGGGGTGCGGGAGTTCACCGTCGGGCGGTGCGAGTCACCCCGTGGGCGACGCGGAGGACGGCATAAGCGAGTCACCGCTGCGCTCGTCGCCCCACAGCGAGTCGTCGTCCACGTAGGGCCGCAGCAGCCCGATGAGCCCACGGTCGTCGCGCTCGTTCAGTTCGTCCGAAGCGATCTTCCGGGCGATCCCGGCGAGGAGGTCGGCGAGCTGCACCCTCGGGTCCCGTCGTGAGTCGACCAGCCTGAGCCCGGAGAGCTGCGCCGCCTCCGTGATCCAGGCGATGCGCCGCGGTGTGAGCAGGTTCTGTTCGTCGTGCACGATCGCCACGGACCGCCCATCCCTTCCCCAGTACGCCGCGGTCCGGATGATCGCGGGCACCAGCGGGTTCAGCAGGGGAACCACCGTCGGGCTCTCGGTGATCCGTACCCGATGGGCGAGGGCGGCCTCGCGCGTTCGGCCCAGCAGGCGGAGGATCGCGCCGGTGTCGCCGTGCGGCTGCGTGCGGCGCATGGCGTCGACGAGGTGGTAGAAGGAGTCGACGGGGGCTGCCGGGTCTCCGTTCATCCTGACCCGCATCAGGTCGTTGGACGCCTCCAGGAAGTGCCGCCATCGTCCGTTCCCGAAGCGGCCGGGACCCTGGCGGAACAGGACGAGCGCCGCCGCAGGATCGCCGAGCAGCAGGTCCACCATCCGGTCGACGACGAAGAACGACTTCTCCACGAGCACCACATGGGCGTGCCCGTACAGCGGTCCCGTGTCACCGAGCAGCCATTGCAGCACCGACCGGTGCTTCTCCCTCAGAAGATGGGTCGCCTTGTACTCCTCCGCGGGGGACCTGACCCGGTCGCGGATCTCCTGGACGTACGCGGCCGCCGAGGCGAGGGGGAGGTGCACACCGGCATGTGCGAAGACGTCGGTGTTCCCGCTCGTGAGGTTCTCGCCGTCCGACCCGGACTCGTCGCAGGCCACTTCCAGCAGTCGCCCCGCCGTCCTCGCCCGGACCGAACTCCCGCCACTCCAGGTCACCGCATGGCCCCCTGCCTTGTGTCCCACAGGGAGCATCCCGCATCGGGAGTGCGGTGAACCGTCGGCCGGCCCTTCGGCACGGACGCCATGAGCCCACTCCCGCCGGGCGATTGCGCACCCCCCGTCGGCCGGCGAGCGCGCGCGGACGTGTCTACTCGCGAGTAACTGTCTACCGGGGAGTAACTTTTCGGTCGTCTGTCGTCCATCCTTGGACGTGAACATGGCGAGCGGCGGCGACGGTCGAGGAACTGTCGCCGCTCTGGCGCGAGTTGGACCCCAGAGAAGGGACGGGCATGACAAGACCGGGTGTGGGACGCCGGATCGGTGCGGTCTCGGTGGTCGTGGCACTGGGCCTCGGCGGCACGGTCACGGCGGCGCAGACCGCCTCCGCCGCGCCGGCGCGGACCGCTGTGAGCGCGGCGGCGCAGGCTGCCGAGGTCGACTACGCCACTTGGCAGGCGGACGTGAAGGCGGTCATCGACCAGGCGACGCCGTACGTCCAGCAGCGCACGGCGAACACCGCCGGGCAGAAGACGGCGATCGTCTTCGACATCGACAACACCACGCTGGAGACGGACTTCCACCCCTGGTACCAGCTCCCCACCCCCGCGGTGAAGCCCTCCCTGGAGCTGGCGAAGTACGCGAAGTCCCGCGGTGTCTCCGTCTTCTTCGTCACCGCGCGCCCCGGCATCATCGCGTCCGAGACCAAGTGGAACCTCAAGGCCGTGGGCTACCCGGTCGACGGTCTGTACGTGCGCGATCTGCCGGACCTATTCGACGAGGTCGGTGAGTACAAGACGGGCAAGCGCGCCGCGATCGAGGCCCTCGGCTACACGATCATCGCGAACGTCGGCAACAACGACTCCGACCTGGTCGGCGGGCACGCCGAGCGCACCTTCAAGCTCCCCGACTACGACGGCCAGTTGTCCTGACGGACCTCCAGGGCACCAGGGTGCCGGTACGGCCGTACCGGCACCCTGCGCACGGCAGCGCCCCCCGCCTAGACTGCCCCCCATGGACGAAGCCACGCTGGACCGGCTCGCAACCGGCAAGTACCTGCTGGTCACCAGCTACCGTAAAAACGGAACGGCGGTCGCCACCCCGGTGTGGGTGGTGCGCGACGGCGATGCACTCGGCGTCTGGACCGCCGGGGACTCCTGGAAGGTGAAGCGGATCCGGTCCCGCGCCGAAGTCCTGGTCGGCCCCTGTGACGTGCGCGGCAACCCGACTGGTGATCAGGTCGCCGCCACCGCCGAGATCGGTGATCAGGCCACCGCGGCCCGCTATCGGGACCTCATCGGGCGCAAGTACGGCATCCTCGGACGTCTCACCCTTCTCGGCAGCCGGCTGCGCCGGGGCCGGGAGGGGACGGTGGGTATCCGGGTCACGCTCTCGGCGTGACCCCCTCGCCGCCGGGGAACGGCGGCGAGCGAACAATTCCCGGGCGGGACCGGGCGCGGTGCTCCGCTCCGGGTCGGACCGCGCCCGCGCCGCCCTCCCGTGCGTCTTGCGCGCCTCCCGCCGACGACGGTACCCCCGGCCGTTCGGAGGACGACTCGTGTCGCGCCCGGACGGCGGATCACAGTCCGTCAGTGCGCACCCCCTGACTTCGCGACGCTGGTCCATCTCCATGTGTAGACGCTATCTTCATAGGGGGATGGCATTCATGGACACGGCCCGATCCTCGTGGTCCCCGGACCGGGCGGTGTCCTGGCCACGGAGTCGATCCCGGACATCCTCGACGCCTGACACGCACGGACCACTGCCGCCCCCGCCACCGTCCCGAGGAGTCCCGTCCATGAGCCGGCCCACCATCACCTCCTTCTCCGTGTATCCGGTCGCCGGCCGGGATTCCATGGCGCTCAACCTCTCCGGAGCCCACGGCCCCTACTTCACCCGCAACGTCGTCGTCCTGGAGGACTCCGAGGGGCGGACGGGACTCGGCGAGGTGCCGGGCGGGGAGAAGATCACCCGGACCCTGCGCGAGGCCGAACCGCTCGTCGTCGGTGCCCGTCCGGGTGATTACAAGCGCGTCCTGCGCGAGATGGGGGAGAGGTTCGCGGGACGGGACTCCGGGGGCCGGGGTGAGCAGACCTTCGACCTGCGCACGACCGTGCACGCGGTCACCGCCGTCGAGTCGGCGCTCCTCGATCTCCTCGGGCAGTATCTCGAGGTGCCCGTCGCCGCCCTCCTGGGCGACGGCAAGCAGCGCGACTCGGTCCGCGTCCTCGGCTACCTCTTCTACGTCGGCGATCCCGACCGCACCGACCTGGACTACGTCCGCGAACCCGACGCAAGCGTGGACTGGTACCGGATCCGCCACGAGGAGGCGCTCACTTCAGAGGGGATCGTCCGGCAGGCCGAAGCCGCCTACGACCGTTACGGATTCCGCGATTTCAAACTCAAGGGCGGAGTCCTGCCGGGGGAGGAGGAGGTCCGTGCGGTGCATGCACTCAAGGAGCGTTTCCCGCAGGCCCGGATCACCCTCGACCCGAACGGGGCATGGTCCCTGCGCGAGGCCGTCGAGCTGTGCAGGCCCCTGGTCGGCACCCTCGCCTACGCCGAAGACCCGTGCGGTGCGGAGGAGGGCTACTCCGGCCGGGAGATCCTGGCGGAGTTCCGCCGGGCCACCGGGCTGCCCACGGCCACCAACATGATCGCCACGGACTGGCGCCAGCTCACCCACGCGCTGGCGCTCCAGTCCGTCGACATCCCGCTCGCCGACCCGCACTTCTGGACGATGCAGGGGTCGGTGAGGGTGGCCCAGCTGTGCCACACCATGGGGCTGACCTGGGGATGCCACTCGAACAACCACTTCGACATCTCCCTCGCGATGATGGCCCACTGCGGGGCCGCGGCTCCCGGCGAGTACAACGCGCTGGACACCCACTGGATCTGGCAGGAGGGACTGGAGCGCCTCACCACGGCCCCACCGCGGATCAGCGGCGGCGAGGTCGCCCTGCCGGACGCCCCCGGGCTCGGTGTCCGGCTCGACCGGGAGCGGCTCCTCGCCGCCCACGACCTCTACCGCAGCATGGACCTGTCGGACCGCGACGACGCCGTGGGCATGCGGTATCTGATCGAGGACTGGACCTTCGACAACAAGCGGCCGTGCATGGTGCGGGAGTGACGAACCGTCAAGCGGAGGGCGTGCGACCGCCGATCAGGCTCCGACGGTCGGGGCGGGCGGTGCCGAACCACGCTGCGAGTCGGCCCACTCGCGCAACTCGTTCTCGCCCACCTCCTCGATCGCCGTCCGCAGCGCCGCCCGAGCCGCCGTATCGCGCTCCGCCTCGGAGAGCAGCAGATAACGGTCGACGGACCTGCGCAGAGTCTGGCCGGACTGCGACGCCAGCACCCAGCGCGGAGCGGGGTTGAACAGCTGGCGCATACCGGTGAAGAAGACCGCGCTGCCGGCGATGAGGGCGGTCAGCCACGCCGGTGCGTGCAGTCCCGCCGCGACGACCGTGGACGACGTGGCCGCGAGGGCTCCGATCTCCGTGGCGTAGTGCTCCCGCCTCGCGCGATCACGCTGCCGGTCGTAGAACGCCAAGTCCTTCCGGGCGAGGGCCAGAAGGGGGTCAGGCTGTGCGGCCCAGTTCTCGTCCGGGTGTGCCCGTCGTCTCATCGCCCCATCATCGAGGTTCGGTCGCGCGGGGGAAAGGCGGGAGGTGATCTTTCCGTGCGTCCACGTCGCGATCACCCTGCGACGGCCCTGCGGTGCCGTCCCGATCAGTGGTGACCGCCGTTTCGGATCACGTCGTGCCCCTGGTGTCCGCCGCCGTCGGGTGTGCCGCCCATCATCCGCAGCATGGCGGGGCCCCCGGTGCGCAGGAACCGTACGATCAGCGCCGCGGCCAGCAGCAGGAACACGAGGTTGAGCCAGGTCGTGTAGTTCCAGGTGGGGCCCTCGTGGGGGATCCTGGCGTCGGACCGGTCGGGGATCAGTCCGAGTCCGCCGAAGGCGAACTCCACCACGTATCCGGCGATCGTCATCGCGACATAGAAGGTGGCCAGGAGGAACCCGGCCATGCGCATGCCGTAGTACTTCCGGTAGATGTTGAGGATCGGCAGGATCAGCAGATCCGCGTAGACGAAGGCGATCACACCGCCGAAGCTGATGCCGCCCTTCCACAGCACCACCGCCAGTGGCACGTTCCCGATGGAGCACACGAAGGCGGTGATCGCCACCAGCGGCCCGACGAGCGGCCCGACCAGCCTGGCCGCGAGCGGGTGGTCGGACAGGAAGAACGTGCGCCAGAAGTCGTCCGGCACCCAGGCGGCGATCGCGCCCGCGATCAGCAGGCCGACCACCAGGTCCCGCACGATCGCGGCCCACTCCATGACGAAGATGTGCGCCACCGACGTGAAGCCCTTGCCGGTCAGCAGCCGCCGTAGGAAGCCGCCCTCGCCCCCCACCGACATGTCCATCGCCGCGTGCCCCTCCATCGACCCCGCCCGCCCCCGCTCGGCCTGCTCGCGGGCCTCGCGCAGAAGTCGCTCGCGCAGCAGAGCGCGGAACAGGAGGGCGAGGATCACGATCATCAAAGGCCCGCCGACGAACTCCGCGAGGGTGAACTGCCATCCCATCAGCAAGGCGAGGATCACGCCGAGTTCGATCACCAGATTGGTCGAGGCGATCTCGAACGCCATCGCCGCCGTGAAGTTCGCCCCTTTGCGGAACAGCGAGCGCGCGAGGGCCACCGCCGCGTACGAGCAGGAGGAGGAGGCCACACCGAGGCCCGAGGCCAGGGCGAGCGTCCGCGGCCGGTCGTCTCCCAGCAGCCGGACGATCGTCGACCGGCGCACCACCGCCTGCACCACGGCGGACAGGGTGAATCCGAGGATCAGCGCCCAGGCGATCTCCCAGGTCATCGAGCCGGTGATGGACAACGCGTGCCCGATCGCATGCCACATGAGGGATGCCCTTCTCCCCGACCGTCCGGTTCCGCGTCCGCCTCACACCGTCACATCGCGTCGAACTGTACCCCTAGGGGGTATCGATGAGGGGCGAGGAACCGGAACCCCGCGACCGGCTCTCACCGCGACCGAGCGTTCCCGGTGAACCGGGCGGCGGGCGGCCACGTATCACTCTTCGGGGACGGCGGGAGACAGCGGACGGAAGGAGAGCAGTGTGGCGACACCGACCGAGCCGGGGCAGCCGCCGAAGCGCCCGGTGCTCGAACCCACCCACGTCGTGCGCCGCCGTCGCACCGAAGCGCTCGCCGAACTGGTGCGGGAGTTACGGGAACGCGAGTCCCGCGCCCAGGAACCGGTCCACGAAACCGTCGTCGTCCATGTCGCACCGCCCATCACCGAGGACGCCACACAGGAGCTACCGCCCATGCCGCCCGTCGGCGGCCGGGTGCCGTCCGACGACGGACTCACCCTGCGCCGCGCGGCAGTCGCGGTCGGTGTGACCGCGGCCACCCTCATCGGCTTCGGGGCCGCGCTGCTCCTCCCGGGCCCGCAGGACAAGGGTGCGGCGCGGCAGCAGGCGGCCGCGCCGCCGAGTGCGCCCGCCACCGCCTCGAACCGGCAGCAGGGCACCGACCCCGACGGACCCGGCACGCTGCGCGAGGGCGACAGCGGACCGGAGGTGACCGAACTGCAGAAGCGCCTGTCACGGATCCCCGACGTCTACGCCCACGGCACGATCGACGGCCGCTACGACGCCACGCTCACCGCTGCCGTCGCCCGTTTCCAGCTCTGGTACGGCATCCGCGGCGACGAGACGGGGGTGTACGGCAACGACACCCGGCGCGACCTCGAGTCCCGCACCACGCTCTAGCGGGTGCGGCAGTGGGCACGGCGCGCGTACGGCGGCCGCTCACCCCGAGCCGTACGGCTCCGTGCCCCCCGGGAGGACGGCGTGTCGCGTTTCCCCCGGCGCGACACGCCTGTCCTCCCGGGGTGAGGACTGCGGCCTCGACGTGAGGCGCGCGGCGGCGTCCCGGTCACAGGAGCGAACGGGCCAGTGCCACCGCGCCTTCGACGGGATCGGCGTCCAGCGGCCTTGGCCGGGCCCCGGGAAGCAGGGTCCGGAGCGAGGCGGTGAAGGCGCCGTACAGGACGGGCTGGGCCAGTACGGTGCTGCCCGCGACCACGACGTCGTCGACCGGCACCCCGCGTTCGGCCAGCCGCACGACGAGCGCGGCGAGCGATCTGCCGCCCTCGGCGATCACCTCCCGGGCGAGGTGTGAACCGGCCTCGGCGGCCGCGAACACGGCCGGCGCATGGCGACCCCACTCCGCGGACACGTCCGCCGCACCCTCCAACGCCGCGCCGAGCGCGGGTACCTCGCTCACCGCGAACGCGGCGATCAGCCGCAGCGCCAGCTCGTCCGGTGCCTCACCGCGGTCGTGCGCCGCCCAGACGGCCCGTGCGGCCTCCCGCACCAGACCCGCCGAACCGCCCTCGTCCCCGAGCACCGCGCCCCAGCCCCCGACCTGGACGGCCGTGCCGTCGCAGAGCCGGCCCACCGCCACCGAACCCGTGCCCGCGACAAGGCCGACACCCTTGTCGAGACCTGCCGCGGGCACGAGGAGTTCGGCATCGCCCACCACCGCCACGGGCACGCCCAGCCGCTGGTGGAGGGCGGCGCGTATGTGCTCGCACTGGCGTGGAGTCTCGCAGGCGTGCCCGCCGACGGCGATCGCCGAGGGAGAGGCGCCGTGCGGCAGGGCCGCATGGATCAGGGCGGTCAGCCAGTCGGCTGCCGCCGCCGGCTCGTGCGGCCGCCAGCCACTGCTCGGGCGGACGTGATCGGCGACCGTTCCACTCCCCGTCAGGGCGCGCAGATGCGTCTTGGTGCCGCCCACGTCGATGCCGACCACAAGGGGTGTGGAGTCCTGCACGGATCCTCTTTCGATCGTCGCGCCGTGGTACGGGCGGTGGGTGAACCGTGCCCGGGCGAACGGGAGTCGGGGACATCGAGTGCACCGGTACGGGCTTCCGGCGGAACACGGCAGGTGAGTACCCTGATTTCGTTAGGAAATTAACTAACCAAGTAGGGTGCGTCAAGACGGGCCGCGTACCCCGACAGCGGAGCGGGCCGCGGCCCGGACGCACCGGACCCGAGATCCGTCGCCGTCCTTCCGCGGACCAGCGTCCCCGGGAGCGCGGCCGCACCTGCGAGGGAATCGTGGAGCACGACGTTGCTGCAGGTCCTCGGCCGAGTGCCAGCGCGGGCGCGGTGTTCGCTGTGCTGGCCGGGGCAGGCCGTGCGACCCGTCCCCAACTGGCCCACCTGGCGGGCCTGTCCAAGCCGACGGTGTCCTCCGCGGTCGCGGAGCTTGAGGGCACCCGTCTTGCCGCACGGTCCGGCACCGCGCACGGTGCGACCGGACGCTCGGCCGCCGTCTACCGCCTCGGCCCGGCCGCGGGCACCGTTCTCGCCGTCGATCTCGGCTCCACCCACACCGCCGTCCGCGGTTGCGCGCTCGACGGCACCGTTCTCGCCGCCCGTACCACCTACGGCGACCCGCGGCCCGCGGACACCGTGCGCGCAGTCCTCGGCGAACTGTCGACGGGGCCGCTGCGGGCCGCGGTCGTGGCCGTCCCGGACATCGCCAGGGATGCCGGCGGCTCGGGTGTACGCCCCGCGACCCCGGCCGTCGCCACCGCCGTGGACACGCTCGGCTTGCCGGCCGGTGTCCCCGTCCGGATCGAGAACAACGTCAACTGCGCCGCCCTCGCCGAACTCCACGAGGGTGCGGCCCGCGGCCGCGACATCTTCTGCTATCTCCAGGTAGGTCACGGCATCGGGCTCGGCATCGTGGCCGGGGGCCGGGTGCTGCGCGGGGCTTCCGGCGCGGCCGGGGAGATCGCCCGCCTTCCCTATCCCTGGGGCTCGGGACACGAGCCGGTCCCGGAGGGTCTGGAGGAGTACGCCGGAGCCGGCTCCCTCGTCCGGCGCGTCACCGCCGCCTGGACCGCCGCCGACGGCCCTGCGCCGCACGACGCCGTGGAACTCTTCGCGCTCGCCTGGGGGGGACACGCCAAGGCCCGTTCCTTCGTCGAGGAGCACGCCCGCGAGGTGGGCCGAGTGGCCGCCGCGGTCACGGCCGTACTGGACCCCGGTCTGATCGTCCTCGGCGGCGGTATCGGCGCCAACCCGCAGTTGCTGCCCGGCGTGCGGGCCGAACTCGACCGCCTGGGACTGCCCACCGAGGTGGCCGGCTGCGCGGTCGGAGAGAGCGGCACGGTAGCCGGGGCCGCCCGCCTCGCCGTGGCCCGAGGCATCCACGCCGTCACCGGCGCACTCGTACCGCAACCTCCCGTGCCGCGGTGAAGCGCCGACGGGCTCGTCCCGTTGGCGCCCGAGCAAGCGGGCCGCCTCACGGTCCGACATGAGCGGCGGAAAGGAAGCTCCCGGGGCGCGATGTTCGCCGTGCCGACGCTCGCGCTCCTCTCGGCGCTCATCTGCTCCCTGACCCTCCGGCCGAAGCTGGTGGAAGGCCTTGCGACCTCCGGGATGAAGGGTTCACCGACGTGCATCTCCCTTACCAGCGCGGTCCGTTGCACGACCTGGCAGACACCCCGGTGGCGTACGACACCGTCCTCGCCGAGGTCACCGAGGAGGCTCTGGAACGCATCACGCCGGAGGGAAACCTCGAACACCCCGGTGCCGTGCTCGACATCGGGGACACCTCGCTCGGCATCACCGCGCTGCTCGCTCTCGCATGGCAGCGCACACAGGACCCGCGGGTGCCCGAAGCGGTGCGCCGCAGCCTGGCCTTCCATCTGCGCGAGCGGGTCTACACACAGGACAATCCCGGCTACCCGAACCTGAGGTTCCGGAACTCGCATCTCCCGTGCGCCCGTTACGTCCTCGAAGCGGGAGCCCACCCCATCGGCGACTGGCCGAGCACGGTGTGGGCGCTGCTCCAGGCGGTCAACGTCCTCGACGCGGCGGACGGACTCCTGGACGGCGCGCAGCGCGACGATCTCCTCGTCGTGGCACACGGCTACTGGCGCTGGCTGACCGAGGCGACCTTCTTCAACCCGCAGCAGGCGGGCAACCAGGCGATCGGATGCGTCGTGGGCGGACTGATGCTCGCGCGGCACCTCCCGCCGGCCGAGGGCGAGCAGGTCCGCGCGCGGGCGCTGGCCCTGTACGCGGACGAGATCCGGGCCCGCCGGGTACGGGACCGGGGCGCGCTGCTGCCGCCTGAGCACGGTGGCGCCTACGACAACAACTACGGCCCGATCTCCCTTTCCTTCCTCGCCCAGGCGCACCGGATCAGCGGCGAGGAGGTCTTCGCCCGGGACGGCGAGGCGCTGGCCCGTTACATCGACGCACGCCTGACCAACGGCGGTTTCGACATCGGCGGCCCGCGCTACAGCGAACAGCACTCCGGCTTCGAATCCGTGCTGGGGCTGCGCTACTTCAGCCGGCGCATCGCCTCCGATCTGGGCCGCTACCGGGGCGACACCCGATGGGGACGGCATGCCGTCCATCCGGACGGCGGCATGGACGGCCACTTCGCCTTCATGCTCGTCTGGCAGATCCAGGACCCGACCCGCTGGCACCGCACACCCTCCACCACGGTCGCCCGCCACCAGTTGCGCGCCGGCACCGTGTCGGTCGCCTTCGACGACCGTATGACCCCGGCGCTGATAGAGGCGGCGGGCACATACTGCCTGGCGGGCGCGGTGGACCGGCGGCACGGCTTCGGACCGGTCGTCGACGGATTCCTGCTGTGCCGGCCGATGGGTGAGGTGAGGGTGCGGGACGTCCGCACCGCGGACCTGGCGGCCAAACTGGTCACGAAGCCGGTCGTCGACCGCGACCGTGTCCTGCGCCATGTGCGGTCCCTGTACGTCACCGACGGCACGAGTCTGTGGGTCACGGTCGCTGTGGAACGGCTCGGTGCGCAGCCCTACCTGCTCGCCGGGCTGCCGTACGCGACCGACGACGGCGACCGGGTGCGCAGGACGGCCGAGGCGGAGGTGGCCTCCGCGGGCGACCTGCGCCTGACCCACCCGCGGGGACAGGCCCCGGACCACTTCGACGCCCGCACGGAGACCACTCAGGAGCAGGCGGCCTTCGCACTGGCCGCCGACCCGCGGGGCTACGGCGACCCCGACGAGGGCTGGCGCCGTCTGGTGTCCTCCTCGGCGCTCGAGGCCGGCCCCGCGGCCGGTGCACCGCAGGACCTGCACGTCTTCGCCGTGCGGTACGGCACGCAAGGCCCGTTCACGCCCGCCTTCGAGTCGGGCGCACAGGGGCTGGCCGTACGGACCGAGGCGTTCACCGCGCTGATCGGCGGGATCGACGGCGATGCCCACGGGGATCCGGAACTGACGCTGCACGGGTGAGAGCCCGTCCGGAGGATCAACGGAGTGGTTCGGGCCCACCGCTCGGAGCGCAGGGCGCGGGCAGCGCCGTGCCCGGAACGATCAGGTCCGCACGGTCCCTGGTCGTCGCCACCAGGTCCGCGTTGCGCTGGTCGGTGCCCAGCACCCACGCCACCGCCGTCCCGTGGTCCTTGCCGAACTCCTCGTGGCGGGCCACCAAGCGCCGGATGCGCTCCTCCTCGTCGATCTCGCAGAACCACACCTCGTCCAGCCGTGGGCGGACCCGGCCCCAGGCACCGCTGTCCAGCAGCAGGTAGTTGCCCTCCGTGACGACCAGCCGAACCGCCGGGAGCACCGGGACCGCGCCCGCGATCGGCTGTTCCAGCACGCGCTCGAAGCCCGGCGCGTACACGGTCTCGTCGTCCTCAGTCCGCAGCCGATCGAGCAGCGCCGCGTACCCTGCGGCGTCGAAGGTGTCGGGCGCGCCCTTGCGGTCGCGACGGCCCAGGCGGTCGAGTTCCACGTCGGCCAGGTGGAAGCCGTCCATGGGCACGTACGCCACGCACGGCGGCCCGTCGCCGTTCAGTTCCCGCACCACCTGCCGGGCGAGCGTGCTCTTGCCCGCCCCCGGGCTGCCGGTGATGCCGAGGATCGCACGAGGTCCGGGTCCCACCAGGGACGCGGCCCGCTTCAGCAGGTTGTCGAAGTTCATCTGGGTGTGCCGCTCGCTGCCGGGGAGTTGGTCCTCGTCATTGGACCAGAGGCGGCGGCGGATGGCGAGAACGGCATGTCCCGGCCACGCGGTCCGGGATTCGCCGGCGTACGAGTGGGCGCACGGGGAAGGCGCGCTTTGTATGCGTGCCCGAGTGGGCTCGGCGGCTCGAGAGGACATGAGAAGGAGACCGGGGCGTCGGATGAGCGACTTGCGATCACATCAGGACGACGAGGACATGGAGCTGGAACGTCTGCGGGCCGAGGTCCGGCATCTGCGGGCCCGGTTGCGGGCCCACCCGCTGATCTCCGAGGCCCAGGGGCTGTTGCGCGAACGCTATGCGCTGCCGGACGCGGAAAGCGGATTCGCCCTGCTCCAGCGCGCCTCCCAGCAGTACAACGTCAAATTGCGGGTCCTCGCGGAAGCCTTGGTGCTCGCCCCGCGCCCGGATCCGCGCCAGACGCTGTGGTTTCCCCGAAGGGTCCGGCGGCCCGAGCCCCGGCTCACCTTCGACACCGCCCACCGGGCCAGGGGTGGGAACCGGGGCGCGATGCTGAGTGCCGTGCTCAGCCAGACGCTCGCCGTGACGGACGCGGGCATGGGCAACGTCCAGACGGTCGACCGTGCGGAAGGCGGTCTGCGGATGGAGAAACACACCGGACTCTCCGCCGACTTCGTCGACTTCTTCGGCCATGTCGGTGAGGAGGGGACCTCCTGCGCCATGGCCGCCCGCAAGGTCGCACAGATCACCGTCGAGGACGTTGAGACGGACCCGGTGTTCACCGAACCCGCGCGCGAGGCGATCCTGCGGGCCGGCAGCCGCGCCTGCCACAGCGTGCCGCTGACGACGGTGTCCGGGGCGTGCGTGGGGATGGCATCGGCCCATCTCGAGCACCGCATCCGGGAGCTGACGGCGGCCCAGTCCCGGACTCTCGCCACGGTGGGCCGCGAGGCAGGGGAGTGGCTGGTGTGGTACGACCGCACGGTGGTCATGGACGCCCTGGAGTACCTGCACGAGCTGGGCCGCGGCCTGGGCGGCAAACGGGTCAGACGTTCGTGAAACGCCCCGGCGGCGAGGTGTTCCAGCCACCGCCGTGGCCCGTCCGTGGTGCGCGAGCGTCGAAATGTGGCGCTCGCCACCCACTGTCCGGCCTTCTTCGGGGAAGCTGGCCCCTATGACAGAGCTCGGTCTTCCGGACGGCATCCAGGCCTGCCTCTTCGATCTCGACGGGGTCATCACCAAGACCGCCGTCGTCCACGCGGCCGCGTGGAAGCAGACGTTCGACGACTTTCTGCACCGGCGGGACGGGGACTCCTTCCGGCCCTTCGACGAGGTCGCCGACTACGACGAGTACGTCGACGGGCGCCCCCGCGCCGACGGGGTGCGCACCTTCCTGGAATCCCGGGACATCCACCTGCCCGAGGGCGATCCCGGCGACCCGCCCGAGCGGGAGACCGTCCAGGGTCTCGGCAACCGCAAGAACGAGTTGGTCCTCGAGCTGATCCGGACACGCGGCGTCGACGCCTACGACGGCACGATCAGGTACGTCGAGGCGGTGCGCGTCGCCGGTCTGCGCACGGCCGTGGTCTCCTCCAGCACCAACTGCCGGGACATTCTGCGGTCGATCGGCGCCGAGCAGCTCTTCGACGTGCGCATCGACGGAGTCGTCGCCGCCGAGCGGCAGCTGCCGGGCAAACCGCATCCGGACACCTTCCTCGCCGCCGCCCAGGATCTCGGCGTCGAGGCCAAGGCCGCCGCCGTCTTCGAGGACGCGCTCGCGGGCATGGACGCCGGGCGCTCGGGCCACTTCGGGTACGTCGTCGGAGTGGACCGGGTCGGCCAGGCGGAAGCGCTGCGCGCCCACGGCGCCGACGTCGTCGTCACGGACCTCGCGGAACTGGGGGAGCGCTCGTGATCACGCACACGTCCTACGCCGTCGACCCCTGGATACTGCGGGAACGGGGACTCCACCTGGAGGTCCTGCCACAGAGCGAGTCCGTGTTCGCGCTGTCCAACGGGCACGTGGGCTGGCGCGGCAACCTCGACGAGGGTGAGCCGCACGGGCTGCCCGGCTCCTACCTCAACGGCGTCCACGAACTGCATCCGCTGCCGTACGCGGAGGCGGGATACGGCTATCCCGAGTCCGGGCAGACGGTCATCAACGTCACCAACGGCAAGATCATCCGTCTGCTGGTGGACGACGAGCCCTTCGATCTGCGCTACGGGCTGCTGCGCTCCCACGAGCGAGTGCTCGATCTGCGGGCCGGGACGCTCACCCGTACCTGCGAGTGGACCTCACCGGCCGGCACGACGGTCCGGGTGCGCTCCACCCGGCTCGTCTCCTTCACCCAGCGCGCGATCGCCGCGGTCGCCTACGAGGTGGAGGCCGTCGGCGGTCCGGCCCGGATCGTCGTGCAGTCCGAACTGGTCGCCAATGAGCAACTGCCCGTGCGCGAAGGCGATCCGCGCGCCGCCGTGGTCCTGGACTCCCCGCTGGAGACGGAGGAGCACTTCGCCGAGGACGGCAGGCTGCGGTTGGTGCACCGTACGCGCAGGAGCGGCCTCAGGATCGGGGCCGCGGCCGACCATGTCGTCAGGGGTCCCGAGCCGACCACGACCCAGAGCGAGGCGACCGGTGACCTGGCCCGACTCACCGTCGCCTCCCCGCTGCGGGAGGGCGAGCGGTTGTGCGTGGAGAAGTTCGTCTCGTACGGCTGGTCCGGTACGCGCTCGCTGCCCGCGATCAGCGATCAGGTGGACGCGGCGCTGGCCGCCGCCATGAGCGTCGGCTGGTCCGGTCTGCTCGACGAACAACGCCTCTACCTTGACGACTTCTGGGCGCGGTCGGACGTCGAGGTCGACGGCGACGAGCAGATCCAGCAGGCGGTCCGCTTCGGCCTGTTCCACGTCCTGCAGGCCGGGGCCCGCGCCGAACAGCGCGCGATACCCGCCAAGGGGCTGACCGGCTCCGGCTACGACGGCCACGCGTTCTGGGACACCGAGATGTTCGTGCTGCCGTTGCTCACGTACACCTCGCCCGACGCGGTCGCCGAGGCCCTGCGATGGCGGCAGAACACACTGCCTGCCGCCCGGGAGCGCGCCGTGCAACTGGGGCTGCGCGGTGCGGCGTTCCCCTGGCGGACCATCGAGGGCTCGGAGGGTTCGGCGTACTGGCCGGCCGGCACGGCGGCGTTCCATGTGAATGCCGACATAGCGGATGCCGTCGTCCGCTATGTCGCGGCCACCGGCGACGAACGGTTCGCACGCGACACCGGGGTCGAACTGCTCGTGGAGACAGCCCGGTTGTGGCGCTCCCTCGGACACCACGACCATCACGGCACGTTCCACATAGACGGCGTGACCGGCCCGGACGAGTACAGTGCGGTCGCCGACGACAACACGTACACGAACCTGATGGCCCGCGCGAACCTGCTGGCGGCGGCCGACGCCGTGGAGCGCCACCCCCGCCGGGCCGAGGAACTGGCCGTCGACGAGGAGGAGAGCGCGGCCTGGCGTGACGCGGCCGAGGCGATGCACGTGCCGTACAACCACGAACTGGGCGTGCACGAACAGCACGCCGGATTCACCCGATACCAGAGGTGGGACTTCGCTGCGACCCGCCCCGACCAGTACCCGCTGCTGCTGAACTTCCCGTACTTCGACCTGTACCGCAAGCAGGTGGTCAAACAGGCCGACCTGGTGCTGGCGATGTACACCTGCAGCCCGTACTTCGACGCCGAGCACAAGGCGCGCAACTTCGCGTACTACGAGCCCCTCACCGTGCGGGACTCGTCACTGTCCGCCTGCTGCCAGGCGGTCGTCGCGGCCGAGGCGGGTCATCTGTCCCTGGCCTACGACTATCTGCACGAAGCCGCACTGATGGATCTGCAGGACCTGGAGCACAACACCCGGGACGGTCTGCACATCGCGTCCCTGGCCGGCACCTGGATGGCGCTCGTCGCGGGCTTCGGAGGCATGCGCCACCACGGAGAGAGGATCGAGTTCGCGCCACGTCTGCCGGAGCGGTTCGGTCGTCTCGCCTTCACACTGGAGCTGCGAGGGCGCCGGGTGCGGGTGGACATCCGCAGCAGGGAGGCCACGTACACCCTGGTCGAGGGGGAGCCGCTGGAGGTCCACCACCACGGCCAACCGCTCACGGTGGACGCGGACAAGCCGCACACCCGCGACATCCCTCGCCTCACCCCGCGCCCCGCACCGGAACAGCCGCTGCACCGGCGGCCCAACGGGGCGGCCCTCGCACAGAACTGAGGGCGTGGAGGCGGCCGCTCACCGGGCCGGGACCACAGCACGGTGAGCGGCCGCTCGTGACGCAAGAGGCCGCATCGGCAACCGTCGGCGCCGGTCCGATGTCTCCAGGTGCATGCACAGGATCAGACATGGGACCTGGGTGTTCGGGCAGTTGGCGTTGTTCGGCCGACTTCAGGCGCGTTGCTGCGCCGTCGCGGTCGCGTTGTTCGCCGGTATGGCGGTCGCGAAGCTGCTGCCGCCGCTGCCGGTGGCGCGCCACGACCTGCTGCTGGCCTACGGGGTGCTGCTCACCTGTGTCTGCCACCTGCTGGGGTGGGAGACCCCGCGCGAGGTGGCGTTCGTCGCCGTCTGCCATGTCCTCGGACTCGTCTTCGAACTGGTCAAGGTGCACATGGGGTCGTGGAGCTATCCAGAGCCCGCGCTGACCAAGTTCGCCGGCGTGCCGCTGTACGGGGGTTTCATGTACGCCGCGGTCGGCGGTTACGGCTGCCGCACCTGGCGATTGCTCGACCTGTCCCTCACCGGCTACCGGGCCTGCAGCACGACCGTGCTGGCGGTCCTGCTGTATGCCAACTTCCTTACGCATCACTGGCTGCCCGATCTGCGCTGGGTGCTCGGCGCCCTGCTCCTGCTCGTGACGGGCGGGACCTGGATGCACTTCACCGTCGGCAGCAGACGCCATCGGATGCCGCTCGCGCTGTCCTTCACCCTGGTCGGCTTCTTTCTGTGGCTGGCCGAGAACATCGCCACGTATCTCGGGGCCTGGCGGTACCCGTCCCAATTGCACGGCTGGGAACCGGTCTCCGTGACGAAATGGGCCTCCTGGGCCCTGCTGATCACGATCCTCTTCGCCCTGCGGGCCCTCTGGCGGACCGGGCCCGCCCGAGGCGGCCCGGAGCCGGTGGCGCGGCCGCCCCTGCCGTCGGCCTGAACCGGGACTCCCGGCCCACGGCCCGGCCGGTGCACGCCGCCGCACCGGATCAGACGCTGTACCCGCCGTCGACCCCCCAGCGCCTGCCCGGTGATGAACCCGGCCCGGTCCGAGGCGAGGAACGCGACGGCTTCCGCGACATCGAGGGCGGTGCCGAAGCGGCGCATCGGGATGTTGCGCCGGGTGATGTCGAGCGCTGCCTCGTCGAGTTCGGCGTCCGCGATCAGCCGCGCCGCGTTCCCGTCCGTCAGCATGCCGGGCGCCACACAGTTGACGCGCACGCCGTACCGGCCCTCCTCGGCGGCCAGTGCCCGTGCGACGGCCTCGACCGCGCCTTTCGTACCGGCCGACAGACCGTCGCGCACCGGGAACCGGCGGGTGGCCACCGTGGTGACCGCGACGATGCTGCCCCGGCTCTCCCGCAGCCTCGGCAGCGCGGGATGGACCAGATGGAAGAACGCCATGGCGTCCGCCTCCAGTTGTGCCCGGTAGCGGGCAGGCGTGACCCGGCTCAGATGGACCATCGGCACATGCGGGCCCGCCGCGTACACCAGCGTGTGAATGCCGCCGAAGGCGTCCGCGGCCTCGTTCACCGCCCGCGCCGTGGGGGTTTCCTCGGTCAGGTCCACTCGGACGGCCAGACAGCGCCGCCCGCGCTTGTTGACCTCGTTGACGAGAACCGCCGCCCGCTCGTCATGGGTGCGACAGGTGAACGCCACGTCGCTGCCCCGCTCGGCCAGGAGACCGACCAGCACCGCACCGATGCCTCCCGTTCCGCCCGCCACGAGCGCCGCGCCCGTCCTGCTGGAGAAGTCCGACACCGTACCGCCTCACAATCCGCTCGGTTACCTCAGCATGTAGCGGTGCCGGCCGAAGACTTGAAGACCCGCGGGCACGGGGAACGTACGGGCGGGGGCGTGTTCCCGTCCCTCCGGGCAGACAACGCGTGGGACCGCGGGATGCGGCGGCGCGGCGGACGTGGTCCGGGCGAAGGAGTGGTCGACGACGTCAGCCGCCGAAGAGCTGCGTCCAGTACGTCCCCGCCCGGCCGCCGCCCGCAAAACCGACGCCCAGGTGGGTGAAGGCCGGCTTGAGGATGTTCGCGCGGTGCCCCGGGCTGTTCATCCATCCGATGACGACCTCGGTGGCGGAACGCTGTCCGCAGGCGATGTTCTCGCCCACCGCGCGGTGCCGGGAGCCCGCCGCGGCGGCCCGGTCCCAGGGCTCGCGGCCCTCGGGCGAGGTGTGCGCGTAGAAGTCGCGGGCCACCATGTCGGCGCTGTGCGCCTGGGCCGCGGCCGTGAGCCGGGGATCGGCGGCCAGTGGGGGCAGTCCCGTGGCGGCCCGCTCGGCATTGGTCAGTGCGAGCACCTCGTCGGTCGTACGGGCCAGTCCGGCGGCTGTGAGGGGACTGGCCCACAGCGCCGTCCAGTACGTGTCGTTCGAGCGCCGCCCGGCGACACAGGCCACACCGGCGTCGGTGAACCCTGGTGCGCACAGGGTTCGGCGCGACCGCTCGTCGCCGAGGCAGTACTCCACGAACTCGGCCGGGCTGCGGGGTCCGGACACGAGATGCTCGCCGACCGTCAGACAGGCATAGCCGCTCGCGGTGATCCGCTGGTGCAGGGAGGTGCCGTCCGCGCTCTCGGCGGCGAGTGCGCCACGGGCGGCCATGCCGGCGGTGTGCGCCTGCGCCGCCGCGGTGAGCCGCGCATCGAGCGCGACGGGAGGCGAACCCGCCCGGGCGCGCGCCGCATTGACGAGGACCAGGTAGCCGTCGGGCCCAGGTGAGCCCGGGCCGGGGCGGCGGTCGAGTGCGGGCACCGGCGCCGGGGTGCGCGGTGCAGCCACGGCCCGGTCCTCCACCACGTCCACCCCGAAGTCCCGGGCCACACCCGCCAGTCCGTCCGCATACCCCTGCCCCAGCGCACGGAGCTTCCAGACCGTGCCCCGCCGGTAGAGCTCGGCGAGCAGCAGAACGGTCTCCCGCTGCGTGCGCTGCGGGGTGAAACGGGCGACCTCGCGGCCGGCGGCGCCGCTGACATGCAGTGTCGGGGCGGGCAGGGACCCGAGGTGCACGGCCGGGTCGGCCGGGCTGACGATCACGGTGACGCGCTCGGCTCCGGCCCGCAAGGCGCGCGGGTGCACGGTGAGTTCCCCGCCGGCCAGCCGGACGCCGGGCGCGGACGGCTGGTTGTAGAAGACGAAATCGGCGTCGCCGCGCACCTTTCCGCCGATATCCGTGACGATCGCCGAGACGTCGAACGGGCCCGGCACCCCGATCGTCACAGAGCCCTCAGGCAGGGGCAGATTGCCTCCGGGAACCAGTTCGTTCATGGTGCCGTCCGCTCGTCCGTACCGCCGCCGTGCCGGGTGCGGCCGTGGGGACCGGCACCCGTCAGTCGGACAACGCGCCGTCGCCGCGCCCGGGTTCCCGTACGGGTAGGGCCGAGCGCATCGACCTGAGGGCCAGCAGCAGCACGCCGATGTCGTCCAGATAGACGGGGTCGGGCAGCAGATCGGTCGGCAGCACGAGATACAGGACCGCGCCCCAGAAGACCCATCGGGGGCCGGTCGGCAGCCCGGCGCGACGGAGGTCGCGGCGGGTGCGGACCAGCCTCAGCAGCACGGCGAGCGCCATGCCCAGCAAGGCGGCGGCGAGGACCGCGATGACGGCGATCACAGTCCAGGTCGAGGAGTCCATGTGCAGTTCTCCGGGCATCCGTAGGAGTCGTCCTGATCCTACGGATGCCCGGCTTCGCGGCGGACAGTGCCCGAGATCGTCCGAACGGGCCGTCCGGACGCGGAAGAAGAAGCCGTATGCCCAGGGTCTGTCGTTTGGATCATGCCGGGTCGATCGAAGGGCTCGGTCGCTCCCGGCCGGCCTGATCCAAACGACAGACCCTCGCCGTCAGCGGCCCGCGCCTGCCGCGCTGCTCTCCAGCAGCGCCATGCTCACCACCCGCACGCTGCGTGCGATGTGCTGGAGCTGCATGACCTCGGCGGCGTACAGCCTGATGGTGTGTTCGATGACCGCCTCGGGCAGACCGAGTGCGGGCAGTTCCACGCGGGCCGTCTGCAGCGCCGTCCGGGCCACCCGCATCTCGTGCTGCACCTGGATCCGGGCGTGCCGGGCGAGCAGGACGGGGTGGCGGATCAGCGCCGGATAGCCCGCGTAGCGCGCGGGCACGAGTTCGCGCAGCCACTTGGCGGCCGATCGCTCCCAGTCGTAGCTGCCGGGCGTCTTGACCTGGCACGGCCAGTCCGAGCTGATCGGCGAGTACGTAGTCAAGGCCATGGTCTTCGCTTCCGGGTCACGTCGGCTCGGGTCGGTGCGGCGACATCGGGGGCGGCTCCCGGCCAGGGGGTGGCCGGAGTCGCCGCCATGGAAGCCCGCGCAGCGGGGCCCGGCCGGCACCCCGGCGCCCGTGGGTAGGAGCGGACGGCAGCGGGTGTCCGTACGGCGCGACCCGGAGGTCCGGGCTGCGATCCGCGAGAAGTATTTATATATGCGGCTTGATGCGCAAGGACATGGAAAAATTCATCCGGGGTTTGTGGTGAAACATCCCGCGGGCCGTCGCCCTCGGGGACGGTGGCGCGGATCGTTTTCGACGGGCCGGGCGGTGAACAAGGGGCAGCGGGACCGGACCGGTGTTCCGCGTTCCCCGGGCGGGGCGTCAGTCCCTGAGGAAGAACTGGTGCTGTTCGGCGATCTGCTCGTATTCCTCGAGCCGGGCCTGCGTCCGCTCCGGATCGGCGTCCGTCATGGCCTGCAGAAGGGCCGCGGCCATCACACCGGGGGCGGCGTAGGAGTCGAAGACCAGACGAGAACCGGTGCCCGTCGCGAAGACGACGTCGGCCTCGTCGGCGAGCGGGCCCAGCCCCAGATCCGTGATCAGGGCGACCTTGAGCCCCGCACTGCGTGCCACCCGCACCGCGGTCAGAGTCTCCTGGGCGTGCCGGGGCATCCCGAAGGCCAGCACCCAGGTCCCGCCGGCCTCCCGGGACTGCAGCAGCGAGTCGTAGGCCACGCTGCCGCCGCGTGTCACCAGACGCACGTCCGGGTGGATGCGCCGCGCCCCGTACGCGAAGTACTCGGCGAGCGAACCGGAGATCCTCAGGCCCAGCACGGTCAGCGGCGTCGACTCCGACAACGCGCGGCCGACACGGATCACCTCGTCCGGGTCGGCGAAGTCCCGGCGCAGGTTCTCGAGGTTCTCGATCTCGCCGTCCACGGCCGCCTGCAGTTCGTTGCCGCGATGCTCGGCGGGGGTGCCCGGGCTGCCCAGCGCGCTCAGGGCGATGGCCTGCAGTTTCTCCCGCAACGCGGGGTAACCGCTGAAGCCGACCGCCGTGGCGAAACGCGTCACCGAGGGCTGGCTGACGCCCACCCGCTCTGCCAGGTCCGTGATCGACAGGAAGGCGGCCTCGGTGATGTGCTCGATCAGGTACTGGGCGATCCGGCGGTGCCCCGGGGACAGTCTCGGACCATCGAACAACTCCCTGAGCTGGGACGTCGGTGCAGCGTCGGCCTCCGGGGCCGTCTTGCCCGCAGTGATCGCAGATGCCTGCGCACGTGCGTGCTGGGGCGATGACACCGGACCTCCTCCTGTGTGTCCCGAGAACCTTCAACATAGCTCACGGAAGGCGCTGACCAGGGGCCTTACGGCTCAGATCGCGACAGCCACGGCCGACAGGCGGGCCCGCCGCTTCGGCCGTACCGTCGTGCATGGGGGTATCGGGGGTGGGTACCCGCGTCGGTCACCTGATGAGAGGAGCGGCCGTGAACTCGCCCGTAGCACACGCACCACAGGTCGAAGTGGTGGTCAGCGGCTGTTCGGCGTCGGACGCCGGGAGCCTGTTCGCCGAACTGTGCCGGCATTTCTCCTCGGACCGCAGGGCCGAGGACACGCCCCACGAGACCGCTGGATCCCGGCCCACCATGTGGACCGGGACGTTCGACACCTCGGCCGTCCCGGGTACGCCCGAGCGGCAGGCCCCGCCGCCGTCCCTGTCGGGTCCGGTCAAGGCCGAACTTCAGGGTGAGCCCCGCGCGGTGGAGCGGTTGCGCCACGCCCTGGACGAGATGTTCGTCGTCCACCAGCTGGGCGTGGTAGCCGGAGACCAGGAGGTCGACGTCGAGCTGCAGCTGGAGAGCCGGGGCAGGGACTGAACCTCGCACAGGGCGGACAGAAGGAAGGCTGCCGGGGCCGGAGCGACGATGCGTACCGGGCCGCCCGCCGGTGAGCAGTGGTGCCAGGGCCCTGTCGGCACTCATCGACGCACAGGCCACACGGGTGTGTGGCCCCGACCCGAGGGAGCAGTCCTGACCACCCAGCCGACCACCTCCCGGAACGCCGCGGACCGCGACGCCCCGTGCCCGCCGCCTCTCGACCCCGAGCTGGCGGCCGTCCTGGAGCCGATCGCCGACCGGCTGCCGCCGGGGTTCCCGCCCGAGGCGATCCCGGAGATCCGCGCGGGTCTGGTCGTGCCCCCACCCACGGACGAGGACCTGGGCCGCGGCGGGGCCTTCGAGATCGAGGAGCGGACGGTGCCGGGACCGCCCGGGGCGCCGGACGTCTCTTTGCTCGTGTGCCGGCCGACATGCGAGCGAGGACCGCTGCCGGCCGTCTACCACATGCACGGCGGGGGCATGATCACCGGCAACAACAGGATGGGCGTCGACGAGATGCTCGACCTGTCCGAGGAACTGGGCCTCGTCGTGGTTTCCGTGGAGTACCGACTCGCCCCGGAGCACCCGCACCCCGCCCCGGTCGAGGACTGCTACGCCGGTCTGGTGTGGACGGCCGAGAACGCGAGGGAAATCGGCGTCGACCCGGCGCGGATCGTGGTGGCCGGGGGAAGCGCGGGTGGCGGACTCACCGCGGCACTGGCCCTGCTCGCCAGGGATCGGGGCGGTCCCGCCGTCTTCGGCCAGATGCTGCTGTGCCCCATGCTCGACGACCGCAACGACTCCTGCTCCGCCCGACAGATGGCGGGGCACGGCGTCTGGGACCGCACCGCGAACGAGACCGCCTGGGGTGCGCTGCTGGGCGACGCCCGCGGCGGGCCCGATGTGTCGCCCTATGCCGCACCGGCCCGCGCGACCGATCTGTCCGGCCTGCCGCCCGCGTTCATCGACGTCGGTTCCGCGGAGACCTTCCGGGACGAGGACGTCGCCTATGCCGCCCGGATCTGGCAGGTGGGCGGGCGCGCCGAACTCCATGTGTGGCCGGGCGGGTTCCACGGCTTCGACGGCCTCGCCCCGAAGGCATCCCTCTCCCGCGAGGCACGTGCGGCCCGGGAGAACTGGCTGCGCAGGCTGCTCAGCACCTGACGCGTCCGGGCGGCGTCGTCCCGGGCCGGGCGAGCCGCCCGTCCCCACGCATGACCTCAGCACGAACGGGCGGCCGGAGACGTCAGACCGGCCGGGCCCGCAGGAACCGCTGCAGCGAGGCCGTCATCGCCACGGCGAAGGACTCGCGGGTCGCCTCGGGCACCCGGTCCAGGGAGAGATACGGGTTCAGGTCCTCCAACTCGACCAGCAGGAGGTCTCCGCCCCGGGTGCGGCAGGCGTCGACGCGCTGGATGCCGTGGTCCAGGGTGTTCCAGTCGATGAAACCCCGGGCGAAGGAGAGGTCGGCCTCCGTCGGCTCGTAGGGTTCGAGGACCCAGCGCCGCTCGGGGTCGGGGGCGTGGAGGGCGTACTGGAAGGCGTCGTCCACGTAGTAGAACGAGACCTCGTAGCGGAAGTCGATTCGCGGCTGCACCAGGACGTCGCCCCAGGCCAGGTCCCGCAGCCGGTCCCACGGCACGAAGTCGAGACCGATGGAGTCCGCCCCCGCCTTGGGCTTGACCGCGTACAGGTCGCTCGCGGGCAGCCGCCGAAGGTCCTCCACCCGGTCGACAGTGGGTATGACCGGGTGTCCGGCCTCGGTGAGGTCGAGCAGGTACTGCTTGCCGGCCATGTCCGCGCGGCCGGTGAGCGGGTTGTAGACACGCGTGCCGCGCGCCGTGGCCCGGGCACGGAAATCGTCGTACTCCCGCCGGTAGTGCAGCACCGGCCCGCTGTTGCGCACCACGACGGCGTCGAAGCCGTCCATCAGTGCCGCGGCCTCCAGGGGATGGCACAGGGCGATGTCGAAGTCCGCGCGCAGCCGGGAGGTGAGGGCGATGTCCTCGTCGCAGTAACGCCGGCCGCGGGCCGGGTAGGACAGATCCGTCACGTACAGCAGGCGGGGGCGGGCGGGCATGGTCGGGCTTCTCCTCGGTCGGCGGCCACCAATCTAGTCCGCGAGCCTCGCAGCCCGCTCGCCCCGGCCGGTGGTCGCCCGAAGCCACGGCGCGCAGGACGGGGCGTTCGCGGCACCGGCGGGTGCGGATGACAGACTGGCCGCATGGAAGAGCGAGAATTCGGCAGGTCGGGGCAGCACGCGTCGGTCATCGGCCTCGGTACATGGCAGTTGGGCGCGGACTGGGGGGACGTCGACGACAAGGACGCCCATGAGGTGCTGGAGGCGGCGGCCGAGTCCGGCGTGACCTTCTTCGACACCGCGGACGTGTACGGCGACGGGCGCAGCGAGCAGACCATCGCCGCCTTCCTGCTGGGCAGGCCCGATCTGCATGTGCTGGTGGCGACCAAGATGGGCCGCCGCCTGGACCAGATCCCCGAGAACTACGTCCTGGACAACTTCCGCGCCTGGAACGACCGCTCCCGGCGCAACCTCGGCGTCGACCGCATCGACCTGGTGCAGCTCCACTGCCCGCCGACCTCCGTGTACTCGTCCGACGAGGTCTACGACGCACTCGACACCCTGGTCGAGGAGGGCCGCATCGCCGCGTACGGCGTGAGTGTGGAGACCTGTGACGAGGCGCTCACCGCGATCGCCCGGCCGAACGTGGCGAGCGTGCAGATCATCCTCAACCCGTTCCGGATGAAGCCGCTGCGAGAGGTCCTCCCGGCCGCTCAGCGGGCCGGCGTGGGCATCATCGCCAGGGTGCCGCTCGCCTCCGGCCTGCTGTCCGGCAAGTACACCAAGGACACGGTCTTCGCCGCGAACGACCACCGTTCCTACAACCGGCACGGCGAGGCCTTCGACCAGGGCGAGACGTTCTCCGGCGTCGACTTCGCCACCGGTGTGGAGGCGGCGGCGGAATTCGCCGCGCTCGCCCCGGAGGGCTTCACCCCGGCCCAGCTGGCGCTGGCCTGGGTCGTCCAGCAGCCCGGCGTGACCACGGTGATCCCGGGCGCACGCTCGGCGGACCAGGCCCATGCCAACGCGGCCGTCGCCAAGCTTCCCGCACTCTCGCAGGACACCCTGGACGCGATCCGGGACCTCTACGACCGGCGGATCAAGGAGCAGGTCGAGAGCCGCTGGTAGGCGTGTACGGGAGACCGGCCGGCGGCGCGTCCCCGGCCGGTCGGCCCTCGGCCGGCCGTCATCGGCCGTCCGCGGGAAGCGACGGAGCGCGGGTGTTCCACATGGCGTCGTATCGTCCGACGACGACCCGGAGCTCGCGCGCGCTACGGGGTGTCATGGCGTGCAGCACGATCTCCAGGAGAGCGCGGGCTTCCAGGGGATCCTCGCAGCAGTACCAGTGCACATCGCCCGACTCGTGGTCGAGCCACAGCCGGCGCACCGGGAGCTTGACGTAGGCCCTCCACGTGCGAACGGCCCTGGTGACGTCTCCTGGTTGCAGATGGTTCCAGGTGCGCTCGAGGCGGGCGACCTCGGACAGCGCACGCTGTGACAGACCGTCTACGACCGCCTTTGTGTCGCCGTTCCGGGGCCGCCGGGGAAGGGCGGCTCGGATGTGTCCCGGCCGTCTACGCGGCATGGGCCTTTCGAGTTGTCGTCATGCCGCACATGGTGCCACGAGCCGGTTGGGCGCCTCGAACGAATTCCCTTGCCGGGCCGGACGAGTGCGGTTCCCCTAGGAACTGTGCCCGCTGTCGCCAGGAGCGCTCACATCATGGCGACGACCGGTGAGCAATGTGCCCCGGAGCAGCCACCGTTACCGCGCAGGGGACAGTGGCGGTGCCCCGTGTGAGCGTGACCGCTGATGCGGCACCGACGCCACGCCGGGGCGCACATCCACACCCCGGCCGCGTCCGTCATGCCGTCAGGAAGGAGGCCGCCGTGCGGTATGTCCCGCGTGCGGCGGCCCTCACCCGGTAGGTCGTCTTGGCCCGGTCGACCACCGGGTCGCCGAGCACGATCCGTCCCGCCGCGTGCAGCGCGTCGCACTCCTCCGTGGGCAGCGCCACCGGACGCCCGTCGGACTGCCAGCGGCCCCAGCGGCGCCGCCCGTTGGCGTGCACCGTGAGGAAGACCGGCTCGCGCTGGTTAGTGATCAGGCGCAGCACGTCGGCGGCACGGGCACTGAGCCGAGGGCGCGTCATGGGCGGTCAGCCTTTCGGGGCACGGGCGGCGGCGTCCGGCCGGGGAGGGGCGGATGATCTTCGGTTCGCATTGTTGCCGAGGGCACTGACATCAGCGTGTGTCCGGCTTTTAGGGACGTCACTCGGCGCCGTGCGGTTGTCTCCGGGCAATGTGGCGACCTTCACCCTGATGTGGCGGAAAGTAGTGAATTCCTTACGCCAGGAAGACGTAAAGGTCTGGGAACAGGCATGCCGAAAAACGCGGAGGTTTCCCGTGCGACCGTTCACCCTCAACTACGCCCGGCCCAGGGTGCTTCCCGCTGTGGTGACGCCGTACCGCTACGACTCCTCGATGCAGTTGAACGTGCTGCCCGACGGCCGTCCCGCGGTGAGCGACCGCGAGCTGCTGCTGGCGGCCGGCACGACGACGTCCACCGCCGGTTCACAGACCCATTTCGACGACTGACGGCGGTACCCGGATGACGGTACTCATCCTCACATCGGAGCAGGACGTGACCGCCGACATGGTGGTGGCGGAGCTGCACCTGCGCAGCGTGCCCGTGATGCGCCTCGATCCCGCGGACGTCCCCGGCAAGGCGGTACTGTCCGCCGACTACGCCCATGGCGACTTCGACGGCCATCTGTCGGTCAACGGACACGTCCTGAGCATGGGGGGCCTGCGTTCGGTATGGGTGCGCCGGCCGGGCGAGCCGGCTGCGCATGCGAGCGATTCGTCGTCATGGCTGACCGCCGAAACGCGGCAGGCCCTTTACGGCATGTTGTACTCCGCCCCGACACGGTGGATGAACCACCCTCGCAACGCCGACCAGGCCCGCTACAAGCCGTGGCAGTTGCGGATCGCCCACCTCAGCGGCTTCGCCGTGCCGCCGACGGTCATCACCACCGCCCCGCGGGTGGCCCAGCAGTTCGCCGAGGAGTACCGGGACGTGGTCGTGAAGTCGGCCTCGGGACCGCCGCCCGGCGACCCCGCGTCGGCGCTGCCGACCACGCTCATCGGACCCGGCGCCGATTTCTCCACCGTCGCGGCCGGACCCGCGCTGCTCCAGCGCTACGTCCCCAAGAGTGCCGACATCCGGCTGACCTGTGTCGGGCCCAGGCTGTTCGGCGCCCGCAAGAGGTCGGCACCCGGACAGGTCGACGGACGGTACGGCGACACGGGGTACGCATGGGGGACCACGGCGGTGCCCGACCGCATCGCGAAGTCCGTGCAGGAGTACCTGGCGCTGTCCGGACTCGCCTATGCCGCCTTCGACTTCGCGGAGGACGAGGACGGACTGTGGTGGTTCCTCGAGTGCAACCAGGCAGGGCAGTTCGGCTTCGTCGAACTGGAGACGGGCCAGCCGATCGCGGAGGCGGTCGCACTGTGGCTCGCCGGGCGTACGGGGGAGCGTCGCGTCCCGGAGAGCCGTGGATGAACCGCCGGTCCGGCCTCATCGGTGATCGGCGCCCCGGCCCCCCATGACTTCTGTGGTCCGGTCCGCACGGGGGCGCGGACCGTGCCGCAGAACCGCGGGATGCTCGGACGGCGTGGCGTCACAACCCCGTCGGACGGAAGGTCCGCAGGAAGACCTTCAGCGCCTGCTGGTCGACCGCGCTCCGGGCGTCGGCGGCGGGGGTGGTCCAGCGCAGGGAGAAGCCGCGGCCGTCGCCGACGAGGAAGCCGCGGCCGAAGGTGTGCACGCGGACCCCGCTCACCGTGGACAGCCACTCCATGTCCGCGCCCCTGTAGCCCCGGTAGGTGACGGGCCTGATGTCGCCCAGGCGTGCGTAGTCGGCGTATGTGCCCTTCAGTGACGGCTCCAGGCTCTGCCAGACGGCCACCGGGTCCGGGGCGAGACGCACGCCGGAGGTGACCGTCAGCGTGCGCGGATCCCCGCTCGCGCCGAACGTCACCCTGTAGGTGTCTTCGGCGGCGCTCTCCGTACGGATGCGTTCCCACCCCTGCGGCAGGTCGACGGAGAAGCCCTCCGGTGCCACGTGGCGGCCGAAGCCCGCGTTCGGGTCCCTGGTGGCGCCGGAGGACGGGGGAGGCGTCTGCCGATCGGTGCCGCCGCCCGTCGGATCGGCAGGCGTCGCGGGCGCTCCGGAACGTGAAGGACCGGTACCGGCCGCCGATGTGCCGCCCTCCGGTCGGCCCACCGCGACGAGGAGGGCCACGGAGGCCGCGACCACAAGACCGGCACCCACCAGCACCGAGCGGCGCACCGACAGGCCGCGCCCTGCCCGCCCCGCTCGCCGGACGAACGGCCACGCGTTTCGAAGACGCGGCAGCGGCGTCTCGTGCGTGGGCTCGTCCGGTTCCTCGTTCAGGACGCGCGTCAGCGAGGCGCGCACCGCCGGTTCCGGCACCCGTTCCAGGGCGTCGCGGCGCAGCAGACCGGTGACGGCAGGAGCGAGCGGACCGGCGTTCACCGGGTGGCGGAACGGCAGCCGGTCGACCGCGCGCAGCGTCGACTCGACCGGCCCCCGGTCCTTGACCGGCGCACGACCCTCCACCATCGCGTACAACAGCGCTCCCAGGGCCCACTGGTCCGCCGCCGGTCCCGCGCTCGACCCACGGGCCTGCTCGGGGGAGGCGTACGCGGGGGCGGTGACCCGCTGGGTGACGGACGCGCCGATCAGCCCGAAGCCCGTCACCACGACGGTGCCGCCCTGCCGCACGAACACCTGGCCCGGGCTCAGGTCTCCATGGGTCGCCCCGCGGCGGTGGGCGGCCTCCAGCACATCGAGGATGCCGAGGCCGATCCTGGCGGCCCACACATGGTCGAGGGGGCCGCGGGCCAGGATCACCCCGAGAGGTGTGCCGTCGATCCGCTCGGTCACGGTCCACAGGTCGCCGTGGTCCTCGACGACGTCGAGGACCACGGCGACCCGGCCGGGACACAGCAGTTCCATGGCCCCCGACTCGTGCAGGATCCGGGCGACGGTGCGCCGCACGGTGTCCTCGGACCGAACGGGTGCCAGGCGCGACCCCGTGAGCGACACCGGCCGTCCGGACTCCACGTCCTCACCGACCCAGACGGACCGTCCCTCCTCCTCGTGGACGGCCTCGAGCACCCGGTACCGCCCGGCGATCAACTCTCGTGTGTGGAGCTGCCCGTGGTCCATCGTCATCCTTCGCTGCGCACCGGACTCTCCGTTTCCCGGTTGTACGGCGGACGTGACGGTGGGTGTTCAAAGAAAGGCGATTTCCATGGCGGGATTTCCCCGGCCGCGCTGACGTCCGCTTGTACGTGCGAAAACGCGGCGCTTGACTACCCGTCAGTAGGTTACCTGCGGTTACTTTCGCCACCCGCGCCGATGTACGACTCGGCGAACGCGGCCGCCGCGACAGGGGAGTCGAACAGCCGCCGCAGCCTGGCACCGGCGTTGCCGGCCCGGAAGGGGTCCTGCGAGGACGGCCCGTGCAGCAGCTCCGCGAACCACTCGGAGAACTCCTGGTACTCCCACACCCGGCGCAGACAGGCGGCGGAGTAGCCGCGCAGCCCGCCGGTGTCGCCCTCGTGGAAGTACGCGACGAGGGCGTCGGCGAGCGTCAGCGCGTCGTACAGGGCCAGGTTCATGCCCTTCGCGGCGATCGGTGCCACCAGATGGGCGGCGTCTCCCGCAAGGAACAGCCTTCCGTACGTCATGGGCTGCACCACGTAGTTGTGCATGTCCAGCACACGTTTCTCGATCAACCGCCCCTCGGTCAGCGGTGCGGCACCCGCCACGGACAGCCGCGTGCGCAGTTCGGACCAGACCCGCTCGTGCGACCAGTTCGCGGCGTCGTCGCCCGGTGGGCACTCGAGGTAGTAGCGCGTGACCTGCGGGCCGCGGGCCATGTGCGCGGCGAAACCGCGGGGATGGACCCCGAAGACCACGCAGTCCGACGACGGCGGGGCCTCCGCGAGCAGAGCCAGCCAGCCCACGCCGTAGTCGAGCCGCGCCGTGTGCGCGCGATCGGGCGGCAGCGAGGCCCGGGTCACGCCGCGGGCGCCGTCACAGCCGGCGATCACATCGCAGGTGATCCGGCGGCGTTCGCCCGAGTCGGGGTCCGTGTACGACACCGAAGGCGTCTCGCCGTCGACGTCGTGCAACTCCACGTCGCGGACGCCGAACCGGATGTCGCCGCCCTTGGTGTCCGCGTACTCCCGGACCAGGTCGGTGACGAGCAGCGGCTGCGGATAGACGAAGTGGCGGTGGCCGGACACCTGCGTGTAGCCGAACCTGAGGCGCTCGCCGCCGATGCGGAACTCGCACTCCGTGTGCGTCTGCGCCTGTTCCAGCAGGCGAGCGGCCAGTCCGTGGCGCTCCAGCGCGCGCACCGCCCATTCCTCGATGAACCCGGCCCGGGGTCGTTGTTCGATGAACTGCCTGCTCTCGGCCTCGAGGACGACACAGTCGACACGGGCGCTTCGCAGGACGTTGGCGAGAGCCAGCCCGGCGGGCCCCGCGCCGACTATGACGACGGGGACGTGCCGACCGGATGGGGGGAAGGGTGTGGGGGAAGAGTCGATCACCCGATCATTATGGCGGTGTACCGTCAACCATCCCGCGCCGCGGCCGAGTTGGGGCAGGCCCCGCGACCCCGATCCGCGCCGTGGACAGGCCCGGGCCCCCGGCGGAAGGATGGCGCGTACAGCGAACCGCTGTCGCGACCGCCCGACCGCAGCGTTCCAGGAGGCCAGCCGCATGAGGACCCGCCCGTTGCCCGTCAGTTACCCCGCCGAGCAAGGGGTGGACGCCCGCGGGATCCAGGCCTTCCTCGATGCGGTCGAGACGGCTTCCGACATCGAGCCCCACAGCCTCATGATCCTGCGCCACGGCCACCTGGTCGCCTCGGGCTGGTGGGCGCCGTACACCGCCGGACGCCTGCAGTTGCTGTACTCCCTCAGCAAGAGCTTCACCTCGACGGCGGCCGGAGTGGCCGTCGCCGAAGGACTGCTCGATCTCGACGCACCCGTCGTCTCGTACTTCCCGGAATTCCAGGCGGACATCACCGACCCGCGCAGCCGCGCCATGCTGGTCCGGCACATCGCCTCCATGGCCAGCGGGCACCTCGCCGAGACCGACACCGAGGCCTTCGGGCGTGACCGCGCCGAACCCGTCCGCGGCTTCCTGCTGATCCCCCCGGACCGCGATCCCGGTACCGTCTTCGCGTACAACCAGCCCACGACCTACACGCTGGCCGCACTCGTACAGCGGCTGTCCGGACAGTCGTTGACCGAGTACCTGCGCCCGAGGATCCTCGACCCGCTGGGCATCGGCGAGATCTCCTGGATCCAGCATCCGCGAGGCCGGGACCTCGGGTTCAGCGGACTGCACGCCACCACGGACGCGATCGCCCGGCTGGGGCTGCTGTACCTGCAGGACGGCGTCTGGGAGGGCATGCGACTGCTGCCGTCCTCCTGGGTGGCGCAGGCGTCCCGGTCGCACATCTCCAACGCCGACGGGACGGCCGAGGGCGCCGCCTCGGACTGGCAGCAGGGGTACGGCTTCCAGTTCTGGATGTCACGGCACGGGTACCGGGGCGACGGGGCCTACGGTCAGTTCTGCGTCGTCCTGCCCGAGCACGACACCGTCATCGCGACGACAGCGGCGACCCGGCAGACGCAGAAACTCCTCGACGCGATGTGGCGTCATCTGCTGCCCGCCCTCGGCCCCGCCCCGCTCGCCGGCCGCGCCAAGGAGGACAAGGCGCTCCAGGAACGCCTCGACCGGCTGGCACTGCCACCGGTGGTCGCGGACCCCGGGCCGCCGGCCGCCCCCGGCTCCTGGCGCGACGCCCGTTTCACGCCCTTGGGCGGCCATTCAGCGGACCAGCCGACGTTGACGGAGGTCGAGGTCACCTCGGCGGACGGCGCCTGGACGGTGACGCTCGTGGAAGGCGAGGAGCGTCTCGCCCTGCGCCTTCCCGACTCGGGATGGGCCGTGGACGAGGGTGCGGTCCCCACGGCGGTGAGCGGTGGCTGGACGGCCCCGGGCACCCTGCGAGTCGACGTCGTCTTCCTGCAGACGCCGCACCGTCTGACGGTGAACTGCGCACTGGACGACCGCACCTTCACGGCCCGTTGGCACACGACCCCCCTTCGCGGCGGCCCGCTGCGCCGCTGTCGGGCGCCTCTCATCTCCCGGGAGGGCTCGGCACCGGTCAGCGCAGCCCGAAGCGATCGGCCCACCCCATGATGTCCGCTACGGTCGCGTTGCGGCCGCAGACCACCAGACCCAGCCGGACCCCTTCGCCGACACGCTCCCGCACCTGCCGGGCCGCGGGGAGCAGGCAGCCCGCGGCGGGCTCCGTCCACACCCCGGCGTGCTCGGCCAGTTCCAGGCTGCCGCGGACCGCGTCCCGGTCCGACACCAGCAGGACCTCGGTGACCAGGGTCGACGCATGGTCGTACGTCAGTTGGGAGACCGAGGGTGCGCTCAGCGTGGTCACGACCGAGGACAGCTCGACCGGTACCGGACCGCCCGCCGCCAGTGCACGGGACATGGCCTCTGCACCCTCCGTCTCCACCCCCCACACACGGATACCGGGCCGCAGGGCGTGCAGCGCCGCGGCCACTCCCGTGATGAGCCCGCCGCCCCCGACGCTCACCAGAACGTCGGTCAACTCGCCGGCGTCCTCGGCGAACTCGAGGCCGACGGTGCCCTGTCCGGCGATCACCTCCGGGTCGTCGAACGGGTGCACAAGAGTGAGGCCTTCGCCCCGCAACCGCGCGGTGAGCGCGAACGCCTCGTCCATCCCGTCCGTCAGATGCAGCGAGGCCTCAGCCGACTCCACGATCTCGACCGATCGTGCGGGCGCGGTCCGTGGCATCACGACCGTCGCCTTCACCTCCAGGGCGGCTGCCATGACGGCGAGCGCGATCCCGTGGTTGCCGCCACTGACCGCCACCACTCCCGCGGCCCGCTCCCGCTCGCCGAGCGTGAGCAGCCGCGCCGTCGCGCCCCGCGCCTTGAAGGAACCGGTGCGCTGCAGCAGTTCGAGCTTGGCGGTCACGGGGGCGCCGAGCAGTGCGGTGAGCCCGGGGCTCTCCACCGTCGGCGTGCGTACGACGTGCCCGGCGATGCGCTCCGCGGCCGCGTGAATGTCCGAGATCCCGATCAACGCCCCTACCTCCCATGACAGTTCCATCCGCCACGATGCGGCTGTCGTTCCGCCTCCACCCTCGCATGTGCGGGCGCGGGAAATCCGGTGACCGCGACTTCCGGGGCCGCCGGCTCTCGGGAGAAGGGGGGACACCCCGTTGTGGCGCGGGAACTGCCGGGGCAGGCCGTGTGCGATCTACGGGCCTGTCCCGCCCCGCTCGGGTCGACCGAAAGGCGCAGTCTCTCTCAGCCGATCTGATCCAGACGAAAGGCCCTAGCGCAGCGTCTCCGCCCAGTCGGCCGGTACCCGACCCTCCGGCCCGGGCACGGGCTGGTCCTCGGGGTGGCAGGCGGGGGGAGCCAGATCCGGCCCGGACTCGTACAGCTGGGAGGTGGTGAAGTCCCAGAACCAGCCTTCGTCCGGCTCGAAGCTACGGATCACCGGATGCCCGGTGGCGTGGAAGTGGGCAGTGGCGTGCTTGGCCGGAGAGTCGTCGCAGCAGCCTATGTGCCCGCACTGCGCGCACCGCCGCAGATGGAACCACCAACCGCCCGCCTCGTTGCACTCCACGCAACCACTGCCGCTCGGCGGGACGCTGGGCTCGATTCCGTTCACAGTGCTCATCTTGCCTCCGGTGACGGTTCGGGAGCCGGCTGGGGTTCGGCGCTCTGCTCGGCGACGTCGGACTCCGCGGCGGTCAGTGGCAGCCGCACCTGGAACCGTGTGTCGCCCGGCACCGACTGGACGTCCAGGCTGCCGTGGTGCTTGTTGGCGATGATGCGCCAGGAGATGTCCAGGCCGAGCCCGGTTCCCTGACCCACCGGCTTGGTGGTGAAGAAGGGGTCGAAGATACGGTTGCGGATCTCCGACGGCACACCGGGGCCCGTGTCGCAGAACTCGACGAGCAGCCGGTCGCGGTCGCGCGACGTCCGCACGGTCAGCGTGCCGTCACCACCCGATTCCTCGATGGCCGAGACCGCGTTGTCGATGATGTTCGTCCACACCTGGTTGAGCTCGCCGGGGTAGGCGGGAATGCTCGGCAGGGTGCGGTCGTACTCCTTGACCACGGTGATCCGACGGCCGATCTTTCCGGAGAGCATCAGCAGGGTGCTGTCGAGAAGTTCGTGGACGTCGACGACCTGGTACGGCGCCCGGTCGAGCTGGGAGTACTGACGGGCGGCATTGACCAGGGTGGACACCCGGGTCGTGGAGTCCTCGATCTCGTTCATCAGCAGCTCGGTCTCGACCGTGTAGTTGAGCCACCGGATCGCGCTTTCCAGCGCCCCCTCCTCGACGGCCGCCTCGACCTGGTCGAGCCAGTCGGTGTCCAGACCGGCCTGGACGAACGTGGGAGCCAGCTGCCAGCCGCCCTGGATGCCGTGGTCCTCGAGCCAGTCGCCGATCGCGTCCTCACGGTCGGACGCCTCCAGCGGACTGACCGGCATCGCCTTGGCGACCTGTTCCGCGGTCCGCTCCTGGATGTCGACCAGGGTCAGCAGCGCCTCCGGCTCGTACCGCCCGGCGGCGATCATGCCCAGCTTGTGCCGCATCCCGGCGACCCGCTCCCGCAGCGCCGCCGTCGCGCTCACGGCGGCCGCGGCAGGGTTGTTGAGCTCATGGGTGAGTCCCGCGGACAGGGAACCGAGTGCCAGCAGCCGTTCCCGCTGGTTGATGATCTGCTGTGTGTTCTTGTTGCCGAAGAACAGGCCCTCCAGCAGATGCACCGCCATCGGGAACCAGTCCCGCATGACCGAGGAGAAGGTCTCGGAGGGCAGGACGAAGAACCGTGAGGGTTCGGTCACCCGCATCGATCCGTTGTACTTCGCCCCCCGGGCCCGCTCGCCCAGGTACGCCTGGAAGGCCCCCGCGTACACCCCTCGCTGTGACGTCCGGGAGATCTCCACGTCGTCGGAGCCGACACGGCGGTACATCACCACCGTGCCGCTCAGCAGGACGAAGAAACACGTGGCCGGTTCGCCCTCGGTGTACACCGGGCCGGGTTCGAACAGTTCCACCCGGCCCTCGTGGCAGAGCCGTGCCAACTGGTCGTCGGTGAGCTTCTCGAACAGGAAGAGCGTCCTGAGCTCCTCCTTGTCGCACGTCATCGTCCGGCCGCCCACGCACCGCTCCCCGTCCTGTGGATTCATGACTGCTCCAGATACCGGTGGACGAGCATCACCGCCATGGCCCCCTCGCCGACCGCCGATGCGACCCGCTTGGCGGACTCGGCGCGCGCGTCGCCCGCGACGAACACACCGGGGACATTGGTCTCCAGATGGTACGGGGGCCGTTCGAGCTCCCAGCTGGGCGGCGGCTGCCCGTCGCAGGTCATGTCGGGACCGGTCAGGATGAACCCGTGCTCGTCCCGCAGCACGGTCCCTTCCAGCCACTCCGTCAGCGGCGCGGCCCCGATGAACACGAACAGCCACTGCGCGTCGACGAGTTCGGTGTGACCGGTGACCACGTCGCGCAGTGTCAACTGCTCCAGGTGGTCGGTGCCGTGCGCCGCCTCCACCACGGTTCCGGTGCGCACCGAGATATTGGGGGACTCGGCGATCTGCTGGATCAGATAGTGCGACATGGATGCGGACAGCGACTCGCCCCGGACGAGCACGGTGACCGACTTGGCGCCCCGGGCGAGGTACATCGCGGCCTGTCCGGCGGAGTTGGCGCCGCCGACGATGTAGACGTCCTGGCCCGAACAGGCGGGGGCCTCCGTCAGCGCCGAACCGTAGAAGACACCGCACCCCGTCAGCTTCTCGAGGCCCGGGGCGTTGAGCTGCCGGTAGGTCACGCCGGTCGCCAGGATCACGCTGTGTGCCGAGATCGCCGGCCCGTCCGAGAACCGCACGATGCGCGCCGACCCGTTGACCTCCAGAGAGCACACCTCGCGTGCGGTGAGGATCTCGGCGCCGAACTTCTTCGCCTGACGGCGGGCCCGGTCGGTCAGTTGCGCGCCGGACACTCCGTCCGGGAAACCGAGGTAGTTCTCGATGCGGGAGCTCTGCCCGGCCTGGCCGCCGGTCGCCGACCGCTCCACGAGCAGCGTCCGCAGACCCTCGGACGCCCCGTACAGGGCGGCTCCGAGGCCGGCCGGACCGCCGCCGATGACGATCAGGTCGTAGAACTCCGCGGTGGGCGTCGTGGCCAGCCCGACGTGGGACGCGAGTTCCTGTTCACCCGGTTCGAGCAGGGGCGTGCCGTCCGGGGTGACGACGAGCGGCAGACGGTCCCCGCTGTGTCCTGCTGCCGCCAGCAGCCGTTGGCCCTCGGGGGTGTCGACCGAGTACCAGCGGTAGGGAACCTGGTTGCGGGCGAGGAACTCCCGTACCTCCGACGACCGCGCCGACCAGCGGTGCCCCACCACCTTCGTGCTCGGTACCGGCCGGTAGTCCGAGGTCCGCCACGCCTCCAGCAGATCGTCCAGGACGGGGTAGAGCTTCTCCTCCGGCGGGTCCCACGGCTTGAGCAGGTAGTGGTCGAGGTCGATGACGTTGATCGCGTCGATGGCGGCGCTGGTGTCCGCGTACGCGGTGAGCAGCACCCGGCGCGCGCCGGGGTAGACGTCCAGGGCCTGTTCCAGGAATTCGATGCCGTTCATCTCGGGCATCCGGTAGTCGGCCATGATCACGGCCACCAGGTCGCCCCGCAGCTTCAACTCCCGCAGGGCATCGAGGGCGCTCTCACCGGACTCGGCGCGCACGATGCGGTAGGACTCGCCGTACCGGCGCCGAAGGTCGCGCGCCACGGCACGCGACACTCCGGGATCGTCGTCCACGGTCAGGATGACGGTCCGTGCAGCTGCGCTGGCAGCCTGTGCCATAAAGTCTCCCACCCCGAACTCATCGGCGTCCCGCCCATCGTATGTTCGATCGTCCGGTTTCGCTCCGGAACCAGGTGAGCGCCCGGATCGGTAGCGTGTGCACGTCGGATCATGAACAGGGAGGCAGCCGTATGACCCGCCCCATCACCGTGGGAGTGGACGGATCACCGGAGAGCGTCGCCGCGGCGGCCTGGGCGGGCCGCGAGGCGGTGCGCCGGGGTCTGCCGCTGCGGATCGTGCACGCGTGGCACTGGGAGCCGTACGAGATCGTCCCGGCCGCGGACCGGGACGCCCAGGCGCGCTGGGCCCGGGAGACCGCGGAGGGGACCGGGCGGACGCTCACCGAGCGCCACCCGGAGCTGACCGTGACCGCCGAGGCCCTGGAGGGCCCGCCCGTCGAGGTCCTGGTGGAGGAGGCCGCCGCAGCGGAGCTGGTGGTGCTCGGATCGCGGGGCCACGGTGCGGTCGTGGGCTTCCTGCTCGGCTCCGTCGGGCGGCAGGTGATCGCCGAGTCCGCCCGGCCCGTGGTGCTGGTCAGGTCCGACGACCGGGCGGCGGCCGAGGCGGCGGGCCGCGAGATCGTCGTCGGCCAGCACGGGGAGCCGGACGACGGCGCTGCCGCGCTGGAGTTCGCGTTCACCACGGCGGCGGCCCGGGGAGCGGCGGTCCGTGTCGTGCGGGCCTGGACCCTGCCGCCCGTGTTCGCCTACAGCCCCGCATCGCTGAAGCTGCTCGACGAGGCCGGCGGTCTGGAGCCGTACGAGCGCAAGGCGCTGGACGAGGCGTTGCGGCCCTGGCGGGAGCGCTTTGCGGACGTGCCGGTCACCGAGCACGTGGAGATGGGCAGCGCGGGTCAGGTGCTGCTCTCCGCGGCCGCTCGTGCGCAGCTCGTGGTGGTGGGGCGGCACTCCTCCCGCGTGGTGGCCCCGCGGATCGGCTCGGTGGCGCATGCGCTGCTCCACCACGCGCCCTGCCCGGTCGCGGTCGTCCCGCCGGCCTGACCCCTCAGGACGGGGCCCTGGGGCCCGCCGGGGCGGATTCCCTGGCCGCCGTACGCCGTGGACGGGCCCGTTGGGTCTCCTGCGCCGGGCGGCCGCAGGACGGCGGGCCCGATGGCCCGCCGTCCCGGCGGTGGACCTACGACGCGCCGTCGGCGCGCCGCAGAGTGCGGTCCAGGAGTGCGAGCAGCTCGCTCCAGTGGCGGTCCGCCGCCTCGGCGTTGTAGCTCGAGGTGTCGGCCTGGGTGTAGCCGTGGTGGGCGCCGGGGTACACCTCGCTGCGGTGGCGGACGCCCGCCTCCGTGAGCGCCTTGTCCAGCCGCTCGATCTGCTCGGGCGGCATCGAGGCGTCCTGGTCGGCGTGGCCGAAGTAGACCTCGGCGGTGACGCGGTCGGCCACCAGATGAGGGCTGCCGGGGGCGTCGGTCGCCAGCTGTCCGCCGTGGAACCCGGCCACGGCGGCGACCCGCTCCGGATGCGCACCGGCGGTGCGCAGTGCCAGCCGGGAGCCCATGCAGTAACCGGTGATGCCGATCTGACCGTCGGCGGCCTGGGGACAGTCGGCGAGCCAGCGCAGATAGGCGTCCGCGTCGCGTTCGACCACCTCGGGCGTCAGGGCCTGCACGAGCGGGCTGATCTGCTGCAAAATCTCCGGGCGCTCGGCCGTGTCGATGAACTCGGGCAGTTCGACGACGGGCGCCCGCCCCTGACGGTAGAAGACGTTGGGTACGAGGACGGTGTAGCCGTTCCCGGCGAGGCGGTCGGCCATCTGCTTCAGGTTCGGGCGCAGACCGAAGGCGTCCATGTAGAGCAGAACCGCGGGGTGGGGGCTGCCGTCCTCCGGGTAGGCCAGGTAGGCGTCGGCAGTGCCGTCCTGAGTGGGGATGTCCACGGACGTCCCACGGGTGGAGGTCATGTGCTGTTCTCCTGACTTTCGTCATCCGGCCGATGGCGATCCGGCCGGGCCTTCGGGCGCCATCATCGCAACGCCGGCCGGCGGTCCCGCGCGCGGGGATCATCGGCGCGGCGCAACGGCATGCGGAACGAATCGCATGGGGCGTTCGGGCGGAGGCCGGTCCCTTCAGGCGGAGGGAGGTGTCGGCGTGTCCTCGCCCGCGGCATCGGACAGCGTCCCGCGGACCCGGGGCAGGATGTTCGCGACGTAGTCCTCGACGGCGGTGTCCAGACCGATGTCGTGCTGGGCCCGCTCGGACAAGTACCAGCGGTGTTCGAGGAGTTCGTGGTACAGCTCGGCGGGATCCATCGAGCCCCGCAGTTCCGGCGGCACGGCGCGCACCGTGGGCCGGAACACGTCCCGCACCCAGCGGTGGGCCAGTACCTCGGGTCGGGCGGCGAGGGGATCGCCGGGCGCGTAGTCGTCCTGCGTGGCCATCCAGCTCTCGAGGTCGGTGAGCAGCCGCCGGGCCTGGTTCTCCTCGGTGTCGAGTCCGGTCAGCCTGAGCAGCTGCCGCTGGTGGTGCCCCGCGTCGACGACCTTCGGGACGAACGTGACCGTGTCGCCGTTGCTGGAGTGCGCGATCTGCATCTCCGCGACGTCGAACCCGAGGTCGTTCAGTCGTCGGACCCGGCGGTCGATGTAGTGGTACTTGCCGGCCGGATACACCGATGTGCGGGTCAGCTCCACCCACAGCCGGGTGTACCGCTCGCAGATCTCCGCGCCGAACTCGATGGCGTCCACGGACGGATGCAGCGCCCCGGACGCCTCCAGGTCCAGCAGCTCGCCGCTGATGTTGACACGTGCGAGATCGAGGTCGTAGTCGCGCTGTCCGGAGCTCAGCCTCGGATGCAGCTCCCCGGTCTCGGCATCCACCAGATACGCGGCGTACGCGCCCGCGTCCCGTCGGAACAGGGTGTTGGAGAGCGAGCAGTCGCCCCAGGCGAATCCGGCGAGATGCAGCCGCACCAGAAGCACGGCGAGCGCGTCCATCAGCCGGTGCATGGTGGCGGGCCGCAGCGTCGTCTCGAACATCGACCGGTACGGCATCGAACCGCCCAGATGCCGGGTGATCAGCACCGGTTCGAGGGGTTCACCGTTCCCGTCGGCGCGACCGGTGACCACGGCGAGCGGGTCCACCGCCGGGATGCCGAGCCGGTCCAGGTCCCGCAGCAGCTCGAACTCCCGCACCGCGGGCCGCTCGGCCAGTTCCTTGACCGCCACGACCTCCGAGCCGGCCCGCGCGTAGCGCACCACGTGCCGGGAGATGCCGCGCGGCAGCGGCACGAGAACCTGCTCGGGCCACTGCTCCAGAGGCAGTTGCCAGGGCAGGTCGAGCAGGAGTGCGGGGTGCTCCGGATTGGTCGCGCTGATCTGCAGAGCCATCGAAGGACTGTCCTCGCCTCATGGTCGGTCGTCGTGCCGAGGAGCATCACCGCACCCGGACGGCGCCTGCGTCAACAGGCGGCCGGATCATGGACGGGAACCGCCGGGGGCGCACCACGACTGCCGGGACGGCGGGGCTGGACGAGGACGAGAGGACGCCCGGCGTGCTAGGCGTGGGCGGTTCCGGGAGGCTCGTGGCGGCGTGTGGCGAGCAGGAGCGCGATGTCGTCCGGGCGGTCGGCGGCCCGCCGGGCACGTTCCATGAGCCGGTCCCCGATGTCCGACAGGGAGGGGCCGGGGCCGTCGGCCGCGCACTTGCCCGCGAGCGCCTTGCGCAGGGCCTCGACCCCTTCGTCGATGTCGTGGCCCGGCTGCTCGACGAGCCCGTCGGTGTAGAGCGCCAGGACGGCCCCGGGTTCCAGTCGCAGATGCGTCACCGGGTAGCGGGCCTGCGGATCCACCCCGAGCACCAGCCCGCCGGGCAGATCGAGGACCTCCGCCCGGCCGTCCGGATGGCGCAGCAGGGGCTGCGTGTGCCCGGCCCGCACGGCGCGTGCGTAGCCGGTGTCCGGGTCCAGCCGGATGTAGCAGCAGCTCGCGAACTGGCCGGGATCGAGGTCGATGAGCAGCCGGTTGGTTCCGCCCATCACCTGGTGCGGGGCGTTGTCGCGGAGCGCGAAAGCCCGGACCGCGCTGCGCAGTTGGCCCATCGTGGCGGCCGCCTGAACTCCGTGGCCCTGCACGTCTCCGATGACCAGGGCCAGGCCGTCGCCGGCCTCGACGACGTCGTACCAGTCGCCGCCGACATCCATGCCCTGGGTGCCGGGCAGATAGCAACCCTCCGTCTCCACCTGCGGATGCTCCGAAAGCCGGTGCGGGAGCAGTGCCTCCTGCAGACCGCGCGCCAGTGCGGCTTCGGAGTCGTAGAGCCGGGCCCGCTCCAGGGCCTGGGCGATCAGACCGGCGAGCGCGGTGAGCACCGTGCGCACCTCGGCGCTGTAGGTGCGCGGCCGTTCGAAGCCGAGCACACATGCACCGACCGGCCGCCCGGAGGCGATCAGCGGCAGGAACGCCCGCGAGCCCACCGGGGTGTCGAGCGGCATGTCCGGATAGGCGGCCTCCAGTTGCTGCATCGATTCGAAGAACAACGGTCGGCCGGAATTGAGCGTCTCCACACCCGGCAGTTTGGCGTCGAGCCCCACGCCGTCGAACTGCGAGAGGAACCGCGGTGGGAAGCCGGTCTCCCAGGCCAGGTGCAGATGCCGCTCCTGCATCAGGTAGATGGCCAGCCGGGTCCCGCCGAAGGCGGGCAGCAACTCCCGCATCACCACCTCGGACACCTGGCGCGCGGTGACGGCCTCGGACAGAGCCATCGCGAGCACGATGGGCCGGTACACGGGGGTGGGGGCCTCCCCGACCGACAGCGGCCCCTCCGGCGCCGCGGGCTCACCCATGGAGGGTGCCTCCGCGGTGTGCCCGAGCGGCACCATCCGGCAGGTCAGGACGTCCGCGCCGGGGTAGACCGAGAGGGTGAGCCAGTCCCCGTCGTCGCCCCGTACGGTGCCCGAGCCGGGGCGCAGCACATGGAAGTGCACCGGCTCCGGCGTGATCAGGGCCGCTCTCAGCCGTTCCTCGTAGGCGGGGCGCCCCAGCCAGGGGACGGCGTCCCACAGGGTCCGGCCGACGAGCTCCGCCTGCGGCCGGCCGAGCAGGTCGGCGGCGCAGGGGTTGGCGTAGGTGATCAGCCCGAGGCGGTCGAAGGCGAAGAGACCGTCGGGCAGCAGATCGGTGGCCTCCTGCGCGGCCTGCCCCGCCCCCCGGTCGATCACCAGTCCGCCGACGCGGTACTCCCGCCGGGTCGATCCCTCGGTCCAGAACTCCAGCATCAGATGACCGCCGTTCTCGGTGCGCACACCGAGCGGACGCGACGGCGGTGAACCGGCGGCGGTCTCCCGCAGCGCACCGAGCACCAGGTGCGCGTCGTCGGGGGAGATGGCCGAGGCGAGGGCCTCGGGTGAGCGGGCCGCGTCGTCCTTCGCGCCGCCGGTCATGTCCCAGAACGTGGCGTCGGCGGTGACCGAGGAGTCGGTGGGGTCCCAGACGAAGTGCCCGATGAAACCCTGGGGCAGACCGTGGGAGGGCAGCCGTACGCCCATCGGGTCCCCGTCCCAGTGCAACGGAGCCCCGTCCTGTTCCAGGGCGCGCAGGGCGCCCCCCAGGCGCTCTGCGACCGCCGTGACCCTGGTCCGGTGGGGCAGCGCCTCGGGGGCCTCCGGGAGCGGGGGTCTCAGCACCGCCAGGACGCCGTACGCCGTTGTACCGCTCATGACGGGCACGTACACCGAACCGAAGCGGAACGGCAGACCGGCCGCCAACTGCGGGTAGCGCCGCATCGTGTCCTCGGCGTCGGTGAGCACGACGGGTGTGCGGAGCCGGTAGGCGTCCGCGACGGGAAGCTGCCGGTCCATGTGCACTCGCGACCACGGCCGGAACAGCGGTCCCGGCAGCCCGGCGAGCACCGCGAGGCGCAGTACCGCGGGCGTGCTGGCGCGCAGGTAGACCCCGCCCGCGAAGCCGGCCACGGCCTGGATCGCGTCCGTCACGGCGCCGGTCAGCACAGCGGTCGGTGTCCCGGGTGCGCTGTCCACGCGCTCGGCGCTCCCTTGCATCGGTCTGCCTTCGTCCCGAGCCGTCGGGTGAGGTATCACAGCAAGAATGCGCCGCACTGCCCCCGACGCGCATCCGGACGGCTCGGTGAGGGGGCCGCGGCCGTCGCACCTGACACCCCCGGCGCGGCGAAGCCGGTCGCGGGGCACCGCGGTCCGTGGCGGGTGGTCCGGGAGTATGCGGCGGGGCGAGGGCCCAGGCCGGCCGCGCCGGGCCCGGCATGTGCCCGGCCCGGCACGGGTCGGGCGGGCGCCGCCGGGGTCGCCGTCCGCGGGGGCGCCCGGCCGGTCGGCGCGGCGGCGGTGAGCACCCGCCGTACCGGCCCCCGGGTGTGGCAGGCAGCGTGCCGGGCGGCGTCGCCGCTTCCGGCTGATGCGTATGGGACCGCCGAAGCCGGATCGCCGTCCGAGGGGCGCCTACGGTCTGCCGGTCGGCGCGGCGGCGGTGAGTGCCGGCCTCAGGACCCGCCGCGCAGCGGCTGACGCCCGCTCACCTCGTGCGTCGGAACACGTCGTCGGAGTCGTCCCACAGGGGAAGTTCCTCGGACCTCCGCTCCCGTGGAACCCGCGACGCGGAGTGGTACATCCCGTCGATCTCGACCGCGTACCGGTGCGCGATGGCGTCCCTGCGCAGCTTCATCGACGGGGTCAGGAGTCCGTTGGACACATCGAAGGGCTCCGGAAGGACGCGGAAGACCCGGATGGACTCGGACCGCGACACCGTGGTGTTCGCGGCGGCCACGGCACGGGCGACCTCCTGGCGCAGCGCGTTCGCCTCCCGCGCCTCGCCCGCCGGGGCTCCCCCCGGCATGAACAGCGCGCCGCGCCAGTGCGTCACGAACTCCGGGTCCAAGGTGATCAGGGCACCCACGCAGGGCCGGTTGTCGCCGACGACCACCGCCTGGTGGATGAGCGGGTGCATGCGCAGCCGCTCCTCGAGGGCCGCCGGGGCGACGCTCTTCCCGCCGCTCGTGACGATGATGTCCTTCTTGCGGCCCGTGATGGACAGGTATCCCTCCGGATCGAGGTGCCCGAGATCGCCCGTCGCCAGCCAGCCCTCGCGCAGCGCCGCGTGTGTGCCCAGATCGTCGTTCACGTACCCCTGGAAGACCGACGGGCCGCGTACGAGGATCTCCCCGTCCGGTGCCACCTGCACGTCGATGCCCGGCAGCGGGAGCCCGACGGTGCCGGACTTCTCCCGCCCGAGCGGCTGGGCCGTGATCCCTCCGCCCGTCTCGGTCAGCCCGTACCCGTCATGCACGTAGATGCCGATCCCCTCGTAGAACAGGGCGAGTTCACGGCTGAGCGGCGATCCGCCGGACACGGCGCCGCACACCCGCCCGCCGAGGGCGGCGCGCACCTTCCGGTAGACCGCCTTCTCGTAGAGGCTGTGCTGGAGCTTCAGGTCGAGACCGGGTCCGGGCCCCGTGCCCAGCCGCTGCCGCTCCGTCGCCAGGGCGTAGTCCTGTGCCGTGCGCACGGCCCGCTCGAACAGGGCGCCCCGGCCCGCCTGCTGGGCGGCGCGGAGGGCGTTCTTGTAGAGCTTCTCGAAGACGAACGGGACCGCGCACAGGTAGGTGGGACGGAAGGTCAGCAGGGACTCGGCGAGGACGTCCGCGCGGAGTTCGGGTTCGTGGCCCATGAGCAGACCGCCCCGCAGGCAGAGCACCTGGACCATCAGCCCGTACACATGGGAGAAGGGCAGGAACACGACGGTGGACGGCTGCTCGCCGGGCGGAGCCCAGGTGTGACCCCACCCGGCCAGCCTCGTGTCGCCCGCGCCGGCCAGATTGCGATGGCTGAGCGCGCATCCGCGGGGGTGTCCGGACGTGCCCGAGGTGTAGGCGATGACCGCGGTCGAGTCGGGCAGCACGATCCGGCGCAACGAGTCCACGGTCGTGGCCGGTACCGGACGGCCGCGCTCCACGAGTGCCCTGAGCGCGCCGGTGTCCAACTGCCAGACGTGGCGCAGCCGGGGCAGCGAGGCGCACACGGACCCCACGGTCATCACTCCGTGCTCGTCCTCGACCAGCACGGCGACCGAGTCCGAGTCCCTGAGGATCCACTCGACCTGTTCGTGCGAGGACGTCGGGTAGATCGGCACGACCTCGGCCCCGACCGCCCACAGGGCGCAGCTGAGCACGGTCCACTCGTAACGGGTGCGCGCCATGATGGCCACCCGGTCGCCGGGACGGATGCCCGAGGCGACGAGTCCCTTGGCCAGATCGACCACTTCGTCCCGCAGCTCGATCGCCGTCACCGTCGTCCAGGTGCCGTCGGCGCCACGACGGGCGATCTGCGGCAGAAGCGGGTCCCGGGCCGCCCGGTCGAAGACGCTGTCGGCGAGCCCTCCGGCCATGACGGGCCATCCGGTCGTGTCCTGGGCGGCCGCCCGGACGTTCCCCAAGTCGCGCATGCGCCGCCCCCGAGTCTCTCTGCGACGTCGCCGATGGATGCGGGATCGGCGGTGCTCGAATCTAGCCCAGGTTGCCGCCGGATGCGGCGGAATACGACAAGGAGCGCACAGGAAGTGGCAGCAGGAGGTTCCGGTCGCAGACGGAGGATTCGCCGCAGCGAACATTCCCCGGTCCACCGCTCCGTCCGTGCGCGGGGCGTCTGCGCGGCGACGACGCCGTGAACAGCCGGCTCGGAGCGCCGGCGGCCTCCCGCCGCGTCACCAACGGCCGGGCTCCGTACCGGTGATGGGCGCCGACGGCTTGCCGTCGGGCCCCACCGGTACGTCTCCGGCGAGCATCACGCGGTGCATGATCCGGGGATGCCCGGGGGTGACCAGGTCCCCGGGGGCGAGGTGGATGGTGGCCCGGTTGTCCCAGAAGGCGACGCTGCCCGGTTCCCAGCGGAAGCGGACCGTGTACTCGGGACGCGTGGCCTGCTCCAGGAGCAGTTGCAGGACGTGTGCGCTCTCGGCGCGCGAGAGGCCCGTGATCTGCTCGAGGTAGTAGCCGTTGACGAACAGCACCCGCTCGCCCGTCTCGGGATGCACCCGTACGAGCGGGTGCTCCGTCGCCACCTGATGGTCGAGGAGATGTCGCAGATAGGCGTCGTCGCCGGGTCGCGCCTGGTAGCCGACGCCCAGCCGGTGCTCGGCGCGCAGCCCGTCGACGAAGGCCCGCAGCGGTTCCGAGAGCCCGGCGTAGGCGGCCGCCAGGTTGGACCACTGGGTGTCCCCGCCGTAGGGCGGCACCGTCTCGGCGCGGAGGATGGTCGCGGCGGGCGGATCGACACGGGCACCGTGGTCGCAGTGCCAGCCCCTCAACAGCGAGTGGCGCCTGCGGCGCAGCCATTCGTCGTGGTCCATGCCGTAGCGCCCGCCGAGCTCCAGCCGGTCGGCCGTGGTCTCGACCTCGGGGTGGTCCTGCGGTGAGGCGCTCCCGCGCTTGCCCAGGATCACCGGTTCGCCGAACCGACGGGCGAGCGCGATGTGCGCGGCGTGGTCGAGTTCCTGGTCCCGGAAGAACACGACCTTCCAGCGCAGCAGGGCGGACCGGATCGCGGCCACCGCCGCGTCGTCCAGGTCGCCGGCCAGATCTACCCCCGTGATCTCGGCGCCGATATGGCCCGCGACGGGCCTCGGCTCGATCTCCGTACCGCTGTCCCCGGTCATGCGGGCTCCGTCCGTCGTTCGTGCGGGCCTCTCGGGGCAAGCATCGCCTGTCGGCCGCCCGTGCGAAAGATCGCACGGGCGGCCCGACGTGACGTGACCGGGGCCGCGCCGCCGCCCGGGGTTCAGACGGCCGGCCGCCAGCCGAGCGCCGGTCCGAGCCGGGTGGCGATGTCCGTGAGGATCTGTACGTAGTCCTCGTGCTCGAAGGTGAACGGCAGGGCGAACGCCACCTCGTGGACCTCCCGGAACGCGGCGTGCGCATACAACTGTTCGGCGATCTGCTCGGACGGCCCGACGAGGTCGGGCGCGAACATCAGCCGGCCGGGGCCCTGCGGCGTTGCCGTGCGCGGCATCCGCTTCGCCGCGTACCCCTCGTACCTGGCGCGCTGTTCGGACGTCGCACCGTCGGTGGGGATCACGACGAGCCCCTGCGAGACCCGGGCGCGCTCGCCCTCGGGGTGATGGGCGCGGAACGCGCGGATGTGCGAGAGCTGCACCTCGGCGAAGTCCTCCGACTCCTCCGCCTTCACGACACTGCTGGTCAGCAGGTTCATCCCGTGTTCGCCCGCCCACCGTGCCGAGCGGAGGCTCCCGCCGCCGTACCACATGCGCCTGCCCAGGCCGGGGGAGTGCGGCTGGACCCGCTCGGAGAACACCTCGAAGCCCTCGACACCGCTGAAGTCGGTGGCCGGCTTCCCGCGCACGAAGTCCAGCAGCCGCTGCACGCGTTCGTAGCCGAAGTCCTCCATGCCGGCGGTGTCCGGGTGGAGCGCCCGCTTGACCTGGTCGTAGTGCATCGGGGGGCCGACGCTGATGCCGGGGTTGAGCCGGCCGCCGGACAGGATGTCGACGGTGGCCAGGTCCTCGGCGAGGCGCAGCGGGTTCTCCCAGCCCAGTGGGATGACCGCGGTCCCGAGCTCGATCCGCTGCGTGCGTTGGGTGGCGGCCGCGAGCACGGCGACGGGCGAGGAGATCCCGAACTGCAGATGACGGTGGCGCACCCAGGCGCTGTCGAAGCCGAGCCGCTCGCCCAGTTCGATGATCTCCAGCGTCGACTCGTGCCCGCGACCGGGATCGGCCTCGTCGAACAGGCCGATGGTGAGGAATCCCAGCTTCTGCAGCGGTTGCGAGGTCGGCGGCACAGGGCTCCTCCAGGATCCGTGGCATGTCTGCCGTACGGCGGTGCTGTGTTCGATTCTCGCAGGTGATCGTTGCGGGGGTGTGACAGGGCCGCGGTGCCGTAGGGGCCACAGTGACGGACGTGAAGCGTGGCGGCCCGGGGAAGGCTCCGCGGGGGCGGACACCGCTTTCGCCGGGCGGGTGGTCCGTCGCCGGCCGGGCGGAAGATGCCGAGGACAAGGGCACGTCCCGTGCGCGCGACGGGCCGGGACGGCAGGACACAGGGGGGATCGTGGCGGACATACGGACCATCGACGGCACGCACGGCGACGGGCACGGGGAGGCGCGGGACTTCGCACGCTTACGTGCCCGCGAGTTCGGCTACCTCGACGCCGGGGGGCACACCTATCTGGACCACACGGGGGCCGGCCTGCCCCCGAGCTCCCTCGTCAGCGGGAGTGCGGCGCGGATCACCGGTGCCCTGTTCGGCAACCCGCACTCGGAGAGCCCTGCCTCACGCGCCTCGGGCCTGCTGCTCTCAGAGGCCCGGCAGGCGGTGCTGCGCCACTTCCGGGCGGACCCCGGTGAGTACGCGGTGATCTTCACGCCGAACGCGACGGGTGCGCTGCGCCTGGTGGGCGAGGCCTATCCGTTCGATCGGCGCAGCCGGCTGGTGATGGCGCTGGACAACCACAACTCCGTGAACGGCCTGCGGGAGTACGCCCGTGCGAGGGGAGCGGCCACCGCGTACGTTCCCGTGGCAGGACCCGCCCTGAGGCTCGACGAGCAGCGGTTCGAGGCCGCGTTGACCACCGGTGGGCGCGGGCTGCTGCCCGGACGCGGTCGCCGGCGCGGGCTGCTGGCCTATCCGGCGCAGAGCAACTTCACCGGAGTGCAGCACTCATTGGAGTGGATCGCCCGCGCCCGGGAGCGCGGCTACGACGTGCTGCTCGACGCCGCCGCCTTCGTCCCCACGAACACGCTGGACCTGAGCCGGTTCCATCCGGACTTCACCGTGGTCAGCTGGTACAAGGTCTTCGGTCACCCCACCGGCGTGGGCAGCCTGATCGCACGCAAGGAGGCGCTCGCCCGGCTGCGCCGCCCCTGGTTCTCGGGCGGCACGATATACGCGGTCAGCGCGCAGGCGCAGTGGCACGTCCTGGCCCCCGACGAGGCGGCGTTCGAGGACGGCACCGTCAACTTCCTCTCCATACCGGATGTCACCGCCGGACTCGACTGGATCGACCGGATCGGAGTGCACCGGGTGCACACGCATGTGGCCGCGCTCACGGACCGGTTGCTCACCGGCCTCGGCGGATTGCGCCACAGCGACCGTTCGCCCCTGGTCAGGGTGTACGGCCCCGGGGCCGGAGAGCCGGACCGCGGCGGTACCGTCGCGCTGAACGTGCTCGGGGCGGACGGCCGTGTCGTGGACGAGCGGATCGTCACGCGGGACAGCGCGGCACGCGGGATCTCCCTGCGTACCGGTTGCTTCTGCAACCCCGGAGCCGGTGAAGCGGCCTTCGCGCTGCCGCTGCCCCGTCTGCGGGCGGCGGCCCGCACCCGTCCGCGGTCCCTCGAGGACTATCTGGAGCTGCTGCACCTGCCCTCGGCGGGAGCCGTCCGGGTCTCCCTCGGCCTGTCGTCGCGGCCGGAGGACGTGGACACGTTCCTGCGGTTCGTCGAGGAGACCTACCGGGACAGGACACCGGGCACGACCGGGCTGACCGCCCGCGTGGGCTGCTGAGAGGCCCGTCGGCCGGTGCCGGGCCGGCCGTGGGGCTGCGGAGGCCGGCACTGCGCCGGGTCAGGCGTCCCTTCGTCCGAGGGCCAGCCCGGACCCGGCCAGTGCCACCAGTGCGTACAGGCAGAACACCGCGAAGCCGGTCCAGGGGGCCAGGGTGTGGGGCATCTGCTGGACGTGGATCAGGCCCTGCCCCGCGGTGTTCGGCAGATACGGGTTGACCTCGTCGAGCCATGACGACGGGAGCGCCTGGGCGAGCACGGGAAGCACCATCAGGAGGCCGAAGAGGGTGGCGATCCCGCCCGCGGTGTTGCGGAACAGCGCGCCGAACGCCACTCCGATCACTCCCACGACGGTCAGATACAGACCGGCTCCGAGGACCGCGCGCAGCACCCCGGGTTCGCCGAGCGACGTGTTCAGATGCCGGCCGGAGAGCGCCTCCTGCCCCGCAAGGAACGCCGCGAGCGAGGCGATCGTCATCAGCCCCCAGGCCACGGCCGCGTACACCAGGGCCTTGGCCCACAGCACCGGAAGGCGCCGCGGCACCGCGGAGAGCGAGGACCGGATCATTCCCGTCGCGTACTCGCCGCTGATCACGAGGACGCCCAGCACCCCGACCGCCAGCTGGGCCAGGTAGATGCCGCGCAGACTGACCAGCGTCGGATCGAAGGCGAGCCTCTCCTGCGGTGGCAGACGGTCCCAGCGTGCCGAGGTGAAGTAGCTGAACAGACAGCCGAGTCCCACCATGGCGAGGACCGCGGCGAGCAGTGTGAAGAGGGTGGAGCGCAACGACCGCAGTTTGATCCACTCGGAACGGATCACCCTCAGCTGGGTGACCCTGCCCCGCTCGGCGGCGGGGATCGCAGATGCCGTCGTCATGCCGCCAGTCCTTTCCCGCCCGTGCCGATGAGCCGGGCATCGGGTGCCTGGTACTCCACGGCGTCCCGGGTCAGCTCCATGAACGCCTCCTCGAGCGAGGCCTGCTGCGGAGTCAGTTCCGCCAGGGCGACACCGTGCTCCGCCGCGAGGCGTCCGATCCGGTCACTGCTCAGCCCGGTCACCTGCAGCACGCCCGGCTCCTGCGCGGCGACCGCCACGTCCGGCCCGGCCAGCAGCGCGCACAGTCTGTCCGCCTCGTCGGTGCGCACGCGCACCACGTCTCCGGCGGCCCGGGCGACGAACTGAGCCACCGAGGTGTCCGCGATCAGCCGTCCCCGCCCGATCACGATCAGGTGTTCGGCCGTCAGGGCCATCTCCGACATCAGGTGTGACGAGACCAGGACCGTGCGCCCTTCGCCGGCAAGCCCTTTGAGCAGATTGCGGATCCACAGGATCCCCTCCGGGTCCAGGCCGTTGACGGGCTCGTCGAGGATCACCGTCGCCGGGTCGCCCAGCAGCGCGCCGGCGATACCGAGCCGCTGGCCCATGCCCAGGGAGAAGCCGCCGACCCGTTTCCCCGCGACCGCGCTCAGTCCGACCAGGTCGATCACCTCGTTCACCCGGCGCCTGGAGATCCCGGTCGTGGCGGCGAGTGCCAGCAGATGGTGGTAGGCACTGCGCCCGGTGTGGACGGAGCGCGCTTCGAGCATCGCGCCCACCTCGTGCAGCGGCGCCCGGTGCTCGGCGTACTTCCTGCCGTTGACCGCGGCCCGGCCCGAGGTGGGTGCGTCCAGGCCGAGGAGCATCCGCATCGTGGTGGACTTGCCCGCCCCGTTCGGCCCGAGGAATCCCGTGACCACGCCGGGTCGTACGGTGAAGCTCAGATCGTCGACGGCGGTGTGCTCGCCGTAGCGCTTGGTGAGGGAATGGGCCTCGATCATGCACTCCACCCTCGTACGCGCCCGCCCGCCTGTCGCGCGGGACTGCTCCGGCCGGAGGGGCCGCGCCCCCGCGCTCAGCCTCCCGCCCGGCTCCGTACGGCTCCCTCCCGGCACTTGCGGGCGAGGACGGCCCAGGTGACGCCGAGGAAGAGCAGCGCGAACCCGGCGAGGACCAGCCAGCCGCGGGCCGCCGGATGCGTGAACGTGTCGCCGTACGAGCGCAGCAGCGGCGGCCCCAGCGGTGAGGCTCCCCGGCGCCACAGCGGCTCCAGACCGACCCCGCTGCCCAGTGCCTCGAAGGCCCAGCGGTTGGTCATGGCCCAGCTGACGACCTCCCCGGGCAGCGGCATCCGTGGCACCGGCACGAACGCGCCCGAGAACAGCACCTGCGGAAAGCACAGCAGGGGCAGTATCAGCGTCGCCTGTCCAGGTTCGCCGACTGCGGCAGAGGCGAGCAGCCCGAGCGCCAGGGCGGCGGCCGAGGCCAGGACCGCGGAGGTGAACAGCGATCCGTACACGTCCCATCCGGCCGCGGGCAGCCGGTCCAGGGCGCGCAGCACGGCCAGCAGTGCTGCGTCCGCGACCGCGAGCAGCGGCAGCACGGTGGCGACCTTGGAGGCCAGATAGGGGCCGATGCGCACTCCGGCGATCCACTCCCGGCGTACCACGGGGAGTTCCGTGCAGATCTGGAGCAACCCGTACGTCAGCCCGAAGAAGAACGCGCTGAACGCGATCCAGAACATGATCATCGCGGTGGTGCCCGGATCGGGGGAGGAGGCGTCGAAGGCGCCCGACCGGAACAGGACCACGAACATCGCCACGATCATCACGGGTGATCCGGCCAGCACGGCCGCGGTCAGCCGGTTCCGCCACATCAGGGCGCCGGCCCGCCGGGTCAGCAGCAGCCACTGACGCACGGCACCGGAGCGCGGCCAGGTGGGGGCCGCCGCGGGGCCGGGCGCGGGGTCGTCCATGGCCCCTGCCTCCGGCGTCATGGAGTCCTGCGCCCGGGAGCCGCCGGCCACGGCCTCGTAGACCTCCTCCACCGTGCCGACGCCGAACGCCGCGCACAGATCCGCGGGTTCGCCCGTGTAGGCGAGCCGGCCCGTGGGGGAGAGGAAGACGACCCGGTCGCAGCGCGGCAGGTCGGCGAGGACGTGTGTGGTGAGCACGACGGTCGTGCCGTCCTCGGCGAGTGAGCGCAGTGTGCGCAGCAGCCCCGCGGCCGTCACCGGGTCCAGACCGGAGGTGGGCTCGTCGAGGAGGAGCACGCGCGGCCGGGTGAGCAACTCGGCGGCGATACTCGCCCGTTTGCGTTCGCCTCCGCTGAGCGCGCCGACGGGTGTGTCCGCCCGGTCGGTGAGCGAGAGGACGTCCAGCACGCGGTCCACGCGTTCGTCGATGTCCCCGGGAGCCGTGGCCGGTGGCAGGCGCAGCCCCGCCGCGTACATCAGCGTCCGCCGCAGGGGGAGTTCGCGGTGGATGACGTCGTCCTGCGGCACGAACCCGAACCGGGGCCCCGGCCGTCCGGGCGGTGCGCCGTCGTGCAGCACCCTCCCGCCCGCCGGCGCGCGCAGGCCCGCGAGCGTCTGCAGCAGCACGCTCTTGCCCGCCCCGCTGCTGCCGACGATCACCGTGATGCGCCCCGGGTCGGCGTCGAAGGACACCTCCCGCAGGACGCGCCCGGCGCCCCGAACGTCCTGGTCCACCCGGTGCGCCCGGATCCGCAGTCCGTCGATGCGATCGGACGATGCGGTGGCCGTGGGAGCGGAGCGCGGGCGCATGGGGGTCGGCATGCGGGCAGCATGCCAGGACACGGACCGTTCGTCTCCAATTCGACCTGAACGCCTACTCGTTGAGCGCCCATCACGCGGCGGGGCGCCGGTGTTCACCCGATGCACGGTGTGTCACGGGATTGTTCCGGGCATGCCAACCGTGCTCCGCGTACCCCCCCACCGCCGTGTCTCAGGAGGACGCAGTGAAAATGCAGAAGCGCTCGAGATTCCGCAGAACGTCGGCCGTCGTCGCGGCCGCCGCCGCGCTCGTGGTCGCCTTCCCGGGCGTCGCGCTGGCCGCCCCGCCGAAGGGTCTGCCCGCCAACGCGGACGCACTGGAGCAGACGTTCCAGCCGGCCTACGACTACGACACGGACGGCTGCTACCCGACACCCGCCATCGGCCCCGACGGAACCCTCAACGGCGGTCTCAATCCGACCGGAGAGCTCAACGGGAACTGCCGCGACGCCTCGGATCTCGACAACACCAACGGGTACTCCCGTTACAAGTGCAACAACGGCTGGTGCGCCATCATCTACGGGCTGTACTTCGAGAAGGACCAGGCGCTCCCCGGCACGAGCCTCGGCGGTCACCGTCACGACTGGGAGCACGTGGTCGTCTGGGTGCTGAACAACCAGGCGCAGTACGTCTCCACCTCGGCTCACGGGGACTTCGACATCTACAGTCGCGACCAGATCCGCTGGGACGGCACCCACCCCAAGGTCGTGTATCACAAGGACGGCATCGGCACCCACTGCTTCCGCCCCGCAAACAGCAACGACGACCCGCCGGAGAACCACTACCACGCCTGGCAGTTCCCCGCCCTGGTCGGATGGAACGGCTACCCCGCGGGAGTCCGCGAGAAGTTGAGCCAGGCCGATTTCGGCAGTGCCCACTTCGGTCTGAGGGACGACAACTTCGCTTCCCACCTGGCCGCGGCCAAGCCGTCCGGGATCACGTTCGACCCCAACGCCTGACCGTGCGCGTCGGCGCCCGTGGCCCACGGGCGCCGACCGTCCGGGTGCGCGACGTCCGCATCGATCCGCATCCGGCGAACCCCTGAACTACTGGTCTGTACCAAAGTCTTGACAGTCCCTTACTTCACTTCTTAAATCGCGGTCTGAAGTAACAGCTCCCCCACCCCACCCCCCACGCAGAGAAAGGGAGTGTCATGGGCTCCCAGACCGCCGCTCGCGCCGCCTTGGCCGTGTCCCTGCTGGCTCTGTCCGCCACCGCGCTGTCCGCGTCCCCCGCCGCCGCAGCGACCGGAACCATCACCGGACTCGCGGGCAAGTGCCTCGACGTCGCCGGCGCCAACTCCGCCAACGGCACCCCGGTGCAGATCTACGACTGCAACGGCACCACGGCCCAGCAGTGGACCGTGGGCGCCGACGGCACCATTCGCGCCCTGGGCAAGTGTCTCGACGTGACCGGCAATTCGACCACCAACGGCGCCCGCGTCCAGCTGTGGTCGTGCACCGGCGGCGCGAACCAGAAGTGGACCGTCAGCGCCGCGCACGACATCGTCAACTCCCAGGCCGACAAGTGCCTCGACGTCACGGACAACAACTCGGCCAACGGCACCCCGACACAGATCTGGACCTGCTCGGGCGGAGCCAACCAGAAGTGGACGGCGCCCTCGTCAGGCGGCACCACCCCCGCCGCGCCGATGGCCGTGGCCCCGTACCTCTACAACGGCTGGGGCGACCCGCCGAGCCCCACCACCGTCACCAACGCGACGGGCGTGAAGTGGTTCACGCTGGCCTTCGTGCTCAGCAACGGCTACTGCAACCCCCAGTGGGACGGCGGCCGTGCGCTCACCGGAGGGGTCGACCAGCAGACGATCAACACAGTCCGGGCGAACGGCGGCGACGTGATCCCGTCGTTCGGCGGCTACAGCGGCAACAAGCTGGAGAGCTCCTGCTCCAGCGCCGGCGAGCTCGCGGCGGCATACCAGAAGGTCATCAACGCCTACGGTCTCAAGGCGATCGACATCGACATCGAGGCCGACGCCTACAGCAACCCGACCGTCCAGCAGCGCACGGTCGACGCCTTGAAGACGGTGAAGGCCAACAACCCCGGTCTGAAGGTGTACGTCACCATCGGCACCGGGCAGAGCGGCCCGGACACCAGTCTGATCAACCGGGCCGCGGGATCGGGCCTCACGGTCGACAGCTGGACCATCATGCCGTTCGACTTCGGCGGCGCGGGACAGAACATGGGCACGCTCACCCTGCGGGCCGCCGAAGGACTGAAGACGGCGCTGAAGAACGCGTACGGCTACAGCGACGACCAGGCCTACCGCGACATGGGCATCTCGTCGATGAACGGCATCACCGACCAGAACGAGACGGTCACCGTCGCCGACTTCCGCACCATCCTCGGCTACGCCCAGCAGCACCACCTCGCGCGACTCACCTTCTGGTCCGTCAACCGTGACCGCCCCTGCACCGGCGGCCCGGCCGACAGCTGCTCCGGAGTGAGCCAGCAGGCCTGGGACTACACGCGCGTCTTCGCCTCCTACACCGGCTGAACGAGCCGTCCCCCACCCCCACAACGGCCGGCGAACCGTCGGCCGAGGAGGAACCGTGTTCCCATCCCTGTTCCGCCACGGAGCGGGCCGCCTCCGGCGTGTCCGCCCCGGAACGGCCGCCGCACTGGCGCTGGTCACAGCCGCGTCGGCGCTGACGGTCGTCTCCGCGGGAGCCGCCCCGCGCGCCTCCGCCGCCGCGGCGGCGCTGCCCACGAGCTGGGCGACGGTCGTCAACAGCGGCAGCGGCAAATGCCTGGACGCCCGGGCCGCCGGCACCGCCAACGGCACCACCGTGCAGCAGTACGCCTGCAACAACTCCACGGCCCAGCAGTGGAGTTTCACCTCCACCAGCGACGGCTACGTCCGCATCAACAACCGCAACGACCCGGCCCAGGTCGTGGACGTGACCGATGTGTCCACCGCCGACGGGGCCCCGCTCCAGCTGTGGGCATACGGCGGTGGCGACAACCAGCAGTGGCAGCCGGTCGACGAGGGCGGCGGCGCCTACCACTTCGTGAACCGGCACAGCGGCAAGTGCCTCGACGTCCCCGGCGCCTCGACCGCGGACAGCGTGCAGCTGACCCAGTACACCTGCAACGGCACCGCCGCCCAGCGCTTCCAGGTGTCAGCCGTGTCCAGTTCGCCCGGTGACGTGGACCTCGGCCCGAACGTGGTCGTCTTCGACCCGTCCATGCCGTCGTCGACGATCCAGAGCAGGCTCAACTCCATCTTCCAGCAGCAGGAGACGAACCAGTTCGGCTCCCAGCGCTACGCCGTGATGTTCAAGCCCGGCACCTACAGCAACGACGTGAACGTCGGCTTCTACACCCAGGTCCTGGGACTCGGCCTGTCACCCGACGCGGTGACGATCAACGGCGCCGTGCACGCCGAGGCGGACTGGTTCCAGGGCAACGCGACGCAGAACTTCTGGCGCGGCGCCGAGAACCTCTCGGTCAACCCGACGGGCGGCACGGACCGCTGGGCGGTGTCCCAGGCCGCGCCGTACCGGCGCATCCATCTGCGCGGCAACCTCGCGCTGGACGACGGCGGCTGGTCGAGCGGCGGCTATCTCGCGGACAGCAAGATCGACGGCCAGGTGCGCTCCGGGAGCCAGCAGCAGTGGCTGACCCGCAACTCCCAGCTCGGCAGCTGGACGGGCTCCAACTGGAACATGGTCTTCGTCGGCAGCCAGGGCGTTCCGGCCACGAGCTTCCCGAACCCCCCGTACACGACGGTCGATCGCAGCCCGGTCACCCGTGAGAAGCCGTTCCTGTACGTCGACGGCGCCGGCGCCTACCAGGTTTTCGTGCCGTCGGTGCGCACCAACTCCACCGCGACGAGCTGGGCTTCGGGTTCCCCGGCGGGCACCTCGCTCCCGCTCGACCAGTTCTTCGTCGTCAAACCGGGCGCGACGGCGGCCCAGATGAACGCGGCCCTGGCCGCCGGCAAGAACCTGCTGGTCACCCCCGGTGTCTACCATCTGAACCAGACCCTGAAGGTGACCCGTCCCGACACCGTCGTCCTCGGTCTCGGCCTGGCCACACTCGTTCCGGACAACGGCATCACCGCGATGACCGTCGCCGACGTGGACGGAGTCTCCGTCGCGGGCCTGCTGTTCGACGCGGGCACCACCAACTCGCCGACGGTGATGGAGGTCGGGCCGTCCGGCTCCTCGGCCTCCCACGCCACCGACCCGACCTCGCTGCACGACGTGTACTTCCGCGTCGGCGGCGCGGGTGTCGGCAAGGCGACCACCAGCCTCGTGGTCAACAGCCGCAACGTCATCGGCGACCACATGTGGATCTGGCGCGCCGACCACGGCAACGGCGTCGGCTGGACGTCGAACACGGCGGACACCGGACTGGTGGTCAACGGCGACGACGTGACGATGTACGGCCTGTTCGTGGAGCACTTCCAGAAATACCAGACGATCTGGAACGGCAACGGTGGGCGGACGTACTTCTACCAGAACGAGATGCCGTACGACCCGCCCAACCAGTCGGCCTGGATGAACGGCTCCACACAGGGCTACGCGGCCTACAAGGTTGCCGGCTCGGTGACCAGCCACCAGGCCTACGGCCTCGGCAGCTACTGCTACTTCAACGTCAATCCGAGTGTCACCGCCGAGCACGCCTACGAGGTGCCGAACACCTCGGGGGTGCAGTTCCACAACATGGTGACGGTCTCCCTCGGTGGTACCGGGACGATCCGGCACGTGATCAACGATCGTGGCGGACCGTCGAACTCCTCGACCAACGTGGCGAACCTGGTCAGCTATCCCTGACCCGCCCGGGGGAGAACCGCCGGCCAGTGGCTCCTGGCCGGCGGGCCCGCCGCCCGGCCGCGGCATCATCCGTCGCGGCCGGGCGGCGTCGGCGTTCAGGCGCCGCTCGCCCGGAGCATGTCCTCGCGCTCGACGATCTTCACTCGCTCACGGCCCTGCGGTTCGCCGAGCGCCTTCTCCGCGGCGTCGAGCCGGTACCAGCCGTCCCAGGTGGTGAAACGGACGTTGCGCTCGGTGAGGAACGCGTCCACCGACTCGGGGTCCGGGGAGGCGGGCGTGTGCAGGCGCCCGTTCGCGTGGTCGTCGAGCAGGTTGGCCACCGTCTCGTTGGCGTCACCCTTGGTGTGACCGATCAGACCCACGGGACCGCGGCGGATCCACCCGGTCACATAGGTGGACTGCAGGTGGCTGCCGCTCTCCTCGATGACCCGACCGCCCTCGTCGGGGACCGTGCCCGAGTCGATGTCCCAGGGCAGCTTGGCGACGGGGTCGGACAGGTAGCCCACGGCGCGGTAGACCGCGCTGACGTCCCAGTCCCGGAACTCGCCCGTGCCCTTGACGTTCCCGGTCCCGTCGAGGGCGGTGCGCTCGGTGCGCAGGCCGATGACGGTGCCGTCCTCGCCGAGGATCTCGGTGGGCGACTCGAAGAAGTGCAGGAAGAGCTTGTGCGGCCGGTCGCCGATGTCCCGGATGGCCCAGTTCTCGAGTGTCTTGGCCACCATGTCGGCCTGCTTGTTTCCGCGCCGGGTTGCGATCGAACCCTCGTCGTAGTCGATGTCCTCGGGGTCGACGACGACCTCGATGGCGGGGGAGTGGTCCAGTTCCCGCAGCTCCATCGGGCTGAACTTGGCCTGGGCCGGGCCACGGCGGCCGAAGACATGGATCTCCAGAGCCTTGTTGGCCTTGAGGCCGTCGTACACGTTCGCCGGGATCTCGGTGGGCAGCAGCTCGTCGGCCGTCTTGGCCAGGACGCGCGCCACGTCGAGGGCGACGTTGCCGACCCCGAGGACGGCGACCTTCTCGGCCGTCAGCGGCCAGGTCCGCGGCACGTCGGGGTGGCCGTCGTACCAGGAGACGAAGTCCGCCGCGCCGTAGGAGCCGTCGAGGTCGATGCCGGGTATGTCGAGGGCCCGGTCGGCCGTCGCGCCCGTGGAGAAGATCACGGCGTCGTAGAAGGCGCGCAGATCGTCCAGGCTGACGTCGGTCGGGTAGTCGACGTTGCCGAACAGACGGATCTGCGGTTTGTCCAGCACCTGGTGGAGGGCCGTGACGATGCCCTTGATCCGCGGATGGTCCGGAGCGACTCCGTAACGGATGAGGCCGAACGGGGCCGGCATGCGCTCGAAGATGTCGATGGACACGCCGGGGTCGGTGGCCACCTCGGACTTCAGCAGCGCGTCAGCGGCGTAGATTCCGGCCGGACCGGCACCGACGACGGCTACCCGCAGGGGGCGGGGCATGATCAGTTCCCTTCGAGCGAGGACAGACGGCTCGATCGGAAACTTTAAACTAAGGCATGCCTTACCTGGTACGCGGGTCCGCTCTATGACCTCATAAGGCTACTTTATGCCCGTCGGCTCCATGGCCGGCTCCGGGGTCAGGAGCAGCATCGTGACGTCGTCGCCGATGGTGCCGCAGTAGTGGACGAGATCCACCCACACCCGCTCCGTCGTCGTGCCGGGGTCGTCGTCGACAAGACCCGGAAGCCGGTCGATCAAAGGGTAGTAGGTGCCGTCGGGGTTCCTGCCCTCCCAGATGCCGTCCGAGGCCAGGAACAGTCTGTCGCCATGCAGCAGCGGCAGGGTCACCTCGTCGTAGGCATCCTCCGGGCACAGGCCGAGCCCGAGGGGCGTGCCGGGGGTGATGTGGACCTCCGTGGCCTTCCCGTCCTGGAGCAGCACGGGCGGCGGACTGCCGCAGACGATGATCCGCACCGTGCGGGCGTCGGGGGAGAACTCGAGCAGCGCCGCGGTGGCGAACAGTTCGGGACGCCGGGCCTCGGCGGAGTCGACGAGGAGCCTGCGGTCGAGCCGGGCGGCGACCGAGGGCAGGTCCGGCTGGTCGAGCACCGCCTCCCGGAAGGCGCCGAGCAGGGAGGCGACCGTCGCCACCGCGGACAGGCCGTGGCCCTGTACGTCGCCCATGACCACCCTTACCCCTTGGGGGCTCTCGCGCACGTCGAAGAAGTCGCCGCCGACGAGCGTCCCGCGCTGGGCTGCCCGGTACAGACCGGTGCAGCGGACCCGGCCGACCTTCTCGGGCAGCGGGGGGACGACGGCGTTCTGCGTCGCTTCCGCGACGGTGCGCTCCAGATCGAGCTGGGCGTCGCGGTGGCTGCGCACATACGACACGAACACGCTCAGCAGTGCGACGAAGCCGATGGTCAGCAGGTCGGTGTTGCCGGGGTGGTCCAGATGGAAGACCCGGGCGTGCTGCAGGGCGACGACCACGACGCCGAGGACGGCGGTCGCCGCCGGCCCGTAGGACAGCACGGCCAGCGGCGGGATGGCGCCGAGCAGGAAGCCGATGTCGAGCGGCTGGGGGCTGATCAGGGTGGCGATGCAGACGACCAGCAGCAGTCCCACGGGCATGATCCGCACCCACCACGGGGGCGGCGCACCACGCAGCCAGCCCCGTCGGCTCCCGTCCCGTCCCTGCACCGTGTCCCGCACGCTTCGCACACCCCCACGCTCCTACGCGAAGCCGCGCGACGCACGCCGACGACGGCCCTCGACCGGTGGGAGCAGGCGCGGGTGGAAAGCCCCCTGACCGGCCTCCGGGCCGGTCAGGGCCGGTCAAGGGGGCCCGGGGCGCGCGGTGTTCCTTCGGTCCGGCTCCTCGTGGCCGAGGTCAGGCGGGCCGTGCCGCGCCGTGGATCGCCGCGTTCCCCGCGAAGAAGATCGACTCCTCACGGATGTAGGACCCGGGGCCGGGCGCGTGGATCATCATGGCGTCGCCGGTGTAGACGCCCACGTGGCTGCTGGTGTCGTAGAAGAAGATCAGGTCACCGGGCCGGATGTCCGTGAGGGGGACGGTCGTCCCCATGGCCCCCTGCTCCTGCGCGGTGCGGGGGAGAGCGACCCCGGCGGCCTTCCAGGCGGAGCGGGTGAGGCCGGGGGCGTCGTACGAGTCCGGACCCGCCGCGCCCCAGACGCACGGCTTGCCGATCTGCGCACGCGCGAAGGCGAGTGCCTGTGCGGCCTTCATCTCGTACCCGGAGCCGGGCACCGCGCCGATACCGAGAGGGATTTCACCACCGGTCGTCCCGGCGAAGGCGTCCGGGGCCACGGACACGTCGGCACCGGGAAACGCCTCGGGAAACGCTTCGGGAAATGCCTCGGGAAACGTCTCGGGGGAGGCGAAGGTGCCGGTGGAGGCGAACGTGTCGGCCGTGGCGAACGTGCCGGCCGTGCGGAAGGCGTCGGCGGCGGGGGCGGCGCCCGGGTAGGTTTCGGCGGCGCTCAACGCGTCGGTCGTGGGGAACGCGGGGCTGTCGGTGAACGCTCCCGTCGGGACGCCGGCCGTCAAGGCGTCGGTCGCGGCGAACGTGTTCCGGGCGACGAAGGCGCCGCCGACCGTGAGCGCGTCGGTGACGAGAGGCGGTTCCATGACGGCCGGGGCCGGGGAGGCGAAGGCGGGGCCCGGCTCGAGGGCGGGCTGCTGCTGCCACACGGCCGGGACCTCGGCGACGGGCCGTACCGGCTCGGCGGGTGCCGGACGCACGCTCTGCCGCGCCGTGTGCTGGAGCAGCAACTCACGCGCATCGGCCAGTTTCCGGTGGGACTGCTCCTTGGAGCTCCTCGGGGCGGACGACGAGGGCTTCGCGGCGGACGCCGGGAGTGCGTTGGGCGCCGGGACCTGCGGCCGAAGCTCCGGAGCGGCCGGCAGCGCGGCCACAGGACCGGCGGTCAGTTCGAGGGGCCGGGCGGCCGCCCGGCCGGCGGGTCCGGCGGTCAGCTCCGGAAGAGGGCGGCCGCCCGGCTCGCGGGAGCCGAGGTCGTCTCCGGCGCGCTGCGCCCGGAGCATGGGCCGTTTTTCGGCGATCGGGCTCCGGTCGGCGGGCAGTGCCGCCGGAACGATCGGTCCCAGGTTCGCGCGCGCGGCGTCGAACCACTGCCTGGCGATGGCGTCGAGCGTGGGATCGGTGCGTCTGCGCTCGCCCTCGACCGCCGGGTTGCCGCGCTTGCCGTTGCCCGCCGCGACGGCCCGGGTGGCGTTGAAGGTCCCGCTGTCCGTCTCGGCGCGGTCGTAGAGGCTGTGGATCCGTTGCTGGACCTCGGCGCGGCTCGGCGCGTCGTGGCCCCCGGGACGGGAGCCGCTGGTGGGGGCGGAGTCGCGGAAGCCGGGGAGGTCGAAGCCTCCGGAACGCGAGGTTCGCTCCGACGCCATGAGGACGTGCTCCTTCCGTGCTCCGCCTGCCCGAGAGAGCGATGGGGGTCCCCGGGCCGCTCGGACCCCGGGGAGGGTTCGGGCGGACGAATCCGGAGGGTGTGTCCCACGGCCCCTGCCCGGTGGGTGGTCGGGCCGGTCCGCACTGCGGCCGATGGGCCCCGGCTCCGGCGGTGCCGGTGGTGCACCGGACTCGGCGGAGGCCGTGCAACCCGGCGAGGTTCGCCGGTGGGAGTCGTACGGCCCGCCGACAACCTAGCCAACTTGTGTGGCCGGCGTGAAGATTGACGAGCCAAATGTCCGATACGTAATTGTGACTTTTATCTTGGTGCCTCGCAGGGAAAGGGGCCGCCGTTCAGGACGTGGCCGCGACCGGTCCCCGGTGGGCGACGACGGCCCGGGCCCGGCCGACGAGCGCCGGGAGGAACGGCGAGGCCACCGTCGCTCCGACCGCCGCGGACAGAGCGATCGCCCAGGCCACGGGGCCCAGCGGGGTGCAGCCGAAGAACTGGCTGAGGACCGGGGTCTGCACCACTGCCGCCAGCGCGGCCAAGGAGCCCAGGGAGGAGCCGACGATCTCCCAACTCCGGCCGCCGGCCAGCAGGGTCTGGCCGAGCTGCGTGGCCACGAGGGCGACCAGTGCGACGGTACGGGCGCGGGCTGCACGACCGGTGAAACGGGCGGCGAGCCAGCCGGCCGTGGCACCGAGGGCGGTGGCCACGGCACGGCAGACCGTCTCCTCCGTGAGAGCGGTGCCCAGGGAGACCTCGGGGCCCTCGTGCAGCAGGCGCTCGGCGGCCTCGGGGTTGGGTGGGCGCAGAGCGACCGCGATGGCCGGAGCGAGGTCGGTGAAGAGGTTCACCAAAAGGAGTTGACGAGCCGTCAGGGGTGAGGACCCGGTTGTGGCGGCGCCGAGGAGGGTGAAGGCGATCTCACCGAGGTTGCCCCCGACGAGGATCGCCAGAGCCTGCCGCACCGAGGCCCACATGGCACGGCCCTCCACGAGGGTGGCGAGTACCGTCTCCAGCCGGTCGTCGGTGACGACGAGGTCGGCGGCCGCCCGCGCCGCCGGAGTGGCCCGGGTGCCGAACGCGATGCCGATGTCCGCGAGCCGGATCGCGGGGGCGTCGTTCGCGCCGTCGCCGGTCATCGCGACGGTCCGGCCGAGGCGTTGGAAGGCCTGGACCACCCGGACCTTGTGCACGGGGGTGCCGCGCGCGACCACACCCACGTCGGGCAGCAGCGCGTCGAGCGCCGAGTCGTCCAGGTCGTCGAGTTCGGCACCCGTCACCACGCGTCTGCCGTCCAGTACACCGAGTTCGGCGGCCGTGGTGCCGGCGGTGCTCGGGTGGTCCCCGGTGATCATCACGATCTGCACGCCGGCGTCCGCCAGTTGGCGTACCGCGTCGGCGGCGGCTCCGCGCACACGGTCGGCGAACGCGAGGAAACCGAGGAAGTCCAGATCGCGTACGGCGTCGTCGGTGAGTTTTCCGCCGGTGGCATCCCGGAGTTCGGCGACCGCGAGGATGCGATGGCCCTCCGCCGCCAGCTTCTCGCCGGTGGCGAGAACGTCCGCGCGTCCCTCCTCGTCCAGTGGCCGGCCGTCCAGGGTGGCGCAGCGCTCGACGACCTCCTCCGGGGCTCCCTTCACGGACAGGACCGTGTGGCCCTCGGTCCGGCCCAGGGTCGCGTGGAAACCGCGGCTCGGCTCGAACGGCAGACTGGACAGGCGCTCCCACTCGGGCGCCCGCGTGGTCCTGTGTACGCCCGCCTCCTCGGCGCCCGTGGTGACGGCGCCGTCCGTGGCGTGCTCCAGTCCTGCGTCGCCGTGCGGGCGAGGGGTCGCCCGCAGGGCGGCGGCGAGGACCGCGCGCTGCTCGTCACCGAGCGACTCGAGGGGCCGGTTCTCCCCGTCAGCCGCGACGGCCACGAGGGAGATGTGCCCGTGGGTGAGGGTTCCGGTCTTGTCGAAGCACAGGACGTCGGTGCGCCCGGCCGCCTCGATGGTGCGGGGGTCCCTGACCAGTGCGCCGCGCACGGAAAGCCGCCGGGCGGAGGCGAGTTGGGCCGCGGAGACCAGGAACGGCAGCCCTTCGGGGACACTGGCCACCGCCAGGCCCACGCCCGCGCCGACGGTGTCCCGCACGGCCCGCCCGCGCAACGTGCCGGCCGCCATCACCGCCGCCGCCGAACCGAGCGCCACGGGCAGCGTGCTGCGGGTGATCCGGGCCAGCCTGCGCTCCACCCCGACGGCGGGGGCGGCTCCCCGGCCGACCGCCGCGGCCCGGCTCGCCTCGGTCGCGGTACCGGTCGCGACGACGACGGCGCGGCAACGACCGGCGGCGATCGTGGTGCCGTCGTAGACCATGGACCTGCGCTCCGCGAGGTCCGATGCCAGGACGGGTGCGACGTCCTTGGCCACCGGGAACGACTCGCCGGTGAGTGCCGACTCGTCGACCTCCAGGTGATGTGCCTCCAGCAGGCGGGCGTCGGAAGGCACCACGTCGCCGGCGCTCAGGGCCACCACATCGCCCACGACCAGTGCCTGGGCGGGCACGGTGGTCTCCGCCCCGTCGCGCACCACCTTGGCCATGACGGCCGACTCGCGGCGCAGCCGGGCCACCGCGCGGTCGGTCCTGTGCCGCTGGAAACCGCCGAAGAACCCGGACAGCGCGGTGACCGCCACGATGACGACGGCGTCGAGCACGGCACCCACGGACACGGACATGGCCGCCCCGGCGCCGAGCACGGGTGTGAGCGGATTGGCCATCTCGGTCAGATAGGCACGGGCGAGCGAGGACGTGCGCGCCTGCTCACCGGTATCCGTGCCACGCCTTCGCACCTCCTCACCGGTCAGCCCTTCGACTCTGCTGCCGGTCCTGTCGAGCACCGTGGACGGGGCCATCGCATGCCAGGGATGACGGGTGGCGGCGGTCGACGGCCGTGGACGACGCAGCAGCCGCGCCGCCGACCAGACCCCGACGACGGTACCGAGCGCGGCCGCCGCGCTGAACGCCGTGACGCCGCGCTCCTCGGGCCGCGTCGACCGTCCGGCCAGCACCGCCGTCGCGCCCACGGCCGCTGCCGCCTGGGCGAGCCGGACTCCGCGGCGCGCGCTCTCCCGGGCGCCACGGCAGGCGCGCACGAGGAGAAGGGCCGCCGCCAGGTCGCCGCCTTTCACATAGACGTCCGCGCCCCAGGGCGGGGCGCCCTTCGGGCCGGTCAGGCCGACGCCGACGTCCGCCGCTCGAAGGGCGTGCCGGTTGCGCGAGACCAGCAGCACCCCGTCGCCGTCCCGCTGGAGGTCCCGAACGGAGTGGGTCAGCCGCTCGCCCGCGTCGCGTACGGCGTCCGCCTCGCGTACCGCCGGGTCGCCGGTGTGCGCGCCCGCGACCACGATGGTCAGTCCGGCCGCATGGGCTGTGGGCACGAACGCGGCGGCGGCGTCGTGCAGCTCCGGCACAACGCTGATCACGGCGAGCAGCCGGTGCTCGCGCGCCAGTCCCAGCACGAGTCGCGCGCCGTTGTGCTCGAGGCGTTGCCGGGCCTCGGATCCGGTACGTCCGTGCAGCGAAAGGCGTTCGACGGGTCCCAGCTCCCAGTCGCCGTCGCGGACTGCCTTCTCGGGTGCGGAGCCGTCGAAGAGCCGGTGCGCCATCGCGGCGAGGTCTCCAGCGGGGGCGTCCTCGTCGAGGGCGATCAGATCGGCCAGCAGATGGGACCCGGTGGCGAGGGCGTCCGTGTCGAGGAGCACGGTGCCGACCCGGTCCAGTGAGCGCAGGGCGTCGGAGCCGGGAACGAGGACCCCCCTGCGGGCGAGGCCCCGGCCGAAAGCGCAGGCGAAGCCTTCGCGGGCCAGCAGCGGCGCCTTGGGTACCGCCGCCAGAGCACCGCCGACCGCCTTCCCTGGCTGCCCGGTGACGAGGAGCGCGCCGGCGAATGAGGCCGCTGCCACGAGGGGTGCGTGGTCGGCGTACCGCTCGACGGGTCCGCGCTTCAGCGGTGTACGGCGGGGCGGGGGCGGGGGCGCCACGTCGTGGGAAGCGGCCGCGGCGGTGCCGGTCAGGTGCGGTTCTGCGGCGGCCCAGGCGGAGCGCTCCGCGTCGGCCTCCATCACCCGGAGCGTGTGCCGTACGGCGTCCACCGCCGTCCCGAGGAGCCCACCGGATCCTGCCTGGCCGAGCGCCGTCAGTCCGGCCATGAGCATCTTGGCGTTGTGGGTGCCCACCGCGCGCTCGACGAGAGACCTCAGCCGGGGCTGCGAGTCGATGATCGGGAAGAGGGAGGCGACCCAGGTGGGGACGGGCGCGCGCCGGGTCAGCTCGCTCGCCGCGGCGAGCGGCGCGGCCGCCATGTGGACGGCCACCGCCCATGCCGCCCGGCGGAGCGTGTCACCGGAGAGGGGATGATCGGGCAGTGGGTGTTCGACGCCATGGGCGTCTTCCGCGGCCTCGACGGCCTCGATGAGGACCGACACGATCTCCTCCGTGTCGCACGGATCCTCCGTGGCGACGACGGCGTGTCCGAGCACGGTGTTCACCACGGCCCAGGCCACCCCGGGCACGTCCGAGAGCCGGCGCTGTACGTCCTCCGCCAGCTTCTCCGCCTTGGGTCCTGGCAGTTCGCCCTCGCTCAGGCCGCGCACGGCGATGTGGGTGCGACCTTCGAACCGCCGCACGCGCTGTCGTGTGCCGTTCGCCAGCGCAGCGGAGGACGACACCACCGCCCGCAGCAGCCCGCCTCCTGGCAGTGCCACAGCGCATCACCCGCTCCCGTAGGAGGACGTTTCGGTCCAGCCGTATATACAGCAACAAACTGGATGAGTAGCCACAAATCGGCGATTCAAATCAGATGCGCGCGGATACCCGGTTGGCAAGGAGCAATGGGCACGCCGCAACAGGCGCGCTGGAACACGCCCACGCCGAGAGAGGAGGCCGGGGGATGGCCAAGCAAGGGCTGGAAGAGCAACAGAAGCGGCACACGCATGAAGGGGCGGGCCTGCACCTTCATACGCGAACGGTGCACCCCGCGTTGACGATTCCGTACATCACCAGGGGTGACATGACGAGTACGGCGAAAGCGGCGACATCACGGATGCCCGGCATGCCCGCGAGCAAGGACCTCGTGTTCTACGGGGGTCTGGGCGCGATGGCCGTGGCGGGCGCCCTCGAATGGCCGGTGGCCCTCGCCGTCGGCGGAGCCACGTATCTGCTGCGCGGGGGACGGGCACGCAGAGGCGGCGCCGACATGCCGAGCGAACACAACGGCGGAAGGCGCGGCTAGGACAGAAGGCGCGGGCAGGACGGACGGAAGGCCTGAGCGGCACCGAAGGCGCCCGGCGGTGAGACGGTACCGCCGGGCGCCGCCGATGCCGGGGCTGAGGGGGGCGTGTCAGGCGGCGGCCGGTGCGGTGGCGGTGTGCAGGCGGCGCGAGAAGGCGGCCCACAACTCCCAGGCGAGACGCATGAGGATCGCTTCGGCGAGCGCGACGCCGATCTTCGTCGCCACGGTGACAAGTATCTGGCCCATATCGGTCGACTTTCTGTTGGTGCGATGCGGCGGTCCGATATCCGACGATGCGGCCTGTTCGTCTGATGTGGGTGCACTGTGGCTGTACGTCCGGTGTTTCTTGGGTGAACGACAGAAGAACGAGATGACCGCCGTCCGGCTGGCGCCCGCCTCGTTTTGGATTTTCTGTCCAGTGGTCTAGATTCTGAGTACAGCAACGTTCCGCAGGATCCGGGGAGGGTGCGTGACGTTCGTGCGATGGGCGGGGGTGTTCCGCCGCCGTGAGCCGACGGCCGCGGAGGTGACCTGTGTCGGCTGAGGAGCAGGACGCCGTCATCGCGGCCCTGACGCCCGTCGTCGACGGCATCGTCGCGACGCTCGGCTCCTTCTGCGAAGTGGTCGTCCACGACTTCCGCCGCCCGGAGAACTCCGTCGTCGCCATCGCCGGCTCGGTCACAGGGCGTGCGGTCGGCGGGTCGATGAGCGAGATCGGCATGGGCCTCCTCGCCCGCGGCGACGAGGCGACCGACGAGCTGAACTACGTCACCCGCACCCCGTCCGGGAAACTGCTCAAGTCGTCGACCATGCTCCTGCGCGACCCTTCCGGCACGGTCTTCGGTGCGCTGTGCGTGAACGTCGACATCACCGCCGTGAACCAGGCCCATGCCCTCATCGGTGAGCTGGCCGGGGTCACCGGAGCCACCGCCGTGCCCACCACCACGTTCGGCAACGACATCGACTCCGTGGTGGACGCCATCGTCGACTCCCACCAGTTGAGGCAGAACAAGCAGTGGTCGGAACTCAGCCGGGACGAACGTCTCGGCCTGTTCCGCAGCCTCGACGAGCAAGGGGTCTTCGCCGTGCGTGGCGCCGCCCAGCATGTCGCCGAACGGCTCGGGATCTCCCGGGCATCCGCCTACAACTACCTGGCCCGGGCCCGGAACGCATCGGAAGGCTCCGTCCCGGACGGCAGCGCCCCGACCCGCACAGATCAGGACGGAATCCATTCATGACCGCCCCCTCCCTCGTCACCCTTGCGGACGTCCGCGAGGCCGCCGCGCACATCAAGGGCGTGGCGCACCGCACCCCGGTGCTGCGCTCGCGCACCCTGGACGAACTGGTCGGCGCGGAAGTCTTCGTCAAGTGCGAGAACTTCCAGCGGATCGGGGCGTTCAAGTTCCGCGGGGCGTACAACGCCGCCTCACGACTGCCGGCGGACCAGGTGGCCAAGGGCATCGCCGCCTACTCCTCCGGCAACCACGCCCAGGCGGTCGCGCTCGCCGCCCGTGAACTCGGCACCACGGCCGTGATCCTCATGCCCGAGGACACGCCGCGCTCCAAGAGGGAGGCGACCGCCGGATACGGAGCGGAGATCGTCACCTACGACCGGTACACCGGGGACCGGGTGGCGATCGGTGAAGCGCTCGCCGCCGACCGCGGCCTGGCGCTGATACCGCCCTACGAGCATCCGCACGTCATCGCCGGACAGGGGACCGCGGCCCTCGAACTGATCGAGGAGACCGGGGACCTCGACGCCCTGGTCGTGCCCGTCGGCGGCGGAGGTCTGATCGCCGGCAGCGCCACGGCCGCCAAGGGGCTGCGGTCCGCGACACGGGTCATCGGCGTCGAACCGGAAAACGGCGACGACACCAAGCGCTCACTGGAGGCGGGCCGGCGGATCTCCATCCCCGTGCCGCGCACCATCGCCGACGGCCAGGCCGCCGACACACCAGGAGAACTGACCTTCGCCGTCAACCGACGGCTGGTGGACGGCATCGCCCTGGTCAGCGACGGACAGATCCGCGACGCGATGCGTTTCGCCTTCGAGCGGATGAAACTCGTCGTCGAACCCAGCGGCGCGAGTGCGCTGGCCGCGCTGCTGGCCCACCGGATCGATCGCCTGCCGCGCAGGGTCGGGGTCATCCTCTCCGGAGGCAACATCGGCGCCGAGCGTTTCACCGAGATTCTCGGCGGCTGACCCGGCTCCGCCGGCCGTCGTGACGGTACGGCGCGGGACGGCCTCCTCCGATCACGCGCTCCGCTGCTCCGTTCCGGAACGGTGTCGGAAACCGTTGGTGTGGATGCCCAGTCCGTGATGACGGTGCCGGTGCGCGGTGGGCGTGCGATGGAGGGCGATGAGGGCCACGTCGTCGTCGAGAGGACCGCCCGTGTGCTCGTGGAGGTCGCGCCGTATGTGGTGCAGGAGCGTCTCCGGACTGGCATGGGTCCACCGCGTGAGGCGGTCCGCGAGGGGATAGAAGCCGCCGTTCTCGTCGCGTGCCTCGATGACGCCGTCCGTGTAGAGCAGGAGGGTGTCGCCCGGCTCGAACGAGAACACGTCCAGGGTGTAGTCCGCCGGGCTCGTCGCGTGCACCCCCATCGGCGGCGACGGATGCAGGCTGGGCACGGAGACCTCGTTGCCGGGGCTCAGCAACAGGGGTGGAGGGTGACCGCAGCTGGTCATCCGGGTGACCGGATCCCCGTCGGGGATCTCCACCAGCAACGCGGTCGCGAAGCGCTCGCCGAGCTCCTCGATCGGCTCGAAGTCGGCCAGGTACCTGCTCACGCTCTCCTCCAGGGAGGCCGCCAGGTCCGGCAGGGAGTCCTGCCGGTGCGCGGCCTCGCGGAAGGCGCCGAGAAGCAGGGCGGCCTCGCCGATGGCCGACAGGCCCTTGCCGCGCACGTCGCCGATCATGACGCGCACGCCGTTGTCGGTACGGGTCGCGGCGTACAGGTCGCCCCCGATCTGCGCCTCGTCCTCGGCGGCCAGGTACAGGCACGCGACCCTCAGGGGGCCGATCTGCTCCGGCAGCGGCCACAGCAGGACATGCTGTGCGGCCTCGGCCACCGAACGGACCTGGGCCAGTTGCCGTCGACGCCGGTCCCGGACGGAGCAGTAGACCACGATCACTATCGAGAGCAGCGCGAGCGTGGCGATCTGGACGATGTGGTTCGTGGTGGACAGCCCGCCGTGGAACGCGGCGATGATGGTCTGCGCGGCGACCGCCAGCGCAGCGACGAAGGCGGTCGACCGGGTACCCGCGAACGACGGGGTGAGCGCCGGCGCGATGACGAGGGTGGGGCCGAGATGGACGTCCTCGGGCGAGTGGATGTCCACCAAGGTGATGACCACGATCAACGCGATGGGGAGAAGCAGCAACGCGTGACTCGACTGCCACGGCTGCCGCAGACAGGCGAGTCTCGATCGGAGACCCATGTACTCCACCCTGCCTCGCCACCCGTGGGGCGGCCACCGGATGCCCACGGGTGGCGAGGGGCGACATCGCACGCGTCGCTCACGGTCACCGCGCGGGCCCTCCGGGTGACCGTGCGACGGGGGCGCCCGGCCTTGGCACACCGGAACATCTGTAAAGGGATGATCCCTGGGTACCCGCCGCACTGTGCCTGGAACCGTGCGGCGGGCCGACCGCCCTGCCGCCGCCGATCAGCAAGGAGGAGGCGCAGATGAGCATCGTCAAGGAGGCGGTGGACGTCGAGGTCCCCATCCACACCGCCTACAACCAGTGGACCCAGTTCGAGGAGTTCCCGAACTTCATGGGAGGCGTCGAGGAGGTCAGGCAGATCGACGACCGCCATAACCGGTGGACCACCAAGATCGTCGGAATACGGCGGGAGTTCGACACCGAGATCGTCGACCAGCTCCCCGACGAGCGGATCACGTGGCGCACCACCACCGGCGACTCGAGGCAGAAGGGCACAGTCCGCTTCCAGCGCCTGGACGACGCGCACACGCGGGTGGAACTCGTGATGGATGTCGAACCGGGCGGAGCCCTGGAGAAGGCCGCGGACATGTTCGGGGTCATCGACCGGCGCGTCAAGGGCGACATGCGGCGGTTCAAGGACTACATCGAGCGCCGTGAAGGCGAGTCCGGTGCCTGGCGCGGACGTATCAAGCCCGGTGAGTCCGGCCCGCCCCGGTGACTCCGCGTAGGTTCCCCGGCCGGAAGGAGACCGGGGAACCTCGGCGTGGCCCGGGATGTTGCCGCCGCGCGCCGGCGCGGTGGCCGCAACGGTGTCAAAGGGTCCGGAGCGGCTGCGGCGGTACGACGGTAGGGGTGCCGAACCGAACGGCGACTCCGGGGGAGTAGAGCACACTGACCGGCCCCTGCGTCATGGGAGGCAGACCGGCGGCGGTGACAAGACCGTCGTCCAGGTCCAGCAACTCGGCCCGGAACAGCGGCCACGGTTCGTGCTCGTTGGGCAGATGCACCGTACGGCCGTGCCATGTCACGTGCAGTCCCCATCGTGCCGTCAGAAACCTTTCCAGCCGGGTGGGTCGGACGATCGGGCGACCGGTCCGCACGACGGCACGGCTGACGGGCCCGGCGGCTGCCGGATGCCGTCGGCGGCAGCTGTAGGTGATGACGTCGCCCTCACGCCGCAGCCGCATCGCCGACCAGGTGTAGGGCAGCCTGACACCGAGCCGGCCCACCAGTGCCGGTATCAGCCGTGCCGCGTCCAGGGACCGGAACACCACACCGCGCCGGCCCTGTGCGTCCACCGAGTAAAGGCGGACGTTGGTCTCGCAGAACGTTCCGAGATACGGGAGTCCCGGTCCCGGGCCGAGACCGGCGGCGCGCATGAGGAACGGGACCAGGCCGACGTAGGTCGCCCCGTCGAGGGCGTCGGGACGTGTCCCCGCCGGCAGCAGCGTGGCCACCCGGTCCGGCTCCACCGGCCAGTGCAGGAAGGTCAGTTGCCGCCAGCCCTGCACGAGTACCGGCCGTCGCACGGGGCGCGGGGTGGACAGCGTGATCGGCTCGATCTCCATGTCGCAGCGTACCGGCACGGGGGAGGGTGAGGGGCACGGAGCGGTGCGGAACGGCGGTCCGCCCTCCGGCGGCAGCGCGGACGGACGGGAGATGACACCTGCGCAGGTCGTGACCTGCGGGTCCGTGGGCCTGTACGGCGGGTGGGGATAGTGTTCGATCCAGGGCACGGGCCGGACACGGAGACCCGCACGTCATCGACCTGGAGGCGGCATGGCCGACAAAAAGACGGAAACGCTGCCACGCAAGACGTACGAGCTCGAACTGCTCCGCCTGCAGACCGAGTTGGTGAAGCTTCAGGAGTGGGTGCGGGCGGAGGGCGCCCGGCTCGTCGTCATCTTCGAAGGACGGGACGCGGCGGGCAAGGGCGGGACCATCAAGCGGGTGACCGAGCACCTCAACCCTCGGGTCGCGCGCATCGCGGCACTGCCCAAGCCGACCGAGCGCGAGCGCACGCAGTGGTACTTCCAGCGGTACGCGGAGCATCTCCCGGCGGCCGGCGAGATCGTGCTGTTCGACCGCAGTTGGTACAACCGGGCCGGCGTCGAGCATGTGATGGGCTTCTGCACGAAGGAGGAGTACCAGCTCTTCCTGCGCCAGTGCCCCATCTTCGAGCGGATGCTGGTGGAGGACGGGATCCTGCTGCGCAAGTACTGGTTCTCGGTGAGCGACGCCATGCAGCAGGAGCGCTTTCGGCGCCGGCTGGAGGATCCGCTGCGGCGCTGGAAGCTCTCGCCGATGGACCTGGAGTCGATCACCCACTGGGAGGCGTACTCCAGGGCCAAGGACGAGATGCTGGTGCACACCGATGTCTCCGAAGCCCCGTGGTACATCGTGGAGAGCGACGACAAGCGCCGGGCCCGGCTGAACATGATCGCTCACCTGCTGGTATCCGTGCCGTATCACGATGTGACGCCGCCGGTGCTGGAGCTGCCGGCGCGGCCGGCGTCGACCGGCTACGAGCGCCCGCCGCGCGATCTGCAGACGTACGTCCCCGACCATGCGGCGAGTCTCTGACGGCGGGTCACCGGCGCGCGCGGGGCGAGTCTCAGTCGTGCGCGACGACGGCGACGGGGGCCGCCGCGTGGTGCAGGACTGCGTGGGTGACCGAGCCGATGTGGGCGCCGAGCGGGCTGCGGCGGACACGTCGGCCGACCACCACCAGCGATGCCTGATGTGAAGCCTCGACGATGTGCTCGGCGGCAGGCCCGAACCGGGACTCGCCCTTCACCTCCACGTCCGGGAACTTCCGCTCCCACTCGCCCAGCATCTCGGTGAGCGTGGCCGTCCGTTCCCGTGCGACCTCGGCGTACAGGTCCACGCCCGCGGCCAGGCCGTAGGCGTACGAGGACGGAAGGCTCCAGGCGTTCACCGCGTGCACGGAGGTGCCGCGACGAGCGGCCTCCTCGAAGGCGAAGGCGATCACGGAGGCATCGGGGGAGGCGATGTCGAGCCCGAGGACGACCGGGCCCGAGCGGTCCGCGGCGCGCTCTTCGAGCGCCCGGACCAGTACCACCGGTACCTCGGTGTGCGCGATCACGGCCAGGCCCACCGACCCGACCAGGAACCCTCCGATGCCGCTCATGCCACGGGACCCGAGGACCAGCACCACGGCACCCTTCGCCGCGTCCGCCAGCACGTCGGCGGGGTGGCCGGTGAGCTGTTCCTCGGCGATCTCCACGCCCGGATGACGTGCCCTGAGCTCCTCGGCCGTCTCGCGCGGAATCCTCTCGCTCCAGTGCTGACTCGTCTCCGTGCCGAGGAGCGGGGCCTGCGCCATGGGCTCCGGTACGGGCTCCCAGACATGCACCAGCTTCAGCGGTACGCCGCGCAGCCGCGCCTCGCGGGCCGCCCACTCGGCTGCGGCTCGGCTCTCCTGCGAGCCGTCGATCCCTGCGACCACCGTGTGCGCCATCGCTCTGCCTCCCGGACTGAGTGTGGTCTCCACAGTGGCCGGGAGAGCGGCGGCCGCAGCAGGGGCCGCACGTCCCCCGACCGGGCCGACCGGCCCCATCGGGCCGGTCCCGGTCGTGTCGGTCGTCGGTGTCACCGAGCGAAGAGGTCCTCTTCCGTCGCCCGCGGGCTCGGCGCCTGAGTGTCGTGGGCGTGGAGCACGGATGCGGGGGTGCGGTCGATCCGCAGGCTGAGCAGCTCCGGGCGGCTGTAGTGGCCGCGCGTGTCGGCCATGCGCTTGCGCCGGTCGATCAGCGCGAGGTCCAGGTCGGCGATGACCTCGCCCTCACCGGCCGTGAGTGGCTCGCCGACGATGCGACCCTCGGGGTCGACGACGGCGGTGAAGAAGCCGCCGGAGAACGCGCCGGCCGGGCCGCCGGTGTCCCGGGCGAGCTGTGCCTGCTGGTCGGGGTCGAGCCAGGCGGTGGCGTTGACCACGAAGGAAGCAGATTCCAGTGCGTGCTGCCGGATGGCGACCTCCATCTGGTCGACGAACCCCCCGGCTCCGAGGGCGCCGGGGAACATGGCGGCGTGGATCTGCTCGCCATCGGCGATCAGGGCGTAACGCGCTGGTCGACCGCCATGTGTTCGGCGGTCGACCAGCGCGGCGAACGAGCAGGCGGCCGCACGGCTGTGGCAGTGCGGGCCGCTACGGCCTGACACCGTCGACCGCGACGGTCAGACGGCGCGGCCCGCGCAGCACCGCGTTCTGCCGGTAGGGCGGTGGATCCTCGACGAGACGCGGGCCTTCGAGCCGGCGGGCGAGCTCGGCCAGCGCGATCTGCGCCTCCAGCCGGGCCAGCGGGGCGCCGAAACAGCCATGGATGCCGCTGCCGAAGCCGAGGTGCTGGATGTCCTTCCGGTAGGGGTCGAACCGGTCGGCGTCCGGGAAGCGCTCCGGATCCCTGGGGTCGGCGCGATTGGCGTAGTCGGTGATCTGGTGCAGGAGCGAGGCGTGTGTCATGAGGCGTCCTTGGGGCGTGTGGGTCCCGGGCAGCCCGCGGCGGCGCGCGCCTGTGGCCGATGCCCGTCCTCGGCACGTGGTTCGTGGGCGAGTGACCGGCCGAACGAGCGGCGGCCGTCCTGCGAGAGGAACGCGCGCTGCGTGTGTCCCCGGGACCGATGTCCGCCCCGTCGGCGGCCGGGCCCGTCGGCGCGCACCGCCACGCGGTGGGCGCCTTCGGGCGGCGGTCATCTCCTCTCCCGCCAGCATCGAAGGCCCGAGGGGGCCCCGCTCGCCGGGATGTGCCGAAGGAGTGACCCGGCGGACGCGGGTCAGGACGTGCCCTCGGGGCCCGGCCGGGAGCGGCCGCCCGCCACGAGGAGGTGGACGCTGATGATCAGCGACCAGGCCGGGAACACCAACTCCGCCCAGGGGACGTTCGTCGCGACGAAGAGGAGCGTCAGTGCCGTGAGGAGGCCCAGCACGGTGAGCCACCGCGGCAGCACCGCGAGACGGTGCCCGATCACGGACATGGAGCAGGTGAAGACCGCCGCCATCCGCATCGCGAACCCGACCATCAAGGTGTACGCGAAGTGGCGGCCGAAGTCCCAGGTCGGCGGGGCGGGAAGGCCCCCGGGCCGGTTCGTGGTGGCCAGCACGGCGTCGGCCGCCGCGGCCGCCGCGAACATCGTGGCAACGAAGACCAGCCCGCTGCCGAGGAAGACGCTGGCGAGGAACTTGTCCTCCGCGTCGCCGATATGCGCTCGTATCACGCCGATGAACCAGAGGAAGAAGATGCCGGCGAACGGTACGAGCGCGAGTGCCGCCCGTACCGCGCTGCGCCGCGTGGGGTCGGGTAACCCTCCGCCGGTGGCCGCGTCGGCGCCCTGCGGGATGCCCAGCCGGATCAGCACGATGGCCGCAGCGAGCAGCAACGCGAAGACGACCCCGGCCAGCCCGGCGGCCCGCGGGGTCTCCAGTGCCTGCCGCCTCCGCGCCGTTGTCTTCATACGCGGCTCACTCCTCTCCGGGGCCCTGGCACCAGCAAGCCGCCGTCGAGGGGGTGGCGCCACCGGGGGCGGCCGAACGGCAGAGCGGAACGCCGCCCCGACCGCTGTGCGTGCGGAAGGAGCGGCGTGCGGGAGGGGTGACGGCGGGGTGCCGTGCGGAAGAAGCGGTGCCGGCCCGGTGCCGTCGCCGGTCCGGTGCGACCGGCCGCCCTACTCGCCCAGGCCGTCGAGCCACTTGAGGAGCAGTTGCTGCTCCTCGGCGCCCAGCGAAGGGGCCGGATTCCGACGCAGACGGGCGGCGAGCTGGGTCGCGGTCAGGGCCGTCGAACCGCCCTCCGTCTCCTTGGACGGCCGGCTGACGCAGCCGGCGAAGGTGGCGTCGCGCACCCTGGCCGAGAGGTCCGGATCGGTGTAGATGTCGGGGCGCACCAGCAGGGCGAGCGCGACGCCGATGTTGGCGGACATGATCTGCTGCGCGGCGATCTCCGGCGGCACCCGCAAGGTACCCGCCTCCGCGCACCGTTCGAGCGTCGCGGTGAGCAGCTTGAAGACGGTCCGGGGAGCGGCGGGTTGGCGCGCCAGCATGGGCGAGAACATCAGCCGGTAGATCGCCGGGTTCTCGAGGGCGAAGGCGATGTGGTCGTCCCAGCCGACGCGGAGATCGTCGAGGGGGTCGTCGGTGGTCGCGAGCGCCTGTTTGCGCTGGACGTAGCGGTCGAAGCCGTGGTCCACGAGGGCGCTGAGCAGACCGGCCTTGTCGCCGAACAGCCGGTAGAGCACCGGTTGGCCCACTCCGACGGCCTCGCACACGGCCCGTGTCGAGATGTCGTGTTCGGGCGATGCGGAGAGCTGCGTCTCGGCTGCGTGCAGCATTCGCAGACGGAGTTCTGACTGGTCGGTCATGTGATCACGCTACGGGATCGCGGGCCCGTGGGTGCAGGGGGAGGAGCCGTCGCCGTTGCCGTAGAGGTGCGTATCAACGATTCGTCAGTGATGTTGTCGTTGATTCGATCGGCTGTTATCGTCGATTACAGATTCCGGGGAGCGGTGATTACGCCGGCCCCTGTGACCCACCGTGCTGAGGAGAAGACAACTCATGAGCGACACCACGTCCCCCCGTGTAGCGCTGGTCACCGGCGGCTCCGGTGGTATCGGTCACGCCGTCGTGGAGCGCCTGGCGAGGGACGGTTTCGCCGTCGCCGTGCATTACGCCGGCAACAAGGACAAGGCCGACGACCTCGTCGAGGCGATCACCGCAGGGGGTGGCCGGGCCATCGCCGTCGGCGGGGACGTCGCCGACGAGCAGGACATGGCCGCGGCATTCGACGCCGTCGAGGCGGCGTTCGGCGGTATCGACGTCCTGGTGAACACCGCGGGCATGATGCGGCTGGGCCCGCTCGTGGAGCTGGACCTGGACCTGCTCGACCGTATGCACCGCACCAACATCCGCGGCACCTTCGTCGTCGATCAGCTCGCGGCCCGGCGGCTGCGCCCGGGCGGGGCGATCATCAACTTCTCCACCTCGGTGACCCGCGCGCAGTTCCCGAACTACGGCGCCTACGTGGCGAGCAAGGCGGCCGTCGAGGCGATCACCCTCATCCTTGCCCGTGAGCTGCGCGGCAGGGACATCACGGTCAACGCCGTCGCGCCCGGCCCGACCGCCACCCCGCTCTTCCTCGACGGCAAGGACGAGGCGACCATCGACCACCTCGCCAAGGCCGTGCCGCTGGAGCGTCTCGGCCGCCCCGAGGACATCGCCGAGAGCGTCGCCTTCCTCGCCGGACCCGCCCGCTGGGTCAACGGCCAGGTCCTCTTCACCAATGGCGGTCTCGCCTGACGCGCGGCCCGCGTCACCGTCCCGCCCCACCGACACCACTCACGCGACGAACACGAAGAGGAATACTCATGAGCGAGAAGCAGGTCATCGTCATCACCGGGGCTTCCAGCGGCTTCGGCAACCTCGCCGCCCGCGCGCTCGCCCGCGCCGGCCACGTCGTCTACGCCGGCATGCGCGCCACGGCCGACCGCAACGCCCCGCGTGTCGAGGAACTCGCCGAGCTCTCCCGAGCCGAAGGCATCGATGTGCGCGGCATAGAGATGGACGTACAGGACCAGGGTTCCGTGGATGCGGCCGTGGAGCGGATCGTGGCCGAGCAGGGCCGCCTCGACGTCGTGGTCCACAACGCCGGCCACATGGTCCTCGGTCCCACCGAGGCGTTCACCCCGGAGCAGTTGGCGCAGGTCTACGACGTCAACGTGCTCTCGACCCAGCGCGTCAACCGGGCGGCCCTGCCGGTACTGCGCAAGCAGGGCTCGGGCCTGCTGGTGTGGGTGGGGTCCTCCTCCACCCGTGGTGGCCACCCGCCGTTCCTGGCCCCGTACTTCGCGGCGAAGGCCGGCATGGACGCCCTTGCCGAGAGCTATGCGGCCGAGCTGATCAAGTTCGGTGTCGACACGGTGATCGTCGTGCCCGGCGCGTACACCAGCGGTACCAACCACTTCGTCCACTCCGGCACCCCGGCAGACACCGAGCGTGCCGCGGAGTACGACGAGCGCTACGGCACCCTGCGGGACAGCATGGCGCAGGCACTCGCCGACATCTTCCCGGCAGGGCGTACGGCGGACGAGGTCGCCGACGCGATCGTGGACGTGGTGGACCTGCCCGCCGGCCGACGGCCGTTCCGCGTCCATGTGGACCCGAGCAAGGACGGCAGCGAGGTCGTCTCCGTCGTGGCCGACCGCATCCGTGCCGAGTTCTACCACCGCATCGGCATCCAGGAACTGCTCACCGACGGAGCGGCCCTGTAGACACGTACGTCACGGGAGGGTGTGGGGCGAGCCGGGGGACCGGTCTCGCCCCCACGACGCTGCGGCTCCCGGTGCCGACCGCCGTTCCGGCGGGCGGGCACGGCGCCCACCTGACGCTTCTGTCCTGCCTCGGCCACCGGTTCATGAACACCGGGTCATGTCCGCGCTGCGGGCCGTGGGCGATACGGCCGCGCTCGTCGGCGGGGGCAGGGCGCCTGCCTTCGAGACCGCGGTCCGAGGAGACGGCCCCGGCGGGAACGGCCCCCTTCGACACCGGTGCCGAGGGCACGGCACGGAGCGGCGGCGACACGGCGACGTAAGCTGGAGCAAGGCGATGAACGATGTCCAAGCAGCCGTTCGCGCCGGCACCGGCTCCGGAGTTCGGCCGCGGGCAGGCACGACGATGACAGACGACGCAGGTCCCGTATTCACCCGGCGTTCCACGGTGGCCAGGCTGGCTCTGCTCGAGGCCCAGGGCGACGACCTGTCGGTGCACGAGGCGATGACGCCGGCACTCCAGCAGGCGACGGCCGAGGTGGGGGCGCTGGGAGGCGTTGTCCACCTCCCGTGCGAGACGCCGGACGGTCTGTACCTCGTCGCGTCCAGCGGACTGCCGAACAAGGTCACGGACGAGTGGGCGTATCTCGCGATCGACCGGGACCTGGTGCCCGTACGGGCCATGCGCGAGGGTGTCCTCTGCTGGAGCGAGGATGGCAGCCCCCGGATCGAGAACCATGGCGCGGTGGCCGTCCCCGTCCCCGGTTCGGAGCGACCGCTCGGAGTCCTCACACTGTTCCTGTCCGACGACCGCAAGCCGGACGCCTCGGGATGCTCGTTCCTGACGGCGGTGGCCGGCTGGTCCGGCCAGTGGCTGGGACAGCGCACGGTCGATCCGGCGCCTTGCCGGGGGGCGACCGGCCGCGAGCCGGTCGCGGGTGGTCGCGCGGTCCCGGCCGACCCCCTGGAGGCCGCCGACGCCACGGGATCCCGGGGGAGTGCCGCCCGGCAGACGGCGCGGATGGCGGAGCTGACGACGGCCCTGGCCGAGGCGTTCTCGACACGGGACGTCGTCGGGGTGGTCGCGGATCACGTGCTGCCGCCCTTCGGAGCCGACGGGCTCGTCATCGAGGCGAACGAGAACGGGCGCCTGCACGTCGTCGGATCCGTCGGATACGCCGAGGAGTTCCTGGAAGATCGTCTCGAAGGCCTCCCGACCGACGCGAACGTTCTGATGACCGACGTCCTGCGCCGACGTCGTCCGGTCTTCGTCGAAAGCACCGCGGACTTCGTACGCCGTTACCCGGAACTGCGCAGGATGGCCCACCCCGACAAGAACTCCTGGGCCTTCCTTCCCCTGAGCGCGTCCGGGCAGGAGTTCGGGTGCTGCGTCATATCCTTCGCCCTGCCGCGCACGTTCACCGACGAGGAACGCACCCTCCTGACCGCGCTGAGCGGGCTGATGGCACAGGCCCTGGAACGGGCCCGCCTGTACGACGCCGAACACAGCCGCGCTCAGTCTCTGCAGCGCGGACTGCTGCCCAGGTCACTGCCCCGGCTGCCGGCGGTGACCGCGGCCGCGTCCTACCTCCCCGCGAGCGAGGGTGCGGCAGTGGGCGGTGACTGGTACGACCTGATACCCCTCTCTGCCGACCGGGTCGCCATGGTGGTCGGCGACGTGATGGGACATGGCATAGCCGAGGCAGCCACCATGGGCCGGCTGCGTACGGCGGTGCACACTCTCGCCGACCTGGAGATGCCGCCGGACGAGATGTTCGGCCATCTCAACGACCTGGTGAAGGAGCTGGGCGACGACTCCTACATCACCTGTCTGTACGCGGTCTACGACCCTGTGAGCCGTATCTGCACCTTCTGCCTGGCGGGCCATCCTCCGCCTGTCGTCGTCCATCCCGACGGCACGCTCCACCGGCCGGCACTGGTCGCCAATCCACCTCTCGGAGCGGCCGAGCCGCCCTTCGACATCCAGGAGCTGCGTCTGCCGGAGCAGTGCGTTCTCGTCTTCTACACGGACGGACTGCTGCGGTCCTTCGACCGCGACGCGGACGAAGGTGTCGCACTGCTGGTGAGCGCGGTGGCAGACGCCCTGGAGGAGACCTCGTACTTCTCCCGGGCATGTGACGGCGACGGCGGGGCGTGTCTGGGCCGGCTGTGCGACCTCATCACGACGGAACTGACGCACGACCGGCCGCGGGCCGTCGACGACGCGGCGCTGTTTCTCGCCCACACCCGGGTGACCGCGCCCGACGACGTCGCGTCGTGGGCGCTGACCGAGAGCCCCACGGCGGCGGCCGAGTCACGCGAGCTCGTCCGACGGCAACTGGCCCGCTGGAGGCTGAACGACCTGGAGCCCACCACGGAGATCGTCGTGAGTGAGCTGGTCGGAAACGCGATACGGCACGCGAAGGGCCCGCTGCGCCTGCGTCTGCTGCGCAGCGGATCGCTCATCTGCGAGGTGTACGACGGCAGCCTCACGACCCCGCGCATCCGGCGGGCCACGCAGATGGACGAGGGCGGACGGGGACTGCATCTGGTGTCCGCGCTCTCCCGGCGCTGGGGCACCCGGTATCTGGAGGACGGCAAGTGCATCTGGGCCGAGCAGGAACTGACACCGGACAGCGCTCACCGGATCTGAACCGTCCCGTCCGGCAGGGCTCTGTCCCGCTCTCCTACGCGCTGCGTTCCGGCTGAACCTCGGCTTCGGGTGTCGCAGCCGGTTCGGGCCTGTCGGCGGTGGTGTAGAAGACGGATGTGCCCTGCTTTCCGCGCTGGGCCTGGTTCTTCGCCACGAGTCCCTCGAGCGTGGTGCGTACGACGGTCGCCTTGATGTCGCGCTCGGGGTGTGCCTGGCCGAGTGCGGTGGCCACTGCGGCCGCGGAACGCGGTTCGTCCAGTGCGGACAGATGGCCGCGCACGAGTTCGACGAGTGTGGGCTGCGCCGCCTTCGTGGCCGGGGCCTTGCCGGCGGGCTCCTTCCCGCCCCGCCTCCTGGCCGGCGCCCGGCCGGAGGCGGCGTCGGCCTTCTTGGCGCGCGTACGCTTCCCGGCGCTCGGCTCGGCGGACTCCTGCTCACGCGGCGCGGGCACCGCGGCGCCGTTCCCGGTGGCCGTGGGCCCCTCCGGTGCGGGGGAGACGCCCAGCGCCTGCTGCATGTTCACCAGCATCGAGTGGTCGTGCCGGAGTGCGGCCAGCAACTCCTGCAGTGCTTGGATCTCGCCGTTGACGCGGTCCTGTTCATTGACGTTGTGCTCGAGGTCACCGGTCACCTGGGCGGTGTACTGCGATGTCAGTTCCGTGCGGGTGGTGGTGCTCTCCGACATGGTGTCGACCCTTTCCTCGGTTCACCGGCCGGGATGGAGGACTGCCGGGCGTCGAGCGGAACACGCCCGCGCTTCCGGCCTCGTGTTCAGGTGGCGGCAACGTAACTGCCGTGCAATGTCTCGGTGTACAGATACTACGTACGAGTGCAGCCGAATTGTTCCGCTCTGGTGATGATTTCGCCCTCCGCGGGAGCCGAGGTGACTACGGCGAAGCGCACGGTGCGCTCTTGAGGAAGACCTCAACGCGGTCTTTCGAGAACCTGTTTCGCGGTCCCGAATGCGTGAGGTCCGGTGGCAGCTCCCCCCCGTGCCCGCCCGCCCGGAAGACGTGAGCCCGCCTCACCGAGCACGCCTTGCGGCGGTGTCGCAGCGTATGGCCCACGCGCGTGACGGTGACTCAGGAGCGGACGTGGGCTCACTGGTGATGGAGCGTCACACCATTGATTACTCCAAACGTATTCTTTCTCATACATCCGCATATCCGACATGACTGAAATATGCATGCTCGGTACCTTCGTTTGCGCATGGGCTCACAGTCGAGGTGTCTGAGACAGGAGAAGTGACATGGCAACGCATTCCACCGCCGTGACAGCCGCTGTCGCGGCCGGCGCGGCCCTGATGGCCACGGTTATCACGTACGCCTCCGTCGCTTCCGAGCCGGAGGCGGCTCCGGCGGCCCAGCAGGCAGCTGCCGCCTCGGTCGCGGCTCCGGAGAGCGACGACAAGGGAAACAACGGTTACGCCAACAACGGTCACGGCGAGGGCAACGGCCGTGACAACGACGACGCCGACCACGGCAGGAGACTCGACAGCTGGGACTTCTACGGCGGCGACCCCGAGGCGGTCCACGTCAACGAACGTGATTACGCCGCAGTCCCCTACGGCTGCATCACGGTGGTAAGCGGCCTCGGGTCCAAGACCCTGAACGTCCGCAACGACAGCAAGGAGACCGTCGAGGTGTTCAGCGGCGCCACCTGCGGCGACGGCGCTCCGATCGCCACGGTCGGCCCGTTCAGCTCGAGCAACGGGCTCTTCCCCCGGCATGTCAGGGACGGTGTGGAGGTCGAGGACGGTGTGGTGGGCAGCTTCCGGGTGGTCCGTGAGCGCGTCCTCGTCGAGCGCGAGGATCACTACTACAGCGACTACGACTACGACGAGGGCGGCAGGTGATCAGGTCGTCCGAGTGACGTGGGAGAACGGGAACCCGTGACCGGCGCGCCCGCGCGCACAGCAAGGCCTGGCCGGACACTCGCAGGCCACCGACGTGACCCGACAGCTGGGAGAGGCATCCGGGGCCCCACCCGCCGACCATGGCGGGCGGGACCCCGGATGTTCTGCTGCGTGCCACACCCGGGGGTCAGTGGTGGCGGCCCGGGCCGTGCGGCGGGGGAGGCGGCGGCAGTTCGGTCGGTGGGGCCTCCCCCGGCCACACCAGCAGAACGGGGCAGGGGGCGTGGTCGACCACGAACCGGGTCATGGGGCCCAGGCTGTGCGGTCCGAGCCGGGAGCGATCGCCGTCACGTGCGCAGACCAGCAGGTCGGCTCCGGTGGCCGCCTCCACCACCTTCCGTTCCGTGCGCCCCCGGACGAGGACCTGGCGGGCGGGACGGCCCAGGTGCCGTTCGGCGGCGTCGAGGAGTTCATGTGCGGCGGCCTCGGACAGCACCTCGATGCGATGTCCCGGGTCGCGTTCGGGATGGCCGCGGCCGAGCAGCCCGGCGAACGCGCCGTGGGCCGTCTCGGGGACCGTGTCGTCGCAGACGTACAGCAGCACGATCTCCTCGTCCGGCGTGGCGCGGGTGACCGCGGAGTCCACACAGGCGGGCCAGGTGCCTTCGGTGATCCAGACGATGACGCTCATGGGCTCTCCGGCTTTCCGCGTTGGTCGGCTGGCGATCGTGTGCAGCATCCCCCACCGCGCCCGGTCGGAAGCAAGGAGCGCGGCCGATGCGAGGGCGGCGGATCCCCCGCGTCGCTGCCGCTCACCGCTGCGCCCGCCCGGTCGACGGTCCTGCGGTGCGCCCGGCACTGCTTTGTCTTGCCCGGTCCGGATTTCGAACCGTACGATTGTGCGTTTCACGGACGCCGGGGGGATTTATTGCGTCAAGGAGTGGAGTGGCACCACGGTCCTGCCGGTTACGGGCGTGGGTCCGCGGGCGCAGTTGACGACGGATCACCGTCCGCCGCGAACGATGCCGGGCCCGGTCGGCCGGTCGCCGTACGGGTCCGGTTTGCACGCTTTGTCGTGCGCACCCTGCGCGGCGAGTGGCACGGCATCGTCGTCGATCCGGTGCGCCGGTTGCTGCGGCGTGGATTGTCCGGTCTGTCGCTCGCCTTCGTCGCCGGCTTCGGCGTGATCTTCTTCCATGCGATCGCCCAACGGCCCACGGGTGTGACGGCGGTGCGGATCCTGGGCGGCGTCTCGGCCGACCTGCCGTTGTGGCTGGCGCTGCTGCGTACACCGGTGTCGCTGTACGTGCCGGCCCTCGACCTACCGGTGTGGGCGGGCATCACCCAGCTGTTCCTCGCCTTCGCCCTGGCCGAACTGGTCCTGGGCCGGGCTCGCACGCTGCTGGTCTCCTACGCGACCACGCTCGCCGGAACGCTGACGGTGCGCGTGATGATCGCGCTCGGGCCGGGGTGGTGCGGGTTCGGCCTGCCGCCCCGTATGGGCCAGGTGCTCGACACGGGACCGTCCGCCGCGGTCGTGGGCCTGTTCACGTACCTCGCCGTCGTCCGGCGGGCCCCCGTCGTGTTCACGCTGACCGGCGGTTCGATGGTGTGGGAGTCGATCGCCGAGCCCAACCTGGCCGGCCGGGAGCACCTGATTGCCGTGGCGGCCGCGATCGTCCTGGGCCTGTTTCACGGACGCGCCAGCAAGGTACGGCAGTTGGGGACAGTACTGCTGTCCGGTGCGGTCCCGCTCCCGAGACATCCGATCGGGATGCCGCTGCCCGTGCCGGTTGCGTCTGGGCGCACCGGCCCGTCCGCGCCCGGCGTCGGCCGAGTGCCCTTGCACGAGCCACCGGTCGACGACTGCCGCGAGCCGTGCTGAGGACCGGACCGTGGCCCGGCTGCCGGGCCGGCTTCACCTGAGCGAGTTGACCTCCTTGAGATAGGCCCGGCACAGTGCGGCGCCGACGGGGCAGCGCCTCGGCCCGCACTGCCCGCAGCACGACACATGGGCCACGTACGCGCGATAGGTCTTGAGTTCGGCGGCCGTTCGGGTCTTCCGCACGTCGCATCGCTCCCTGGAGCCCTGCGATGCCGCCCCGGAACAGGAGCCGGGGCGCACCGAGTTCATCGCCGACATGTGCCACGTCCCTTCCGACCGGTTCATCTCGTCCTGACGCTGCTCGCTACGGCTTGATGCCGACTCCGACCCACAGGCTGACCTGGGCGTCCGTGAGCGGCTCGTCCGTGGCGGTGTGCCCCTGTCCGGCTTCCGGGCGCCAGCGGTGCCCGACGACGATGCCCGGGTCGAGCAGTTCGAGTCCGTCGAAGAAGCGGGCGACGTCCTTCTGGGCCCGGAACTGCACCGGTGTCCCCGCCCCCGTGTAGATGGCGGTGACCTTCTCCCAGGTCTGCGGATCGAAGTCGGGCGTGCAGTGGCTCAGCGCCAGGGCACTTCCGGAGGGCAGGACGTCCAGCAGACGGCCCACGATCCCGTACGGGTCCCGTGCGTCGGTGATGAAGTGCATCAGCGCGTTCAGCGACAGGGCCACCGGACGGTTCAGGTCGAGCACCTCGGCCAACTCGGGTGCGGTCAGCAGGGTCTCGGGATCGTTGGCGTCCGCCTCGATGTAGGTCGTGCGGCCCTGCGGGGTGCTCCGCATCAGGCGCTCGGCGTACTTGAGGACGAGCGGGTCGTTGTCCGCGTAGACCACCCGGGCGTCGGGAACCACCGACTGCGCGACCTGGTGCAGGTTCGGCTCGGTGGGGATGCCCGTGCCGATGTCCAGCCACTGTCGGATGCCGTGCTCCCGGGCCAGGACACGCGTGGCGCGGTGCATGAAGGCCCGGTTCTCCCGGGCGCAGACGAAGATGCCCGGGTAGGCGGTCGCGACGGTCTCGGCGGCCTGCTTGTCGACCTCGAAGTGGTCCTTGCCGCCGAGGTAGTAGTCGTACATGCGGGCCGAGTGCGGCCTGCTGGTGTCGATGCCCCGCGCGGCGTGCGAGTTGGTCATCATCTCCCTTTCGGTGGTGTGTCGGTCGTGCGGGCGGGTCGAGGCCGGGGCCGGCCGGGATCCTCGCCGCTCATCGGGTGGTTCAACCGGCCGCCAGGTGGTCGGCCAGGCCCTTCTTGACCCCCGCGACGAACGCGGCGATCTCCTGCGGTGTGTAGATCAGCGCGGGGCCGGCCGGATCGGTGGACTGCCGCACCGCGACACGACCGTCGGCCAGTTGCTTCGCTTCCACGCACTGGCCCCCGTTGGGGCCGCTCCACGGGCACTCCCAGCCCTGCTCACCGAGGTCCGACGCGGGCATACCGTTGTAGACAAGGCTGTCGAAGGTGCTCATGAGTACTCCTTGCGCATGCGGTTCAAGAGCGCCTTGCTGTCCGCGGACGAGGTCAGCAGGGACATCCGGTTGTGCGCCTCCAGATGCGCCACGACGTCCGAGCGCTGGTCCAGGTACACGGAGGCGGAGAGGATCTCGCTGTAGACGATGTCGGGGAGTTCCGGCTCCTCGAACCGGAAATAGGTGAACGGCGCGCACGCGCCCACGTGGGCACCCGCGGTGAACGGGACGACGTCGAGGCTGATGTGGTCGAGCTCCGAGACTTCGAGGAGCCGGTCGATCTGCTCGCGCATCACCTCGGCCCCGCCCACCACCCGATGGAGCACGGCCTCCTCCATCACCACCCAGAGGGTCGGCGCGTCCGAGCCCTCGAGCAGCCTCTGGCGGGTCAGGCGCAGATCCACGCGCCGCTGGAGGTCCTCTTCGTTCTCGTTCGGAAAACCCCCGCGCAGAACGGCGCGTGCGTACCCGTGGGTCTGGAGCAGCCCCGTGACGTAGTGGGGCTCATAGGTGCGCAGGGTCTTCGCGCCGGACTCCAGGCTCACGTAAGCGGTGAACCAGTTGGGCAGTACATCGCGGTACGCGTGCCACCAGCCGGGCTCGTTGGCCTGTTCGGCGAGGGCGACGAACTCGTCGATCTCCTGCTGATCGGCCCCGTAGGTCTCCAGCAGCTTTTCCACATACAGCGGCTTGAGACCGACCTCCGCCTTCTCCAGACGGCGGATGGTCAGCGACTTCACACGCAAGGCCTTGGCGGCATCCTCCAGCGACACCCCTGCGCCCTGCCGCCGGTCCTGCAGCCGCCGGCCGAGGATCATGCGCAGAACGGTGGGTGCACTGGTGCCGGAACCCGAACGAGCCTCGCTCACGCCCTACCTCCTGAGGGACTGTCACCAGTACGAGTCTGACAGCGACTTGATGAAGCCGCCAGGCCCATACCGTCATCCTGAAATTATCAGGGATGCGGTTGCAGCGTGAACTCGCCTGCGAGCATGATTACTTGTGTGAGCCCTCTCGTTGGTGCGAGCCCGACCTCTTCGTCAACGTCCCCTTCATCCAGGGGGGTTGGCGCGCATCCGCATTCGAGTTGCAGCCCGCAGGACAACCTCCTCGGGACCGGCCCGTCGCTCACCCTCCCCGTCTGCCGCCCCGTATGGAAGGCGCCCGCCGTGTCCCCCCACACGCCCTCCTCGCCCCAGCTCTTAGAGACGGCCGGTCCTCACCGGGCGCACTGGCTGGAACTCCCCTCGCACCGGTCCAGCGTCCGGGTCGCCCGGCACTCCGTGGAGGCGTGGCTGGCCTCGCGGCGACTGCCCGCCGAAATCGTCGGCGACGCCGTTCTGCTCGTGTCCGAACTGGTCACGAACGCGGTCATCCACACGCTCAGCACCCGCATCCTGTGCGGGGCCCAACTGGTCTCGGACACAAGACTGCGCCTGGAGGTCCACGACGAAGACCTCACCGGCCGTGACCTGCCGCGGCGCCGGCCGGGCAGTGACGACGAGTGCGGCCGGGGTCTGCTGCTCGTGCAGGAGATGGCGGAGTCCTGGGGGGCGGATCGTTCGGCGCTCACCATGGGAAACGCCGTATGGGCGACCCTGGCGTTCCCCGGCGGGCGCCAGGTGGTTGCTCCATCCCCCTCACGGCCTTGAATGTCGGGCGCAGCCCGTGCGCCCAGGCGTCCAAATGCGGCCGACCCGCATCCGGGCCGGCCGACGGACAGGCCGTTTCAGCGGCGTGCGAGCCGACGCCCGTGGTGGGCGCCGGGTGCATAGGCCCTGTCGTAGTGCTGGAAGATCTCCGCTTCCCGCTCGACCGGCAGAACGTCGTCCACGCCCATGGACGGCGCCTTCTTCACCAGCCCTTTGGGGTGTGTCACCTTCACGTAACCGGGCCCGACGACCGCTTCGTCGACGGGGACGAAGACCAGCCGCTGCCGTGTCGGCAGGCCGGTACGGACGGTGACCATGGCCGGTTCGTCGGTCGTCGTGTCGACGTAGACCGCTTCCAGGGCTCCGATCTTCTGTCCCTTGGGGTCGACCACGTCGCGGTTGCGCCACTCGCGGATATCGGCTGAATGGATCATTCGTCGCTCCTTGCGGCCCGCAGCCTCGCGCGGACGCCCGACCTGGGCGACCGCGTTCGACCAGCCTGTTTTCACGTTACTCCGAGCATCGCCGTGCCGCCTGGTTGACCTGCTCCTTTCCGGGCCCTGAACGCCGGAGGGAGCCGGCGGACCGCTGTGCCGGCCCCGCGGCCGGCCGCCTTCCGCTTCCCCTGCCGCTGCGACCGCTTGCCTCCCTGGTGTGAGCCGCGTCCTCGCACCGCAGGCCGGACGGGTCGCACAGACGCGTGGCCGGCGCTTCCGTCGTTGGAACTTTGTCGACCGGTCGTCTACTTTGGTTCGGTGACCGACACCGCCTGGTGGCCGGTCCCGATCGAAAGGACAGACATGAACACCACGGGTCAGAAGGTCGCGGTCATCACGGGGGCATCGCAGGGTATCGGTGCCGGTCTTGTCGACGCCTACCGCAAGCTCGGCCACGCCGTCGTCGCGACCTCCCGCACCATCGCACCCTCCCAGGACCCGGGCGTCGTCACGGTCCAGGGCGACATCGCCGACCCTGCCACCGCCGAGCGTGTCATCGCGGCCGGGCTCGAGCGGTTCGGCCGTATCGACACGCTGGTCAACAACGCCGGCATCTTCGTCGCCAAGCCGTTCACCGAGTACACGCGGGAGGACTACGACGCGGTCACCGGGATCAACCTGAGCGGCTTCTTCCGTATCACCCAGCTCGCGGTCGAGGCGATGGTCCGACAGGGCGCAGGCCATGTCGTCCAGATCACCACCAGCCTGGTCGACCAGGCGGACTCCTCCCTGCCGTCCGTGCTGGCCTCGCTGACCAAGGGTGGGCTGCAGTCCGCGACCAAGTCCCTGGCCATCGAGTACGCCACCCGGGGCGTGCGCAGCAACGCCGTCGCTCTCGGCGTCATCAAGACGCCGATGCACCCGGAGGAGTACCACGAGACGCTCGCCGCGATGCATCCGGTCGGGCGGATGGGCGAGGTGGCCGACGTCGTCGACGCGGTCCTCTACCTCGAGAACGCCCCGTTCGTCACGGGCGAGATCCTCCACGTCGACGGCGGTCAGAACGCCGGCCACTGACGGTGATGCCCGGGCGCCGTCCTCAGCGCCCGGGCGCCGGCCGGTCCGCACCGCGGCGCGCCGACCGCACCCGGGTCACCGGTCGTCGGGGCCGTTTTCACGCGGTCTTCGCCACAGACGGGTGCGGTGCAGCACATGGAGGGCGATCAGCGGAACGACCGCCTGCAACCCGACGGCCAGGGCCCAGAAGACGATCCTGCTCTCCAACTCGTCCGTCATGTAGGTGAAGTTCATGCCGAAGAACCCGGTCAGGTCAGCGGCAGAAAGATCGTCGACACGATGGCCGATCTGCGGGCATCGACACCACCGGTACGATCATCGTGCCTTACCGTGATCACGGGCTGCGGCACGTTCCGGCCTGGGGCAAGCCGTCGGAGCCGTGCACACGCAGCGACTCGTTCGCGCACGCGGGCAGTGCCGAACGGGTGAGGGGAGCCCCGCCGAGTGGGGTGGCAACCACGCCGGCAGGGGCGTCGTCGACTTCCCTGAACGCTGTCCCACCGTGCGGTCGGCGGACTCACTTCCGGTGAACCGTGCCGGTTACGCTCGGAGTGTGACCGACGACGAGCAGGGCGCGCCCGGGCTGCCGAGCGGTGACGGTCTTCCCGGTGAGGGCGGGGGAGCGGCCGACCACGCGGAGCGGGAGCACCCTGTTTTCGAGCTCGGTACGGACGGGCCGAAGGTCATCATGGCCGGGGTCGACGGCTCCGACTCCTCCTGGCGGGCGGCGTCCTATGCGGCGGGTCTCGCCCGCCGCCAGGGAGCGCTGCTGGCGCTCGTGTACGTGCAGCCGATTCCGGTCTCGTCCGCTCCCGGTGTCGTGGGGGTCATGGCGCAGGCCTCGGCCGAGGTCGCCGAGGAGATCGGTGCCCAGGCCCACCGGGATGCCGAGAGGCTGGGCGAGGTCTACCGCAATCTGCGCTGGGAGTTCCACACGTTCCGCGGCGACCCCTATTCCGGTCTTGTGCGGACCGCGGACGATCTGCGGGCCGACGCGGTGGTCGTGGGCGCCTCCGAGAAGGCGGGGCACCGGTTCATCGGTTCGCTCGCGGTCCGTCTCGTCAAGGCGGCGCGGTGGCCGGTGACGGTGGTGCCCTGACGGGCCGGCCCTCTCCTTCGGGACGGCGGGGCCCTTCCCGGATCGGCCCCGTTCGCCGGGGCTGATGATGTCCCGGTGCCTGGTGTGATTGAAGGTGCTGACGGTGCTCATGAGGCAGGAAGGGGCGCGTGGTGACGCACTCGTGTCCTCAGGCCATGGCCACCGTGGAATGTGGGTGCTAGAAATGTCCCATGGCGAACCGTCTCGCCCGGTTTAGACGCATATTCTTGCGTCCGCTGGCCGGCAAGAGCCCTCGAAGTGTCGCCGGGCAGATGTTCGTAATGCAGGTGGCGCTGGTGATACTCCTCGTCCTCTGCGCCGTCTTCGCGCTCGTCCTGCAGTCCCAGCGGGACACCGGCTCCGAGGCCAAGCGCCGCTCGATCGCCGTCGCCCAGACCTTCGCCCATTCCCCGGGCATCCTTCCTGCATTGCGGACGTCCGATCCGTCGGCGGTGCTCCAGCCGCTCACCGAGGCGGGACGCAAGACATCGGGTGTCGACTTCATCGTCGTGATGGACACCAAGGGCATCCGGTACACCCATCCCATCCCGAGCCGGATCGGACAGCGGTTCGTGGGCAACATCGGCCCCTCCTTGGCCGGGAAGGTCTACACCGAGAGCGTGCACGGTCCCCTCGGTGACGAAGTGCAGGCCACCGTTCCCGTCAAGGACACCTCCGGCAAGGTGGTGGCCCTCGTCTCGGCCGGGCTGAAGGTCAAGAACGTGGCCAGCCAGGTGGATCGGCAGCTGCCGATCATCCTGGGCGCAGGTGCCGCCGCGCTCGTCGTGGCCACCGGGGTGACGGCCCTGGTGAGCAGGCGGCTGCGCCGTCAGACCCACAGCCTGGCTCCGGCCGAGATGACCCGCATGTACGACCACCACGACGCCGTGCTGCACTCCGTACGCGAAGGGGTGCTCATCATCGGTGAAGGCGGCCGGCTGCTGCTCGCGAACGACGAGGCCCGGCGGCTGCTGGAGCTGCCCGCGGACGCCGAGGGACACCACGTGGCGGAGTTGACGAACCTCGACCCCGAGATCGTCGCGCTGCTCATCTCCGGCCGGGAGGCCACAGACGAGGTGCACTTCGCCGGCGAGCGTCTGCTCGCGGTCAACCAGCGGCCCACGGACCGTGACGGAGGTCCCAAGGGAATCGTGGTGACACTGCGCGACTCCACCGAGCTCCAAGCGGTGTCCGGCAGGGCGGAGGTCGCCCGTGAGCGGCTCAAGCTGCTGTACGACGCGGGACTGAGCATCGGCACCACCCTCGACGTGATGCGTACTGCGGACGAACTGGCCAAGGTCGCGGTACCCCGCTTCGCCGACTTCGTCACCGTCGACATCGCCGACGCGGTGCTGCAGGGCGAGGAGCCGGCCACCACGGCGACCGACCTGCGACGCACCACGGTGCGCGGCGTCCGGAACGACCACCCGCTCTACGAGAAGGGACGTCTGATCGACTTCGTGTCGTCGACGCCCCAGGCGCGCGGCTGGGGTTCGGGGCGCTCGGAACTGGTGGCCGACCTGTCGACCGCCACGGGCTGGCACGCGCAGGACCCCAAGCGCACCAAGGCGATCATCGACTACGGCATCCACTCCCTCATCACCGCCCCGATCCGGGCCCGCGGCGTGGTGCTGGGCATGGCCAACTTCTGGCGCTCCAAACGGCACCTCCCGTTCGACGACGAGGAGCTGTCGCTGGCCGAGGAGCTGGTGGCCCGTGCGGCGGTCAGCATCGACAACGCCCGCAGGTACACCCGCGAGCACGCCCTGGCGGTCACGCTCCAGCGCAGCCTGTTGCCGCGCGCCCTGCCCGAGCAGAGCGCGCTGGAGATCGGATACCGCTATCTGCCGGCGCAGTCGGGTGTCAGCGGAGACTGGTTCGACGTGATTCCCCTCCCCGGGAGCCGGGTGGCGCTGGCCGTCGGCGACGTGGTCGGCCACGGCCTGCACGCCGCGGCGACGATGGGACGGTTGCGGACGGCGGTGCACAACTTCTCCACGCTCGATCTGCCGCCCGACGAACTGCTGGGCCACATGGACGATCTGGTGGGCCGCATCGACCAGGACGAGACGAGCGCGGAGGCCGCGGGGGTGGTGGGCGCGACCTGTCTGTACGCGATCTACGACCCGGTGACGCGCTACTGCAGCATGGCGCGCGCGGGACATGTGAGCCCGGCGCTTGTCCTTCCCGGCGGAAGTGTGACGTTTCCCGACCTGCCGGCCGGGCCGCCGCTCGGCCTGGGTGGCATGCCGTTCCAGAAGACCGAACTGGAGCTGCCGGAAGGCAGCCAGCTCGTCCTCTACACCGACGGCCTCATCGAGGACCGCAGACGCGATCTGGACGTGGGCATGGAAATGCTGCGCAATGCGCTGGCCGGCCATCCCGACCGGTCGCCCGAGGACAGCTGCCAGGCCGTGCTGGACGAACTGCTAACGGGGCGGCCCAAGGACGACGTCGCCCTGCTGATCGCCCGTACCCGTGCGCTGCCGTCCGACCGGGTCGCCGACTGGGACGTGCCGTGCGACCCGGCCGCCGTGTCCGGCATGCGCGTGGCCCTGTCCGACAAGCTCGAGGAGTGGGGCCTGTCCGAACTCGGCTTCGGTATGGAACTCGTCCTGAGCGAACTCATCACGAACGCCATCCGCTATGGCTCCGCGCCGATCCATGTACGGCTGATCCGCGACCGCACACTGATCTGCGAGGTGGCCGACGGCAGCAGCACCTCCCCGCATCTGCGCTATGCCGCGACGACCGACGAGGGAGGGCGTGGCCTGTTCCTGGTCTCGCAGATGGTCGAGCGCTGGGGCACGCGCTACACGCCTCAGGGCAAGGTGATCTGGGCCGAGCAGGCACTCCCGGAGACCGGCGAGGACCTCGGCCTCACTTGGTTCGACGTGGACTCGGCCTTCTCGGACTGAGAGGTCGGGCCGACGGCTCCTGCGCGCGGGGAACGGGACGCCCGGTCTCAGTCGAGGTCCATGCCGAGCGCGGCGTCCGGACGGCAGAAGGGGCACGCCTGGACCATCGGATCCGTCAGCGCCGCCCGAGCCTCCTGGGCGCCGATCGGGTGCTTGGCTCCGCCGCTCGTGCAGTCGGCGGTGTGAATGCGGGCGGGCTCGGGGCCCACCGCCCTCTTCTGCCGCTCGACCGCGAAGCCCGACGCCCCCTTTGTGCTGTCCGTCGCCGCGGGCGCGCTCGAGCGGCGCTGTGCGCGTGGCTGCGGTCGCGCGGACCGTTGTTCCTGCGCACGGGCGAGCGCCTCGCGTACGGCGGACTGCTGAAGCCGCAGGTAGATGCCGACCGTCTCGTTCTCGGCCACCCGCTCGTCCAGGTACGCCAGGATGGCGCGGAGCCGACTCGGATCCGGTGGTAGCTCGGTCATGGAGCTCGTCCGTCCCGTTCAGAACCGTGTTCCGCGCCCCCGCTCCACTACGCCCCGCCCGGGTGCGCGCGGCGCCGTCCACGCGGCGGGCGTCCCTTTCCGCTTCTGCCGGTGGGCGTGACGGAACGCCGCTGTCGACGGTCGATACAGGCGCCCCCGCGCTCCCGTCCCGCCGGGCTGTTCGGTGAGCCCCCGGTACGTCGCGCTCCACTCCTGCCGGGCCTGGGCGAGGTAGCCGGGATGTCTGTGCCGCATGGCCGGATTCAATCATGTGTTCGATTTATGGGTCGACCCTGGCACGGGAGGGCCGGCGCGACGGAGCCGACGGCTTCGAAGGGCCGGGCCCGTCCGTCCGGCCGGCGTGGTCGGTCGGACGGACGGACGGGCGGCCCCGTCGCTGTTCAGCTCCAGGTCATGTTGATCTCGCCGCCGAAAGTGGCATACCCGGCGCGCGCGAAGGCCTGCGCCATCGGGACGTTGGCCATGTCCGTGGACGCCCGGATGCGGGGCACGTCCTGCCCGGCGAGGACTCTTGTCCCCTCGGCGAGTACGTCGTCGACGTAGCCGTTGCCGCGTTGCTCGGGCAGGACGCCGATATAGGCGATGATCGGGTTGTAGCCGTTGTGCGCCGGGATCACGAACCCGACCGGCTCGCCGTCGGGCAGGGTCGCGATGCGCCACCAGTCCCGAGGGGTCCGGTAGCGGGCCAGCTCTTCCTCGTACTGCTTCACCGCCGCCTCGCGCGGCGACGTCCGGGTCAGTTCGTCGCGGCTGTGGGCGTCCAGCGTCCCCTCGAGCACCCGGGTCATCAGGGCCAGCAGCTCATCGGTGTCCACGGCCGGCCTGAACCGGAGGCGCCCACGGCCGGCGGGAGCCGGGCTCCGGGGCTGCCATTCGAGGCGGAGGCGCTCGACGAACAGCCGGGCACCCGTGCGCTCCAGGACGGCCGTACGGTCCTGGACGGGGCGCCGGGTCGCGGCGCTGTCCCGCCACCGGGGAGGGACCATGCGGCTGTACTCCGGACGCGGGGATCCCTCGGGGAGGGTCGCGGCCGTCGCGGTCTCCAGGAGCCGTACGCCGAGGTCCACCCGATCCGGCTCCGGAAGGCCGTCGTCGATGTCGAGAAGGTCCAGGATCAGCGGTGTGCCGACTCCCGGGCGGCTCCACCACGCGGTCCGCGCGAGCAGCCGGTCGCCCTGCAGCGCGACCCACATCCACTCCGGCCGTCGGCGGCCCTGGACGAGGTCGTCCGCGAGTTCCTCGTTGAGGATGTAGGGCAGTTGGTTGAAAAGGTCGAGTTCTTCCCGCCCGGTGATCGGGCGGATGGTCGTGTCGTTCTGTCGCACGGTCGAGGCACTCTCGGTGAAGGCGCCCGTCGCTCCGGGGTCAGACGGTGTGAATCCCGCCCCGGGAGGAGACAAGCGCGGTGATCATGGGGAACATCGGCCCACCCCTCCTCTCATGGATCGTGGTCCTCGGCCCTGGCGGCCGGGATCCAGCAGCAAGTTGTATCCAGCCGCGGCGCCGTCCGCAATCACTTTTCGACCGCGCGCAGCACGGCACGGGACCGCGCCGGCGGCCGCGCCCGTGACACGGGTAAGGGCCTCGCCCGCCGTCCGGTTCGCCGTGGACGGGGCACCCTCGGCCGCCGTCCCGTCCGGCGCCCCGAGCCCTCGGCCGGACCACCGTGGCGCGCCGTCTCCTCCACCGGTCGCCGTACCGGCCGATCCCATGGCAGTCACCTGCAGAAACTGTGACGATGGCTTACAGGCCTACAGACGCGACGGCGGGCTGGGAGATGACATGCCGATCAGCCGGGTGGGACTCGTTGTGCACGGAGGCCGCCGAGAGGCGGTGTCCGGAGCGCAGACCGTGCGGGCGTGGTGCGCACGGCACGGAATCGGCTGCGTCGACATCGACGTGTGGCAGGGCGAGGGGAGCCGGCACACGCCCCGCGAGGAGGTGCAGGCCGCGGGCAGCCCCGATCTCATCGTGACGCTCGGCGGGGACGGCACGTTCCTGCGCGGAGCGCGCATCGCCGCCCAGAAAGACATCCGGGTGCTGGGCGTGGACCTGGGCAAGGTCGGTTTTCTCACCGAGACCCCGGTGGCGGACGTGGAGCGTGCGCTGGACGCCGTGAACGCGGGCGAGTCCGAGTGCGAGGAACGCATGACGTTGACGATGCGGGCGTCCAGACTGCTCGAGGTGCCCAGCCCCGAGGAGGCGGTGCTCTGCTACGGCAGGGGCCCGGCGCTGCCCGCCCCGCAGCCGGAGACCGATCCGGACGTGGACGATCCGTGGGGGATCGCGCTGGACGTCACCGCGCTGAACGACATCGTCGTGGAGAAGCTGGCGCGGGACCACCAGGTGAGTGTGGGCGTCTACTTCGCGGGCCGGCTGCTGGCCTCGTACTCGGCCGACGGTGTCATCCTGGCGACCCCGACCGGCTCGACGGCCTACAGTTTCGCCGCGGGCGGGCCGGTGCTCTCCCCGCGGATGCGCGCGGTGATCTTCACTCCGGTCGCACCGCACATGGCCTTCAACCGTACGGTGATCGCCAACGCCGACGAGCCGGTCGCCCTGCGTGTCCTGCCCCACTCGGGGCGTGCCGCGGTCAGTGTCGACGGGCAGCCGCGCGCCATCCTCGAGCCCGGCGACTGGATCGGCGTGATCGCCTCCCCGCGACCCCTGCGCCTGGTCAGACTGACCCCGACCAACTTCTACGGTCGGCTGCGGGAGCGGATGAGGCTGACGGACGCCCCCGCGACGGCCGCGGACGGTGAGGCGGCGCCGATGTTCCGGCCCTCCAGCCCGGTGCCCGACGACCTGCGTCACCTCCAGCTGCCGCCACCGCCGTGAGACCGCCGGGGGCGGCGGGGAATGTCCGCGGGGTCCGACCGGTTGTAGCGCCCGTGGTGGTGAAGGGAACAGTGTCCCCGGGCCTCACCCTCCGCCCATGAGGACGATCGTTCGGCTGAAGCCTCATGGAGCCTTTCGCCGAGAGGCGACCGCCCTTCACGACCACGGGTTCAGCGACTCCGCCCCCGGCCGGTTTCCCGGCCGGGGGGCGGGTGTCGGGCACCACGCACCGGATGAGTGCGCACGCCGGACGATCGGCTGGAACCCCGGGAATGCGGCGACGGAACCCGTTGTTGCAAGAAGCGACTGACATGAGCGGGTCAAATCCGCGGAGTGTCGGCGGAAGGAGGACCTCATGGCACGCAGCACACAGCGGCCCGTCGTCAAGCTGAAGTCGACGGCAGGGACCGGCGTCACCTATGTGACGCGCAAGAACCGTCTGAACGACCCCGACCGGCTCGTCCTGCGCAAGTACGACCCGGTGGCGGGAGAGCACGTTCTCTTCCGCGAGGAACGCTGAACCACGCCTCCGCCCTGCGGCGGAGGCCATGAGGAGGGACATCCCATGAGGACCGGTATCCACCCCGACTCCCGCCCGGTCGTCTTCCGGGACCGCGCCGCGGGCTTCGCGTTTCTGACCCGTTCGACCGCGCACTCCACGCGCACGGTCGAGTGGGAGGACGGCAACACCTACCCGGTGATCGACGTCGAGATCTCGTCGGCCAGCCACCCGTTCTACACGGGCACCTCGCGGGTCGTGGACACCGCGGGCCGCGTCGAGCGCTTCGAGCGGCGCTACGGCCGGGCGGCACAGGTCCGCGGCTGACCGCGGTCCGGCATCCGGCCAGGAGATCCAGGAAGAGAGGACAGTCATGAAGGTGCGCAACTCTCTGCGCTCGCTGAAGTCCAAGCCGGGGGCCCAGGTGGTGCGCCGCCGGGGTGTGACCTTCGTGGTCAACAAGAAGAACCCCCGCTTCAAGGCTCGCCAGGGCTGACGCCTCCGTGTGGCGGTGACCGCCGCCACACGTGACCGGCTTCCGCCGTGCACATGGCACGGCCACCTCGCTGTTCGGCCCCGGCCGGTGTCACCACCGGCCGGGGCCGTCGACGTGGAACAGCAGGGACGGCGACGGCGTTACCGTGTCGGCATCAGACGAATGATCAAGGCGGATCATCATGCACGGCGAGTACAAAGTGCCCGGTGGCAAGCTGGTCGTGGTCGATCTCGACGACCACGAGGGCGTCCTGCGCAACGTCCGGGTCGCCGGCGACTTCTTCCTCGAACCCGACGAGGCGCTGCTCGCCGTCAACCAGGCACTCGAAGGGGTCCCCGTCGACACGGAGGCGGCCGCGCTCGCCCTACGGATCGAACAGGGCCTTCCCGAGGGGACTGTCATGTACGGCCTGACCGCGGAGGGCGTCGCCGTGGCGGTCCGCCGGGCCCTGGCACAGGCGACGGACTGGACCGACTACGACTGGCAGCTCGTCCACGAGCGGCCCCAGTCGCCCGCCCTGCACATGGCGCTCGACGAGGTCCTGACGGAGGAGGTCGCCGCGGGGCGCCGGCCACCGACTCTCCGCGTCTGGGAGTGGGGCGGACCGGCCGTCGTGATCGGCAGTTTCCAGTCGTTGAGGAACGAGGTCGACGCGGAAGCCGCCGAGCGCCACGGGATCACCGTGGTACGGCGCATCTCGGGCGGCGGGGCCATGTTCGTGGAGCCGGGCAACACCATCACGTACTCCCTCTCGGTGCCCGCCTCCCTCGTGTCCGGGCTGTCGTTCGCCGATTCCTACGCCTATCTCGACGACTGGGTGCTGGGCGCCCTGGACGACATGGGCATCAAGGCGTGGTACCAGCCTCTGAACGACATCACCAGCGAGGCGGGGAAGATTGCAGGAGCCGCCCAGAAGCGCGTGGTCGGCCCGGACGGCGGGCCTGGTGCGGTTCTCCACCACGTGACCATGTCGTACGACATCGACGCCGACAAGATGCTTGAGGTGCTCCGCATCGGCCGGGAGAAGCTGTCCGACAAGGGCACCCGCAGTGCCAGGAAGCGCGTCGACCCGCTGCGACGGCAGACGGGTCTGTCCCGCGAGACCGTCATCGAACGCATGATCCGGTCCTTCGATGCGCGCTACGGCCTCTCGAGCGGCGGGGTCACCCCCGAGGAACTGAAGCGGGCCGAGGAACTCGCCGCGGCGAAGTTCTCCTCCCCGGAGTGGACCGCCCGGGTCCCGTGAATCACGCACAGCGGGGTCACCTCCCGGGAGGAGGTGACCCCGCTCAGGGGTGCCGCTCGTCAGCGCTTGAAGACGTCCTTGGTCTTCTCCTTGGCCTGACGTGCGCTGCCCTTCGCCTTCTCGGCCCGGCCTTCGGCGGTCATCCTCTCGTTGCCCACCGCGCGGCCGACCGTCTCCTTGGTCTTGCCCTTGGCCTCTTCCATTTTCGCCTTGGCCTTCTGTTCTCCAGCCACCGTTGCTCACTCCAGTCGGATTCGACTCCGGTGTCATGACGTCGGGTGATCCGACGAGCCGCGGGTAAACATCGACGCCGCGACGGGCGCCGTGGCCGGCTCAGCGGTAGCGGGCGGCCACCTCGGCGAATCGGTCGAGATTCCCCAGCGTGTCCGGCTCCGGCGTCGTCGGCAGATAGAAGAGCAGCTGCTCGACCCCGAGGGCGATGTAGCCCTCGATCTGTCCCGGGTCCGCGGGAACCCCGTACACCATCACCGGCACGTCCCGCCCCGCGACGGAACGCAGTCGTTCGATCCTGGGGCCGAGCTCGTCAGGCGAAGCGCTGTTGGCCAGCCATGCGTCACCCAACTGCGCCACCCGTGGGAAGGCGCCCTCACCGCCACCGACGTAGATCGGCGGATGCGGGCGCTGCACGGGCTTCGGCCAGGAGAAGACCGGATCGAAGTCCACGAACTCACCGTGGAACTCCGCTTTCTCCTTGGTCCACAGTTCCACGATGGCGCGCAGCCGCTCGTCGGTGAGGCGACCGCGGGTCGAGGGATCGGCGCCGTGGTTGCTCATCTCCTCACGGTTCCATCCGATGCCGACACCGAAGGCGGCACGGCCGTCCGAGACCAGATCGAGCGAGGCCACCTCCTTCGCGGTGGTGATCGGGTCACGCTGTGGGATCAGGGCGATGCCGGTGCCCAGCAGCAGCCGCTCGGTGACGGCGCCGACGGCGCTCAGGGCGACGAAGGGGTCGAGTGTGCGGTAGTACCGTTCCGGCAGCTCACCGCCACCGGGATACGGCGACCGGCGGTCCACCGGGATGTGCGAGTGCTCGGCGATGAACAACGAGTCGAATGCTCGTTCCTCCAGGGCCCTGCCGAGCGGGGCAGGGCGGATGCCCTGGTCGGTGATGAAGGTCGCGATGCCGAATTTCACGGGGACTCCGTCGAGGATCGGTCGAGCCGGGGAACGGACGGTGTGACGAGCGTGCGGAAGACCTGGGCCGGGTACCCGCGCCCAGCCGTCACCGTGCCAGGACCTCACATACCGCGGGGTCGTCGAGCACGGACGTGCACCATGCGAAGTGGTCGTCGCCACCGCCCGGCGCGAAGGCGTCGCACGTGGCCATCGCATAGGCCGCGCGGTAGAGCAGCAGGTCGTCGGTCTCGTAGCCGAATTCGTCGGCGAACCGCTCGGTGAGCCGCCGGGTGATCTCCGCCGCGTGTTCCACGGACGTCGGAAAGATCGCCGCGGCGACGGCGGCGTCGAACCGTGGGTCCCCGCCCGTGGACAGGAAGCCGTAGTCGACGAGCGCGACGGGCCTGAGGTCGTCGTCCACCAGGACGGTCTCGGGGAAGACATCGCCGTGCACGACCGCCTCGGGGGTCGTCGCGGGCAGGGACCGCAGCCTCTCCATGAGACGGGCGCGCTTGCCCGGGAAGTCGGTGACCCGTGCGGAGAGCGGGCCGGAGCAGCGGCCGACCCGCCGGTCGATGAGATCGGCGAGGGCGGTGCCGAAGGCGGTGTGCCCCTCCCACAGCGGGCGCTCCTCGTCCAGCACGGGCAGCCGCTTCAACTCGTCGACGTCATGGGCGTCGGCGAGCCCGCGCAGCACCCGCACCAGGCACTCGACCGCTTCGGGCAGCACCTCGGGGTCGTCGGTACGGACCTTGACCGCGAGGGGCTCGCCGGTGGGCTCCCGCTCGACGGTGACCGGCACGCCTGCGATGTCCTGGACGGCAAGGATCCGTGGTGCCTCGAAGGGCAGATGCCCGGCGGAGTCGGCGTAGAAGCGCTGCATGCGCAGCAGTTCCGATCCATGGCGGTGCTCCCACACCCTGGCCACCCTGCCCTGGCCGACCAGGTAGACGGCGCCCTCCACCGCGCCCTCGACGGGCCGCGCGTCGGGAAAACCGGCGTCGACAAGGTGCTGAAGCCGCTCGGCCGTGGGATTTTTCCCCGTGTCGGACATCTCGCGCCTCCTTCTTCGCGCTTCGGTCCGCGTGGTCCGAGGAGCGTGAGAACGACGGGGGACCTAACCCAGGGCTCCCACGACAGCGGCCACGGCGACACGACGCACGACTGCCTCCCACGGGAGTGGTCCACCGGGCGACTCACCGAGTGCGACCGCACCACGCCTCTGTCGAACATACGGACGCGGTGGGATGCGTTGCGACCTCGGTTGACCCAGGCGGGTGAATCGGCTCCCTCAGCTCCAGAGGGGGTAGGTCATCGTCTGCCGGAACCCGTCCGGTCTGCCGTCCGTGTAGACGAGGCTCATCCGGGTGAACTGCTGCATCTTCGGGTTCTTCGCCCAGGGCTTCGGGTCCTCGAGGCGCACGGTGACCGAGTACGAGTGGAACGTGCCCGCCGCGCAGTAGGGATCGCAGTCGTTCACCAGGTTCGTGCCCGTGGCCTGCGCGGAGTCCGCACCCCAATGGGACCAGCGCAGCGAGGCCAGGCGGCTGTTGCCGTCTCCGCAGGCCAGCATGAAGTCGCCGGGGTGTACCTGCGGCTTCCACAGGCAGTCGACGAGCACCGGGAGGGCGGGCTGCTGCTGCACGGCGTGTGCGGCCGGCGGTGCCGCCGCCGGGAAGGCGGAAGCAGGCCCCATGGCCGCCGCGAGCGATGCGACGGCACAGAGTGTGACCGCCGTGGTGACTGTGTATCTCCGCATGTGTGCTCCCGGCCGCCTGTCTTCGGACTCCTGCGCCCGTACCTGCTCGGTTCTGTGATGACGCTACGACCGTGCCGCAGGATGCACCACTTGTACGGAGCAACACCGCGGCCACGCCGCCGAACCGCCTGCCTGGCCGTCACCGAGGGCGACCGGTCCGGCGTGGTGCCCGTGGCGTTCCCCGTGCGGCGCGCCGTCCGGCCGACTGCGTGAGCCGGGGCCGGCCTGCCCGCCGATATGCCGCCGGACGGCCGTGTCGCGGCGTGGATTCGTCCGGTTCCCGCGTGACAGGCTGGAGAGAAGCCCTGTAGAGGGAGGACGGTATGGACTGGCGCGTGTTCGGTCAGCAGATGGCCTCGATGGCGCGCGATCTGCTGGCGCAGGAATCGGTCGATGCCACGCTGGCCGGGATCACCGGGTCGGCGACGGAGCTGGTGGAGGGCTGTGACGAGGCCGGCATCCTCATCTTCCAGGGCAGCCGCGCGGAGTCTCTGGCACCCACCGGCCGGGTCGTGGTCGAGAGCGACCTGCTCCAGGAGCGCCTCGGTGAGGGCCCGTGTTTCGACGCCGCCCGCAGTTCCGAGGGGGAGCGCGTCTTCCGGATCGCGGACTTCACCACCGCGCAGCCGGGCTGGCCTTCCTACGGTCCCGAGGCCCGCAAGCTCGGCCTGGGCAGCATGATGGGGTTCCTGCTGTTCACGGAGTACGAGGACCTCGGCGCGCTGAACCTCTACTCCTTCCGCCCCGGCGCCTTCACCGAGGCCAGTGAGACCGCCGGCTGGCTCCTGGCCTCCCACGCCGCGGTCGCCTTCTCCAGCGCCCGCACCCACGCCCAACTGCAGAACGCCCTCACCACCCGCCACACCATCGGTGAAGCCATGGGCATCCTGATGGGCAGCCATGACCTCGCGGAGGACCAGGCCTTCGACGTCCTGCGCCGCTACTCGCAGGAACACAACATCAAACTCCGCGAGGTCGCCCGCCGGATCTGCGAACGGGGCACCGTCGTCTGACACAGGGGCCCGCCCCCGCCGGCGGGGGCGGGCGTCGCCCCGGCGCCCGGGTCAGCCGGTGGTCCCCATACGGTCCCGCCCCGGTGGCACCGACCTCGTCCAGGCTGCCGGTGCCACCGACCGGGGGGAGTTTGCAGGTTCGGCCCTGCTGTCGGTGCGCGGGCTGTCCGGCCACAGCTGAGCATGTCGGCCCGCGACCGCATGGTCCATCGTGTGGCCCTGGAGGTGCCGGCTGCTCCCGGCAGTCGCGTCGACCATGGCCTGGGCGACCTGTTCGAGGCTGTTCTCCAGCGTCTGCAGCAGTTGCTCGTCCTGGTGGCGTAGCGCGCCCAGCAGGTCCATGGCCCGTTCGTCGTCGGCGAGAGCGGCGATGCTCTCACCGACCCGGCAGGCCGCCAACGCCTGGGCAGTCGCGGCGTACTCGCCCTCGATGTTCTTCAACAGGCGGCGCTCGGCAGCCGGTTGACCGCCGTACAGCAGGCCGTCGACGATCATCGCGCCGGCCTCCATGGGGATGCGGGCCGCACGGAAGGCGCCCGTCACGAGCGTGCGGACGATCGCGGTCGTGTCGGACAGCAGGTGGCGGGGCCGGATGGCACGTACGTGGTCGTCGATGCGCGTCATGTATTCGTGGGCGTCGGCGAGGTGGTGTTCCATGGCCCGGCGGTGCGGTCCGACCGGGGTCACGGCCATGTCCGCCCTGAACCTGTCGATGACCGCTGCGTGGGCATCCCGGGCATCCTGCAGCGCCGGGATCAGCGCGTGCGTCGTCAATGTCATTGCCGTACTTCCTTGTGTGGCGTTCTGGAACGGCGTGAGTGGGGAGGCGCCCGCGGCGCGGATGGCAAGTGTGGGCGGCCCCGCCACCAGCGTGTGCGAACGGGCCGAAGATCGCCTGGCGGCCGCCGGCCCCCGTGCGGAGCCGAGAGGGGCTCCGACCGGCGCGATCCTCGTCGGCCGGTGCGTGCGATCACGCCCTGCCCCGCTGATCCGTCCGGGTGGCGGCAGCGGGCCGCGTGCCGCGCGGGTGGCGAAGGGCCGCGTCCGGGTCGAGCGCGGGGAGGCGGAGGGCGCCCCTCACTGCTTGACTTGGAGTGCACGCGAAGTCCTAGCGTTCACGCCGTGGAACTCCGGGATGCCGATCCACGGGATCCGCCGCCCGACGGGCCGGCGAGGCGGTCACGAGGTCGTGCAGCCGCACATGGGAAGCGGCCCGCCCTCGTCCCTGGGCCATCAGGCGGTTCCCGGCGAGTTCCGGTGCAGGGGCGGGCTCGCGGCCCGTCCAGCGGCAGGACGACATCGCAAGAAAGGCTGGGACGACATGGAGCAGCGCAGGCTTCGGGACCTGGAGGTTTCCGCCATCGGGCTCGGCTGCATGGGGATGTCCGCCTTCTACGGCTCCGCCGATCAGGAAGAGGGCGTCAAGACCATCCGGCGCGCCCTCGAGCTGGGTGTCGACTTCATCGACACCGCCCAGATCTACGGTCCGCTCACGAACGAGTTGCTGATCGGACGTGCGATCAAGGGACACCGTGACGAGTACGTCATCGCCACGAAGTTCAACTATCGCATGGACGACGCCGTTCCGGGCGACATGAGCACGGTGGGGCGGCAGGACGGTTCCGCCGAGCATGTACGCAGCTCGATCCACGGCTCGCTCAAGAGGCTCGGGACCGACCACATCGACCTCTACTACCAGCACCGCGTCGATCCGAACGTGCCGATCGAGGAGACCGTCGGTGCGATGGCCGAACTCGTCGCGGAGGGCAAGGTCCGCCATATCGGGCTGAGCGAGGCGAGCGCGGAGACGATCCGTCGAGCGAACGCCGTCCACCCCATTGCCGCGGTGCAGACCGAGTACTCGATGTGGTCACGCGACCCGGAGGCCGCCGTACTTCCCACGTGCCGTGAGCTCGGCATCGGGTTCGTGCCGTACTCGCCGCTGGGGCGCGGCTTCCTCGCGGGCCGGTTCACCTCTCCCGACGAGCTGGACGAAGGGGACTTCCGCCGCAGCGGTCCGCGGTTCACGGGCGAGAACCTGCAGGCGAACCTGAGGCTCGCGCAGAAGGTGAAGGAGATCGCCGCGGAGAAGGGCGTGACACCCGCGCAGCTCGCGATCGCCTGGGTACTGGCGCAGGGCGACGACCTCGTCCCCATCCCGGGCACCAAGCGCCGCACCTACCTGGAACAGAACGCGGGCGCGGCGGACGTCGAGCTTACGAAGGACGAACTCGAGCGCATCGAAGCCGAGTTGCCCGAGCCGGCCGGGGAGCGCTACGACGAGGCGGGGATGAGGGCGCTGAACCGTTAGCAGGTCCGGACGACGTTAGGCCGACGGCGAACCCCCGGTCCGGCGGGTGAACCCGTCGCATAGCCTGCGGACATGATGGATCACCGCCGGGTCGACCTGACCGGGATCCGGCTGGCCTACCGGGTGTGGGGCCCGCCGGATGCTCCGCCGCTCGTCCTGCTGCATGCACTGGGCGAGGGCGCCGCCGACTGGGACGCGGTGGCGCCCGTGCTCGCCCGGAGCCGACGGGTGTACGCCCTCGACCTCCGCGGTCACGGACTGAGCGACCGTCCCGGAGACTACGCGCTCGAACTCATGCAGAGCGATGTACTGCGCTTCCTTGACAGCCTGGGACTCGACCGGGTGGACCTGATCGGCCATTCGCTGGGCGGTGTCGTCGCTTATTTGTTCGCCGCGGACCGTCCGCAGCGAGTGGCCGGTCTTGTCCTCGAGGACGTTCCGGCGCCCCGTGACCGCGAGCCGAGCACCCCTGCCAGGCCGGAAGGCGAGCTCTCCTTCGACTGGGAGGTGGTCCCGGCGGTCAGGAGGCAGCTCGACAGGCCCGACCCCGCGTGGTCGGATCGGCTCGGTCGGATCACCGCCGACACCCTGGTCGTGGCCGGCGGTCCGAGCAGCCACATGCCCCAGGACGCGGTCGCCGAACTCGCCCGGCTCATCCCGGGCGGACGTATGGTCACCATTCCGGTCGGCCACCTGGTCCACCGCTTCGCCCCGGAGGCGTTCACCGAGGCCGTCGCCGACTTCCTGCGGCTCTGAGGCACATCCCGGAGCATCCCGGCTCCGAGGCACGGCCCGGAGTCGCTCGCCGGTCGTACGCCGGGCCCGGCACATGACGGCCGAAATACCCGCGCGGCCGTGATGTGCTCCGACGTGTGAAGGGGGGCAGGCGGCACCGCGGACGGTGAGGCGGTCGCCACGCGTACCTCCCGCCGTGCGCGCGATGGACCACTCCCGGCGCCGCCGAGCCGTGCTCCGGCTGCCTTGTCAGTGGTCCCCACTAGGTTCAGTCGTGTCCCGCCGAGCCGGTGGGGAATCCCCCCTTGCCGCAAAGGAGATGGTGCGTTGTCGGGCTGGGAGAAGTCGAGCACGGCGCGGGTGATACCACCCGCGATGCCGCGCAAGCTCGCGAAAGTCCCGTTCGTCGAACTGGCCGACGGACGTCTGCAGGGCGTGGTGTCCAGCGGATCCGACATCGAGCGGGTCTATGTGTCGTCGGTCGCGGCCGGCACCTACGCGTTCGCCTGCAGCACCAACAACAACCGTCCCTGCGGCGGCGCGCGCGGCTCGTTCTGCAACCACATCCGGGCTCTGATCAACGAGGCGGTGCTGCAGTACGGCATCGAGGGCGTCGCCCGCTATCTGCGGGTCGAGACCGGGGAGGGCGAGGCGAGCGCGGAGAGCCTTGCCGCCGCCATGACGGGCACGCATCCCTCGTCGGCCGGCAACCAGGCAGCGGCCCCCGTCTTCAGCCGATTCCTGCGCCATCTGTCCTACCTCGAACTCGCCCCCACCACGGCGCCGTTGCCCGAGATGCAGTGGTTCCCGCCGACCAGGGCGGGCGTGGCGGACGCACTCCGGCACCCGCTCGGTTCGGCCGAAGTGCAGAGCACCGGGCTGCTCGCCGAGCCCATCGCCGGCCTCGACGAGGCGATGGCCGCCGTGGACGCCTTCGAGCGGACCCTCGTCGGCGGTCTGCTGCGCCCCCGGCCCGAACAGGCCGCCGATCTGGCCGAGTTCGCCGATGCCCTTGCGGGCACACCGCTGGCGTCCGGCGTCGCCGAGGCCGCGGAGAAGGCGGCCGCCGGAGCCGCCGGCGAGGACCACTACATCGCTCTCGCCGCTGCCCGCACCGCGCTGCTCGGCTCGATCCATGACGCCCTCATGGACCGCGTCGAGGAGTGGACCGGCCGGAGCCGCGGTGAAGGGGCGGCCCCGGCCCTCGCGCAGCGGCCGTCGGCGAACGTGCTCGCCGCCGCCCGCTCCTGGCTGTCGGATCTGGCGCGCGCCGGCTGGCGGGGCATCGACCACGAGCTGGTGTCCGGAGTGGCACCCGTCGTCTCCGCGATGCTTCCGGACCCGTCCCTGCGCCGCCTGGCCACCCTCCTCGACGGGTTCGCCGCCGAACTCGCCGCCTGCTGCCCGGGAGCGACCCTGGAGCGGGTTCCCGAACGTCGCTGGGCCGACCTGTGGTCCCGTGCGATCCTCCTGACGCTGCCCGGTGCCGCCGACGTGCCCGTGACCGGCACGGCCACCGGCCGCCTCCTGCCCCTCGGTGTCGACCTGCACGAACACGCCACCGCCGCACGGGCTCAGGTCCACGCCGTGTTCGAGCCCGCTGACGGCACGGCGCCCCGACTGGTGCGCGCAGGTGTCTCGGTACCGAAGCCGGACACTGTCGTGGGGGCCGGCGTGTGGCAGCTGATGCGGCCCCATATGGCACTGCTGTCGGCCGTCGGCGAAGGCCGTTCGATGGACATCACCGATATGCCGATCACCGACGAGGGCGACCTGGTCTGGCACGACGAACACGCACGTCCCGGTGAGCCCGCCGAGGTCTTCGCGACCGCCCGCGTCGCTCTTCCCACCGCGCACGCCTCGGTGACCGCGCCGCTGGACCGGCATCCCGCCGCCGTCGCGGTACCGGTGTTCCTGGAGGGCTACACCGTCCGGAACGACGACGCCATGGAACTCACCGCGGCCGGATGCACCCTCGCCGTCGACACGGACCGCATCCCCGCGGCCGGCCCGCTCACGGCCGACGCCGTCGCGTCGTCGAGCGCGTGCATCGGACTGCTCCGCTGGGACGCCGGGATGTTCGTCCTGCAGCCGCTCGCCGTCGAGACCACCGTGCGCAAGAAGGCCGTCGCGATCCAGGCGGGCGCCTGGGCCGGAGGCACGACGGACAAGGCGGGCCTCAGGGCGGAGAAGGCCGCCACCGACGCCGCAGCGGTGCTGCGCGAGCGAGCCGGAAGGCTGCTGCGGAAATGACCGACGCGACCACGGGACAGAGCCACCGGGCGGACCTCCACGACAACCGGCGCCAGGTGCTGTACTGGCGACTGCTGTCCCGCCTCTTCGACCACGAGGAACAGACGACGCTTGAGTCGGCGAGTATCGCCGTCGTCGAGGACATCGGTCTGCCACCGGCACTCCTGGACCCCCAGGCGTCCGTCGACTCGATCGTGCAGCGTCACCCGGAGCTCGCCGCCGAGTTCCAGGGCCTCATGGTGCCCGAGCCGCAGTCCGGGGCCGACGGCGAAGCGCGCGATCGCGCGGCCGAGGTGCGGCGCGCGGCACTGGTGTCCAAGGTGCTGCTCAATGTCTTCGCCGCCAGGTCCGGTACGGTCAGCGCCGGACAGCTGTCGCGCTGGCAGTCCGACGCAGGCTGGCTGGAGCGCGCGCTCGGCTGCAAGCCCGGCGAGCTGCGCGGTGGGCGTCCCGGAGGAGGCGCGGGCCGGGGCGTCGGCCCGACGGGCACGGGTGGCGGCGGGGCGACCCCGGACCTCAGCCGGATGATCCCGGCGATCGGCCCCGAACTGGGCGCCATCGAGGCCGATCTCGTGCGGCGGATGCACCTGCGCGAGGTGCTCGCCGATCCTCGGCTCGCCGCGCAGCTGACGCCCAGCATGTCGCTGATCGAGCAGCTGCTGCGGGACAAGAACAACCTGTCGGGCGTGGCACTGGCCAACGCCAAGGCGCTCATCCGCCGTTACGTCGACGACGTGGCCGACGTGCTGCGCACGCAGGTGGAGAAGGCCACGGTCGGCGCCGTGGACCGCTCGGTGCCGCCCAAGCGGGTGTTCCGCAACCTCGACCTCGACCGGACCATCTGGAAGAACCTCACCAACTGGAGTCCGGAGGAGGAGCGGCTGTACGTCGACCGCCTCTTCTACCGGCACACCGCCCGCAGGACCACGCCCCAGCGGCTGATCGTGGTGGTGGACCAGTCGGGCTCGATGGTCGACTCGATGGTCAACTGCACCATCCTGGCGTCCATCTTCGCCGGGTTGCCCAAGGTGGACGTCCATCTCATCGCCTACGACACCCGCGCGATCGACCTCACCCCCTGGGTGAACGACCCGTTCGAGGCTCTGCTGCGCACCAATCTCGGCGGCGGGAACGACGGCCCGGTTGCCATGGCAATGGCCCGCCCGAAGATCGCCGAGCCGCGGAACACCGTGATGGTGTGGATCTCGGACTTCTACGAATTCGACCGCTCGCAGCCGCTGTTCGAGGGCATCGAGGCGGTGCACCGCTCCGGGGTGAAGTTCATCCCCGTCGGCTCGGTGACCAGCTCCGGCCGCCAGGAGGTCAACCCCTGGTTCCGGGAGCGCTTCAAAGCTCTCGGCACACCCGTGATCTCCGGACACATACGCAGGCTCGTCGACGAACTCAAGACGTTCCTCGCCTGAGCGCCCCACGCGCCCCAAAGACCCACGAAAGGCCCCTCATGTCCGACCTGCTGCGCGCCCCCGCCGAGACCAAGTACGCCGAGGAACTCGACTGGCTGGAGTCGATCGACGACAATTCCAAGCCCTTCTCCTGGCGGCTGTCGCCCAAGATGGTCCGCCTGTTCATCCTGGGCTCGGAGCCCTCCGACGGCCTGGACCGCGAGATCTCGCAGAAGTGGTTCGGCGATCGCAGCTTCGTCGAGCGCTCCATCGTCACCCTCGCCTCCGACCGCGGACTGCTGCTCATCGGCGACCCGGGCACCGGCAAGAGCTGGCTCGCCGAACTGCTCTCCGCCGCGATCTCCCGCAACTCCACGCTCGTCGTGCAGGGCACCGCCGGCACCACCGAGGACCACATCAAGTACTCCTGGAACGTGTCCATGGTCATCGCCAAGGGCCAGTCGCGGGAGTCGATGATCCCCTCACCGATCATGACCGCCATGGAGACCGGCGCGATCGGCCGCTTCGAGGAACTCACCCGCTCCACCAGCGACGTCCAGGACGCCCTGATCTCCATCCTCTCGGAGAAGTACATCTCCGTCCCCGAACTCGACGGCGACAGTGACAACATCGTCTTCGCCAAGCCGGGCTTCTCCGTCATCGCCACTGCCAACAGCCGCGACCGGGGCGTCAACGACCTGTCCTCCGCGCTCAAGCGCCGCTTCAACTTCGTACGGATCCCGGTGGTGACGAACAAGAAGAGCGAGGCGGAGATCGTCCGCTTCCGCACCGAGGAACTCCTGCGCCGCCATCAAATCGAGCTGGACGTGCCGCCGACGCTGCTCGACGTGCTGCTGCAGAGCTTCGCCGACCTGCGTGCCTCGGCGGCCGCGGCCGGCAGCGACGACGAGAAGCTGGAGTCCGCCCTGTCCACCGCCGAGCAGATCGGCGTCCTGGAGGACTCCATCCTGCACAGCAACTTCTTCGGCGAGCGCGCCCTGACCGCCCGCACACTCGCGTCCTCGCTCGTCGGCTCGCTGGCCCGGCGCGAGCCGGAGGACCTGGCCATCCTGAACAAGTACCTGCACGGCGTCGTCGAGCCGCGCAGCAAGGACGAGGGCGGCGCCTGGCCGGAGTTCCTGGAGGGTGGTCGCGACGCGATCGCCACCCTGTCATGAGCGGCACGAACGAGGGCACCTTCGAAGCGCTGCGCACGCAGCTGCGCGAGGCCGCCTCGACCTTCGCCGACGGGCCCGACGCCTTGGAGGGCATCCTCCTCGGCATGGTCGACGACGTCGACCGCGCCGTGCGCGAGCCGCTGGAGGTCTTCCCCGTATGCCATCACTCGCCCGCCTCGGCGGTCGCCATGGCGCGCCGCCTGCGTGAGAAGCAGCCGAAGGTCGTGTATCTGGAGCTGTGCGAGGACATGGCCCCGCTGCTGACCGAACTGCGCAACTGCAGGCTCCCGGTCGCGGTCCAGGCGTACGCGACCGAGGTCGACGGTTTTCCCGCCGACTGGGCACCGCTGTCGGTGGTCGCCCCGATCACCGAGGCCTCGGCGGAGTACCAGGCGATCGCCTACGCGCTGGACACCCCTGGCGTGGAGCTGGTCCTGGTCGACCGCTCCTCCGACCACGTCTTCCAGTGGGACGCCCGCGCCCAACAGCCCGCCGCGCCGGACGACCCGGAGGCACCATCCGCCGAGGTGGAGGCCGCGCTGCACGGCGACGCGGTCGGCGTGGAGATCGGCGACCTGCGGCCGCGCTTCGCGGAACTCGAGGAGCATCTGCTGCGCCACGGTCGGGTGCGCCACTGGTCGGAGTGGTGGCACCAGTACGTCGAGCTGCCGCTCGGGGACGCCGACCACGACACATACCGCCAGGTCATGTTCCTCATCGGCAGCCTCTTCCGGCGCCTCGCGCCCGGTGATCCGCACCGGGTGCGGGTGGACGAGGACCGGGAGCGCCACATGTGGACCCGGATGCGCGAGCACCTGGCCGTCACAGGCACCGACCCGGCGGACTGTCTCTACGTCTGCGGTGCCTTCCACGCCGCCAGCGACGTCGAGGAGTTCGGCGTGCACGGCGTCGACACCTTCGAGATCGGTCTCCGCAGCGGCACCAAGTGGCTGCACGGCCTCATCCCGTCCAGCCACACGGCGATCGAGGCGCAGTTCGGCCTCGCCTCCGGCTCGGTCTCGATCGCCGCGACGCTCTGGACGAAGAACCTCGAGCGGACGCGCGTGAAGCCGTACCGCCTGACGGGCCAGGCGGGCACGAAGAAGACGACGCCCGGCAGGACCACGCCCGGCAGGACCCCGCAACCCGCACCGCAGGCACCGACGGCCGATCAGCTGACCGGTTTCCTCCGGCGCCCGCCCGTACTCGACCAGCTGGACGAGGCCGAACTGCTCGGCTGGTCCGTGGACATCGTGCACGCCGCCCGGCGCAACGGCTATCTCGCCTCCACCGCCGACGCCATCGCGGTGTTCCAGACGTCGATCCTGCTCGCCGGGATGCGTGACCGGGCCAGGCCCACGCCGTACGACTTCCAGGACGCGGCGGTCACCTGCATCGAGAAGGACGCCGTGCCCGGCAGGCGCGATGTGCGCCGCCTCGTGGAAATCATGATGGGTGGCGACCGGATCGGCCAGGTCGGGTACGACGCCCTGCCGCCACTCGCCCGCGACGTGCACGACCGGCTCGCACCGCTGAACCTGAAGCTTCAACAGCGCGGTGTGCAGCGGGCGTTGCTGGACATAGCCGGCCGGCCCGAGCTCGAGGCGTGCTCCGACGTGCTGTGGATGCTGCGGTACCTGATGCCGCAGGGCGCGGCGAGGCCCATCATGGGTGAGCGACGGCTCGGCGAGCGGCCGATCCAGGAGTCATGGGACCTCGCCCTCGGCACCCACCAACGGGCCCTGATCGAACTCGGCTACGAGGGCGTCGGTATCGAGCAGGTCCTTGAACAGCGCCTTCGGCGCACGGCGTACGCTCCGCAGGCAACGGCGGCGGTCGTGCTGGAGGCCGTGGAGGACGCCACGCTGTACCTGCGCCGCCGCCGCCTCGCCGACGAACTGGGTACGCACGCTTTGGGCGTTCTGGCGAGCGAACGCAGCGTCGACGGCGCTCCTGAGGTGCTCCGGCGGGTACGGCGGATGCTCGCCCACTACCGCACCAGCGAGCCGGTGCTGCCGTCCTGGATCGAGTCCTTCGTCAAGGCCGGCTATGCGCACTACTGCACGCTGCTCCCCACCGCGTTCGCCGACGAGGAGGCGACCGTGCGCCAGGTCGGGGCGATGCTCGGCTTCCTGTTCAGCATGGAGGGCCTGGCCCTGTCGCTGGGCTGCGACCGGACGCAGCTGGAGCTTGCGGTCATGCAGTCGCATCCGCAGGAGCCGTCGAAGGTGGCGCTGTTGTGGGCGGCGCAGGTGCAGCTCGGGCGCCTGTCCCGGGAGGATCTGCGGGCCCGCTGCGACGAACTGCTGGGCAGCCCCCTGGTACTGCCCGCCTATCCGCGCTACCTGAGCGGATTCGTGCACGCGCTGGAGCCCGTGCCGGCCCTTGCCGACTTCGTCGTGGAAGCGGTGTCGAACGCCTTCGGGCGGTTGCCGGACCCGGTGCTGCTGCCCTGGCTGCCGACCCTTGTCACCACGCTGCGATCCGGCGGGGCCGATCTGGCCCCCTTGCTGATCCGCGAGGCGGGACGGATCTTCCCGGGCCGACTCGCCGCGCTGGACGAGTGGGTGCCGCCGTGGCGGGAGCCGACGGACGCACCGCGTGCCGATCGGACCGTGCGCGCCGGTGGACGCCGTGGCGCCGTACTGCCGGCCGCCCACCCGGCGACGTGCGACGCGGTGGCGACGCTGCTGGGCTGGGACGGTGCCTGGCAGCCGGAGATCGCCGGACCGGAGGGGGCGACGCTGCTCGCCCGCCATCCGCAGACGGCGGCGGCACTGGAGGTGCTGCTGGCCACGGCCTGACTCCTGCCCGGGCGGTGACGTCACAGCGCAAGTCCCGCGGCCCTGATGCCCCCGGTGCCGTACGACGGTGGGCATCAGGGCGACGTGCTGGCCGACGGGTTCGTGACGCCGCCGCGTTCGGTGTCCTTCTTCCAGGGGCCGACGCCCAGTCTCCCCGTTGTGCCCAGGTCGAGCTCCGGCGTCACCATCACCGGGGCGGCTCCCGTCTTCGCCCGGATTCTCACATAGGGGGCATTGACCGGATCACCGGCCTCGACCGTGTTGCGCCAGACCAGTACGGAGTAGGCCTGCTCGCCGGGCTTCAGGAGCACCGTCCTCGGCGGGCCGTCCGCACCGGTGCCGGTGGCGATGGCGCTGCCGCCGTGCAGGATCTTCACGCCCGTGACCGGGCGGTGGCCCTCGTCGAACAGCTGGACCTGCGGATAACCGTAGAGTCGCATCGTGCGCGAGCCGCAGTTGACCAGCCGGACACCCACCACGCGTAGCCCCATGGCCGCATCGCCGTCATCGGCGTACACATGCGCGCCCGAAGCGGGGCAGGGACCTCCCGTGGACGGCGCCTCGTCGGCGGGAACGCTTCGCACCTTCAGGATCCGCACCCGCGTCGTGTCCGTGTCCGAGATCGGGCCGTCCAGGTCGAAGGTGCGCCGCACGGTTCGTCCGGGCGCTACGGACGGAACCGTCTGAGTGCTGTTGACCAATGCGCCTCGGGATGCCGAGAGCAAGGTGAACGTGATCGTGAAGGCGGTCGGCACCTTCTCGTGATTGGTCACCTCGAACTCGGTGCACACGGTGGGGCCGGTGCCCGCCCCGAGGATCCTGACCCCGTCGACATCCGTACCCGAACCGCTTGCCGACGGGGGCTCCGTCCCGCAGGAGGAGTGCGCGGGTCCGGGCACACTGCCGGATGTGGCGGACTGTGTTCCGCACGCCGTCAGGAGCAGCAGACCGGCGAGGGCGAGGGGGACGCGGCGCATGGGCCGAGTCGATCAGGAACAACGGACGCCGTGCTGTGACGGAGGCCACCCCTCCGGTCACAGGGGTGTCACAAGAGGGCCGCCTGCTCACGCCTGACGGGTCGTGAAGAGGCTCTCCAGCACCTTCGCCACCCCGTCCTCCTCGTTCGATGCGGTGTGCCGTGGCACCACTGCGCGTACCGCCGGGTGGGCGTTGGCCATGGCGTGGCCAGTACCTGCCCAGGTGACCCGGCTTCGCTCAAAGGTCGGGAGTGAGCCCGGTAGCAGGCCGTCTTGCGGGTGGGCAGGCAACTCGAACACGGTGAGCCAGTCGGCGTTCGCCTCGATGAACTCCCGCATTCCCGCCGTCAGGCGGAGCCGGACGTCGTCCCGCACCAGAATCGGCCGCGGCGGTTCAGCGTGTGCGCGCGGAATGCGGGCCGCGGACGGCGCAGAGCGCGGTGTGCGGCGCGGCGCACGGGGCCGGTACGTCGTGGAAGAGCGGTGGCCGTCATGTCGGACGTGCCGCCGGCGTGGCATGGGGCCCGGGTTCCGGCTCGTGACCTGCCAGCCATTTCGCCACGGTGGCCGCGATCGGCTGGCCCGTGTCCAACTCCACAAAACCGAACTGACCCGACTGGTTGCACTCCAGGAACCACCAGATCCCGTCGGAGTCCTCCACGAAGTCGAAGGCTCCGTAGGCCAGTTCGGCCTCGCGCAGATAGGTGTGCACACCCGTCGCGATACTCGCCGGGACATCGACGGGCTGCCATGGCCCGACGGACGGGGCGAAGCGGACGTCGACGTGATCCGGGTCGGGAGCGGCCGGCTTGCGGGCGGCCAGAAGGCGCTCGCCGACGGCGGTGAGGCGGACGTCGGCGCGCTTCGGTATCCGCCGTTGGAGCAGGGTCGGACCGAAGGCGACGGCGGCGAAGTCGGCGTCGGGGGCGATGCGGCTGGTGGGCACTGCCCTGGGCGGGTCCTCGGGGTGGGTGCCGGAGACGGGCTTGACCACAAGATCGGGGAAGCGCGCGGCGAAGTCCCGGGCGGCCTGCGGAAAGGTGGTGATCAACGTGGCCGGTACGGGGAGCCCGCTGCGCTGGGCGAGATGGAGCTGCCAGGGTTTCCTGCGGGCCCGCCGGGCCGCTTCGGGGCGGTTCATCCACCGTGCGCCGGTGGCGTGCAGCATGCCGTAGAGGGCCTGTGAAGTCTCCTCGGTGAGCCAGGCGGACGGTTCGGCGACGTGTGCGGCGGGCTCGCCCGGCCTGCGTACCCAGATCGACCGCAGCCCGTCGGTGCTCACCAGCCGGCCGGCCGTGGACAGGTGCCCGTGGAAGGAGCCGTGTACGTACTCGCCCGAGAGCGCGACGACGCCGGGGAGGTCGGCCGGGTCCAGCCGGACGACGGGGACTCCGGCCCCGTTCAGCTCGGCCACCACCATGTCCGCGGTCACGTCCTGTTCACAGGTGAGGATCAGCACGGTCATAGTCGACGTTCCGTGTTCAGTCGTCGAAGTGGGTCTTCGAGCCCGCGGTGGAGGTCGTGGCCCCCCATTCCCGCAACACTGCGTGTTCGTGTGCGGCGATTCGCCCGTCGGGAAGCACGTTCAACTGCAGTCTGGAGTCGTAGCTATACGGAGCGCTGACCTCCAACTCCTCGGCACTGCGAGCGTAGTTGAGTGCGAAGGGTCGCATCGTCTCTCCTTGTTCGGTGCTGCCCCGTCAAGCGGACGGTGACGCTCCGGCGTCACCGCCGCCCGCCGGGGCGCTGTGCTTCCACGGAGTTATACGAATCGAACGAGTGAATGGTTGCCTCACGTTGCGTCACCAAGCGTCGGCCGGCTCCTGTGCGTGGCCCGCATCATGGAACCGGCCTTCGCTCTAGTGCCCCGCTCCATGAGACGCGCACCTCCGCGTCGGGGATCCGCTTGCGGGCCGTGCCTGAGTGGGAGCCCTGGCCCGACGCTCCATGGCCGTGTCGCCCGACCGTGCCGCCCATTCATGCGGCGCACTGCTGAATGCGTTCGCATTCTTCTATTGGACCTGTGATCGGCGGAGGGTCAGGCTGGAGGACGCGCCGGCACCGCTGCGGGGCACCGCCCCGGGGGAGGCCGGTCCGGCCACCCGATTGCGACAGCCGAAAGAGGTCACGAGCCCATGCATACCCGCCGTATCGGTGACGTCGAGGTCAGCGCGATCGGCCTGGGCGGCATGCCCATGTCGATCGAGGGACGGCCGGAGGAGGCGCGCTCCCTCGCCACCATCCACGCAGCGCTCGACGCGGGCGTCACGCTCATCGACACCGCGGACGCCTATCACTTGAAAGCCGGCGAGGTCGGTCACAACGAGACCTTGATCGCCAAGGCCCTCGCCTCCCACGAGCGGGGCGCCGATGTCCTGGTCGCCACGAAGGGCGGCCACCTGCGCCCCGGCGACGGCAGCTGGACGCTCGACGGCTCCCCCCGGCACATCAAGGAGGCCTGCGAGGCCTCCCTGCGCCGGCTGGGCGTGGAGGCCATCGGTCTCTACCAGTTCCACCGGCCCGACCCCAAGGTTCCCTACGCGGAGTCCGTCGGAGCGGTGCGCGATCTCCTCGACGAGGGCAAGATCCGCATGGCGGGCGTCTCCAACGCCGACCCGGACCAGATCCGTCTGGCAGGGGAGATCCTCGGCGGCCGCCTGGTCTCCGTCCAGAACCAGTTCTCGCCGGCCTTCCGCTCCAGCGAGCCGGAGCTCCGCCTCTGCGACGAACTGGGCATCGCGTTCCTGCCGTGGAGCCCTCTGGGCGGTATCTCCCGGGCGAGCGAACTGGGCTCGGCGTATGCGCCGTTCGCCCGGATCGCCGAGGCGCACGGGGTCAGCCCGCAGCAGGTCTGCCTGGCCTGGATGCTCGCCAAGTCTCCCGTGGTCGTCCCGATCCCCGGCTCCAGCCGTCCCGAGACCATCCGCGACTCGGTCGCCGCCGCGGACCTCAAGCTCACGTCCGAGGAGATCGCGGAGTTGGACGCGGTCTGATGCGGCACGGCGAGGGCCCGGCACCTCGGTGCCGGGCCCTCGCTCGTCCGGACCGAGTACGCCTCCGAGGGGCGCGGGGGTCGGCGAGGGGGGCGGGCCGTAGCCGGTCGGGGTCGCGCGTGCGTTGTCGGGGCGCTGCGGGCCGGCGAACGGTGTCCGGTTCGCCGGTGGCGGTGTTGTTCGTGGGTCTCGGCTCGCGGTCGAGGAGATCGTGGAGCTGGACGCGGCCCGATGCGGAACCGCGGGGCCGGGTGTGCGTCGGAACGGCGCCGGAGTTCGACGGATGGCGTTCGCCCTGTCGGCCAGGTACCCATGATGGGCGCGGGCCCGGGAGGACCGGGTGCCGTGGCCGATGGGCAAGAGGGCGAAGGACACGATGAACACGACCGGTGCCGCGATCGCGAGTGCGGTGGTCTTCGTATGGCTCGGGATGGTCCTGGCGATCTCCTTCCTCGAAGCCCCGCTGAGTTCCGCGCGCCCGGGGTGACGATCCCCGTCGGGCTGGGCATCGGCAGGCTCGTCTTCCGCGCAATGAACATCGCCGAGACCGTCCTGGCGGCGGCGGTCGCCGTGACCGTGGGAGTCAGCGGACCACCGCGCTCCCTGGTCGTGCTCACGGGCGTTCTGGTCGCCCTGCTCGTCGTGCAGCTGGGCGCCGTCCGCCCACGGCTCAACCGGCGGTCCGACCGGGTTCTGGCCGGCGAGGACCTGCCGCGGTGGAGGGGGCATCTGCACCATGCGGCTCTGGAAGCGGTGAAGGTCGTTCTCCTGATCGCACGGGGGGGTCGGTCTGTCGGCGCACTGACGCGCGCCGGGACGCGCGTCGCCGTCCCGACCCGCTGAGCAGGCCCGTCGACGGTGATGATGTGATCGACCCGAAGCGCATCACCATGACCGTGGACGGCGACGGGTACCGGACGTATCCCGCACCCGTCCGGCTCGTCGTGACCGGTGGTGGCCGTGTGCCGAGGGGCTTCCGCATGGGCGGGCGCCGGGAGAGGAGCAGGAAGCGTGACCGGAAGCGGCGAAGGGTCGCAGGGCGGCGGAGGGTCGACGGGGTCCCTGCTGCGGGGCATGATCAGGCGCGACCCCGAGGAGGAGCACCGCGTCGCCACTCCGCTCGAGCTCCTGTTCGACCTTTGTTTCGTCGTGGCCGTCGCACAGGCCGGTACCAGGCTGGAACACGCCCTGGTCGAGGGGCACGCCGCTCACGGCATCGTCGGCTACGCCATGATCTTCTTCGCCGTCTGGTGGGCCTGGATGAACTTCACCTGGTTCGCGTCGGCGTACGACACGGACGACGTGCCCTACCGGCTCACCACACTGCTGCAGATCGCGGGCGTCCTCGTCCTGGCGGCAGGCGTGCCCCGCGCCTTCGACCGCTCGGACTACTCCATCGTCGTGGTCGGCTACGTGGTCATGCGGCTGGCCCTGACCACCCAGTGGCTCAGGGCGGCACGGGCTGAGCGGGGCGCTGCCCGAACCACGGCCCTGCGGTACGCCTTCGGAGTCGTCCTGGTGCAGATCGGCTGGGTGGCGTTCGGGTTCGTGCTGCACCACCACATGAAGGCGTGGGTCTTCCTCCTGCTCGCGGCCGCCGAGCTCGCCGTTCCCGTGGTGGCCGAGCGCCCGAACGCCACCTCGTGGCATCCCCACCACATCGCCGAACGCTACGGGCTGTTCACCCTGATCGTCCTCGGCGAGACGGTCGCGGCCGCGACCGTGGCCGTCCAGCGGGCTCTTGACAGGGGCGGCTCGACGGAGCTGCTGCCGATCGCGGCAGGGGGACTGCTGCTCGTCTTCTCCGCCTACTGGACCTACTTCGTCGTACCCATCCACGAGCATCTCCGTGGCGGCAGGAGCGCCTTCCTGTGGGGATACGGTCACTACCTCGTCTTCGCGACGGCGGCCGCCATCGGTGCGGGACTCCAGGTGGCGATCGCCCACGTGGCCGGCGACGCGCACATCGGCACGGCGACAGCCGCCGCATCGGTCACCGTGCCCGCCGCCGGATTCGTCTTCTTCACCTGGCTGCTGCATGCGCGCCACTTCAAGCGGTCCCTCGGTCAGCAGGCCGTGCTGCCGCTCACCGCGCTGGCGATTGTGGCCTGTACGTTCGCGGGCTCCTGGGCGGTGCTGTGCGCCGGAGCCGCGGCCGCGCTGAGCGTGGCCGTCTCCCTGTCGCTGGGCCACCGCATCGGCGGCTCCGAAGGAGTGAGGGACATGCGCTAGGATTGACGCACAGCAGGTCGCTGGAACTCGCGGCGCCCGGCAGTGCGTTGGTGGTCCAAGGAAAGACGTCCCGCTTCCTGCGGGGAGATGCAGGTGCAAGGCCTGCCCGGCGCTCCATCACGAACCCCGTCCCCGCCCAGGGGGCGGGGTTCGCGCGTTGTCGCCCCAGGGCCGGATCGCGCCGGGCGCAATGGGCCCGGTGCCCGACGGTCACATCCTTGTCGAGAAGTCCCCGTCGCTACGGCGCGTTTCAGCGCAGGTCGGGTCGAGACGCTCGTCGAGGCCTCCACCGTCTGTGTGCCTCGTGGATGTGACGACCGAGCAGTGCACCTCCGAAGACCACGAAGCCCACCCCGATGAGCCAGGACTGCACGACGAGGACGGTGCCCATGGCGCCGTAGGTGACCGCGTTGTTCACGATGAGCGGGGAGAACACCTGGTAGGAGAACCAACGCAGCCCGACCAGGCCCAACATGGTGGAGACCGCCCCGGGCAGGAGTGCCCGCCAGGACACCCGGCTCCCGAGGAGGAAGTGCTGCCCCCACCAGAAGAACAGCGCACCGAACAGGACGGTCAGCGTGATGCGGACGGAGGACTGGGGCACCGAGCTGTCCAGCACGGCACCGCTCTGCACCTCGGCGAAGAGATACGCCGTCAGGGCCGTGAGCCACACGGCACGGCGCCAGACGGTGTGCCAGCGACCCGCGGGCAGGCTCCAGACCCGCTCGTAGCCGGTCTGCACGCTCGAGGCGAAGGTGAGGCCGAACAGCGCGACGGCGAGGACACTGAAGACGCTGGTGGCGCTGAGCACCCTGCGGGGCGTGGCGAACAGATGGCTCACGGCGTCCGCGGGATGCCCCGAAAGACTCATGCCGTCGATGACCCAGTAGGCGAAGCCACGGTGCTGGAAGGGGGAGGCGGCAGCGATGACGATGAGCAGTGGGGCGAGCGTGACCAGAGCCAGCGCGGCGAGGCCCATGGAGCGGTGCAGCAGTTCCATCTCGCTGCCGTGCTGCCACAGCCGTCCGGCAGCCGAGTTGTGCCAGCGTGAACGCAGTCCGTGGTGCTGGGGTCGCTCGTCCCGGGGCGGGCCTGAGGAACCCGTCATGCGTCCCCCGTTTCCCGAACCACCATGGCACGAAACCTCCCCGCCCCGTAGCAATCCGTCTGCCGCCGCGGCGCACACCTGCGGCGAGGCCCCCGGGCGCATGACACACGCCCCCTGGCTCCGGCAGCCGACCTCCCGTCGAACCGGGCCTGCCCCGGTCGGTCACGGCGCCGGACAGCGGGCCGACGGCCCACCGTCCGGCGCCCGGGCTCAGGCCGATTTGGCGAAGACGGGGAGGTAGCCGTGGGACTGCCCCGTGGAGGTGGGGTGGTACGACTCCACGACGGCGAGCAGGCTCACACTGCGCAGCCAGGGACTGGCGGAGCAGATCTCGTGACCGGAGAAGGCGCCCGCGACGTCGGCGTAGGTGAACCCGTGGTCGGCAACGCGCTTGGCGATCACGGTGTTGAGACGGTCGACGGAGCGGTTGACGGCAGCCCGTGCGGTGTCCGAGAGACCGGCCATGCAGCTGCCGCTGAGCTTGTACAGGTGCGGATACCCGAGGACGACGACGCGGGCGGCCGGAGCCCTTCTGCTGATGGCGGCGTAAAGACGGTCCAGATCGCCCGGAAGGGTGGTGTCCATGTACGTGCGCGCGTCGGCGTTGGCGGACACACACGCGGTGGTTCCCCGCAGCACACAGGTCATCATGACGTCGGAGAACCCCGAGTCACTTCCGCCGACGGTCAGGCTGACCAGACCGGTGCGACGGGTGAGCGAGCCGAGCTGACGGTTCATGACATCACTTGTGCGAGCACCGTTGCACGCGGCGAAGGCGAAGGACGACACCGCGTGGGTCGAGGCCCACAGGGCGGGGTAGGCGTGGTTGCTGCGCAGGCAGTTGCCGCTGGAGGCGATGTAGGTGCCGGCTCCGACCCCGGACGAGTAGGAGTCGCCGAGGGCCGCGTAGCCCGTGGCCACTGTCTGCGGAGCCGCCTGTGCCGTCGTGGCTCCGGTGAAGGTGCAGGCGGCGGCGAGAATGAGGGAGGACACGCGTACCGCGAATCGGGACTGTCTCATAATCTCCTGCCTTAGCACGCTCCGTGCACCCCGGAGGCGAGGGCGGTGAGCACACGGCCGGTCGTGTTGAAGAGGCCCTGCGCGCGTGCCGCCGCCGAAGCGCCGCGTGCGGCAGAGGACTTGCGCGGGAGAGAGCAGGACGACGACGGCGTGCCGCTCGCCCGGACATCACCCGCGCGGCGGTCACTCCCCTGGCCGCGTCCGATCCGCGTCCAGGACGTGCGCCCGCACCCCGTGGCGGCCGCATCCGGCAATGGGCATGGCCGGTGGCCGCGGACGGACCGGACCGGACGTCCTCGGGCGCTCACCAGCCTGGTTTCATGGCGAGACTCGATATCGTACGGAGCATGAACCGGACGTCGTTCGAGAACTGGCCGTGCTCCATCGCACGGTCCATGGATCTGCTGGGTGACTGCTGGACGCCGCTGGTGTTGCGGGAGGCCTTCTACGGGGTCAGCCGCTTCGACGACTTCAGGCAGGGACTGGGGATCGCCCGCAACACCCTGACCGACCGGTTGCGTCGGCTGGTGGACGAGGGTGTCCTGGACAGGCGGCTCTACCAGGGCGAGCCGCGGCGCTACGACTACGTGCTGACGGAGAAGGGCCGCGAACTGTTCGCCGTACTCGCCGCGATGTCGCGGTGGGGTGACCGCTGGCTGGCGGGCGAGGAGGGCGTGCCCGTCGTGTTCCATCACGACACCTGCGGCCATGACACCGCGGCGGAGGTCGTGTGCGCCGTCTGCCGCCGGCCGTTGGAGGCGCAGGACACGTCGATGCGGATGGGGCCGGGATACCCGGAACGGCTCAGGCGCCGGCCGGACGTCCGGCGCAGGTTCGGCGCCGCTTGAGCGCGTCGGGGCAGGTGCGCTCCCCTTGACACCTAGAGTCTTGTGAAGCAACTCTGGTGGTCAACCCCTTGATGACGAGGAGGCCGGCCGACTTGGAGTGGACGGGCGCACGCTACGCGGACAAACCCACCCTCGAGGTGCGGACCTGGATCGACGCTCCGCCGGAGCGGGTCTGGTCACTGGTGAGCGACATCGAGCTCATGCCGGACATGAGTGAGGAACTCCAGTCGGTCGAGTGGCTCGACGGCGCCGCCGGTCCAGCGGTGGGCGCCCGGTTCGTCGGCCGCAGCAGGCACGACGCCCTGGGGGAGTGGCAGACCACCTCACATGTCATCGAGTGCGAACCGGGTCGGTCGCTGGCCTGGGCGGTGGAGGACCCGGAACGGCCCTCCGCGGTCTGGCGCTTCCGTCTCCGGGCCAAGGACGCCGGAACCGAGCTGTCGGAATGGATGCAGTTGGGGCCGGGCCGCTCCGGCCTCTCCCTGGCCATCGACCGCATGCCGGAGAAGGAGCAGAAGATCGTGTTCGTGCGGCTGCGCGAGTTCGAACGCAACATCACCGCCACCCTGGGGGCCATCAAGAAGCGGGCCGAACACTGATGCGCACCGCCACCACCGTCGAGGCCTCCGGGGGCCAAAACTGGTCGGAGCAGACGGACTTCGTCGTGGAAGCAGAGAAACTCGGCCTGGACGTGTGCTGGGTGGCCGAGGCCTGGGGGTCCGACGGCCCCTCCGCACTCGGCTACTACGCCGCGCTCACCGACCGGATGCTGCTGGGCTCGGGCATCATGCAGGTGGGTACGCGCACCCCCACGGCCGTCGCGCAGACCGCCATCACGCTCTCCAACCTGTCCGGCGGGCGCTTCCTGCTCGGCCTCGGTGCCTCCGGCCCTCAGGTGATCGAGGGCTTGCACGGAGTGCCCTTCGCCCGGCCGCTGAGGCGTGTGCGGGAGACCGTGGACATCGTGCGCCAGGTGTTCGCCGGTGGCAAACTCTCCTACTCCGGCGCGGCGTTCAGCATCCCACTGCCCGGCGGTGAGGGCGTGCCGATGCGGCTGTCGATGCGGGCCGAGCACGAGATCCCCGTCTACCTCGCCTCGCTGTCACCGGCCATGCTGGAACTGACGGGGGAGGTCGCCGACGGCTGGCTCGGGACGAGCTTCGTACCGGAAGGCGCGGCCGACGCCTACTTCGCCCACCTCGACAACGGCTTGGCCCGCACCGGGCGCACGCGCTCCGAACTGGACGTCTGCCAGGGCGCCGAGGTTGCCTTCGCCTCCGATGAGGACGCACTCGGTGCGATGACCGCGGAGCGGAAGAAGGAACTCGCCTTCAGCCTCGGCGGTATGGGCACCGCCTCCACCAACTTCTACAACAACGCCTACAGCCGCCAGGGTTGGGCGGCGGTGGCCGCCGAAGTGCGTGAGCGGTGGCAGGCGGGCGACCGGGACGGTGCCGCCCGTCTGGTGACCGACGACATGGTCCTCGGCACGACGCTGATCGGCACCGAGCCCATGGTGCGTGAGCGGCTCGGGGTGTGGCGCGACGCCGGTGTGGACACCGTCCGTCTGTATCCGGCGGGGCGGACGGTACAGGAGCGGCTGAACACCCTGGCCAGGGCGATCGAGCTGGTGCGCGAGGTCGACGACGCCGGGTGAGAGGCGACGGGCCGCCGTCGTGACGAGGACTCGAGGCGCAAGGGCGCCTCGACGAGCGGCAGTTCGCGCCATTCCGGAGGGACAGAACCCCGGAGAACTCGCCCGAGTCCGTACGGGGCCGAGATCGGGAGTCCCCTGCCCCACGTCACGTCGCCGGGCGGAAGAGCTCCGGGTTGTCCTCGACGTAGGCCCTTACGCCCGTCGCGGGGTGGCCGGTGATCTTCTCGACGTCGTGGGTCAGGCGGTCGTAGCGGTTCTGCGCATGCAGGCGCGCCATGGTCGACAGATGATCGACGACGTGGTCGGGCAGGCCGCGGCGCCGAAGCTCGTCGACGAACTGGTCGTAGGGAGTGTCGATGTAGCTCACGGGGCGCCCGAGGACCGAGCCGAACTCCTGTGCCATGGCCGACATGTCCTGCGACACCGGCCCGGTCAGTTCGTAGACGCGCCCGACGTGCGGAGCCGGGTCCGCGAGGACGGCGGCCACGGCATCGGCGACGTCGCCGGCCGCCACAGGTGAGGTGCGTCCCGTCCCGAAGGGAAGCCGGATGGTGTCGTCCTGCGCGATCGTGGCGAAGCAGAACAGGGAGAACATCGGGTTCTCCATGAAGACCGTCGGGCGGATGTGGGTGACCGGAAGGCCGGACCAGTCGAGGACCTGCTCGATGAGCCAGTGCTCACGCTGCTGCGTCGATTCGGCCGTGCTGGTGAGGTCCATCTGGGAGACGGTCATCTGCGACATGTTCACGAACATCCTCAGCTGTCCCTGGGCACGTGCGGCGGCGGCGGTGACGAGTGCGGCCTCGAGGTACTGCGAAGAGACCCCCATGCCGAAATACATGCGGTCGCAGTTCTCCAGGGCCCGGACGACGTCCTCCGCGCGTGCGAGATCGCCCACCACCACCTCGGCCCCCGTGGAGCGCAGGGCGTCCGCGCGTTCGTCCTCCCGGTGGACGAGGGCGCGCACCCTCAGATCCCGTCGCCGCAGGTTCTTCACCACACGGTGTCCCACCGCCCCCACGCTTCCGGCCGCCCCGGTCACGAGAATCAGGGGGTTGTCGACCATGATCGCTCCCGTAGGTCCCGAATCGACTCGAGTGACCCGGACAGGGTCTCGGTGGCGGACCTGGCCAGCCTAAGCGGGGCACCGGGGTTAGGCATGTCGTCGCCCGGTCGCCGGCCGAGGGTGGTCAAGAGCCGAGGTAGAACCGGATGGTGGTCCCGGTTTCGCCGGTGTGGACACGCACCAGGTCGGCGATGTGATTGACGAGGAGCAGCCCTCGACCGCCGGGCTCGCTGGGTACCTGAGGGCGCCGGCCGGCCAGTGGATCGACGAGGCGCCCCGCGTCGTGCACTTCGCAGACGATCCGTTCGCCTTCCGTCCAGATCCGCAGAGTTCCGGAGCCGGCACCGTGGATGACGCTGTTCGTGGTCAACTCGGCCACCGCGAGGGCCAGATCGTTCAGCAGCCGTCCGTCGAGGCCCGTCCGTCCGCCGTACCGGACGGCGAACTCGCGTGCCCCGGCGAGCTGACTGCTGCTCTCGAAGTGGTACGTCTCGGCGTCCGGCGGAACGGGAAGGACCTCGTTGTAGCGTGCGACGACGAGTTCGGGGCTGTAGGCGGCCGAGGCGGTCTCACCGGCGCCGTCGATCACCAGCGGATGTGTGGCAAGGGCGTCGTCGAGCACACGCGGGTCGAGTCCGTCGGTGTCGTAGGGGCACAGAATCGTCACCTCACGCTCGACGAACGCGGCGTTGATCAGCGCCTCGTGCTGCGCGCACGCCGGGTACTCCAGATGGCTGCGGCCGGCCCAGACGGGCTCACCGATGATGCGCACACGGCCGGCGTCATGGGCGTCGGCGAACCTGCGCAGCACCCCCGGAATGATCCACCCCGGGTTGCGGCCGGCCCGGGTCATGTCCACGAAGTGCACCTCGTCGGCGCGATCAGCGAGATGGTGTCTGATCAGTTGGAGGTGCTCGGGCGGGGTGGCGACGGCGACCGGCTCCGCCGCGGCCAGACCGGCCAGGACGAAGGGAACCGTGCCTGCCAGGAACTCCTGCTCGCCGCGATAGAACAGCGCCGGATGCACGAACATCTCATCCGTGGTCACAGCGTTGGTCACGGTGTCACCTCGATCCCACCCAGCTCGGGCCAGCAGACTGCGAGTACGCGCGCCAACTGCGGCGGCGGTCGGTGAACCACAATCCTCCGCCCCCCGGACAGAGACTGCGCGGCCACCGCCAGATCCGTCACTCCCGCCACGTCGATGAAGGTCACCCGGGACAGGTCCACATGAAGGCGGTCCGCACTGCTCCGCACCAGCCGGGCGAGCGCCTCCCGCCAGGCGGTTCGGGTGTCGAGGCCGATCTCCCCGATCGCGCGCACGCCGGGGCGCCCCATCAGCGGATACACCTCCAGCCGTATCCCGCCGCACCACGACGCGACGGAATCCCCCGCCTCGACTGAGACATCCACGCTCCCACCCCTCGGTCTTCCCACCCTTGCAGCGACGGCCCGGCACGGCCTGCCCGGACCCATGAGGGTCACCCGCCGCAGCGGCCCTTCTTCTGCCGTCTGCCCGCTCTTCGCCGCTCTGTGTATGCCCAGTGCGAGCAGCGCAGTCCCACTGTGGCGCCGCCGCTTCGCGGAGCCGGCATCCCCCAGATACTCGTCGAGCGACGGGCACGGAGTGATGGGGCTCGGCGTGGGTAGACGCCACGCCGCGAGGGCGGGAGCGGGGCGGCGTGGTCCAGGGGAGGACACACGTCGCCCCCGTCGCCCGAGGGTCCGTCCGACGTGGTGAAACGGCCGGACCGGCGACGCTCCCCGGTGCGTGCCGTGCGTTGGGTCGTTCCGTCTGGGGCGGTTGGCCCAACCGGGTGATTGCGTCGGTGCTTTCCGGCTGCCGGTGCCATGGAGCCGGTGAAGCACATCGGCTCCACCGGCTCAGGTCGCATCGGCCGGGTTCCATGCCGCGTGTCACGCGGTACGGGGTGGGCGCGCAGCCGCGCGAAGCTGCGATAAGGGGCCGGTGCCCGCGGTCCCGTATGTGCCCCGAAGGCCGTGGTCCAGATGCGGCGGCGGCCCGCCTACGCGTTCTTCGGCGCCGCCTGCTGGACGACCTCGAAGGACCACAACGTCGACCCACTGGCCGCCGGCTTCGGCCGCTCGCCACCTTCCCCGCCGGCGCCCTGGTGGGCTGCCTTCATAGGTCCTTCCAACCACGCCTGGAAGGACTCCTCGTCACGCCACCGTGTGTAGACGAGGTAGTCGTCGGTGCCCTCGACCGGCCGGAGGAGTTCGAACCACTCGAACCCGTCGGAGCTCTCGACCGCGTGGGCACGTGAGGCGAAGCGCTTCTCCAGCGTCTCCCGCTGCTCGGCCGGGACGGTCAGTACGTTGATCTTGACTACGCTCATGGCCCCATCCTGCCGCACGAATGTGTGCGGCAGGCGAGTGGCTCGCACACGGGCCGGTCGCGCCGTCCGTGACGGTGGATCGGCGCTCACGCCAGGCGGCCCGTTTTCCCCTGTGCGTCCAAAAGGGGCGCTTGTGGCCGCTGTTCGTGAGACCCATGGCCCGGCTGTGGTGACCGCCGGACTCCGCGCGGTTACATGGGCCGAAAGCGGAACGACGCACTTCCACGCCCGGAACGACCCGTCAGACCAGCCGCCCCGGGTCCATGGACCGCAGTTGCTCCGCCGCGATCACGATGCGAGGGAACACGATGAGTGAAACAGCGGAGAACCAGGCAAGCGACACCTATGACGTCATCGTGCTGGGTGCCGGTCCGGTCGGTCAGAACGTCGCCGACCGGGCCCGCGCGGCCGGGCTCACCGTGGCCGTCGCTGAGCGGGAACTCGTGGGCGGCGAGTGCTCGTACTGGGCGTGTGTGCCGAGCAAGGCACTGCTGAGGCCGGTCATCGCGGTCGCCGATGCCCGCCGTGTGGACGGTGCCCGGCAGGCGGTCACAGGTGATCTGGACACTGTTCAGGTGTTCGCCCGCCGCAATCACTACGTCTCGGACTGGGACGACTCCAAGCAGGCGGAGAGGGTCAAGTCCCTCGGCGCCGACCTGTTCCGGGGGCATGCGCGCATCGACGGCCCGCGCCGGGTCACGGTGACCCGGGACGACGGCGCCCGGCACACCCTCACCGCGCGGCATGCGGTGGCCGTCGCCACCGGCAGCCTGCCTCTCCTGCCGGAGATCCCCGGCATCCGGGAGGCAAGGCCCTGGACGAACCGGCACGGGACCGACTCCAGCACGGTGCCCGGCCGGCTCGCGATCGTGGGCGGCGGCGGAGTCGGGGTCGAGATGGCGACCCTGTGGCAGGGACTGGGCTCGCAGGTCACTCTTCTCGCCCGCCGCGGGCTGCTGCCCCGGATGGAGTCCTTCGCGGGGAAACTGCTGGAGCGCGGTCTGACCGAGGCGGGTGTGGACGTACGGATCGGGGTGCAGGTCACCGCGCTGCGGCGCTCGGACGCAGGCGGGCCGGTCACGGTCACCCTGGACGACGGCAGTGAACTGGAGGCGGACGAGGTCATGTTCGCCACGGGACGCATCCCCGCGACCGAGGACATCGGCCTTGAGACGGTGGGGCTTACCCCGGGGGCGTGGCTGGACGTGGACACGACGTGCCTGGTCCGCGGGGTGGACGGGCATTGGCTGTACGCGCTCGGGGACGTCAATCACCGGGCTCTGCTGACCCACCAGGGCAAGTACCAGGCCCGGACCGCGGGTGATGTCATCGGGGCCAGGGCGGGTGGCCTCGCGGTGGACGACTCACCGTGGGGCGATCATGCGACCACGGCCGACCAGCACGCCGTTCCCCAGGTGTTCTTCACCGACCCGGAGGCGGCCGCGGTGGGTGTGACCGCCGAGCAGGCGGCCGCCGCCGGACACCGCATCAAAACCATCGATCTCGACTTCAACGCCGCCCAGGGAGCCAACCTCTACGCCGACGGCTACCAGGGGCATGCCCGGATGGTGGTCGATGTCGACCGGGAGATCCTGCTCGGGGTGACGTTCGTCGGTCCGGGAGTCAGCGAGCTGCTGCACTCGGCGACCGTCGCGGTGGCCGGGGAGGTCCCGCTCAAGAGGCTGCGGCACGCGGTGGCGTGCTTCCCGACCGTCAGTGAGATCTGGCTGTTCCTGCTCGCCGCCTACCAGCGCGCCCAGGACTGACCGGTCCCGCAAGGTCGGGTTTCCGGGTCGTTCACGCACGGCGGGCCGATCCCGGGCAGGCCGCTGCCCTGCTCACTGCACCGGCCTGTGGCGGTGCGGACGTCCGAGGTGTTCGGCGGACGTCACAGGCGCCGTGCCGTCGGAAGCACGCAGGGTCGCACCGGCGACTCGTCCCGCTCCAGCACGATGAGGGCCATGTCGTCCGCGTGGCACCCGCCCGAGAACTCCCGGAGGTCCTCGCGGATGGTCCGCACGAGCGTCTCCGGGCGCTGCTCGGTCCAGGCGGTCAGTCGCTCCACCAGCGGGTAGAAGGCGCCCTGTTCGTTCCGGGTCTCGCTGACTCCGTCGGTGTACAGAAGCAGCCGGTCGCCCGGGGCGAAGCGGAAGGTGACGGGCGTGTGGGTGGACTCGGCCAGAGCTCCGAGCCCCAGCGGGGGCGCGGGGTCACGGACGTCGATGGGCAGGACGGCGCCGTCGTGCAGCAGGAGCGGAGGCACATGGCCGAAACTGAACAGGCGCGCACGGGGCTCATAGTCCGGGATCTCCAGGACGGCGGCCGTCACGAAGCGCTCCCCGGGCCACTCGGCCGTCTCCGGGCCGGACGTCTGCGCCAGGTCCCACCGCACACTGCGGTCCAGGGCGGCGGCCAGGTCGGAGAGTGTGGAGTACTGGTTCGCACCGAAGCGGAACGCGCCGAGGACGGCCTGGATGTCGCCGATGGCGTCGAGCCCTTTACCGCGGGCGTCCCCGATGATCAATCTGGTCGCCCCGGCCGTGCGGACCAATGCGTAGAGGTCGCCTCCGATACGGGCCTCGGCCTCCGCGGCCACATACGTGGAGGCCAGATACACCGGTCCTGAACGCCGCGGCAGCGGGCGCATCAGAACGGCCTGTGTGGCCTCCGAGACCCGGCGGACTCCGGCCAGCTGGCGCTGCTGCTGCTCCCTCACCCGGGTGACGATCAGGAGCAGGAGCGAGAACAGAACCAGGGACAGCAACTGCACCAGAACGTTCTCGGTGGTCAGTGCATGCCGCTCGGCACCCGCGGCGATGAGCGCCGCCACGGCGAGTCCGGAGAGGGCGGCCGTGCGGCGCGTGTCCGCGAAGGCCGTGGAGAGCGCGAGCGGGACCACGAGAAGGTACGCGAGATGGATGTCCGGCGGTAGGAACAGGTCTGCCACGGGAACGGCCACGATGGGGACGGACCACAGGACAACCCACCTGTACCCCCGCCAGAGGGTGGGGGGAGTGTTCGTCGCCAACGGCAGCCAGCGCTGCATCCTGCTCCTTCGTGGGTGCACCCGACGGGCGGACTTGCCCCGCGAGGCGGCCCGCCGACTCCGACGGACCGCGAGTGGCCACTGCAGGGCACCCGGTACCCCGCCTGGTGCTCCGTATAACCTCTCTAATCCGAAAATTCATGGCCAGAGGGTCATTCATTGTGGCGATATGGGATATAAGGCCAGCTTCTGGCCGTGGTGGCTGGAGCGACCGCTCCCATGGTGCGATGGGTGCATGGAGTTGCGGGAGTTGCACGCCTTCGTGGCCGTGGTCGAGGAAGGCGGCTTCTCGGCCGCGGCCCGGCGGTTGCATGTCAGCCAGCCGGCACTGTCCCAGACGGTCGGTGGTCTGGAGCGGCAGCTCCGGGTGAAGTTGCTCGTGCGCAGTAGTACCGGCGTACGTGCCACCGACGCGGGGGCCGCCTTGCTGGGGGAGGCGCGTGCGGTGCTGGCCCGGCACGATCAGGCGCTGCGGAGGATGGCCCGGTTCGCCGGCGGGGGCGGCGGTGTGCTGCGGATCGGCATTCCACTGGAGTTTCCTTCGCGACTGCTGACCCCCGCGCTCGGTGAGCTGGCCGAGGCCTGCCCTGACACCCGTGTGCAGGCGCGGCATCTGTCCACGACGGAGCAGTTGTCCGCGTTGCACGACGGCGAGCTCGATGTGGGTCTGCTGCGGGAGCGGCCGATCGGGCAGGAGTTCGACGCGATGCTGGTCAACAGAGAAGAACTCGGGGTGTTGCTGGCCGCGCCGCAGGCGGCTGAACTGTCCGGACCGGAAGGGATCGCGCTCGATGCGCTGGCCGGTCTGGAGTGGCTGGCCTTTCCCCGGGCGGACAGCCCCGCCTGGTACGACGAGCTGACCGCGATTCTGCGCAGCCACGGCCTGGACCCGGGGGCGCAGGCGCCACAAGGGCAGCGGCTCATCGCGGAGGTGAAACTCGCGGCCGTCAGTGCGGGACGGGCCTTCGCGCTCGCTCCGCCGGACTGGCCGCACCCGATTCCCGGCAATGTGGCGTGGTCGCCGCTGGCCGGGCATCCCATCGTCCGCCGGACATGGGCCGTGTGGCCGGCCGCCTCCCGTCGTCAGGATCTGGGGCGCCTGATCGCCGCGTTCGAGCAGCCGTCGCCTGGCTGACGCCTGCCGACGGCGCAGTCCAATCGCCGCAGTGCCGGCATGGGGCCGTCTCCACCGTGCGGATCGGGTCCAGCGAATACCGGGGACCTTCCCGGGGAAATCGCAGATTCCGCGAGGGCAGAATATTTATCTTTGGTCGCCATAACCGATCCCTGTGGCCGCGAGTGGTCGGAAATCTGCGCTGTGTGATGGCATGGGTCCATCGCAATCAGGCGGTTTCGCCGGGCTCGGGAATCAGAGCCCGGGGATTCGGAATAACGAAAGGCGTCATCATGAATTCGCTGTCCCTCGCGGAAAACGTCGCGCTGGTGACCGGCGCGACCAGTGGCATCGGGGCCGCGACCGCGCTTGCCCTGGCCGAGCGGGGAGCCCATGTGCTGGTCGCGGGCCGCGACCAGCAGCGCGGTGACGCCGTCGTGGAGACCGTCCGGGGGCGGGGCGGCAAGGCGGACTTCGTCGCGGCCGACCTCCGCGGTGCCGAGTCGGCACGGCAACTGGCCCGCCGCGCCACCGAACTGGGTGGGGGCCGGGTGGACATCCTGGTGAACAATGCGGGGATCTACCCCTTCGGGCCCACCGACCGGTTCACCGAGGAGGAGTTCGACGCCGTCTACTCGCTGAACGTCAAGGCGAAGTTCTTCCTGGTCGCCGAGCTCGCACCGCGCATGGCCGAGCGCGCCAGGGGCGCGATCGTCAACGTGAGCACCATGGTGTCCGAGTACGGTGTGCCCGGGATGGCGCTGTACGGCTCCAGTAAGGCCGCGGTGAACCTTCTGACGAAGTCGTGGGCGGCCGAGTACGGGCCCAGCGGAGTACGTGTCAACGCTGTCCTCGTCGGCCCGACGAGGACCGAGGGAACCGCGCCCATGGGGGACGACCTGGCGGGCCTCGCCGCGCAGGCCCCGGCCGGCAGGCCGGCTTCCCCCGAGGAGATCGCGGCAGGCATCGTCTACCTCGCGAGTGACGCGGCCGGTTTTGTGCACGGCGCCGTGCTTCCCGTCGACGGCGGTCGCACCGCGGTGTGATGCCGATTTTCCCAGTGTGGATGGAATGCCACCGGATCTGGACTGCACCCAGACTTGGAGACCTTCGGGAATTCCGCACCCCGACGGTGTCTTCGAAATCTCGTTCTCGGAAGCGGAGGCGTGCGAAGGCGATGCTTTCGGGGAAGGCTGAACAGAGGTGGCCGGCGTTCTGCCGAGACATACAGACGTTCACCGGCGACCATGAATCCGTGCCTTTTCGCACAGGTTTCGGTCACGTCTCCGCGTCGTGGGCGGAGCACCGATATGGAGAAGCAGGGTTCGGACCGGCCGCCGGCTCCGACTGAGCCGGCCGCACGGCACAGCGCTGGATCGGCGAGGCTCGCCGGCGACTGGGGCCTGCTGCTCATCCGGCTGACCTTCGGCCTGCTCCTGGCCGGGCACGGTGCCCAGAAGCTCTTCGGCCTGTTCGGCGGCCAGGGTCTGAAGGGCGTCGGCAGGGGATTCGCAACCCTCGGTTATCACCCGGGAGAGGTCTATGCGGCGATCGCCGGCCTTTCCGAGTTCCTCGGCGGCCTGGGGTTCGCTCTGGGGCTGTTCACCCCGCTCGCGGCCGCGGCCCTCATCGGCGTGATGATCAACGCGATGGTGTCCGTCACCGCGGCTCATGGGCTGTGGGACCGGGACGGCGGGGTCGAGTACAACGTCTGCATCGCCGTTGTCGCCCTCGCTGTCGCCGCCACCGGTCCCGGCCGACTGGCCCTCGACCGGTTCTTCCGGTGGGGGGAGGGTGGCTGGGCCGCGGCCGCCTTCGCCCTCGGGATCGGCGGCGCCGCCTCCGCCGTCGCCCTCGCACTCTGAGGCGGCCGTCGGCGGCCGGTGACGGTCGGAGGGCCCTCGACCTGTTCGTCCGCGAGGGGTACGGGCCGAGGGCCGAACGCCCGGCGCGCCGCCATGCGGCCTGCCGCCCGGTCCCGGCCCGGTACCGCGGTGCGTGCGCGTGACGGGAAACCCGCACGCACGGCCGTCTCGCACGGCGAAATCACGGATCCAGGTCGTAGGTGCGGACGAAGCTGTGCGGGTCGCTCCAGCGCCCGGCGGTCGCGGCCGACCAGTCGGGCTCCCAGCCAGGACGTATCCCGCGTGCCACCCAGCCGTCCGGCCGCATGCGGGGGATCTCGAGTCCGGCCTGCCGTGCGGCGACGGCGGCGGCGTAGACCTCCTGCGCGAGGCGCAGCGCGCTCGCGGGGCTTTCGGCTCGGCCTGTGAAGACGTGCACTCCGCGGAGTCCGTCGCCGTTCGTCGTCGGGACGTCGACCTCGTAGACCGCCAGGGTCATGACGTCGGTCTCCTTTCGTGGTGGTGGTACCGGCAGGCTCGCCGCGGTCGTCCGGCCGCGACCGGAACGGGTGGCGCGCGATGGACCCCGCGTCCTGCGGTGACGACGACGGCCACGGCGCCGTCGTCCTTGCCGTGGCCTGCTGTGGTCACTTCGTCCGGGCGCCTTGGCGAGCGGCGGTGCCGCCCCGCGGCGTGGGCCCGGTCGAGCAGGGGCGAGGCGTCCTCGCTCGCGTGGTTCCGTCCTCGGCGGATCACGCGGGAGACCTCCGGTGTGGGTTGTCTGCCCTCCTTGAAACTGAACGTTTCGTTTTCCACCCCACTCAACGTTCGGGAGGCGGGCGCAATTCCCGTTAGGACACCTAATTTAATTTTTATGTCGGTTCGTTGTGATTCGCCCGATTCAGGCCGCTCAGTGCGACGCGGACGACCTCGTCCGCCGCCCGTTCGTCCAGGGGTGCGTGGCCGGCCAGCATCCGGTACACCAACGGCCCGAAGAAGAGATCGAGAGCGACGTCCGGGTCGACGTCGTCGCGCAGTTCGCCCCGCAGGACACCGCGGTCCCAGATGGCCCGCACCACGCCCCGCCGGGAGGTGACGAGCTGCCCGAGCAGATCCGAGTCCTCCGTCGGATCACTCTGAGCCCCCGCCAGCAGCTGCGCGAAGATCCGCCCGATCGGGCTCGCATAGAACCGTGCCATGCCGCGCACCGTGAGACGGAAGTCCTCGGCCGCCGAGCCGGTGTCCGGGTCAGGTGACTGGGCATTCATCTGCGACAGGAAGGCCTCGAGGGCGACCGCGTACTTGTTCGGCCACCACTTGTAGATCGTCGCTTTGCTGACTCCGCTCAGGGCGGCGATCCGGTCGGTCGTCGCCGCGCGCAGTCCCCCTTGCTGCAGCAGTTCGCCGCACGCGGTGAGGACGGCCCGCCGCGCCGGTTCGCTGCGTGGGCGACCGGCCTTCGGCACCTGAGAGGGCATGATCCTCCTCCGTCGTGAGTGGCCACGGGCGGCGTCGTCCGGCAGGGGTGCTCCGCGCCCCGTCCGGCACCACGCCGTCGCCGAGGCGCCGACCCTGTCGGAGAGCGACCCCCGTGCCACGGGGCCTCCACCCGGGCGGCCGCACCGCCGAAGCATCTACGACACTCGCCCGCGGGTCCCGAGGTGCCGAGTGCGCGGCGTGCACGATGTCCGCCGCCCACACCGCGGGAGACGATCCCGCATCATCATCGTCCACGGACTCCGGACCCGCCCGTCCCCGTCGCCGCGCAGCTCACCGGGCACACCCGCTCGCGTCGTCCTCGGCAGGGCGCACGGCACGAGGCAGACGGCGGACGACACCGGGACGGGCCGGGGAGCCGGCGTGCTCTCCGGGGCAGTTCGGCGCCCTCACCCGCATGGGCGCCTCCCGAGTGGCCCGGGTGCGTGGCGCGGATATGTTTCGACTAGCGAGCACCTGCGTGACCGAATCCGCAGGTCAGGACCTGATTGGTGCAACTGTGAACTGTTGCGCCGCTGTCCGGCCGACTGCGCGACATCCATCGTCATCGGCGCGGTCCGCCGTCTGCCCCTATCCATGAGGACAACCATGACTGAGGAAAGTTCCCCGGCCCTTGAGCGGGAGTGGAGCGACGGCGGGTGCCCGGTGGGCCCCTTCGCCCGACGGTCGTTCCTCCATGCAGCCGCGGCAGGTCTTGCGGGGGCGACGGCGGGCACCGTCCTGGGTGACCGGGAGGGACAGGCGGACATGCCGGGCGCGGTCGCGGCGCGGGCAGGTGCGGTTCCCTTCCAGGGTCAGTACCAGGCAGGCATAGCCACCCCACCCCAGCAGGACGCGATATTCCTCTCCTGCGACGTGACGGCCGACGACAGCGACGGGCTCACCGAGCTGTTTCGCACGCTGACCGACCGGGCCCGCTTCCTCACGGCCGGCGGGACGCCGCCGAAGGTGCCGCCCAACTCGGTGCCCTCGGACAACGGGATCGTGGGACCGACGGTCGAGGCGGACAACCTCACTCTCACCTTGTCACTGGGCGCTTCGCTCTTCGACGACCGCTATGGGCTCGCCTCGCGCAAGCCGGTCCAGCTCGTCACCATGCAGCCCTTCCTCCACGACGAACTGAACCCCTCGATCTGCCACGGCGACCTGCTGATCCAGATTTGCGCCGATCACCGCGACACGACCGTGCACGCGCTGGTCGACATCCTCAACAGCACCAAGGGCGCCATGAAGCTGCGTTGGCGTCTCGACGGCCTGCGCAATCCGCCGCGCCACGACCGGGTCCGCCGGGACTGGTTCGGTTTCAAGCACGGCATCACCAATCCGGACACCGCGGACACCGGCCGGATGGACCAAGTGGTCTGGACACAACCGAAGTCGGCCGAACCGGACTGGGCGGCGGGCGGCACCTACCACGTCGTGCGCATCGTCCACTTCTTCATCGACGCGTGGCAGAAGGTGCCGGTCGCCCAGCAGGAGCGGATCTTCGGTCGGCGCAAGGTGAGCGGTGCGCCCGTGTACGCCACGTCCGACGACGCCTCGGACCGCATGGTTCCCGTCTACACCAATGATCCGCAGGGGCTGCTCACGCCGATCAACTCCCATATCAGGCTGGCCAATCCGCAGACGCCCGAGACCGCGGCCACGAGCGCCGTCCTGCGCCGGGGCTACGACTACGACCACAGCCTCGATGCGCGGGAGCTCGACCTGGGTCATGCATTCGTCTCCTTCCAACGCGAACTCAACACCTACATCGCCATGCAGACCCGGCTGGAGGCGGAGGCACTGGTGCCCTACATCAGTCCTCGCGGCGGCGGCTACTTCTTTGCGGTACCGGGCGTGCGCGACGCACACGACTACTTCGCCAGCGGTCTGCTGACCTGACGGCCGGCACAGCACGGCCCCGGCGGGACCGCCCGGTACGGGCACGGCCGAACCACCAGCGACACGCACAGGAGGCGCGATGTTCCCTGCCCCGCGGACCGGAGCCCGCCGCGCCGCCGGACGCGGCCGCGGAAGACGCCGGCCGGCCCTCGCGGTCGGCGCGGCCCTCCTGCTCACCTCCTGCACATCGGCCGCATCCGGTGGTGCGGTATCGGAATCCGGGCCACATGCGGCCGCGGACCGGGCGGCAGGCGGGCGCGTGTACGTCACCAACCATTTCGACAACACGCTGTCTGTGATCGACGCCCGCAGCAACAAGGTCGTCGCCACCGTGGACGCGGGGGTGGCGCCCGAAGGTGTCGCGGTCAGCCCCGACGGTTCACGGGTGTACGTCGCCGACAACGGTGCGGCGCGGATCTCGATACTCGACACCCGTACCAACAAACTGACCGGCACCGTTCCGGTCGGAAACAACCCGACCGACGTCGCCGTGAGCCCCGACGGCAGATTCGTCTATGTCGCCAACGGCGGCTCGAACAGCGTCTCCGTGCTGGACACCCGGACCGACCAGGTGACGGCGACCGTCCCGGTCGGCCGTTCCCCCGCGAGTGTGGCCCTCAGCCGGGACGGAGCAACTGCCTATGTGGCGAACCTCGGTTCGGGGAACCTGTCGGTCATCGACGCCCGTACGCTCCGGGTCACCCGCAACGTCCCCGCGGGCCGTACACCGGCAGGGGTCGCCCTCACCCCTGACGGTGAGTCGGCCTATGTCGCCGACGAGACGGCGGCGAAGGTGCTCGCGATCAACATCCGGACGGAGGAGATGACCACGGTGCGGGTGGGCGGTGCCCCCTTCGACGTGGCGGTCGCCCCGGACGGCCGGACCGCCTACACGGCCGATATCGGCCCGGGCAGCATCTCCGTCGTCGACATCGGAGGCCACCGTGTCGAGGCGACCGTCGCCGTGGGCACCGCGGGCACCGATCCCTTCGATATCGAGGTCACCGACCACGCGGTGTACGTCACACAGCCGGGAGCGGACGCGCTCACCGTCATCGACCCCCGGACCCGCAAGGTCATCGCCAGGGTCCCCGTCGGCAACAGCCCCTACGGCGTTGCGGTGAGCCCCTGACGACTCTAGGAGCGGGCAGGCCGAGAACGCCGCCCGTCCTCCGCAGCGCGCGCCACCGATCGAGCGGCCGCCGGTTCCGCCCTCGTCGAGGCCCGGCAGGCCGGGGGGGTTGAGCGGGTCGCGTGTGATGGGGGATGTCTCCTTCTCCTGGTTGCCGCTCTATTGACGCCGTGTCAAAGACGGTGGTTCAGTGGCTCATCCACTGAACCACTGAGTCGTTGGGGGCCGGGGTGGAAGCACTGCCACGCGAGACGATCGTCGACGTCCTGGAGAAACGGCTGCGCGAGGACATCCTCGCCGGGCGTCATCCGGCCGGGAGCTATCTGCCTCCCGAGCGTGAACTCGCTGACGGATTCGGGGTGACCCGCACCACCCTCAAGCACGCTTTCGGCCGTCTGGTGCACGCGGGACTGCTGGAGACGCGGCACGGAGTGGGTACCCGGGTACGGGATTTCCTGCGGCTGGGCGGCGCGGACCTGCTGCCGATGCTCGTGCGTCACAGCCCCGACTGGATCGGCGAGATCTTCGAAGTGCGCCGCAGCATCGGCGCGTTGATCGCGGAGCGCGCGGCGTCCGGTGCCACGGCGGCGCAGATCGCCGAACTCCGCCACTTGCTGGCGGCCGTCAGGGACGCGGAGGGCGGAGAGCCCGTACAGCTGGCGGACGTGGAGGTGCACCGGGCGCTCGCCCGGGCCACCGGCAACCGGGTGTACGTACTGCTGACCAACACCCTCTTCAACGCGTACCTCCCCGTGCGCGCAAGCCTGGCCGGGCCTTTCGAGGATCCGCGGGCAGCCCACGACCGGCTGGCACCCGTCGTCGAGGCCGTGGCGACCGGGGACCAGCGGGCGGCGCACACGGCCGCGGGCGACTATCTGTCCGCCACCGAACGCATCATGCTCGAGGGCCTCGCCCGCTCGAGGGGACATCGTGGCGGTGCCCGATGACCTCACGCGGAACGGTGTTCAAGGAGACGATGCTCGGCCGGGTACGCATGGCCGACGAGGACGGCGACCGACCAGTGCGGCTCGATCTGCTGGCCCGCGCCGACGCGGTACTGCTGCCTCACCGGACGACTGCGGCACAGCTGACCGGGCGGATACGGATAGCGGGACGGGCGGACGACGCCGAAGCCGTCGGCGAGTTGGAGATCTCGCCCCTGGCGCGCCGCAGGATCCACTACCGGATCGCTTTCACCATGGAAGGCCGGCGCCTCACCCTGGACGGCTGGAAGTCGGTGTCGCCCAGGCGTCCGCTCACATCGATGACCGTACTCCCGTACACCCTCTACGAGGACGGCCACCGTGTCGGCGAGGGCACCCTGCGCTTCCCGCTGACCACCGGCCTGTTGCCCTTCCTCGCGAGTTTCCGGTTCCCCCGCGCCGCGGAATCCCGCGCCGACCGGCACCTGGCGTCGCGCTGGGACGGCGCACCGGGGCGGACCGAGGTCTGGTACACGACTGTGACCGATCCCGTGACGGACAGCGGGATCTGGCTGCACCACGAAGTGGTGGCGCCCTCCGACGGTTCCCCCGCCTATGCGCACGGCTGGGCCGCCGTCTTCCCCAAGGACGGCCCGGCCGAACACGCACGCTTCGGCCCCGTTCCGTGGGCGGGGCATCCGGAGGGCTTCTCCGCCGGGGACATCAGCGCAGGCTCCGGCCGACTCGCCGGTTCCGCCGGATCGTTCACCTGGGCGCTCACCGAGCGGGGCGAGGGTCCACCGCTCCACACCTTCCCCGGCTGGTCCTGGCGGCGACCCTGGCTGCCGGCCTCCCACATGCTCCCCGCCGTCCGCGCCCGCTACAGCGGGACGGTGCGCCACGGCACCGACGAGCTGCGGCTCGACGGTGCTCCCGGAGCCGGCGCGCGCATCTACGGCCACGGCAACGCCCGCCGCTGGGCCTGGCTCCACGCCGACCTGGGCGGCGGCGACGTACTGGAGATCGTCGCAGCGGTGTCCATGCGGCGGGGTCTCGACAGGCTGCAGCCCCTGGTCTTCCTGCGCCTGTACCGAAACGGCAGGACCTGGCCACGGCGCGCGGAACGCTCCGCCGTGGGCTGGGCGGGAATCGGCCGGTTCCGCGCGGACATCGGTCTGCCCGAGTGGCGGGTCAAGGGCAGGGCGGGCCTGAGCCGCATCGCGGTGACGGTGACCCAGCCGCCGGAGCAGACACTGACGTTGGACTACACCGACCCCGACGGCTCTGCCGCGGTCTGCCGCAACACCGAGAGAGCGGACGCGGTGGTCACCCTGGAGCGCTGGTGGGGCACCTGGCGGCGGGAGGCCGGATGGCGGCTGTCGGGCACCGCGCATGCGGAGGTCGGTGACCGATGACCTTGCGAAGCACCGCCGCCCTGAAGGGACTTGTCGCCGCGCTGCTGGCCGACGACGGCACCACCGCGTGGACCCGGTCCGTGCCACGCAGGGTGGAAACGCTGCTCGACACCATGCCCGCGCCGGCTCGCACCGCGGTGCGCGGTGCGGCGGCCGCCGTCGACGCCTACGCCGTCGTCCGGACGGGCAGGCGGCTGTCCGCACTCGGACCCGCCGAGCGGGAGCGGGTCGTGGCGTCGCTGGCTTCCCGCCGGGCCCTGCTGCCGCTCCTGGAGGCGGTCAAGGTACCGCTGCTGCTGGCGGCCGGTACCGAACGGTCGCTGCACCACAGCCCCACGCCCGAGGCGCCCGCGCCCGACGACCCGCCGCTGGACTGCACACCTTCCCGCGAGTGGCCCACACGCTCGAGTGCCGACGCCGTCGTCGTGGGATCCGGGGCCGGCGGCGCCATGGCGGCCCGCACACTCGCCCGGGCCGGCCTCCGTGTCGTCGTCCTCGAGGAGGGTGAGCACCACACCACCGCGTCGTTCGGGCGACGGGCTCCGCTCGACCGCTTCACCGACCTGTACCGCGACGGCGGTGCGACGATCGCCCTCGGCACCCCCCCACTGGTCCTCCCCGTGGGCCGCGCCGTCGGTGGCACCACCCTCGTCAACTCCGGTACGTGCTACCGCACTCCGGCCCACGTCCGCACCCGCTGGCTGGACCGTCACGGATTCGCCGCGGCCGAGGACCTCGAGGCCCACCTCGACGACGTCGAACGTACCCTGCGGGTGGCGCCCCAGCCGCTGGAGGTGCTCGGCGACAACGGGCTGCTCGCACTCTCCGGAGCGAAGGAGCTCGGCTGGACAGCAGCGCCCCTGCGCCGCAACGCCCCCGGCTGCAAGGGCTCGTGCCAGTGTGTCGTCGGCTGTCCCACCGGCGCAAAACAGAGCGTCCAGCTTTCCGTGCTCCCCGAGGCCTGCGCGGCTGGCGCCCGTATCGTGACAGGCGCCCACGTCCGGCGCATCCTTGTCGACGGCGACCGGCCGGGCGGCCCACGGGCCGCCGGGGTGGTGGTGCGCCGCCCGGACGGCAGCGAGCTGGAGATCCTCAGCCCGCTGGTCGTGGTCGCCGCCGGGGCCCTTCATACGCCGCCACTGCTGCGCCGCTCCGGCCTTGGTGGACACCCGCGGCTGGGCCGCAACCTCAGCGTGCATCCGGCGACCAGTGTGGCGGGTCGGTTCAGCCGCCACGTCACGAGCTGGAAGGGCGTCCTGCAGAGCGTCGGGGTGGAGCATCTGCGCGAGGACGGCATCCTGATCGAGGCGACCGCGGCGCCCCCCGGCATGAGCTCGTTCGTGCTGCCGGGCGTCGGACGCGAACTCCGCCGCGAACTGGAGGAGACGGAACACCTGGCGACGCTCGGGGCCATGATCGCCGACCGTCCCTCGGGCCGCGTCCTCGGGCAGAACCGCACCCTGCTGCGCTACGACCTGGCGCCGTGCGACGCCGACCGCCTGCTCCGTGCCCAACGGGCCATGGGACGCCTGCTGTTCGCGGCGGGCGCCGAGGAGGTGCTCACCGGAGTGCCGCAGGCACCGCGCGCCCGCACCCCGGCTCAGCTGGAGGCGGTGCTGGACACGGTGACCGCGCGGCATCTGCATGTCTCCGCGTTCCACCCCACCGGAACGGCGGCCGGCGGAGCCGACCCCGAGCGGTCGCCGGCCGACCCGGACGGTCGCCTGCGCGGTGTGCACGGGGTGCTGATCGGCGACGGTTCCGTGCTCCCCAGCTGCCCGGAGGTGAATCCGCAGCTGAGCATCATGGCGGCCGCCCTGGCTGTCGCCGAGCGATACACGGCGGGGACGTCGTGAGCCGTCGTCGCCGGCGGCAGGGGCGCGCGGACGAAGGGCCGGCACACCGGCGGCCGCTCTCTGTGTCCCGGCCGTCGGCGACGGCGCTCAACACCCGCGACCCTGCAGGCTGCGCCGGGAGCGCGGAGACGGCACAGCTGACCGTCCCGTGCGCGTACGGACCGCCGTCCGCCGCCTCGACGGTCCGGGCTTGCGCGGTCACGGTCGTACCACCCGGCTCAGCCGGCTTCGAGCGCCGACGGCGCGTGGGCCATCGGAGTGGCCGAGCGTACACACACGACGGCGAGTGCCCTTCAGGCAGCCTCGGCCTGACCGGGCCGGTAGCGGCGTAAGCCGCCGACGGCACCCGGAGTACGCCTCGCCCGGCCGAGGCGCGCTCGAGTGGACGCGGGGACCGTGCGGATCCTATGTTGCGTGTCCGCACGTCGGTCTTGGCCGGAGCGGCGTCCCGGGATCCGACGGCATGTATGGGGAATGCACGATGATCTGTGCTCGCTGCCAGCACTTCGAAGCGGCACCGGGCGGCACTCTGTGCACCCAGTGCGCCGTCGCGCCGGAGCCGGAGGCCCCGCAGTTCACCGCTGCGCCGGTCGCCTGGGTGCGCTCGCCTGTGGGTCTCGGGCGGACGGCGGCCGCAGTGCTGGGAGTTGTCGTCGTCGTCGACCTGTTCGCGATCGGGGCTGCCATGGCCGTGTACGACGTGGCGGGCGACCTCGTCGGCGGCGTCAGCGGCGTGGGCGAGCGGGCGGAACGCGCGGACTCGCTGTACTCCTCGGTCGGTCTCCTCCGGACGTCCGTGCTGCTCACGTGCGTCGTCGTGTTCCTGTGCTGGTTCCATCGAGTACGGGTCAACGCAGAGGTGTTCAGTCCGTTCGGGCACGCCAAGAAGCGTGGTTGGGCGATCGGGGCGTGGTTCGTGCCGATCGTGAACCTCTGGTTCCCGCGCCGCATCGCACTGGACATCTGGGACGCCAGCAGCCCGTGGGACACGCCGCGGTCGCACGGGCTGGTGGACGCCTGGTGGACGCTGTGGCTCCTCTCCGTGCTGACGAACCGCGCGGGTTCCTTCGCCTACCGCAGCTCCGACACGGCCGAGGAGATCCGCGGCGCCGTGCGTCAGGTGCTGGTCGCGGATGTCGTCGACGCCGTGGCCGCCGTGCTCGCGATCCTCGTGGTGCTGCGGCTGACCCGCATGCAGCACGAAAAGGTGCTTCGGGGACCGGCTACGGCCGCCTTCTGAGCGGCCCCTGCACCGTGCGGTCCTCGGGTCGCCGAGTCGGACGCCGGTGAAGCCGAGTGAGCCTGCGCTGTGCGGGCCCGTCGCTTCAGCCGCCGTCGGTTGACGCTAGGATCTCGCCGGATCGGGGACGGCGTTCGCATCGGCCCGTCGAATGAATCCGGCGTCTCGTTTTCCGGGCCGTCGATGAGAGGTGTGGCAGGTGGGGGACCGCGGGGCGCCTCATGGATCGCTCGACTCGGGCCGTGCCACGGGTCTCGCGGCCACGTTGCGGGGCGGCAGTGACCGTGTGGGCCCGAGCGCCCCGACGTACGGCCGCAGTTCGGGTGCACGGGGCCCGGCGGACGCGGATGCGCGATGGCTCGACCGTCTGCGACTCCGCTTCCGTTATGTGCCGACGGCGCGTACCGGTACGGCGGAACGGCTGGTCCCCGGCTTCCCCGCGCCGCCCACCCATCTGTGGCGTGTCCTCGGCTGTCCGCCGGGTCTTGCCCACCGCGCCGCCGGGGCGACCGGGTGGCTGGGCCCGGTGCTCGTGGCCGTTCTGGCGGGGGTGATCCGCTTCTGGCGTCTCGGCCGGCCGCACGACCTCATGTTCGACGAGACGTACTACGCCAAGGACGCCTGGGCCCAACTTCACCTCGGTTACGAAGGTGTGTGGCCGGACCGCAAGATCGCCGACCCCCAGGTACTCGCCGATCCCCAGGTCATCCCCCTTTCGGACCGGGGGGCGTTCGTGGCCCATCCGCCCATGGGCAAGTGGGTCATATCCGTCGGCGAGTGGTTGTTCGGCCTGGATCCGTTCGGCTGGCGCTTCATGACCGCCGTCCTCGGCACGCTGTCGGTTCTGCTGCTCTGCCGTATCGGACGACGGCTGTTCCGCTCGACCTTCCTCGGGTGCCTGGCCGGACTGCTGATGGCCGTGGACGGACTGCACTATGTGCTGAGCCGCAGCGCGCTGCTGGACCTCGTCGTGATGTTCTTCGTCCTGTGCGCCTTCGGCTGCCTCCTGATCGACCGTGACCGGTCCAGGGAGCGGCTGGTCCGGCTGCTGCCGAGGAGCGACACCGGTGAGGTACGGCCCGACGAGGACGTCGGGGCCCGGGGCGGCATGGGATGGCGGCCCTGGCGGCTCGCCGCTGGCGTCCTTCTGGGCCTGGCGGCCGGGACCAAGTGGAACGGCCTGTATTTCCTGGTGTTCTTCGGCGCGATGACCCTGCTGTGGGACGTCGCCGCGCGACGCGTGGCGGGCGCGCGTCAGCCCTACCGCGCGGTGCTCGGAAAGGACCTCGGCTGGTCCGTCGCCTCCCTGGTGCCTGTCGCCGTGGTGACGTATCTGGCGACCTGGTCGGGCTGGTTTATGTCGTCCGACGGATACGGCCGGCACTGGGCCGACGGCCGGGGCGGCTCCTGGGCGTGGGTCCCGGCGCCGCTGCGCAGCCTGTGGCACTACGAGTACCAGGTCTACCAGTTCAACATCGGACTGCACACGCCGCACAAGTACCAGTCGAATCCTTGGAGTTGGACGGTGCTCGGGCGCCCCGTGCCGTTCCACTTCCAGTCCTCGTCCTATGGGCAGGACGGCTGCAAGGAAGCGGGCGGCTGCGCTCGCGAGATCATTGCTCTCGGCACGCCGCTGCTGTGGTGGTCCGCGTGTTTCGCCCTCGCGTATCTGCTGTACCGGTGGGCGTTGAGGCGGGACTGGCGCGCCGGCGCCGTCCTGTGCGCGGTTGCGGCGGGCTGGCTCCCGTGGTTCATGTATCAGGACCGCACCATCTTCTCCTTCTACGCGGTCGTCTTCCTGCCGTACCTGTGCCTGGCCGTGGCGATGACGGCCGGGGCTCTTCTCGGGCCGGCGGGAGCCACCGAGCGGCGCCGGTTGTGGGGGGTGGCGGGCGTCGGCGCGCTCACGCTGCTGATCCTGTGGAACTTCGTCTACTTCTTCCCGATCTATTCGGGGAACATGATCCCGACCGACTCATGGCGTGACCGCATGTGGCTGGACACCTGGGTCTGACCCGATACGACGGGCCGATGCCGTCGCCGGGACCGCATGGTCGACCGAGGTGTTCTCGCGCGTCCCCCCGGTTGTCCGGTCCCTTCCGGAGACCAACGGCCAAGACCGGTCGGTGACGTGGCCCTGCCGGAAGGCCGGCCACCATCAGCGAGAACCGACCGTGCCGTTCTCCCTGTGTCAGGGAGAACGGCACGTGGCTCGGGCGCCGGTCACCAGGATTCGGCCTGCAGGAACAGCATGACCACCTCCACCAGGAACCAGATGGAGAAGGCCAGGCAGGCGAACCACAACCCCCACAGCCACCGACGGATCTCCCGGCGCATGCGCATGCGGGAATCATCTCCCGTCAGGGTCAACCGGATCGTCGTCGGGGTGGCGCTGCTCGCCACCGGTGTGCTCAGCGCCTGACCGAACAGCGAGCACGTCCCCTGATGTAACTGCTGCTACATTCGAATACGTGACCAGTACCGAGCCGGCGAACCGGTGGATCGTCCTCGTGATCAAGGTCCCCGCGGAGCCCAGCCGCCACCGGGTGGCGGTGTGGCGCGAGCTGCGCCGGATCGGTGCCCTCTCCCTCGGCCAGGGGGTGTGGGCCGTGCCCGATGTACCGGCCTTCGCCGACGGCATCGCTCGCGCGATCGCACTGACCGAGCAGGCGGAAGGGCACGCCCTGACCCTCAGCGCATCGGGCCGCGGTCCCGAGGACGCGGCCCGCTTCCAGGCGATGTTCACCGCCGCCCGGTCCGACGACTGGCGCGAATTCCTGGCCGACTGCGGCAAGTTCGAGGAGGAACTGGCCAAGGAGATCCGCATCGCCAAGTTCACTCTCGCCGAGTTGGAGGAGGAAGAGCAGTCGTTGGAACGACTGCGCCGCTGGCACCGGGACCTCATGGCGCGCGATGTCTTCGGCGCACCGGAGTCGGCAGCGGCCTCGAAGCGGCTCAAGGAGTGCACGGCCGCATGTGAGGACTACGCGGAGCGCGTGTTCCGCGTGCTGCACCTGGCGATGGACGAGGGGCCATGAGCCGGGGCGCCGTGGCGCGATCGGCACCGCCCCGCCGGATGTGGCCACTCCACGCGGCCGGGTTCACCACGGCCTTCGGAGCCCATGGCATCGCGGCCAACCTCGGAGGCTTCTCCGAGGACGGTGTGACCTCCCTGCTCGTGCTCGGCGGACTGCTCGCCCTGTACGACGGCGCCGAGGTCGTCCTCAAGCCGGTCTTCGGCACACTCGCCGACCGGATCGGCGCGCGGCCGGTACTCCTCGGCGGTCTCCTGGCCTTCGCCGCGGCGTCCGCCCTGTACCTCGTCGCGCCGAGCCCGGGCTGGCTCTGGGCCGCCCGTCTGGGGCAGGGCGCCGCGGCCTCCGCCTTCTCACCCTCGGCCTCCGCCCTCGTCGCCCGGCTCAATCCCGACTCCGGACGCGGTCGCGCCTTCGGCAGCTACGGCTTCTACAAGTCGATCGGCTACACCCTCGGTCCGCTGCTCGGCGGAGTACTGGTCTGGGCAGGGGGACTGCGGCTGCTGTTCGCGGTGCTGGCAGTGCTCGGTGCAGCGGTCGCCGTATGGGCCGCGGTCGCGGTGCCCGTCGTGCCGCCCCTGCCCAAGGACCGGCAGACGGTGCTCGCACTCGTGCGCCGGATGACCGACCCCGCCTTCCTCGCCCCGACGGCCGCACTCGCCGCGGCCACCGCCGCTCTCTCGGCCGGTGTGGGCTTCCTGCCGGTCTCCGGCCGGGCGGTCGGGCTGGGCACGGTCGTCACCGGCGCCGCTGTCTCGGTACTGGCCGCCTGCGCCGCCGTCGTCCAGCCGCTCGCCGGCCGCGCCCGGGACGAAGGCCGGATCACGACCGGCGGGGGAATGACCGCCGGTCTGCTGCTCACCGCCGCCGGACTGGCCGGTGCCATGCTGCCCGGCCTCTTCGGTGTCCTCGTCGGAGCCGCACTGATCGGTGCGGGTACCGGTGTGATCACCCCGCTCGGCTTCGCCGCCCTGTCCTCGTCGACTCCCGAGGAGCGCCTGGGGCAGACCATGGGCGCGGCCGAGCTCGGGCGCGAGCTGGGGGACGCGGGCGGCCCACTGCTGGTTGCGGGGGTCGCGACGCTCGCCACCCTCACATACGGGTACATGGCCCTCGGGATCCTCGTCGTCCTAGGCCCCTTGGTGGGACTGCTCCGCCGCTCTTCGATACGTGACCCCGCGCCTCGCGGCGCGAGGAGTGACGTATCCGAAGGGTCGTGAGTGCCCCGCCGAGGGCACCGTCTCGCCCGGGGCGACCAGGGATTCACGTTCGGTGACCCGGCGATCGAGAACGATCGTTCCCGTTCTTGACGCAGCCGGATCCGAGTCGCAGAGTGGACCGCATAGTGGGAGGTGAATTCCACGATTCGGTAAAGAGGCGGTGGGGCTGCGGCCGGCGCGCAGCGGTACACCGAGCCGCGTTGCCTCGTACGGCAGCGGGTCCTGCCCCTTCACCATGCACGGGGGGCCGTACGACCCGCAGGACCGCCCATGGACCTCGACTCGACCTTTCACCGGACGCCGCACGGCACAGACGCCGGACTCATAGCGCACCGGGCCGGGATTCCCGGTATTCAAGGACGGCATCTTCGACGCAGACTCCGCGCCCGCGGCCCGACGTCGACAGCCGGTCGACTGTACATAGGCGGAACGGCGGTCTCACTGATCGTGGCGATCACGCTGGCCGCCTCCTTCGTGCCCATGGTCGTCCATCTCTCGCCCCTGCTGGTGGCGGCCCCCACGTTCACCGCGGCATTCGCGCGCGTCCGATTCACGGTCGGCATCGCACTGCTGGCCTGTGCGGCGACCGTCGTCATCGATACGCACGACACCCTGCTGAGATCACCGATCCTGGCCGTCCACATCGGCGCCCTGCTGGCGGTCTCCAGCTTCGTGGTCGCCGCACGAGCCCTGCACGACCGCGATCTGAGAGAGCTGACCCAGGTGCGGGCGGTGTCCCAGGCCGCGCAGCAGGTTCTCCTGCGACCGATCCCGAGCCGACTCGGCCCGGTGTCCATCGCCTGCGAGTACCGTGCGGCCGCCGAGCACGCCATGGTGGGCGGCGACCTCTACGCCGCCGCTCGTACCGGCACGGCGACCCGCATCCTCATCGGCGACGTGCGCGGCAAGGGGCTCGCGGCCATCGAGGACACCTCCGCCGTCCTCGGTGCGTTTCGCGAGGCCGCACCCGAGCACGCCACCCTCCCCGAACTGGTCGCGTCGCTGGAGCGCAGTGTGCGCAGGCATCTGGCCGAACTCGCCGCCTGCGACCCCGAGGCCGGCGAGCGGTTCATCACGGCGCTTGTGGTCGAGATCCCGGATCGGGGCGGAGTCGCGCGTGTTGTCAGTTGCGGGCATCCCCCGCCGCTGCTGAGGCACGACGGGCGTGTGCGGGTGCTGGAGGCTCTCCGCCCGGCACCACCGCTGGGTCTGGCCCACACCGAACCGGGCGCGTACCACCTGGAGTCCGTTCCGTTCGCCCCCGGGGACACCCTGCTGCTGTACACCGACGGCGTCATCGAGGCCAGGGACGCCGACGGCGGCTTCTATCCGATCCTCGACCGGGCCGCTGCCTGGACCTGGGAGAGCCCCGATCGCCTCCTGCGGCACATCAGCCGGGATCTGGACACCTACACGGGCGGTTATCTCGACGACGACCTCGCGATGGTGGCAGTGCGCTGGGGGCGTACTCCGGATGCGGTGGCGGATCCGTGCTTCTCCCGGCCTTTTGCGGCCGACGAGGCACTCACCTGACGGGGGTACCCTGCGTCCGCGGATCCGGCGGGCCGCTGCTCAATCGTTCGGCCAGAGGATGAAGTCGGGGAAGGCACGCCGTACGGGTCGGTCGCCGATCTCCTCGATCGCCGCGCGGATGTCGTGCAGGTGGCGCGTGGTCATCTGCAGCGGGGGCTCGTCGGGCTGGTAGGTGGTCCGGATCGGATAGTCCACGCCGGGCTGCCGGGTCATCTCGATGTGGCAGCCGAGCACATGTGTCACCGGGCGGCGGTCGGAGAACTCGATCAGTCGCTCCACGGTACTGGCGAAGGCCGGCCAGTCCTCGATGTAGAGACGGCCGGGATAGACCGTGTCGCCGGTGAACAGAATCCCGGTCCAGGGGTCGTAGAACGTCACCGCCGCCGTGTGATGGCCGGGCGTGGCCAGGCACTCCAGCACCCGGCCGCCCAGGTCGACATGCGCGACGGCGTCGGGCTCCTCCCTGAACCCGAAGTGGTCCCAGGCTTCGGCTCCTTGCGCCCCCACCACCGTCGTGTCGGGACGATCGGCGAACTGGGCGTCGCCCGCGGTGTGATCGCCGTGCGGATGGGTGTGCAGGACGAGCAGGCGGTACCCGTCGCGGTGATGCCGTTCGAGCCAGTCCGCCATGAGTTCGTCGACCGTACGGCGCAGGGGGAAGAACTCCTCGGACTCGGTGGCGCCCGTGTCGATCAACACGGCGCGGGCGTTGCCGAACAGCAGGAACAGGAACGGCGCTTCGTAGTTGACGGCCATGTTCTGCCGCAGGATGAACGTGTGCTCGTCGTAGCCGTGGACCTGGATGTCCGGATCGGTGTTGTGCTTGGCCGACGGAGAGCCGTGGATCCATCGGACGTCGAGTGCGCGCGGCCGGGGAGTCCCCCCGCCGAAATCGGTCAGGGCGTCGCCTGCGTCCATGGGGAATCCTCCGGTGCGTCGTCCTTGCGGAACCGCCCGGAGCTGGACCACGGCGCACATCTCGTGCCGGGGGCAGGGAGGGAGCGCTTCCAGGCGGACGCTACCACGGCGCAGGGCGCTGTCCTGCGGGTCCGCTCAGGCTGAGGAGACGGCCGCTCCCGCCGTCGGCAGGGCGTCCTGCGTCGCGCGGTGGGTACGGGCCGCCAGGAGAAGTGCGGCCCCCACGGCCCACAGGGTGAGTGTCGCCAGAGGGGCGAGCACATGTGCGCCGTCGAAGTAGCTGACGTCGGCGACGGCACGCACGGCGGCGCCGGGTGGGAGCAGTGCTGAGACGGACCGTGCGACACCGGGCAGCAGGTCGGGACCGACGGTCGCGCCGCTGGTGGAGTTGCCCACGGTCAACAGCAGCAGGGTGGCCATAGGGACGCCCACCGGACCGAAGTACGTACCGAGCAACTTCGTGGTGAACGCCGCGGCCGCCGCCAGGAGGGCCAGGACGAAGGCGAGGGGCAGGTACGGCGCGGGAACGGCACCGAGCACGGGTCCGGCGATCGCGGCGGCGACCAGGCCCGAGGCGGCGGAGAAGACGGTCACCAGGGTGAAGCGATGCCGCAGATGCAGCAGCTTGCTCAGCCCGAGCACGTTCTGTGCGAGGACGAACCCGGAGAGCGTCACTCCGAAGGAGACGTAGAACCCCGCCAGTCCACGTGAGTCGTAGCGGTCGAGGGGCACGACGTCGGACACGGTGACATGTCGACCGGCACCGTGCGCGTAGGCCGTGACGATCGCCTTGACCGCCGTCGTCGTCGACACACCGTTGGCGCTCGCGACATCGAGGCTCAGATCCTTGCCGTGACGCTCCGCGCCGAGCGCGGCCACCACGTCGCGATGACGGACCGCGTCGCGTGCCTGATCGGCGGAGTCGGTGGGCCGTACGTCGATCGCGTCCCCCAGGGCCGCCTGGACCTGGCTCGCCAGCCGGGGCCCGGCGACCGCCACCGGCAGCCGGTGGGGTTGGGGGTCCCGCTGGAGGCCGATGTAGCAGCTGACGAACGCGGAGACGATGACCAGGCCTATGAGAAACGGCTGCAGCCAGACGCGGACGGGCGGTCGGCGTCTGGCATGCGAGGCCTGGGGGAGCTGGGGGTGCACTCTGGATCTCTCCATGATCATTGGCGGACCGGGGTCCGCGCGGCAGGACGGAAGGGGGCGGCCGGCGGGGGGCGTCGGCGTCGGACGGTGCTCCGGTCAGCGGAAGCGGACGTCGCTCAGGTCGATCGAGACCATGACCTGATGCACCAGCGGCCGGTCGTCGTCGTCGCGGCGGTAGGCCCGGCGTCTGGTCGGGAGCAGGATGCCGTCCGCTTCCACGAAGTCGTGGACGTACTGCGCGGCGGCGAACCCACCGGCCACGTCGACGTAGTAGTCGTGCCGGCGCAGGAGGTGGTCGGAGCCGAAGTAGAAGTCCTGCTCGGTGCTGTGGCTGGCGATCTCGGGCGGGAAGGTGGCACGCAGACCCCGCCAGATCTCGTTTCCCTCCCGCCACGGCTCGATCTCGGTGACCGTGAAGCCCGGCATGGTGAGCAGGAAGGGGGTGGTGAGGTAGGTCCACAGCGCGTAGCCGTTGAAGTAGGCGCGGTCCAGCGGGTCCCACGGGGACTGAAGAGTGTGTCCGGAGAACGACGTCCGCGGGTTCTCGCGCTCTGCCACCACCCGCCCGTCGAGTTTCTCGATGCTCACACGTCCGGGCGTGAAGTCGGTCCTCTGGTCGGGTGCGCCGAAGGGCGTGACCGAAGCGTGCTCCTCGTGCAGCCGGACGCTCATCTCGCGGGGTGCGGGATCCTGAGGCAGCCCTTTGACGGAGAAGAGGTCGCCGCCGCTGACGAGCGTGGCCCGACCCTCGGTCAGCTCCTGCCAGCGGGCGATACCGCCGTGGGCTTCGACAGCCTGCGTGAGCAACTCGTCCACGTGGGTTCCTTGCGTGCATGCGGTGGGGGGATGCCGGGCGCGAGTCACGTCCCGGCTCGTCGATGAGGGCCGCGGTGGTGGAGCACCGTGACATCCGGGTGTTCGCCGCCCGGCGAACGAAATAAGCGTATGTATTTTGCGTACGTCGAACAACAAAACCGGCAGGGCGTATCTCACATTTCGCGAATACAGGTCGAATGTATCGCCGCCGTCCGCGCCGTCGGAGGATCGCGGTGTCTACGACGCGTTCTCGGCGCGCCGTCTCGCCCGACAGGCCCGCAGGTTCGCCGCGTTGCCGCAGACCCTGACGTCGTGCCAGACCCCGCTGTTGTTGCGGGACCGGTCGAAGAACGCCGTCCCGCACCGGTCGTTGCGGCACGGCTTCAGCCGCTGCCAGGTCCCCGCCCGCTGGGCCTGGAGGACCTCGACCAGGGCCGGCGCCGCCACACGCCGCCATCCGGTGCCGCGCGGTTCCGGCCGGACCTCTCCGCTGCCGTCGAGACGCATCGCGACGGCGACGGAGCGTCGCGGGGGGAGTGTGTCGTCGCGGCCGTGATGCGCCGTCCGGCGCAGATCGTCGCGGAAGGAACGCAGCTCCTCCAGGTCCTGGGGCCGAGTTCGACATGCGCCATGCGTTCCCCTGTGGCCTTGCTCCACTGTGCCGGCGCCTGATCGACCCAGGTCCGGGCCTCACCCGGGTCCGTGAGGAGGTCGCGTGTGCGCGGCTTGCCGGCGGAGACCGTGTTCATGAGGTCCTGTACGAAGGCAAGCCCGTCCGGGCCCGGGTCGATGGCATAGCGAACCGTGGCCGACCGGCTCATCCGGATCACTTCCCCTGGTCGACGTAATGGCACAGCTTCCAACAGAACCATACGCCTTTTACCTATTATCCTCGATGTGAGTTCGTTCATGTGCGGCACTGGTCCGGTGGGGTGCGCCGGAGGAAGGTCCGGCGGTGTTCCGCTGGAGTGATGTCCACTTCGCCGACCGGCATCCGGGTTCCCTGCCGGTCCGGGCTCACGGCTCGCCGCGACGAGTCCATGGCACCCGGGTGCGCGACTCTGCGGCCCCGTTGTGAGCCGCCGCGAGCGATGCGACGATGCCTCCACGACTTCGCCGCGACGAAGGGGGAGAGACGCTGTGGGTGACCGGTACGACGAGCCGGCGGCGGCCGCGGTCTTCGACGCCTTGGGTGCCGAGTACGAAAAGGCGTTCGCCGACTCCGAGGCCCACCGGGCGTCGCTGACCTGGTTGCTGCGGCAACTCAAGCCGCGCAGCCGGGTGTTGGACGTGGGTAGTGGCACGGGCCGACCCACCGCAGCCGTCCTCGCCGCGGCGGGCCACGACGTGCTCGGTGTTGATGTCTCCCCGGTGATGGTCGACCTGGCGACCCGCCAGGTGCCGGACGCGACCTTTCGGTGCGCGGACATCCGTGAAATGCGGCTCGAGGAAGCCTCGTTCGATGCGGTGTGTGTCTACTTCGCCCTGCTGCAGATGTCCCGCGCCGAGCAGACCGCCGTCGTACGGCGGCTCGCGGGGGCGGTGAAGCTGGGTGGGAGTGTGGTCCTGGCCACGGTGCCGCTCGATCTGGAGGGCGTCGAAGGCGTCTTCATGGGACAGGCCGTGCGCGTGACCAGTTTCGCCGCCCAGCAGTTCGCCGACATGGTCACCGGGGCGGGACTCGGTGTCGTCACTCGGCAGGCACTGATGTTCACCCCCGCCCACCCCGAGGCCGTCCCCGAGCCCCATCTGTTCCTGCACTGCCGGCGGGACTCCGCGTGAACCTCGCGTGATCCCTGCGGCCCACAGCCGGTGATCAGTTGCCGGAGGTCACGACCTTGAGTTCGTCGAGCGACTCCCGAATGAAGAACCCCAGGCCGCGTCCATCGGTTTCGCCGACCCAGCGCTCGAACGCGACCTTGAAGACGGCGATCCCCGCCTCGGCGGTCAGGCTCGCTGCCGGTTCCGGAACGCCGCGCTGACGCAGGGTGTCGGCGAGCGCCGCGGACAGCGACGCAAGCTTGATCAGTTCGCGCTCCCGCAGTTCCGCGTTGGCGACGATGACCGTCTGGCGCCGGCGGGAGTGGGCGTGCCGGTCCTGGAACACCGAAGCCACGGCATCGAGGGCCGCGGCGATCGCCTCGATCGGCGCCGCCGACTCCGGTGCGGCCGCGGCGGTGCTCACGAAGAGCGCCTGCAACGTCTCGGAGCCCGCGAACAGCACCTCCCGCTTGTCGGCGAAGTGCCTGAAGAACGTGCGCTCGGTGAGCCCCGCCCGCTTGGCGATCTCGGCCACCGTCGTCTGCTCGAACCCGCGCTCGCTGTAGAGCTCCAGTGCTGCCTGCTGGAGTCGCTCGCGCGCGTTCGGCTCCCATCGACCCATGGCCGTGATCCTACGTGATGACAGTCCCTGACATTGGTGCTACTTTCGATGACAGTGACTGACATCGATCTGCCCCTCTGTCGTGCTCGGCCTGAGGGCGGTCGATTTGTATCCGGAGGTCTTTCAGTGCGTGTCTTCGTCACCGGCGCATCCGGCTGGATCGGCTCCGCCGTCGTTCCCGAACTCATCGGCGCCGGCCACCAGGTCGTCGGGCTCGCCCGCTCCGAGGTCTCGGCCGCCGCCCTCACCGCTGCGGGCGCCGAGGCGCATCGCGGCACCCTCGACGATCTCGACATCCTGCGCAGTGCGGCTGCCGAGGCGGATGGCGTGATCCACCTTGCGTTCAAGCACGACATCGCCTTCTCGGGGGATTTCCAGGGCGCCACCGACGCGGACCGCCGCGCGGTGGAGACGATGGGCGAGGCACTCGCCGGTTCCGGCCGTCCCTTCGTCATCGCCTCCGGGACGCTCGGAATCGCATCGGGGCAGGTCGCCACCGAGGAGGACGGCCGTCCGGACCCGGCCGGGCCGCGTCCGGACGGCGCAGAGCGGACTCGGTCGGCCACCGCGCAGCTGGCGCTCTCTTTCGCCACGGACAACGTCCGGTCCTCGGTGGTCCGACTTCCCCCGACCGTGCACGGAGAGGGGGACCCCGGCTTCATGGCGGCGCTGGTCGGCATGGCGCGCGCCCACGGTGTCTCCGGCCATGTCGGTGACGGGGCCAACCGCTGGCCCGCAGCGCACCGACTCGATGCGGCGCACCTGTTCCGCCTGGCGGTCGAGAAGGCTCCGGCCGGATCGGTCCTGCACGCCGTCGCCGACGAAGGTGTCCCCATCCGCACCGTCGCAGAGGTGATCGGCCGCCATCTTGATCTCCCCGTCGCCGCGGTGGAACCCGAGGACGCGGCCGGACACTTCGGCTGGCTGGCCGGCTTCATCGGAGCCGACATCCCGGCCTCGAGTGCCCTGACCCGCGAGCTCATGGGATGGCGACCCACCCACCCCGCGCTGATCGAGGACCTGGAGAAGGGGCACTACTTCCAGACCAGCGATGGGTGAGGGGCGCGCCGGGACGGGATCGGCGCCCTCATGCCCGAGGGCCGAGGACGCCGACCCCGGTGGGGCCCGGCAAACCGCGTGTCAGGGCCGGCCCCGAGCGGCACGACGTCGCCGCGCGACCGAACACACCCGTCCCGTACGCCGTTCCCCGAGGCGGTGATCCGCTCGGCCCCCGTACCGGAGGATCGCATCCCGGCCTGCACCCTTGGCCGGGACGGCACATGGGTCACTGCTCGCGCATGCCCCAGGGGGAGCCGTAGGCGGTCAGCAGATCCAGGAAGGGCTGTGCCGGGAAGGCCTCCGGGCCGACGACGCCCGCTCCGGACCAGGTGCCCGCGGCCAGGAGTTCGAGGGCCACAACAGGATTGACGGCCGTCTGCCACACCACGGCCTGGCAGCCGTACTCCGTCATGGACCACTGGTTGTCCACCACGTGGTAGAGGTACACCTCGCGCGGCGCCCCGTTCTTGCTTCCCCGTACCCATGTACCCGCACAGGTCTTGCCGTGCATGCGCTCACCCAGCGTCGCGGGATCCGGCAGGCAGGCGGCGAGGACGTCGCGGGGCGAGACGGCGACCGGACCGCCGGCACTCGGCACGGTCACCGGCTCCGTGCGGTCCAGTCCCAGGAGGTGGAGCGTCTTCAGTGTCTCGACGAACTCCCGCCCGAGACCGTACTTGAAAGTGACGCGGCGGGCGTCGATCCAGCGCGGAACGAGCAGCACCTCCTCGTGCTCCACGTTCACGCACTCGACCTCCCCGATGCCCTCCGGGAAGTCGAACACCTCGGGTTCGCTGAAGGGAGCCGTGGTGAACCAGCCGCGCCCGGCCTCGTAGACGACGGGCGGGTTGAGGCATTCCTCGATGGTCGTCCAGATGCTGAAGGACGGTGCGAAGTCGTAGCCGTCCACGGTGAGGTTCGCCCCGTCGCGTACACCGATCTCCTCGATCTCGTCGAAGAGTTCGTCCGCCGCGTACCGGGCGAACACATCGGACAGACCCGGCTCCACGCCCATGCCGACGAGCGCCAGCATGCCCTCGCTCTGCCATTCGCCGGCCTGGGCGAACTGCTCGTCGCCGAGTTTGACCCCGCATTCCTCGTGCGGCCGGTCCCGGTGCGGGCGGGACAACGACATCGCCATGTCGAGGTAGGTGGCCCCTGCGGCGCGGGCCGCCCGGAACAAGGGCATGACGAACCGCGGATCGGTGGCGTTCAGCAGCACGTCGCAGCGATGTCGTTCCAGCAGAGTGGTCACCGCCGCCTCGTCGCCCGCGTCCACAGCCTCGGCGGCGAAGCGGTCGTCGTCGCCGAGGGCCGCCACCGCGGTCCGGGCCCGGGCCGGGTCGTAGTCGGCCACCACCATCGCTTCGAAGAACGCACGCCGGGCCGCGATCCTGGTGATCGCTGTACCCACTCCGCCGGCACCCACGAGCAGTACACGCATGGCAAGAACTCCCTGTCGGTCTCTCGGTCTGTCGGAACAAGACGAGGCGCGCCCTTGACCGCAGATACAACGTCGGGTGCCGTCGTAAGGTCAATGGTGTTGGCGTAAGGCGGGCCGGGGAGGTCGTGATGGCGAAACAGGTGGTGTCCGAGGAACGGCGGCGACGGCGCCGTCCCACTAAGAGCGGCACCGTGCTGTCCGAGAGTCTGATCGTGCACACCGCGCTACGGATGCTGCGGGAGCACGGCAGCACCGGGCTGACCGCGCGACGCCTGGGTACGGCGCTCGACTGCGATCCGAGCACGCTGTACCGCTACTTCCGCGGCATGGACGACCTCACCCTTGCGATCGGTGACGCCCTGATCGGCCAGGCGCTGGAGGGCTGGGAGCCGACGGGGGAGTGGCAGGCCGATCTACGGGCGGTCGGTCTGCGCATCCACACCGCCTACGTCGCCCATCCGCAAGCGGCCCAGCTGACCGCGGGCCGTGTCACCGGCCGTGCACACGAACTGGCGGCGGACGAGGCCGTCCTGGAGATATTGCGCACGGCGGGCTTCCCGGTTCCCGACACGGTACGGATCTACCACGCCTTCATCGACCAGACGCTCGCCTTCGCGGCGCTCGACGCGGCCTCACTGGCCCTGCCCAGCGCGGCACTGCGCGCGGACGAGGAGATGTGGGGTTCCACATACGCCCGACTGCCGGCGGCGACCCACCCGCGCATCGCCGAGGCCGCCCCGCTCCTCGCCACCCGCATGGTCACCAGCGCCTATCCCACGGCGCTGGACATGCTGCTCCACAGTGCGGCCGGCCGGCTGGAAGAGCTGCGCCGCAAGGGTCGGGCCTGACCTGCTCAGTCCGCCCGGGGCGTGCGGTCTCCTTCATGGTGTACGGCGTCGGTCGTGTGCTGGCAGATCGGGCACAGTTCATGCAGCCCCTGAGAGGTGACCACGCTGCCCCAGCCGTTGCACATGGCGCACTCGGCGGCCAGTGCCGCGTCGGCGCGGGGGGTTGGATCGGGAGCGGGGGTCGCTCCGTGGATCATGTGACTCTCCTGGTGGTGAAGCGGTGCCCGGGGTGGGCACCTGCAGCGGGTGGTGTCCATTATTAACCGTTTCATGCCCATTTGTGCCCAGTCGTGTTGTTTTTGCGATTGCTTTACGCGGTGTCGCCCGCTCGCGGGTGCGGATCGGGGTCAACGGGATCGCCGGGGCCCGGTTTGTTCGACCCGTCGGCTGCCACCCGGCCCCTTGAACGTTGAATGTTGTCACCGGTGGTTGATCGTCGATAGGTTCGGTCCGCCGGATGTTCGACTGGCGCGGCCCCGGTCGGCGCGGTGGCGGAGGGCGGTCGGTCCGGGTTCGCCTGCCGCGCGGCAGGCCGCGTCGCAGGGGAAACGGCATGCGACGGGCCGCGGTGGGCACGGTGAATGCATGTCGACCTCCTGAGGAATGTTCAAGTCTGTTCACCGTCAGGCAGTCGTCCGTAAACCGCATGCTTGCCGACCGGCCAAGACTGGCTTGTGAGGATGAGTAGGTGTCGATGCGGGATGGGGACGAGAAGATGTCGACGGCTCGTGGGGGCTCGTTCATACCCAGGCCAAGGACCGGGAGCGGGTTGCAGCAGCCATTGCCTCCGCTCTCCGCAACCGAAGCCGCACCGCAGCGGCTGACGACATCGGAGCCCAAGCGCACCGCCCGTTCCTCGGGCGCCGGCAGCCGCCTTTACGCCATCGACGGGATCCGTCTGGTCGCGGCGCTGATGGTGGCAGTGCACCACTACGCGGGCACGAACCGGATGAACCACGAGGGCAACCGGTACTGGGGCCGGCCGGTGTCGGAGATCATGCCCACCGTCTTCCGGTTCGCCTCCTATGGGTGGATCGGTGTCGAGATCTTCTTCGTCATCAGCGGGTTCGTGATCTGCATGTCCTGCTGGGGGCGCAGTTCGCGGCAGTTCTTCGTCTCCCGGGTGATCCGGCTCTACCCCGCGTACTGGTTTGCCATCCTGTTCACCACTGGTGTGCTGATCGCGCTGCCGGGTGTCTGGGACCGTCTGCGGCCTCGCGAGATCCTGCTCAACTTCACGATGCTGCAGTCGGGTTCGGGCGTGGCCAACGTCGACGGCGTGTACTGGACACTCTGGTCGGAGCTTCGTTTCTACCTGCTCTTCCTGGCCGTCGTCGCCACCGGGCTGACGTATCGGAAGGTCGTCCTGTTCTGCTGTGCGTGGGGCGCGGTCGCGATGCTGGCACCGGTGTCCGGATTCCCGCTGCTGGAACTGGTCGCGAACCCGGACGGGGCCTGGTACTTCATCGCCGGACTCGCGCTCTACCTCATGCACCGGTTCGGTCCGGACCTGCTGCTGTGGGGCATCCTCGGCATGGCCTGGCTGATGGGGCAACTGGAGTTGGGCCAGCGGATCGACGAGGTCGAGCACGTGTCCAGTTGGCGGGGCAGTGTGCTGGTCTTCACCGTGTTCCTGCTGGTCATGGTTGCCGTCGCGCTTGGTCTGACGGATCGCGTTCGTTGGCGGTGGCTGGTCACGGCCGGAACGATGACGTATCCGCTCTATCTGATGCACTACGCGGCCGGCACGACGGTGATCAACCGCCTGCACGACACCATGGACGCCCGGCTTCTGATCGTCGTCGTCCTCTCCGGCTTCCTGGTGCTCAGCTATCTGGTCCACCGCTTTGTGGAGCGGCCACTGGCCCGCCTGATGAAGAAGGGGCTGAACGCGTCCTTCGCGCGGCTGCGCAGCGCCGGCAGCCCGGCCTGAGCCGGAGACGCGGTCTGCCGGGGCCGGCGGGCCTGCAGGCGCGGCCCCGTGCCGCCGCTCACCCTGTCGAGGCTCGTACCGCCTCGTCCCAGGCGTGCGGACTGCGGCCGTGGTTCCTGTGGCCTGCGGCGAGCACGGTCTTGAGCCCGGCGAGATACGGGGTGTCCGCCGGGAGTCGCAGCCGTGCCAGGAGTTGGAGTGCCGCCTCGGGCTCCAGTTGGCCGTAGACGTCGTGGTAGCCGGCGAGCAGGCCCATGTACAGCGGCGTGTGCAACTGGGGGAGTCGGGCGGCGGTTTCGTACGTCCGCTCCTTCGCGGCCCAGGGCACGGGGCCTGAGCAGGTCAGAACACGGCCGGCCCGTCGGAGCAGGTCGGCCGACCCCTCTACGACGACGTCGTCGATGTCGTCCCCGAGCACCGCGGCGAAAGCCGTCGCCGCGGTGTCGTGGTCCTCGAACCAGTCGACCCAGAGCGAGTAGGTGACGGCCTCGGCGTCGCGCTCGGCTTCGAGCCTGCGGCGATAGCCGTCCCACAGGACGTCGGCGGGGAGGGGCCCCTCCGTGCCCCGGTCCGCGAACCTGATCTCGCACGTCACCCAGTAGTCGTCGAGGAGATCCAGCAGTCCGAAGGCCAGCCGCACCTGCTCGGCCACGTCCAGGGGTCCGTCCGTGAACGCCTGGCCGGCCCAGGTGTGTGCGATCTCGCCGGCGGTGCGCGGTCGGTCCGGTTCCTCGGCGTCGATCCATCCCTGACCCGTCTCGACGATGCCCCGCTCGCCGAGCCATCGCCGCGCCCTTTCGACGGCTTGCGTCTCCATAAGAGAAGTATGGCGACCATCGGGCTCTCCTACGCCCGACTGGCCGCAAGCCCGGCCCGATCGTCACGTTGCCCACCGTTCCTGCGCTTTCCCGTGCCGCTGGTGCGGCACGGTCGCACTCATGAGCGATACGCCGAGGACGGCAGTTTCTGGCCGGAACCCCGCTCTACTGAGAGGTGTGTGCTGCATAAGATGAATGGAAGGTCGAGCCCCTGGAGTTGGATGCGGCCGATCCGGCCTCCGTCGAGGGCCCCCGCTCGGGCCTGTGACACCACGATCCTGGTGAACAACGCCGCCCTCTTCCCGCGCGGCGATCTGCTGGACGCTCCGATCGACGACGTTCGGGCGACCATCGACGCCAATCTGCTGGGCCCGATCCTCACCACACGCGCCTTCGCACCCGTGCTGCGCTCGGTCAAAGGGGCCGTCGTCAACGTCGGTTCGGTGCCCAGCTGGTTGGCGGTGGGCAAGGCCCACAGCGTTTTCAAGGCGGGACTGTGGATGGCGACGAACGCCTTCCGGCTCGAACTCGCGCCGCAGGGTGTGCACGTCCTCGGGGTGTATCCCGGGCCGATCGACACGCCCATGCAGCCGGGTGACGATCGTGCGGGCATGAGCAAGCCGTCCGACATCGCCGCCGCCACGTTCGACGCGCTCGAAACGGGCGAGTTCGAACTGCTCCCGGACGAGATCACCAGGCGTGTGCACGGGGCCCTGTCCCAGCCCGTCACCGCCCTCTACCCGGCGCTCGCCTCGGAATAGCCCATATGTCGGCCGTCGTCCGATGGGGTCGCAGCTCGCGGGCGACCTCATCGGGCCACGGTCCGACGCCACTACCAGAAGGGCCGTCCGGCAGGTGTGGACGGACCATCAAAAGCTGACCGGCCGACGGTCCATGCACGTCCGTGAGCTCGCCCGCGCGCACGTCGGCCTTCTCAACGGCGTCTGCCCCTGAGAGGGGTCCTCCGCAGCCGGATTGCGTTCACCGTGCGCGGGTCGGACGGGGGAGAAGCCGCCCGTTCTTCGACAGGCACCCATCGGCCGGCCGTGGCCGGTCGACTCACTCACGGTCCGTTTCGACGCGCGACCGGGCGACGACGCGGCACCCCGCCGACGCCGCGTCGGCGGGGTGCTGCTTTCCGGCCCGTTCGCGCGGTCTCACTCGTCGAGGGCGGCCGATCGATCGGCGGGCGCGTCGGGCGGCGTTGCCTTCGAGGGACCGAACACCCGGATGAACGTGTCCAGGAGTTCACGCGGCCCGTCCAGCTTGACCAGCCCGCACTCGGCGGCCTGCATCAGCGCCAGGAAGGAGGGCAGATCGTCCGGCTCGAAGTCGATGACGAGGTCCGGCTTGCCCACGGCCGGTCCGATGCCGGCGGTGAGCCGCCCTTCGGTGACGGCGGCGTGCACCTCGATGTCGCCGGCGTGGATCTCCCAGGACGCGGTCAGCCCGGCCGCCGCGTGCGGGTCGAAGGCGGCTCGCAGCGCCATGACCACGGCCGAGGGCGTCACGATCTCACCGGGCCGGGGCTCGCCGAGCTGGGCGGTCCCCCAGCGCCCGAGGGCGCTGACGGCCGGTTCGAGATCGTGTCCCGCGGGTGTCAGGGCGTAGAGGACGCCACGCTGCGGCGCGGGCGCGATGCGGCGCTCGACGATGCCCGCCTCCTCGAGCTCCTTGAGGCGTGTGGAGAGGACGTTCGTGGGAATGCCCGGCAACCCGTCGAACAGGTCGGTGTACCGCTGCGGTCGAACCGTGAGATCGCGGATGATCAACAGCCCCCACCGTTCGCCCACGAGCTCCAGAGCACGAGCGAGGCCACAGTATTGCCCGAAGTACCGACGTTTCATGTCTTGATTGTAGCGAGCTTGTGAATATGGTCCATGCGTCCGATCCGCCATCCAGCTTGTAAAAATGAAGTGCACATCGAGCTGTGGCGAGACGCCTGGCCGTGGAGGGTCCTCGTTTGTGCGACCCGCCTGCATCACAGGACGGGTGGGCCCTGCTCGACCCGGCGCAGCACGGGTGTGAGCCGGTCGAGGGCGTCGCTGGTCTGGATCTGCCGTTCGTCCCACCAAGTGGCCCCCGCCTCGGCCAACGGGCCGACGACATCGCGGGTCCTGGCGGCGTCCCCGCCGGGCGTGGCGCCTCCGAGCACGATGTCGAAAGGAGCGCCGGGCCGGCTCTCACGCTCCTTGTGGACGTACGCGACCAGCTCGCGGACCTGATCGAGAGGTGGGATCTGGCCGTGCCTGGCGTCGGTGAACAGTGGGACCGCGCCGTCCCAGCGAGCGGCCCGGCGCATCGGCGCGCGGTTCGGCCAGAAGCCCGCGATCCACACCGGCGGCCGGGGCCGCTGTACCGCGGCGGGCAGCAGTGTCACATCCCGGACCCGGTAATGACGTCCGTCGTGGTTCACCGTCTCGCCCGACCAGTAGCGCTCCAGCAGGCCCAGGCCCTCGTCCAGCCGCTCCGCCAGCACCTTCGGGTCCGTGGTGCCGCCGAAACTCGCGTACTCGTCCTCGATGGGCCCGCCCAGCCCCGCGGCGAAGACGACCCGGCCGCCGCTCACGGCGTCCAGTGTCGCCACCTGGCGGGCGAGTTCCTGTGGGTGTCGGCGGGCCACCGGGGTGACCAGTGTTCCCAGTTTGATCCGGGAGGTGGCCAGCGCCGCGGCGGTCAGCAGCATCCACGGATCCCCGAAGGGCCTGCCCCCGTGCCTGCGATGCACCACGTGGTCCCACACGAACAGCCCGTCCCACCCTGCCTGTTCAGCCGCCACGGCCACCTTCGCCACGGTTCTGGGATCGGCGAAGTCACCGAAGTTGGGCATGTTGACCGAGAAGCGCATCCCCGCATCCTGCTGTAAGGCGTCAGGGTCGGCAACCGGGAATTGCAGGGCCGGGAAACCGAGGCGCCGGCAGGTCCGCCACAGCCGCCGCCGGACCACGGACCCGTAGTCGAAGACGGGTCACACCAAACTTCTCCGGACGCGGTTCGGGAAGATCCGTGTAGCGGCGTTCGCAACATCCGTAGTGCGGTCCCGGCTTGCCTGTGCTCGGCGGAATGCCGACGTCGAGGGTTGCGCTCAGTGACGATCGAGCCGTTGTGATGGACGCTCCGTAGTACGCGCCGTCCCTGGTCCGGCCCTGTTCAGCGCGGGAGGTCGTCGTCATCACGGCACCACCTGCCCGGACGGGCTTGTGGCCAAAGGGGGGCCACCCGTTCGGCCTACACGCTCTTCGGCCCTGGCGTGCGATGTCCCCCGTTCGGACGCACGCTGAGTGTGAAGCCGTAGCCGATGCACCGCAGCTGTGAGCGCTGCTCCGTCGGGAGGCACCATGATCGTGATAGCCCTGCTCGTCCCGGTGGTGCTTCTGTTGATGATGTTCGGGCTGGATGCACTGGAGAACGCCTTGTTCCCACCGCCCGAGCCACGCTCACCGGATGCCACTGTCCCTGAACAGTCGGCTCCCGAGTGAGGTACTCCACGAAGAGTCCGAGACCCAGGCTGTTACTCACTTTCGGGTGATGGCCGCGACGGTACAGGGGCGGTGTCCTGCGGCACCCAGGCGCCGCAGGATGCTGTGTGGCCGGGAGTGGTTGCCGGTGAAATGCCGTCAAGTCGGAACTTCTGCCGTGTATGTGAACCATGCATCCGAGAGTCACAGAAATATGCATGATTCGTAACACAGCTTATGGGTTCACCGCATCCCCTGCATATGCGATCAAGGTGTGCGTTGTGCGGCCGACCGGTCGCACCTCAACACCTTGCACGACTCCGTTGCGCGGCCCGAGGGCCGTGCAACGGGCGTGCTCGCATCCCACAGGAGAGCCCGTGTCCGTTTCCACTGTGACCGCTCGTCATCTGGCCGCTGCCGCTGTCGCGGCGGTGGCCGTCGCCGGGGCGGTCGTGCCGCCGGCATCCGCGGCCGACCACGGCCCGCGTTCGTACGCACCGCGCGTCGAGATCAGTGATGTGCAGTTCGACGCCCGCGGCCGGGGAGACCGCTTCGGCCGCTCCCTGAACAGGGAGTGGGTCGAGATCACCAACACCGGCAGCCGGTCGGCGAACCTGGACGGCTGGACGCTGTCCGACGAGGACGGACGCACCTACACCTTCCACCACTACCGCCTGAGGAGCCACGCGGCCGTCCGTGTCCACACAGGCTTCGGCCGGGACAGCCGGACCGACCTCTACCAGGACCGCCGGCGCGCGGTGTGGGCGGGCCGCTCCGGCATCGCCGTTCTGCGCAACGACCACGGCCGGTACATCGACGCCGTCACCTGGAACGGTGAGCGCCACCGCGAAGGCGGTCACCACCTCCACCACCAGGTCCGCTAGCGACGGCATGTCGGAGACCGCCGCGGCGTCGCATCGGCCCACACCCGGCGGCGCGTCGGCCCTCGCGGGCGGACGCGCCGCGGACGGGGGGAGCCGTCACGGCAGGATGGAGTCCACATAACCTCCGTCGACACGCAGTGCGCCCCCGGTGGTGGCCGAGGCCTGCTCGGAGCTGAGGTAGACGACCATATGGGCGATCTCCTCCGGCTCGATCAGCCGCTGGAGCAGGGACTGGGGCCGGTGCTCGCGCATGAAGGCTCGCTGGGCCTCGTCCCAGGGCAGCTCACGGTCGACCAGTTCGTAGACGAAGTCCTCGACGCCTCCCGTGTGCGTCGGACCCGCGATGACCGAGTTCACGGTGACGCCGGTGCCCGCCGCCTGCTTCGCGAACCCCCGGCTCACGGCCAACAGGGCCGTCTTGGACATGCCGTAGTGAATCATCTCGGCGGGGATGACGACGGCGGAGTCGCTGGCGATGTACTGGACGCGCCCCCAGCCGCGTTCCGTCATGCCCGGCAGATACAACCGGGTCAGCCGCACCGCGGCCAGGACGTTCACCTCGAAATAGCGCCGCCATTCGGCATCGGTGATCTCCAGGGGAGCCCTCGCTTCGAAGACACCGAGGTTGTTGACGAGAACGTCCACTCGCGGCAGGAGTTCGACGACTCGCCGCGCGCCCTCTTCGGTGCTCACGTCCGCGGCGACCGGCACCACATCGGCACGGGGCACCTCCCGCGCCATGCGGGCGACGCTGTCCTCCACGCGCCCCGCGTCACGTCCGTTGACTCCCACGCGGGCCCCGGCACGGGCCAGTTCCACGGCGATCGCCGCGCCGATTCCCTGTGTGGAGCCGGTGACCAACGCCGTACGGCCCGTCAGATCGATCTGCATCTCGTCACTGCCCTTTCGTGTGCGTGCACCGCTCCGGTACCCCTGAGACCGCCCCGGCACATGGGACGCGCGGCTCGGACCCTCGAATGGCCGGTGGCTGCCGCCCTCGGCGGCTGGTTCGCGGCATTCACACCGTCGTAGGCCGGCCGTCCCCCGGCTGACGGGGGATCCGTGCCACTTCCCCGGTGAAGCCCCGAGTCGGGTTGAAGTCCCGAGCCGGGTCACCAAGAACCGCCGGCCGAGCCGATGACCACCACCCGGGCCCAGTCGGGTGGTGTGTCCGGCACGTAGTCGGGATCGTCCTCGTTCCAGGAGGACACCTGCCGCCCGGCGAAGAGGCCGACGACCGTACGGCACGGCGGCCTGGTGTCCGGCCAAGGCGTCTGGCCGTCGGTGAGGACCACGACGACATCCGGTGGGGGCTGTGCCCGGAGCGCCTTGGTGAAGCCCGAGCGAAGGTCCGTGCCTCCACCCCCCACCAGCGGTATCCCCTCGGCACTGCACAGTGGGTGCGCGACACGCGCCGCCGCATCGCACGACACCACGGTGACCAGGTCCCGACGGCCGCCCACGGCACGGGAGATGGCGGCCACCTCCAGGAGCGCGCTGCCCAGCTCGGTGTCACTGACCGACCCGGAGGTGTCGATGACCACGCAGACCCGGGGCGGCCTGCGGCGCAGGCTCGGCAGAACCGCGCCGGCCACAGCCGGCGAGCGGCGCGACGGCCGGCCGTACGAGTAGTCCTCGCCCGCACCCGCGCCGGAGGTCGCCGAACGGATCGCCGCGCCCAGCAGCTCGCGCCAAGGCTGCGGTGGGTGGAAGGCTTCCTCCGCCCAACGCCGCCATCCCTTGGGGGTGTTGCCCGGCCGGGCGGTGATGCCCTGCGCCACCCGGAACCTGACCAGGTCCCGTTCCTGGTCGCTGAGTCCTTCCGCGCCGTCCGGTCCCAGATCCCATTCCCGTTCCAGTCCGTCGGCGCCACTGCCGCAGTCCAGCCAGGCCATGCTCTGTGTGTGCGGCCCGAGCCGGAACCGGCGCAGGTACTCCTCCATGAGCCGGCCCTCGGTCAGCCCCAACGTCCCGGGCACTACCGCGCCCTTGGGCCGGGCGAGCCCGTCGCCGTAGACGTCGTCGTTGATCTCGCAGTCCGCGGCGATGTTCATCCGCAGCCGTTCTCCGGGGCCGGTGAGCCCGTGCTCCCCGGCGAACCGGTCACTACGCCCGTGATGGTCGCGCAGCAGATGCGACACCTCGTGCACCCACACCCCGGCGAGTTCCTCCACCGGAGTGCGGTCCACGAACGCCGGTGAGACATAACATCGCCAGTACCGGTCGACCGCCATCGTCGGCACCGACCGTGACTCCACGGTGTGCAGGGCGAACAGGGCGGTCGCCAGGTAGGGCCGGACGCGGGCGGCATGCAGCCGGGCGGCGAAGAGCTTGTCGAGGTCCAGCGCCCCCGATGCGACCGGACTCACCGTCCCGCCTTCGTGGCGGCCGCGGTCCTGGCGGCCGCCGCGTCGGCCCGCCGGGACAGGGACACCACCGAGGTGAGCCGCTCGATCGACGCGGGAACGTCCCAGTCCTCGCGGCGCAGCGAGGCGAGTGTGCTCGCGGGGACCACCACCAGGTCAGGCGCTCCGGTCCGCGTCGCCCGGACCAGCAGCGCCCACGCCGCGTCCCAACGAGCCCTCTCCGGGCGCCTGCGGACCGCCTCGACGACACCGTCGAGCACGGCTTGGCGCAGATCCCCCCGTTCGGGCAGAGCGGCGCCCTCCGGGTCGGCGAGCAGTGACTCGGGGTCGGGGAGGTCCATCCGGTCCATGGCCGCCAGCAACTCCAGTCCCGGGCCGTCCCCCACTGTGCCCCTGACCAGCAGCGAGAGGACTTCCCGCGAGGAGCCGGCGGCGGTCGCGAAGGCGATCAGGCCAAGGGCCATCTCCCAGCTGCGGGGGGACGGCCAGGCACCGCCCCGGCGGGCCTCACTGCTCGGCAGCCGGTGCACGAGTCCGGGGCGGGCGGAGAGGAGCCCGCACACCGCACGGCGGGCGAAGTCCACCGCGTCCGGCAGCGCGCCCGGGTCGAGCAGCGGCAGCGTGGCCCGGGGCCATGTCCCGCCCAGGCCGCGGATCACCACATCGTGGTAGTGGGTCCACTGGAGGTGGACGAACCTGTTGGCCAGGGGCGGGCTCAGTTCCCAGCCGTCGGCCGCAGAGGAACGCGGGTTCGCCGCAGCCACGATGCGGACACCGGGAGGCAGTTGCAGTGCGCCGATCCGCCGTTCCAGGACAAGGCGGAGCAGGGCGGCCTGAACGGCCGGTGGCGCGGTGGACAACTCGTCGAGGAACAGCAGCCCCTTGCCGGCCCGGACCAGGCGAACGGCCCAGTCGGGCGGAGCCATGGGGACACCCTGCCGCGCGGGATCGGCGCCGACGACGGGCAGCCCCGAGAAGTCGGACGGTTCGTGCACACTGGCGATCACCGTGGTCAGTGGAAGCCGCAGGGCCGTGGAGAGTTGTGTCAGGGCCGCGGTCTTGCCGATCCCCGGCTGGCCCCACAGCAGTACGGGCAGATCGGCGGCCACGGCCAGGGTGAGGGCCTCCAGTTGTGTGTCGGGACGTGGTTCGGTGGTCGACTCCCGCAGCAGGGCCAGCAGTGCGTCGGCGACATCGAGCCGGGAGACGTGGGCGGAGTGGGTGGGGGTGCCGGCCGGAGCGGCCTGGGTGTGCATGGGCATGTTCGATCACCTATGTGTTCGTCGTGAGTGAGGGAATGCGCGCGTGCGGGGACCGGGACCCCGGCTCAGCGGGAGGTCGCGTGGCGCCGGCGAGGGCGGCGGTCGTGGGGACGGGGACGCCCCGGGTTGATACGCCCTGGCCCGGGCCCGGCGAGTCCCGCCCTGAACAGTCCGTAGGTGATCCGCCGGAGCGCGGCGGCCTCCAACGCGTCGCGCAGAGACCCGCTGCGCAGCACCGCATCGGGCCCCAAAAGGCCTTCGACGACAGCCAGCGCACCCGAGACGTCGCCGTGGTCGAGGCGTTCGCGGACGTCTGTCAGGCAGTCGGGACGACGGTGTGCCTCGTCGATGGCCCGGAGACACGGAAGCGAAGCACCGGCCAGCGCGGCCAGGAGTTCCTCCCGCCGGATCTCGTCCGGGTCGTGGTCGAGCGCGGAGAGCCTCCCGTCCACCAACCCGATCCGGTGCAGGGCTCCGCGGCACTCGACGAGGCGCGGTTGCCCCGCCCGGTTCGGAACCCGGGACGGATCGGACGGTGACCAGCCCGGAACCAGTGCCGCGGCGACCAGCGGGTGCAGACGATCGGGCTCTATCAATCCGGCGCGCATCAGTTCCAGGTCGGGGAGCACCCAGGTGGCAGCATCGGGCAGCACCGGCAACGCGGATGCGCCCCGGACCGTGGATGCCGCCGCGATGCGCAACACGGACGGTCCGTCGCCGGCCGCGTCCGCCGCGAGGTGGAGGACCAGCCGGTGCCCGCCTCCCAGGCGGACCCGGACGCCCCCGGTTCGCCGTCCCTCCGCTTGGAGCAGGATCCCCGCCTCGGCCGCCCATCGGTCGATGGCACAACGCCGCCCGGGCGGCACCAGCCCGAGCGGATCCGGGTCCTCCTCGGGGCGGCCGTCGATGGGCGGTCGGTCGGCTCCCGACCGCAGGCGCAACTCGTCGGTCCTGCGCGCGTCCCACAGATGTCGGTGCAGGTCGAGACGGTAGCGCGGACTGGGACGGGCATGGGGATGTGGGCAGTCGGCCGCCGCGGAGGCGGATCCGACCCACAGCGCGAGGCTGATCCGCTGGCCCGCGTCCGCCCAGGCCGGCGGCGTCCGGACCACGAGGTGCACAGGGCTCCCGCCTTCGGTCGCGGGCTCGTATCGAGCCAGAGCGACGGTCAGGCCGGGGCGCAGCAATCCGTCGGGAGCGATCCTCGGCAGATGCCAGCGCAGCAGGTCGGGTGCCAGATGGCGGAGGTCGTCCCGGATGCGGGCGGTCAGTTCCCGGCCGTGGGTACGTGCCATGGAACGCAGATCGAGATCGACGTCGATGTGTGCCGCGGCACACGCACCGGCCCAGTCCCCGACGCGCCGGCGGAGACCGGCAGTCTCGATCATGGAGGGCGGCACGGCGAACTCACGCACACGCAGCCAGAAGGAAAGGCGTGGATCCTCGTACGCGGTCTCGGTGAGCATCAGCGCTCACCTTCCGCGGACGGGACCCCCCATCTGTCAACACAATGAGTTGTCATCGGCTGGAGAGTACCCGCGGTCGCCGTGCGCCGCCAGGTGATTTTCGGCGGGCGCCCTCGCCGTCTTCCCCGTCCCTGTCGCGGGCGCGGGTCGGCAGATGTACGGACGCAGTGCTGAACGTCCGCTTCCGTGCGCGGAGTTCGCCGTCGGTGGCGTCGACACGTGCTCAACCGGACGCGGCCTGGCGGCCGTACGGGCGGGCGCATGCGTCGTTCTGCCCAGGAGCGCGTGCGGGGCGGTGCATCCGCATGTCGCAGCGTGGGAGGTCGGCGTCACGTGCCTCCAAGCGAGGGCGGTCAAGGGGCTTGGCAGTGGGCCTCCTTACCCGACGGGTCATCGACCCCTCCGTGTTCGCATGCCACGATCGTCGCCGTACGGAGCCCGACCGACCGGAAGGACGCCATGCCCGCCTACGCGATCGCGCATCTGCAGGAGGCATCCCCGCACCCGGAGATCGCCGAGTACATCGAGCGCATCACCGCCACGTTCGAGCCGTTCGGCGGTCACTTCCTCGTGCACGCCACCCAGCACGAGGTGATGGAGGGCGACTGGCCCGGGCACATCGTGGTGATCGCCTTTCCCGACATGGACGAGGCACGGGCCTGGTGGGACTCGCCCGCATACCGCGCGATCGCGCCGCTGCGCTCGCGCCACATCGAGGGGGACATCATCCTGGTCCCCGGCGTCCCCGAGGGCTATGACCCGGCCGTCACCGCGAGGGCGTTGCGCGAGTCCCTGTCGACTAGGTAAGCCGCCGGCCCGGCCCGTGTGTCGTGCATCGCGGCGGGCGGCTCCCTCCGACCGTCGGACGGCCCGAGGGAGCCGCCGCAGCGCCGTGTCAGTGGGTGCGGCCGGGCAGGATCTGGATGGTGCCGCCGACCGCCCGCTCGCCGGTGGCGTCCGACGGACGGTTGACGAGGGAACCGTTGACGGCCATCGCGGTGGAGCCGCCGCCGTCGAGGTTGATGGCGTCGAGGGCGCCGAGCGAGCGCATGAAGGAGGCAGCCTCCCGCAGGGTGAAGCCTTCGCTGCCCCCGCTCTGACGGCCGTCCACCGTGGCCAGGATCAGCCGGCCCCTGGCGTCGACACCGGCCATCGTGCGCGGCTGACGGGCGTTCGCCCAGGCGTACCCGAAGGACAGGTCCTGCGGGTCGACCACACCCTCGGCCGCCGCGTCGATGCTGACGCGGCCGTGACTGACGAGCGTGGGGGCCGCGCTGACGATGCTGTCGTCGCGGTCGAGCACGACGCGCTTGCCCGCCGTGTCGCGGATGACCTCGTCCACGCCGACCCGCTGTCCGGGACGGGCGTGAGCGGTGAGCCAGTCCGCTGCCGAACCGATGCCCTGGAGCACCGTGCCGTGGGCCGGGACGGCACCGCCCCGGGAACCGGCCGACACCACGCGGCCGTGTGCGTCCAGCACGACCTGCGTGCCGGGACCGGTGGGCAGAGGTGCGCCGAACTCGCCGGTGAACAGCACCAGATCGTCGGCCGTGCGACAGGTGACGTCCTGCCAGGGCAGCTCGCTCGGGGTCGCTCCCGGACGCCCGCAGTCCCGGATGAGACCGGGAACACGGTTGATGCCCTGGGCCTGGTGGGCGGATCCGCCCGCGCGCACCGCGACGGTCGTCGTCAGGTCAGCGACGCGGACGTGACGACCGTTGTCCTTCAGGATCAGTGCCGCCCGCGACCCCGAGGCCATCGACTCGAGTTCACCGTGGTCGGCGCTGATGCCCGCCTGCGTTCCCTGGACTCCGTCGGCGTCGGAAGTGACGAAGAAGCCCGCGTTGACGCCTACCAGGGAGCCCAGTCCCGCGGCGACGGACGAAGTGGTCACGCGTCGCGCGACGTTCCCGTCATGGGTGCCCTCGACGGTGCCCCGGAACGTACGCGGATCGACGACCGCGACGTGCACGCTCTCCCGGTCGGCCGGCTGCTCGGCGTCGTAGCCCGTCCAGTCGACGGCGGTGTGGAAGCCCGCCGCGGTGATCGCCTGCGCGGCGCTCGCTGCCGCCGCCTGGGTGGCGTACGAGCCGACCTGCACCCGCAGGCCCATGACGCCGCGCGGGGTGTCGGCGTAGCCGGGCCAGCGCACCGTCTCCACCCGGGGTTCGAAACCGCCCGAGCGCAACCCGCTCGCGGTGGTGTCGGCCCAGGACCGCGTCCCGACCGCCGCCCAGGTCGCGGCGCCGCTGAGGCGACCGGTGGCCGGGGCCTGGACGGTGACCGTCCAGACCGGCGCGGCGTCGGCGTTCTCGATGGTGGCGCTGCGTACCTGCACGCCCGGAGCGACGGTCTGTGTCGTCCACGCGATCGCGTCCGTTGCCGGGGCGGCGGCGGAGCGGGGCGCGGCCTCCGCCGTCCCCCAGACGCCTCCCGAGGCGACGACGGCGCATACGGTGGCGGCGCCCAGCAGGACTCGTGCGCGCGCGGCAGACCGGCTGTGCTTGTGGCCCATGGCCATCCTCTCGTTCCCACGGCGTGTGGCCGCACGGGCCGAGCCCTTCAGGCCACCTCTTCCCCTTGATCACAACCGGCCGGCGGAGCGGCTTCCGTGCTCGGCAGTGACGTCGCAGGGAACACTCGAAGAACAGATGTACGACCGTCCCGGGTGTCGCGCCGCACATCGACGCGGCCTGCGATCCCGGCACTCCACCGGGTGCCGACCGGCCCGCCGCGGCTTCGGGGCGGACCTTCTCGATGCCGCTCGGCAGCCGTGGGCGACGGGTTATCGTGTGGGGCATGTCTGCGCACGACCTCATCCGTATCGTCTCCCGCGACTCGCCCATGGCTCTCGCCCAGGTGGAACGCGTGCGCAGAGAACTCGCCGTACTGCACCCCGGCATCCGTACCGAGGTCGTGCCCGTCAGGACCACCGGCGACAAGTGGATGGGCGATCTCTCCCAGGTCGAGGGCAAGGGCGCCTTCACCAAGGAGGTCGACGCGGCGCTGCTGGCCGGTGAGGCGGACCTGGCCGTGCACTGCATGAAGGATGTGCCGGCAGACCGCCCGCTGCCGGCCGGGACCGTGTTCGCCGCGTTCCTCGAGCGGGACGACATCCGTGACGCTCTCGTCCATCCCGACGGGCTGACTCTCGACGAACTCCCCGCCGGAACCCGCATCGGCACCTCGGCAGTGCGGCGCATCGCCCAACTGGCCGTCTCCCGGCCGGACCTGACGTGTGTGCCGATGCGCGGCAACGCCAACCGCCGGCTGGCGAAACTCGCCGAGGGCGAGGCCGACGCTCTTCTCCTGGCCGTGTCCGGTCTGGACCGCATCGACCGCCGGGACGCGATCAGCGAAGTGCTGCCGCCCGAGACGATGATGCCGCCCATCGGTGCGGGCATCCTGGCGCTGCAGTGCCGCGAGGACGACATCGACCTGATCGACACCGTGAGCGGCCTCGGTGATCCCGACACCCATCGTGAGGCCACCGCCGAGCGTATGTTCCTGCACGTCCTCCAGGGCCATTGCAACTCGCCGATCGCCGGATACGCCAGGGCCACGCCGAACGGCGACCTCTCCTTGCGGGCATGCGTGTTCACACCCGACGGCAAGACCGTCCTCAACGCGCACGAATGGGCGGGGCGTCTGGACCCGGCCACCCTGGGCACATCGGTCGCCGTCACGCTCCTGCGCCAGGGAGCGCGGGAACTGATCGACTCCATCCCTCACTGAGGCCCGGTCGGCCCCCGATCGGGGAGCACCGGCGGTACGGCGCCCGGATCGCGGGCGGGGCGCGGCGCCGAGGCCTCGCCCCGACGGCCGGGACCGGCCGGCCTCAGTCGCGTGCCGGGGCCGAGGAGTCGGAAGCGGCGGGAACGGACTTCGAGCGGGCCGCCGGTGGCTTCGGCCGTGTCCCGGAGGAACGTCGTCTGCGCAGCAACAGCCGTCGTGCGGGCCGCTCCACACCTTCGTACAGGACCCAGGACAGGACGAGGGACACGGTGAACGCGAGAGTCGTCGCGCACATGCCCCGCAGCACGCCGTAGCGAGGTGAGGCGCCGAGCAGGTGGGTGCCGGCCTGCAGCACCAGCAGGTGCACCATGTAGAAGGCGAACGACAGCTCCCCGAGCCGTACCAGCCGCCGATGCCGCCAGAGCGACGGCAGACCGCGCAGGTCCGCGACGGCGGCCGCCGGGATGAGCAGGGCGAAGCCGACGATGGTGCAGGCCGTGGCCGGGTAGCCGGGGGTGACCTGCGGGGCGAAGAAGTAGCCGATGACGGCCAGGGCGAGCGAGGCCTCCAGGCCGGGGCCGCGCCACCGACCGAGAAGCACCAGACGCGCAACCGCGGCTCCGAGGACGAACTCGGGCAGTCGAGCGGCGGGGAAGGAGTTCACGGTCTGCCCCAGCCAGTGGTGGGCGTCCGCCCAGCCCAGAGCCGGCACGGCCAGTACCGAGGCCAGGGCGACCGCCGCCGACCCTCGGACGTCGAGCCGGCGCAGCAGCAGAGCCAGCAGCGGGAAGAGGGCGTAGAAGAAGGCTTCGCAGGCCAGTGACCAGCTGACCGGGTCCAGCGTCTGCCACCAGGGACGCCACCAGGAGTGCACCAGAAGGACGTTGGCGAGTGCCTGGTGCGCCGTCGGCATCTCCCGATGGTCCAGTGTGTACGCCAAGGCCAGGGCGATCGCGGCGGTGGCGAGGTGGACGGGGTAGACGCGTGCGATGCGCCGCCGCCAGAAGGCAGGCGCCCGGTCGTTCGGCCGCGCGGACCACATCAGTACGAAACCGGACAGCACGAAGAAGAAGGACACCCCTGTTGCGCCGGCGTCGAACGCCCACGTCATGATGTCGCCACCGGTGCCCGCGAAATAGCCGAAGTTGCGCACGTGCAGCCCGAAGACCAGCAACGCGGCCGCCCACCGCAGTCCTGTGAGCGAGGGCAGCATCGCCATCGAAGCGGGTGGAGGGGTTCTGGCGGTGGTCGGTGTGGCCGGCGGCCGTCTGGCCACACTGGTCGCCGTCGTCATCGTCTCACCTGCCTGGGCGCGTTCGTGCTGAGCATGAAGGGGAACGTTGCCCGTTCCTCTCCTTTCATTCCGGTCCTCTAGCAAACATCACACTCGGGGCGACGAGGGCCGTCGGCCGCCGTGTCCACACGGGGGAAGGACACCCGAACGGCCCAGTGGGCGGTAGTCGGGTGCCACGGCGGCGGTCAGGTGCGGACTCGTGCCGCGCCTGACCGGGAGACGGTTCCGCGCCACCGGTCCCATGCCGGACCGGTGACGCGGACGAGTGAATCGGAGATCGGGTCGGATCCCCGGGCGTCGACGAGCCTCACGGGGACGACCGGGTACGCCGCAGAGGGCGGATCAGCTCAGTGGTGCCCGTGCCTCTTGCCCAGGCTCTCCAGCACGGCCCGCGCCATGGCCTCCTCACCCTTGGCATTCGGATGTGCGGGGGCCGCGGGCGAGGCCGGCTGCAACGGCTCGATCCACCGGTCGGCGGGCGCCTTGCACATGTCGTGGCCACGCGTGGGCGCGTAGGTGTCGACGTACTCCGCGCGGTTCCACGCGGCCACCTCGCGCAGCATCAGATTGAGCCCCTTCTCGGTGTCCCGCAGATAGGGGAAGTCCTTGGACGCGAACGGCACCGAGGGCGAGCAGCCGCTGCCGTCGTCGGGCAGGAGGTCCGGGTAGCCGACGACGAGGACCCGCGCGTGCGGTGCCCTTGCGTGTACGGCCCGCAGCACGCGGTCGACCTTCGGCGCGATCTGCGCGATGGCGACCGCCAACCGGTCGATCCCCGACGAGGCGTAGTAGCGGCGACAGGGATCGCCCGTCGGGTCCTGGGCGGCGAGCCGGACGCAGGTGGAGATGATGGAGCCGAAACCGATGTCGTTGCCGCCGATCTGAACCGTCACCAGATCGGTGTCCCGCCCCACCGCGTCCAGCTGGGGACCATTGGTGCCCTGTGCCGTCCACATCTCTGCGGTCGTCGCCCCGCCGCAGCTCACGTCCTTGAACGCCGTCGTCTTCCGGGCCGTTGCGACGATCGAGGGGTAATTGTGGTCGGAGCGGGCGCAGTTCGCGTCCACCTGCTGCGGGATGAGAGGTCCCGAGGTGTAGGAGTCCCCGAGCGACGCGTAATGCGTGCCGCGGCCGGGTGCCGTGCCGTGTGCCGCGGCGGGCACCGCGGAGACGGCGAAGAGGGCACAGGCGCCGAGCGCCGCCCCCGCGGTGACCGGGAATCGACGACGTCTCGCCGCTCCGCCCGGTTGTCCGTCCTTTGCCATGACGATCCTCCCCCTGAGGCCGTGACGTCGCGCGGGGCCGCTCGGAGAGCGGCCCTCGCGCGTTCGACTGGGCTTGTATACCGTCCGGTATGTCTTGAGGGCCAGAGGCCGGAACCGGGTGGCTGCGGGGACACGGCACGGCGGACCGTACCGCGGGTCTCATGGGGACGCGGCCGGGACGGCCGCGGGGAAGGACCCTCGTGCTGTCGGGCGCGGGGCTCGGGCGGGGTCGGGGACCCCGCCCGAGAGGATCACGCGCGGTGGTACTGCGTGGGTGAGGCGACCTCGCCGCCGAGCTCCGCGGCGGCGTGACGTGCCCAGTACGGGTTGCGCAGCAGTTCCCGGGCCAGCAGTACGGCGTCGGCCCGGCCGGAGGCGACGATCTCCTGGGCCTGGGCCGGTTCCGTGATCATTCCGACCGCGGCCACGGGCATCCCCGTCTCGGTGCGGACGCGCTCGGCGAAGGGGACCTGGTAGCCGGGGCCGGTCACGATCTTGGCGTCGGGGACGTTGCCGCCGGTGGAGACGTCCATCAGATCCACTCCGCGGGCCTGGAGCTCCTTGGCGAATCGGACGGTGTCGTCCGCCGTCCACCCCTCCCGGCCGTCCTCGGGGTTCTCGGTGAGCCAGTCCGTGGCGGAGATCCGGAAGAAGACCGGCAGATCGTCCGGCCATACGGCGCGTACGGCGTCCACGACCTCCAGCGCAAACCGCGTGCGGCCCTCGAACGAGCCGCCGTACTCGTCCGTGCGGTCGTTGCTGTACGGGGAGAGGAACTGGTTGATCAGGTAGCCGTGCGCTCCATGGATCTCGGCGACCTCGAATCCGGCAGCGCGTGCACGCTCAGCGGCCTCCGCGAACTCCCGGACGATGCCGCGGATGCGGTCCTTGCTGAGTTCCTCGGGGGTCGTCGACTCCGGGCCGAAGGGAAGTGCGCTGGGGCCGACGGGGGTCCAGCCGTGGGGCTCGTCGGGGCTGATCGGACGCCCGCGGTCGACCCAGGTGCGCTCGGTGGAGGCCTTGCGCCCGGCGTGGGCCAGCTGGATACCGGGGACGGTGCCCTGCGTCTTCAGGAACGCGGTGATGCGCTGGAAGGCGGCGACCTGGGTGTCGTTCCAGATGCCCACGTCATAGGGGGAGATGCGGCCCTCGGGGCTGACGGCCGTGGCCTCGGTGATGATCAGTCCGGTGCCGCCGGAGGCGCGCGCGGCCAGGTGGGCGAAGTGCCAGTCCGTCGGGACGCCGACCGCTTCGCCGTCCGGCGCCGCACTGTACTGACACATCGCCGCCATCCAGATGCGGTTGGGGATGGTCAGTGACCTGAGGGTGTACGGGGTGAAGAGGGAGGTCAACTCGATGACTCCTAGTGCATGCCTGTAGGCGGGGCCCGAGTGTGTGACCCACACCCGTGCGGTGGACGCCAAGAATAATTGCATGCGCTTGCTATTTATTCCGCCCGCAAGCAGCGTGCGCATCGAGGTGAGTGCGCCCTGCTCGATCGGGGGTGCCCCGAGTGCGGTCGGCGGGCAGTCGAGTGACACTGACAGCCACGAGTAGGGCACCGTGAGCGAGCGGGGACGTGACCAGAAGCGAAGAGCATCCATGCTGCGGGGCTTCAAGAACTTCCTGATGCTCGGCGACGTCATCGTCGTGGCCATCGGCCTGATCGTGGCGCGGCCTTCAGCACACTGATCAAGGCGTTCACCGACTACGTGATCAACCCCATCATCGCGAGGGCTCAGGGCGGGGCGTCGCCCGGACTCGGCTGGCAGCTCGGCCGACCGGGCAACAGCGCTACCTACCTGAACATCGGCGCGTTCATCTCCGCGCTGATCTACTTCATCGTCTTCATGGTGGTGGTGTACTTCCTGATCATCGTCCCCTACAAGCGCGCACAGGCCCGGCGCGGCCTGTCGGTCTTCGGCGACCCCCAGCCCGCCAGGACGTGTCCCGCCTGTCTCTCGGAGGATGTGCCCAAGGCGGCCACCAAGTGCCGGTACTGCGGCAGCACTCTGGCCTGAACGCGGGGTGCCGCCCCGGGGACGGCGCTGCCCGACGGCATCGCTCGCAGACACAAGCGCCCCGAGGAACGGGGGAGTTCACCGAGGAGCGAGCCCGGTCGGGGAACGGCCGGCGACCGTCATCGGCGCTCCTCCCAGTCGGCCAGGGTGAGTTCGTACTCGACTTCGCCGTGTTCCGAACCTTCGATCGTCTCGGGCCAGTCTTCGGTGAAGTTCCGGAGGAACGACAGACCGGCCCGCTCCATCACCCGCCGGGACCGGGTGTTCACCGCCATGGTGTTCGCGGTGACCCGTTGCACGCCGAAGTCCGTGAACCCCTTGTCGATCAGGGCCCGCGAGCCTTCCGTCGCATGTCCCCTGCCCCAAGCGGCCCTGTTCAGCCGGTAGCCGAGTTCCACCACGGCGGCCCTGTGCGCGTCGAGAGGACGGAACTCGAACCAGCCGAGGAAAGTCCCGGTGGCCTTCTCCTCGACGGCCCAGTAACCACGGGTGCCGAGGCACGGGTAGTCGCGGAGGAGCCGCGGCAGCGTCTGGGTGCGGATCGACTCGCGGCTGACCGGCTTGCCGCCGTTGATGAACCGCATGACCACGGGGTCGTTGTCCAGAGCGAAGAGGTGCTCGGCGTCGGCCTCGGTGAACGGGCGCAACACCAGCCGCTCGGTTTCCAGGAAGACAGGCATGCAGCGATCTTCACCAGCGGTGGCTCGGTCCGCCACCCGATAACGACGTCGACAGTCCTGAGTCGCGGCCTGCTTGGGAAAGGGGGTCGCTGCCTCCGGGACTCTGTCCGTGTTGTTCCTCCGGCCGACGGCCTGGTGACGGAGGGGAGACGGCGGTACGGGCCTCAGGGGTGAGTGCCCGCACCGCCGCACAGGTATGGAGACGGGGGTACGTCGTGCGTCAGGCGACGGCCTCGACGGCCTGGGTCCGCAGGCCCTGCGCCTGGCGCGGCAGGGTGAGCACGGCGAGGAAGCCGAGGACCGCGACCGCTGCGAAGAAGTAGAAGCCCCACGGATGCCCGATACCGGCCGTGACCAGGGCTCCGGTGATCGACGGGCCGACGATCGAGCCGATACGGCCGATGCCGGAGGCCGAGCCGAGAGCCGTGCTGCGGACGGAGGCGGGGTAGAAGTTCGTCACATAGGCTTGAAGTTCTCCCCTCTCTTCGCAAGCTCAGGGACGGGATTCCCGTCTACCTTTCGGCGACAGGCTTGACGGATTTACCCGCCTTACGACCGCGCCTTCCGGCGGCCGGGATCTCCATGATGATGTGGCCGATCCGATACAGGTGCAGGATGTTCCGGGCCGCGTTCCAGTCGGCGTTTCCGGTCCATCCACACTCGGTGTTCTTGCACGCGAACAGCTCTTGGGTCTCTCGGCTGCCTGGCGTGATGAAGCCGCACGCTGAGCACCGCTGGGAGGTGTACGGGGCCGGTACCTTGACCAGCTCGCCGCCGCGCCGGGCGAGCTTGTACGTCAGCATCATGACCGTCCGCCCCCACGCCTCTTGTGTGATGGAGCGGTTCGTACCGGCCTTGGCCTTGGCCCCGTTGCGCAGGTAATTGCCTTCGTTGTCGGGGTCGGGCTTCGGCTTGGGCGCTTTGGTCATGCCGAGGATGTTGAGCTGTTCGACCACGACCGTGCCGTAGGTGCGGGCGAGGTAGGTGGTCGTCTGGTGCTGCCAGTCCAAGGCTCGTCGCGTGGCTTTTGCTCGGAGCCGCTTGATCTGGTCGTAGGTGTGCTGCAAGCGGCGGGAGGTCTTCTCCCCCTTCTTGCGGAAGGACTTCTGGTGTGCGGCCTGCCGCTCCAGCGTGAGGAGCTTGGCCTTCTCCTTCTGGGTGAGCCACTTGTCCCGGTCAGCGGTTCCGTCCGGGAGACGGGGCGGACGTCCGTGGTCCTGGTGGTCCTCGTTGGAGAGGGCGAGGGGGACGTTCACTCCGGCGTCGATGCCGACCTCCGGCCCCTGGCGGGGCTCGGGCCTGGCCTCCAAGGTCTGCACGCGGAATGCGATGTGCCAGCCCAAAGCGTCCCTGACCAGCCGGGCGCCGGTGATCCGGTTCTCCTTGGTCGCCTTCTTGCCCACGGGCAGGTCCATGGTCCAGCGGAAGCGAACCCGGCCCACCTTGGGGATGTTGACCATGCCCCAGCGGCGGTGCACGCGGACGATGTTCAGGTCCCGACCCTGCGGGATGTCCACGGACATCGCGGAGCGGAAGCGGCCCTTGTAGTTCGGCTCGCCGGCGCGGCCTTCCCAGCAGTTCTTCCAGCTCTGGAAGTACGTCTTCAAGACGGCCTGCGCGGCCTGCGCGGGCAGCTTGCCGAGGTAATCGAGATCCTTACGCCCCTGCCGTATCGCTTCGTCGGCGGCGGCAAGGGTGCGCTTGCCCTTGGGGAGCATCGTCCACCAGGAGTGCAGGCAGTTCCACATCGTGCGGGCCGCGTGCGCCTGGTCGTCCAGGAGCCGGATTTCGGCAGTGCTGAGCGCCAGCCGGGCACGGTGCCCGAACTGCCGTTTCACCAAGCCGAGTTCGCTCACAGCGATCACCATACACAGTTGGTCTATGTCACCGCGCTGGAACCCGTTCATGGCCGAGGTGCTGGGCGAGCGGGTGAGCCGGGCCCAACTGCCCCCGTACGCCGCTCGCTAGAAGATGCTGGAGCAGGCCGGAGCGTGCAGGGCCTTCAGGTCACAGGTTCCGGGCGGGCTCGATGTTCTGGTTCGCACGGAAGAGATTGTCCGGATCGTAGGTCCGCTTGACCCGTGCGAGCCGGTCGTAGTGGTCTCCATAGGTGTTCCGCACCCGGTCGCGGCTTTCGTCCTCACCCATGAAGTTCACGTACGAGCCGCCCATGGAGTGCGGGTGCATCTCCTGCCAGTAGTCGACGCACCACTGCCTGATGGTACCGGCGTTGCCCGGATCGGGGTCGACCCCGGCGAAGACGGCGGACCAGACGGCGTCCCGGTGGCTCCAGGCGGTGTCGTCCGGGCCCACCCGGTGTGCGGCCGCGTCCACCGGATACAGGTGCATGAGCGAGAGCGGGGTCGGGATGTGCTCGCCGTACCTGAGGTGCACGTCGAGCGCCGCATCCGGGATGCGATCGAAGAAGTCGCCCCGCCAATACCATTGGTAGCCCGCCGGGATGATGGGGTCGAGCATGCTCTGCAACGCGGGATAGGGCAGCGCCGCCGTGAAGTGGAAGGTCGGCGGACCCGGCTCCCGAAGCGACGTGAACGCCGCCTCCACGCGGTCGGGTTCAGCGGTGTGGCACCCCACGATGCCGCACATCCTCTGCCCGTGGAGTTCTTCGGGGAACGGCGGGACGGGAGGAACGACGAACAGCGCGAAGTAGGCGTACACGTCCTCGGGCGCCCGCGGAAGGAAGTCGCGGTACCACGCGAGCACTTCGCGGGTGCCGTCCACCGGCCACAGGGTGATCACGACCCCGAGCGTGTGCACCGGGTGGAGCCGGTAGGTGAACGAGGTCACCACACCGAAGTTGCCGCCGCCACCGCGCAGTGCCCAGAACAGGTCCGGGTGGTCTGTCTCGCTCACCGAAACGAAGCTGCCGTCGGCCAGCACGACGTCCGCGCCCAGCAGATTGTCCACGGTGAGTCCGTACGTGCGGGTGAGGTAGCCGTGTCCGCCGCCCAGCGTGAGCCCGCCGATACCGGTCGTCGAGACGATGCCGCCGGGCGTGGCAGGCCCGAACCCGTGTGTGGCGTGGTCGAGTTCCCGAAGTCGGCAGCCGCCGTCGGCCCGAGCGGTCCTGGCGACCGGGTCGACCTGTACCCGGCGCATCGCGGAGAGGTCGACGGTGACGCCGTCCTCCACCAGGCACAGACCCGGGCCGCTGTGGCCGCCCCCGCGGACCGCGAGTTCCAGGCCGTTGTCGCGGATGAAGTCGACGGCGGCCGCCGCATCCGCCGCATCCGCGCATCTCACCACGGCGGCCGGGCGCTTGTCGATCATCGCGTTGTAGACCGTGCGCGCCCGGGAGTACTCCGCGTCCTGCGGGCCGATGACCGGACCGCGCAGGGCGGCCTTCATGGCCTCAAGAGTCGAGGGGTCCAAGGCGATCACCTCCGCGGGGGGACGTCACCGGACGGCAGCGGTTGCTCCGCCCACACCGTCTTGCCCGTGCCGGTGTACCGGGTGCCCCAGCGCTGTGCGACCTGGGCGACCAGGAAAAGCCCCCGGCCTCCTTCGTCGGTGATGGGTGAACGGCGCATGTGCGGGGAGGTGTTACTGGCGTCCGACACCTCGCAGATCAGGCTGCGGTCCAGGATCAGCCGGAGTGCGGTCGGTCCGCTGGCGTGTCGGATGGCATTGGTGACGAGTTCACTGACGATGAGTTCGGTGGTGAAGGCGAGATCCTCGAGGCCCCATTCCGTCAGTTGCCGGACGGCCTCGCAGCGCACATCGTGCACAGCCCGGGGGTCGGAGGGCACCTCCCAGGAGGCCACGCGGTCCAGGGGGAGGCGGTGCGTCCGTGCGATCAGGAAGGCGACGTCGTCATGGGGGTGGTCCGGCAGCAGCGAGCGGACCATCGTGTCGCAGATCTCTTCCAGAGGCCGGTCGGGATGGGCCAGGGCGAAGCAGAGCCGCTCGAAGCCGACGTCGACGTCCCGGTCCGAGGCCTCGATCAGCCCGTCGGTGTAGAGGGCGATGACGCTTCCCTCCTCCACCTCGATCTCGGCCGATTCGAAGGGCAGACCGCCCAGTCCCAGCGGGGGACCGGCGGGGATGTCGGGGAACTCGACGGGTTCGGAGAGATGGGCGATGGCGGGGCTGGGATGCCCGGCCCGCGCCACATTGAGTTTGCCCGAGATCGGGTCGTACACGGCGTAGACGCATGTGGCGCCGATGACCATCGGGTCGTCCGTGGCCGCCTCCGCCTCGTCCGCCAGGCGCAGGACGAGGTCGTCGACGTGGGCCAGGAGCTCGTCGGGCGGGAGGTCGAGATCGGCAAGCGTCTGCACGGCCGCACGCAGCCGGCCCATGCTCGCCGCGGCGTGGATCCCATGACCCACGACATCACCCACCACGAGCGCGACTCGTGCGCCGGACAGGGGTATGACATCGAACCAGTCGCCACCGACGCCGGCCTCGGCATCGGTCGGCAGATAGCGATAGGCGAGTTCGACGGCGCTGTGGTCGGGCAGATCGGGCGGCAGCAGGCTCGTCTGAAGGGTGAGCGCCGCGTTGTGCTCGCGGCGAACCGTCGGGCGTTGTCCACGCACACCGCCGCTCGGGCCACCAGTTCCTCGACGAGCAACTGGTCGTCCTCGTCGAAGGCGTCCGGGTTCTCCCAGCGCAGCAGCGTCACCACACCCATGGTCACGCCCCGTGCCCGGAGCGGCACGGTCAGGTGGGTGTGCACACCGATCCGGTGCAGCTTCTCCAGACGCAGGGGGTCGTCGGCGAGCCACCAGGTCGTCGGGGCCAGCACGGGATCGAGGATGGACCGTCCGGCCTCCAGGCACCGCCGTTGCGGGGAGCGTGCCGGATATCTGGTCGGTTCCCCGATCGCGACGACCACCTCCGGGTGCTCCTCGTGGATCGACAGGTTGGTCGCCCTGTGCAGGGTCCCGCCGGACACCGGTTCGCCCGTGACCTCCTTCGCCGTGAGGCCTCCCTGGAAGAGGTCGATCGCGGCGAAATCGGCGAGCTCGGGCACGAGCACCTCGGCCAGTTCGCGCACCGTGTGGTCGAGGTCCAGCGTCGTGCCGATGCGCTGCCCCGCCTCGTTGATGAGGGCGAGCCGTTCGCGCGCTTCGTCGGAGGACGGAACGGCGACGGTGGTGGAACGCGGTCCGAGCGCCTTCCCCTGGTTCGCCAGCCGGCGTGACGAGCGGCGTGGGCCCTGCCCACGGCCGAGCCCGGTGGCCGGTCCGGCCGGCGCGTCCACGGCCGACGGCATCCGTCGTGCACACAGGGTGGACGGGGGGAGTACGGGTGCATCCTGCGGCGGGCCCTCCATACCGGCCGGCAGGGGGTTCACCCACGGGGGCCGAGGCTCTTCGTCCGGCCCGGTGCCGGTGAGCGCCCGCTCCTTGAGCAGGGTGCGCACCACCGCCTGGTCCAGCTCCCACCTGCGCGATGCGGCGATGTCACAGGCCGCGATCAGCCACTCGGACCCGTTTCCGGCGCGCACGGGGCACGCCCGCAGCGCGACCTCGAGGGGATGACCCGCGCGGTGACGTACGGTGACCTCCGCCTCCCAGCCCGCTCCCACCCGCCGTGCCTCGGACCATGCGTACGTAAGCGCGTCCTCGGACAGCAGGAGTGATGTCGCGGGCCGCCGGAGTACCTCGGCCGCCGCGTATCCGAGCAGGTTCTGGGCAGCCGCGCTCCAATACTTGATCAAGCCGTGGGTGTCCACGAGGACGACGGCCGCGGACGTGATCCCGAGCGGATCGCCCCGGTGTTCATGCGCCATGTTCGTGCGACCCATACGGGGGTCCATTCCACGGGCGGATACCTGGCTCTACGGTCTCATATCGGCCCTCCCGTGTCCTTGCGCTCACCGGCCCGCGCGGTACCTCCGCGGGAGTTCGTGGCCCCGCACGGGGCGGGCGGGTCGGGGCGAGGAACGCCCGGTGGCGCGCGGCGGCACACGGAGGCATGATCCATGATCGATTTCTGGGGCGCGGTGGGGACGGTCCGGTGCGGGCGCAGCCATGGAGTCGCCCGACCATCGCCGCGCCCGACGAAGTGATCCGCGCAAAGAGGGCCGGAAACGTCACCTTCGCCGTAGGCTTCTTCGGGCGTTCGGGCCATCGCCCCTTGCGCGCCGCGGTCGCACGTCGTCCTACGATGAGTGAAGATCACATGCGAACAGGGAGCGTGAAATGATCTTTATCACGGTCAAGTTCCGGGTCAAGCCGGAGTACGTGGAGCAGTGGCCCGAGATCACGCACGAGTTCACCGAGGCGACGCGCAACGAGCCCGGCTGCCTGTGGTTCGACTGGTCGCGCAGCCTCGAGGACCCGGCCGAGTATGTGCTCGTCGAGGCATTCCGGGACGGCGACGCGGGCGCCGCACACGTCCAGTCCGAGCACTTCCGGGCTGCCATGGAGAACCTGCCTGCTCACCTGACCGAGACGCCGCGGATCATCAACACGGTCCTGGAGCAGGACGACTGGTCCGAGCTGGGGGAGATGACCGTCAAGGACTGACGGGCGCATACGCTCCTGCCCGGACGCTGTGGGTGACCCTGCGCAGAGTACGTTCAGCAGTGGTAGTCATCTGCTGTCGTCATCGGGGCATGAAATGATCTGATGAGCTGACAAGCGTCCCTGTGGCGACCGATTGCCCGGCTGCCGAGCTGTCGGCAGACCGTGGTGCGTGCGCACAGGGCCATGTCGCGAGCCCCGCACATGCCAACGAAGGATTGCCTCTATGGAATACCGTCATCTCGGCCGCAGTGGCCTGATCATCAGCGAGATCGCTTACGGGAACTGGCTCACCCATGGTTCGCAGGTGGAGGCCGAGGCGGCTGTCGCGT
>NZ_LMWH01000117.1 GCF_001507435.1 Streptomyces sp. NRRL F-5122
CGCACCACAGCAATCTCGTCCGGAGTCACGCACACTCAACGCCACACCCAGCCCACAGGACACGCACCACCACAACCGACCTGACCAAGCCCTACTAGGACCAGTGCAACGAACCTCAATGCCAACGCGGCCGAAGCGAGTACGAGGAAGGACGCAAGGGGAGTCGAACCCCAAACCCCTGCCCCTAGTCTCAACTGACGACACATCAATAATACAGCGCCGTAGGGGTGCAGTGCCGACCCAGCCGGCGCTTTCGGGAACTTCATGTTGGGCGCGGCGCCTGCACGCTTCTCAGGACTCTTCGGCCCGGCGAGAACGCTAACCGCGCAGCCGTCGCCCAGGCCCAGATCGACCGGTGGGCCGACCATCGGCACTGGGAGCAGTAGGAGCGCTGAACAGGATTCCCCGCTGGCAGACACAAGCGCCCTTCCGGGCCGTCCTCGGGCGGTGGAAGGGCACTCAATAGTGACCAACGCCGACAAATGCCCCGAGCTCAGCAGCAGGTCAGGGCGTTGATCGATTAGGCGGCGGCACGTCACGGCCGCCGACGATCAGTTGTGGCTGGTCTGAGCAAGGAGCAGGTCCGGTCGCGCCCTGGCCGGATCGCCCCCTTGTGTGCCCTTCGTCTACGTGTCACACAGTTCAGAGACGAAGCCTGGGGGGAGGGGAACGCTGCATGTCGGTGTTGGGTGGCTATCCGGCAGGTCCGTCGGCCTGGGCCGTTGAGCGGTTTGGGAGGCACGCCGGCGCGCTTGCCGCTGCGGTCCCGATGCAACTGGCAGAGGCACACGGAAAGGCTCATGCCGCGCATCTCGCTGCGGGACTCAAGAAGCGGAGTCCGTACGGTGTCGCCCTTGCGGGCGTCGTACGCGAGAACCTGGCGGAGACGGCGCGCGAGCTAGGGGAAGCCGTGCGAGACGTGCGCGGCTACGAGTACGCCGTGATTAACGATCACGCACTCTTTCCGTTCCGGTACGCAGACAAGCCGAGGCCCCTCGACCGAGCCCGACTGCCCGCCAATGCGTCACCCACTCGGCACCGGCTGTTCCGAGCGCACGGGCCGCAGCCTCCGGAAGGTCTGTTCGACATCGATGAGGACGTGGCGACCGAGGAGTACCGAGGGCTGCACGAAGCGTTCGAGGAGCTGGGAGCTTCCACCAGGCTGGTCTGTGTGTTTTTCACGGCTGACGCCGAAAACGGAATCCATGCCATCCACTGGGGAGACGCCCATCTAGAACCTGACCGCACCTTCACATGGCCCTACAGGGAACAGCTCCCGATCGTCCCCATGCATCTGAAGTGACGAACGGTGGAATCGTGGCCCTGGACGCCCGTGCCGCTGTCGTGCCACATCACGCGGTCAGCCACGGTCAACAACGGCTTGCCGCAGTCGAGATGCGCCATTCACCTGTGCAGCCACGACAGCCGGAGTGACCTGGGGACCTCCCTCACAGATCACGTCCGCCCTTACAAGGTGGATGTCCCCGAATGCGCCTGTAGGTCAGGGCCCGTAAGCGAGATCCCTGCCACCGCTGGCCTCGATCAGCCAGGACAGCGAACCGCTGCCGAACGGCCAGCCAGTGGTGGCCACCTCAACCCAGCCGTTGCCTGACTCATCGGACCCGGCGTCCCACCACCACCAGCTGCGGTCGTGGCCTATGCCCTCATCGGTCGGGTCGAAGTAGTAGAGCCAGTCCGACAGTGTCCAAGGCTCTTGGCTGAACGCTGATTTCTGCTCGGACGTCATCGCCCGCCACTTCTGCAACCAGGCGTCGGCATCGAATGGCCGGCCGGGCTCCGGGTCCGCAGGCTCAGGCGCGCAACGCTGCACGAACCCCGTCGGCAGCAGCTCCGACCATCGCTCGAGCGCCGGCCAGTCACTCGTCTGCTGGAGCACACACGCCAGCACAGCGCGGGCATTCGCGATGACCCGCGCCGGATCCTCGGCGGTGAACCGGCCACGTACGAGAAACGGCTGCTGTCGGCCGTCATCGGCCCCAAGACCGGACCGAAGACGCTGCAGCTCGCCCTTGATGATCTCCACGGCGAAGAAGTGTGCGCCGCGACCGGCTCTGCCGCACGTCATGAAAGGGCTGGCCAAGGCCTGAAAGGGTCATGCCGAAGCCCGGAAATTGCTCATCGCTAGGCATACTCAGCGACGAACTCCGGGCGATACGTGGCTTGGTAGTCGTCGAGCGCGCGGCGAAGCATGGCGGCCCCGCGGGGAACGTCGGCGGCAAGCTGATCCCAGCCGAGAAAGCGCACATGGTCTGGGATGCTGACCAGTCCGGTGATTGCGTCCCAGAAGGCGGCCCAGTTCATGCCGTAGAACTCCGGGAAGTCCAGCTCCCGCATCAGAAGCAGGTGGAGAGAGCGCTCGTCGCTCACCTCGCTGACATCGATGGTGATCACGGCGACATGCTTACACGTGGTTGCACCGTTCTGACATCCACGAGTGACATCAACGACAGCGGACGGCGGCGGCGACCAGCAGTTGCGTACGGCACCGGTCCATGAGGCGGGCTCCAGCTGCATAGGGTGGAGAACGAATTTGTAAAGCGAAGGTCGTCCGCAGAGAGTGTCGTGAGGCGGCGGCGTGAACGGGGGCAATCGTGGATGCGTCTGAAGCCGGACGGGGGTGAGGGGAGTGACCGAAGCACTGCCGTTCGTTGACGAGCATCGCGTGCTCGTGTCTGCTCCGGCTTTCGTGGTTTGGAGTGCTCTGGCTGCACAGGTCCCGCAGTTTGCCGGCTCCGAAACGTTCGTCCGCTTGCTGGGTGCTTCACCGAATCGGACCTCCGGTGAGTCCATCGCCAAGGGCGCGACGCTCCCGGGCTTCCGCGTAGCCGAAGCCGTCCCTGGGCACCGTCTCCGATTGACGGGATGTCACCACTTTTCCCGCTACGAGCTGCTACTCACCCTCGCCGAACACCCCGGCGGGACGTTGCTCAGCGCTTCGACGTATGCGGCGTTCCCTTGGCCCCATGGGCGGGTCTATCGCTTGATCGTCATCGGCTCCCGCATCCATCGCTTACTGGTGATCCGTCTTCTGCGCGACGTGCGCCGCCGGGCGGAAGGGCCGGCGACTGGCGGGTGACCACCTTGTCGGTCGTGGACCATTTGTGCGCGAGTGACACCACGTGGACGAGCGCAGGCGCGTGACCTGCCTGAGTTGGTCGGGGACGGGGGAACTGCGCGCTACGTGACAGCGGAACTGAGATGCCTGCCCAGGCCGCGTAGCGATGGCAGGTTGGGGCTGTGTGTCGCTCGTAGTGGGCGTTGGTGGAGAAGACGGCGTCCAAAACACACAGTCAGGTACGGACCCACCGAGGGCCTCGTGGTTTGAGTGCCAGATGCCCAGCGGCAAGGACTACTCGTCCCATCTCGTCCATCGATCCCCCAATGATGAAACAGGGAGGCTGTCTTGCATGCGGCACCGACAGGACTCGCAGGTTCGTGCGCATGCCGCTGGGGCGTTGAGATGGTTTGGTACCCCGGAGCAGGTCCGGCCTGTTGACGGGGTGTCCTACGGCTCCCCGCTACTTCCCCCGTAGTAGGCGGTGTGCCGCCCCGGGGAGGACGACGTCTGCACGACCCGAGTCCAGGATCGGAGGCGACGTTCGCCCCCGACAGGACACACACCGGACACGGAGGACGCGAGGCTCGTGGACACCCCGTCGCAGGACCCCGCCCCGTTCGCTCCCACCACCCAAACGCCGCACCCGCACAACGCGCGCCGCACCCGCCGCCGCGGCACGCTGCTGCCGCCGCGGTGGCGCAAGGCGCTACGGGCCGCACACGTGACGGTCTCGGTCGGGCTGCTGGGCAGCGACGCCGCCGTGCTGGCCCTGGCCTCGGCGGGGCGACTGGGCAGCGACCCGGTCACCGTCTACCCGGCCGCCCACCTGATCGGCGAACTGCTGCTCTTGCCGCTGGCCGTGCTGGCCCTGGCCACCGGCGTCGCGCTGGGCCTGCTCACGCCCTGGGGCCTGCTGCGCCACTGGTGGGTGGTGATAAGCCTCGCGGTGACGGCCGGAGGCACCGTCCTGGCCACGTTCGTGCTGGTTCCGGGCCTGGGGACGGCAGCCTCGGCGGCGCTGGCCCGGCATCCCGTCGCCGACGCCACCGGGCTGGTCCGCGATTCGGCCGCAGCCTGCGGCGTACTGATCGCGACCGTGGTGATTTCTTCTGTCAAGCCCTTCGGGACGGTGCGCCGCAGACCCCGCACCAAACAGCCGGCTCCGGTCAGCTCCCACGCTGCGGGCACCATGTCCCGGTAGCAGCATCCACAGGCGACAGCGGGTCTCCCGTCGCATGGAGCCTGGCCCGCGGAAACGGCTCGGACCTGGAGCGACCGGATCACCGCCGCTTGTCCGGCGCCCGGAAAAGTTCGAAGGTGCGGAGCACGAAGCTGCGCGTCGTGGCGGACGACGTGTTGAAGTTCGCCCGGGGCTGCAGCCTGCCGGACGTCGAACTGGAGGAACTACGGCGCGCGCCGGCTCGCTACCATGCCTGCTCTCCCGCACAGCGCGCCACTGAAGAGGTGACGACCGACGATGAGCAGTCTGTTACGTGAGACAGCTCGCCGGTAAGGGCGTGGACGCCGCTCGACCGCAGGTTGGAATTCAGCCAGGTGTCACCGACAAAGCGCCCAAGGGGATCTTCGCTCCAGGGCGTTTCGTGTCTCTGACGGCAATTGAGCAGTCCCACACCGAAACCAGTAGTGACTGCCGGGAGCGACTCAGCGTGCGTCAAGCTCCGATCCGTCATCCGTCTCGTTTCGCAGAGGCGATCACGGCGCAAGCAACGGCCGTCACAACAAGGCTCCCCATCATGACCATCCCGACGCCGACCATGAAGAGGCCACTGGAGTCGTCCGACCAGTCGAAATAGGCGGCAATGGTGAGGCCGGCCGTGGTGCCGATCACAGCGCCGGCGATGTAGCGCCGGGATGCTGCCCAGTAGACCACTGCCAGCAGCGTCAGTAGCAGCCCGATCACCTGCCACGCCCCGTACGGGCCGGTCGTCGTGCCATCTGGTTGCACGTCACGATGCTGGTCCCAGCCGAGCCAAGCAGCCCACAGCGCCAGCGACACCCCAGCCAGCGCGAGGATCGGCAGGAGATGGCGAACGGGTTTCACTATTCCTTGGCGCATGCCCCAAGCGTTTCGGCTCACCCCATCACCGGCCAGAGGTCAGGTACTCACCTCCACCTGAGTACATCGGCCACATGCGGATCGAGTACGTCAAGGCTGGGCACTGGCGACAGCCCCGGATGCGCACGCCAGAGGCAATCCGAGCCTTCTCCTTACCCCAGCACCCGGCCAGGACTCTGCGATCGGAGGATGTGGCATCCGGGAGTATCGGGGGCGCCGGCCGTTCGTGGGCACCCCGCTCAGGCGCTGGAAGCCATGATTTACCTTCTGGAGCACCAGTTGGCGGGAAACCTGTTCGTGCCGTGAGGCCAAGCCGCGAACGAGGCGCGCGGGAGTCGGTGCATGGTAGGAAAATCCGCGATCCGCCCACTGAGCTGCCCGCTGTCCTCGCCGTTCAAGGGCCTTGATCCAGGCACGGAGCCGACGGATGGCTCTCAGCCGGGGATCGCTCTCCTTCACGCCGAGCGGGTCACGGGCGGTCCTCGCGTTCGTCCCGCTTCTCCAGTTCCCTCGGCTCAGAGGCGGCGCACCCATGCCGCGATGCCGTGCCCCACGCCCAGGTAAACCAGCCCGGGCAGGCCGTAGTTGAGAAGAACACGAAGGCCCTCGGTGTCCATGGTGAAGATGTCCTGCGACCAGCCGGCCAGCCACTCGGCCACGCCGCGGACGAACTCTACGAAGCCGTTGGACTGGTTCGCGTCCAGCATGTAGAGCAAGATCCACAAAGCGAGGAAGCCGGCGGCGATGTCGCCGATCGTGTGGATGACGAGCGCCGCGCGGTCCCGGCTCTCGCCCTCACGGCGCTGACGGCGCTGACGGCGCGGAGCGCTGCTGGGCGTCGGGTTCGAGTAGGCGTAGTCGCTCCGTCCGCCGGGATAGCTCTCTTGATAGCCAGGGTGATCTCCGTGGCTACGGTTGCTCCCGTAGGGATCATGCGCCGGCTGTGTGCCATGGGGATGATTGTTCACGCCACTTGCCTACCTCAGACGCTGAGGTAAAAACAAGCCGCGGGATTTCGGCCGCCCTTGCAGCAGATTCACCCGACACCACCCCGTTGACCTTTCTGGATCGCCCATTGGATCCAGAAAGTTCACACTGATTCCGAGGCATCGATTCAGATTCACCACCCGACCTTCACGAAACCGCTGCCGCACCCGCTCCGCACAAGCGACGGAGAAAACGGTCGTTATGCCGACCTGCTCCGCAGCCGAACCGGCCGTTAAGGCGGCGACGCTGCCAATGCATGAGCGCCCCCTGGCCGTCTCGGGGCCATGAACGGGCACTCGACGATGAGCAACGTCGACAACTTCCGACAGCTCAGCAGTAGGCAGTCGGGCTGCCTCTCAGAAGGCGGCGAAGACGCCGACCTGGTGGCACTCGCCGCTGAAGCTCAGGGCCTCATGCTTGACTGCGTCGGCCTGCACCAGGACGACTGAGTTGCTCACCGCGCGGAGTTCATGTGAAAGTCCCCTTCGCATGGAGGTTCAGCAAGGGGGCGGGCCCCGCTGAAAACACAAGGTGGGCCTCGAGCGCAGGAGTACGACACAGGTTCCCGGATATCTTCGCGCGACCCTGGCGGCACAACGGATGGAATTACGGAGCGCACCGATCATCCAATCCATCGACTTTCCCACCGGTGGAGTCAAACGCACAGGTTGCTCATCCGTGCAGACATGAACACGAATTGAGGACAAACTCTCTACACACTGCTCGGCGCCCTGAAGTGACGGATATTGCCACGGTGGTTCCGAACTGGACACTCCGTATCAACAGGGCACCATCCGGATGGCACATGCAGATCCAACGCACCCACCCCGTGTCGCGGTTACGTATTTGGTGTGCAGCCCTCCCCACGCACACGCAGGACGAGTCGGGCCTGCGACATGACCGAAGACCGCGTGATCATGTTCCCGACTTCACCCAACTGACCCTCTGATCCAGGCTGTCCCGCCGGTCCGTGGCAAACGCGGTCGCCGGCACCCGGACCGGATCTACGCAGATCGCGGCCACGACCATGACAGATACCGCGACCAGGTCCGCGCCCTGCGGATCACGCCGCACATCTCCCGTAGCGGCGCCGGGCACGGTTCCGGCCTGGGCGTCTACCGCCGGGGCGTGGAGGGAGCCATCGAGTTTTTTCGCTGGGTTCGGCGAAGAGCCCCCGACTCGAATCGACAGGACGAGTGGTCGCCCTTCCGTTTTCCTCCGTGCAGGTCAGGCCTCGATCCGCCCTGGAACCCCGGAGTCGTCCCGTGTGCAAGGGGAGACTGACTTCGTCCCTCCGACCTCGCCGCTCGCCAACGTTCTCCACACGGGAAGGTCCCATCTGGAACCGGTGACGGACGCCTCCCCCGGTACATGGATCGACCACGACCCAGCGCGGGTGCAAAAGATCCGAGAGTATGGGATGCACTCCCTGATGATCGTGCCCATCATTGCGCGGCGCGCCGTCCTGGGTGTCGCGGTGTTTCTGCGCACGGAGCACCCCGTTCCGTTTCGCGAGGATGACCTGCTCCTCGCCGAGGAGCTCGTCACCCGGGCCGCGCTCTCCTTGGACAACGCTCGCCAATACGCCCGCGAACACACCACAGCCCTCGCGCTGCAACGCAACCTGCTCCCCCACCGTTTGACGGGGGGCGCGGCGGTCGAGGTGGCCTGGCGCTATCTGCCGGCCGACGCGGAAGCCGGCGTCGGAGGCGACTGGTTCGCCGTCATCCCGCTGTCCGGCGCCCGGGTGGGCCTCGTCGTTGGTGATGTGGTCGGACACGGCATCAACGCCGCCGCGACCATGGGCACGCTCCGCACCGCCGTACGCACGCTCGCCAACATGGAGCTGCCTCCCGACGAACTGCTGGCCCATCTCGATGACACGTTCCAGCGACTGGCCGAGGAGGACGCCAATGCCGCGCACCAGATCCCCACGGTCGTAGGCGCCACCTGTCTGTACGCCGTCTACAACCCGATCACCCGCCGGTGCACCACGGCGCGGGCCGGGCACCCCCCGCCCGCGATCATCGGCCCGCAGGGCCGGGTCACCTTCCCCGACCTGCCGACCGGACCCACTCGGCATCGGCCTGGGCATCCCCTTCGAGGCCGTGGAGCTGGAACTGCCCGAGGGAAGTCTGCTCGCCCTGTACATCGACGGCCTGATCGAAACCCGCGACGACGACATCGACGTGGGAATGCGCTGCCTTGGCACCGCCCTGGCACAACCCAGTCGCTCCCTGGAAGACCTGTGCGCCAGAGCCACAGAGCCCTTCCCGGGTCAGGCTTCATCCGACGACTTCACCTTGCTACTGGCACGGACGCTCTCGCTCAGCCCCGCCCAGGTCGCCTCCTGGACGCTGCCGAACGACCGGACCGCTGTCGGCAACGCCCGGCACATGGCAGCCCGCCGGTTGACCGAATGGGGCTTGGAAGATCTCCGGGACCGCACACAACTGATCGTCAGTGAACTGGTCACCAACGCCGTCCGCCACAGCACCGGCCCGATCGGACTGCGTCTGATCCAGCACCAAGTCCTGACCTGCGAAGTATTCGACACCGGTGCCAACTCCCCCCATCTGCGTCACGCACGCGCCATCGACGAAAACGGCCGCGGCCTCTTCCTGGTCGCCCAGCTGTCCCGCAGATGGGGCGCCCGCTCGGAATCGGGCGGCAAAGTCGTCTGGGCCGAACAAGACCTGGACTCCGCACCCTCACACGGACACGCCTCCGGCACACCACGTGCGCGCAAGGAGTAACCGGCCCATCCCTCTCCGTCGCGAGCGTCGGGCATGCTCCACTGCAGGGGGACACGCCGGCCGCCGATGCGGGGGCCGTCGCTGCCCGACATCAGCCATGCGATGCCCCCATTGTGTCCGCCTGTGCCTGCGCCGCCTTGAGCGTCAATCGGCGGCGCCCCTCCACAGACGATGGTGGTTCGCGTGGGTCATGGTGTGGTCGGGGCTGTACGGGACGCGTGATGCCGTGTGCCGGTGACGATGAGTGAGACGTTTTGCCCACCGAAGCCGAAGGAGTTGCTGAGCACGGCCTCCTGGGGGATGCCTCGTCGCTCTGCGACGACATCGAGATCGATGTCGGGACCGACGCCGGCCGTGGTGAGATTGCGGGTCGGCGGGATGACGCCGTGCTCCACGCTGAGGATGGCGATGAGCGCTTCGATCGCGCCGGCGGCACCGAAGAGATGGCCGAGCGCCGCCTTGGGGGCTGTCACGGTGGCGCGGCCGAAGACCTGCCCGATCGCGTGCGCCTCGGCGACGTCGCCGACCGGAGTTCCGGTGGCGTGGGCGTTGATGTGGCTGATCTGCTCGGGAGCCAAACCGGCTTGCGCGAGGGCCTTTCGCATGGCCGAGATCTGGCCGGAGCCGTCGGCAGCGGGCGCCGTGATGTGGTGAGCGTCGGCGGCGATGCCGGCGCCTGCGAGCACCGCGTGGACGCGCGCGCCACGGGCGCTGGCATGCTCGGCGCTTTCGAGCACCACGACGGCGGCGCCTTCGCTGAGGACGAATCCGCTGCGGTCCGCGGCGAACGGCCGGGACGCTGAGGCGGGTTCGGCGGTGTGCCGCGACAGTGCTTGTGCCTGGGCGAAGCCGGCGACGGTGATCGGGGTGATCGCGGCCTCGGTCCCGCCCGCGATGACCATGTCCGCCTCGCCGGCGCGGATGAGCCTGGCTCCCAGGGCGATCGCCTCGGCACCGGAGGAGCATGCAGAGACGGGTGTGTAGACCCCGGCCCGTGCACCGTATTCGATACTGATCAGCGCCGCCGCTGCATTGGGCATGAGCATGGGGACCGTGCGTGGCGAGACGCGCCGGGTCCCGGCCGTTTCCAGTACGTCGTCTTCCTTCAGCAGCGTCTGTACGCCACCGATGCCCGTGCCGATCGCCGATGCGAGCCGGTTCGGGTCCACCTCTGGGGCGCCGGCATCGGCCCAGGCTTCGGCCGCTGCGGCGAAGGCCGCCTGCTGCGAGCGGTCGAGCCGCCTGGCCTGTACCGGCAGCAGCAACTCGGCGGGGTCGATCGCCATCGTCCCCGCGACGGTGTCGGGAAGGCCGGCGTCCCCGTGGCCGTGCAGGACGCCGCCGCGAATACCGGACTCGCCGGCAAGCAGGGCGTCCCAGGTGGACGCCGCATCTGCCCCCAGTGGTGTGATCGCGCCGAGTCCGGTCACGACGACTTCAGTCCGGTGCATGCCCTTCGACCTTTCTTGTATGCGATACAAGCGAACAAAGCCTTGTTGTATCACATACAATTTCGGCGTGGAGGAGAAGCGAACCGAAGCTCGATCAACGTCGGCTCGGTCGCGCGACCGCGGTCACGCAACGAGGCGCCGGCTGATTGAGGCAACTGCACGGCTCTGCAAGGAGCGGCCCGGCGCCGAGGTGAGCGTCGCGGAGATCGCGAACGCGGCAGGCGCCTTCCCCAATCAGGTCACCTACCACTTCGGCTCCAAGGACTCGCTGCTCGTGCACGCCGCCTTTCTCGGCTTGCTGCACGACGCCCGACGGATTGAGCGCATCGGTCGCCAAGCCCCCGATGCGGCGACATTTCGCCGCAACGTCGCCCGCGCCGTACTGGCCATGCCCTCGCTCCCGTCAGTCGCGCGAGCACTCGCCGCTGGGATCTCCAAGCCCGAACTCGCCCCCGTGATCGACCAGCACCTCCAGTTGCTGTTCCGGCAATCCGAGCGCTTCGTGAGCCAACTCATCGACGGTCGTGGCTGGAGGGCCCATCGACCGCTCGACGTGGAGGCCAGGACGTTCTGGAGCACCGCGCTCGGCGCAGTTCTGCTCGTCCGCGCCGGAGCACACGGCACTGTCGCCGACCTCGACCTCGCCGGAGCACTGACCATCCACGACGAACCCGAACCCGGCTAGCTCAGTCGAACGGGCCGACGGCGACGACGTGCGCGGTTCCCACACGACGGTGGCCTTGTCGCGGTCGGCAAATTCGCCGTCGCCGGCGAACTCCACTGCTGCGGCTAGAGCAAGAGCGGTCCAGGATGCGGCGGCGTTCGGCGAGGGGCGTGCGCCAGTGCTCGGGAGTGCGGGGATGGGTGAGGGTGGCCTGTAGGAGATGGCGGAACGGAAGGGGTGGCCTCCCGGCGGGAGGCCACCCCTTTGCCGCCTGTGCGGCCGTGGCGTGCTCACTGCACAGCGCCGTCGTCCCCGTCGAGCCCGGGCCCGGACGCCTCGCCGGCCCCCGCATTACCGCAGGGTGCCGGCGGACTTGTTCGCGGTCGTGCTGGTGCGGTCGGTGTCAGCAGGGGAAGGTGCCGCTGTAGAGGGCGTGTCCGTAGGAGGAGCTTCCGGAGCCGAAGCCGTAGACGCCGTCGTCGGTCCAGACGGCTTCGCGGGAGCCGTTGACACAGCTCGAGGACGGGGCGATCGCGAAGCCCTCCAGGTTGTCGGTCGGCATGACGGCGGGGTCGGTGTAAGTCACGTCCGGAACGATCGCGCCACTGGCGTTGATCTTCATGAACGTGTGCGTCTCACCGCAGGTGTTGTCGCACGTCGCGATGAGGCGCTGGGTTCCGGCGTCGAACGACACATCCATCACCGAGGCCTTGCCGGTGGCGATCGTGCCGAACGTGGTGAACGTTCCGTCGGAGTTGAGGCCGTAGACGTGCAGCGTGCCGTCCCACTCCAGGCCGGCGAAGAACAGGCCCGACCCGTGCAGCGGGTAGTTCGCCGGGTTGTAGGCGGCGTGGGTGAGCGGGTCGATCCAGCCGTTCGCCGTCAGCCAGCTGTCGGGCACGTAGCCGACACCCTCGAAGCCCAGGTTGGCGTCGTCCTTGTCGCCGGTGTTGAGCTGCGGGAACTGCGAGGTCATGTCCCACTGGTGAATCGGGGTCAGCGTCGATCCGGTCGATGCCGGGTCGAACTCCATGATCGTGTCCTTGGGGACCGTGTTCTTGGTGTTGTCGCGCTCGGAGCTCACGTAGATGTGGCCGTTGGCGCCGACCGTCAGTCCCTCGGAGTCCGGCTCGCCGGAGCCGCCCGAGAAGCGGATCTGCTTGCCGGTGGCGCTCCACGAGGGGTCCGGGATCCACTTGCCGTTGCTCTTGACCAGCTTGTACAGCCAGTTCTTGTTCTTGGAGGCCCACAGCACCGAGGGGTTGGCCGGGTCGAACGCCAGGCCGCTCAGGTCACGGCCCTCCGGGCCCGTGGACGTGGTGAACGCGCAGACATTGTCGGCGATCGTGACATCCAGGCCGCCCGGCCACGCCAGCGTGCCCGACGGGCGGGAACCCGTGCCGGAGGGCGCCTCGGGGGCACAGTTCTTGGTGAGCGAGCCACCGCCGCCCAACAGGTGGCCCGTGCCACCACCGGGGTCTCCGCCGGGGTTTCCGCCGGAGCCCGAGCAGGAGTTCGCGCTGCCGAGCGTGGCACTCGTGGACGTCTGGAACCATCCGATGGCGTCGGCACACCGCTCGGCGGACGGCTTGGCACCATCGGTCGCCCAGGTCACCGAGTCGATGGTGTTGCCGTTGTTGTCGAGGAGGAACAGCGAGTCGTTGTCACCCAGGCCGATGGTGGAGTTGAACGTGACGTAGCCGCCGGCGGGGATGCTGGTCGCGCTCGGCGAGGAGGACGAGATCGAGGCCGGGGAGTGGCTGGTGTCGTTGTCGACGTACTTCCACGACCCGATGCTGACCGCGCTCGCTCCGCCGTTGTGCAGCTCGACGGTGTCCGCGCCGTTCGAGGTGACCTCGTTGACCCGCACCCGGCTCGCCTCCGGAACCGACGACGGGCACCCGGCGCCGTTGGCAGCGCCGAACGTGGTCGCCGCGGTCACGGTCACCCACGCCCCGGTTCCGTCGCCGCCGCAGCGCGCCATCGCCGGCTTCGCCTTGTCGGTGGCCCACTCGACGCGGTCGACCACCGTGCCGTCGGACGTGTAGATCACCAGCTTGTCCGAGTCACCCAGCCCCTTGGGCGAGTTGAAGGTGACGAAGCCTCCCGCCGGGATGGTGGTGGAGGACGGGCTGAACGACTGCGGCGAGAAGCTGTCGTCGGACATCTTCCAGCCGCTGATGCTCACCGCGGTCGAACCGGCGTTGTACAGCTCTACCGTGTCGTTGTTCGACGAGGTGACCTCGTTGATCCGAACATTCTGGTATCCGGCAGGGTCCGCGGCAGCCGCGGGCTGCGCGGCAAGCATCCCTGTGAAGACAAGTCCCGAGAACGTCAAAGACGCGGCGCATACGGAGGCAAGGCCGATACGCGAATGAGAAGTAGACACGAGGTCGAACTCTGATGATCGGACCTTGAATCGGCGTGTACTCCAGCTGAATGTCGCCTGCTCGTCGCCGAAATGCCGTGCGTGGATGGGCACATGCAAGGCGATGCCACCGTCACCGTCATCTGACGTCGACGAAATCGCCGGCTGCCGTGGCCGGTCCGGTTGTGGTGGTGCCGGTGAAGCGGAAGCGGAAGTAGCCGTCGGTTCCGGCCTTGGTGGTGGTCTTCAGCGCTCCCTTCCTGCCACTCGTGACGGTCTTCAGGGTGGTGTAGGTGGTGCTGCCCTTTTTCCGGAACTGCAGTTGGACCGGCCGACCCTCGTAACCGGTGTAGGTGCCGCTCTCCCAGTTGGCGCGGGTCAGCTTGCCGGTGACCGTGATGCTCTTGCCCTTCTTCACCGGCTCGGGCGAGGCGTTCACCGTCACCTTGGCGTACCGCTTGATCCGGACTGTGGTGACGACGTCGACGGCTGTCCAGTCGTCGTTGACGTCCTGTGCTTCGGCGAGCACCTTCCAGGTGCCGGCGAGGTCGTTGTCGTCGACGTCCCGCGCGGCGTCCACGGCGAAGCTCACCTTGCAGATGGAGGTGGTGCGATCGGTGGACGACACCGTGCACTTGCCCGCCGGCGGGTAGGTCGGCAGGATGCCGTCGGCGTCGTCGGTGTTGGGTCCGTGCCACAGGTAGGCCCAGGAAGCGGCGACACCGTCGGGATCCTTCACCGTCCACGCGATGGTGATGGTCTTTCTGGTGGTCAGGCCGAGCACGATGTCCTCACCGGCGTTGACGACGACCTTCGAGAACGTCGTGTCGCTGGATGCCGCTCGGTCCGCCGCTTGGGCGGATGCAGGATTCACTGTCGCGGAGAGGGCGGTGGCAAGGAATACGGCGGCGGTGGCCGGGCGAATGCGCATGGAATCCCCCTTCGGGATCGTCGGGTCCGCCGTCTCTTCATGGCGAACCTGATGATGTGTCACGCTCCCTAGACCCTCAGAGGCCGGTCGTGGTTGCCCCAATGTTCGGAGACATTTCACCCCCAGTACGGTGCGCGATCACGGCGGTCAGTACCACCGCGGTGCGGTGCACGACGCCGTAGGCGACCACACTCCGTGCGGCGGCAAGTCCCACCCACGGGTCATGAGACCCTCAGCCATTCACGGTCCAGCCCACAGAGCCCCGCACTTCTCACTGACGACCTGGCTCCTGACAGGGCCTGAGGGCGTGGTGGTCACCGCGCAAGGCCGATGTCGCCGAGGCCACGGACGGCGACCGATGGACCCGACTGCCACATTCCCTCGAGTTCCGCTGCCCAAGTGACGTGGCGCTCCTCGGCGGGCGCAAGCACGTATGCATCTGCCGCAGACCCATTTATCCATTCCATTTCTCAATGTCATGACCAACGGCTGTTGGACTTCTGGATCAGCTGTTCCTAGGCTCGGGCAGGGCCGGCCTTCCGTGCGAGAAGACCTCTGACCACCTGTCTTCCACTACCGGAGTAGATATCCGATGAAGCAACGCACGATCGGCGTCTACCGCGTGACCCTGGCCTGGGAGCTTGCCCTCACACCCGCGGTCGTCCCGATCCCCGGGTTCTCACGCCCCGTAGGCATCCGTGACTCGGTGGCCGCCACCGACGTCATACTCGCCCGCGAACAGATGTCCCACCTGACGGCGGCCTGAGACGCCCCGTACCGGCACCGAACACCACACTCCGACAAGGACTCCATCGTGAAGACTTTCACCCTGCCCGGCACCGACATGGTCGTCCCGAACATCGTGCTCGGCCTGATGCGCATCCAGGACAAGAGCGACGAGGAGGTGCGCGAACTCCTCGCCACTGCGATGGACGCGGGCATCACGTTCCTCGATCACGCCGACGTGTACGGCAGTGAGCTGCACGGCTGCGAGCGCCGCTTCGCCGAGGCGATGCAACTGAGCGCCTCGCAGCGCGAAAAGCTGATCATCCAGTCGAAGGCGGGCATCGTCCGCGAAGGCCCGTACTTCGACTTCTCCTACGAGCACATCCTCGAGTCGGTGGACGGTTCACTCAAGGCTCTTGGCACCGACTACCTCGATATCCTGCTGCTGCACCGCCCCGACGCCCTGGTCGAACCCGAAGAGGTCGCGCGCGCTTTCGACCAGCTGGCCACGGCAGGCAAGGTACGGGCCTTCGGTGTCTCGAACCACACCCCCCGGCAGATCGACCTGCTGCGCCGCCACGTCAGCCAGCCGCTGGTGGTGAACCAGCTCCAGCTGTCCATCACGCACGCCCCGCTCGTCGCGCAGGGTGTCGCGGCCAACATGCAGGGCCTGGAGCAGTCGGTCAGCCGTGACGACGGTCTCCTGGACTACTGCCGGCTGCACGACATCACCGTGCAGGCCTGGTCACCGTTCCAGGCCGGCTTCTTCGACGGCCCGTTCCTCGGCTCGGCAAGCCACCCCGAACTCAACGCCGTCATCGACCGCCTGGCGGCGAAGTACGATGTGCCGTCCCTGGCGATCGCGACGGCCTGGATCACCCGGCACCCCGCCCGGATGCAGGTGGTCATCGGTACCACCACACCGCAGCGTGTCGCGGACTCCGCCCTTGGGTCGGACGTGCCACTGACCCGTGCAGAATGGTACGAACTGTTCCGCGCCGCCGGCTACATCGTGCCCTGACCGCCGTCCCGGCCTCACGTCCCTGCCGGACAGGACGACGCCGCAGCACCCCCGACACCGAAGCCCCCTGCCCGGCCCCCCGAAGGCACGGACCGAGGCGGGCCCGTAAGGTCCCACCGCGTGGAGTTCACGCAGAGGAAAATCGGCTTGTTCGGGCGGGCTGCGGGCGGGATCTCCCGTGCACAGGCGACGGTCTTCCGCGGTCTCCTGGACCAGTTCGCGACGGGCGAGTACGAAGAAGTCGAAGCCCGGGCGCAGGCCCTCGCGACCCGGCCGCCGCGCGTCTGAGACCGAAGTCCCGAGCCGGTGTGGATGGCGAGGACGTTCGCCCTGACGGCCGCGGTGCTGCACGGACGCAGGGAGCACGTGCTGCCCGAACTGGAGGCGCTGACAGCGGCGTTGCAACAGACGAGCGGCAGCCGCCGGACCCTTCTGCTGGTGGTGGGGTCAATCGCGCGGTCGTTCTCCTCGGCCAGGAGCGGTACGCGAACGCGGAGTCCGAGGCCGCCGGCGTCCTGCGTGAGGTGACCCGTCTGGCCCATCTCACCCAGGTGGCGGACCTCGAGCTGTCCGCTCCGGCGTGTCTGGCGGAAGCCCTGTGCGGACAGGGCCGATTCGAGGAGGCGGAGGCCGTCGCGCGCGGCAATCTGCCCCGCGCGACGGAGAACAGAGCCGCGTACTTGCGGTCTCTCCTGGTGCGCAGCCTGAACGGGCAGGGCCGGTACGAGGAGGCGCTCGCCGAGTCCCGACAGCCGACGCCGCCCGCGTCCCGCGCCGGGAGCGGGCAGTCGGCCACGGTCATCGCCGCGGCTCTGAACGGTCTGGGCCGCCGCGACGAGGCCGAAGTGATGGCTCGTCAGGCAGGCAGGAGTGCGAGCAGTTCCTCCATCCCACACATCCACGCATCCGCGAAGCGCGGGATTTGCTGACCCATATCACCGCCGCGGATCCTCCGCCCGAAGCTCCGGACGCGGGCGCCGGTTCCTCGTAGCGGTTGGTCAGGCTTGTTGGTGGGTGATGCGTCCCGACTGTTCTCGGGAATGAAACCCAAGCAATGGGCGCTCTGCGCACAGGGGCACCTGGTGTTACGTCGCGCCCCCGTGAGAGGGTGCTAACAACCGTAAACCGTAGGAGAGTTGGGGTCATGGTCGAGGGGCTCGCCCGGCTGGAGCTGGAGGGCGGCGGATCGGTACTGATCGAGGCGTCGCCCGAGGTCGGCGGGCCGGTGAAGGCGGGCCGGATGGCGCAGACCGTCCAGAACCTGCCCGTGACGCTGGAGGCGGCACTCGGTCCCGTGACCGACACGGCACGCAGTGTGCTGCGCCGACTCCGGGAGGCAGGCCCCGACGAGGTGGAGGTCGAGTTCGGTGTTGATCTCGCCGTCGAGGCGGGCGCTGTGATCACGAAGACCGGCGTCGGCTGCCACCTCAAGGTGAAGATGACCTGGCGCCACGAGGACACCGGACGGCAGCGGGACGCCGTGGAGGAGTGACGCCGTGAGCGCGCCGGCCCAGGGTGCCCTGCAGGATTCGGAGCCCGGAACCCACACTGCAGTGGTGCGGGTGCTCGACGGCGCACAGCATACGGCGGGCGCGGGCTTCCTCGTGGCGGACCGGACCGTCGTCACATGCGCCCACGTGGTCGTCAAAGCCGGGTCCGGACCCGGCGGCCGCGTCCGATTCGCCTTCCCCCACGCGCCGGGCGCCCCCGACGAAGAGGGGTACGTGCGGACAGATCAGTGGAGCGCGCCCGAGGCTTTGGACATCGCCGTGGTGGAACTGGACGCCCCCCTCGCAGGGGTCCGGCCACTGCGGCTGGGTTCCGCCGAGGGGTGCCAGGGCCACCATGTGAAGTCGTTCGGGTTTCCCGCCCAGGCTCCACCCGGCGGCCACCACGGGTTCGCGGTAGCCGGTGACCTGCTGCCGCCCGGCGGCGCTCAGGGGTCCGACGACCCGTTGCTGCAACTGACCGCCGCCAACGACCTGACGACCGGATTCAGCGGCGCGCCCGTCGTCGACGCGATGACCGGCCTTGTCATCGGCATGGTCACGGCGATCGCCGCACCCGACACATACCTCAAGGGCCTGGGCATCGCGTACGCCACGCCCTCCCAGGCGCTACGCAAGGTGTGCACCGCGCTGAACCTGCACGATGTGTGCCCCTACCGGGAACTGAAGCCCTTCGCCACGGAGCACGCCGCATGGTTCCACGGGCGGGAAGCCGCTGTAGAGCGCGTCGTTGAGGCACTGGCGGGACAGCGCAGGGCGGTCGCGCTCCTCGGGCCCTCCGGTGCGGGCAAGTCCTCACTCGTCCAGGCGGGAGTCCTCCCCGCGCTCGCCTCGGGACAACTACCGGACAGCGACCGCTGGTTGCCCGTGTCCGTGCGCCCGGAACATGATCTGCTGTCCGCGCTCGAGGTTGCGGGACTGCTCGGTGTTCGCACACATGGCATCGCCACCGCCGTGGAGCGGCGACTCGCCGAATTCCCTGACCACAACCGTGTCCTGCTGATAGTCGACCAGTTCGAGGAGCTGCTGTCGCACACGTCGCCTGACGGGCAGACACCCGAGCCACAGCGTGCGGCCCTGCGGGAGATCGCCGCGGCGGTCACGTCCGACGCGGCCCTGACAGTGCTCCTGGTCATGCGCGACGACTTCTACCCCCGGCTGGCCGCTCTGGCCCCGGACCTCTTGGACGCCGTCGCTCCAGGCCTGATGAGCGTGCAGGCCACGCTGAGCAAGGAAGACCTGCACGCGATCGTCACCCGACCCGCCGAAGCGGTGGGAGCACACTTCGAGAAGGGGCTGGCCGACCGGATCGTCACCGACATCCTCGCGATCGACCCGGACGAGGCCGGCGCGCAGCGGGCCCCCGTCACCGTACTGCCACTGCTCGAACTGACCCTCCACCGACTGTGGCAACGCCGGCGAAAGAACGACGGGCACCTCACCCACCAGGGGTACCAGGCCCTTGGCAAAGTCTCCGGCGGCATCGCGACATGGTGCGACGACGTGGTACGCCAACTGCCCCAAGAAGCCCGGCCGACCGTACGGCGGATCCTCACCGCGTTGGTACGGCCCGCCGACGAGGCCCACCATATTCCGGCCGTCCGGCAACAGGTTCCGCTCGCCGTCCTCCGCGAACTGGCTGAGGACACCACGGACGGCCTTTCCGCGAAAGCCCGGGAACAGCAGACCGAGGACGTCCTCAGCGCGCTCACGCGCGACCGCGTCGTCGTCACCCGTACCGCGCCCCTGCCGGGACAGCGCGACGACGAGGGTGAGCCGGTGGCGGAGCTCATCCATGAAGCGCTCATCCGGGAGTGGGGGACCCTGCGCGCCTGGGTGGGCAGGGACCGCGACTTCCAGGACTGGCTGCGACGCTCGCGCGAACGCTGGGCGCGCTGGCGGGAGTCGAGCAGGTCGGACGACCTCCTCGGCGGAAGTGACCTGGAAGCAGGCGTGGAGTGGTCACAGCAGCGCGGCTTGCCCGGCGACATCGCCGCGTTCCTTGCCGTGTCACGCCGTGCGGCGGCACGGCGCCGGCGCGTGCGGCGCACGGTGATCACCGTCATAGTGGCCTTGGCTCTCATCGCCTCCGGCACTGCAGTGGTCGCCTTGTTCGAGCGAGACAACGCGGTCGCCCAGAGGCACAGCGCGGTGGCCCGCCTGGTGGCGGCCGAGTCGGAACGCATACTCGACACGGATCCCGGACTTGCCAAACAACTGGCCCTGACCTCGTACCGGCTCGACCCCGATACCGGCTCGGGCCCCCTACTGGCTGCGCTGGCGGCTCCCGGCGTCTTCGACAGCGTGGACGCCGTCTCGGACATGGCGCAATCCCCCGACGGGCACACCCTGGTCATGTCCACGGACGGCGGCATCGCCATCTGGAGCATGTCAGGTCACGCCCGGGCCCGAATCGCTGGGCCGAAGGGCGGCCCATTGGCACTGACTCCCAACGGGCACGTGCTGGCGGCGACAACCGGTGCCGCGGCTCACACCGTACGGCTCTGGGACCTCACCGACCCGGCACGCCCTCACGACCTCAGCACACTCGGCCTCGGCGGGGATGCCGTGACCGCGCTCGCGACGAGCGCCGACGGCCGGTATCTCGCTGCGGGCACCAAGAGGGGTGCCATCGAACTTTGGGACGTGAGCGCGCCGCGGGCGCCGCGGCAGCTGGCGGCTCTTCCCGGTCATCGCGGCGAGGTCGACTCGCTCGCCTTCTCACCGACCCGGCCGACCCTCGCCAGTTCCGGGGCCGACCACAAGGTCCGGTTGTGGGACGTGTCGGCGTCCGGCAGACAGCCGTCGGCCACGGTCGACGGCTTCCACGGTGACATGCACCGTTCGTCGGCATACCGCCCAGTGGCGCACAGGCTCGCCTTCACCTCGGACGGTGCGATCCTCGCGACGCCCGGGGACGGGAACAACAGCGTACTGAGGTTCTGGAGCACGGCCCCTGGGAAGCCGCCTCGCCAACTCGCGGCGCCCACGAGCGACGAGGGCCCCACCGACCTGTGTGTCGATGGCCTGCTGTCCGTCTCCTTCAGTCCTGACAACGGTGTCCTCGCGACGGTGTGCAGCGACTCGTACGGCCAGGGGCGCGACCAGTTGTGGCAGACACACTCCATGGCAGATGTGACGCCCGTGCACACGCTCTCCGGTGTGAACGAGTCCTTCAACGGGCCCGCGGTGTTCGCACCGAGCGGGCGCGTGCTACTGCACGCGACGGGCGCGGGTGTCCAGCAGTGGGACGCCGGCGACCCCTATCAGCCGGGCGCCGCGGGCAGTTACGGCGCACGGCCCGACGGATTCGACGTGGCCCTGGCCTTCAGCCCGGGCCCCAGGCGGCTTCTGGCCGTCGTGGGCGGTGACTCGGGCAAGGTCATCGACGTCACCGGGCAACCGCCCCACCGCGACATCGCGCATCTCCCCGGTGGCTACATCGGCGCGGAGGCTGCGGCATTCAGCGCGGACGGCAAGATCCTCGCCGACAGCGAGCACATCCCCGAGGGACACGACAAGGCACGGCTCGTCCTGCGGCTCCGGGACACCACCAAGGCCGGCCTTCCTGTCATCGCGACCGTCGACGGCATCGACCGCGGTGTGCACGGCCTCGCCTTCACCCCGGACAGCCACATCCTGGCCGTCGACGACAACAACGAGGACCGAAGCGCGAACAGTGGCCGCGCGCCCACGGTGAAACTGTTCGACCTCACCGACGCCGCCCACCCACGGCAAGTCGCGCAGGTCCCCGCCGACGCCTTCCACATCGCCCTCTCCCCCAATGGCCGCCTGCTGATCGCCGACACCGACGATGCACTGCTCTCCTGGAACATCTCCGATCCACACCATCCGGTGGCCCTTCCCGCCCGCTATCTGACGCCAGGGACGCAGGTGTCGACCAGCGTCTTCCGCCCGGACGGACACTGGCTCGCCGTCGGTGACTCCTCCGGCACCTTCCGCATCTTCCGGATCGCCGACGACCGCATCGTCGGTGACCCCACCACGTTCCACGTCAGTGGCTACTTGGGCGAGACCCCCGCGTTCAGTCCGGATGGCAACACCTTCGTGCTGAGCAGCGTCCCCAGGGACACACCCATCGGGCAGGGCGAGGGAAGCGCCCACCTCGAGATCTGGAACACCCGCAACCCTCGCGCACCTCTGTTCCAGGCGTCTGCGGCCTTCCAGCCCGATGGCGCGATCAGTGGAGGAAACGTCGCCTTCAGCACGGACGGGGTACTGCTGGCCACCACGATCTCCGATTCGATCGACGTATGGAACGTCAACCCGTCCGCCAACACCGACGCGGTGTGCGCGACCGTCGGCGACGTGATCACACGCAGCCAGTGGAGCCGGTACGTGCCCCATGAGGCCTACCGTCCGCCCTGTGCGCGGCCGAACGCCGTGCTTCCATACGTCACACTCGGTAGCCAGCAGGGGTCCTGACCCTCCCTCTTGCCGTGACCGCGTAGGTCCGCCGCGCGGCGGCCATGGCGATGGTGGTCGGCCGAGGCGGCGCCGCAACCGTGCGGTGGCCCGCGTCCGTGCCTGCCGCTGCGGTGGTGTCAGGGTGCCTGCTGCACGTCACCCCGGGTGGAGGAGGCGACGGTACCGAGGCGGCCGAAGTCGCCCGGCGGGATGCCTGGGTGGTGGTCTGCCACGGGCTCCGTGGGGGTCGTGGCGGGGCCGAGGGTGAGGCGGGAGACGATGCGGTAGCGGTCGCCGCGGTAGAGCGAGTGCACGTACTCGACGGGGCGCCCGGCCGCGTCGCTGGTGAGTCTCTCTATGAGCATTGCGGGCGACAGCTCGGGCACGTCGAGGACCTCGGCCTCGGCCCGGGTGACGACGGTCGGCTCGATGGTCTGCATGGCTTCGCGGACGTGAACGTCGTGATGCCCGCGCAGATGCTCGTAGAGGTCACCGTCCTCCAACTCCTGGGCGCTGAGGCCGGGTACGAGGTCGGCGCGGATGTGCAGATGCTCGATGGCCATCGGCGCCCCGTCGACAAGCCGGAGCCGGGCCACGTACACGATCTTCGCCGCGGGTGACAGGCGCAGGCGGCGGCCGACGCGGGCGCCTGCCTGGATCGTGGTGAACTCCAAGAGGCGGCTCGACCATGCCCCGCCCGCCTGCGGGAGCGACATCGTCTGCTCCCGGGAGACGAGTTCCTGGGTGATCTTCTCGGGCGCGACGAACATGCCGCGCCCGTGTTCGCGGACGAGAAGGCCCGCGGCGACGAGTTCGTCCACCGCGGCGCGCAGTGTCGGCCGTGAGACTTCGAGGCGGGCGCTGAGCGTGCGCTCGGAGGGGATCGGGTCGCCGGGATGCTGCGACTCGATGAGTTCGAGGATGTGGTCACGCACCCGTTCCCGCTTGAGTACCGATCCCGGTGTGCTCCCCTCGTTCGCCTCGTGCCCCTCGGCGCTCACGTTCCGCCCCCTCGCTCTGTAGGACCAGTTACCTGACCAGTTGACCACGACACGGGTGAGATCGACAACATGTCAGCCAACTGGCGTGCCTTACCTGGGGGGTTGACGGGCTCATTGGTCTATGCCACCTTTCTCCACCACCAGAGGTCACCTGACCAGTTCGCGAACTGGTCAGGTCCGACTCCCAGAGGTGACCCGTGAAGCTCCGCTTGCTCGCCGGTCTGTCCGCGCTCGTCGCGGCCGCCGGACTCAGTGCCTGTAGTTCGTCCGGCTCCGACGACGGGGGGTCAGGCGGCGGTGGGCGCACCACGATCGACGTATGGCTGATGCGCGACAGCGTGTCGGCCGCGTTCCAGAAGGAATTCGTCAAGGGCTTCGAAACCGCGCATCCCGACATCAAGGTGCGGGTGCAGATCCAGGAGTGGGACGGGATCGGCGAGAAGGTCACGGCCGCCCTCGCCAGCAACGACGCGCCCGACGTGATCGAGACCGGCAACACCCAGGTGGCCCAGTTCGCCCAGAGCGGCGGCCTGTTGGACCTGAGTGACAAGGTCAGCGACCTCGGCGGCAGTTCCTGGCTCAAAGGGCTCTCCGAACCGGGCTCCTACCAGGACAAGCAGTACGGCATTCCCTACTACGCGGCCAACCGCGTCGTGATCTACCGCAAGGACCTCTTCCAAAAGGCCGGCGTGGACGCGTCGAAGATCAAGACCTGGGATCAGTGGATCAGTGCCACGCGGAAGCTCAACAAGGGTTCTCAGCAGGGGATTTATCTGCCCGGGCAGAACTGGTACACCCTTTCGGGCTTCATCTGGGACGAGGGCGGCGATCTGGCCACCCAGTCCGGCGGCAGCTGGAAGGGTGCACTCGACACCCCCGAGGCGCTGCACGCGATGGAGTTCTACAAGAAGCTGCAGGCGCTCGGAAAGGGCCCGAAGGACTCCGACGAGGCACAGCCCCCGCAGGCCGAGGTGATGGCGAAGGGGCAGGTGGCGCAGGTCATCAGCACGCCCGGCGGCGCGAACGTCGTCGTCCAGAACAACGCCGGCCTCGAGGGGAAGTTGGGCTTCTTCCCGATCCCCGGCAAGACCGTCGACAAGCCCGGAGCCGTGTTCACGGGCGGTTCGGATCTGGTGATCCCCGCGGTGTCGCAGCATCACGACGCGGCCTACACGTTCATCAAGGAACTGACCGGCGACGCTTGGCAGAAGAAGCTCGCCGTCGCCATGAGCTACGTGCCGAACAAGACGACTCTCGCCGGTGCGGTCGCGGCCGATCCGGGTGCTTCGGCGATGGCGGTCGGCGCGGCCGAAGGGCACGCGACGCCCAACACGCCGGGGTGGGCCGCGGTCGAGGCCAAGAACCCGATCAAGGACTACATGACGGCCGTGCTCACCGGCAAGGAGGCGGCGTCCGAGGCGACGAAGGCGTCCGAGGCCATCACGCAGGCGATGAACTCCGGTTCCTGATCCCCGATCTGTCCCGTGACGAAGGAAGGAGTGTGCGCCGTGTCGGTCGTCCATGAGCGGACCGCGCCCCGCCCCCTGATCCGGCCGCCCCGGCGCACACCGGGGCCGGCCCGCCGCGCCACCATGTCCGGCGTCTGGCCGTATCTGCTGGTGGCGCCCGCCGTCCTCGGCATGCTGTACCTGCTGGTCTATCCGCTGGCCCGGGCCGTCCTGATCTCCTTCCAGGACTTCGGTCTGCGTCAACTCATTCTCGGCGACGCGCACTTCGTGGGGTTCGACAACTACCGGACCCTGCTGACGGATCCGCGCTTCTGGACCGTGGTGCGCCGCACTTTCCTGTTCATGGCAGTGAACGTCGCCCTGATCATGGTGCTCTCCACACTGGTGGCGCTGATGATCGAGCGGCTCGGGCGGCGCTGGCGCACAGCCGTGCTGAGTTCGCTCGTCCTGACGTGGGCGATGCCGGTTGTGGCGGCGACGACCGTGTTCCAGTGGCTGTTCCACTCGGAGTTCGGCATCGTCAACCATGTCCTGACGGGCCTCGGGTTCACGTCGTTCGAGGGATACCCGTGGCTGGCGCACGGGGGCGCGGCCTTCGGTATCCTGGTGACGCTCGTGGTGTGGCAGTCGGTGCCCTTCGCGGCGATCACCCTGTACTCGGCACTCACCACCGTGCCGTCCGAGCTGTACGAGGCCGCGCGGCTGGACGGCGCGTCCGGCTTCCGCGTCTTCCGCTCGGTGACCCTGCCGATCGTGCGGCCCATATTCATGCTGGTGCTCTCGCTCGAAGTCATCTGGACGTTCAGAGCGTTCGTGCAGATCTGGGTGATGACCCGCGGCGGCCCCGGCGACGCCACGACGATCCTGCCGGTGTACGCGGTCCAGACGGCGCTCGCCCAGCAGCGCTACGACCTCGGCTCGGCTGCATCGATGGTCACCGTCGTGCTCATGTCCGGGATTCTGATCGTGTACTTCCGGCAGATGTTCCGTCAGGAGGGCGAGCTGTGAGCACCCGACGTGCGGTGCGCCGCCTCCCCCTGCACCTGGCCGCGGCCCTCACCATCGTGATCTGCCTCTTTCCCGTCTACTGGATGATCACGACGTCCTTCAAACCGAACCGTGACATCCAGTCCGAGCACCCTCAACTGCTCCCGCAGACCTGGACACTCGACCACTTCAAGCGGGCGATCGACGCGGAAGGCTTCGGTCTGTTCTGGCGCAACAGCGTCCTGGTGACACTGGGGGCGGTGCTGCTTGCTCTGATAGTTGCCCTTGGCGCGTCGTTCGCCGTGGCGCGGATGCGGTGGCGGGGGCGGCGGCAGTTCATGCTGATGGTGTTCGTCGCGCAGATGGCCCCGTGGGAGTCGCTGATCATCCCCGTGTACATCATCTCCCGCGACACCGACATGCTGGACCGGCTGCCGACGCTGACGCTGGTGTACTTCATGATGACGCTGCCGTTCACGATCGTGGTGCTACGGGGCTTCATCGCGACGATCCCGGCGGAGCTGGAGGAGTCGGCACAGGTCGACGGCTGCACCCGGTTCGGCGCCTTCAGGCATGTGGCGTTCCCGCTGCTCACGCCCGGACTGATGGCGACGTCGCTGTTCGGCTACATCACGGCATGGAACGAGTTCGCGTACGCCAACTTCCTGATCATCAAACAGCAGGACCACCGAACGCTGCCGGTGTGGCTGTCCTCGTTCCACAACACGTTCGGCACCGACTGGGGCGCCACCATGGCCGCCTCCACGCTGTTCGCCCTGCCCGCACTCGCGGTGTTCCTGCTGCTGCAGCGGCACGTCACGTCCGGCTTCGCCGCCGGCGCTGTCAAGGGCTGACCCGCCGCCACCCACGTGTCCCGGAGGTACGCAGTGTCCGCACCTCGCCCTGCCCTGATCCCCCAGCCCACCCACCTCGCTCACCGCCCGGGCCACTTCACACTCGACAGCACCACGTCACTACGCATCACCCCCGGCGCCGAACGCGCCGCGCACCTGCTGCGGACGGCCGTCGGACTGCCCCTTGGACCGCGCGCCGACGGGCCGTTCGTTCTCGCACTCGACCCGCGGCTGACCGGGCTCGGCACCGAGGGCTACGGCCTGACCGTCTCGCCGGACGCCGTCCTGCTACGGGCGGCGCACGTCACGGGGCTGCTGCACGGCATCCAGACCGTAGGCCAACTCCTGCCCGCCACAGCCCTGTTGAGGCGTCATCCAGCCGAGCTGCGGCTGCCGTGCGTGGAGATCACCGACGTGCCGCGGCACCCGTGGCGCGGGTTCATGCTCGACGTGGCCCGGCACTTCCAGCCGGTGTCGATGCTGCGCCGGTACGTCGACATGCTCGCACTGCACAAGCTGAACGTGCTGCAGCTGCATCTCACCGACGACCAGGGCTGGAGGATGCCGGTCGCGGCATACCCCCGGCTCACCGAGGTGGGCGGGCGACGCGCCGAGTCGATGGTGGGCCCGGCCGGGTCAACCGTCTTCGACGGCATCCCGCACGAAGGCTCCTACACCCGACGGGAGTTGACCGAACTGGTCGCCTACGCCGCCCAGCGCGGGATCACGGTGGTGCCGGAGATCGAGATGCCGGGGCACGCCCGCGCCGCGATCGCCGCGTACCCCGAGCTCGGCGCCGTGCCCGGGCGGCAGGTCGACGTGTGGACCCACTGGGGGGTGTGCGACACGATCCTCGGCGTCCAGGAGCCGGTGTTCGACTTCTGCCGTGCCGTTCTCGACGAGGTCCTGGACGTCTTCCCTTCGCCGCACGTGCACATCGGCGGCGACGAATGCCCGACGACGCAGTGGGCGGCGAGTCCGGTGGCGCGGGCCCGGGCCGACGCCGAAGGCCTGGCGGGCACGGACGCGCTGCACAGCTGGTTCCTGCGCAGGGTCGGGGCACATCTGCTGGAACGGGGGCGCACCCCGGTGGCCTGGGCGGAGACCGGCGAGGAGCTGCCGCCGGAGTTCACCGTGATGACCTGGCGCGAGCCCGAGCACACCCGGATCGCCCTCAAGCGCGGCCACACCGTCATCAGCGCCCAGCACCGCGCGGCGTACCTGGACTACCCCCAGACGGACAACCCGGACGAGCCGGCCGGACAACCCGGCGCCGTGGTCGACCTGCGCGCCGTCCACAGCCACGACCTGCCCGAAGAGCCGGACGCCGTGGGCGACCTCATCGGCGTACAGGCCGAGTTGTGGACCGAGTTCGCCGCCACGCCCGGGCACATCGACTATCTCGCCTTCCCCCGCCTGTGCGCATTCGCTGACCGCGCCTGGCACGGCGACGCGTCATGGCCCGACTTCCAGCGCCGGCTCGGGACGCACTCGACCCGGCTCACCGCGCTCGGTGTGCGGCACGGGCCGCTCCATCCGTACGTCCCCATCCCCCACCGTTCCGGGAAGGAACAGTCATGAGTAGGACGACCATCGGAAGAACCCTGACCTGCGCCGTCGCCGCCGTGCTCGGGTCCGTGAGCCTCTTCGCACTGCCCTCGACCGCCGACGCGGCGGCGGGAGACCTCACCGTCCAGTATCACACCGGGTCCACCGGCAGCGACCAGGCCGAGCCGTGGCTCAAGGTCAGGAACGCCGGCGGCTCCGCGGTACCGCTCAGCAGTGTCAAGCTGCGCTACTACTTCAAGTCCGACACGACAAGTACGAGTTACCGCTTCGCGTGCTCCTGGGCCGTCAAGGGCTGCGCCAACATCACCGGCACGTTCGGCACGCTGGAGCACCCGACCTCAAACGCCGACCGGTATCTGGAGATCGGTTTCACATCGGGAGCCGGCTCCCTCGCGCCCGGTGCCGACACCGGCGACCTCCAGCTGCGGTTCTACCGCTCCGACTGGCAGCCGCTGAACCAGAGCGACGACTACTCCTTCGGCGCCTCGCAGACGTCGTACGCGAACTGGTCCAAGGTCACCGCCCAGGTGGACGGCGGCCTCGTCTGGGGCACGGCGCCCGAGGGGAACGACCCGACCGATCCCACCGATCCGCCCACGGACCCGCCGGCCGACGGGGCGACGCTCTTCGACGACTTCAACTACTCGGCGTACAACGACCCGAGGATCTCGGCGAACGGCTGGAGCGTGCGCTCCAACTCCGGCGGTCCGGGCGTGCCGGGCGCGACCTGGGCTCCGGAGAACGTGACGTTCGCCTCCTCGGGCGGCGATTCGGTGATGAACCTGGAGACATCGACGTCCGGGACCGGCGGAAGCACAGAGCAGACCGAAGTCCTCACCAAGGCAACGAAGTTCAAGAACGGCACGTACGCAGCGCGCGTCAAGTTCAATGACACGCCCAAGAGCGGGCCCGACGGGGACCACCTCGTGCAGACGTTCTTCACCATCAACGACCTCAAGGCGCCGATGGCGGACGACTACTCGGAGTACGACTTCGAGTACCTCCCGAACGGGGGCTGGGGCGAGTCGTCGAACATCCTGTACACGACGTCCTGGGAGACCTACAACCCGGACCCGTGGCAGGCCGTCAACCAGCACACGGAGGGCCGCCAGAGCTACGCCGGCTGGCACGACCTGGTGCTCACCATCAACAACAGCTCCATCCGCTACTACATCGACGGCCAGCTGTTCGGCACGCACGACGCCCAGTACCTGCCGGAGCGGCCGATGTCGATCAACTTCAATCAGTGGCTGATCGACTTCGGCGGGCAGAGCAGCACCAGCCCGCGCGCGTACGACGAGCAGGTCGACTATGTCCTGCATGTCAAGGATCAGGTGCTCACCCCTGCCCAGGTGGCGGACAAGGTGTCCGCCTTCCGGTCGGCGGGCACCACGTTCGAGGACACGGTGCCGGGCGCCTGACCGGCGTTGGGGAGTCCGCGCGGTCCACAGCGCGGACTCCCCTCTCCTGGGCGTTCGGCGTGCCGGAGTCGTCGCCTCGGATCATCTTCAGGAGTAGCTGCCCGGTCGCGAACAGGATGCCACCCGCCACGGCGAGGGGCCATGGCCCACACGTGGTACGACTCTCGCGGTCACGAGGGTGGCAAGGGCAACCGGTCCGGGGCCGCGTCGGGCCCGGCACCGGCGCAAGGCCCTGTGCAAAGCGCTCGCGCGCCGAACGTCCTGACGCCACAGGACGTTGGACAGCAGCACGACGGCGAACGCGATACCGAAGACGAATGTGCCCGTACTCACTGCACCGAACCGTGGCAGCCGCGCCAGGCTCGGCTCCAGCAATGGGGCGAGTGCGCCGCAGGCCATCCCCGGTGCGGTCACCAAGGCAGGCGACTTCACCGGATTGCACCTCGCCGCCAGACCGCCCCTGTTCGGCTCCCTCGTCAGCTGCGCCCCTGACCGCAACCCCTCTCGGCAAATACGGCCCCGCCCCCGAAGTGACTGGACGCCTTGAGCGATGTACACGCGGCGAGTTCACCCAGTGATCGAAGCCCGGAAGTGGTACCGGTCGCCACGAAACACCGCTGCGGTGAGTTCCAGCGGCTGTGCGTTCTGGTTGAAGGCGAGCTGCGTGGCGACCAGGACGGGGGTCGCATCGGTGATCTCCAGCAGTTTGCGCTCCTCCTCGGTGGGATGCCGGGCCTCCACGGAGTAGTCGGCGACCTTGGGCAGTTGGGGTGGGTCGGCGCGGCGGAGAGTGGCGAAGAGGGTGTCCTTGGTGAAGTCGGTTTCTGCCAGTTGCGGACACAGCCCGAGGGGCAGCCGGTTGTGCTCCAGCACGACGACGATGTCATCCAGGAAACGCAGTCGGCGCATCTCGAAGAGCGCCGCTCCCGGGCCGACGCGCAGTACCTCGGACTCTTGGACCGTGGCTGCCCGGACCCTGGATTCCAGGACCTCGTCCCGGAGTTGGAAACCGTGCTGGTCGGCGTAGTCGGCGAAGCCCTGCACCGTTTGACTGCCCCCGGGAGCGGACGACGGCGGGGAGGCCGGTACCGCGCGTTCGTAGCCCTGAGCGAGGAACCATCCACGGGCCGGCGAGGACTCGATGACGTCGCGCTCGGCCAGTTCGTTCAGCGCGCTGCGCAGCGTGACGCGTGAAACCCCGTACCGGCCGGCCAGCGACCGTTCGGACGGCAGGCGGTCCCCGGGTCGGGCGCCGTTGGCGGCGATGTCGTCCAGAAGGCGTCCGGCGATCTGGGAGTACAGGGGCAGGGAGTCGGCGCCCAGCAGGCCCTGGGGAAGAGCGTTGTCCGGTGGCATACCAGATGTATACCAGTTGGCGTGATACCAGTTCAATACCAACTTGAGACCATTGACGACCAAGAGGCATACCAATAGCATTCCGGAGACGTTTCCGGAGGCATGCGTACCGTTTCGGGCCGCGCTCTTCGGCGAACCTTGGAGCGGATCATGTGGAACCCCTTGGACGAAGTGGTGCGACGCCAGAAGGCGGGTGAGCCGCACGGCATCACCTCCGTGTGTTCGGCCCACCCGCTGGTCATCGAGGCGTCCGTGCGCCAGGCGCTCGCCTCGGAAGGCACCCTCCTGGTGGAGGCGACCTCCAACCAGGTCGACCAGCACGGCGGGTACACCGGCATGCGCCCGGAGGACTTCCGCGATCTGGTGCACGGCATAGCCACGGAGCTCGGCCTGCCGCTGGACCGGATCGTCCTCGGCGGAGACCACCTGGGGCCAAACCGGTGGCGCTCGCTGCCACCGCAGGAGGCGATGACCGAGGCGGACGCCCTCGTCGCGGCGTACGTCCGGGCGGGCTTCACGAAGATCCACCTCGACTGCAGCTTCTCCTGCGCCGGCGATCCCGTACCGTTGACCGACGACGTGGTCGCCGAGCGCACCGCCCGTCTGGTGCGGGTGGCCGAGGGGACCGCGGGCGGCTCCGCCGGCGCTCTGCGCTACGTCATCGGCACCGAGGTGCCGGTGCCGGGAGGGGCGCACGAGACCCTGGAGGACATGGCGGCCACCAGCCCCCCGGCCGCACTCCTGACCCTGGAGCGCAACCGGGACGCGTTCGCGGCACACCACGTCGCCGACGCGTGGCCACGTGTGATGGCCCTGGTCGTGCAGCCGGGTGTCGAATTCGACCACCATCAGGTGTTCGATTACCGGCGCGAGCGGACGACCCAGCTGCGTGAGGTCCTCGCGGGCGAGCCGAACATGGTCTTCGAGGCCCACTCGACGGACTACCAGACCGTCGACGGGCTGGCCGCCCTGGTGGAGGACCACTGGGCCGTACTCAAAGTGGGCCCCGGGCTGACGTTCGCGCTCCGCGAGGCCCTGTTCGCACTGGCGGCCATCGAGGACGAGCTCGTTGCCCCCCAGACGCGTTCCGGAATCACCGAGGTGGTCGACCGCCGAATGCGCGACGAGCCCTCCTGGTGGTCGGGCTACTACGAAGGAGACGCCGCCGAGCAGCGGCTGGCCAGGCGATACAGCTACAGCGACCGGATGCGCTACTACTGGCCGGACCCCGAGATAGCCGCCGCGCAGGACCGAATGTTCGCCAACCTCTCGGCCCTGGACATCCCCCTTCCTCTTTTGAGTGCCCACCTGCCCGACCAGTACCGGCGGGTTCGGACCGGCGCTCTGACCGCGACGCCCCGGGACCTGGTCGTCGACCGGATCCGAGACGTCCTGCGCGACTACGACCGTGCATGCCGTGTTCAAGACAAGGAGTACGTGTGACCACCTCCACCCATACCGCGATGCCCCAGGGCGGCGGGGCCGACCACACGGTCGCGGAGATCACTCAGCAGCCCGCGGTATGGCGTGAGGTCGGCGCGATCGTCGCCGACGGGCGGGCCCGCCTTGACACGTTCCTCAAACCGCTGCTCGCCGAGACGGAACTGCGAATCGTCCTGACCGGAGCCGGTACCTCGGCCTTCGCCGGGGAGGTCGTTCGGTCGGCGATAGCGCAGGCCACCGGCCGGCGCGTGGACGCGGTGTCGACGACCGACATCGTCGCGGATCCCTACGCCTCCTTCCCGGACGACGTCCCGACACTGCTGGTGTCGTTCGCGCGGTCCGGGGACAGCCCCGAGAGCGTCGCGGCCACCCGGCTCGCCGAGCAGGTCCTGACCCGCGTGAACCACCTCGTCATCACCTGCAACAGCGCCGGACGCCTGGCCCGGACGCACGGCGAGAACCCCGCGTCCCATGTCCTGCTCATGCCGGGCTCGGCCAACGACCAGGGCTTCGCCATGACGTCGAGCTTCACCAGCATGCTTCTCGCGTCCCTGCTCGCCTTCGGTGCGCTGGACACCGACGGAATCGATGCACCGGCCGCGGCGGCCGAGCACATCACGACAGGGGGCCTGGACCAGGCCATCGACACCCTGCTGGCCCGCCGGCCCGAACGGCTGGTCTACCTCGGCAGCAGCAGCGCGCTGAAGGGCCTGGCCCAGGAGTCCGCGCTGAAGCTGCTGGAGCTCACCGGGGGCGCACTCGTCGCATCCTCGGAGTCCTCGCTCGGCTTCCGCCACGGCCCCAAGTCGGTGCTGAACAACCGCACGGCCGTCGTCGTGTACGTATCCAACGACCCCTACACGCGCCGCTACGACCTCGACATCATCACCGAGCTGCGCGCGGGCCTCGCGCCCGGCAGCGTCGTGGCCGTCACCGCGTCCCACGACGGATTGCCCGAGGACGACACCTGGCTGCTGCCCGGACTCGTAGGCGCCGACGACACCGCGATCGCCCTGCCCGCCGTGGTCACCGCGCAGCTCATCGCACTGCGTTCCTCCATGGCCCGCGGCATCCGGCCCGACAACCCGTTCCCCTCGGGAGAGGTGAACCGCGTGGTGCAGGGCGTGACCGTGCACCCGCTCCCGGAGCGACGGAACGACGTCGCGTAACAGCGTCCAGAGAAAGCCGAGCGGAGGAACAACGATGTTTCTGGGTGTGGACGGCGGAGGCACGAAGACAGCTTTCTGCCTGATCGACAGCGCGGGCACCATCCGGGCCCGAGCTCTCGGAGAGGGCGCCTACTATTTCGCAGACAACGCCACCGGCGGCGTCGACCACGTCGTACGGGTCCTCGAACAGGGGATCGGGGCCGTGACCAAGGCCGCGGGCATCACACCCGCGGACATCGACCACGCGTTCCTGGGCCTGCCCGGCTACGGAGAGGTCCCCGGCGACGTCGCCGCGCTGGACGCCGCCCCCGGCCGGGTACTGGGGCACCAGCGCTATGCGAGCGACAACGACATGATCTGCGGCTGGGCCGGTTCGCTCGGCGCGGTGGACGGCATCAACGTGATCAGCGGCACCGGCTCGATGACCTACGGCGAGCGGCAGGGCCACGGCGTCCGCACCGGCGGCTGGAGCGAACTGTTCAGCGATGAGGGATCGGCGTACTGGATCGCCGCCCGGGCACTGAACGTGTTCTCCCGGATGAGCGACGGCCGGTTGCCCGAGGGCCCTCTCGCCGAACTGCTGCGTCGGCACCTCGAGTTGGCTTCGGACCTCGAGGTGATCGACGTCGTGCTGAACCGCTGGGAGGGACACCGCAGCGAGATCGCCTCACTGACCCCTCTGGTGGTCGAGGCGGCCGCGGCGGGCGACACGGAAGCCGCCGCCATCCTCACCGAGGCCGGCAGGGAACTGGCCCTGCTGGTGGACGGCGCCCGACGCCGCCTGGGCTTCTCCCCCGACGAGACCGTCCTCGTCTCCTACTCCGGCGGCGTCTTCCGCTCGGCCCGCGTGCTCGACGCGTTCACCACCGCGCTCAAGAGCAGCGCGGCCGAGTACGAGCTGCGGCAACCCCTGTTCGAACCGGTGGTGGGCGCCGCGATCTACGCGGCCAAGCTCGCCGGCACCCCTCTCGGCACCGAGGCACTGGCCACACTGCGCTCCAGCTCGAACATCACGACCACGGAGGACAGCCATGACGACGCGTGACAAACGAACCTGGATCCTCTACGCGGGCCTGTTGGTTCTGTTCTGGGGCGTCTGGGGAGCGTTCTCCAGTCAGCCGACCGAGCGCTATGGCTATCCGGACGAGATGATCTACGTCATCTGGGCCTTCACCATGCTCGTCCCGGCCGCGGTCGCACTGCGCCGGGAAAGGTTCGACCGCCGCCCGATCGCCGCGGTGTACGGGCTCGCGGCCGGACTCACCGGAGCGGGCGGTCAACTCCTGTTGTTCCAGGCGCTGTCCGATGGTCCCGCGTACCTGATCTTCCCCGTGGTCTCCCTCTCCCCCGTGATCACGGTCCTGATGGCTGTGGCACTGCTCCGGGAACGGATCGGGAAGCTCGCCGTCATCGGAGTGATCGCCGCGCTGATCGCCATCGTGCTGATCAGCATCCCCGCGGGCGCGGGCGGCTCGGTCAGCACCGGGTCCTGGATGCTGTTGGCCGTCCTCATTTGCGTGGCCTGGGGAGCGCAAGCGTTCTTCATGCGCAAGGCCGCCCTCGCCGGCGTCAACGACGCGACGACGTTCGGTTGGATGACCATCAGCGGACTGCTTCTCGTACCTGTCGCCGTCCTCATGATGGGCGGGCTGCCCGACGCGCCCTGGCAGGCCCCGGCGCTCACCGCCGGCACCCAGATCCTGAACGCCGTGGGCGCACTGTTCCTCGTCATGGCGCTCAGCCGCGGAAAGGCCAGCGTCGTCGCGCCGATCACCAACGCCCTGGCGCCCGTCCTCACGATCGTGCTGTCGTTGGTGGTCTATCAGACGCTGCCGACGATATGGGCGACGATCGGCATCGTGCTCGCCCTCGGTGGATCGACGCTGATGGTCTACGCCGACGAGAAGCGCGAGGAGATTCCCCAGGTTCTGGAGCCGTCGGCACCGGCTGCCGGCTCGTAAGCCGCTGCATCCTGCAGCTTGGACCTGGCCCGCCCGGAGGGCGGGCCAGGTCTCTCCCCCACGACAAGTCGAGCCCCCGTACGAGGAGTACGCACATGTCCTTGGTCCCCACCGGAGACCTCGTCGCCCGGGCCGCCGCCGAGCACAGTTGCGTCACCGCCTTCAACGTCATCACCCTGGAGCACGCAGAGGGCATCGTGACGGGCGCCGAGGCCGCCGGCCGGGCGGTGATCCTGCAGATCAGCGAGAATGCCGTGCGGTACCACGGAGGACGGCTCGCTCCCCTCGCACTGGCGGCGTCGTCCATAGCTGAGACAGCAACGGTCGACGTCGCTCTGCACCTCGACCACGTCACGGACATCGGCCTGCTGCACCAAGCGGCCGACACCGGGTTCTCCTCGGTGATGTTCGACGCCGGGGCACTGTCCTACGCCGACAACCTCGCCGCCACCGCCTCGGCGGCACGGTGGGCGCACGAAGCGGGCCTCTGGATCGAGGCCGAACTGGGGTACGTGGGCGGCAAGCCCGACTCCCCCGCCAGTGCGCACGCCGAGGGAGTGCGCACGGACCCGGCCGAAGCCGCCGACTACGTGGCGCGTACGGGTGTGGACGCCCTGGCGGTCGCGGTCGGCAGCAGCCACGCCATGACCGAACGGTCGGCGGCCTTGGACCACACGCTCATCGCACGCCTTCGGGAAGCTGTTCCGGTCCCGTTGGTGCTGCACGGATCATCCGGGGTTCCCGATGCAGAACTGCGCGCCGCGGTCCTGGCAGGCATGGTAAAGATCAACATCGGGACAGCGCTCAACGTCTCGTTGACCCACACCGTCCGCGATGTGCTCCTCAGGGAGCCAGCGCTGACGGACCCGCGCAAATACCTCGGCCCAGCTCGCGACGCCGTGGTGACCACCGTGCGAGACGTCCTCGCCGCGCTGGCGGCCTGACCACGACACACCTGCCGCCGTCAACGTTCCGCCCATCTTCGACACTGCGGTCGGAGACCGTATCCCGGCTGATTCCTCTTCGGCAGCGGCGGCCGCCGGCGCAGTGGTGTGGGAGCGCCGTCGGGAACAGCCCACTGCGTTCAGTCGTCAGCCCTGGTGATGTCCAGGATGGAGCAGGAGAGGATCCAGGAGGCGGGTGGACAGGAAGGCGAGGCACACCGCTGGGGGAGGTTCGGTGCGCCTCGCCGGCTTGGGGGTCAGTGACGTGCAGCGTCCGTGATCAGGTCGGTCACGACGTTCGGCTTGGCAACCATGGACAGGTGGGGGGCGTTGATCTTCAGAGTGTGCGCGTGTGCGCGGTTGGCCAGGTACGTCTGCTCGGCAGGCGTGGCGGGTGCGCCCGAGGGCTCCTCGAGAGCGCTGGCCGCCAGTGGGCGCTGGGAGGCCGCGAGGACGGCCGCCTTGTGCGGGTCGATGACCGCGGCGAAGATCTGCGCGAAGAGCTCGGGATTGACGTACAGGTCGACGTTGCCGCCCCCATTGGAGATGGGCACGAAGTTGAACACCGTGCCGGGATCGGGCACGTTCAACGCCGATCCTTCTTCGGCGCCTGTGAGCTGTCCGAGCGTCTCGCCGGCGGCGGGGATGTATGCGTCGACGTAGACCAGGGACTTGACGTTCTTGTTGCCGGTGGCGGCGTTGGAGATGACCATGCCGCCGTAGGAGTGGCCGACCAGGACGATGGGGCCCTCGATGGTGCTCAGGTAGGCCTTGAGGCCCTGGGAGTCCGTTCACGAGGCGGACGGTGCTACAAGTTCACGCCGTCCAGCACTCTCGCGGTTTGACGAACGGCATCAGGAATCGATGTTGAGCCGTCCCGAGCGGAACGGTTCGACCTCGTGGGGCAGGTCGGCGAAGCCTGCGGCGGCGAGCACTTCAGCGAGGGCTGGCAATGCCGCGGTCCGGGCTACGAGGGCCGGATCCACCTCGACGCGGGCCCGGTCTCCAAGGTCGCGGACCCGAAGGTCCGTGACCTGCAGTCCGGCCTCGGCCAGCAAGGCCCGTATGGCCGTCTCGGCGCGGTCGACGCGGGCCAGGCGGTAAGGGGTGACCTCGATGCCGTAGCGAACACGGCTGGCAAGACAAGGAGTCGCCGGTTTGTTCCAGGTGGGCAGCGACCAGTGCCTGCTGAGTCGGCGTACGTCCGCCTTCGTCAGGCCGGCGTCGAGGAGGGGCGTTCGGATGCCGCGTTCCCGTCCGGCGCGGATGCCCGGCCGGTAGGGGTCTGCGGCGTCGTCCACATTGGTGCCGGTGGCCACCATCTCCAGGCCCCGCTCGCGGGCGAGTGCGGCGATCGTGTCCAGCACCTCGGACTTGCAGAAGTAGCAGCGGTCGGGACCGTTGGCCCGGTAACCGGGTTGCGCCAACTCATGTGTGCGCGCCGCGAGATGGGTGACCCCGAGCTCGTCGGCGAGGCGCCGGGCGTGCGAAAGCTCCCCGTCGGCCAGGCTCTCCGACACGGCGGTGACGGCCAGGACTCGCTCGGGCCCGAGCACACGTACAGCCGCGGCAAGGACCAGTGCGGAGTCGGCGCCGCCTGAGTAGGCGACGGCGAAGGGGCCCCTGAGCGCACGCACACGGTCCTCGAGCCGGTGCTCCAAGGTGTCCTCACTCGGCACGTTCTTCCTCCTGACTCGTCACCATCGTTTTTCCTCGGCTGAGACGAAGGGCGCGCGCGGCGACGGCACGCAAGGGCAGATCCAGGGCCGAGGCTGCGGCCGCTACGTCGTCGTGCTCGGGCTTGGCCGCGTGCGGACCGTGTTTGATCCGTACGACGTGTCCGGCGACCTCCACGGTCTCGAAGGCGCGCGGCAGCGTCGTGCGTGTCGCGCCGACGCGCCGGATGCCGAGGGCGCCGCTTTCGGCCAAGACCAGATCCCGCAGCCGTCGTTCGTGGTGCGGGGTGGTGAGGACGTGCAGGATCTGGGCGGGTCTGCCCTTCTTCATCACCGCGGGGGTCGTCCAGACGTCGAGGGCACCGGCGTCCAGCGCCCTTGTGATGACGTGCCCGAGCAGTTCGCCGGTGACGTCGTCAAGGTTGGTCTCCAGGACGACCACGTCCTCGTCCGGTGCGGATGGAAGGGGGGCACCGAGGCTGACGGAGACGACGTTGGGCCGATCGGGCAGGCGGCGGGCGCCTGCGCCGTAGCCGGTGGCGCCCAGCGTCATGGGCGGCGGTGGGCCGTAGCGGGCTCCGGCAGCGTGGAGCAGCGCGGCTCCGGTGGGTGTCACCGTTTCGCCGGGCAGGTCGCTGCCCGTGACGGCCGCTCCCGTCAGGAGGGCGAGGGTGGCCGGCGCGGGGCAGGGCAGGACGCCGTGCGCGCTCTTCACCCGGCCCCGGCCGAGTGGCAGGGGTGCGCTGATGACGTCAGTGACGCCGAGGGCGTTCAGGGCCGCGGCGCTGCCGACGATGTCGACTAGGGTGTCGTGGCCGCCGAGTTCGTGCAGGTGGACGGTGGCCGGGTCGGCGTCGTGCAGCTGCCCCTCCACCTGGGCGATGGCGGACACGGCGGCGACGGCGAGGGCTGCGACAGGCTGGGGGGCTGCCCGGGAGGCCATCTCCAGCACCTCGGCGGCACGGCGCTCGGTGCAGGGGTCGGTGACCTCCACCCGGACCCGGGTGGCGGTCAGTCCGTGGTCGGTGATGCGTTCGGCGGTCAGGTCCCAGCCGGTCAGGCCGGTGGCGGCGACAGCGGCCCGTATCCGGTCGAGCGGTGCCCCCGCATCGATCAGGGCTGCCAGCAGCATGTCCCCGGCCAGTCCGGTGAACGGGTTGACCCAGCAGATCACTCGGTGCCTCCGTGGTCTGCTGTCAGCCGGGCCTGGGCGATGCGGTGGACCGCCATGGCCGCCGAGAAGCCGGAGTCGATGTTGACCACGGTCACCCCGGCGGCGCAGGAGGCGTGCATGGCGAGCAGTGCGGTGACGCCCTCCAGTGAGGCGCCGTATCCCGTGGAGACGGGCACCGCGACAACGGGGGCGCGCACCAGGCCGCCGACCACACTGGCGAGGGCGCCTTCCATGCCGGCCACCACGATGACCGCGTCGGCGTCCTGGAGCCGGCCGCGCACCTGCAGGACGCGGTCGAGTCCCGCCACCCCCACGTCGTGGACGACCGTCGTGTCCAGTCCGATGGCCGAGGCCACGGCGGCGGCTTCGGCGGCCACCGGACCGTCGGACGTTCCGGCGGCCACCACCATGACGGAGAAGTGCCCGGCGGCGGCCGGCCGCCAGGACAGCAGTCGGGCCTTCTCGTCATACGCCCCGCCGGCCACCCGCCCCAGGACTGCCTCCGCCGCATCGGGGGCGACGCGGGTGGCGAGCACGGGCCCGGTGTTGTGTTCCAGGAGCCCGGTGACGATTCCGACGATCTGTTCCGCGCTCTTGCCGGGGCCGTAGACGACCTCGGGCAGTCCCTGCCTCGCCTCACGGCCGAGGTCGAGCCGTGCGTATCCCAGGTCCAGCACCTCGCTCACGTCCGCCCCCGTTCGATGTACGGAATGGTCTGCGGACCTTCCGGCAGGACGCAGAGGCGGGCGTCCGGGCCCGCGGCGGCCAGCGCCTCCGCCACGGTGGCGGAGATGTCGTGGGTCTGCCGCAAATGGGCTGTGGCCAGCTCTGCGTCGCTGAGGAAGGAGGTGTGCATGATGACTTGGCTGCCCGACTGGATACGGGCCTGGATCTGCACCTGCCACTGGTCCGGAATCGTTTCGGTCCGGGCGCTTATGTCGGCGAACAGCGCCTGTGGGGACGGCGCGGAGGCCAGCACCCGCCGGTACGAGCCATGGTCGGGGAAGCCGTCACGGCACTCGGCCGCGCACACGATCACCCCTCCGGGCCGGACCACCTGGTAGGCCGCTGACATCCCCTTGACCGCCTGGTACAGGTTCTGGTCCAGGGGGAAGCCGGAGTTGGTGGTGACGACGACGTCGAACGGCGCCTGGACCGGGCGCATCGCCATCCGTTTGGCCGTGGCCGTCGCGGCGGCGTGCATCGGCAGCAGGTCGCCGCCGAACGCGGCCACGATGTCCTTGTCCCGGTTGAGCACCACGTCCAGCGCGAAGGTGACGCCCGTGGCTTCGGCGATGGCGCGCACGTCGTCGTGGACCGGGTTTCCGTGCGTGATGCCCCAGGTGGCGCGCGGGTCGCCGATGCGGGCCGCGTCATGCAGCACGAGCACCGTTTCCAGGGCGGCGAGCCCGGGGGCGACGAGCTTGGGACCACCCGAGAAACCTGCGAAGAAATGGGGTTCGACGAAGCCGGTGGTGATGCGGACGTCTGCCTCCCACCACTCGCGGTTGAGCCACACCGGCACGCCGTTGCCGTATGTGCCGATCCATGCCAACTGCCCGGCATCGCGGGCGTCGTGGTTGACGATCCGTACCGCGTCCACGATCTCGTCGCCGAACATCGCCCGTAGCTCGGAGTCGTCGTTGCCGCGGTGGGTGCCGGTCGCGACGAGGATCACCACGTCCTCTGGGCGGACGACGCCGTCGAGTTCGTCGAGGACGGCCGGGATCATCAGGTGCCGGGGCTGCGGGCGGGTGCCGTCGCAGGCCGAGATGGCCACCGTCTGCCCCGGGCGCACCCGCTCGCGCAGCGGCGGTCCGGCGACCGGGTCTCGCAGGGCCGCACGCAGGACGGCCACTTGCTCCGCGGCCCCCTCGTGGTGGACGGGTTCGACGACCGTCGCCGCACGCGGATCCACCTCGATGTCAAGCCCTGACTGCCCGTAGGCGAGGCGCACCTTCACCGGACCACCCCCACAGGACCTCCGTCACCGGCTCGCCCTCGCCCGTCTCTCTCGCCCAGTCCGTAGGCGCGCTCGGCCGTCACGGCGAAGACATGGGAACGCTCGGCTGCGGTGAGGTCGGCAGTCAGTGCCTCCGCCGCGTCGACGACCTGCTCGTAGGAGGCGGCCAGCAGGCAGACAGGCCAGTCCGAGCCGAACATCACCCGCTCCGGGCCGAAAGCGTCGAGCACCACGTCGGCGTAGGGACGAAGGGCGTCCACGCTCCACTGGTGCCGTTCGGCCTCGGTGACCATGCCGGACAGCTTGCAGAAAACATTGGGCAGCGCCGCCAGTTCACGGACCAACGAGGCCCAGGGCTGAAGTTCGCCCGTGGCGATGGGCGGCTTGGACAGATGATCGAGGACGAACGTGAGTTCCGGCCGCTCCCTGACGGCGGTGATGGCGGCGGGCAGTTGGTGCGGGAGGACGAGCAGGTCGTAGGTGAGGCCGGCCTGCGCGACCGTGCGCAGCCCCCGACGCACGTCCGGCCGATTCAGCCAGCCCGGGTCCGGCTCGCCCTGCACCAGGTGCCTCAGGCCCACCAGATGGTCACCACCGGGCGCCGCCCGCAGGGCGTCCAGGGTGCCGGCGAGGTCGTCCGAGGTGAGGTCGGCCCAGCCCACGACTCCCGCGACCACATCGCCCGCTGCGGCCAGCATCAGGAACTCGGCGGTCTCGTCGATGTCGGGCAGGACCTGGACCAGGACCGTCCGGTCGATGCCCGCGGCCCGGGCTGCCGGCGCCAGGTCCGCCAAGGTGAAGTCCCGCCGTAGCGGGGCCATGCCGGGAGCGTCGAGCCACTCGTGTACACGGCGCCGCGGGCCCGAGCCCGTGGCGGACGGTGGGGCCGATGCCGGCCGCCAGACGTGGTGGTGTGCGTCGACCCTGCTCATCGTCCGTCCTGTTCGAGGGCATCGAGCGCCGCCCACAGCTCTTCGGGGATCGTCGCGGTGGCGTGCGCGACGTTCACTGTGATCTCCTGCGCGCTGCGCGCCCCGACGACGACACCGGTGACGGCGGGGTGCCGCAGCGGGAACTGCAGGGCCGCGGCGGCCAGCGCCACGCCGTGGGCGGCGCAGCGCTCGCTGAGAGCGAGGGCGTGGCACCGCACCGCTTCTGGGGCCGGCGCGTAGTCGTACGTGGCATCGGCTCCCAGATTCGCCAGAATGCCACTGTTGAAGACACCGCCGACCAGGACGCCCACCTCGCGTTCGGCGCACGCGGGCAGCAACTCGTCGGCCGCGCTGCGATCAAGCAGGGAGTAGCGGCCGGCCACGAGCACGCAGTCGAGGTCTGTCTCCGTCACGAAGCGGGTGAGCATCGCTGTCTGATTCATCCCCACGCCGATCGCCCGGACCGCTCCTTCGGCGCGCAGCCGGGCCAGCGCCGGGTAAGCGCCGGTGACGGCCTCCTTCCAGTTGTCGTCCGGGTCGTGGATGAGCACGATGTCGAAGGCGTCGAGGCCGGAGCGCTCCAGGCTCTCGGCGAGGGAGCGGTAGACGCCTTCGGTGCTGTAGTCGCGGATCCTGACAAGGCCGGGTTCGCCGTGGAAGCCCTCTTCTCCCAAAATGGGGTCGCCCGGCACGAGTAGCCGGCCGACCTTGGTGGACACCGTGCATTCCGAGCGCGGGTGCCCGGTGCCGGTGAGGAATGATCCGAGCCGCCGCTCGGCGAGCCCGGCACCGTAGTGCGGGGCGGTGTCGAAGTACCGGATCCCGGCCGCCCAAGCGGCCTCCAACGTGCCGGCGGCCTCTCGGTCGCCGACGGCCGAGAACAGACCGCCCAGCGGAGCGGTGCCCAGCCCGATGCGGCTGACCGTCACTCCGGAGCGTCCGAGAGGTACCCGTTCGGCGTACCAGGGGCGAACCGCGGAGGCCATCAGGCCTGCCCGACGGTGTGCCGCTGACGGCCGAGCCGGTCGATCTCCACCTCGACCACGTCGCCGGCCCGGAGGTAGGCGAAGTCGTTGGCGCCGAAGGCGACTCCTGCCGGGGTTCCTGTGTTGATCACGTCGCCGGGGTCCAGCACCATGAACTGGCTCAGGTACCAGACAAGGTGGTGTACACCGAAGATCATGTTCTTGGTGTGGCCGTCCTGGCGTGGCTCGCCGTTGACCCGCAGCCGCAGCGCCAGGTCCTGGGGGTCCCCGGTCTCGTCCGGCGTCACCAGCCAGGGCCCGAGCGGGTTGAACGTCTCACAGGACTTGCCCTTGTCCCACTGCCCGCCGCGCTCGTGCTGAAAGGAGCGCTCGCTCACGTCGTCGGCGATGGCGTAGCCCGCGATGACCTCGTCGGCGGCATCCGGCGAGTCCAGGTAACGGGCGGTCCGGCCGATGATCACCGCGAGTTCGATCTCGTAGTCCGTCTTGATGCTGGTCCGCGGTATGAGAACAGTGTCGTCGGGTCCGACTACCGTGTTGGCGGCCTTCATGAAGACCACCGGCTCGGCCGGGGGCGTGGTCGCGGTCTCCTCGGCGTGATCGACATAGTTCAGCCCGACGCACACGACCTTGCCCGGGCGCGCCAGCGGAGCGCCGGTCCGTTGTCCGGTCAGATCGGTGCGCGGCAGAGCTCCCTCGGCCAGCGCGGCGCGGGCGCGCTCCACGCCGCCTCCGGCCAGGAAGGTGCCGTCGATGTCGGCGCTCAGCGGGGTCAGGTCGTAAGCGACGCCGTGGGTGTCGAGGACGGCGGGACGCTCGGAGCCCGCAGGGCCCACGCGCAGGAATCTCATCGGGGTGCTCCTCGCTGAGGGAACGTGCCTGCCCGTGTCCGGCCCCTGGGACCGGACACGGGGGGTGACGACGGATCGGTGGACGATGGCGCGAAAGGAACTGCTAGACGTTCATCACGTCGCTCGGGACGCCGCCGTTCGGCTCCAGGTGCTCGCGCAGCCACTGCTCGGTGGTGCTGACGTGCAGGAGCGCGGCGGCCTGGGCGAGGGGGGCGTCGCCGGCGGCCAGCGCCTGGTGGATCGCCTCGTGTTCGGCGACTGTGCGGGCGGCGGCGTTGTCGTCGACCAGACCGCGCCATACGCGTGCGCGCAGCGTCCGGCTGGAGATCCCCTCCAGCAGGGTGGCCAGGGTGGCGTTGCCGGTGGCCGCGACGACCGCCCGGTGGAACGCGGCGTCGTGCTCGTTGAGCCGCTCCACGTCGTCCCGGGCCGCTCGCATCGCGTCCAGGTGCCGCTCCACCTCGGCCAGTTCCTCGGCCGAGATCCGGGTGGCGGCCAGCCCTGTGGCGACCGGTTCGAAGAGGCGGCGCACCTCGGTCAGCTCCAGCAGGGTGTCGCCGCGCAGCAGTTCCACCGCTGACCCGATGCTGCTCAGCAACAGCTCCGGTTCGAGGCTGGTCACATACGTGCCGTCGCCCCGGCGGATCTCCAGCACCCGTGCGACCACCAGTGCCTTCACCGCTTCCCGCATCAGATTGCGGGACAGGCCCAGCTCCGCGGCCAGTTGCTGCTCGGGCGGCAGTTTGGCGCCTGGCGGTAGCTCGCCGGACTGGATGAGATCCCTGATGCGGTCGATGGCCTTGTCGGTCAATGACATGCGGCTGCTCCCTGCTCGTCGCCCAGGCCATGGCAGCCTAGCAATACATCCCATCACTACGGAAGAGATGGGATGGCGCAACCCCCGTCCCGTATATGACGTCGGCGTAAAAGCACAGGTGAGACGCGCCAATCCATGCCTTTTTCTCCCGGGGTATGGACACTCGGACCGGTCGACTCTATAAATCCATCCCATGTCCAGCATCTGCTCTAGCAGAGAGGACATCTTTTTGACACACGACGATGGGTGGTCACCATGGCGCCGAGACAGCACCGGACCCTCCTAGCCGAAGGTGCCGGGCCCGATGAGTGAGCTGATCAGCGCGGTCGAGGCCGTCGACGTACGGTTCCCGACTTCGCGGGACCTCGACGGTTCCGACGCCATGAACCCCGAGCCCGACTACTCGGCCGCGTATGTGACGATCCGTACGAGCGTCGGGAACGAGGGATACGGACTCGCCTTCACCGTGGGACGCGGCAACGAGGTCGAGGTCGCCGCCGTACGAGCCCTGGCCCCGCTGATCGTGGGGCTGCCGGTGGAGGAGGTACTGGCCGATCTCGGCGGGTTCTCCCGTCGGCTGACCGGCGACAGCCAACTGCGCTGGCTGGGCCCGGAGAAGGGCGCCATCCACATGGCCGCCGCAGCGATCGTCAACGCCGTCTGGGACCTTTACGGGCGGCGTAGCGACAAGCCGGTCTGGCGGCTGCTGGCCGAGCTCTCCCCGGAGCAGCTGGTCGACCTCGTCGACTTCCGCTACCTCCAGGACGCCCTCACCCGAGACGAAGCCCTTGACATCCTGCGCCGGGCCGAGCCCGGCCGCGCCCAACGCACCGCGGACCTTCTGAAGCACGGATACCCCGCATACACCACCACCCCCGGCTGGCTCGGCTACGACGACGAGAAGCTGGTACGGCTGTCCAAGGAGGCAGTCGCCGATGGCTTCGGGCAGATCAAACTGAAGGTCGGCGCCGACCGCGAAGCCGACGAGCGCCGCATGCGGCTGGCCCGCGAGGCGGTCGGCCCGGACATCAGGATCGCCGTCGACGCCAACCAGGCGTGGGGAGTTCAGCAGGCGATCGACTGGATGGCGTCGCTCGCGCCCTACGATCCGTACTGGATCGAGGAACCCACCTCGCCGGACGACATCCTCGGCCACGCCGCCATCCGCCGGGCGGTGGCGCCGATCAAGGTGGCCACGGGTGAACACACACACAACCAGGTGATGTTCAAACAGCTCCTTCAGGCGGGCGCGCTCGACGTCCTGCAGCTCGACGCCAGCCGCACCGCCGGTGTCACCGAGAACGTCGCCATCCTGCTGCTGGCCGCCAAGTTCGGCGTCCCGGTCTGCCCGCACGCCGGCGGGGTCGGACTGTGCGAGATGGTGCAGCACCTGGCGATGTTCGACTACGTGGCCGTCAGCGGCACCACCGAGAACCGTGTGATCGAGTACGTAGACCACCTGCACGAGCACTTCACCGCCCCGGTCAGCATCCGCGACGGCCACTACCTCGCCCCGGCCGCCCCCGGCATCAGCGCCCAACTGCACCCGCAGTCGCTAGCGGACCACCGCTACCCCGACGGCCCTGTGTGGAGCGGGGAGTCCGACGGATGAGCGCTCTCGAGTTCGCGGGACTGACAGCCCTCGTGACCGGCGGCGCCTCCGGCATCGGGCTGGCCACCGCGCGCCTACTGGCTGTCCGTGGTGCCCGCGTCGCCTGCCTCGACCTCAAACCGGAGGACGTTCCCGAACCCCTCATCGGTATCCGCGCGGACGTCGCCGACGATGCGAGCGTTCGAGCAGCCGTCGAGGAGACCGCGCGCGTGCTCGGAGGCATCGACATCCTGATCAACAACGCCGGGATCGGCGCCCAGGGCACCATCGAGGACAACACGGACGACGAGTGGCACCGGGTCTTCGACGTCAACGTCCTCGGTATGGTCCGGGTGACCCGGGCCGCTCTCCCCCATCTGCGCCGTTCCGACAGCGCGGCCGTCGTCAACACCTGCTCCATCGCCGCCACCGCGGGACTGCCCGACCGGGTGCTTTACTCAGCGACGAAGGGCGCCGTGCTCGCCCTCACCCGGGCAGCCGCCGCCGACCTCGTGCACTCCGGCATCCGCGTCAACTGCGTCAACCCGGGCACGGCCGACACCCCGTGGATCGGCCGCCTCCTGGACCGGGCCGCCGACCCAGCGGCCGAACGCGCCGCCCTCAACGCCCGCCAGCCCATGGGCCGTCTCGTCTCCGCCGAGGAAGTCGCCACGGCCATCGCCTACCTGGCGAGCCCGCTGTCCGGCTCGACCACCGGCACCGACCTCCCCGTCGACGGCGGCATGCAAGGCCTGCGGATCCGCCCGCGCGCCTGACCCCGCTCCCCTTTCTCTCGGCTCTCACTCACGGCATCCGCACCCCGCACAGCCGGCTCCGCACACAGCCCGTCCGCGTGACCCACCAGCAAGGAGAACGAGCGATGAAGCTCAGAACCACCCGATACGCCTGCTTCGGCGGCCTCGCCGCCCTGACTGTGACCGCGCTCACCGCCTGCGGCGGTTCCGGATCCGGGTCGGCCTCGGGCCAGGGCGGTGGTTCGGGGGTGATCGGGGTCGACTACCCGCGCTCGGACACCGACTTCTGGAACTCGTACATCAAGTACACCCCGCAGTTCGCGAAGGAACTCAAGCTCGACCTGAAGACCACCAACTCACAGAACGACGTCGCCAAGCTCACCGCCAACGTCCAGACGTTCATCAGCCAGGGCGTCAAAGGCGTCGCGATGGCACCGCAGGACACCGCCGCCATCGCGCCCACCCTCGCGCAACTGGAGGCGAAGAAGATCCCGGTCGTCTCGGTGGACACCCGTCCCGACACCGGAAATGTGTACATGGTCGTGCGCGCGGACAACCGCGCATACGGCGAGAAGGCCTGCCAGTACCTCGGGACCAAGCTGGGAGGCAAGGGGAAGGTCGTCATGCTCCAGGGCGATCTCGCCTCCGTCAACGGCCGCGACCGTACCGAGGCGTTCAACGCGTGCATGAAGAAGAACTACCCGTCCATCAAGGTCTTCGGTGAAGCCACCAACTGGGACGGAGCGGTCGCGGCGCAAAAGCTCCAGACCGACCTGACCGCGCATCCCGACATCAAGGGCGTGTACATGCAGTCCAGTTTCGCCCTCTCCGGCACGCTCCAGGTGCTCAAGCAGAAAAACCTGCTGGTCGGTCCTGAAGACAAGAAGCATGTGTTCGTCGTCTCCAACGACGGCATTCCCGAGGAGCTCAAGGACATCGCGGCGGGCCGGATCGACGCCACCGTCTCCCAGCCGGCCGACCTCTACGCGAAGTACGCCCTCTACTACCTGAAGGCGGCGCTCGACGGCAAGACGTTCAAGCCGGGCAAGACCGACCACGACAGCACGATCATCAAGGTGCGCGAGGGCCTTCTGGAAGACCAGCTCTCCGCACCCCTGGTGACGGCGGACGGCGGCACCTACGGCGGGGTCCCCAGCCTCAAGAGCGACGACAAGTCCCTCTGGGGCAACAACCTCGGCTGACCGGAAGGCGGTACGCAGACATGGTTACGGCTCCGCCCGTCGCCCAGGCGGCAGGGATCACCAAGCGGTTCGGGTCCACGGTGGCGCTGCGCGACGCCGGAATCACGATCACGCCGGGGCAGACGCACGCGCTCGTCGGGCGCAACGGTGCGGGCAAGTCCACACTGGTCTCCATCCTCACCGGGCTTCACGCACCGGACGAGGGCACGGTGACGTTCGGCGGCGAGCCGGCCCCCCGACCCGCGGACCGTGACGCGTGGCGGCAACGTGTGGCCTGCGTCTACCAGAAGTCCACCATCATCCCCGGGCTGACGGTCGCCGAGAACCTCTTCCTCAACCGGCACGACCGCGGCCGCGGCGGCCTCATCAGCTGGCAAACGGTACGCGGAAAGGCACGCGAGCTGCTGCGGACCTGGTCGGTCGACGTGGACGTGCGCACCCCCGCGGGCGAACTCGACATCGAGCAGCGGCAGTTCGTCGAGATCGCCCGGGCATTGTCGTTCGGGGCGCGCTTCATCATCCTCGACGAACCCACCGCGCAGCTGGACGGTGCCGCGATCAACCGGCTGTTCACCCGGATCCGGGACCTTCAACGACAGGGCGTCACCTTCCTGTTCATCAGCCACCACCTCCAGGAGATCTACGAGATCTGCGACACGGTCACGGTGTTCCGCGACGCCCGGCACATCCTGACCGCCCCCGTGGCCGCACTGCCCCGCGCAGAACTGGTCGCCGCCATGACCGGCGAGGGCGCGACCGAGACCGCCAGGGCACGCCGTCGCCACGCGGACACCTCGTCCCCGGATGTACTCACCGTGGAAGGTGCCGCTGTACAGGGCGCGTACGAGGACGTGTCCGTCCGCATCCGCGCCGGGGAGATCGTCGGTATCGCCGGCGCGGCGAGCAGCGGCCGTACGGAGGTGGCGGAGACGGTCGTGGGACTACGGGCCGCCGACAGGGGCACAGTGACGATCGGTGGGGTTCGTCCACGGTCCGGCAGCGTGCCCGCGGCGCTGAAGGCCGGGGTCGGCTTCGTCCCGCAAGACCGCCACCACCAGGGATTCGTGCCGGAGATGTCCATCGCGGACAACGGGACCCTGACCATTCCCGAACGGCTCGGTCCGCCCGGTTTCATCGAGGGACGCCGCCGGGACGCCTTCGCCCGCTCCATGATCGAGAATCTGGCGATCAAGACACCTGGGCCGGAGCTGCCCGTCTCCGGGCTCTCCGGAGGCAACCAGCAGAAGGTCGTCATGGCGCGGGCCCTGGCCAACGACCCCAAGGTGCTGGTGCTGATCAATCCGACCGCCGGCGTCGACGTGCGGTCGAAGGAGTTCCTCCTCGGCAAGGTCGAGGAGATCGCCGAGTCCGGCACCGGGGTGCTCATCGCCTCCGACGAACTCGACGACCTGCGCATGTGCGACCGGGTCCTGGTGATGTTCCAGGGCCGTGTAGTGACCGAGAAGGCCGGCGGCTGGCACGACCACGAGCTCGTGGCCGCAATGGAAGGAGTGGACCTCGATGTCTGACAGTGCGACCGCAGCCGCCGCGAAGAGCCCGAACGGCGGGCAGCCGGACACCGCGAGCGAGCAGCCGGCCGCCGCGAGGACGGGGGAACGCAAAATCGCCTTCGCGCGGCTGCGCGACTTGGCACTCATTCCCGCGATCATCGTCATGGCTATCGTCGGCCAGATCGTCAATCCGGTGTTTCTGCAGGCCGACAACCTGATCAACGTACTGCAGACCATGTCCGAGATAGCACTGCTGGTCCTCGCGCAGACCTTGGTGCTGATCGTCAAGAAGATGGACCTCTCCCTGGAGTCCACCGTCGGGCTCGCCCCCGGGGTCGCGGCCTGGCTCACCATCCCGGCGGGCGCGGCGCACGGGATCGGACTCCTGCCCGGCGGCTGGTCCATCCCCATCACCCTGACGGTCGGCCTTCTGATCGGTGTGGTGAACGCCCTGTTCATCATCCGGTTCGGGCTCAACGGCTTCATCGTGACGCTCGGCATGCTGATCGTGCTGCGCGGCATCCTGACGGGCATCTCCGGCGGCCAGACCTTCTTCCAGTTGCCCCCATCGATGCTCTACCTCGGCACAGCCCAGTGGCTGGGCATGCCCGCCTCGGTGTGGACCTGCCTGATCCTGTTCGCCATCGGGATCGTGGTGCTCGGCTTCACCAGCTTCGGCCGCTCCCTCTACGCGATCGGCGGCAACGTCGACGCGGCGAAAGCGGCCGGCATCCGCACCGACCGGGTGCTGTGGATCGTCATCGTGACCGCGAGCGTCCTCGCCGCGCTGAGCGGCCTGCTGCTCTCGGGACGCCTGGCCTCGGTGGCCTCCGCACAGGGCAACGGCTACATCTTCACCGTGTTCGCCGCCGCGGTCATCGGCGGTATCAGTCTCAACGGCGGCAAGGGCACCGTGTTCGGCGCGTTCACCGGCATCCTGCTGCTCTTCCTGATCCAGAACGTCCTCACCCTCGGGGGTGTCCCCGCGCAGTGGATCGGCGCCCTGAACGGCGCGATCATCCTGATCGCCCTGGCGCTGTCCCGCATCACCGGAGGCAAGGCACAGGAGTAGGCAGCGCCGCCTTCGCCCGGCATTCGCTCCTCCTTCGCCGCCGCCCGCGTCCGGCTGACCACACCGCGTCAGACGGCGGCGACCACGGCCGGGACGCCGACCTGCGTACCGGCGAGGCGAACTCCTGCCGGAAGGACCCATACAGCAGCGAGCCCGCGTCAAGCGGCGTTCGCTGCCCCAAAGTTGCACACACCCGAATGACCGGCCCCACCCGCGATCGAAAGGCAGGCATTCCCATGGAACGAAGAGAATTTCTCGTCACCTCCGCAGCCACCTCCGCCGCGCTCGCCGTCGGCCTCCCACCCGCTGTGGCGTCCACGGCGTCGCAGACCGCATCTAAAGCGGAGGATGCCGCCACGCCGGAGGCCTCGCGCCTCGCCCTGTGGTACGACGAGCCCGCAAGCCAGTGGCTGGAAGCGTTGCCGCTCGGCAACGGCCGCCTCGGCACCATGGTGTTCGGCGGAATCGACACCGAACTGCTCCAGCTCAACGAGGACACCCTGTGGGCGGGAGGCCCCTACGAACCCGCCAACCCCAAGGGCCTGGCGAACCTCCCGGAAATCCGGCGCCGGGTCTTCGCCGGCGAGTGGAACTCCGCTCAGGATCTGATCAACTCCACCTTCATGGGCAACCCGGTCGGGGAGTTGATGTACCAGACGGTCGGCAACCTGCGCCTGACCTTTCCGGGTACAGGTGAAGTCAGCTCCTACCGCCGTGAGTTGGACCTGGACACAGCTGTGGCGACCACGACGTACGCCCGCAATGGAGTGGCATACCGTCGCGAGGTATTCGCCAGCCATGCCGACCAGGTGATCGTGGTGCGGCTGACCGCCGGCACCCCCGGTGTCCTGTCGCTCACCGCCGCCTTCGACAGCCCCCAGCAGGCCCAGACGTCGTCCCCGGACCGGATCACCGCCGCCCTGGAAGGGACCGGGCAGACACGTGAGGGGGTCACCGGCCGCGTCCGCTTCCGCGCCCTGGTCCGAGCCCGCGCCGAAGGGGGCTCCGTACGCAGCGAGAACGGCACGCTCACCGTGGACGGGGCCGACGCGGTGACCCTGCTGGTGTCCGTCGGCACCAGCTACAACGACTACCGGGACGCCTCCGGCGACCACCGCGCCCGCGCCGAGCGCCCTCTGAACGCCGCCGCCGACACCCCGTACGGACAGTTGCGCTCCCGGCATGTGCGCGACCACCGCGCCCTCTTCCGCCGGGTCACGCTCGACCTCGGCGCCACGGAGGCGGCCGACGCACCGACCGATGAACGGGTGGCCGCGTTCGCCCAGGGGGATGACCCTCAACTGGTCGCCCTGCACTACCAGTTCGGCCGCTACCTGCTCATCGCCTCCTCCCGTCCCGGCACCCAGCCCGCCAACCTGCAGGGCATCTGGAACGACCAGCTCTCCCCGCCCTGGGATTCCAAGTACACGATCAACATCAACACGGAGATGAACTACTGGCCCGCGCCCACCACCAACCTTCTTGAATGCTGGGAGCCGATTTTCGCCCTTCTCGACGACCTCGCCCAGGCCGGACAGAAGACCGCCAGGGTGCAGTACGGCGCGAACGGCTGGGTCGCCCATCACAACACCGACGCCTGGCGCGGCACCGCGCCCGTGGACGGTGCCTTCTGGGGCATGTGGCCCACCGGCGGCGCCTGGCTGGCCACCTCCGTATGGGAGCACTACCGCTTCACCGGCGACAGCGAAGCCCTGCGCCGCCGGCTGCCCGTCGTCGAGGGAGCGGTCCGCTTCTTCCTCGACGCGCTCGTCCCCGACCCCACCACCGGCTACCTGGTGACCTGTCCGTCCGTCTCGCCCGAGAACGCGCACCACGCCGGCGTGTCCGCGTGTGCGGGCCCGACGATGGACAACCAGATCCTGCGCGACCTCTTCGACGGTTACCTCGCCGCCTGCACGGCGCTCGGCACCACGAGCCCGTACGCCGACCGGGTGCGCGAGGCCCGCGCCCAACTGCCGCCCATGAAGATCGGTGCGCTGGGACAGCTGCAGGAGTGGCAGCAGGACTGGGACGCGGGCGCGCCCGAGCAGCAGCACCGCCATGTCTCCCACCTGTACGGCCTGCACCCCAGCAACCAGATCACCAAGCGCACCACCCCGGAACTGTTCCAGGCAGCTCTGAAGACGCTCGAGATGCGTGGGGATGCCGGCACCGGCTGGTCCCTCGCCTGGAAGATCAATTTCTGGGCGCGCTCTGAAGACGGCGCTCGCTCCTACAAGCTCCTCACCGACCTGCTCACCCCCGATCACACCGCCCCGAACCTGTTCGACCTGCACCCGCCGTTCCAGATCGACGGCAACTTCGGGGCAACCGCGGGCGTGACCGAATGGCTGCTTCAGTCCCACACCGGTGAGGTCCACCTGCTGCCCGCCCTGCCTACGCAGCTCCCTGAGGGCCGGGTCACCGGCCTCCTCGCCCGCGGCGGCCTCACCGTCGGCCTCTCCTGGAGCGACGGCGCTCTGGCCCACGCCCACCTGGCAGCGCGTCAGACCGGCACCGTACGACTGCGCACCACCGCACCGGTCACCGTGCACTCCATGGGCGGCGCTCGAACAGAGGTGAAGCGCCCCGAAAGCACTGTCGCCGTGTTCGAGACCGAGGCAGGCGGGGAGTATGTGATCACGCCACTCTGACACCTTGGGGGCGCCGTCCGCGTCGATCCTGTCGATGGAGTCGGGCGCGGCGGCGCCCTCGCGGTGGAGGCATAACGGGCGAAGAGCGCAGGACCTTGAGGGGAGTACCGACGCCCCCGTCCCGGCAGCTCCCCGTGGGGCGCATCGATCGGACCTGTAGGGAGACCTCGTCAAGGCGGAGGGGGGCTCCTGTGCCGCCGCGGCCGGCGTCAACGTCTGGAGGTGCGGGTTCGGACGGCCGCCTGACGTCGGTGAAGGGGTGTTCAGGCGAGGTACTCGGCGAGCAGGGCGGCGAACTCCTCCTCGGAGAGCACCCTGGTGCCGAGCTGCTCGGCCTTGGCCAGCTTGGACCCGGCTCCCTCCCCTGCGACCAGGATGGTCGTCTTCTTCGACACGCTGCTGGACGCCGTCCCGCCCGCGCGCTCGATGAGCTCATTCATCTCGTTGCGGTTGCGGCCGGCCAGTGGCCCGTGCATGCCTCCTGTGACGACGACCGCCTCGCCGGTCAGCGGCCGACTTCCCGTCTCCGCATCGCCGACGCTGGGCTCCACCATGTTCACCCCCGCCTTGGCCAATTTGTCGATGACCGGGCCCAGTGCGGCGATGTGAGCCGCGATCTTGGGGCGTTCGCGCCAGGAAGCTTGTTGACCTCCGCCAGCTCATCCGGTGTGGCAGCCCGGATCGCGTCCATCGTGCCGAAGTGACGGGCGATCTCCCGCGAGAGCGTCCTACCGGTCCGCACGACGCCCAGCGCGCAGAACACCCTGTTCAGCGGCTGCTCCTTGGCCTTGGCGAGCTGGACCAGCAGCGCGTCGGCGCGCTTGTCGCTTCCGGTCGCCTCGGCAAGTTGCTCCTGGCTCAGGAAGAAGAGATCGGCGACATCGTTGACCAGACCGGCGTCGACAAGAGTCTCCAGATAGGTGACGCCGAGGCCGTCGATGTCGAGTTGGTCGCGACCCACGGCGTACTTCAGGGACGGCAACTTCCCGCATCCACCGCTCGCCCCGCCCGCGCACTCCCACCTCTCACCGGACTTGTCGATGTCCCCGCCGCACCCCGGGCACGCCTCGGGCAGGACGATGTCGGTCTCCTCGCCCGTACGCAGCGCCACCACGGGCGCCTCGACGCGCGGGATGATGTCTCCCGCCTTGTAGAGCACGACCGTGTCGCCCACCTTCAGGCCGCTGTTGCGGATGAAGGCGGGGTTGTGCAGCGTCGCGTAGGTGACGGTGCTGCCGTCGACCTCCACCGGCTCCAGCACGGCGCGCGGGGCTATGTGACCGGTGCGGCCGACGTTCCACTCGACCGCGAGGAGCTTGGTCTGCGCCTCCACGGGCGGCAGCTTGTAGGCGATGGCCCAGTGCGGGTGGCGTGTGCCGAAACCGGCCGTCCGCTGCTCGGCGTAGTCGTTGGCCTTGATGACCACCCCGTCGATCCCGAACGGCAACTCGGCGCGCAGCTGCTGGATCTCCTCGACGCGGGCCTGCACCTGGGCCAGGGTGGCATACACGCGCAGGCCGACATCGGTGGCGGAGGTGGTCTGCACGCCCAGCGCGGCGACCTGGCCCATGACGGCCTCGTGGCCGGCGCCGGTCAGGAAGTCGACGCCGTCCAGCGCCACCGCTCCGTAGGCGAAGAAGGTGGTTTCGATGGTGTACGGCCGGTCCTTGGCCCGCAAGGTTCCGGCCGTGCCGTTGCGCGGGTTGGAGAAGACCTTCGCGTTGTGCGCGGAGCGGGTCTCGTTCGCCTTCTCGAACTGGTCCCGGGTCAGCAGAACCTCACCGCGGATCTCCACGGTGGCGCCGCCGGGAACCTGCGTGGGCAGGCCGACGATGGAGCCGATCGCGTGGCTGAGGTCCTCACCATGGGTACCGTTTCCACGTCCGACGAGCTGCACCAGGCGCCCGTCGCGGTAGCGGGCCGCCATCGCGGCTCCGTCCAGCTTTGGCTCTACCGCGTACCCGCCCTGCACCAGGTGGTCGATCCGTCTGGCCAAGGACGCGTCCCACTTCGCCAGGCCCTCGGCGTCGAAGACATTGTCGAGGGAGAGCATGGCCACGGTGTGCGCCACATCGCCGACCGGGGCCACGCCACCGCCGACCTTCCCGGTGGGAGAGTCGGCCCGGACGTGGTCGGGGTACGCCTCCTCGTAGGCGGCGATCCCGCGGGCAAGGGCGTCGTAGGAGGCGTCGTCGAGAGTGGTGTTCCCGTCCTTGTAGTACGCCGCGCTTGCGGCAAGGGCCTGCTCGACCGCGTGGTCGTAGGCGGCACGGTCGGTCAGCGAAAGGGCAGGTGCGGCTGTCGTCATGCGCTGATCCTTGCGTGGGGGTCTGACAATGCGATTCCGCACGCCTCCACAAGGCGCTGCGCCGGCGGTCGGCCACGCGGCAACCCCGGCCATCGCCCGGCCTCTGTCGTGGTCGGCGCCGGGTACAGAACGATGGCGCATGCGGAGGACACCCCGTCTGCCGGACCGGTCCCCCATTACGCCTCGTCGCTGCGCTGACGCCACTGCGACGCATCTCGCGGCGTCTACCTGGTCAGACTGGCCAGAGTGGAGCCCAGTCACAGGGGGTACGTCGGAGGATCCCAGTCGGCTGGCGAGGCACTGAGCGGCCCGGTCAGGGTCGGAACCGTATGCTGCGGGGGCTTGTGAGGTATTCGTGCGTGTCGTGATCGGTCCTTACCGCGCTGTGCCGAAGCACGGGAGCGGTCAGGTCTGCGACGGGGGCGAGCGGCGATCTCCCGCGCCGGCCGGTCCGCCTCGGCGGCGCGCCGCGGCCCTCCGTGCGCGAGGCGCACCGACCGGACAGAGCCAGGCGCCGACGGGCCGCAGCACTACACACCGGATGCATCACCAGCCCCCGAGGCAGGCAGCAGAGTCCGCTGGGCAACTCAATCGCTGCAGGTCAGGGGAGCACACCTCGCGGATGCAGGGTAGATGATCAAGGCACGCCGCTTTCTGTATTGACCAATCCAGAAAGAGTGCTAGGCTTCCCGGCATGGCACGGATCAGGGAGTTCGACGTCGACCAGGCGGTCGACCGCGCGATGGACCTGTTCTGGCGTCGCGGCTACGCCGAGACGTCCCTGCAGGATCTGCTCAAAGAACTGTCCATCGGGAGCGGCAGCTTTTACGCAGCCTTCGGCTCGAAGGAACAGCTCTACCTTCGCGCCCTCGATCGCTACTCCGCCCTCCAAGCGGACGACCTGGTGAAGATCCTCGAACAGGCGACCGAGATCCGGCCCGCGGTGCGGCAGATCCTCGTCACCATGATCGAGGCCGATCTGGCCGACCCCACGCGCGGATGCCTCGTGGTCAACACCGCCACCGAGTGCGGCAACCAACCCCCGGCCACCGAACGCGTTGCCGCAGCGATGCGACACGTCGAGTCGTCACTTGCGGGAGCCCTGGAGCGGGCGAAGTCGCGGGGCGAGTTGTCGGCGGACAAGAACCCGGTCGAGTTGGCTCGCTTCCTGACCACATTCGTCCAGGGCCTCCGAGTCGTCGGCCAGGCACGCCTTGGCCGTACCTTCACCGAGGACGCCCTCACCGTGGCGATGCGCGCCCTGGACTGACCACAGGCGTGCCCCGACTCACACCACGTGAGCCGGGCCGCCGCTTGCCAAAATTGTGTATCAATCAATCCACAAAGGAATGCTCATGGAACTGCATCTCAAGGACAAGGTCGCCGTTGTCACCGGAGCCAGCAAGGGCATCGGCCTGGCCGTGGCCGAGGCGATGGCCCGCGAAGGCGTCCACGTCGTCGCCGGCAGCCGCCACTCCACACCCGAACTCGATGCACTGGCCAAGACCTACGACGTCACGGTCGTGCCCGTCGACCTGGCAACCCCGGAGGGGGCCGAGACCCTGGTCCGTCAGGCGGCAGAGCGCCACAGCCGGATCGACATCCTCGTCAACAACGTCGGCGCCGCCGAACCCCGCAACGGATTCCTCGAGGTCAGCGACGCCGACTGGCAGCGGATCTTCGACCTGACCTTCTTCAGCGCCGTGCGTGCCAGTCGCGCCGCACTCCCCCACCTGGCCGAGGCCGAAGGCGCAGCAATCGTCAACATCAGCTCCATCAACGCCCGGACACCTTTCCCCATGGTCGTGGACTACTCGGCAGCCAAAGCCGCGCTGACCAACCTGAGCAAGTCGCTGTCCGAGGAGTTCGCGCCGAAGGGCATCCGCGTCAACGCGATCTCTCCCGGCCCCGTGCGCACACCGTTCTGGACAGCTCCGGGCGCTTTTGCGGACACAACGGCCGCAGCCGCCGGCACCACGGCGCAAGAGGCGCTGGACGTTGTGGTGCCTCAGAGCATGGGCATCACCTCGGGCCGTATCACCGAGCCGCAGGAGGTCGCCGACCTCGCCCTCTTCCTGGCCTCACCGGTGGCAGGAAACATCAACGGAGCCGAGGTGGTCATCGACGGCGGCCAGATCAAGACCCTCTGAACGCTCCTGCGGGCAGGACCCTCCCCTGACCCGCTCCGTCCTCGGCGACATCGCCGGCTGGGCTCGACCTTCCCGACTCAGCATTGCGGGGCGGTATTTGCCCCCCGAACGAGCACGAAGTGCGGCGCATGCGACAGACATCGCGCATCCGGCCACCGTGGGGCCCCGTCCGTGCCGGATCGCCGAGTTGCCGCACGACACCGGGCAAGAGGCGCGGAATTCATCCGCGCCCGCCCCCAGCCGACCCGGTCGATGAAATCGTCGGCAGCTCCCGAGGCACGGCTCACCCCACTCCGGTCTATGCATGGCGCACACGTGCGACATACAGCGATGCGAGGCCGCAACCACTGATGAACCTGAGAATCTGTCGTTCAGCAACTGGAGACAAGCATGTCCGTCAACGAATCGATCACCCCCGAGCCGATCCTTCACTTGGGTCTGGGATTCATGGCTTCAAAGACACTACTGAGCGCGGTGGAGTTGAACATTTTCACCGTCCTCGCTCGCGGCGGTCGAGATCGTGCATCCATCGCCGCCGAAGTGGGTCTCCACCCCAGATCTTCCGCAGACTTCCTCGACGCCCTGGTGTCGCTGGGCCTGCTGAACCGCGACGATGAAGGCATCTACCACAACAGCCCCACCGCCGAGATTTTCCTGGACCGGGCCAAGCCCTCCTACGTCGGCGGAATCCTGGAAATGGCCAACGCCCGTCTCTTCGGCTTCTGGGACAACCTCACCGATGCCCTGCGAACCGGCACCCAGCAGAACGAAGTCACCCACACCGGGGCCCCGTTCTTCGCAACGCTCAGCCAAGACCCCGTCGCGTGGCGCAACTTCCTCAACGGCATGAACGGTGTCAGCACACCCCTGGCCGCAGCACTCGCCTCCGACTTCGACTGGAGCGGCCGACAGCACGTGGTCGATCTCGGTGGCGCTCTGGGGGCCGTACCCGCAGCAGTGCTGCAATCCCACCCCGAGATGACCGGGACCGTCTTCGAACTGCTACCGGTACGCCCCGTGTTCGAGGAATTCGTCGCCACGCACGGCCTGTCCGACCGCCTCTTCTTCCACGGCGGCGACTTCTTCGCCGACCCCCTGCCTCCCGCCGACGTCTACGTCATGGGGCAGATTCTCCACGACTGGAATCTCGAGCAGCGACAGTTCCTGCTCCGCAAAGCCTATGACGCCCTGCCGGACGGGGGCACACTGATCGTCTACGATGCGATGATCGATGACGCCACAACACTTATGGCTTCATGGTCTCGCTGAACATGCTCATCGACACAGAGGGTGGATCCGAGTACACCGTCGCGGATGCGACCACCTGGCTGGCGGAGGCCGGCTTCTCCACGGTGAACTCTCGTCCCCTCATCGGCGGATACACGACCATCTACGCCACCAAGTGATCCACCCTGGAGCATGCAGTTGAGCTGGGGCGTGGGAACGCCACCCAAAACGGGCAGGAATCACATCGTGCCGTTCTGACATCACACTGCACGGCACGACGTCAAGCAAATGTCGGCTGGCCGTACTCTGGAATATGGCTCTTCACTATCCAGGGTGCAGTCGTGGCCTGAAACCGTCGGTTTCCAGTAGGGATCTGGCGATGTAGTTGGTGAGGTTGCGGAATCCGAGGGCGGTCCCTCGGAGGTGTTCGAGCCGTCCGTTGATGGCCTCGGTCGGTCCGTTGGACGTGCCCGGGCGTTCGACGTAGGCCAGGACGTCGGTAGCTCGCTTCTTCAGTGTCCGGCCGAGCGTGATGATCTCGCTCAACGCGCTCGGGACGCCCTGGCTGACCGCTCGATCAACTTCGCCATCAGCTCTCGGCCCTTGCTCCGATCGGGTTCGCGGTAGGCGGCGATCATCCGCTGGTAGACCCCCCACGTGGCTTCGGCCTCAACGTGGGCGTCGCTCGCAAACAGCGTGGCCAGTCGGTCCTTCTGATTGTCGGTGAGCAGGTCAGTGCCGGTGTGGAGGGTTCGCCGTGCGGTATAGGGCGAGTTGCTCTCGCGTCCGCGATGCCCGTGGATGGCGAGTTGGACACGTCGGCGGCATCGGTCGAGTGCGTCGCCAGCCAGACGCACGACGTGGAATGGGTCCATGACCGCGACCGCGTCGGGCAGTTCCTCGCTGGCGGCGGTCTTGAACCCGGTGAAACCGTCCATCGCGACGACCTCGACGCGGTTGCGCCAGGGCTCTTCGCGGTCGGCGAGCCAGGTCTTGAGAGCCTGCTTGGAACGGCCTTCGACCATGTCGAGCAGCCGGGCAGGCCCGGTGCCGTCGCGGTTGCCGGTCAGGTCATGATCACGGTGACGTACTTGTCGCCACGCCTGATGTGGCACCACACATGCTCGTCGACGCCGATCGCGGTGACGTCGTCGAACCGGCCCGTGTCGTCGATGAGGACGCGCTTGCCCTCGGCCAGAACGGCATCGTTGGCGGCGGTCCAGGCGACCCCGAGCCCTTCGGCGACACGAGCGATGGTGAGGTGCTGGCAGACGATGGCCTCAAGCGCCCACCGCAGCCCGCGGCGCGAGAGCTTCGCCCGCGGCTCGGCCGCCTTGGTGGTGTCTTGCCGCCACACGTGCCCCCGGTTGATGCAGCGGTAGCGGCGGATCGTGACGTGAAGGATCGTGGGCCGCCGGCCGAGTGGCTCGTGCGCCAGCCGCCGGGTCACAGTGTCACGCGGTGTGCCTTCGCAACCGCAGCGGCGGCACCACTGATCGGAATTGACGACCCGGCACGCGAGAACCGCATGGTCCGGGGTGAGTCGCTGACCGGTGACTTCGAGCCCGAGCTCGTCAAGGCGGCAGAACGTAGTCATGTCAGCGCGGGCGAAGCCCGCCTCAGGGGTAGCGCCGTGCAACGTCGAGGTCTTCCGGATGGGCTTGGTGTAGGAACCCCCTTCCTTGGGAGACCTCGACGCCTACCCGGCCACCGACGCGGGGTTAGCTGCCACCGCCGGTGGCCGCAAGTTCCTGACGGTTGATGATCTGAAGTCAACCAGGTGAGGGCGAATCGCTGCTTCGGCCCCGGTACGCGAAGGTGACCGGGGCCGAAACTTGGACGGTGGCTTCGGTCGTGGCTTGTGGGCCGTTCAGCGGCTGATGTCGTCCAGCTCGGTCAAGTCCTCATGAGAGAGGGAGAGTCCCGCGCCGGCGATGTTCTCGCGCAGGTGCGCTGTCGATGACGTGCCGGGGATGAGCAGGATGTTCGGTGATCGCTGCAGCAGCCAGGCCAGTGCGACGGACATCTGTGTCGCCTTCAATCGAGCGGCGACCGCCGAGAGCGCCGAGGACTGAAGCGGGGTAAAGCCCCCGAGGGGGAAGAAGGGCACGTACGCGACGCCTTCGGTGGCGAGCCGGTCGATGAGCTTGTCGTCGTGGCGGTGGGCGAGGTTGTACATGTTCTGCACGCACACGATCGGCGCGATGCTCTGTGCCTCGGTGACCTGCCCCTCGGTGGCGTTGCTGACCCCGAGGTGGCGGATCAGGCCCTGCTGCTGGAGTTCCACGAGCGTCTCGAACGCCCCGGCGAGCGAGCCGGGCTGGGGACCTTCGGCGTTGCCGAGTCGGAGGTTGACCAGGTCGAGTACTTCGAGCCGGAGGGACTTGAGGTTGTCGTGGACCTGGCGGCGCAGATCCTCGGGTCGCCGGGCCGTGGGCCAGCCACCCTGTTCGTCGCGGGTCGCGCCCACCTTGGTCACGATGTGCAGCGACTCGGGATAGGGGTGCAGTGCCTCGCGGATCAACTCGTTGGTGACGCGCGGCCCGTAGGCGTCGCTGGTGTCGATGTGGGTGATACCGAGGTCGACCGCTTCACGCAGAACGGCCAGGGCACCCTCGCGATCGGTGGGCGGCCCCATGACCCAGGGACCTGCCAGTTGCATGGCGCCGTAGCCGAACCGGGTGAGGGCCAGGTCACCCAGAGTCCAGGTGCCGCCGGGAAGAGAGAGGGAGGGTGTGCTCATCTTGTTGCCTTTCGTCGTGCACTTGGGGGTGGCGCCTGCTGCCTCCCTGCATCAGCATTGGAGAGAAACTTCCTGTCGGGAAGTAGGCACTCTGGAGTGCGTAACCACCCATCGGTGAGAGGTGCGATCAGTGACGACGATGAAGGCGGCCCAGAAGAGGGCTCAGGCCAAGGTGGAGTACAACGCGTTCCTGGCAGGGTGCCCCAGCCGGCAGCTGCTCGACCGAATCTCGGACAAGTGGGTCGTCCTGATCCTGTGTGCGCTGGGTGGCGACAACAGCCCTGGCCAGCCCGGCGCAGCACACTCAGACGCTCCGAAGGCGATGCGTTACTCCGAGATCTCTCGACTTCTGGCCGGGGTCAGCCAGAAGATGCTGACCCAGACGCTACGGTCGCTGGAGCGCGATGGTCTGCTCACCCGTACCGTGACGCCAACCGTCCCTGTCACCGTCTCCTACGAGCTGACCGACCTCGGTCTCTCGCTCCACCACATGACGCGCGGGCTCAGAAAATGGGCCCAGACGCACATGGCCGAGGTCCTCGCAAACCGCGGGAACTACGACACTCGCACCCCCTGACGACTCACTTCCAACCCTCCAATAGCTCCATATTCTCGGCACTACACCCTCAACTGCGATGAGCCTGGAATATCCGAGGGTGGCCAGCGGCAAAGGCCAACGACCGGAGGTGACCGTGAAGACGCGGCAGACTGCTACGCCCTCACGGATCGGTCGAATTGTGTTCCCTTCAGCGGGGGCCGAGCGCTCGACGCGCTGCGCCAACAGGTCCGAGCGTGCCTCATCCTCGCCCGGACACAGCGCTTGGGTACTTCGACTGACCCCCTCCGGACGCGCGACACCGCCCGTGGGGAAGCGGACCATCCAGGCGGCGTAAAACTTGCCCTACTTCACAGGGCCCGTGGATTGCGATCCGCCCGCAAGGAATTGCTTGCGCCCCCTTCACTTACGCAGCCGGGCGCTTCCATGACGGGTCACGGCCCGCCATTCCCAGAGCCCGGTCAAACAACGGCGCCGTGGGCGACACGCTGACCTCAGGGCCGAACACCCCGTACTGCCTCGCCATCTCGGCCTTGCCGGCGATGTCCTCGTACAGCACTGCGGCGAGTTCGTCGTCCACGTTCAGTTTCTGCCCGGTGGCCACCGCCAGGTCCCAGCCATGCAACAGCCATTCGCCCAGCACGATCCCACCGATGAAGCGGGCCGGCATCCGCCCGCTCCCGGTCAGCGCCGTCTCGCCGACCCATGCCTCCGGAGCGCTCCAGACGGCGGCGGTCGCCGCCGACCGGGCGGCATACGCCTCGGCCCAATCCGGCTCCGCGATGAAGGCGTGTCCCTCCGTCACTTCATTCTGTGCCTGCGGGGCCTGCTTCAGTCCCGCGGCGTGCCCCCGCACACCGGTCAAGAAGATCAGGTGATTCAGGAGTGCCCCAACCTTCAGCTCCGGACACGGTGTGCACTCGTCGAACGCGTCCGGCCCGATCCCTCGGACGATGTCCACCGCCGATTCGGCGGCTCGGGCCATCACAGATCTCGTCTCCACGTAATCCCTTCCCGCTCGCCGTCAGGCACGGTAGACAGGGTGACGATGACGGGTATTGAACAAACGCGACAGCGGGCCATCCTCGACCCGCGCACCGCAGCTGAGCGGTTCCGACTCGACCACGAGCCGGCCCCGGCGGATCTGACCCCGTTCGTGGACGGGTACTGGATCCTCCACTGGGACCTCACCGAACCGCACCGGCAGCAAGTCCTCACCCACCCGGTGGTCCACCTCACCTTCACCACCGGTGGGCAGGCCCAGATCACAGGCATCGTCAGCGGCACGTTCACCCGAGAGATCTCTGGCACCGGCCGGGCACTCGGGCTGCGATTCCGACCCGGCGGCTTCCGCCCCTTCCTCACCGCCCCGGTGTCCACCCTCACCGACCGAGTTCTGGACATCGAGGAGATCTTCGGCGCCGCAGCGCGCGCGGCAGCAGACGCCATCATCACCGAACCCTGCGTGCCCACCGCGCTCCACCTCGCAGCCACGCTCCTGCGCGACTTCCGGCCTACGCCCGACCCTGCCATCGACGATGCGGCTGGGCTGGTCGAAACGATCGGCAGCGACCCTGCTGTTCTACGGGTGTCCCAGTTGGCCGCGATCGCCCACATGAGCGTGCGCCAGTTGCAGAGGCTGTTCGCCGAATACGTCGGCATCGGACCCAAGTGGGGGATCCGGCGAGCCCGCATGCAGGAAGCCGCCGCACGTGCGGCCACCGACCCGCAGGACTGGTCCGCTCTCGCGGCGGAGTTGGGCTACGCCGATCAAGCACACTTCACCCGCGACTTCACCGCATGCATAGGCACTTCCCCGGCGAAGTACGCGTCTTCGGCGGGACGCCGGAACGACGCCTGAAGTACCCCGAGCCACCGGCTGGCTGTGGCACGCGGCGCCGTCAAGGTGAAACGCTCAGCCGAGTTGCTTCGGGATGAACCGGGCAGAGCTGTGTCCGTAGTCGACGAGAGCAGCGTGAAGCTCGGATCGTCTCCCACATGTCCCCCTGAGAGGGCGCGACGCGGACAGCCCTAACTTGCCTTGGGTCGCGCTGCACCTTTGTCCGAGGCGGACTCTTGTGCGTCCTTGAGAGGAAAGGTCTCCTCTTCCCCGAAGTCAGGGGCCTGGAAGGGGTTGGTCGTCGGAAGCGGCGATGCTGCGGTGGGGCGGCAGGGCTGCGTCTCCAAGGCGGAAAACAGCGAGGTCAGATCGATGAGCGGTCTCTCTTTCGTTACAGGTCCCCTGACGGGGGCCTGGGTGTGCCGTGACCGGGCACGGCGACCCTACAGCTTGGTCATCTTGGCGTACGGGCTCAAGATCCGCATTTGCGCCGAGCCGAAATCCACGAGCGCTGCGGTTCCCTCCTCGATGCCGATCACCCGGCCGAGGCCGTACATGTCATGCGTGACCTGGTCACCCACGGCGAAGTGCTTGGGAGCCGGGGGGACGGGGGCCTTGAACGGGCTGGTAGGCAGATGACGCTTTTGCGCAGCAGGCTTTGTCATGGCTCATTATGCGTCTACGTGTATCCAGTTCGCTGTGGCCGTCGGCACAGATCCGGTCGAGAACAACCGGTTCATGCCGCTGACCAGGGGTTTCGAGCGAAAATGAACCCTAGATATCCTTCGCTGACCGTGGCTGGCTCTGCATCCGGCTCGGCTACGGCACGAACCTCAGCCGACGACCGTCGTCCACGGCGACTCCTCCACCCCGTGAACGGGGTGGGTTCACGCTATACCGGTTGGGCTTGGCTACATACCGGTTGGGCTTGGCTACGGACCAGGGCGCAGTGCTGCTGGATGAGCCGGGTGAGGACGTAGACCGTCTCGCGCCACGCTTCCAGGGCGCAACTGACGGTGATCGGATCGTCTGGGTCACCGGACACCCCAAACCCCTGGTGCCGGAGTCCGATCTTGCTTCCAGCAAACCGGATCCGGCGCGCCAACCACAGCAGGTGACCACTGCCTCGCCCGGAAAGGCTCAATCCGTACGGTCGTAGGCTTCCTGCGACGCTGACACCTCGCCGAGGTGCGCGATCGACCACTCCTCCAGCGCGCGCAGCGGCTCGCGCAGGGTGAGTCCCGCTTCAGTGAGCGTGTACTCGACGCGGACCGGAACTTCGGGGTAGACGGTGCGACGCACGAGCCCGTCCCGTTCGAGCCCGCGGAGAGTCTGGGTGAGCATCTTCTGCGAGATGCCCTCTATGCGTCGGCGCAACTCTGAGAAGCGGGCGCTGCCGTCCCAGAGGGCACCCACTATGAGCACCGTCCAGCGGTCGCCAATGCGGTCCAGGATGTGGCGGGTCGGGCAGTCCGCGCGGTAGGGGCTGCCGCGGAGCACCGACTCGTCCTGAGTGGTTACCACAAAGTGCCTTCTTCCGAAAGGAGAGCTGCACTCATACGGTAATCGCGGTGCGTCGCCCGACGCCACCGGTCCCGTAGAAAGGCACCTCGTGTCTCGCATCACCGTCATCGGCGGCACCGGCTATGCCGGTTCGGCCATCGTCGCTGAGGCCGCTGCTCGCGCTCATCAGGTCACCGCGCTGAGTCGCTCGCTCCCCGACGCGCCCATCCCGAACGTGACCTATGTCGAAGGCGACGCCACCGATGAAGCGACGCTCTCGGCAGCCATCGAGGGCGCGGACGTCGTAGTGGCCGCACTCGCCCCACGCGGCCCACTGGCCGGCACCTTCCGCGACGTCTACAGCACCATCGCGCGTCTGGCCGATGCGGCAGGCGCACTCTTGTTCGTCGTCGGCGGCTACTCGTCGCTGCGCCCCGCGCCCGGGGCGGATCGCTTCGTCACCGACCTCAGCCACATCCCCACGGAGCTCCACGACGAGATCCGCGCCGGGGCGGCGCTCATCACTGAGGACCTCCCGGCCACGCCCGCGACACTCGACTGGGTCTTTGTGAGCCCGGCGCTCAGATTCGGCGCGCATGTGCCCGGCGAACAACTGGGCCGGTATCGGCTCGGCAGCGACGTCGCGGTTCAGCCCGAGGACGGCGGCGCGATCTCCGCCGCCGACTACGCCCTCGGTTTCGTCGACCTGATCGAGAAAGGCGACCATCACAGGGCACAGGTCAACCTCGGCCACTGAAGCCTTCGCGGGCCAGGTAGTAGTCACCTGCTGTGGTTGGCGCGCTGGATCCGGTTGCCTGGAAGCACATCTGCCCCTGCGACCGAGAAGCTCGAATCCCCTGCTGGAAGTCGGTTCTGCCAAGGTCGGACTCCTGCACCAGGGGTTTCGGGTGTCCAATGACGCAGACGATCCGATCACCGTCACCTGCGCTCTGGAAGCGCGGCGCGAGACGGTCTGCGTCCTCACCGCGCGCCCGGCTCATCCAGCAGCAATGCGCCCGGATCGGTACCCGGCGCGGCGCCCGGAGGCTCGGCGTGTTCCGCCAGGCCGTGGTGGTATTGCACCGGTTTCTCGACGGCACACGGGTACGGCCACTGGCCATGGATGACGCCGTCGACGCGCGATGAAGCTCACCAGGTGTGACCGGCCTGGGGCGGAATACTTCCACGGCGTGGTGCGAAGTCATGGCCGGTTCGCTCTCCAAGGCAATCAGCATGGCCGTGCAGTCCTTACCGCACTTTCGCGGCCGATACGGGCTTCCTGCGGGTAAGCTCCGGCGTCGTGTAGAGCGAATCCGAGGTTCGACTCTCTTCTCAGGTCACGGCCGCTCTCGGGTGGGGCAACAAGGCTGCCGGCCAAAGGGGTTGAACGGAAACTCATCACCGTGGTGCTCGTCGCTCCGGCTTCTTCGGTGCCGAGCCTCACCGGTCCGATCAACAGCGCTGCGGAAACCAACTGTGCCAGTGGGAGGGACGAAATCATCGGAGACGAGCCACTCGCCTCTCCTCGGGAGGTAGGACGGCGCGACGCAATGTATGAGGTCGGCCAAGAGGTAGAGCTCTCTATGGATGAGGTCTACGCACGCCGCCACGGCAAGATGACGAGGTTTGCCCGGAAGAAGCTGCGCGGAATGCACGTGCCCGAGACTTTCGTCAGCCCCGAGGACGTCGTGCAGGACGCCTTCGCCAAGGCATACCGAAACCCCTCCCCCATTGAGCAGCCCCAGGCATACCTCTTCCGGATCATCACACGGGAGATCCAGAACCACGCGAGGCGGGCGAGCCAGTACGCGCAGCCACCAGCGGAGTCACAGGCCGACATCCGTGTGGCGATCGACGACGCCGGTGAAGTGATCTCCGATCGTCGCGACGTACACCGGGCCCAGGCCACCCTGCCTGCGCAGCAGTCTGCGGCGGGGTGGGCGACCGAAGCCTTGAACTGCACCCAGGCGGACTCCGCGGGCGGGGTGGACAGAAAACCGGGCGGCGCGCGGGCCGTGGCCGGTTTGAAGGCGACGCTGACTGTATCCGCCGCTCTTGCGTCCGTGCTGCTGTGTGCCGCGGGCTCGACCACCATCCACCGCTACAGCGCCGCCAGCCGCAACGGACAGCCTCAGCCCCAACTGATGCCGGACATGCCGCAGCCTGCGATCTACGGCTTGTGGGCAACGGCAGTCGTGTACGGCCTCATGCTGTTGTTCATGCTCGCCCACCGCCCGCTGCTGCGAACAGGGGCACGCGCCCGTCGCCCCGACTGGGGTGACCCAGGCCGCTGATCAGGGCGGATGGCCACGGACATCCCTTGGCCGCAGCTGTACGGGGACAAAGGCCGGCACCGTTGTCGGTGCCTGGTGACACCATTCGACCATGAGTGGCGAGTCGTTCAACTGGCATGAGTTCCTCGGACGTTGGCAGGAGGAGTGGATACCGCGCGAGGACGAGGACGATGCGCAGAGCGCCGTCCCCCTGGGCAGGCCCGGGGCGGGCAAAGCGGCGATCGTCGCGGCGGAGGAGCGGCTGGGGCGGCGGCTGCCACCCTCGTACCGGGAGTTCCTGGCCGTGAGCGACGGGTGGCACGTGGACGAGACGGCCGGGGTCTATCAGCTCGGCGGTGTCGAGGACATCGGCTGGTTCCGGGATCCACACGGCATGACGCCGCTGTATCAGGAGAATCTGGGTGACGACCCGCGCGAGGAGGACGTCCTGCTGGCCGGGATGTGGCGACGGGCGCTGCAGCTGGAGACGGACTCGGACATGTCGCACGCTCTGCTCGACCCGGGCGACAGTGATCAGAACGGCGAGTGGGCGCTCTACGTCTACCGGGGTTGGAGCGGTGAACTGCCGGACCGTTACCCGTCGTTCCGCGCGTACATGGAGGCCAAGTACCGCGGTTTCCAAGCCGACCGGGCGGGGAGGCCCGGCTTTGTGAACGCGACCACTCGCGTCCAGGACGCCCATGTGGATGAGGGCCGGCTGCTGGCCCTGCGCGGACGGTACGAGGAGGCCCTGCCCCTGCTCGAGGAGGCGCTGTCCTTCGGTCGGCCACGGAGCGCGACGCTGTTGAACCAGCTCCGGCATCTGCTGGCTCCGCACAGCGCTCAGGGATACGGCGACCTGGTGGCCGACGCGCGCTACCTGCCCGAGATTCTGCCGTTGGAGGCCATGGCGCCGGCACGCGGCGAATGGCGGCTGGGCGGGGACGACCACTGGCTCAGAATGATGACCGCCCGTGGGGCCGACCAGGGCACCGCCGAGGCCGTACTGAGCGCGATGCGGGACGGCACCCACTCCTACGCGCCTCCAGGTCCATGGGGCCGGGCCGTCGCCGAGGCCCGGGAGTCGGCCCGCTGGGGGGCGACAGACGCCGCGTGGCGGGTGCTGCGCGCCGCCCTTGCGCTGTGGGAGGCGCCCGGCCCCTTGCTGATCGCTCCGATCGGTCTGCTCGCCGATCCGGTCCTGGGTCCGCTGATCACTCCGGAGCGTGGGCGGGAAATCCTCGCGACACCGCGGGCCGGGGAGACAGGACCCGCTCCCGAGCCGGCGCCCGATCTCGATCCGCCAGGCCTTGCCTGGCTGACGGAGCCTGCGGCGAACGGGCAGCGGTTCGACGGATACCGCTGTGTCTGGGTCGAGGGAGTCGACCCCGCTCGCCTAACTGTCCTCATCGGCGAGGAAGGAGCCGAACTGAGCACACCCGCACATCGGCGCATGATGCCCTGGCGGGCGCCCAACCCCCACGAGCGGGAAGGCGTCGAACTGTGGGAGGACCGGGCCGTGGTCTCCGTCGGCCGGACCGCCGAAGCGTGGGCCTTCGCCTTCGACGGCAACTCCCATCGCCGTCTCGACGAGAGGTTCCTGTCCCCCGCTCCAGCCGCCTCCTCGTCCGGCCGCGCGGTGGTGGTGTGGCGTGACCCAGGACGCTCGTCCCCGCGCCAACACCCGCCCGCCTTCCACCTGTCGGTGGCCGAACAGGGTGAGGAGCTCTACGCGTTCACCGTGCGGGGTACGGAGATCCAGCGCTCCGGCGCGATACCCGAGGCCCTGGACCCCGCGCGACTGTTCCGTCCCGAGGACAGTGAACCGGACTGTGAACTACGTCTGTTGGAGGCCATGCACACCGAACTCGGGCTCTCGCTCCCCCGCTTCGCGATGACCCAAGGCAGGCTCAGCACCTTCACCACCCGGTCGTGGACCCGGGCGCCACGCGCGGGCGAGGGGTTTGCCTACGCCGTCTTCGTGCGGCGTCGGCCCTGAACTCATCGCTTGGCCGCAGGGTCGGTGACCGCCGTGTTGTCGGCAGGGCGGTCGTTCACTCCTTCCCGGGGGTCGGTCGTGGTCTGCGCGCTCGGCGTCCCGGGCGTAGCCGGACGCTGGTACCGGCCGGTGGCTGACTGCACCTTGTAACGGTGCGTCCGCAGGACACCCCGAGGGCGGCATCGTTGAGCCCGGCATCGGCGATGTGATCCATGACGGCCATACGGTGCTGCTACCACTCGGAGCCGGCCACGGACTTGGATCGCAGTACGTGTGCCCGCGCAACGACCTTGTCAGACGGTCTTGACGAGGGTGCCGGCGTCGTCGAGTGCGGCTACTTCGTCGGCGGGGGCCGTGGTGTCGGTGACGAGGGTGTGGAGGAGAGCGGAGGGGCCGACGTAGGCGTGGGCGGTGTGGCCGAGCTTGCTGCCGTCGGCGGCGGCGACAATGCGGCGTGCGGAGGTGATGATCGCCTTTTTTACTGCCGCGTCGTCGAGGTCGTAAGCGGTCAGGCCTTCGGCGGCGCTCAGGCCGCAGCAGCCGACGACCGCGGTGTCGAAGCGCAGTGCGGACAGGGAGGCGAGTGTGAGGGGCCCGGTGAGGGCGCCCTCACCGGCACGGGGCTGTCCGCCCGGCACCAGCAGCGTGGTTGCGCTCGGAGGGTCGCTGAGTACGTGGATGGCCTGCAGCGACAGGGGCATCACGGTGACCTGCCGTCCACGCAGCAGGCGGGCGACTTCCAGGCAGGTGGTGCCGCTGTCGAGAAGGACGGTCTCGCCGTCGGCGATGAGTGAGGACACCTCGGACGCGATCCGGCGCTTGGCGTCGATGGACTCGTGGGCGCGCAGCGCGAAGGGCGGTTCCTCGCCCCTGAGCAGCAGGGTGCGCGCACCGCCGCGGACGCGTTCGAGGACGCCTTGTGCGGCCAGCGTGTCGAGGTCGCGCCGGATGGTCATCTCCGAGGCATCAGTCAGCCCGGCGAGCTCCGCAACCGTGGCACTGCCCGATTCCTTGACGGCCTGCACGATCAGCCTATGACGCTCCGCGTTGCTCATGCAGCGATTGAACACCACACAGAACGAACATTCAACATGTTCGAAGTCGCGTATTTCAAACATGCCAAATGTTCGTTATGGTCGTCGGCATGGAACGTTCGCTGCGAGCCGCCCGAGTGGCGACCTTCGTCTACTTCATCCTCAACGGCACCCTGGTCGGCATGTGGGTGGTGCAGATTCCCGCCGTCGAGGAACGCGTGGGCATCAGCCACGCCACGCTGGGGGGCCTGCTGGTGCTGCTGGGCCTCGGTGCCTTCGTCGGTATGCAGGTGGCCGGCCGACTGGCCGACCGTCTCGGGACACGCATCGTGGTCCCCGCCACCGGCGCGCTCTGCGCTGCGGCTCTCGTACTGCCGGGCCTTGCCCGGGATCCCTGGACCTTGGCATGCGCGCTGCTGGTCTTCGGCTTCGGCAACGGCTGTCTCGACGTGAGCATGAACGCCCATGCCGTACACGTGGAGAAGGCGTACAACCGGCCCGTCATGTCGGCCTTCCACGCCACGTTCTCCGTCGGTGGCGTCGTTGCCGCCCTCGTAGGAGCGGGCGCTGCGAGCGCCGGCGTGAGTCCGGCCGCGACGCTCGGCGCCGTGGGAGCCGTGGGCGTCGTGACCGCGTTGGTGTCGGCACGCGGTCTCCTGCCCTCTGCGGCGGCGTCCGCCACCGACAGCGCGCAGATCGAGGGAGCACCGGCAGCGAAGCAGCGCACCGCGCCCGGGCGCATCTGGATGCTTGCCGCCCTGGCTTGGATGGTCATGCTGTGCGAGGGAGCCGCCAACGACTGGAGCGCCCTGCACCTGAAGAACATCCTCGACGCGCCTGCGAGTACCGCCGCCTTCGGTTACGGCACCTACGCGGCGACGATGACCACCGGCCGGCTGCTCGCCGACCGCTTCTCCGCACGGTTCGGGCCGATGGCCGTTCTTCGCTACGGCTCGGCCATGGCCGCGGCCGGTATCACGATCGTCGCCGTCTCCCCCTGGATATGGGCGGCGCTCGCTGGTTGGGCGCTGTTCGGCCTGGGACTGTCAGGCTGCGTGCCCCAGCTGTTCAGTGCGGCAGGGCACGCCGACCCCGCCGCTGCCGGCGCCAACGTCTCCCGCGTTGCCGGGCTGGGTTACCTCGGCATGCTCGCCGGCCCCGCGATCATCGGTTGGATGACCCATCTCGCGGCGCTGAACCGCACGTTCCTGCTGCTGACCGTCCTGTGCGTGACCACCGCTGGGACCGCTGGAATCCTGCGCACCGGCCCCGATCGCACACACGAGATGGCACGAACCGGCCACTGACTGCCTGTGCGGCACGGCCCCTGACACCGTGCCGCACAGGCATACCGTTCACCCCCGTCGTCAACCCGGTGAGAGTGGGCCCACCGGCAACGAGTGGGTCGGGACGGGATCCGGAGGTGATCACCGCTGAGGAAACCTCACCGTCCCGGACCGCGTCTCAGCGTGGCCGCCGACCCGTTGGCGTCCCGCCTCCCGGGGCCCCGACCGCACCGGTCGTCGCGGTGTCCTCGCTCGGCACCACCAGCTCGCTGGGGGCGAGACCGGCCTCGCCGGACACGGCCGCCAATTCGGAACCGAGTGACTCGGGGGCCCTCACCCCGCGCCTACGGTCGACCCGTTCGGTCAGCAATGAGGAGACGGCGGCGATGAGACAAGCGACCACCGCGAACCAGAAGGCCACTACAAGGCCCCGGTGGAAGGGCGCGGAGATGAGGTGAGGGAAGAATTCCTTGCTGGTGAGGGTGGCGCCGCCGTCCGGAAGGACGGCGAGGTGGCTGCCGAGCAACTGCTGGAACGGGTTGTAGCCGAGGAAGGCCGCGAAGAGCACCCCGATCGGCGGCAGATGGGAGATCTGCTGCGCCTGCCCCTCCGGCACGCCCTGCTGCACCAGCCCGTCGTGCATGGCCCCCGGAAGGGTGTGGGAGAGGCCCGCGATCATCAGGCTGAAGAAGATGCCGATGGAGAGCACCATCGCGGAGTTCTGGAAGGTCGCGGTCATTCCGGCACCCGCGCCCCGGGATTCGGCGGGCACCGAGTTCATGATCTCCGCCCGGTTGGGGGAGGCGAACAGGCCCGACCCCAGGCCGTTGACGAGCAGGAGGAGGGCGAAGAGCCAGTAGTTGAAGTCGGTGGGCAGGGCCATCAGCGCCAGGAAGCTGCCCGCGGTGACGAGGGTGCCGACGACGGTGAAGATGCGGGCACCGAAACGGTCGGAGAGCCAGCCCGAGGCCGGCGCGGAGAACAGGAAACCGATGGTCAGCGGGATCATGTAGATGCCCGCCCACAGCGGTGTCCGTTCGAAGCTGTAGCCGTGCAGCGGCAGCCAGATGCCCTGCAGCCAGATGATCAGCATGAACTGCAGGCCGCCTCGACCGAGCGCGGTCAGCAGGCTGGCGATATTGCCCGCGGTGAAGGCGCGCAGCCGGAAGAGCGAGAGGCGGAAGAGCGGATCGGCGACGACCGTCTCGATGCGCACGAAGACGGCGAGCACCACTGCGCCACCGATCAGCGCGGTGAGCACCCACGGGTTTCCCCAGCCCATGGTGCTCGAGCCGTACGGCTGGATGCCGTACGTGATGCCGACGAGGATGGAGATGAGGCCGACGGCGAAGGTGACATTGCCCCACCAGTCCATCCGGGCCCGCTGCCGCACCCCGGTGTCGCGCAGCTTGAGGTACGCCCAGACCGTGCCGAAGACGCCGAAGGGCACCGACACCAAGAAGATCATCTTCCAGTCGATCGGGGCCAGGACACCACCGAGGACCAACCCGAGGAACGAACCCGCGATCGCGGCCAGGGAGTTGATACCCAGCGCGGTACCGCGCTGCTCGACCGGGAAGGCGTCGGTGAGGATGGCCGTGGAGTTGGCGAAGAGCAGCGCCCCGCCGATCCCCTGGACGATGCGCCAGCCGATCAGCCACAAGGCACCGGCGCTGCCGTGCAGCCAGGTGACGGACAGCAGGATCGAGCACAGGGTGAAGACGGCGAAGCCCATGTTGTACATGCGCACCCGGCCGAACATGTCGCCCAGTCGGCCGAAGGTCACCACCAGCACCGCTGTGACCACCATGAAGCCCATGAGCATCCACAGCAGATAGCTGGTGTTGGAGGGGTCCAGCGGGTTGAGGTGAATGCCCCGGAAGATGTCCGGAAGGGCGATCAGCACGATGGACTGGTTGATCATCACCATCAGCACGCCGAGCGTGGTGTTCGACAGCGCGATCCACTTGTAGTGACCGCCCCGCTCGAGCGCCGGGGAGGCAGCCACAGGTGCCTGGTCAGGTAGGGACACGACTTGTCCGTTCCTCCGAATCGTCCGCCGCTCGCGTACGAGGCGGCAGCGAACCGAATTAGGTAGTATACCTAAGCAACCATATCTTGTGTAGGTTACACCCATGTGTCCATGATCTGTCGGCGCGCAGCTGTGCGAGCCGCCGCTGATGCAACGACGGACCGCACGCAGGGACCGGAGCACGCGATCCGCGCCGGCGCCGAAGCCACCCTCTCGCGGCACACCCGCACCCCCGACCTGCGCCGACCCAGCCGCCGAGGACTCATCACAACTCACGTACAGCACGTACTCGCCCCGACGGCCTGCGACATCGCCCGCGTTGCGGACCGGCTCAACGTCGAAACCGAAACGCTACGACGGGCCACCCACGTTCACACCCCGCGCCCAGCTACCGGGTGACCCGCCGACGTCACCAACCAACTCACAGCATTGGGCAAGTCCCTCCCTGACGGGTCATGGCCGGCGGACGCTGCGAACGTGTCGCAGCGATGAGCGTGCCACGAGAGGCGCAGGCCCCCGTTCTTGGCTTTGCCGTCTCTGCACCTTGTTCAGCTCTGCGGGCTCAATCCCGCCACGGCGAGCCGGAACAACCGGTCCGCCCGGTCGGCGGGGTCGGGGTAGGACTCCGTGGCCAGGGCGATGCCGACGATCAACGTGATCAGGTCCGCCACAGTGACGCCTGTCGCCACCGCGCCATCCTGCGCGGCGCGCCGCAGCAGAGGGTCTCCCGCCTCTTCCAGTGCCGCCGAGCAGACGTTCTCGTGCGCCGGGTCCGCCCCGGTGCCGTCATAGGACAGCGCGGCCGCCAGCCCCCGGGCGGAGACGCAGTAGGCGACGACGTCACTCAGCCATTCCAGCATCGCGTTGCGGCTGTCGCCGCTGCCGGCCAGGTCGCGGGCGCGACTGCACAGGGCTTCGATCCGCTTCCGGGAGACCGCCTCCAACAGCGCCTGGCGGGTGGGGAAGTGCCGGCGCACGGTCGCTGAGCCGACTCCTGCGGTGCGGGCGATCTGTTCCAGTGAGGCGCCGGCTCCATGGGCGGCGACCTCCTCCTCGGCCACGGCGAGGATGCGCGCGTAGTTGCGCCGGGCGTCAGCACGCAACCCGTCGGGCATGGCGTCACCTCCAGGGATTGATAAGCGGCGGGGCCCGCCATATTCTAACCGACACGAAAACGGCGGACCCCGCCACTTACTGGTCGAACCCGAGGAGCACCATGTCCGCAGATTCCGCGCCTGTCCTGGTCACCGGCGCCACCGGCCGACAGGGTGGGGCCACCACCCGCGCGCTGCGGGCAGCGGGCGTTCCCGTCCGCGCCCTGGTGCGCGACCCCGGCACCGACCGGGCCAAGGCCGTCGAAGCGCTCGGCGTCGACCTGGCCACCGGCGATCTTCACGATCGCGATTCGGTGATACGCGCCGCCGAGGGTGCTCGCGCCGTCTTCTCCGTGCAAATGCCCGCTGTGACCGCGGAAGGCTTCGATTTCGACGGCGAGGTGGCCCAGGGCGTCAACCTCATCGAGGGCGCCATGGCCGCCGGAGTGCCGCAGTTCGTGCACACGTCGGTCACCGGAGCGGGTCAACACACCGAAACCCCCGGGTGGGCCGAGGGCCGCTGGGCCTCGATGGAACCCACCCTGGGCGCCAAAAACGCCATCCAAGACCGGCTCCGCGCGGCCGGCTTCCCCCACTGGACGCTCCTCAAGCCGGGCTTCTTCATGGAGAACTTCCTCCCGTCCATGGCGTTCCTCTTCCCGCGCGGCATCGAGGGCGGCCTGGTCAGCGTCCTGAACCCCGGGACCCACCTGTCCCTGGTCGCGGTGGATGACATCGGCAGGGCAGCCGCCGCGGCCATCGCCGCGCCGGAGCGATTCGACGGAATCGAGCTGGAACTGGCCGGCGACTACCTGTCGATGACGGACATCGCCGAGACGCTCTCCCGCGCCCTGGACACGCCACTGACCGCACCGAACATGACCGAGGAGGAGGCTCTCGCCGCCGGAATGCCAGCCATGGGCGCTACCCACGAGTGGCTCAACGTGGCCGGCCAGCCGGGCCGCCCGCAGTACGCCAGGGACCTCGGAATCCCCCTCACCAGCTTCGAGGCATGGGCACAGAAGCACATGCGAGCAAAAGCCTGACCCACCATCTTCCTCTCTCGCGTCGGATGATGGACGACGAGCCGGAGCTGCTGAACCTCATTGCGGACATCCTCGCACTCGGGGACGAGGTCACCCGGGCGATCCGCCTTCCGAACGGCTGGGCTCAGCCCTCGAAGCCGCCCTCAGAGACCCTTGAGTGCGGGACGGTTCCTCGCGTGTTGATCGCACGCGCTGCCAGTGATTGACTCGGCCGATGAAGTTTCTGCTGACGGCGAGCGGTCTGCGCAACGAGACGCAGCGCATCGCGCTCCGGGACATGCTGGGAAAGCCGTTCACGTCGGCGAAGCTTGTCTGCATCCCCACCGCGTCCGTCGCCGAGCCAGGCGATCACGGGTGGTTCGTGGAAGATCTCAGCCGCTTGCACAGCCTTGGCTGGCGGGAGCTCGACCTCCTGGAACTCAACGGTCTGCCCCGGGAAATGGTCGTGGACCGGCTCTCGCACGCAGACGTCATTTACGTCCATGGCGGCAACCCCTACCACCTCGCGCGCAGCATCACCGGCAACGGCCTGGCCGACGCGTTCCTCGACGTGCTGCAGGACCGGGTCTACGTGGGCGTGAGCGCCGGATCGATGATCTTCAGCCAGCATCTCAGCGAACACTCGGCCGACGTCATCGGCGACACCGCAGATCTGCACGCGCTAGGCGCAACGACGGTGCGGCCGCCGTTCGGACTCTTCGACTGGTATCTCAAACCCCACCTGTACTCACCGCACTTCCCGGAGCGGAACGACGCCTGGGCCGATCGGATCGTCGAGCGGGCCGACTTCCCGGTCTACTTCATCGACGACGAGACGGCCGTCCGCGTCCGCGACGACGAGGTCGATGTCGTAACTGAGGGCCGGTGGCGTTTTCATCGATGACCGTCCGCCTCTCCCCCGAGTGAACGGCTGCGGGCGGAGACGCCGGGGGCGAGCACGGTCACGGGCTGCCCGTGAGCGTTGCGCAGCAGCCGTACGGTGGCGGTACCCGGGTCGGAGTCGCACCACCGGGGTGACAAGGAGGAATGCCCCGAAGCAACCCGTGTGTGGGGCGCCCGACGGTCGCCGACCCCGCCGCTGGGGCGCAGCGATCCCGCGGACAGCGAGGGAGGGACCGCCACCAGCTCACCGTGGTCACCACCAGCCCGACAGAACCGGCACGATCCTGGGTGGCGACCAGCCGCTCCACGAAGGACTACCGGCGACGGAAATGAGGCCATGTTCAGGTGTGGTCCGTTCGACCTCTTCAGGGAGTAGCGTGAATTCATCGGGAGTATTTCGCACACCGGCTCCGATGCCGGTGTCGTTCCCGGTGAAAAACGACACCGGACGGCTGCACTCGTGCAGACGTCCGGAGACAGGTTCGCGCGATGTCCGCGACCACCTCTCACCCCTCGCTACGGGCCGTTCCCTTCCGAGCCCCGACCGCGCGCCTCGCACTGAAACCCGTGAGTCCTTCACCGGGGCACGTCCAGCTGGACGGCGCCTGGTGGCCCCGGTCGCGTGACCTGACACACGAACTCTCCGCTCTGGCGGACGTACTGGATCCGCTGTGGGGACGGATCACCCATGTCGCCGTCAACCCGCGCTACTGGCCGATCCTCCAGCGCAAGATCTTCGTCAACGGCCATGTGGTGGAGGTCGGTTCGTTCACGTCGGAGCAGGATCCGCACAGGATCCTGCTGCTGTCCTATACGGCGGGCCGCTGGGACCTCATGGTGATACCCCCGGAGACCAGTGCCCCCTCGGCCGCCCGGCTGATGGCCGCTGCGAGCGCGCACACCGGCCCGCCGATGACCGCGACGGCACTCGTGACGGGGGAACAGGCCGGCGACACCTCCTCGTCGAACGAGGCCACCTCCGGCCCGCCTGGCCGACTGGCGGTGAAGATCTGACGCTAGTCGTCACCGGACCTGCCCGTCGGCGCCCTGGCGATGGCCGGGCAGTTGGTGGTGGGCCCGATCAGGCGTCACTTGCCGCAGCCGCCGCCCGTCGCATCGCGCAAGTACCGCGTTGTTGTTTCTACTCAACCGAGCAACGCAGCTACCCGGCCAGCCAAGAAGGGGCGACCCGTCTCCACCTCACCATCGACACCGCTCACGCCGCGCAGCCCGCACCGTCCTGGCCGGCCTCGAGCGCATCGTCGTTCGCGGAACACGATCCCAGCGACGATGCGTGACCAGACGGTCACACGGCGGAGCCCGATACCCAATCATCGCCCGCACCGTCGGCCACAAGGCCTGGAGCGACAGCCATGACGACACTCCATGAACGCAAGGCCCACCGCAAAGCGGTTCTCCGATCTCTGTACGGGGCCGTCGAACGCAATCGCCCTGAAGTCAGTGGCGCGACACTCCGCGACGAGCTCCACGTACCCGACGAAGATCTCACCGCGGCCTGCGCCTTCCTCGTCGGCGAAGGTCTGATCACTGTCGAGTGGACATCGCACAAGACCCCCGCCACCGTCTCGCTGACTCATGACGGCATCCGGATCATGGAAGAGGAAGAGGAGTCAGAGTCGACCCCTCAGTGAGACCGATAGGGATCGCCCTCGAATGTTCGGCTGCCGCGCCATCCCGCCTCGTAGACCGCACGTCGGATGACGTGGCGAGGCCCCGTCCGTGGTGTGCATAAGGCGTCGACAGCCGAACGGCGGTTCCGCCAGGGCTGACGGAGGCGCCGGCGAGTTGATCCTGCTTGACTGGACTTACCGGTACTGCTCAGTCTGTCGGTGCCGGGAGGGATCGGTGACGTCGACGCTGTCGGCTTTGGCTGCGTCGGCGACGGCCGCGGCCGCGGCTTCGGCGGCCTGGGCCGCGTCGTTGGCGGCTTTGGAAGCCATGTCGTCCGACGACTTCTCGCGGGTGGCCGGTGACAGGGGAAGCACCTCGCTGAAGGCCCGGGACACGCCCTGGAGTGCGGAGGTGACCTCGCTGGGGATCACCCAGAAGGTACTGCCCGAGCCTTGCGCCAGTTGCGGCAGCATCTGGAGGTACTGGTAGGCGAGCAGCTTCGGATCGGGGTCGTTACGGTGCACGGCCTGGAACACCTCGTCGATAGCGCGGGACTGACCCTCGGCCTGGAGGATCGCAGCGCTACGATTGCCCTCCGCGCGAAGGACAGCAGCCTGCTTGTCGCCTTCAGCGGTGAGAATTTGCGACTGGCGTTGTCCTTCGGCCCCGAGAATCGCGGCCCGCTTGTCCCGCTCGGCCCGCATCTGCTTCTGCATCGCGTCCTTGATGGACTGCGGGGGGTCGATGGCCTTGATCTCGACCCGGTTGACCCTGAGTCCCCACTTACCCGTGGCCTCGTCCAGCACGCCCCGGAGTTGGCTGTTGATGACGTCGCGGGAGGTGAGAGTCTTTTCCAGGTCCATGGATCCCACGACGTTCCGCAAGGTGGTGACGGTCAACTGCTCGACTGCCTGGAGGAAATTGGCGATCTCGTAGAAGGCCGCTCGTGGGTCGGTGACCTGGAAATAAAGGACGGTGTCGATCTCGACGACCAGATTGTCCTCGGTAATGACCGGTTGCGGCTTGAAGGAGACGACCTGTTCCCGTAGGTCGATCTCCGGATGAACGCGGTCGATGTAGGGGATGACGAGGTTGAGACCGGGTTTCAATGTCCGTTGGTAGCGGCCGAGTCGCTCGACGTTACGAGCGCGTGCCTGGGGCACGATACGGACCGCCCGCATCACGGTGAACACCGCGATCAACGCGACGATCACACCGGCGATGAGGAGCGCATCCATCGTTTCACTCCCGGGGGTAGACGAGTGCGGTGGTGCCGCTGATCTCGATGACGTCGACGGTCGTTCCGGGAGGAATCACCAGCGTCTCGTCGTAGGTGCGGGCTGTCCACTCCTCGCCGTCGATGCGGACCCTGCCGCCCATGCCCGTCACCTCCGAAACGGCATAGGCAGTCTTGCCGACCAATGCGTCTATACCGAACCGCTCCACTTGGGGGTGGAGCAGGTGTCGCAGCGCAATGGGGCGGAGGAACACCACACCGGCTACGGCGACGACGGTGAACACCAAGAATTGGAGAGGAAACGGCAGTCCGACTGCGGCGAATCCCGCCGTGACCAACGCGGCCGCCCCCAGCATTCCGAGTGCAGCAGTGAGAGTGAAGATCTCCGCCACTGCCAGCGCAGCTGCAGTGATCAACCAGATCAGCCATGGATCCATTGCATGCCTCTTTTGGCTGGTGCGGGTGCCCGAATAGGCGGACGGTCACCCGTTGGCCGCCGAGACGGGGCCACCGCTCGAAAGACAGGTGCGTGCCTGTACTCTCCCCGCCGACGTGGGCGCCCAGGATCCAGGGCCTGGGTGAGTCGGGGGTCGCTCTGCTCAAGCTGCTCTTCGAAATCCTTCAGCTGCCTGTCGTCGAAATACGCCACAGTTCCTCCTCTCAATGATCAACGAGCCGGAACGGCATCCTTGCTTCCACGATCTCCCGTGTTCCGCAGCGACCGCAATCGGGACCAGCACCCATTCTGGGATCCCATAGGTGGGGACGTCTTGGTCGAGACAGACGCCGGCGGTGGGGTGAGCTCGGCTCGAGATGCCGGTGCGCGCGATGATGCTGGGCGGGCGGGGGACCCACCTGGCGGCATGAGACGGCGGGCTGGCCGCGGACCTGAATGGGCCGCAGCCGGCCGTTGAACAAGGACATCACCGGACGCATGCCGCGCTCGTCGTCGGCGTGTGCCATCGATGCTGGCGGGCAGGCCCCTGCGGCCACAGAGAGGGGTTCGCTGATCCACCCGTTCGACAGCACGCCGTGCCTGCGGGCCGGGGCACCCCTAGCATGCTGACTGTGCGACCCATTCTCCCGAAGATCGAGGGCGGCCGGGTACAGGGCCTCCTGCAGCTCATCGAGGACGGCATCCACCTCGTCGTCGCGGCGTTCCTCGTACTGCTCGCGGGGCTCCTGAGCGTCGGGGTCGTCCGCGACGTCATCAGGTCGATCCAGGGGCCGTACCGCGAGGAGACAGTCGTTCTCTCCGCCCTGGACAACGGCCTTGTGCTGTTCATCGTGGCCGAACTGCTCCACACCGTCCGCCTCACCATCAGGAACCAGACCCTCGACGCGGAGCCGTTCCTCGTCGTCGGCCTGATTGCCGGCATCCGCAAGGTGCTCATCGTGACGGCCGAGGCGGAGAAGTCCTTCCGGTGGAACGTCGAAGGGATCGAACTGGTCATCCTGGCGGGACTGATCCTCGTGATGGCGACAGCGGTGTATGTGTGGCGGCGCTCCACGCGGCCGGGAGACTACTTCCCGCTCAAGGAGGCGGGGCGCTCCCCGTCGCCGGCGCCGTCACCGACCCCGGTGCGCGGGTCCTGATCCGTCACACCTTCCGCAGCCACGGCCGCCCGCACCCGCTGCTCCTCGCGAGCAGACCCGACGTCCCGTTCCAGGGGTGTGCGGCTCACGGCCGTCGCGAGGTCCTCCAAGGCCCGCTTCTGCAGTTCCGCCTCGCGCCGCACCACCGGGCTCCCGTCCTCGGCGGCAGCGCCCTCCCACGCGTGGAGCGCCTCCTCCACGCGCCCCCAGTCCGGATTCCTGTGCTCGCGCACGTCGACTGCCGCCTGCGCGGTGTCCGCCTCCAGGGCCTCGGCGAACCGCTCCGCCTCGGGGGCGAAATGGCTGTCGGCTCGCGGGACATGGCTCTCCATGAGCATCGTCGCCCGGCCGAACCGCTTGAGCGCCGCCTGCGCCTCCTCCGCCTCGCGCGACGTCAGGCCCGTGGGGCGGACCGGTTCCTGCCTTGCGCGGTCGAAGGCCTCCTGCCAGGCGGCACGTGCCTCCCTGCTCGCCAGCAGGGCCCTGCGTATGTCGGCGCGATGCTCCCGGGACGGCTCGGCATAGCTGCGGAGCACCGCGGCCGCGTAGCGGCCGTTGGCGGCGAGCCAGTCCGCAAGCCGGCCCGGCAGCCGGGGCGTCTCCCACGCAGGAAACACCACGTACGCCAGCATCGCCAGGACCCCGCCGAGAAGGGTGAGCACCATCCGCTCCGGGACCGTCTGCTCCCACGCCTGGCCGCCCATGCCGAGCAGGAAGACGACGTACGCGGCAGTGAAGCACTGGGAGTAGGCGTAGCCGGTACGGATCAACGTGTACGACAGGCCCGCCGAGACCACCGCCAGCGCGCCGAACACATGGGCGTCCGGGCCCAGGCCCCGGACGATCCCGGTAGCGAGGGCGACCCCCGCCAGGGTCCCGGCGAAACGGGCCACCGCACGCGCGTACGTCCGGTGGAAGTCCGGTCGCATCACCATCACCGAGGCGATGGGCGCCCAGTAGCCGTGGCCCAGGGGTAGCCGGGCGGCGATCACATAGCCGAGCGTGGCCACCGCCGCCAGGCGGACGGCGTGCCGGAACACGGGCGAGTCGCGGCGGAGCTCACTTCGCACCGCCCGGACGACAACTGGGAGTAGACGGAACATTGTCGGCCGGATAAGGAACTGCGCGCTCGCGGGACCGGGAGGAGGGGGCGTCTTCCTGGAGGCGCCGCCGCTCCTGGCGACCTCCAACGCCTCGCAGAGCAGTTCCACGAGCCGCTCGGCGGCCTGCCGGGCGGGCCCCTCCAGTACCTCGTGCTCCTCGTCGACGCGCAGGACGTCAGCGCTTTCGGGCGGCACGCTGGCGGGGGTGCCGCGGCGAATCGAACGGGCGGCCGCGTCCAGGACGTCGGCGGCCGCTTTGAGCAACTCCCGCGCGCGGTCCCGTCCGGGTCCCTCCGCCGGGGCGCCGACGTCCGGGTCGGCGAGCGCGGCGACGACCGGCCGAATGCGCTCGGCGAGGCCCCGGGGGCCGTGGAGGACGGGGGGACGGGTGCGGGCTTGTGACGGCGTCACGGCGGCCGCGTCCCGGGCTGTCATCAACGGCTCCGGGTCGAACGGGGCGCTCGGGTCGTGCCGCAGCCGGCGGGCGTAATCCGCCACAGCGGCCAGGGCGTCGGCGAGCGCGTCACGATGTGCCCCCCAACGGCGGATCGGGAACAGCAGGATCAGCACGGCCTGCGCCACGCCTCCGAGGGCGATGACCCCGGCATGCTCCAGGGCTCGGCCGCCGCTCGTGGGCAGGGTGATGGTCACCAGCATGCTGCCGACCGTCGTCGCTGCGACGATCCCAGCGGTCGATCCGACGGCCCACGCCATGCCCGCGAGGAAGGCCCATACGGCCAGCAGAGGGAGGAACGTCACGAGTCGCCCTGCCGCGAGGTAGCCCACGAAGGTGCTGAGCGCCAGACCCGCCCCCGCGCCGAGCGCGATCACCTTGCGTGGACGCCAGGTGCGCTGGAAGGTGGCCCCACCCGCGGAGTAGGCACCGAGGGCAGCGGACGCGGCGTATGAAGGGGAGACCAGCCACAGCGCCGGCCCGATGACGATCGCCACTCCAGCGGCCGTGCGCAGCGCGAGCAGGGGCTCCAGCCGCGTCTCCTCGATCGTGAGCCCGGATCGCACGACCTCCCCGAAGGCCCGCAGCCACGTCACGGGTGTGAGCCTAGCCGGAACGTCCTGCCGGGTCGCGTCGGCCGCGCCGCCGCCTCCTTGGCTGCGCCTGTGCTCGGCGGGCGCGTAACCCAGGCCTGACCTGCACTCACAAACCGGCATCCTCGCTTAGAGGTCACTTAGAGGGTGACCACCCCTAGCTCCGTCTGTTCAGTCCCAGCGGCTGCGGCTCGACATCGTCCTCGTGACCGCTCCGGGATGGCCGGGGGTCGCGAAGGGTGAAGAAGGGTGACGGAGCTGCCCTGCCGGGACAACACCAGTCCCGTCATCGCCATGATCACCCGCCGGCGCACATCGCGCTGCCGCGGCCCTTGCTCAGCCTGAGGCGCGTCGCCCGTCGACGGGGACGCAGTGGGTGCACCTGCCCGAGAAGTACGGCAACTGGCCAGGCGCTACTACCGGCCGCGGATGTAGGCCACCGACATCACCTGGGAACGCGTGTTCACCTTCATGGTTCAGGCCTACGCCGAGGAGGACCTCAACTTGGCCGTCTCCGTTGACTCCACGACCGTGCGCGCTGGTTCAGGTCCGACCGGGAGGCAAGCGATCGCCGCCCGTCTGCCCCGGCCGGAGCCGGCGCGATCGCCGCTCGTCGGCCGGACCGGTCCGGAGGGGAGAGCAGGCGGACGGCGGCCCTCGGGTCCCTTACCGCTTCTGGCCGTTCCCGTGTCCGTTCGGATGCAGGACCACCTTGGTCCAGCCCTCGTCACGGGCGTCGAAGTGCTCGTAGGCGATGGGGGCCTCGCCCAGGCTGAGTTCGTGGGAGACGACGAAGCTCGGTGTTGCCTTCTCGCCGGCGATCAGATCCCGCAGCGCCCGGTTGTACCTCTTCACCGGCGCCTGCCCGGTGCCCATGTGCTGGCCCTTGAACCACATCATGCCGAAGTCGATCGGGACCTTGCCTTGCGCCTCCAGCTCCCCCTGGGCCTCGGCACCGCCGGGGTCCTCGGGCAGGAACACGCCCACCACTCCGATGTCGCCCGTGAACCTGACCGAGTCGATCAGTCCGTTGAGCGTGAGGCTGGCGTCCTCGTGTCCCTCGGGGTCGTGCGCCTGGTAGCCGACGCACTCACAGCCGTTGTCGGCGCCCAGACCGAGGGTCGCCTCCTTGACGACCTCCGCCGGCTTCTGCTCGGCGGTGTTGATCGGGATGGCCCCAATCTCCTCCGCCTTGCGCAGCCGGTCGGGCTGGAAGTCGGCCACCCAGACGCGCCCGGCGCCCTTGAGGAGGGCCGAGTAGGCCGCCATCAACCCGACGGGACCGGCCCCGAAGACGATCGTCTGGTCGCCCGGCTTGACGTGGGCCATCTCGGTGGCGTGATAGCCGGTGGGGAAGATGTCGGCGAGCATCACATAGTCGGTCTGCCGCTCGGCGGCGTCCTCACCCAGACGCAGCGCGTTGAAGTCGCCGTAAGGCACGCGCAGCAGTTCCGCCTGGCCGCCCTGGTAGGGACCCATGTCGGCGAATCCATAGGCGGCTCCGGCGAGGGCCGGTTCCGGCTGCATGGTCAGGCAGTAGTTGGTCAGACCCCGCTCGCACTGCTTGCAGAAGCCGCAGGCGATGTTGAAGGGCAGGACCACGTACTGGCCGACCTGGACCTTGCGGACGGCCGAGCCGACCTCCACGACCTGGCCCATGTTCTCGTGTCCCAGGGTGCGGCCAGGCTCGAACGAGGTGCGGCCCTCGTACATGTGCAGGTCCGAACCGCAGATGTTGGTGGTGGTGATCTTGACGATGATGTCGCAGGGGTGTTCGATCTTCGCGTCCGGTACGTCCTTCACCGTGACCGTTCGCGGGCCTTCGTATACCGCTGCTTTCATGATGGCCTCCTTCGGCGCCGCGGCATGACCGCAGCACGGCGGTGATGGAGACGGCGCAAAGAGCCAGACTCCCGGGAGTTCGTGCGACGGGGTCCGTGGCTCCGGTATGCCTCTGTGGGCCGTTCACCCGGTTCAGGTGGAACGGTGGTGCCGCCGCCGACCCGCCAGGCGGAGCTTCGGCGCTGCGGCGGCGTGCTGTCCGGGTCCCCCTCGGCCCCCGACGCGAAACGGCCACGCACCGACAGACCCGGAATCTTCGGACCCGGACGACCACCGACCACGCATCTCCGACCCAGGTCACCAGCTAGTCACCGTGGTCGTTCTGGAGCATGTGGCGACGTTCCTGTTCGCGCTTCGAGTAGGCGGCTGCCCGGATCGCCTCGTCGCTCTCCAGGCCGGATCCCAGCGCGCCGCCCACGGTGGCGACCGAAGCGACGAACCATGACAACGTCAAGTATTCCGTGGCATGCAACGGGGTTCGTGTGACGGAAGCGAACACTCGGTCGTTGACGATGAACAGAGCCCACACCAAGTTGATGACGATCAAACCCCCGTAGCAGACGAGCACCCCGATACCCACGGTCATGACCGTCGAGGCGTTGTAGAGCCTCGCCCTCTGCCTCGCCTCCGGCGAGACCTCTGCTGATCGATGCCACAGCTGTGCGTCCACGATCAGCCAGCCGGTCATCAGCGCGACGGACCCGACCGTGGCGATCACGAGGCGTGGCGTGCTCAGGGACTCGGCCAGGCTCCAGATGGTGGAGTTCACAGTGGCGACTGCTCCCGTGGCGAGTGCGGCCGCCAGGGCTTTCGACAAGCCCGGCACCAAGCGCCACGGCCGGTTGGCGCGGACCATACCGACGAGCACCCTCAGGTAACCGCGGGGCCCGCTGACGACGTACCGAAGATCAGCGGTCTCCTCCTCACCGACCTGGCCCGGGTGAACAGGCGCGAGACGACTGACGAAGGGCCCCAACAGCGGCTGGTTCTGCGGAGGTCCCTCAGCCCCGGTGGCCCGCGGTCCCGCCAAGCTGAGCACGGCTTCTTCCACGGCCCGCCGGGCCCTCCTCTGCAGACGCAAGCCCCCCAGCGGAGGAAGAGACAGCAGCGCCAAGCCGTGTTCGTGACTCAGATCAACAACGACCTTGCGCCCGTGTGAGTGCAGCGGAAGGTCGGTGAGGGCCACGACGATGTCCCAACTCTCCGCTCTTCCACGGTCCATGATCCGGCGCATCAAGGTGGGCGGGTCCTCTGTCCCTGCGGTGAAGGGCTCGCTGACCACCTCGACGTCGAACCGTCGCCCCTGGCCTGACTTATCGGCGAGCCGAGCAGGAAGTATCCGGGCCATGCGCTGCGCGATCTCCGTGGGCGCGTCCGGATCCGCCAGGAGAGCCACGACCGTAACGCCCTGAGACGACACCCGCATGACTCCTTCTCGTCGGCTGCCCCCGCGATCGCAAGTGCCCACAGGATGCCCGCGAGGTAATGTCGACGCCGCGTGACACGCTGGCCCCCGCCAGCAGGTGCAGGCGGTACGGCCAGATCTCCTCGTCTTCCTCCTACAGGGCCTGCTCCAACCACCGGGCCACGTTCGCGTTCGCCACCGCGAACACCCGCTCCGCGCCACCCAGGCCCGCACCGCACGCTGCGCCACCAGCCATCCCTCTTCGGTGTCCGGCTCGGGAGTAACGGTTCGATCCGCGCCCCCTGCGCGTCAGCCAACGGCACACCCGGACCAACGATCCGATGATCCAAACGCACGGCTAACCTAGGCGGGATGGCCCGCGTCGACCGGCCCTGGCTGCCGTTCTCCGGCTTTTCCCGAGCGCTCGCCGGCGTGATCGCCACCGCGGCGTTCGGCCTACCAACAGCGACATCTTGCGGGTCACCTTTACATGGTGCCGCTCCGCGACGCGGTGTTCACCCTGCTGTCGATCACCGCGCTGGTCGGTTGGCTGGTAGCCCATCAACCGTGGGACCGTCCGCGCAGCGGGATCGCCCGGCAGCAGGCCCGCCTGTTCAACCTCGTCACCGTGATCATCTTGTTCATCGGCATCGGCTGCCTGTACGCCACGTTGTCCGTGCTCGTCCATATCACCGGGCGTTCCTGCTCGCACCGCAGTCGTTGCGCCCTGTTGTCGGGCACCAGCCCGATGCCGGTCATCACCTCTCCCTCGCCCGGTTCATCACGTCCATGGGAACCGGCGGCCGTGCTATGGGCGCCTGCTGGGACGGCAGTGGGGTGGGCCGGGGGGTGCGCCGGTCCGTCTACGGGGTCCGTCAGGGGGCGGGTGAGCGCCGGGACACGGGCCGGCCCGCCACCGGCCGACGTCCCTCGGGGCCTGCGGTGCGGACCAGGTTGCCCGTCTTTTCCCGGTGCTCGTGCACGAGGCGGATCGCCATGGCACCCTCACCCGTCGCTGAGGCCACCCGCTTGACCGAGCCGCTCCTGACGTCGCCGGCGGCGAAGACCCCGGGAAGGGTGGTCTCCAGCAACAACGGGCCCCGGCCGAGCGAGGCCCAACGGGTGGCGTCGGCCGCCGCATGGGCGTCGGCGCCGGTGAGGACGAAGCCCTTCTCGTCCAGGGCCAGCACTCCCCTGAGCCATTCGGTGCGCGGCCGGGCCCCGATGAACACGAACAGCGCTGCGGCCCGCAACTCCCGGCGCTCACTACTTGCGTTGTCCTCCACCGTCAGCGACTCCAGTTTCTCCTCCCCGGAGAGGCCCCGGACTTCGGTGTGGAGCAGTACCTCGATCTTCGGGTGCCGTTCCACCTGGTCGACCAGGTAACGCGACATGTCCGCGGTGAGGTCACCGCCCCGGACGAGGAGGTGGACCCTTGATGCATGGTTCGCGAGGAACAGCGCCGCCTGCCCGGCGGAGTTCCCTCCGCCGACCACGGCGACCGGATCCGCCTGGCAGAGACTGGCCTCGTGGATCGTCGCCGCGTAGTAGACGCTGATGCCGTCCAAGCGGTCGATGCCGGGCACTTCGAGCCTGCGGTACCGCACGCCTGAGGCGAGCACCACGGCGCTCGCCCGGGCCTGGGACCCGTCTGTGAAGGTGACGACGTACCCGTCGTCCTGCGGGGTCAGCTCGCTGACCTGGGCCGGCACCATGAGGCGGGCACCGAACTTGTGGGCCTGCAGCACCGCGCGTTCGATGAGCTCGCCCCCGGAGATGCCCGACGGGAAGCCAAGGTAGTTCTCGATGCGAGACGAGGTTCCGGCTTGGCCTCCGGTGGCCACGGCGTCGACGGTGACCGTGGTGAGGCCGTCGGAGGCACCGTACACGGCGGCGGCGAGTCCCGCGGGGCCCGCACCGACCACCATCACGTCGCACTGCCCGGTCTCCGGCGAGGGGGCGGGCAACCCGATGAGCCGGGCGAGTTCGGTGTTGCTCGGATTGCGCAGCACCCGCTCGCCCTTCCAGATGACCACCGGAGTCTCCTCGGGACGGATGGAGAAACGACGTAGCAGAGCCTCCGCCTCTTTGTCCTTCTCCAGATCCACCCAGCGGTGGGGCAGCCGGTTGCGGGCGGCGAACTCACGCAGCCGCAGCGTGTCCGGTGAATAGCACGACCCCAGGATCCGGAAGCCGGCGCCGAGGCCGATGAGCAGATACCTGCGGCCCAGGTAAGCGCGGAGGATCAGGTCGCCGAGGACGGGGTCGCGGCCGACCAGGGCGCGTTGCCGCTCCACGGGTATGGTCAGGATCTCGCCCGCCTCGCGCACCACGGCGGTATCGAACGCCGCCTGGCCCTCCAGCAGCCCGAGTTCACCCAGGAACCTGCCGGGTCCGTGCACCGCCACCGTGCGCTCGTCGGGCCCGCCGTGGTCGTGGAGGATCTCGACGGTCCCGCTGAGGATCGCTAGGAACTCCCGGAACGGCTCGCCCTCGCGGTACAGCACCTCGCCCTCGGTGGTCCTGCGGCGCTCACCGTGCGCGGTCAGGTCCTCCAGTTGCTCCGGCGCCAAGCGCGGGAAAGCCCCGTACCGGTCCGGTGTCTCGCGGACCGCACCATGATTGTGCTCGTCCGTGCTCATCAGACCATGGCCTCGTGGACGTAGCACCAGCGCCAGTCCTCTCCCGGCTGGAAGGACTGCACCACGGGGTGATTGGCGCTGCCCGCGTGCCGCCTGGCATGCTTGAGGGGCGAGGAGTCGCAGCAGCCGACGTGGCCGCAGGTGAGGCAGAGCCGCAGATGCACCCAAGGGGAATGCTCCATGAGGCACTCCTCACAGCCCTCCGGGGTACGAGGAGTCACTGGGCGCACCATCGCCAGGTGCGGGTCGGGAATCGTGGCCATGAGAGTGCTCCTTCCGTGGGCGGGACCGCTCAGCCGCGGCCCGCGATGGTCTCCTCCACCCAGCGGCTCAGCCCCGGGGCGGGGACGCCCGACGGGACATCTCCCCTCCCGTATCGAGCTGGACCAGGGTCGGCACCGCCACGACTTGGAACCGCTGCGCGAGCGCCGGCGACCGGTCGATGTCGACCTTTTGACGAGCTTGAGCTCGCCAGGCGGGTGCCCGAGTTCACCTCGGTCTTGACTCTTTCCACAGCCTCGAACAGCCGCTGCAGCGCGTGTTGGGGCCTTGCGCAGCTCGTGGCCGTTCTCCTGCTGGAACTCGTCGGCGGATGGTCCACCAGGCGCCGGTCGGAGCCATCGCCGCACAGGTTGCTGTCGTTCGCCGTGGACCGCACATCGACCAGGCCATCGCTGACGTCGACCAGACCGACGTCGAAGGTACCGCCGACCAGGCCGAAGACGAGGCTGGTCTCGTGCTGCCTCTTGTCCATACCGAAGGCAAGGTGCGGCCGCGGTCAGCTCGTTGATCGCGCAGCACGTCGAGGCCCGCTGGGTCCGGCCTCCGTAGGTCGCCGCGCGCTCCCTCCGGCGCGCACAGCTTGTCGCGGATCCTGACGCACGCGTTGCCGTGCTCGTCGGGGACGATTTCGGAACCGTCAGCCTTGGCCTCGTCGTGGGCTTCGTCGAGGCAGCGGACGGGGAAACAATTAGCGGGGTAGATGGCTCCTTTCGGGTTGGGGATCGCCTGCATGCGGGCGATCTGGCCGACAAGGGGTTCGCCAGTGGGGGTGAAGGCGACGACTGACGGGGTGGTGGTATGGCTGCCCGCGGCGTCGGTGATGACCGCTGCCTCCCCGCCCTGCCAGGCGACGTCACGGAATTGTTCGTGCCGAGGTCGATTCCGACTGCCTCGGCCGTTGGAGGCCTCATTCGTCGAAACTCCTGGTACTGGGGTGGGCCAGCAGCGCCGCGTGCGGCAACAATGGCCAAACGGTTCACCGGCCGAGAGCAGGACGCGTCGAGACCGGCTTCCCGGGCTTTTGGGCACTCCAACCGGTCCGGCGTCGCGGCGCCAGGGTTCATGCGGCCTACGCCCGCCCGGGCCCGAATTCACCGGGCTGTCCAAGTCGGCCAACACAAACAAAGATAGCAAAAATAGGCACACCCGCGGGTTCACACGCCTGTCCAATTATCCCGGGCAATGGGACGCCTGGGCCTGGCAGGGTAATTCAGGAAGGCTAATTGGTCCCGACATGCGCATGCGTTCCCGCGCCCCGTCGGCCAGGCTGACTGGGAAGCCCAGGCGCCGGGAGCCACCCCAGCGCCCGCCACCGGAGGTTGCCGTCATGACCGTGATGTCCATCGCCAGGTTCGAAAGGTTCTTCCGCGCGGCCGCGGGGCTGGACGTCGACAAGAACGATCTCAAGCGCTATAGCGACTTCGTCGACGCCAAGCTCTACGACCTGCTGACTGTCGCCCAAGCCACGGCCAAGGCCAACGGGCGCGACATCATCCGGACCTGTGACCTACCGATCACGAAAGGCTTGCAGGAGAGCATCCACCACTTCCAGAAGATCGACCAGGAAGTAGAACTCAAGCCGATCCTGGAACAGCTCGCCACCCACCCCGCTCTGGACCGCACGCCCGACGAGGAGACCGAGGCTGCCTATCCGGACATCATCGGCGGACTCAGCCTGGCCCTCGCCCAGACCTTCAAGATCCTCCACCCCGACCTGAAGAACCCCCAGACCCAGCACTGGGACGAGGCCCGAGCCCTCTTCGACCTGCTGTTGTGAGTGGCAACCGGACCCGGTGGCGCAGGCCACCGCCCAACAACGTCACCGCTATGCCTCCTCGGCTGCCGCAACGATCCTGCTGGCCTGCTCCCGGACCTCATTCACGTGCAGGGTGCTGTGCCGCCAAGAGTTCCACCAACAGCGCCAGGCTGCCCAGGGCACCGCTGTAGCGCCGCGTCCACAGTCGAACTCCTCCGAGTCCCGGTCGGACAGGGGCTCCGCAGTCTCGACGCGGCGGTTGTCACCTGCTGGTCGCCGAGTGCCTGACCGGCAAGGCGGGCCGCGCGGGCCGGCGTCTTGCGTCGACCCTTCTCGTCGCCTTCCGTCTTCTTGCGCACCGTGACGTACCCCCGTTCCTTGCCGGGCGGTTCGGTTGCCGAGCGCCTACGGCATCACGGATGCCAGCGATTTCGGCAAACCGGATTTGAGGTGGTCCCCCTCGCCTTCGCTGACGTGGCGTTCCAGAGCCTCCAGCACGGTGTGCACGACTCGTTCGATACCACCGTCGACCGCGTAGGGAAAGTCGTCCCGGACACGCTGGAGGAATTCCTCGCCGCTCAGTTTCACTGGAGTCTCGGACGGCCTCCATCCGTCGTAGTAGATGCCGCGGATCAGGGTCGGAAGCTGCGCCCCGAAGTGCGCAGCCCCGTCGACGGAGAGCCGGTCCCGTAGCAGGTGTAGGACGGCGCGCAGTGCGGCGTAGGACTGCTTCCGGCGTTCCTTGGGCCATCCGTTGGCCTGCTCGATTTCCCTGAGGAGCCGGTTAGCCCTATCCACCATGGTGTCGAACGAGGAGAAACCCGTTTCGGTCATCTCATGGCCCCTTTCGCTCCCGGAGCGCCCGGCGGTGCCGGACCGTTGTCCCGCACCGCCGAGCTCCTCGGCTCAACGACCGCCGCTCTCGCCGCGCTCGCCGCTCTCGGTGATCTGGACGTGACGGGGCTTGGCGACCTCCGCCTTGGGGACGGTGACCGTAAGCACACCGCCCGACATCTCCGCCTTGACCTTTTCGGCGTCCACCTCTCCGGGCAGCCGCAGCCGGTACTCGAAGGCACCGGTCCGGCGGGTACCACGTCGCAGGACGCCCTTGCGCTCCTTTTCCTTGATCTCTCCGGTGACCACCAGTTCCTGTCCGTTGGCCTCGACGTCGATGTCCTTGCTCTTGACGCCAGGAAGTTCGATCTCGACCTCAAAGGCGTCATCGGTCTCCGTGACGTCCGCGAGGGGGGTCCACGCGGCCACGGGCGCGGCGCCGCCCACCGTGGATTCGAGCAATCCGCTCATCTGGTTGAGCAGCTCGTCGAATTCCATCAGCGGATTGCGGGCCCACCCAACGGGCCGCTCCGTCGTTCCGCCACCGCGGTGGCGCCGGACGGGCAAGGTCATCGCCCATCACCTCCGTCTTCTCGTGGGTTCGCGGCCGTACCGCCTTCTTCGCCCGGCACGGCGGACCGGCCGGTCGGAGCATTGACGTCATCGGGCAGGCTTTGCGCACGCGATTCGCGGACCGCCTCGCGCAGTGCCTTACGGAAGCGTCCAGCGCCCCATGCCCGTCCTCCCCCCACGGTCCGCTCGAGATCTTCGCGTCTAGTCGGGCCGCGCTCGGCGGGAGCCTGGGAGCTGATCAGGATCTGACCGGCGTGAACTGCCTGGTGGCGGCCATGACCGGCGGGTGGGCCGATCTGTTCGTCCGTCAGCCGGGGATACGCCCCGTAAAAATCCGGAGTCTCGGGGACTGCCGTTCCGTGGGGCTTCCGAGGTGGCCGGCCCATCGTGTTCATCCTCCTGCACTGGTTTGCCGGCCCGCCACCGCCTGCTCAACCCACGACCGCAGGACGTGCGCGGGTGCCGCGCCGGTCTGCCGGGCGACCGTCTCGCCATGGTCGAGGACGAGCAGGGTCGGCACCGCCTGCACCTGGAACCGCCGGCCGACCCGGGGGTTCTTGTCGACGTCGACCTTGACGAGCTTGATCCGTCCGGCGAGCTCCCGGGCGACCTGTTCGAGGGCGGGGCTGACCATACGGCAGGGGCCGCACCAGGTTGCCCAGAGATCGACCACGACGGGCGGGGCGGCGTTGTCGGCGACCTCGGCGAAGTCGTCGTCGCTCGCGTCGACGATCCAGGGCAGGGCCTGCTTGCAGTGACCGCACTTGGGGCGGCCCTCTGCGGCCACGGGCACCCGGTTGGTGCGCCCGCAGTTCGGACAACTGACGGTCGCCGCCTGCATCGTGCTCATGCCGCCCGTGCTCCCTTCACGTCCTCGGGCTGGTCGTAGGTGACCACCAGCTCTCCGTGTTCGGCGTCGACGCGGACCGTCGCGCCGTCCTGGACGTCGCCGCGCAGCAGGGCGCGTCCGACCAGTGTCTCGACCTCGTGGGAGATGTAGCGGCGCAGTGGCCGGGCCCCGTACACCGGGTCGTAGCCTTGGTGGGCGATCACTTTTCGGGCGGCGTCGGTGAGTTCGACGGTGATGCGGCGCTCGGCCAGCCGCTGCCGCAGTTCGTCGAACTGCAGCTCCACGATCCGCTCGATCTGCCGCTCGCCGAGTGGCTTGAACAGCACGATGTCGTCGACGCGGTTGAGGAACTCCGGGCGGAAGTGCCCGCGCAGCTCGCCCATCACCAGGGCGCGGGCGTCGGGCTTGATCTCACCTTCGGCGGTGGCGCCGTCGAGGAGGTGCTCGGAGCCGATGTTGGACGTCATGATGATCACGGTGTTGCGGAAGTCGACGGTGCGGCCCTGAGCATCGGTGATGCGGCCGTCATCGAGGATCTGCAGCAGGGTGTTGAAGACATCGGTGTGCGCCTTCTCGATCTCGTCGAACAGCACAACCGAGTACGGCTTGCGGCGTACCGCCTCGGTGAGCTGGCCGCCTTCCTCGTAGCCGACGTATCCGGGCGGTGCGCCCATGAGCCGGCTGACGGTGTGCCGCTCTTGGTACTCGCTCATGTCGAGGCGGACCATGTTCTCCTCGGAGTCGAACAGGGTCCGGGCGAGGGTCTTGGCCAACTCGGTCTTTCCGACGCCGGTGGGGCCGAGGAAGATGAACGAGCCGATGGGGCGGCGAGGGTCGCGGATTCCGGAGCGGGCGCGGATGATGGCGTCGGCGACGAGCTTGACGGCTTCGTCCTGGCCGATGACGCGTTCGCGCAGGATCTCGTCGAGGCGCAGCAGTTTCTCGCGTTCGCCTTCCTGGAGGCGTGCGACGGGGATGCCGGTCCATGCGGCGACGATCTCGGCGATCTCCTCCTCGGTGACGACCTCGCGCAGCAGCCGGTTCTGCCCTTGTTTGGCGGCCAGTTGTTCCTCCTCTGCGGCGAGTCGGCGCTCCAGGTCCTGAAGGCGGCCGTAGCGGAGTTCGGCGGCGCGGTTGAGGTCGTAGGCGCGTTCGGCCTCCTCCGCTTCGTGGCGGACCTGCTCCAGTTCTTGGCGCAGTTCCTGCACACGGCGGATGGCCTGCCGTTCGGCCTCCCACTGGGCGTGTTTGGCATCCGCCTCGCCGCGCAGTTCGGCCAGTTCCCTGCGCAGCTCCTCCAGGCGAGTCTTGCTGGCGGCGTCGGTCTCCTTGGACAGGGCCGCCTCCTCGATCTCCAGGCGGGTGACGCGGCGGGTGATCTCGTCGAGTTCGGCGGGCATCGAGTCGATCTCGGTACGCAGCCGGGCGCACGCCTCGTCGACCAGGTCGATGGCCTTGTCGGGCAGGAACCGGTCGGTGATGTAGCGATGGCTGAGGGTGGCCGCGGAGACCAGCGCGGTGTCCTGGATCTTCACACCGTGGAAGACCTCCAGGCGTTCACGCAGTCCGCGCAGGATGGAGATGGTGTCCTCCACGCTCGGCTCGTCGACAAGAACCTGCTGGAAGCGGCGTTCGAGGGCGGCGTCCTTCTCGATGTGCTTGCGGTACTCGTCCAGGGTGGTGGCGCCGATCATGTGGAGTTCGCCGCGGGCGAGCATCGGCTTGAGCATGTTGCCCGCGTCCATCGCCCCCTCGGCGGCGCCCGCGCCGACGACGGTGTGCAGTTCGTCGATGAAGAGCAGGATCCTGCCCTGGGCTGCTTTGACCTCGCTGAGGACGGCCTTGAGGCGTTCCTCGAATTCGCCGCGGTACTTGGCGCCGGCCACGAGCGAGCCCATGTCGAGGGCGAACACTGTTTTGTCGCGCAGGCCCTCGGGTACGTCGCCGCGCACGATGCGCTGGGCCAGGCCCTCGACGATGGCGGTCTTGCCGACGCCGGGATCGCCGATGAGGACGGGGTTGTTCTTGGTCTTGCGGCTGAGGATCTGGGTGACCCGGCGGATCTCCCCGTCACGACCGATGACCGGGTCCAGCCGCCCGGACCCAGCCTCGAGGACCAGGTCGCGGCCGTACTTCTCCAGCGCCTCGTAGGCCACTTCGGGGTTGGCGGAGGTCACTCGCTGGTTGCCGCGGACCTGGGTGAGCGCGCTCAGGAACGAATCCCGGGTCACGCCGTGCTCCTTGAGCAGGCGTCCGGCGGCGGTCGCCGAGCCCTCCTCGGCCAGGGCGAGCAGCAGGTGCTCAACGGACACGTAGTCGTCCTTGAGGCGTTTGGCCTCCCGTTCGGCGGCGTCGAGCAGGCGGGCGAGGCGCTGGGTGACGAAGACCTGGCCGGGTGCCGCGCCGGGGCCGGTGACCTTCGGGCGACGGGAGAGTTCCTCGCGCACGGCCGCGCGCAGCTCCTCCGGCTCGGTGCCGGCCTGTTGCAACAACCGCGGGATCAGACCGTCCTCCTGATCGAGAAGCGCGAGCAGCAGGTGTTCCCCGTCGACCTCGGTCTGCCCCATGCGGACGGCCGCGCTCTGGGCCTCCTGGAGGGCTTCCTGGGACTTCTGGGTGAGACGGTTCATGTCCATGGGGGTGTTTCACTCCTCGTACCGGCGCGGCGCAGGGCGGCTTCGAGCATGCTGATGCGGTCGAGCAGGTCGAGCACCAGGCCGATGGATGCGTAGTTGAGGCACAGCCCGGTGCGCAGCCGCTGGACGCGGGCGAGGGCGGCCGGTGCCGTGGGTTCGAACACCAGCCCTCCGGAGGCGTCGCGCTCGGCCTCGACCAGGCCCAGAGCGACGAACCGGCGGATGAGGTCGGGATGGACGCCGGAGCGGCGGGCCACGGTCTGCAGAGAGAGCCTGGGCACCGGCACGATCGCGTACCGGACAGCCGTCGAGGCGGTGAGGTCGGCGCCCGTTCGTACCGGACGGGCGCCCACGCCGGCCCTGTCGATGCCTGCTGCTCCCGAGGGTCGTTCGTTCATCGCGTCCTCCTGGGGTCGAACGAGGAAGTGGCGGCGAGCTCCTCGAACAGTTCGCGCTCCCGGTCGCCGAGGGTGGGCGGCACCATGATGCGGAGTTCGGCGTACAGGTCGCCGTTCGCGCCGCGCGGGTTCGGCATGCCCTCGCCACGCAGCCGCAGCCGCCGGCCGCTGGACGAGCCCGCGGGCACCGTGACCTTGGCCGTGCCGCCGCCGGGCGTGGGCACCGGCACGGTCGCACCCAGGGCCGCCTCCCAGGGGGCGACCGGGACCTGGATGTGCACGTCGCGGCCGTCCAGCCGGAACCGGGGGTGGGGCCGGAAACGTACCCGCAGGTACAGGTCGCCCGCAGCGGCGTCACCACTGCCCCGGGCGCCCTCACCCGCCAGCCGGATGCGCTGCCCGTCGGTGACGCCCGGCGGCACGTCGACCTCGTACCGCCGCGGCTGCCCGGTGGGACCGGCGAGCGTGACGGTGCGACGGCCGCCTCGGTACGCCTCCTCGACGGTGAGCGGCAGTTCGGCCTCCTGGTCCGCTCCGGGGACGCCGCCTCGGGCGGCGCCGGCTCCGAACATGGAGCCGAGCAGGTCCTCGATGTCGATGCCCTCCGCTCCGAAGTCGTCGCCGAAGCCGGTGGCGTATCGGACACGGGGGCCGCCCGCGCCCGCGGTGCCCCGAGCGCGGAAGCCGCCGCCCGCTCCGGCCGCGACCCGTTCGTCGAAGTCCTCGGGGATCTTGCGGAAGTCCTCGCCGAAGCGGTCGTAGCGGGCCCGGGTCTTCGGATCCGACAGGACGCTGTACGCCTCGTTGAGGTCCTTGAAGCGTTCCTCCGCCCCCGGGTCCTTGTTGACGTCGGGGTGGTACCTGCGGGCCAGCTTGCGATACGCCTGCTGGATCTCGTCCTTGTCGGCGTTGCGCGACACGCCGAGCACCTCGTAGAAGTCCCGCGCCATGGCCGCTCACTCCCGCTTCGCGACAGTCACGGCGGCCGGCCTCAGCTGCCGTTCGACCTCGCCGTAGCCGGGGCGCAGCACCTCGACGACCGTGCCCGGTGGGGCGTCGGGGTCCTGGACCACGCCGACGACCTCGTGTCGGGAGGGGTCGAACGGGACGCCGGTCTCGGCGTGACGCTCGTAGCCGAGGCGTTCGAGGATGGACACGGCCTGGTCGCGCACAGCGCGGACCCCCTCGACGATCGCCCCGGGGTCGGAGCCCGCGTGGTTTAGGGCCAGTTCGAGGTTGTCTACGACGGGAAGGAAGGCCGCAGCCGTGCGGGCGCGTTCGACCGCGCGCTCCCGGTCCAGTTCCCTGGCGTGACGCTTGCGAAGATTGTCGAGGTCGGCGAGGGCACGACGCCAGCGGTCCTCGACCTCTTTCAGCGCGGCCGCGTACTCGTCTTCGGCCCCGGCCGGACCGGTGGCCGCGTCGGGCCCCGGTTCGGCCTCCGTGGCCGGCGACGCGGGCTCAGGCAGGTCGCCCTGCGACGGTTGTGCGGCGCCTTCGGGCGGCAGGTCGGACGCTCGGTCCTGGGGGGGGATCGGCATGGCGGGTACCTCAGCCCTTGTCGAACTCGGCGTCGATCACGTCTTCGTCGGCGCCGGCACCGCCCTGCCCGGAGCCGTCCGGCCCGGTGGTGTCCGACGGACCACTCGCCGCCGCGGCTCCGGCCTGGTGGGCGGCGAGCCCGGCGTAGATCTGCTGGAGTTCGGAAATCAGCGGCCTGACCTTGTCCACTCCAGCCTCGTTCTTGACCGCGTCGCGGGCCTCTGCCACCAGCATCTCGGCTCGCGCCTTTTCGTGCGCGGGCGCTGCGTCGCCCAGTTCGGTGAGACGCTTCTCGACCTGGTAGGCGATCGCGTCGAGTTCGTTACGGGCGTCGACGGCCTCGCGGAGTACCTGGTCCTGGCCCCGGTTGCTTTCGGCCTCCTGGACCATGCGTTCGACCTCACTGCGGTCGAGGTTGGAGCTCTCGCTGATGGTGATGCCCTGTTCCTTGCCAGTGTCCCGGTCGCGGGCCTTGACGTTGAGGATGCCATTGGCGTCGACGTCGAAGGTGACCTCGATCTGCGGTTCGCCCCGCGGCGCCGGCCGGATGTCGGTGAGCTGGAACCGGCCCAGCACCCGGTTGTCGGCGGCCCGTTCGCGCTCGCCCTGGAGGACCACCACATCGACGGCCGGCTGGTTGTCCTCAGCGGTGGAGAAGGTCTCCGTACGGCGCACCGGGATGGTGGTGTTCCGCTCGATGATCTTCGTCATCACTCCGCCGCGCGTCTCCACGCCCAGCGACAAGGGTGTGACGTCGAGCAGCAGGACGTCCTTGACCTCGCCCTTGAGCACTCCAGCCTGGATCGCGGCGCCCAGCGCCACGACCTCATCGGGGTTGACACTCATGTTGGGTTCCTTGCCACCCGTCAGCCGGCGGACCAGGGCCTGGACCGCCGGGATACGTGTGGAACCGCCCACGAGGATGACCTCGTCGATGTCGCTCTCGCCGACCTTGGCGTCAGCCATGGCCTGCTGGACCGGTCCCAGACACCGCTCCACCAGGTCGCCGCTGATCTGCTCGAACGTGGACCGCATGATCGAGGCGGTGAGGTGCTTGGGGCCCGACGCGTCGGCGGTGATGAACGGCAGGCTGACCTGCGTCTGCGTCACCGAACTGAGCTCGGTCTTGGCCTTCTCCGCCGCCTCGAACAGTCGCTGCAGCGCCTGCGGGTCCTTGCGCAGGTCGATGCCGTTCTCCTTCTGGAAGTCGTCCGCGAGGTAATCCACCAGACGCCGGTCGAAGTCGTCGCCGCCCAGGTGACTGTCGCCGGCGGTGGAGCGCACCTCCACCACGCCGTCGCCGACGTCGAGGATGCTCACGTCGAAGGTGCCGCCGCCCAGGTCGAAGACGAGGACGGTCTCATGCTGCTTCTTGTCCATGCCGTACGCGAGGGCAGCCGCCGTCGGCTCGTTGATGATCCGCAACACCTCCAGGCCCGCGATCCGTCCGGCGTCCTTGGTGGCGGTCCGCTGAGCGTCGTTGAAGTACGCGGGCACCGTGATGACCGCCTCCGTGACCCGTTCCCCCAGCTGCTTGGAGGCGTCGTCAGCGAGTTTGCGCAGCACCTGTGCGCTGATCTCCTCAGGCGCGTACAGCTTGTCCCGCACCTTGAAGCGGGCCGCCCCGCCGTCGCCCTCGACGACGTCGTACGCCACCGCCTTGGCCTCGTCGGAGATCTCGTCGAAGTGCCGGCCGATGAACCGCTTGGCCGAGTAGATGGTGCCCTTCGGGTTGAGGATCGCCTGGCGCCGGGCCAGCTGGCCCACCAGTCGCTCGCCGGTGTCGGTGAAGGCCACCACGGACGGTGTCGTGCGGTTGCCCTCGCTGTTGGGCACGACTGATGGCTCGCCGCCCTCCCACACAGCTATCACCGAGTTGGTGGTGCCCAGGTCGATGCCCACTGCCTTCGCCATGAAGATCTCCTCCTGGTGCGGCGGCCTGCGCCGACTCTCCGAATCACGTTCGTTCAGGTATGGATGGGACCTCCGCCCGTGGTCTGCAGCGCGCCGATCAGCCACACAGCCACGTCAGCGACCACGACGACCTCCTACCGGCTCGGCTGCATCGAGCGGAGCGAGGAGAAAGCCTGGCGACGGCCCTGCAGCGGCATACCAAGCAGCGCGCCGACGACAGCTCCGAAGATCAACCCGCACAGAGCGAGGAGCCGGAGACGACGGGGTCGAGCCAGTTCACAAGGCCGAACAGCCAGCCGATCAGGACACCCGGGAGCGCACCGCTCGCCGCCCCGTGAAGGGCGGCCCTGCCGTAGTCCACCCGGCCGATCACCTGCTCGACCAGGCGCACGTCCTCGCCGATGATCGCCACCCCCTCCACGGGAAACCCATGGTCAGAGAGGTGGTCAACGGCGCGTTCGGCTTCCCAGTACGTCTTGTACGAGGCAACCGGCCTGCCATTCTGCTCGGTCATCGCCCAGCCCTTCCTGCCGATGCGCACGGAGGGGTTCGAACACTTCTCAGGGTGGCGAGCCGAGTGGTTCCACGCCTGCGCCTGGCGAGTCAGAAATGCGCGGGTCCGGTCGCCCCACGAGTACTAGAGGAAGAATCCCAACATCTCGGATGAGCCTGCCGGAGAGCGGGTACCCGGAACACCGCTCGCCTCCCAGACGGCTCGGGAGAACGGAGTGATCCCATGTCCGGCAGTCGGGTATACAGCCTGTACCACCGCTCCGACCGGGAGGGGGGCCTCCCGTGGGGCAGCGCCAGGCGGTCCCACATGGCCGTGCGGAGAGGGCCCGGTCCGCCCGTGTCAACCCCAGCCGACCATGCCCTCCACGAACTGATGGTGCTCTCCAGCGCCCTGTTCGACACCCTGGACGAAGGCGAGATTTTGCGCCTGGCCATGGACCACGTAGGCGCCGCAGGGCCATACAGCGCCCAGGCCGGATACCTCAGGGTGGACGGCGACCTGGTCCCCAGCCCGAGGAACGGGCGGATCCATGCCTTGGCCGTGGACCGGAGGGTGCGGGAGCTGGCCGGGCAGGACGGCCCTGTGACCGTATCCGGCAGTCCCTGGGGCCGGGCCCTGGGGTTGCGCGGACTTGAGGGACTCCACGGTTACCTCGTGGTTACGTCCTGCTCCCAGCCCACCGAGGCTGAGCGCTCCCTGCTCGCCACGCTCGTCCGGCACACCGCTGCTGCTCTGTCAGTCGCCTTCGCACACCGCCGCCGACACGAGGACGCTCTGGCGCTGCACCGGCTCAGGGGGGAACGCACAGCCTTCCAGCGGCAGCTGATCTCCGTCGTGGCTGAGCTGGGGTACCAGCGGGCCGTTCACGCACTCATGGCCGACGTCGCTGCCTCGGGCGGCGGTGAGGAAGCCATCACCCACGCACTGCATGGGCTCACTGGACTCCCCGCGGTGGTCGAGGACCGCTTCGGTCGGCTGAGGTCCTGGACCGGCCCCAACCGCCCCGACCCTTATCCGGAGCCGGACCCCGTGCGCCAGGACGAAATGCTGCACGCCGTCGCTCGGGAGGTCGGGCCGGTGCGGATGAAGGATCGGCTGATCACCCTGATCCGCCCGCACGGCAAGATCCTGGGCGTGCTCGCCCTGGTCGATCCCCGGACCGAGGCCGATGAGCACACGGTGCTCGCGATGGAACACGCCGCCACGGCGCTCGCCCCGGAGCTAGCGCATCTGCGTAACCTGGCCGAAGTGGAGCTGAGGCTGCACCGCGAGTTGGTCGACGACCTCCTCGCAGGGACGGACGAGGCGAGTGCCTACGCCCGGTCCGAGGCAGTCGGACACGACCTGCACCGCATCCACTACGTCGTCGTGGTGCAGTGGTCGAACCGGACTGCGGACGATTCCTTCGCGCAGACCGTGGGCCGGGCGGCCTCCAACGTGGGCATGCGCTCGCTGCTGACCCGACGTTCCGACCACGTGGTCCTGGTCGCCGACGACAGGCCGCACGCCCACGCACTGTACGAGGCGCTCGCCCGGGAGACCGGGACACCGTCCGGGGCGATCGGAGTGAGCGCCCCTTGCGACTGCCTGGACGACATCCCTCACCGCTACCAGGAGGCGCAGCGCGCCCTGGAAGTGCGCCGTTACTCCTGCGAGTGCTACGGCACGACGTTCTTCGACGAACTCGGCCTCTACCGCATCCTGGGACCTGGCAACGATTACCAGGAACTACAGACGTTCGTCCACGAGTGGCTCGGGCAGCTCATCGACTACGACTCCCGGCACCACACGGCCATGGTGGAGACCCTGTCCCGGTACTTCGACTGCGGCGGCAACTACGACGAGACCGCCGAATCCCTCGCGATCCACCGCAGCACGCTGCGCTATCGGCTCCAGCGCATCCGCGACATCAGCGGCAAAGACCTCGCTAACGTGGAGCATCGGCTCAACCTCCAGGTGGCGACCCGGGTGTGGAAGATCGTGCTGGGCGGACCCGGCTGATGCCTCGCGGGAACTGTTGTGCGAGCGGTCTAGTGGCCATGGGTCGGGCTGCCGTGCTACAGCGAGTAGCGGCTCTCGATGTTGCCGATCGAGGCCAGGGAGCGGACCTCGGTACGCTCACCTACGCGCCTCTCTGCCCTCGTGCACCACTGCCGGGCGGTCGTTTACTCACCACTCGGCTGTTCCTCCTCTGCGGCGGGCTTCTTTCTGGATTTGGTACCCCCCCAGGCGCCCGCATGGCCGCGCTCGATGCTCTGCACCGTGCCGGAGAAAAAGCACCAGAAGGAGCGGGATCGGCGCCGGCCAGGACTACGACCAATTCGAGCGAACGGAAAGCCGAAAAGCGGCCCCCTGTGCCGAGGCAACCGGAAGGCCGCTCAGTCGCAACCGATCCCCGCTATGAACCGCTCGTCACCTCGGGCACGTTGTAGCCCTCGACCCGGAGCCGCGGCCGTGCTGCCTCCACATGCGCGGGCCAACTGGCGGTGATCGTCCGGGACTCACCGGGCAGGAGCCACAGGTAGTTGTCGCTGTACTCGGCGGGCAGCACCCGGTGGCCGGACGGGGTGTCCACCAAGGAGACGCGCACCATGGACGCGACCGACGAACCCCGGTTGGTCACGCGCGCGGTCAGCTCGCGCCGTCCGTCGGAGCTGCTGTGCGAGCCGGTGACGTCCACCGCGACCCTGGTCTGCCGTGCCTTGTTCAGCGCCTGCATGGCCTCCGGGGTCTTGTACCGCCAGTACGTGTTCTCCGCGAGCGTCTTGCCGTGCTCGTCCGTGAGCCGCAACTGCAGCAGGTACAGCTCCGGCAGGGAGCCGCTCGGGGCGGCGGTGAACGCCTTCGCTGTTGCGGACGGCGCGACGTCCACGGTCGCCTTCTGCTCGCCGGCCACCATCCGGCCGTCGAGGTCGTACCAGCGGGCCGTCACGGTGGCCTGACGGATCGCGTGCGGAGTGTGGTTGACGGCGATGACCTGCCCGTCGACCGGGCTCGCCTGCACGTGGACGGGCTCGGAGGCCTTGCGGGAGCCGTAGTAGGCACCGTTGACGTCGAAGTCGTAGTCATAGGTCTGCCAGACCGTGCTGTACCAGGCGGGGTGGGACATCCACAGCAGCAGGGCGCTCGCGTCGTCCCACAGCTTGGCGTTCCATGCCTCGAACATGGCGCGATGGTTCTCGTAGTTGAGGAACTGCGCCTTGCGGCAGAAGTCGTCCAGGTCCTTCGCGGTGCCGAGCCGGGACTCGATGGCCGCGCGGTAGTTCTGCGGGGCCTGGTTCCCCTTCGTGCTCCAGTCGTGGTAGTACCAGGCGCCGCCGATGGGCCATTCGGGCTCGTGGCCGACCAGGCGGCGCACGGTCTCCGCCGTGGAGACGACCGGCATGCCGATCTCGGTGTGGAAGCCGTAGTTCTTGCTGCCGTAGGTGGTGGCGGAGAAGTACTTCTCCGGCTCCACCCAGCCGTAGGGACCGCCGCCGGTGACGATGCCGTCGGCCGAGTTGTTCTGGTACAGCACGCCGGGTGCCCCGGAGTGGACCGCGTCGCGCATGCCGTCGTCGATCGCGGCGGGCGGGTTGCCCTCGTTGGCCCCGCACCACACGACAACGCTCGGGTGGATGCGGTAGCGGAGCACGACGTCCCGAGCCGTGCTGTTGAACGCGTCGTGGTCCGGGGGGTCCATCGCCCAGGCGTTGGGGAAGTCGTTCCACACGAGCAGGCCGTGCTGGTCGCAACTGGTGTAGAACTCCTCGCGGTTGCTGCTGCCCACCCAGTTGCGGATCATCGTGAAGTTCATGTCGCGGTGCATCCGCACCGCCGTGTCCATGCGCTCGGCCGGCATCCGGCGCAGCAACTCGTCCCAGCCCCAGTTGCCGCCCCGGCAGAACACCCGCACACCGTTGACACTGATCTTCAGCGGCGCGATCGAGTTGTCGACGGACTTGACGTCCTTCCAGTCGGTGCCGGTGTCGGAGACCTGGATCGTGTACGTCCGCGCGTACGCCTGCTCCCAGGTGATGGCCACGCGATCGAACCGCTCCGGGGCGCCGAGGTCGAACCGGATCCAGCTGTCGTCCTCGTAGATCGAGGTCCAGCGGGTGTTGACGTCGCCGTCCACCGCGTTGCCTGCGACCGTGCCCTCGCCTTCGGAGGAGGCGGTCGCGGGCTTGCTCAGCGCCAGATTGGTGCCCGGTCTGGCGCTGTCCACGACGGCCAGGTCCCACATCGAGAAGCCCCAGCCGGTGGCGCGGGTCCGGCAGAACACCCGCATGTAGCGGGCGGTGACCGCCTCGAACTCGACGTTCTGCATGCTCGCCGAGCCGGAGGTGTTGAACGGCAGCGGAGCGGCGGCGTTGTCGACGTCGCGCACGTCGGTCCATGCGGAGCCGTCGTCGGAGACCTGGACGGTGTACGTCTTCGCGTACGCCTGCTCCCAGTTGACGGTGATCCGGTCGAAGGCGAGGGAGGAGCCGAGGTCCACCTGGACCCACTGCTCGTCGTCGAAGGAGGACGACCAGCGGGTGTCGCCGTCGCCGTCGGTGACGTTGCCCGCCCCACGCGAGGGGTCGTCGGTGGAGGACGCGGTCGCCTTCTTGCCGAGGGCCAGGTCGTCGCCGGGCGTGGCGCTGTTCAGGACCGACAGGCTCCACATCGAGGAGCCCCACTGGGTGGCGCGGGTGTGGCACAGGATGCGGACGTAACGTGCCTTCTGCCGGGGGAAGTCCACGCTCTGGGTGAAGATGTCGCTGCTCCACCGGAACGTCATCGGCACTGCGCCGTACTCGTAGCCGAACTGGCGTATGCCGAAGCGGGTGGTGCGGCGGTCGCTCTCCCGGCCGTCCACGGACGCGGTCAGGGTGAGGTCGTGCAGGTTCGGCTCGCCGTAGCCGTTGGGCCACCACAACTTGGGATCGTGCAGGCGCAGTTGCGGGAAGTCGGCGGGGGCGAAGGTGACGTCCGTGCTCGTGCCGCCGGCCACCGTCACGGTCCGGGTGACCCGCACCCGGCCGAACGCGGCGGTCACGGTGACGCGCTTGTCGCCGGAGTCGGCGTTGCGCACCGGGACCACGACGGTCAGCTCCGCGGTGCTGGTGTCGGGCAGGCCGGGCAGTAGCGTGTCCACCCGCGGGTCGCCGATGACGGCCGCGCCGGTGGAGCGCAGCCGGACGTGGTTCCAGATGCCGGCCGCACGGTCGCGCACCGCCGGCATCCAGTCCCAGCCCGAGGAGGCCAGGTAGGTGGGCGAGTTGCGGTTCATCATGTTGGCGCCCGCGTCCACGAACGCGAGGCCCGCCGGGCCCTTGTCCGTCGGACTGCCCGGGAACGGCATCGGGGTGATCTTCACCGCGAGCGCCTGGCGGTCGGACGCCAACAACTGGGTCACGTCGTAGGAGGCGCGCGAGAACGGGTTGCTGAAGGAGCCGGCCTTCGTGCCGTTGAACCAGACCTCGGCCTCGTGGTTGACGCCGTCGAACTCCAGCCAGACGTGCCGTCCCGAGCCGGTCTGCAGTCCCCTGGGCAGGGCGAACTCGCGCCGATACCACCAGGCGTGCCGGGACAGGGCCTCGGGCACGTGCAGATTGTTGAACCCGGCCACCGGGTCGGGCAGATGACCCTGGCCCACCAACGAGGTCAGCACGGTGCCGGGGACGGTCGCCGGAAGCCAGCGGCTCGTGTCGTACATGGTGCGGGACAGGGCGGCACCGTCGGCGCCGGTCCAGTCGTCCATGGTCAGGTCCCAGCCGGACTCCAGCGGGACGGTGCCGTCGCCGGCCACCTTCAGCGGCTCGGGGTGCCGCTCACGCACAGCCCAGTCGGTCCAGCCGGTGACCTCCGGGCGCCGGGTGCGGCAGGTGCCGTACACCTGAAGTCCGTTGAGACCGAGGGGGTTGGCGTTGGAGCGCTTGGCGACCGTCATGCGGACCCAGCGTGCGGTGACCGTCTTCGGCAGGGCGATCTCCATCTCGCCGCCCTTGCCGGAATCGGTGTGGTACACGGCCGTCCAGGTCTTGCCGTCACGCGAGATCTCGATGACGAAGTCCACGGCGCAACTGGACAGGATCTCCTGCCCGGTGGTGTTGTCCCGGGGGCTGCCGGTCGGGGACTCCTTGAACGGCGGATCGTCCGAGGTGGCCTCGAACACCAGCCGCACGGAACTGACTTCGCACAGCGCCTGAAGATCCACCTTGATCCACTGCGGATCGCCCGCCGCCGCACGCCAGCCGCTGCCCCGCACTCCGCGCACCGCGAGACCGTCCACCGCGAACTCCGCCGGCGTGGGGGCATAGTCGGTCGAGGACACCGAAACCGGCCGGTAGACGGCGAGTTCGCTCGACCGCGTGTCCCGGTCGGGGTGTCCTGCTCCAGCCGTGGCGGCGGACGCGAGCGGCCCCATGCCAAGGCCGAACCCTGCCAACAGGGTTGACCCCGCCGACAGTACGGCACGACGGGAGGGCACGGTGGACTGATCCGACATGAGGCTCCGATCAGGGAAAATCCAAGGAACGGCGGGCTGAGGGACCAGGATGACAACGTTGCCACCCCGCGACACGGTGCCGAACACTGCCGCCACACAACCCGACTGTCAAGACATCGAGCACGCTTTGCTTCTATTAAATTAGGAATACATACTGGCAACGCTTCGGCCAGGCGCACCGCCTTCCCCGTGCTGCTGTAGACCCCTGCACCGGCCGCGATCCCTGGGCAGGAAACCCGCTTCAGTGAGCCGTCGATCAGGACGACGCGGCCGGCCCCCCGCAGGTGACTCTCTTCAGCGCCCGGCTCCAGCCGCGGGGACTGTGCGATCGTGCGGGCCGCCGCACCTGACCCGAACCCCCCGCTCACGCCCTCTTGTTGAGCATGCCGTTGATCTGCAGCCCCTCGGCGGGGGTGATCCGGCCGTGGGGAAGGTCGACGCCCAGTGCCTCGGCCAGCTGCCGCTGATGGAGGTCGACGGCGGCTTCGACCAGGTCCGCGAGGGCTGCACCCGACGCCCGGCCCCTGTGCCGGCCGACGAGTCCCAAGACCGCGCCCACCGGCAGCGCCGGCCACCAGGCCAGCCCGAGGCACATGATAAGGAGCCCCCACGCGGTGGTTTCCGACGAACCCTGGTACCGGGAGTACGCGGAACTGATCAGCGGCCGGGCGGTCTCCGGCAGGAGGAGCCACAGCCGAGGCCACGCCAGGGCGGCCGAAAGCCCGTACTGCGCATCCACCCGTTCGTCCACCAGACGGAAACGGTCCCCGATGTCCGTGATCCGCGCGGGAAGGTACCGGTCCGGGCTGGTGCCCCCGTCCCGCTCTCGTGCGGCGCGGGCCCTCTCCCGCCGCCATCTCACCCAGCGCCGCGGACGGCGGGCGACCCGCACTCGCCGTACGGCAGCCGCGAGCCCCTGCACGACCAGTCCCGACACGGTGGCGGCCAGCAGGGCTCCGGCGACCGTGAGGGCCGTCGCCGCCGGACCCGTCGTCATCCGCTCGCCGAGACGCGTGAGTTCGTCGGCAAGGTGCGCGGAATCGATTGCCGATCCCTGCCCGAGCAGCACTCCGCACACGGCGGTGGCGACGAAGAGCAGACCGGGTAGCAGCAGAGCGCCCATCCAGCGGTCGGCGAGCTTCTTGCCAAGCTCCGCCAGGACAGTGTTCATCGTCAGGGCTTCGCACGCAGGATCATCGGCGCGTCGTCGACCTGGCAGCGCGGCTCCCGGCCGGACTCGTCCGCCTGCGACCTGCGCGAGCAGCGTCCCGTCGGGCATCGGTACTCGCCCTGGACGACCACCGGATCGAAGCCGAAGTCGTCGAGAACGGTCAGATCACCCGTGTGCTTGTCCGGTTCCGCCCGGGACGGATAGCCAAGGCGACGGCACACCGGGGCAGCGGATTCTCCGTTCCGTACCGCGGCCAGCGCGGCATCGATCCAGGCCAACACCTCCTCGTCACCGAGCGCGCCCGCGCGCAACTCCGGCGCGACGGCGCACAACCACCCGGCCAGGGCTCGATCCTCGGCAGTAGGCAATGCGGCCTTTCCTTCCTGTCGTGGTCACGAAGGTCCTGATCTCCTACGGTAGTTGTGGACGCATCGCTACGGGGGTCAGTTGCGTGGACCTGGACGAAGCCGTGGACGCGGTACGGGAACGGGTGAGCCGATGGGAGCATGGCGGCGACCGGGACGCCGTGACGGGGCCCGGTGTGCTGGCCCCGGCGGGGCGGATCTGGCGGACCGTCCTGACCGGGCAGGGCGCCACCGTCGAGGCCGTGTACGCACTGGCCGGGCTGCACTGGGCGCGCACGGTGGCGCTGGGCCAGGACGGCCCCATCGACGACCTTTGGGGTGCGCTCGTGCTGTACGGCGCGGTCGAGGGCGCGGAGTCGGTCAGGGTGCCCGACGAGGTGCGAGCCCTGCTGTCCCGCAACCCGTCGAACTACGACCTTTCCTTCGTCGGGCCGGAGCATTGGGGGCGCCGGGCGGCCCACCTGCTGAGAGAGGTGCAGGTCGACGAGGACCTGGACAAGCTCGACGAGGTGATCGAGCTGTTCAACGGCACGGTCGAGGCATACACGCCGGACCATGAGTACTGGGCCGGAGACCTGTCGAACCTGAGCCTGGCCCTGCACATGCGGTACTACCGGCGCGGCGACCCGACGGATCTCGACCGGGCGGAGCGGGCAGCGCGAGACGCGGTGCGCGGCACCGAGCCATGGGACCCCAAACTGCCACTCCGCCTCGACAATCTCAGCGCTGTGCTCCAGTACCGGGCCAGGTTCACGGGTGACGCCGTCGCCTGGGCCGAGTCGGTCCGGCTCAGTGCCCGTGCCGTGCGATCGACACCGCCGGAGCACCACTTGCGTGCGATGTTCGAGGAGAGACTCGCCTCCGCGCGCATCGGGCGCTATGAGCTGACCGGTGACCAGGGTGAACTTGACCAGGGCATCGAGGAGTTGGAGCGCACCGTGGCGCGGACACCCGAGAACGACAGGGCCCTCGCCACCCGGAGGAGCCGCCTCGGGGGCGCATACCACTCGCGGTATCTCCTCACCCGGGACCCACGCCCGCTGCACCGAGCCATCGAGTTGCTGACACAGGGCGCCGACGCCACACCGCTCAGATCGCCCGACCGGGCCGCGTCTCTGGCCGGCCTGAGCAAGGCCCTGCTCAGCCGGTTCGAGGAGACCGGTGCCGTCCAGGATCTGGACGACGCTCTCCTTGCGGGAGAGAGAGCCGTGAAGGAGGGCCCGGGCGAAAAGGCGGGGACGGCCGGCCTCGCACGCCGTGCGGATCATCTGCACACCTTCGGGCGGGCGTTGTTCGCCGCGTCCGAGTACGCTCACGACCGGTCCTTTCTCGACCGGGCCGTCGAAGCGTTCCGTGAGGCAGCCCGCACCGGGGCGGCGAGCGCAGACCTGCCGGGTCACCCGGGAGCGCCGGCCCACCTCGCAAGTCTCGGCGAAGCACTCATGGCCCGGAATTTCGGATTACTCGGGCAGGTCACCCCCTTCGGCCTCACCGACCTGGTCCACGAGACGGCACAGCTCGAGTGGGAGCGCAGGAAGGCGTCAGGGCCGGTGCTGGATCCCGCCGAGCTCGAGGACGTCAGGGAGGCGTACGAGTGCCTGCTGCGTGCCGTCGAACAGACCGGCCCGTACCATCCGGACCTCGGCGGCCGTCTCCGCGGCCTGAGCTCCCTCTCGTACAGTCTCTACCGTCTCCACGGCCGGCGCGGCGACGCCGACCGGGCGCTCGAACTCAGTGAGCGCGCCGTGCGGGTGACTCCGCCGCGGCATCCGCAGCGGGCCCATGCGGTACTGCTCCTTGCCTTTCTGCTGGCCGAGCTGGGCGGGGCAGCCGAGACCGACCGGGCCCTGTCTCTGTGGGAAGGGCTCGTCACCGACCCCTCGGTACAACCCTCGTCCCGCGCCTCGGCCGCTGCATACGCGGCGCGGGCACGGTGCCGACGAGGTGCCTGGGCCGCGGCCGTCGACCTGTACGCCCAGGCACTCGACGTGCTGCCCACGCTGGTCACGCCCGCCCAGGACACGCGTGCACAGGAGGAGTTGCTCACCCTGTGGAGCGGACTGGCCGGGGAGGCCGCGAGTTGCGCGATCGCCGCCGGAAACCCGGATCGGGCGGTGGAGCTACTGGAACAGGGGCGAGGCGTCCTGTGGTCCCAGCTACTCGACTCACGTACGGAACTGGATGCCCTGCAAGCCGTGGAGGCGGAGCTGGCCGAGCGGCTGACCGTCGTCGAAAGGGAGTTGAACACGTCACCCGAGGCGGGCGCCTCCGAGCCGTGGTGGGGCCGGATCGCCGACGGGCGCCTGACGCTGGCCGCCGAACGTGAGGACCTCGTCGCCCAGATCAGGACGTTGACCGGCTTCGAGGACTTCCGGCGTCCGGCAGGCATCGAGGAGCTGCGCCAGGCCGCCGCGGACGGTCCCGTCGTGCTGGTGGTGTCGAGTCAGTGGCGCACCGACGCGCTGATCGTCACCACGTCCGCCACCCGGACGGTCCCGCTCGGTGTAGGCCATCCGGAGCTTCTGGCCAGGACGCAGCGCTATCTGACGGCACTCCAGCGGTACGAGACCGGACCGCGCGACGCCCTGGCCCAGGTCACGCTCAATCTCATCGTCACCCGTACGCTGGAATGGCTGTGGCGGGACATCGTGGAACCTCCCCTGCGGGCACTGGAGTTGACCACTTCACCACCCGACGGCGCGGGCCTCCCCCGCCTGTGGTGGTGCCCCACCGGCCTGCTGGCGCTGCTGCCCCTGCATGCCGCCGGGATCCCGGAATCCGGCGCCGGTACCGCCGTTCAGGCCGGGGAATGCGTCCAGGACCTGGTGACGCCCTCGTACACGCCCACCCTGCGCGCTCTGCTCGACAGCCGTGCCGCCGCCCGTTCCTCCGCGCCGGGGGACGGAATGCTGGTGGTGGGGCTGCCGTCGACCCCCGGCTACGGTCCCCTGCCTCAGGTCGAGGACGAACTGGCCGCACTGCGAGCGGCGTTCCCCACATCGACAGTGCTCCGTGGCGAACGCGCGACCCGCCAGGCCGTACGGGAAGGGCTGCGCACACACCGCTGGGCACATCTGAGCTGCCACGGCGGCCAGGACCTGACACGGCCCTCGCAGGGGGGCGTGGTGCTGCACGACGCGGTGCTGACCGTGGCCGACCTGCGGTCCGACCACTTCGCCCAAGGCGATTTCGTCTTCCTCTCCGCATGCCAGACAGCCCTCGGCGGAGCCGGGGCCCCCGATGAGGCCATGGCCGTCACCAGCGCCCTCCAGTACACCGGGTGGCGGCAGGTCGTCGGCACGCTGTGGTCCGTCGGCGCCACCACGGCCGCCGAGGTGACCGCCGGCCTCTACGACGCGCTCGCCTCCGGCGGCACCTTGGACACCGGCGAAGCGGCGCAGGCCCTGTACGAAGCGGTCCGGGAATTGAGGAGGGCCGGCCACCCGCCCCGTGTCTGGGCACCGTTCGTGCATTCGGGGATCTGATCCGCCACCGCGACGAGAGGAACATCAACCATGCACCCGGAACACCGAGGCACGGCACAGCCCAGGGAGGACTACGTACCACCGGACGGGGATCCGCACGGCGAGCACACCCCGGATCTGCCACCCGAGACCGCCGAACGACAGGAACTCGCCCAGCAGTTGTTCGACCGCGAGCTGTACGAGGCGGCGGAGCCGGTGATGCGGGATCTGCTCACCGACTACGAACGCCTCCTCGGCCCCGGTCACCCGATGACGGTCGAGCTGTACGACGCGCTGGGACACGCCCTTTATCAGCGTGGGCTGCTGCCCGAAGCGGAGGCCATGCACCGCGAAGCCTACGAACGCTCGGCACGCCTCTTCGGGGCCGACGCCCCGGACACGCTCGCCTACGCGCACAATCTCGGGGCGGCGCTGGTGATGGGCGATGAGTGGGAAGAAGGGCTCGCCCTCATCGGACGGACGCTGGAAGGCCGCGACGCAATTCTGGGCCCCGGCCACCCCGACTCCCTGGACACTGCCTCGCTGCTGGGCTCCGTGCTGTTCAAGGCGGGCGACCAGCAAAGGGGTTACGAGCTGCTCAACCGCGCGTACACCGGCTACCAGCAGGCCCTGGGCCCGGACGACCTCCAGACACTCGCCGTGGGCGGCAACCTGGTGGCCGCACTGCACACCCTGGGACAGCGGCACGAGGCCGGACTGCTGCTCGTCGACATCCTCCGGCACTACGTGCGCACCCTCGGCCTCGATCACCAACTGACGCTGGAGACCCAGCAGCGCCTGAGGAGAATGGGCTGGAACGTCAACATCAACATCACCTGAGACGGGCGAGGGGAACGGCCTTACGACTCGGTCCGCGATAGCTCAGGTCGTCGCTGAGCAGGACGGCCGCTCAGGAGGTGCAATTCGGTGGCGACGGTTCGCGGGCTACTGCTTGGATCTCCACTGTGACTGCTGTGGATCTTGATGATCGGCGTGGGGTGTTGAACAGCCTTGAGCACTACTACGACTCGGTACCCCGTTCTTCGGCCCGCGTCGAGGACTTCGGGCCGCTGACCCTGTTCGTCCGCGACGGAGACGGATTTCCCTTCTACGCGCGCCCGTCCGTGGGGTGGTCCGGTGCAGTGAGCGCTGCGGAGGTTGCAAGTGTGCGCGAGCGGCAGCGGGCACTGGACCTCCCGGAGAGCTTCGAATGGGTCGCTGAGACCACTCCTGGGCTGCGGACGGCTGTCGAGCAGACGGGCCTCGTTGTGCATGAGCACCCTTTGATGGTGCTGAGCCCGCACGCGCTCATCCCGGCTTTGCCGGAGCGGGCCGATGGGGTTGTTGTCCGCTCCCTCGGACCTGATGATCCCACTCTGCCAAGTGCCCTGGCCCTGCTCTACCTGGCCTTCGGCGAACCGGGCACACGGGTTGGAGTGGCTGGCGTGACGGAACTGGACGAGGCCGTTGACAGCCGGGCCGCTGATGGATCGGTAGAACGCATGGCGTCCCGCATACGTGCCGGCCTGACCGGCGTTGCCGCAGCGGTCGTGGACGGAAGAGCCCTATGCGCCGGTCGGCACCAACCCGTCGGAACGGTCAGTGAGATTGTCGGGATGGGGACCTTGCCAACCGCGCGCCGACGCGGCCTCGCGCTCGCGGTCACCGCGTCTTTGGTGGCCGATGCACGCTCTCGCGGAGTCGGGACCGTGTTCTTGTCCGCGAGCGACGACGATGTCGCTCGGATCTACTCCCGGCTCGGCTTTGACCGGGTGGGCACCGCCCTGATAGCCGAGCCCGCCGAATAGCCATCTGCAGCCGAGCAACGACCGTGACGCGGAGGGTTAGGCCGAGTGTGACGTCAGCTTGGCCCCGTGGGGCCTTGTCCCATTCTGCCTTCTGCGGCGTCTCCCGTGCACATCTCGGGATTTGATCGAAGAGTTGGCGGACCCGTGGCTGGCTCGGTGTGAGTCGTTGCTCGACGAGAGGCGTGGTGGTGCGCGGCAGCGAGCAGCCGGAGCCGGGCCGAAGTACGACCTGGTCTTCACCGACCGGGTGCTGGTCACCCTGGTGTACCTGCGCACCGGGCTTCCGCACGCCGCACTGGCCGAGTTGTACGGCACGGCCCGCTCCACGGTCTCCCGCGCCATCGGCGAGATCCGCCCGCTGCCGGCGGCGCACGGCCTCGCGGTCCCCGACCGCCCCCAGGTGCGGCTGCGTACCCTGGCGGACGTGTTCGCCTACGCGGAAACCGAGGGGATCACCCTGCGGATCGACGGAGCAGAGACCCAGGTCCACAGGTCCAGGACCAACCGTCCCGGACGGCGGGCCTACGTCTCCGGCAAGAAGAAGCAGAACACCATCAAGACCACCACCATCAGCGACGGGCAGGGCCGTCTGCTGTGGTCGGGCGCGGACCGGCCGGGTCGCATGCACGACCAGACCGCGATGCGCACCGAGGGCATCGCCGACCAGTTCCGGACCCGTACGGGCCGAGGTCGACGAGGGCTACCGGGGCCTGGCCAACGAGTTCCCCACCGAGGTCAGCGCCCCGCCGAGGAAGCCGAAGGACGACGCCCCGCTCGGCGAGCAATACGCCTGGCGGGAGATGCGCCGCCGACAGTCCTCAGATCGGATCTGCGTCGAGCACACCAACGCCGAACTGCGACAGTGGCGCCCGCTCCAGCGCGATACCGGCCCACGAGATGACTATGCCGAGACCCACCTGGCGATCGCTTCGCTGGTCTCGAACCGCTCCGCCCGCCGGGTGACCCGTCGCAAGGCGAGCGTCGAACTGGTACTCGCCCGACAGGCCGCCTGCTGATCACTCGCAGCCGGACCGCCAGACCAGCACGTCCCGACCTCAACCGCGGACCGAGTCGTTGCCTTGACTCTGTCGGGGATCTTGGAATTTGCCGGTGCGCCAGCATGATCAGCAGGCTTGCTCGGACCTGTTTCGAAGATCAATGCAGTTGTCGAGGTGCCCGTTGTCGCTCTGCCCCCGTTCCGGTGAGCAGGTCCCGTCTCTGACCGCGCAGATCGCGCGGGCGAGCAACCCGGGTGGTACGACAGCGATGTGGGTGAGCAGATCACCCTCAGCGTGCCCCTGCCGGGCAACCCCGCCCGCCAGCACCACAGGATCGAAGGCTTCGACCGGGACGACTTCCACATCGACTTCGATCGCCCGCAGGTCACCTGCCCCCGAGGCAAGGTCGGCCAGGGATGGCACGGGCCCTACCCGACTTCGTCGCCCACCGCGGCACCCCTGATCGTGGCGCGGTTCACCAAGAGCCGGTGTCAGCCGTGTCCGGACCGCCCTTGATGCACCACCTCTCGCGAGAGCGCCCGCAACGTGGGCTTTCCCCCGCGAGAACTCCGCGACCTGCAAGTCCGCGTCCGCAGCGAGCAGCAGACACCCAAGTGGAAGTTCCACTACGCGGTCCGTTCCGGAGTGAAGGCCACCATCAACGAGTTCGCCCACGGACACGGGCATGCGCCACTACCGCTACCGCGGACAGCCGAAAGCCCACCTGCAACACGCACTCACGGCCGTCGCCGTGAACATCGAACGCCTCAGCAGCCGGTCAGTGACCGAGGGATCCTCCTCACCGAGACTGCCGACTGCCTTCCAGACCTTCCTGGATCAGAACGACATCCCCCCGGCCGAAGTCCTGACGAACCCCCGGTACTTGAACCCGACCATCCAAGATCCCCGACAGAGTCAGGCTTAGCCAAGGAACCCTGCGGGCACCTGCGACCGGAGCTGAGGGTCGATTGCGACCGCCCGAGCGAAGGCCTCCTTGGCATCTTTTTTCGAGCCCTTTTTCGCCATAATCTCCCCCATAAGGAAATAGGCGGTAGACGCCTTCGGGTTGGAAGCAACCGCCCGCTTCAACAGCGTAAGGGCTCGGTCAGGGTTACTGGCTTGGAGCAGGACTGCTTCGTTGAAGAGGGCCGGTCCGAATCTGGGATCAGTCTTCAGAGCCTTCTCGTATGCCGTGCGGGCACTGGTCGGTTTATTGCTTTGCTGCGCGATGACACCCAGGTTGTACCAGGCATACTTGTTGCCGGGATCCGACTTCAGTACTTGCTTGAAGGTGTTGCTGGCTCCAGCAACGTCGTTGCGGTTCATCTGATCGACCCCGCGCCCCACGAGCTTGGCGACGTCGTTGGAGGACTGGCCCTCGCTGGCGGAGGTCAGCTTAGGTGAAGCCGAAGGTGCTCCGTTGAATCCAGCCTTCTCATCCCACAGCACGGGCCGCAGCATGGGGCCTTCATTCTGAATCCCAACCGGCAATACCTTCGCATATCCACCAGGGACTGCCTGCGGAACCGACTCAGCGAATGCCGTTCCGGCCGGGAACATACTCAGAACTGCCGTAAGCACACTGATCGAGGTCAGGTTGAGGGACTGAACACGAGAGCTTTGAAACGATGATCCGTTCACAGAGAAGGCCTTTCCGGTGAAGGGCGGCCACGCCCGACCTAGCGGGCACACTGCCCAGTTGGTTGTCACACCCCTTCTATAGGCACACACGTCATGCTCATCGACTAACAAACGGCAACTCCGCAGAGAGCACCCGGTCGGCGGATAAGTCCTCAGCGCAGGGGATTGTCTCATCGACAACGAGATCTGTTGATCATGGAAGCGATGTGAGATGACGGAGACCGTCGTAAAACCCGAGGGCCGTGGACGGGAGGCTGACAGCTACGGCGTCGGGAAAAAGCCGAACAGGACAACCGAAAGCGACGCACGGCTTCGCCAGCTTCCTCCGCCAGGACCTCGACGCCGTCACCGTCGGCCCCACCCTCCCGTGGAGTTCTGACGTCTCCGAAGGACACGTGAACCGGGTGAAAACGCCTAAACGAGCGATGTATGGTCGGCCCTCGTTCGAACGCTTACGAACCCGCATCCTCACCCAGCAATGAGCTTCCGGTACTGCTGCGGTCATCCACTTGAACTTCCAGATGCGGCCACATCACGGCCAGACGCTTCAGCTGGTCCTCCGTCGGCACCCCCAGCGAACGCAGTGTGTCGCTCGGTCTGAAGTGGACGAGTGTTCCGGTGGTGCCGTCGGGCTCGACAGGCTCCAGGCCAGTAGCCGGGATGCCCCGCTCGTAGCGTTGGGTCCAGGCCCCATTGAGCCGGCGGTTGGTATGGACGAGCCATTCACTGAGCACAGCAACCACAGACATGCCCCGGCGCGGATGACCGTCCTGAAGAAGTTCCGCTTCCGGAAAGTCGAAGAACCGAAGATCCTTTGATGCCATGACCGGCTTCTTGACGATCTGGCCGCACTCGTCTGTACGGGTATCAGTGCCCCGCCCGTCATCCGCCACGGACAAGGAGCCATCCGGATAGAGGGTGACGAGGCAGCGTCCACCACCCCTGCTGGATGCTTCGTCGGCGGCATACGCAAGCACCTCAAGCAGAAGATGCCACGGGCCGCCTGGCGCGAACTTCTCCGGAGCTTGTCGGATAGATGCCAGATGGTCCAGATCGATGACGCTGGACCAATCGTGCGTGGTGTTGGCCCAGGAATTGCTAGAGACCTCCATCAGGCAAGTATCCAGTCAGCTCGTGCCGGCCTCGCAGGCAGCCCCACCAAGAGCGGCCGCTCACGAAACTGCGGCCACGGCCATTTTCGCCCTTCGACACCGAATGGTTCACCGTCCCAATAGCACCTCCATCTCACCACGGATCGAACGTCGCCATGGTGGAGGTGTCCGTCCAGGATTGCGGTGGTCGGCGCCTCGTCGTCGTAAGGGCGACAAAGGCCCTCACGCGGACGGGACCGGAGTCCCCGGCGGAACGGGAAGCGTTCGTCCCAGGCGTGCGAGTGGTGACAGGGCCATCAGCGCCGGCGACACCAACATGCCGAGGGCTGTCACCAGGAGACTGGTGCGCGTCCCCCAGGCTTCTGCCAGGAGGCCGCCGAGGAGCGAGCCGAGCGGGGTCAGCCCCATCCCGACAAAGTTGATCGTCGCGGCCGCGCGGCCTTGCAGCGTGTCCGGAGTGACGGTCTGCCGGACCGCCATGACGGTGACATTCACCAGCTGGCTGAACGTTCCGAAGACGAAGTTGACCGTAAGGAGGGCGGGAACCGTCACCTCGGAGCTGCTGTGCAGTGCGGGCACGAACAGGAAGACGCCGTCGCCGAGTGCTGCCGCGGACACGAGCACCGCGCCGTATCCGAAGCGACTCGGTAGGCGGGCGGCCAGCAGCGAGCCCAGGAGCGCGCCCGGCCCCGTCGCCGCCAGCGCCAGCCCGACGGCGGTGGCGGACAGGTGCAGGTCTCGTGGCAGGAACAGCAGATAGACGGTCATCACAGCCGCGAAGAAGAACTGGAAGGCGGCTGATGCCAGGCACACAGTACGCAGCGAGGTGTCGCCGGCGACAAAGCGGAGGCCCTCTTGGATCCGCCGCCAGACCCGAGGAGGACGTTCCGAGCGCTCCGGGACGGATTCGCGGCGGTCGATCCGTCGGATCGACAGGAACGACAGCGCGAAAAACACTGCGCTGGAGGCGACAGCGATCGGCGCCGACAGCACGGACACCAACACACCGCCGAGGGCGGGCCCGCCGATCTGTACTGCAGACCGGCTGCCCTCGAGCGCGCTGTTCCCTCGCACCAACTGATCGCGCTCCACCAGCCGTACCAAAGACGCCTGGTAAGCCACGTCGAAGAACACGGACAGAGCCCCGACCGCGAAGGCAACCACGAGCAGCGCGGGCAGGCCGAGTCCAGCGAGGAGACCCGTCACGGCGGCGGCGCCGAGAGCCAGGGCACGACCGGCGTCCGCCAGCACCATCAGTGTGCGGGTCCGCCACCTGTCCACCCACGCCCCGACGAAGAGCGACAGCAGCAGGATCGGCGCCTGCCCCACCGCGCGCAGGACGCCCCACTGCCCGGCATCGGCGTTGAGTGTCAGGACGGCGAAGAGCGGCAGAACCACGAGGCTCGTATGTTCACCCAGTTGGGAGGCTGTCTGGCCCACCCAGAGCCTGCGGAAGTCACCGTCCCGCCACAAGCTTGACGGATCAGGTCGACCGAAATCGGATACAGCGGAGGAAGGGGACGGCACAGGGACCTCTCGAAGGACCGAAGACGAGACCCGCCAGCCGGCGCACGACAGGTGCACCGACCGTGTCAGACAGCGGGAAAGGATGGCTCGCTGTGCCGCGCATCAAGGGCAGCACGCGATGACGGCCACAAACGTCAACGCGTGCTCGGACGACCGACCATGTCTTCGCTCCTCGTGAGTCACTCGCTGCGCAGACACTAGCTCCCGCTCGACAGCGCACGAAAGGCAATTAAGGTGTGGGCAGACGGCGGGAAGAGTCCTACTGTTCGCGCCGGGACACAAGGGTGGGCGGCTCAACTGGTATTGCCCCTGCTCGGCGAGAATCTCGTCTCAGGGGATCTTGCCCCCTTGTCTCGTCTGACCCATTTTCACTCGTCAGTTGGCTCCGCAGATGATCGGTCACACAGCAGCTCGGCAAGCGTTATTGAAACGCAGGGACTCTCCTCCCGCTACGGTCTCCGGGTGACCGAACTCGACACCTTGCACGCCACCCGCAAGGCCTACGACGCCATCGCCCCGACGTACGCCGAGCTGTTCCACGACCCCCTGCACGACCGTCCTTTGGAGCGCGCCCTCCTGAGCGCCTTCGCGGAGCTGGTACGGACGGTCGGCGACGGCAGAGTCGCCGACCTCGGCTGCGGACCGGGTCATCTGACGGCTCACCTCCGTGAGCTGGGCCTGAACGCTTTCGGCGTCGACGCCTCCCCCGTGATGGTCGAGCTCGCTCGCGAAGCCAACCCCGGACTGCGGTTCGAGGTCGGCTCGATGGCCGCGCTGGACATCGAGGACGGCGCGCTCGGCGGGGCGCTCTCGCGGTGGTCCGTCATCCACACCCCGCCGCAGGACCTACCCGCCATCCTGGCCGAGATCGCCCGGGTCCTGGCTCCCGGCGGGCACCTGCTGATCGACTTCCCTGCCACCGACGGCCCTCACGAGGAGACGCAGGCCTACGACCACACAGTGGCGACGGCCTACCGCTGGTCCCCCGACCGCTTCGCCGAGCTTCTGGCCGATCATGGGTTGGCAGAGTCGGCCCGCCTGGTGATCGAGCCCAAGCCCACCGACCGGCGGCAGTTCCAGGAGGTCCAGCTCCTCGCCTGTAAAGGCTAGACCCAGAAGCTACTCAACCGACCCTGTGTGCCGAAACGAATGAGACGGACGGCCGAACTTCCGCACCAAACGCCATTCGCCACCTGCGGGATGAACGACTACATAGCAGGGCAGAGCGAGAGCGGCACATTTCGGACACGGTCGGTCGGCCGGACGACAGGCCGGAAGCCGGCACCCCCTTGTAGGGAGGTACCGGCTTCCGGCCTTGCTTCGGCGAGTGCCCTTCGTCAGGCCGTCACCCGCCCGGCCCGGGGTGGGCGCCGGTGATACGACGGACTTCCGATCGGCTCAGGCACCGAGGAACACCCTGCACGTCCCCGACCGTTCGAAGACCGCTCCCACGACCTTGGGCGGCTTCGTTCCCTTCGCCCGGGTGTAGGCCGGGCCGGAATCCGGCGCGAACCCCGCGTCGACGACGTCCGTCAGTACTTCGTCGGGGGTCTTCCTCCCTGCGGAGGCGAGCCGGTTGTCCTGGACGAACGCCGGTACACCGTCGCACGGCATGGAGAACTGGACGTTGAACGGGTATCCGTCCAAAGCCTTCAGGGCACCGTAAGTGATGTCCTCGGCCCCCTTGGGCAGGCGGACACCGTAGTCGGACAGGGCTTGGTCGAGGCTGACGTCGGCGGCGTCCGACGGAGACTCGTGCGGGAACGGCCCGGCGTGCTCGGCGGAGTGCAGGCCGTCCGGATCGCAGGCGGCGAGACCCCCGACGAGCAGCGCACCCACGAGCAACGCCGACATCCGGGTCAGACGGTGGAACACGATTTCTCCTAGCCGATGTTGAACGTCTGGTGGCCGACGACATCGAAGTCGTGTGCCAGCCCGACCGAGTTCAGGTGAGCCATGTCGTTCTGCCGCAGCGGCTTGAAGGGCCCCACACCGAGGTCACCCCGAGGCTTGCCGCCTCCGATGTTCCCCCAGTTGTACCGCTTGTAGACATCCACGGTGACGGTCCCCGTGAGCTGGCCCCTCTTCATGACCGTGTCTCCGCGCACCCGGTACTGGTAGCCGTTGAGCGCGAAGTAGTAGTCGTCGGCGTCGGCACCCTTGTTCATTCCGTGCTCACGACCCCTGGCAACGCTGCTGCCGTGCCAACCGCTGTCGAAATGACCCGGCTTGATCTGCTGACCGACCTCTTTCCGCATGTAGGAGAGGCTGTTCATCATGTCCGCGACGCTGACCTCGACTGTCTCGCCGCCGTTCTCCATCCAGTGTTCCATGAGGTTGAAGCCGCGCTGCCACCCTCTCATCGCGACGTAGGACAGGGCCATGGAGCCGGCCAGGAAGAACACGCTCTTGTCGTGCGCGTCCGTCTTCAGGGTGCCCCACCCTGGACGGTTGGCGTCCTCGGCCTGGACCGGGGGGTACTCGTAGGCCGGGCCGCCGGCCGGCATCTTCTTCGGGTCGAAGCCGGAGCAGTTGTGCGGGTTGCACAGGGAGCCGAAACCCTGCTCGTTGGCGAGGTCCTGGCTGATGGGCGTCCCGCCCTTGTCCACGGGCTTGTTCATGGTGGGGTCGGCCCACCAGTTGTCCTCGCCCGTCGGATCCCAGCCCATCAGCGGGCTGTTGTCGGCGTAGGCGTATCCGTTCAGCGACTGGGCGTCGGAGGTGTCCAGCAGGGGGTCGACGCTGAGGAACTGGCCGAGCAGCGGATCGTATTCGCGGGCGCCGACGTGGGTGAGTCCGGTGGCGGGGTCGGCGGGCTTGCCGAGGAACTTCTTGTCGTCGGGCCAGTTGGGCACCGCGGTGCCGCGGTCGGTGCCGAAGGGGGTGGTGTAGCGCTTGGTGATGGCCTGGTCCGTGGCGGCGAGGGCGAGGCTCGCGGTGTTGTGCCGGTCGGCGGCGAGCCAGGTGAGGGTGGAGGTGCCGCTTTGGTTGGTGCGCACCGCCACCGCGGTGCCGCCGAGGGAGTAGGTGCGCTGGGCCCACTTCTTGCCGGTCGTGGTGTTGTAGTGGACCTCGGTGGCACCGAGGTAGAGGACGGTCTCTCCGCCGGTGTTGCGGCGGACGAGGAGGCTGCCGTCGGTGTCGTAGACGTATCCGGTCGTGCTGGTGGCGGAGCCGGCCGTCTCCTTCAGGCTGCCGAGCCGGCCCTCGCTGTCCCAGGTCAAGGCTTGGGTCGCGGTTCCGTCGGGGCGCGTGGTGGTGTCACCGGCGGCGTCGTAGCCGTAGGCGGCGGTGACCCCGGTGCAGGCACCGGCGGCGGTTCCGGAAGGAGTGGCGGTCAGGGTGTGCGGCTGGGCGGTGTTGTTGTAGCAGTACGTGCGTGAGGTGGTGCTGCCGGAGGTGCTGTGGTTGGTCTCGGTGGCGCGCTGCCCGGCACTGTTGTAGGTGTAGCTGTTCCAGTAGGGGGCGGGACCGCCGAGGTTGGCGGCGGTGCGGCCGGAGGCGGCGCAGTCCGCCGTCTTGGGTGTCCAGGCCTCGGTCAGACGCTGGTAGCCGTCGTAGGCGAAGCACTGGTTGTCGTCGGTGCTCGTGCCGCCCAGGGCGGTGGGGTCGGTGAGCGAGGTGACGTTGCCCGCCTGGTCGTACGCGTAGTTGAGCTGCTGGAGTTGCCAGGGGTGGGTGTCGTCGGTGACGACGGACTGGGTCAGGTGGTCCGTGCCCTCGTCCCAGGTGTTGGTCAGGTAGGCCTTCTTGACGCCGGCGGCGTCGGAGACGCCGAGGGTCAGCTGCTGGACCTTGTCCGTGGCGGTGAAGTCGCTTGCGAGGACGTAGCTCTGGGTGCCGCTGAGGGTGGTGGGGAGGCCGTAGTCGTTGTAGCCGGTGTCGATGATCTCCTTGGGCAGTCCGGCGACCGCGGGCTGGACGTCCTGGTCCTGGGCGCCGGTGATGTCGTAGTGGGCGCTGAAGGACAGTGTCGCGGACGGTACGGCACCGGAGGTCACCAGCGGATCGTCGGCGGGCAGCGTCAGCGTGGAGTCCAGCGCGTGGTAGAGGCTGTCGTAGCTGGTGACCTTGCGCGTGTAGGCGTGGGCGGTGTCGGTGGCGCCGTTGGTGTAGCGGGTCGACGTGGCCAGTTGGCCCTTGTAGCCGGTGGCGTCGTAGGTGAGGGCGGTGAGCTGGTTGGCCGGGATCTGTTCCTCGGTGGTGGAGGTCAGGTCGGCGTCGGTGGCCGCCTTGTAGGTGGCGGTGGGGCGGCGCAGTTTGTCGTAGGCGGTGATGACCACCCGGCCGGCGCCGTCCTTGGTCCACGAGGGCAGGTCCCGGCTGTCGTAGCCGGTGGTCTCGGTGCCCTTGTCCGGGTCGGTGCTTTTGACCTGACGGCCGAACAGGTCGTAGAGCCAGGTCCAGGAGCTGTTGTCCGGGCCGGTGACCTTCGCCTGCTTGTCGTCCAGGGTGTATGCGAACTTCGTCGAGGTGTAGAGGGTGCCGGTGCCGCCGCCGTAGGCCGCGTCGTCGGGGGACGGGGAGGCGTACTGGCGGGTTTCGACCGTGCGGCCGAGCGCGTCGGTGATCGTGCGCTTCGCCGAAGCGCCCTGCACGCCGGAGGTGGCGGTGGAGTCGCCGGTGTAACTGGTGGTCGTGGACCAGCGTTTGACACCGTAGGTGTAGAGGGTGCTGGTCTCCGGGCGTTCGGCCCCGTCGAAGGTGACCGAGGTCTGCTTGGCGGTGCCTCCGTACTCGGCGCGGCTGTAGGTGCCGGAGGGCGCGTTCTTGCTGTCGTAGACGTCGGCGTAGGTCTCGTAGGCCAGGCCGCGGCTGTCGTATCGGGTGTCGGTCAGGATCCGGCCGCCCTCAGCGCTGCGCTTCTGGGTCTGGATGGGCCGCAGTTGGGCGTCGTAGATGGAGTAGGCCGTCTCGTAGGTGTCGCCGTCCGCCTTGATGGCGCCCGTGGAGGTCCAGGACGCGGCGGTGTTGCTGACGCTGTAGCCGAAGACGTAGCTGGCGGGCAGGTCACTGGTGCGGTTGGGCAGCCACACGGCCGTGACCCGGCCGAGGGCGTCGTAGGTGTACTGGGTCTGCTTGTTGTTGATGTCGAACGAGCGGATGACGTTGCCGCGCGCCGGGTCGTAGTAGGTGAACGTCTTCTGGGTGGCCGCGTTGGTCGTGATGGCCATGGTCAGCGGGCCGCCGGAGGCGGGTGTGTAGGCCGTGGTGGTGGCGTTGCCTGCGGCGTCGGTGACGGTGGTGGGGCGGCCCAGGGTGTCGTGGACGGTCTTGGCCGTGGTCTGCCAGGTGGTGGGGTTGCGCTCCCCTGCGCTGGAGGTCGCGGGGTAGGCGGCTGCCCGTCCGGTCCAGGAGGCGTCGCCCAGGGTGGGCGTCTGGTTCGCGGTCCAGGTGGTGGCGGCGGTGTTGTCGAAGACGGTGGCCTTGTCGGAGAGCACGTCTCCGCGGTCGGCGACCTTGGCGGGCAGGTCGAGCTGGTCCTCGCCGGTGGCGCACGTGCGGGAGACGGTGCGACTGCGGGAGACGAGGTCGGAGATGCCCTTGGCGGTGTTGCGGGCGTACCAGGTGCGGGTGCAGGCCTCGTCGCCGCTCTTGGCGACGTCGCCGGCGTCCTCCTCGGTGGCCTTCATGCCGTAGGAGTCGAAGGTGGTGGAGGTGGTGTGCGTGCGCCAGGAGTCCTTGACCGTCAGATAGGTCGATGTGGCGGTCCCGGCCGTGCGGACGAAGTACGCCTCGGTGTCTGCGTAGGACGCGTGCTGGGTGGCGGTCTTCTTCGACCAGGGGTCGTTGACGGTCACCGCGATGGCCTGGCCGCCGTCGTAGGTCACCTGCTGCCGGGTGAAGCCGGTGTACTGCTCACTGTCGGTCTGGTCCGCGATGGTCAGCCCGGGGACGGCGAGTGCCTTCACGCTGACGTCCTTGCGGGCGGTGGGGTCCAGCTTGCCGTCCGAGCCCTGTACCCGGTCTCCGTCCATCCCCTGCATGTAGAGGGTCACCGTCTTGGACTTGGTGGCGTCCGTGCCCTTGACGGTGGTGACCTTGCCGTAGCCGCGCCACTGCGACCAGGTTCGCTCGGCCTGCGGGGTCAGCGGGTTCTCGTCGTAGTGCCAGGCGGGGTCGGCGTAGGTGTAGTCGGTCTCGGTCGTGGCGTTCTTGCCGGTGGGGTCGGTGCTGGTCACCGCGAGGACGCGGTACTTGTGGAACCAGTCGAGGCCGGCTTCCTCGGCGCCGTTGATGTGCCAGTACACCGGGTAGCAGGAGGTGTGGTCGTCGTCCTCGTCAGGGGTGTGGCCGCGCACGCACTCCGGGTCGGAGAGGGTCACGGTGGTCACCGCACCGGTCTCCGAGATGAGGGTGCGGATGCGGGGTCGGTAGAGCGGCACGATGTCGTCGGTGCCGTCGACCCGGTTGGGCCGCTTGTCGTAGGTGAACGTCACCGGCGGCAGGGCGATCGCGGCGCCCGACTTGCCGGTGTGCTTGATCGAGTCGAGCACCAGGACCTGGTCGGAGGTGTCCCCCAGGTCGCCGCCGTCGAAGAAGTGCTGGGCGAGATCCCAGGAGTCGACGGCGTCGTAGGTGTTGGCGGCGGCGTCCCAGGAGAAGGAGTTGATGCCCGTCAGCCGCTTGCGGGTGAAGAAGGAGGGGCTCTCGGCGTCGCAGTCGTCACCGCTCTTGCAGATGGTGTCGAAGGGCACGTCGGGCCAGTTGTCGGCGGTGGATTCCTTCAGGTCCGAGCAGTCCGAGGCGGTGCAGCGCTCGGTGTAGTCGAAGGTCACCTTGTGCGAGGCGGTGCCGGAGAACAGGGCGTCCTTGCGCTGACCGTAGAGGATCTTGGTCAGGTAGCCGCCGCGGGTGTAGGTGGCGGTGGCGGTGTCCGCCTTGTTCTTGGCGTAGGAGTTGGTCTCGGCGGTGTACCAGTACGACATCGCGTTGCCGTGCAGGTCCTCGACGTAGTCGAGGTTCCACCGCCACGCCTGCGTCACCGCGCGGTCGGCGAATGCGGTGCCCTTGCTGTAGCCCGGCTCACCGGAGTCGTCGCCGAAGACGGGCACGGTCCAGGTGGAGTTGGTGGCTTCGGTGCCCGCGCCGTCCAGCTTGTTCTGGCCGAAGACGTACTTGGTGCCGTTGCCTGTGGTCACCGTCCAGTATTCGCCGTCGTCGTCGCCGTTGTCGGCGCCGGTGCCGTGGGTGACGGTGGAGGCGTCGTCGTCCTTCAGCCGCCAGGTGCCGGTGGTGTCGTCCTTCACCAGGGTGGTGGACTTGCCGTTGAGCACGAGGGAGGCGTTGTCGTACTTCCAGCACATGTCGTACTTGTCGTCCTGGCCGTCGTCGTCGCAGGAGCCGTACGAGCGCTCCACGTACGAGGAGGACGACAGGTCGAATCCCTCACCGACGACGCTGCCCTGGTTGTTGGTGTTGGCGGTGCGGCCGTCGATGGAATCGGAGTCGTAGGACAGCGTGACCGACGGGGTGGGGCCGGCCGCCGGAGCGGGCGGGGTCATGGGGTAGGACCAGGTGAAGGAGCCCGAGGAGCCGCCGGCCTGCCAGGACGACGACGCGCTCAGCGGGGTGGCGGTGTAAGCGCCCGACCCGGACGCCGACTCGCCGGCGGCCGCGGCGAGCGCCACCACGGCGGTGGCCGGTGCCGCCGCCGCGCGGGCCGACACCGGCACCTGCGCGGACACGGTCTGCTCGCTCACGTCGTTGTGCGTGCCGGCCAGCGGTGTCTCGACGCGACAGGACGCCTTCTCCGGCGTGGTCAGCGCACACGCGGGCAGCTGCACCAGGCGCAGCCGGCCCGCCCAGTCGCCGCCGTAGGCCGAGGCGAACGACGAGTAGTCCACGTCAAGTCCGGTGGTACCGGCTTGCTGTGAGGTCAGCGACAGCAGAACGCCCTTGATCCCGGCGGCGGTCGCCTCCTTGCGGCCCAGTACCTGTACGGTCGCCGCGGTCGCGGACGTGGCCGACCGTGCCGCGGGCGCGGTGAGGGTGACGGGCAGGCCGCCCACCTCGGCGCGCTTGCCGCGGACGAGTTCGGCGCGGGCGGCGGCGGGCCAGGTGGCGTGCTGCGCGGCCAGTGCCTTGGCGCCCTGCGCGCGGTTCTCCGCCTGGGCCTTGGCCAGGCGGTCCCGGGCCGCCTTCGCCGTGGCGGGGTCGGCGGGGATCATCTTGGCGCTGCGTGTCTTCGGTGTGCCGGGTCTGCCGAGCGCGTCGGCGGCCTGGGCGACCGGGGCCAGGCCTATCGGCACACTCAGAGCGAGAACGAGTGAGCCTACGGTCAGGCGAAGCGTGCGGCTGACGGTGGCCGGGCGGCCGTTCCGTCGTCTTCGCGGACGGAAGAGCATGGTGTGGTCCCACCCCTTGGCGTACGTGCACGGATGTTGCATGAGGACGCCGGGTCCGCAGGAGGTTGAGTCCGCGGGACGCCGGAGGGCCGGGTCGCGGCGCGGCGCGGCCCGGCCCGGTGGTTGGTCGGGGCCCGGCCCTCGCGGCCGGGCCCCGTCGGCGGCTAGCCGCCGATCATGTTCTCCACCTGCATGTCGTTGGCAGGTGCCCCGACCCAGATCCGCAGATCGCTGATCTTCTCGGGCAGGTAGTTGCCCCACGCCTTGTTGACGTAGGCCCGGCCGGCGGAGAAGTCCCCGTTTCCGGCGACCGCGGTGAAGGCGGTCGGCACGTCGTTGGGTGTGGCGTCGAGATACAGGCTGATCGTCCCGTCCTGGGCGTTGTAGGCGCCTGTCAGCCGGACGCGTTCGTCGGTCAGGGCGGTGCTTTCGGAGCTGACGGCGGTGTAGGTCCTGCCGTCGGCCGCGAGGCGTCCGAAGCGCCAGTACCCGACAGGTACGTCCTTGAGGGTTCCGTCGTCCTGCGGGACCTGTTCGGTACCGGTCTGGTTGAACCACAGGCCCCAGGCGGACCCGTCGGCCGTGCGCTGGCCGACGACCTGTCCGCTGTATCCGGCGCTCTTGCCCGCCAGGGCGGCGCCGTCGAGTTCCACCTCGGTGGTGACGGTGAAGGAGCCGGTGTCGTCCACGACCGGGCCGGACACGGTGGCCGCGTCGTCGACGCCGTCCAGCGAGACGGCCTCACCGTCGAGCGTGGCGCCGCCGCTGAGGGTCATGGTCCGGTTGTAGCCGCTGACCGTGTCGGCAAGGGTGCTGCCTGTGGCGCCGTCCGGGTCCCACGCGCCGACCAGTTCCACGGCGGTGCTTCCGGTGTCCGGGTCGATCAGGCCGGCTTCTTGCGCCATCTCGCTGTCGGACAGGGCTCGCTGGAACACCGCAACTTCGTCGATGCGTCCGCGCCAGTAGTTGTTGAATCCGCCGCTGTAGCCCGCTCGCCCGATCTGGAGGGCACCGTCGCTGGTGGTCGGCTTGCCCGAGGTCCCCAACGCCGCCGGTGCGCCCTGCGGGCGGCCGTTGACGTAGAGGGTGATGGTGCGGTCGGTGGCGTTGTAGACGCCGCCGACGTGCGTCCACGCCTTCAGGGGCACGCCTTGGGCCGAGGCGTTGGCGCCGATGTACTTCCGCGCGCCGTTCTCGTACCAGGACCACAGGAACACCCAGCGCTGGACGCCCGAGGAGTAGTACAGCGACCAGCCGGTGTTGTCCGAGTTCTGCTGGGAGGCGATGCAGTGGAAGTCGGTGTCATCCGTCAGATAGGCCCAGGTCGAAACGGAGAAGGAGGCTTGAGTGTTGATCGCAGGTGACGTGGTGTCGGCCCAGGCGGTCTGGTTGGCGGCCACGGTGGAGTCCAGCCAGAAGGACCGGTCCTGCTCGCCCCGGCGGGCCAGGCTGGAAAAGCCCGCGCCGGCGGTGTGGAAGGTGAGGGGGTGGCGGGTGCCGGCCGTGGTGGCGGAGTCGGCAGCCGTGACCACTCCGGAGCCGGGCGCCGCGTCGTCGAAGTGCCAGCGTCCGGAGGCTCCTTCGCCCTCCGCGACCTTGAACAGGAAGCTGGTGGTCGCACCGGGGCGCCCGGAGCCGACATTGTCCCTGGCACGGACCTGGAGGGTCTGCGTGCCGGGCAGCTCCGGAGTGATCAGCTTCGTGGGTGCCGAGCCCGTGACGGAGTGCCAGGTGGGCCAGGTCGGCAGCCGGTACTCGTAACCGGCGATGTTGGTGTCACCCGTAGCGGGCTTGAAGTAGAAGTCCCCGCCCTGGCCCGGTCCGCCGCCGGCGGCACAGGCGTTGGCCGTGCACAGGCTGTACGTCCCGTCGGTGGTGACGGTGGGCGCCTTCGGGGCGGTGGTGTCGACCTTGAAGTAGCACCAGCCCTTGGTCGTCACCGAGCTGTGCGTCGACTCGATCATGTGGTCGTCGCCGCTCCAGTACGACCGCGTCCACGACGACATCCGGGCCAGGGTCCCGTCCGCGAAGGTCACCGGCGAGGTCACCTGCACCTTGGCGTTGTCGGTGACGAAGCCGCTGGAGGGGCGCACCGGTTCGGTGGCGGTGCTCCAGCTGCCGTCGGAGTTCTTCTTCTGCACCACGAAGTGGGCGCGCAGGGTCGCACCGCTCTCGCCGCCGGATTCCGTCTGGACAGCGGTGAGGAAGTCGGGGGTCGGGTCGGAGATGATCGCCGGGTCCGCCTCGGCGGTCTCACAGGTGGTGCCGCTGCCGGAGAGGACGCCGGGGCCGGTGGGCGGCGCCGGGACACCGACGTAGTCGACGTCGAGGACCGCGTCGTCGTCGAAGCGCTTCCAGCCGTTGGGGTCGCCCTCGTCGCCGGCCTTGATCATCAGGGTCAGCCGGGACATGTCACCGGCCGCGAAGGACTGCACCGTCTTGGTCAGGTTCTCGTACGACTGGCTGGGGTCGTCGTTGAACTCGATCGGCTTCGCGGGCTGGCTCGGGGAGCAGTCGGAGCCGCGGCCGGCCGAGACCGTACGGTCGCCCATCACGTCCCAGTTGGCGGTGGGGCCGGGCCAGCGGGTGGAGGAGGAGATGTCACCGGTGCGCACCAGCTGCACCACGGTCGCCGTGCAGGACATCGACCAGCGCTCGGTCACCCGGAAGGTGGCGTCGAGCACCCGCTTGCCCTTGAGCGCGGACGGCGAGAACTCGAAGTACATGCGCTGCTTGTACGGGGTTCCGGTGGTGCAGGGGTAGCCGAAGCCGCCGGTGTAGTAGATCGAGCACAGGCCCACCCCCTTGCCCTCGTCGCCGCCGGAGAAGTTGTAGAAGGTGTCACCGTCGGAGGAGAGCACCGTGCGCTCGGACTCCGACCAGGAGACGTCCGGGTCGATGTAGAGCGGGTAGACGGTGTCCTCGTCCTTGAGCTCACCGGCGTCGGGGACGACGGTGATGGCACTCTGGGTGACCGACATGTCCAGCGGAACAGCGGTGGCACTGTCGCCGGGGCCCTCGGCCGGGTCGGTGACACCCGACTCGTCACCCTCGGCCGCGGAGCCGGCCGCCTGGGTGTCGCCGGTCGCCACCGCGGCCACGCCGGACGCAGCGTTCGCGGACGGCGCCGAGGCGGTCTTGCCCGAGGAGGAGCCCGAGGGCTTGGTCTGAGCGGCGGGGGCGGTGGTGCCGTCATGGCCCGTGGAGTCCCACTGGCGGGCCGTCGGGGCCCGGAAGACGGTGGCGCCGTTGTCGTCCACCGCCTGCAAGGACTGGCCCGCGCCCTCTTTCAGCACCAGGCCGTCGGCCCGCACCGGCAGATGCAGCGCGGTCAGTGCCGGGTTCGCGGCGGCCTGAGCCGTCTTGACGACGAGAACTTCGCGATAGCCCTCGGTGGTCGCCGTCATCCGCAGGTCCACGTCCGGCAGGACGTTCGCGTAGACGGCCGAGTCACCGTCCAGCGTGGGAGCGGGCAGCGAACCGGGCCAGCCCACCGTCAGGGTGTGGCCGTCCTCGGTGATGCTCACCAGGTCCTTGCCGTCGCCGCCGCTGGAGAACGACACACCGGCGACAGCCGCCTTCGGGGCGATCCGGTGGTCTTCACGGCGGGTCAGGGTGGCGTCGGGCGTCACCCAGGCGCCACCGGGCTGTGCCACCCGGACGGGGACGGCCGACTGCTTGAGGTTGAAGGTGCTGCCGTCCGGATTGGCGTACGTGGTCGAGTACTCGGTGCGCTCGGAGACCACCTCGACCGGCTTCCCGGTAGCCACCGCCTGCGCGGACGCCTGCGTTGCCGCGGACGCTGCGGAGGCAGCCTGGCTCGGCGACGCGGCCGCGGGAGTCAGCGGCAGGACGGGAAGTCCGCCGAGCAGCAGTCCCGACAGTGCCCCCGCCACCATCGTGCGCATTCTCGGTCTGTGTCGTGTGCTGATGCCCATCGGTATGCCCCACCCCGCCATTTCCCTGGTCCGTCGGCCCGGGCGCCGCACGAAGGACCCGGTCGGGGCTCGTGACGGCGGCGCCGAAGAAAACTCAGCACAGGAAAGCCGGACCCTGAGGGGGCGTCAACTGACTAATTTTTGCGCGGAGTTGACTGGCAATTGGGCGGAAGGAAGCATGAAAGATGCGATCGAACACCCTCCTCTCCCACCATGCGCACCGAATCGGACGAAGCATTTCGTCACGCCGCATCAAGAGAGGAACCGGCACCTCCGTTTGAATGCCGGACAGGCGGCACCAATGAAGATCAACCCCATTCCGGCAAAGACCGGGAACGGTGGTGCCCGTTGCACCCGGGAAAGAGAGGGGGCGGCCTCCGCATTTAACCTGCGAGACACCTCTGCGGGGGCGGACGTTCATGTTGAAGATGATCAACTTTCATCCGGCACAGACGTGCCGATCGTGGCTCCGCCACCCCGCCGACGTCTCGCCGGTGACCTTCGCCCACCGCCTCGGAGCGGCCCGTGCACGCACGGACGCGCCCCGGGATGCGGCGGACCGGGGCGGGGGAATTCTACGGACGAGTTGCCACATGCTGCCGCTTGGCCGATGACGCAACCAGGACAAGGGACTCCCGGCCGATGAGGAACAAGACGCCCCTCTGTTCGACATTCGGGCGCTGGCCCGTGTCAATGGCCTGATTGAGCAACTCAGAGAGACCTAGGACGACCTGGCCACGGCGCGTACCAGCCTCCGTCGGATGATCCGGCCGAAAAGGCGGGCGGCCCGGTGCGTGAGGGGTCGACGCTGCGTGTAGAGCGGCGGCACCTATAGAAGCCGCCGCTCTACACGCAGCGTCTTGCATTTCGCGAGGCCCCAGGCCGTCGCCATGTCCGGCCGCGCCGCCTTCGCCGGCCACAGAACGCTCCAGTAGGTCTCAGGCCCGTCGAGGTGCCAACCACCTTTCCGCGCGGGCCTGCTTGTCGGAGTCTCCAGAACTGCGCGCGTGAGCCAGCAGACGAGCGCGCAGCGCTTCGGGCAGGCCCGCGACATCCCGCTTCTGGCGCGGGCGGGTCTTCCAGCCCACCAGATGCCGCACGGCCCCGGCATCGTGCCGATCCCCGGCCCGTGGGTCGACCAGGCCGGTGAGCAGGTCGGCGGTCGGCACCCTGCCGAGCAGTTCGCCAGGTACGCCCTCGTGGACGGGGTAGCCAGAGCAGCGCCCGCTGCCGGATCCGTACCACTCGAGCAGGGCCAGCACCCGCTCCACCGGGTCGGGGAACGTCAGCTGCAGCCGGTCCGTGAGTTCCGCGAGCAATTCGGGAGAGGGCCTGTCACCGGTGCGGGAGAGGTCGAGGATCCGTTCGGCGGTCCCCTCCAGTCCGGCGGGCATCGCGGCCAGCCAGTTGCGCCGCTCTTCGGCCCTTTCCTCCGCCCGTAGCCGGTCGGCCTCGAACTGCTCCATGGGGCCGGGCATGCGGTGCCCGGCCAGCCACGCCAGGAGCAAGCGGCCGTCGGCGAGGACGGCGTCGCTCTCCCACTGCCCCCACCTCAGTGTCGCCCCGTGGTGCAGGACGACGACTGCGAGCCGCTCACCGGAACGGTCGGACAACTCGAAGCGAACGTCCCCGAGGCACATGCAGTGGACCCCGGGCAGGGATTCCACGGCCATGGCGGTCCTCAGCCGCGCCGACTCCGCCGGATCGGAGAGGTCCACGCGGATCTCTCCGTCCACCCCGAACCTGCCCACCGAGCTCAGCTGGACCACGTGCGTCTGCTGCAGCACGCTGTCCAGGGCTGTCGTCCCGTCCATGAACCGATCCCCCCTGCCCGGGCCGCAGGCCTCCGCTGCACAGCCCGCCCGATTCCACCCCAGCGCCGACCGCCTCGCAACCCGGTTCCGCCGCGCCCGTACTTCAGCTCGCACGCCGAAAGGCGGATTCATCCGGGGTCAAGGTGAAGCCGTCCGTGAACAGGGTGCCGTCGTCCCGGCAGGCCCAGAGAACGGGTTCGGCATGGACGGACGCCGACGACGAGCTTGGACTCGAGACGAAGCTGTTCCAGAAGTGGAAGCAGAGCAGGATGTCGTCACGTTGGTCGGTCGCGTAGGCCGGTGTCTTGGGGTAGTTGGCGTTGTTTCCCCGGAAGAGGTCAATGGGCGGACCCGAACGTCATGGCGACGTCGCTGAGGAGACGGTCCTTTCGGCACCAGGTCTCGCTGACACGACGGAACTCGCCGTGCTCAGCCGACGTGAGGGTTCGGTCGTGTCGCAGCCGCCCCTGACTGGTCGAAGCACGAGCATGTGTCCACCCTGCAGGCCCCGCTCACACCTGGGTTCAACCTGAAGTTTCGCCCCAGCAATTCACGTAGAGCCTGGGCTCTTCTGCGTCCGTCACAGCGCCAAGATACGGAGCTTGCCTTGAAGCGTCACAGTGATTACGCGGGTTCGGAGTGCCTCGTCGGACGGTCAGGGGATGCGGTGGCGTCGGGGCCGGGCTCCCCGGCGCCCGCCGTGGACCACCACACCATCGCGCCCCGAGCCGTCGTGCCGTCATGCCGACGGCCCCTCCAGGTGAACACAACAGGTTCGCCCGGAGGGGCCGTTGTCTGCGGTCCTGCCTCCCGAAGGATCAGCAGGATCCTGCCGTGCCCCCGCGGGGCACGGCAGGTCCGTCGGTCATGTCGTGCGCTGCGTCCGAGGGATCCACATGGGCTCCGCCCAATCCGTCAACGACGACCAGAGTCCGCCGCCGACGAGGCCGGCTCCGTTGTCCCCCTGGCTCCACGTGCCGGACAGGGGCCAATGGCCGGATCCTCCGTCACCGCCGTCTCCGCCGTGACCTCCGGCCGCGGTCGGCCGGTGATCGCGGTCCGTGCGCTGGAACCCGACCGTGTAGGTCCGGGTGACCGAACCGTTGGCCGAGGTCACCTTGATGGTGCGGGTGGTGAACCGGGATCCGGTCGACGAGAGGACCGAACTGCCGTCGGTGACCTTCACCCGTGCACCGGACTGGGCCGGTACAGCGGTGACGGCCGGGATCCCCTTGTTCTTCGGCCAGTCCACGACGTACGTCGACACGTCCGGATCGAACCCGCCGATCGCGACGCCTCCGACGGTGATCGCCTTGGCGTCGGCGACACTGGCCTTCGTGGCGTCCGAGTGGTTCGTCACCTTGACGGACCCGTCGGCGCCCACGACCACCTTCGCCGCCATCGCCGCCGCCAGGTTTATCCGCTGCCAGCTCGCCTCGCCGTCCGCGGTGAGGTCGAGCGGGTAACCCGAGTCCGTCGCGGTCTGCTCGAGGACCTGAGTGCGCTGCTCTGCGGTGAGGTTCGGGAAGGCCGTGATCAGGAGCGCCGCCGCGTCGGACGGTGTCTTGAGGGTCTGCCCGGACTTGCCCACCTGAGAGAACCCGTAGGTCAGGCGCTGCGTGTACAGGTCGACGTCCTGCGTCGTGCTCAGTCCGGCGTAGGGGTCGCCCGCGCAGGCCGCGAGCGTGTCGCCGTAGCCCTCCTTTTCACAACTGGCGAGAAGCACGTTCTCCATCTCGGTGTGAGCCTGCATCAGCAGCTCCGCGAAGTCGGGGTCGGCCCACCGGTGCGCCACGGTGGCCTGGCCGGTGATGCGGCCGCCCATGACGTCGAGGGGGTAGTGGAACCCGAGGACGATGCGGTTGTTCCCGTACTCCGAGGTGCGCGCCAGGATCGACGGTGCCAGCTCCGGCAGGAGCGTGGCGAGGATGGTCCCCGCCTCGTAGCCGCCGTAGGTGTGGCCGCTCGGGTACGAACCGCTGGTGGTGAGGCTGCCGTAGGAGCCGTCCTGCGACTCGTAGATGTCCCCGCCGTCGCCGACGAACCCGAGCCGCACGTACGGGCGCAGGTAGCCGAAGTGGTCCTTCGCCGCCCCACCCTTGTCGAGGCCCTGCGTGACGCGGCCGAACAGCGCGCCGGTCTTGGGCAGTTGGCCGCCGTTCAGCGCGTCGAGGTAGATCTTGCCGAGCCGGGATCCGAGTCCGTCGGCCATCGTGACGGTGGAGCTGTTCGTCGCGTCGACCTCGGCCCGGTCCACCTCCTTCTGCGTCGCCGCGTTGTTGATGCGCACGGCGATCTGGTCGTTCTCAGCGGTGAGCGGGGTACCGGAGGGCACCTTGGTGTTGGCGCCGAGGATGTCGGAGCCGAGGTCCCGGACACCGTTGAGCAGGCCGTAGAAGTAGTCGGTCCCGTCGCCGGTTCCCGGCCAGGTGTCCGAGGCGTAGTTCGCCTTGAGCGTCTCGTCCGGGAAGGGAGAGGGCTCGTACGCCGGGTCGGAGGCGTCCGCCGAGGCAGGCGCCGAAGCGGTCGCGGCGGGGTCGTCCGAAGTGCCCGCCAGGGTGATGGCGGTGACGGTGGCCGTGTGCGCCTTGGCCTTGCCCGCGGTTGTCAGCAGTGCCGTGTCGGCCGTCGCGGGAAGGTGCGCGGTGGTTCCGTCACCGAGGGCCACGGTGTAGCCGATGATCGGGAATCCACCGTCGCCGGCGGCGCGCCAGGTCACCCGGACCTGCTTGCCGTCGGTGATCACACCCGTCACGGTGGGCGTCTGCGGCCTGCCGCCGTCGGCCACCACGGGTGCCGTGGCGGCGCTCGGGCGCGAGGCGCCGAACGTGTTCACCGCCTGGACGCGTGCCGTGTACGACCTGCCGGATCGCAGCCAGGTGAACGTGGTGCTCCGGCTGTCCGGATCGTCGATCTCGACCTGGTGGCCGTCGTCGAGGGTGACCTTGTAGCCGGTGACCGGAGAGCCGCCGTCGTCCTTGGGTGCGGACCAGGCGACCGTCACGCTCGTGCCGGACGACGTCGCCGACACCGCGTCGGGCGCGGCCGGCACCGTCTTGGGCTTCGTGGTGAGCGCGGACTGTGCATGGCGAAGGGCGTCGTACCGTGCGGTGAGGGTCGCGTCCGTGGCCGTGTCGTCCGCGATCGCGGTCTTCGCCGCGGCGAGTGCGTCGGTGAACGTCTTCCATGACGCGTCCGTGTAGCGGTTGTTGTCGAAGGCCGACGCGGTCGCGACCAGGTCCTCCAGCTTCAGCCTCGGCAGGGGGATCAGCTGGTTGGCGGCAAGGGTGAGGCTGCGCGTCTGTGCGTCGACTTCGGTCTGCGTCGCGTCGTCGGCGTCGACGAGGGTGCGTGCTGCTGCGAGTTCGCGCAGGTACACACCGAAGTCGATCGCGTTGTAGCGCTCCGCGTCGCCGGAGAGTCCCTCGTACTGGTCGATCGCCTTCCGCAGGGCGGACTTGTCCGTGACGGCGGGCGTGTCGACGTGGTTGAAGGTGATCCGGCCCAGGTTCGCGACGTACGGGTGCGAGGAGTCCGGGGTCGTCGTCAGCCGCATGTAGACGGTGTGCGAGCCGGTGATCGCCTTGGGCAGCGTCAGGCTCGTCGTCCCTCCGGACGACCACGCGGCTCCCGTGACGGGCAGCGGCACGGTCGCGTACGGCGTGCCGGGGTTGGCCGCGTCGAAGGAGTCCAGGTAGAGCTGGACGGCCGAACCGGTGCCGCAGCGGGCGGAGTTGTTGACGTAGGTGATCGTGACGGTGCTCTTCGGGGAGTTGCCGAAGTCGATGTCCCCGTAGTTGAGCCAGGCTCCGTTGTAGGTGCCGCCGAGGTCGGTGGCGGAACCCGCGCCGGTCCAGCCGACCGGCTCGCTCTTGAGCCCGCCGCCGCTGTTGGAGTGCCACGCGGTGGCGTCGAAGCCCACGGGGGCGTCGGCGTCCTGCGCCAGGGTAAGCGAGTAGATGTTGCCCACGTAGGGCTGGGCGCTGGTCTGCGTGCTGGAGACGAAGGCCGCGTACACGTCCTGGACGCCGGTGAACACGCTCCGGTCGAGCTGCACGGTCGTGGTGGCGATGGTTCCCCAACCCGAACCGCTGTACTCCAGGGGGATGTCGACGCGCTTGGGGCCGTCCTTCGAACCGAGGTGCAGTTCGATGTGCGAGTCCGACGCCGCGCGCGACTGCGGCTTGTCATAGCGGACGGTGACGGTGTCCGCGCCGTCGCGCAGGTTCGTGTCCTTCCACTGCGCCCAAGCGCCGTTCGTCACGTTCTCGAAGATGCCGTTCGAGAGGTTGAGCGGGAGCGAGCCGTCGCCGGTCGTGGTGCTGTTCACCGCGGTCAGCGTGGCGAGCGTGGTCGACGGCGACGAGGAGACCTCGTTCGGTGAGAACCGGTACCAGTCGAAGTTCGACACCCACTGCTGCCCGGACGGAGCGTGGAACACGAACGTCGCGCTCTTCGCGCCCAGCAGGGCGTCCGGGTCGGTGACGGCCGCCTGCACCGTGGTGTAGTACTGCCATCCGCCCGTTCCGGGAAGGGAGGCGGTGGCGACGACGGGACCGTCCGCGGCACCCGCGTGGATGTCGACGCTGCTCGGCTTGGCGTCCGTCGGCTGCGAGTTCGCGTAGCGGACCGAGACACTCCGCGGAGCGACCCCACCGAAGTCCAGCTTGGCGTACCGCTCCCACGCTCCCTCGGTGACGCCGCCGAGGTCGCCGTCCGAGTAGTACGCCTCCTTCACCAGGCTGGGGCCCTCCATCTGGTCGGGGGCCTCGGCCTGCAGGACGGCGTAGCCACCCTCGTCGATGGTGAGCGCATCGATCGCGGAGTGCAGCGCGTCGTCCGCGGCCATGATCGTGCCCGTCGCGGAGGTCGTGTCGGCCAGGACGGTCCGACCGCGTTCGAGCGCCGACCGGAACACATTCCAGGAACCGTCGGAGTAGTTGCCGCTGCGCACCAGCAAGGCCTGGTCGACCAGTGTGCCGAGGGCCTTGCGATGCACCGCGGCGGCGGAGATGAGCAGCGGGTCGGTCGGGGATATCCCGGTGCCGCTCACCGTCGCAGCCCGCACGCCGTGGGCGAAGGCCGCGTCGCGGAATGTGATGCCGAAGCGCGCGTCGACGTCAGTGGTGCCGGTGAGCGACAGCGTCGCCGTCCGCTTGTCGCTGACGCACAGGTCCGCCGTGACGCCCTTCGGCAGTCCGGTCACGCTCGCCGCGCCGGTCTTGGTGAGGCTGGTTCCCTTGTGAGCGGCGAACGACGCCGGTCCGGACAGGGTGAGCTTCACGCTGCCGTCGACGGTGCCGTCCGCTGAGGTGTCGACGGTGCCCGGGTGGGCGGAGACGACGGTGTCGCCCTTGTCCGCTCCCGTGCCGCCGTCACCCGTGTCGCCCGAGTCGGTGTCCAGCGAGTACGCGGGCTTGGTGTGGGCGCCCCACTGGGAGGGCTTGGAACCCATGGTGAAGTCCAGGGTTCCGCCGGCGATGATCTGGGAGTAGTCGAGCCACGTGTTGTCGAACCGCTTGCCGTTGAGGGTCGCGCTCTGCACGTAGTAGTTGCTCGGCGACACTCCGTCGGCCTTCACCGTGAACCGGCTGCCGTTGGCGTAGGTGATCGTCGTGGAGTCGAAGAACGGGCTGCCGATCTGGAACTGACTGGAACCGGCGGTCACCGGGAACAGGCCCAGGGCGGCGCCGACGAACATGGTCGACATGGTGCCGGCGTCGTTGTCCATGGTCGGCAGGAAGCCGTTCGGGGACAGCTTGTAGACCTGGGTCTTGATCGGCGGGGTGAACTGACCGCCGGAGCTGGGGGCCTCGTTCGTGGAGCCCGTTGCGATGTAGCGGTTCCAGGTCGTGCCGGTGTAGATCGACCGCACCCACTTCTGCGTCAGGCTCGGCTCACCGACGTAGTTGAAAAGGTAGGGGGCCTGCAGGTCGATCTCGTTCGCGTTGGAGTGCAGCATGGTCGAGCCGTCGTCGACACTCGAGTCCTCGCCGAACATGTGCTCGACCGCAGCCTTGCCGGCCTTCTCGCCGCCCATGGCCGTAATGAGACCGCCCATGTCGTACGCGTCGTACCAGTGGTACTGCCACAGCGTGCCCTGGTAGAGGCCGGCCGCCTCGAACTTCTCGTAGTCGGCGCTCTGCCAGTCGCCGCCTGCGGCACGCGGGGTGAGCAGACCGACCTTGGTGCCGTCCCCCGCGGTCCAGGCGCCGGACTTCACGAGGTTGTCGATCGCCATCGTCGACTGGGTGCGCAGCTTCTTCGCGTCGTCCTTCTTGCCGAGCGCGTCGGCGATGATGGAGAGCGCCCACTGGTCGTAGCCCCGCTGGACGGTCGTACCGGGATCACCCGCGACGTATCCCTGCCGCAGCTGCGCGCCCGTGTAGAGGCCGCTGTACGACAGCAGCGCCGGGTAGGCCTCGTCGAGCCGGTCGAAGTTCTTGTAGCCCTTCGACAGCGCGTCGGCGACCAGCACGGCCGACCGCTCCCAGCGCACGGTCGGAACCGAGTGGGTGAGGCTGCCGAGGCTCTTGCCGGAGGTGTGCACGTCGGCGAAGAGCTCGATGAGCGACTGCATCATGTCCCGGTAGGTGGCCGGGTCGATGTAGGCCTCGACGGAGTACTTGCGGAAGTCGTCCCAGGTGGACCAGCCGTCGTAGTACGTGAAGCCGTTGGCCTTGTGCACCGCTCCGTCCGCGCCGCGGTACGTTCCGCTGGTGCTGGTGGCGTTCACCGGCAGCGCGTACATGCGGTACAGGTGCGTGTAGAACTCCTTGGTGAGCGTCGACCCGGGGTCGGACTTCGCAGAGGAGTGCACGTCGACCGTGCCGAGCGCGCTGTTCCAGTCCGCCTTCGACTGCGCGCGCGCCTGGTCGAAGGTGAGGTGACCCACCTCGTTGCGCTGATCGGTCGCGGCCTGTTCGGCACTGATCAGCGACAGCGTGATGCGCAGTTCGATGTCGTCCCCGGCGGACTTGTCGAACCCGAGGACGGCGCCGGTGTCGGACCCGTCCTGCGTGGTCGCCTCGCTCAGCTTGCCGTCGTTGCCCCAGCTCTTCAGCGAGGTCACGGGGACGTTCGTGGTGGCGTTGTAGTACAGCTTGTACGAGGCGCCGTTGAACGAACCCGCGATCAGTCCGGCGATCGAGGTGGTCCCGTCCGGGAGCGTCGTCGCCTTCATGGTCGAGCGGGTGCGGCTGGTGAAGTTGTTCGCGAGGTCCAGGACGAGCTCGGGGTTCGACCCGGCGGGGAAGCTGTACCGCTCGAGCGCCGTGCGCGTCGTCGCGGTCATCTCGGCCTTGATGGTGCCGGAGTCCTGCTTCACCGACGACGCGGTTCCGGAGATCGCCCCGAGGCCCACCTGATAGGAGCCGGGCGACGCGCTCTCGTCGTCGTGGCTGTACGCGTGGGCGTACGTGCCGGCGGCGGGGCGGCTGTCGTACTGCACGGACGTCGGGACGACCAGCAGGTCGCCACCACCTCCGGAGCCGCCGACGCCGTCGAGGTTCGTCGCGGTGAACCCGGCGATGTGGTCCTCGTTGTAGTCGTACCCGGTGTGGTTGCGGTTCGGCGTGGTCAACGGGTTGACCTTGGCCAGACCGTGCGGCGCCTGAGCGCCTGGCAGGTCGTTGCCGTCGTCGCCGGCGGTCGACACGAACGGGTCGACGAGCTTGGTGTAGTCCGTGCCGCCGGATGTCCCTGCGGACCCCGCGGACGAGGTCGCGGCGGGCAGTGCTGCGGCCGCGCCGCCACCCGCGAGCGCGGCAACACCGAGCGCTCCGGTCAGCAGCGCGGCCACCGCCGCCCGCAGTGGCCGGCGCTGCCGGCGGGCGGGTCTCGGAAGGATCCCGCGGGGCAAGGGGGTATGAGATCTGATGGGCACGTAACCTCTCCAGCGTCGCGATACGCACGCACGGTCCGGCCTCACCAGAAGACAACGTTGTCAGCCCGGCCGCCGGGCGTGCAACCCAGACTGAGTCGGCAGTGGACACACGGGATTGCACCCGCCGCGTTCACAACCGTCCGACATGACACATGGAGAAGGCATACAGCAGGCCAACAGCGTTCGTACAGTACGTGCGTGCCGGACGCCGCGAAGACGACGCACCGGCTTCGCGTACGGCGCGGCTCCGTGCGTACGGGAGGTCCCCGGTGTGCAGGTCACCCCGGCACCGGGGTGTCCGCAGTTCGCCGACGTTCTCTACTGGGACAAGCCACGGCTGATCGCGTCTCGCGGCAGGGCTGTGGCCTACCTTGTCCGGTCCGGTGCCGACAAGGCAAGGCGCGTCGTGGGCTGGGACTCATCCCCGTGTGGACCTACACCTGTTGTTCAACCGGACACCCCGCAACGCGGACTTCCACTCCGATTCGACGGGCTATCGACTCGGTCCGACGGTTGAGTCCCAAGCTGTGCCTGCAGGGCAGTTCTGACACCTCGCGTTGACGGCGGTCCACCTCCCACCGGTCACACCGTCCCATGCGTCGCCGAGCGCTGCCCGGCGACGAGCGCGGAGGCCCCGCCGACGCGCAACAAGACACCGAGGCGCCCCGATCCCCCGCCGCGCCGACCGCCAGCCACAGCCCGCCTCACTTCCCTTTTTCTGTTCTGGGGTCGGCTGCGAGAGGTGCATAGGGGGATGTCGGGCTGCCGACCATGCTCGAATGCCGTGGTGGCCTGCGGATACTCCGTCAAGCGCAGGATGGGTGCGGACGGTTGTCGGCGGGGATGTCGGCGGGGTCTACCAAGGCGTTATGGGCGGGGTCGGGGGCGGGGTTATCGCATCGTGACGCTGGTCGGGCCCGGATGGTCGAGGTCTTGGTCGGGGCCGGCTGCTGCTGTGGCCCTACACGCGGCGCCCAAGGGGTGGCGTCGCACGGTAGGGAGGGGACACAGCGATGGTGAACGGGGATGCGGGAGGCGGGGACCGGCTGGCACTGGCGGTCCTGGCGCAGCACCGGATGGCCACCACGCAGCAGGTGCACCTCATGATCTCGCCCGCTGCGCGGATCGAGCAGACCAGGCGGCGGCTGGTGAAGCTACGCGGTGAGGGCTTGATCGACCGTGTGACATTGCCGCAGGCCGGCCGGACGCGGGTGTGGTCCGTCACCCAATACGGCGCCGAGGTCGCCTCGGAATGGCCGGAGTTGCGGGACTGGCGGCCGCCGAGGCTGAGTGCGGATCGAACCGCTGCCCGGCTGCGTGTGTGGCACGCCCTGGTAGTGACGGAGACTGCCCTTGCGTTCGTGCAGGACGCACGACGCCGCGGGGACGTGTGCCAGCCGCTGGACTGGATCCCGGAGGTCTACCACTCGCTCGGGGGCGGCGAGGCCCTCACACCCGATGCCCTGCTGTACTACCGATGCCAGGCCAAGGACAGGGATGGGTGGTCAATGCTGCGGGCGTTCGTGGAGGTCGACCGGGCCACCCTGGGGCCCGAGCGCCTGGCCGCGAAAGTCAGCGCCTACGAACGGCTGTACCGGCACGTCCCCGCGGTTGTCGGCCGACCCCGGCCCGGCAGCGAGCTACCGGTGGAGGAATGGCGGCGCCGGTATCCGGTGTTCCCGCGGGTGCTGTTCGTCCTTGACGGCACCGGGCCCACCGGCATCGACAACCGCATCAGTGCCCTCCACGCAGGCGCCAAGCTCGCGCGAGCCGATTTTCTGCGCGATGTGCCCATGCTGGCCGCCCCCCTGACCGACGTACTTCGAGGCGGCCTCTCTGCGCCCGTCTGGCGGCCCGTGACGGACCCGGGGCAGCAGGTCAGCTGGACGGACTCGCTGCGGGGCTGACCGCACGCCCCCATCCCTCAGGAGGAGAGGCCGTTGCGTTCGGGCCGATCAACGGCCCGGACGACGTGGCGATCGGCGTGATTGGTGGCCACCGGGCAGGAAAGGGCAGCACGATCCGTCTGCAGACCCTAGATCTAGCTCAAGACTGTCCGCGCTCACTACCCCGAACTCGACGCACTCAACGGCATCGGGCCTAGGTGATCACTTCCCAGGGATGCCTGCGGAGGGTGTGGGGTGGGCGGCGGCCAAAGCCACCGCGAGACGGTCATGCGGCGGGCGGCCGACCCTGGTTGTCGAGGTGGCAGCGGGCGGTCAGGCGTCAGGGTCGACTTCGGGGTGCGTGAACCGCACGGGCTTGCCCAGCGACCGGGCACAGGCGATTTCGGCTCGGGTGCTGTCTCCGATGTAGTCGCCGACTACGAGCACCTCATCAGCGAGCCGGATCTTCGCCCGGTGCAGATCGTCGAGTCGAACCTTCAGCGCCTCGGCCTCGACAGGATCGGACCAAAGTTCGTGCGGCGACTTCATGTCACAGCCCGGTTTGACGACAATCTTTCCGGCTTTGGTCTCCCGCAGATCGGCCTCGGTCATCTCGGTCATGAAGCGGGTGGAGCCACAGATCACGACGATACGCGGGAGGCTCAACAGCTTCTTCGCGTCGGCGAGCTTTTCCTCGGGGGTGAGCAGTTGCGGGTATGACACTGGTTCCTCCTGGTGGTGTGGTCCAAGGGGTGCCTGCGGAGACGAGAACGAGGGTGTCCAAGATCGTTTTGTGACGAACGATGTGGACACCCTCGCGACAGCACTCTATGCGCCGACCGACGACATGCTGAAGGAGCATCCCGACCTGGCGCCGTGGCGCCGCGGTCGGCTTTACGCCCCGCCTGAGCGATGCCGAACTGGTCACCCTCGCCACGATGCAGGCCATACTCGGCTACACCTCCGAGGCCAAATGGCTCCGCCATGCCCGTGCCCACCTGCGCCACCTCTTCCCCTACCTGCCCCAGCAGCCCGGGTACAACAAGCGGCTGGGCAAGGCCGCCGGTCTGATGCGAAGCGTCAACCGGTTCCTGGCCACCACCTCGGTGTGGAGCGACGCCGTATGGGTCGTGGACTCCACCCCGGTGGAATGCGGCCGTTCCCGCGAGACCGTCAAACGCTCCGATCAGTGTGGTGGATCCCGCCGCACTGGCGGCGGCCCGCGCGGAACTCACCGAGGCCTCCCACACCCCTGAATCCGCCGCCGCGGCGTCCTCCCTGGGGGCGCTCACCCTGCGAGAGGGCCTGTGTGTTCAGGTGCTGCGCGAGGGCCCGATCGAGAACGAACCCTCAACGGTGGGCGCCCTCCACCGCCATCTCGACGTACAGGGCCTCGTCCCCGCGGGCAGGCACCACGAAATCTACCTCGTGCCGTCCCACACCGCTCCCCCGTCTGGGCTGCGCACCATCCTGCGCCAGCCGCTACGCCGATTGGGCCGGTGAACCGGGCGCAAGGCAAACTCACCGCCGGCTGAACGAACGCACGAAAACAACGTTCGCCCCGGCGGAGACTCCGTCGGGGCGGACGGTCCTGATTCTGTAAGTACCGGTTCCGGACGGAGCGTTGAGCTCGGTCGGACTGTTCGAGTGCGGGGTTCGTGACGCCTCCTGTTGACCCCGCCGTCAAGGCCTTCCAAAAGACCGGCGGGCGGACCCTCGCGATGGGTGCGTGGCGGCCGCGCCGCATCGCTCCGCTTCGCCGAACAGGTGCCGTTCACCTCGCTGAACGCCCTGGAGGCCGTGGCGTGGCCGAACACCGAGTGGCCGGTGGCACACTGCGCGGCAACCGCCCGGCAGGCCGCGAAATCGGGTGATCCCGTCACCGTCCTCTCACTCGATCCCCGGCTGTATGCAGGCACCGGCATTATTCCGCGCAACCCTGCAAAGTAACCACCAGCAGATACAGTTGGCGGAACTGTGCAGCGGCCCGGCACCCACGTGATCTCATCAGCCGGGTCCGCTCCCATAAGTAGATCCGAGTACCGAAACGGCCGCCGCTGAGGCAGAATCCCCCGTATCCCCCGCCCTCATCTGGGGAAACGAGGGCGGGAAGCCTGAGGGGAGCCCGGGCTGCAAACCGCCCGCCGGCTCAGCGTTCGCCGCGTTTTCTGTCTCACCTTCGAAGTGGACTTCTTCGGGAAGCACGGCTTCGTGGAGATCGGTGAGACGCCCGTGAACACCGATGTGTACGCGGAGCTGATGCGTTCCTATGACGAGGGTGTGGCGGAGTTCCTCGGTCTCGAACGAGTGAAACCGAACACCTTGGGCAACAGCC
>NZ_LMWH01000118.1 GCF_001507435.1 Streptomyces sp. NRRL F-5122
ATTGGCCTCCGCCAGCAGCACCGTGTCCGGATAGTGGGCGTCGATCTCCTTGCGCACCCGCCGGAGGAACTCGTGCGTGGCCGGCAGATTCTCGCAGTTGGTGCCCTCCTGCTGGTAGAGGTAGGGGACGGCGTCGAGGCGGAATCCGTCGATGCCCAGGTCCAGCCAGAATCTCAGCGCGGAGATGATCTCCTCCTGCACGGCCGGGTTCTCGTAGTTGAGGTCCGGCTGGTGGGAGAAGAAGCGGTGCCAGTAGTACTGCTTGCGGATCGGGTCGAAGGTCCAGTTGGAGGCCTCGGTGTCGACGAAGATGATCCGCGCGTCCTGGAACTGCTTGTCGTCGTCGGCCCATACGTAGTAGTCGCCGTAGGGGCCGTCGGGGTGGGCGCGGGATTCCTGGAACCACGGGTGCTGGTCGCTGGTGTGGTTCATCACGAAGTCGATGATCACCCGCATGCCGCGCTGGTGGGTGGCGTCCACGAACTCCACGAAGTCCGCCAGGTCACCGAACTCCGGCAGCACCGCCGTGTAGTCCGACACGTCGTAACCGCCGTCCCGCAGC
>NZ_LMWH01000119.1 GCF_001507435.1 Streptomyces sp. NRRL F-5122
CAGCAGGTCCAGGGCCAGCAGGACGCAGATGCCCGCGTCGATACCGATCGGGAAGACGTAGGCGAAGTTCCCGAAGCCCTTCTTGATGGCCAGCTCGCGGACCGCCTGGTAGGAGCCCGCGAAGCCGATCCCGGCGATGATGACGGCTCCGGACACGACCACACCGATCAGCAGGCGCTGCACACGGGTGAACCCAGGGAGCGCCGGCGGTGAGGCCGATGACGCCCGGCTCCCTCCCCGCTGGGACGTACTGCGCTGCGCCGTACCCCCGGCAACTGGCCCGTTGCGCCGCGGCAGCGTGGAGCGCGCCGACTCCTTGGTGGTCATAGCGCCTCAACCTGCCGCGTGTGCGTGCCGAGGAGGTCGTTGATGAGTTGCTCGGTTTCGATCTCGAGCGAGACGTCCAGCATCCTGTTGACCTGCTGGATGCGGGTGATGGTGTTGGACGGGAGGGTAGTTGGAGCGTGGGGTGGTGGCTGAGCTGGTGTGTTGTTGATTCGTTGAGGGGGGTGGGGGAGGGAGTGGGTGCTGGGTTGGG
>NZ_LMWH01000120.1 GCF_001507435.1 Streptomyces sp. NRRL F-5122
CTGGCTCCTGAGCACCGGCGTGGTCATGGTGCTCTGTATGGCGGGTTGAATTGCGGGCGGCTGGATGTGGCGCGGCTGCGCAGGGCTTTGGCTGGACTGGCTTTGCCCCGGGCTGCGGATGGGCGGATCGTCCTGGCGGTCGATGTCAGCAACTGGCTGCGGCCGGACGCGAATACCAGCCCAGATCGGCTGTTCTGCCACACCTATGGCCGGGGCAAGGGCTCGGCCCAGATGATCCCTGGCTGGCCCTACTCCTTCGTAGCCGCCCTGGAACCCGGGCGGACCTCGTGGACCACCATCCTGGATGTGATCCGTCTCCGTCCCTGCGACGACGAGACCGCCGTCACCGCGGACCAGATCCGGGAGGTGGTCCAGCGGTTATGTGCGGCAGGGCAGTGGACGGACGGTGACCTTCCCGTCCTGGTCGTCGTGGATGCCGGCTATGACGTCACCCGTCTGGCTTTCCTGCTCTCCGACCGGCCCGTCGAGCTGTTGGGGCGGATGCGGTCGGACCGGGTCATGTACTTCCCGCCACC
>NZ_LMWH01000121.1 GCF_001507435.1 Streptomyces sp. NRRL F-5122
TCCACGCCTTCAACGAGCGGGGGTTCGACGCGCTGGACCCAAAATGGAGCGGGGGACGCCCTAAGACGATCACTGACGAGGTGCGCGAGCACATCTGCCTGATCGCCCGGACGTCCCCCGCCGACTGGAAGATCACCGCGTTCTCCACTTGGAGCCTGAGCAAGCTCGCCGACCGTCTGGTCAGGCAGAAGGTGACCGCGGCCATCAGCCGGGAGACCCTGCGCCGGATCCTGCCCGCCGGCAATGTCTCCTGGAAGACCACCACCACGTGGAAGACGTCCACCGACCCGGAGTTCATCGCCAAGATGCACCGCATCCTGGCGCTCTACGACACCCCACCGGCGGACGGGCGGGTGATACGCGTCGACGAGTTCGGCCCGCTGAACCTGATGCCGCGCAAGGGCAAGGCATGGGGTCCGGTGAGGTGTCCGCGCCGGTTACGGGCCACCTACAACCGTTACGGCGGTGTGAGGCACATGATCGCCGCCCTCGATCTGGCCACCGGCAAGCTGTACTACCGCATCC
>NZ_LMWH01000122.1 GCF_001507435.1 Streptomyces sp. NRRL F-5122
CGACCCGAGAGGCGGGGCATGAGCCGCCTGCGCAGTGGCCCGAAAGTGGAGATCACCGGGGCGGCGTGGGCGACGGCCAGAGTGGGCAGGGCCGCCAGTGCGGCGGTGCGAACCAGTCGGGCAGTGGTCACGAATGGTGTCCTTCGGGTCGGGGGTTGGAAGGAAGGTCGTCCAGGTCGAGGCTGTGGCCGATGGTGTGCGCGAGGCCGGGGGCATCGCGCGTTGTCGCGAATCCGGCTCCCACGGCGCACGCCCAGACGGTGCATGCGACAACTGCGGTGGTGGTGACGCGTCGATACATCACGCGACGTTGACGGGTGAGGGGCTGAGGAGGGCGACGCGTAGGCGGTGGCGGGTTTTGCGGGGGAAGTCCGGAACAGTGCGCGCGGGCGATCTCGGCCGCCGGTCCCTCACCCGGCTCCCTCGCGAACAGGTCGAGACCCACTTCGCGTTGCTGCTGCCCCAGCGATCCGTCGATGAGGTCGCAGAGCACCTCCTTGAGGTCGTCGGCGTTGCGGA
>NZ_LMWH01000123.1 GCF_001507435.1 Streptomyces sp. NRRL F-5122
TCCGCAACGCCGACGACCTCAAGGAGGTGCTCTGCGACCTCATCGACGGATCGCTGGGGCAGCAGCAACGCGAAGTGGGTCTCGACCTGTTCGCGAGGGCGCCGGGTGAGGGACCGGCGGCCGAGATCGCCCGCTTGTGCTTCTCGGGGATTTCCCCGCAAAGCTCCGCACCGCCCTCACGCCACCACTGCCGGCCTCTCGCACGTCGACGTCTCGCGCTGCGCCCACGCGTCACCACCGCAGCCCTCGCGGGCGCGGTATGGGCGTGCGCCGTGGGAACCGGATTCGCGACGACGCACGACGCCCCCGACCTCGTGCACACCATCGGCCACAGCCTCGACCTGGACGACCTCTCTCCCGGCCACCGATCTGAAGGACATCACTCGTGACCGCCACCCGACTGGTTCGCACCGGCGTACTGGCGGCCCTGCCCACTCTGGCCGTCGCCCACGCCGCCCCGGTGATCTCCACTTTCGGGCCACTGCGCAGGCGGCTCATGCCCCGCCTCTCGGGTCG
>NZ_LMWH01000124.1 GCF_001507435.1 Streptomyces sp. NRRL F-5122
GCGGAAGACCTCGCGGACGTTCTCCACGGACTTGACCTTCTCCAGCAGTTCCCAGCCCTCGGCGTAGGCCTGCATCATCGCGTACTCGATGCCGTTGTGGACCATCTTGGAGAAGTGTCCGGCGCCGACCCGGCCGGCGTGGACGTATCCATAGGGTCCTTCGGGCTTGAGCGCCTCGAAGATCGGCTGGAGGCGTTCGACGTGCTCCTTGTCGCCGCCGACCATCAGGGCGTAGCCGTTCTGCAGGCCCCAGACGCCGCCGGAGACGCCCGCGTCGACGAAGCCGATGCCCTTGATGCCGAGTTCGGCGGCGTGCTTCTCGTCGTCGGTCCAGCGGGAGTTGCCGCCGTCGACGACGACGTCGCCGGGGGAGAGCAGCTCCTTGAGCTCGTCGATGACGGCCTGGGTGGCACCGCCTGCCGGGACCATCACCCACACCACGCGGGGCGCCTCGAGCTTCTCGACCAGTTCGGCGAGGTGCTTGACGTCGGAGACCTCGGGGTTGCGGTCGT
>NZ_LMWH01000125.1 GCF_001507435.1 Streptomyces sp. NRRL F-5122
GCGGAAGACCTCGCGGACGTTCTCCACGGACTTGACCTTCTCCAGCAGTTCCCAGCCCTCGGCGTAGGCCTGCATCATCGCGTACTCGATGCCGTTGTGAACCATCTTGGAGAAGTGTCCGGCGCCGACCCGGCCGGCGTGGACGTATCCATAGGGCCCTTCGGGCTTGAGCGCCTCGAAGATGGGCTGGAGGCGTTCGATGTGCTCCTTGTCGCCTCCGACCATCAGGGCGTAGCCGTTCTGCAGGCCCCAGACGCCGCCGGAGACGCCCGCGTCCACGAAACCGATACCCTTGGCCGCCAGCTGCGCGGCGTGCCTCTCGTCGTCCGTCCAGCGGGAGTTGCCGCCGTCGACGACGGTGTCGCCGGGGGAGAGCAGCTCCTTGAGCTCGTCGATGACGGCCCGGGTGGCAGCGCCTGCCGGGACCATCACCCACACCACGCGGGGCGCCTCGAGCTTCTCGACCAGTTCGGCGAGGTGCTTGACGTCGGAGACCTCGGGGTTGCGGTCGT
>NZ_LMWH01000126.1 GCF_001507435.1 Streptomyces sp. NRRL F-5122
ACCCGACGACTGCGAGCGTGATTACTTTCCGTGGTGTTGCACGTTCGCCTGGCGAGGGTGATGGCACGTCTTGTACTGGTAGAGCCGTTGGCTGCTGGGATTGATCACGGTCGCGAGTGAAAGGCGGTCGGCCTGCCGTTGGGTCCGGCGGGTCGGAGTCGGTGGAGGTCGACGCTGGGCAGTCGGGCTTGAACGGCGGAGGACCCCGGCAGGTGCTGGGGTCCTTGGTGCAGCGCTGTACGTCCTGGTTGAGGTCCCCGCGCGATGAGGCGGCGCGGAGCTGTGACGGGCACCCGGTCCGCTTGGCGGTCGGGTTGAGGTCGTACCCGTCCTTGTCAGGCTGAGGTTCTCGGCTGCGGCCGGCCGCCTTGGGCGCGCAGTTGCTCGTTGATGCGCTGGGCTTCTTCGAGCTGGTCTTCGAGGATGACGATGCGGCAGGCGGCCTCGATGGGGGTGCCCTGGTCGACGAGTTCGCGGGCGCGGGCGGCGATGCGCAGCTGGTAG
>NZ_LMWH01000127.1 GCF_001507435.1 Streptomyces sp. NRRL F-5122
CGCCGACATCCCCCTGCGCACCCTGCGTGCCCTGCGGACCCTGCACACCCGCGTCGCCCTGCGCACCCTGCGTACCGACGCCGACATCCCCCTGCGCACCCTGAGCACCCTGCGCGCCCTGCGTGCCGACACCCGTCTCCCCTTGAGCACCCTGCGGACCCGCATCACCCTGCGCACCCTGCGTGCCCTGCGTGCCCTGCGTGCCGACACCCGTCCCCCCTTGAGCACCCTGCGGACCCGCATCACCCTGCGCACCCTGCGTGCCCTGCGTGCCGACGCCCGTCTCCCCTTGAGCACCCTGCGGACCCGCGCCACCCTGCGGACCCTGCACACCCGCGTCGCCCTGCGGACCCTGCGTACCGACGCCGACATCCCCCTGCGCACCCTGAGCACCCTGCGTGCCCTGCGGACCCTGCACACCCGCGTCGCCCTGCGCACCCTGCGTACCGACGCCGACATCCCCCTGCGCACCCTGCGTGCCCTGCGGACCCTGCACACCC
>NZ_LMWH01000128.1 GCF_001507435.1 Streptomyces sp. NRRL F-5122
GGGGGGGGTAGTGGGGGGCCCGGGGGTGGGGGGGGGGGGGGGGGGGGGGGGGGGGGGGGGGAGGCCCCCACAAGAAGCGCCCTACCACCAGGCCGAGTCCAGCCGCCCCTCGATCGCCCTGATGTTGTCCCGGGCGCAGTTGTCGCAGAAGTACTGACGGACGCCGTTCTCCACGGAGCAGGTCCAGGTGAGCCGGGGGCCGTCGGCCCGGGTGCCGCATCGGGCACACACGGGGTACTGCGTCCGTGCGGTGTCCGGCCGCCGTGCGGAGCCGCTGTTGTCACTGTCCCCGGGAAGACTCGTCACCCTTGTGACGATATCGCCGCCGGGCTCCTTCGGCGCAGACAACGCACCGCGGGGGCCGGTCCCTTCGGACCGGCCCCCGCGAGACTTTCCGGGTGCCGACGGTGAGCGTCGGTCTACCGCATGCCGACGGAGAACGTCGGAGCTAGTGCATGACGGCCATGGCGAGCGCACGGCGGGCGCGCATGGAGGCGCGCTCGGCCCGGCGCTGCATCCGGCGGGCCATCGCCAGGCGCACGGCCTGGCGTTCCCGCTCGGCCTCATGCAGTCGCTCGTGCATATGCGCACGAGCCAGGGCTTCTGGAATGAGTTGCATCTCTCGGGTCCTGTTCTGGCGCGAGGCGTTGTCCGCACCACTGGTGGTGAAGTCTGGAATCGCGGAGCCGGTGGGCTCGCTGACGGACTGCTTCATCGGGGCCTGCTTCTTGGGGTCGTGCGTGAGGGGGCGATCGATCGTTCCGGTGGTGTTCATGCCGTGACCGGGTTCTTCCGCGGGCGGCCACGCGGCCGCTTCCGGGCGACGACGACACCCTGGACGAACAGTTCGCCGCCCCAGACGCCCCAGGGCTCACGCCGCTCCTTTGCGCCGGCGAGGCAGGCCTCGATCAGCGGGCAGGTGCGGCAGAGGGACTTGGCGTACTCGACGTCGGCCGGCGACTCGGCGAAGAAGACCTCCGGGTCGTAGGAGCGGCAGGGGACGGGTACGCCGAGGTTCTCGATGGCGTCGTCGAGCGCGGTGAGCGCAGTGAGCGGGGTCAAGGTGGAGTCCTCCGTGAGGCCGGGCGGGGGGATCGTTTCCGAAGGCGGTACGGACGGGGCGTGCGCTTCGAGTTGCACGGCTGGTTTTCCTCGTCTGGTCGTTCCGGCCCTGTTGGGCCGGGTGTCGGCTTGGTACCGGGTTCTTTCTTGTCCCGAGGCCCCTTCGCTCTGCCGTCCCCGTTCGGGGAAAACAGAAGGGCCGCGGATCCCGGGTGGGGTTCCGCGGCCCTGAAGGCGCCGGCCTGATCGGCGATCAGGCTGGATCACTCCAGGGTTCTGGCCCACGGAAGGCCCACATCAGGTGGTGCTGCGTCTGCTTCCGGAATCCGGCACCGGCCGCCGCGAAGGCATAGGCCTGTGCCTGTGCCGCTACTGCTTCCAGTGCCTTGGTCGGTCGCTCATTGCGCTCTCGCACGGGCAGGCCCGCGAGAGACGGGGAGGACGCCGGACGCACGGCACGAATGCCGGACAGACCGGTGCCCAGGTCGAAGGCGCCGAGCATGCACGTGGAGACGACCGAGGGATCGGTCACTTTGGCAGTGCTGACAGAACTGGTCTGAATGCTGATCACTTCAATCGCCTCCTCTCGGCGCCTCGGGGGGCCGGCGTCTGCCGGTCCGACGGATAGGTAGGTAAGTACAACACGGAATCAGGGCCTCCGAGAAGGCCGCCGCTCCCGTGGTTTAGAACCTATGGGGATTGCTGGGGCATGCGCAAACTATTTTTTCGACGAGTTCGTCTCAGCCGTCGTTGTCCTCTTCCGCGAGGTCGCGGCCCGCGCAGAGAGCCAGGACATCTGCCCCATAGCGGTTGAGCTTGCGGGCTCCGACCCCTGGGACGCGCGCCAGTTCACCCGGGTCGCCGGGGACGGTTTCGGCGATGGCGACGAGGGTCCGGTCGGTGAAGACGCAGAACGCGGGCTGACCGCTGCGCTGTGCCTGTACCGCCCGCCATGTGCGCAGCCGCTCGTAGAGACCCTCGTCCATGTCGGAGGGGCAGTCGTCGCACCGCATCAGTTTCATCTCGCCGGCGTCGGACAGGGTGCGTCCGCAGACCCGGCAGCGGGCCGGGGTCCGGTTGGTGCGGCGCGGGGCGGGGGTGGAGCCGGCGGTACTGAAGCCGCGTTCGACGCCTCCGAGGCCGCCGGTGGCCGCGCGTCCGGCGGTGCCGGAGGAGCCGGGGCGCAGTCCGTCGAGGAAGCGGCTGGGCCGTCGGTTGGGCCGGCCGCCGGGTGACCGGGACAGGGCCCAGGAGAGGTGGAGGTGTTCTCTGGCGCGGGTGACGCCGACGTAGAGGAGGCGGCGTTCCTCTTCGACCTGTTCGTCCGTACGGGCGTAGGTGATCGGCATCATGCCTTCGGCGACGCCGACGACAAAGACGGCGTCCCATTCCAGGCCCTTGGCCGAGTGCAGGGAAGCGAGGGTGACGCCCTGCACGGTCGGGGCGTGCTGGGCACCTGCCCGCTCGTCCAGTTCCGCCACGAGGTCGGCGAGGGTGGCGCCCGCTTTGGCGGCGGCGAAGTCCTGGGCGAGGTTCACGAGTGCGGCCAGGGATTCCCATCGTTCCCTGACGGCTCCCGAACCCGCGGGGGGTGTGGATGTCCAGCCTTCCCCGGAGAGGACGGCGCGCACTTGGGAGGGGAGGTCCACGGCGTCGTCGAGGAGGGTGTCGTTGGTGCCGAAGCGGGCGGCGCCGCGCAGGGCGATGCCCGCTTTGCGCACCTCTGGGCGGTCGAAGAACCGTTCGGCGCCGCGGAGCTGGTAGGGGATTCCGGCGTCCGCGAGGGCCTGTTCGTAGGTCTCGGACTGGGAATTGGTGCGGAAGAGGATCGCGATCTCCGCCGGTGGTACGCCGGTGGCGAGCAGGTCGCGGATGCGGCGGGCGGCGCCTTCGGCTTCGGCGGGCTCGTCGGCGTATTCGGTGTAGACGGGGTCGGGGCCTGCGGCGCGCTGGGAGATCAGTTCGAGTCGGTGGTCGGCCGCGCGGCCTCGGGCCTGGGCGAGGAGGCCGTTGGCGAGGTGGACGACCTGGGGTGAGGAGCGGTAGTCGCGGACGAGCTTGACGACGGTGGCTCCGGGGTGGCGGATGCGGAAGTCGAGGAGGTGGTCGGGGGTGGCTCCGGTGAAGGAGTAGATGGTCTGGCTGGCGTCGCCGACGACGCACAGGCTGTCGCGGTCGCCGAGCCAGAGTTCCAGCAGGCGCTGCTGGAGCGGGCTGACGTCCTGGTATTCGTCGACGACGAAGTGCTGGTACTGGGCGCGGACCTCGTCGGCGATGTCGTGCCGGTCCTGGAGGATGCCGACGGTGAGCAGGAGGACGTCCTCGAAGTCGATGACGGCGCGGTCGCGCTTGAGGTCTTCGTATGCGGCGTAGAGCTGGGCGATCTCGGCGGGGTCGCGGGGGGCTTCGCGGCCCGTCTTGGCGGCAGCGGCGGCGTAGTCGGCGGGGACGGTCTGGGTGACCTTGGCCCATTCGATTTCGGCGGCCGCGTCACGCAGTTCGTTGCGGTCGAGGCGGATGCGGCAGGCGGCGGCCGCGTCGGCGACGATCTGGATCTTGCGGTCGACGATCTTGGGGATGCCTCCGCCTACGGCTTTCGGCCAGAAGTACTGGAGCTGGCGCAGGGCGGCGGAGTGGAAGGTGCGGGCCTGGACGCCGGTGGCGCCGAGCTGGCGCAGGCGGCCGCGCATCTCGCCCGCGGCGCGGTTGGTGAAGGTGACGGCGAGCACGCTGGAGGGCTGGAGCATGCCGGAGCGGACTCCGTAGGCGATGCGGTGGGTGATGGCGCGGGTCTTGCCGGTGCCTGCGCCTGCCAGTACGCACACCGGGCCGCGCAGGGCGGTCGCCACTTCGCGCTGCTCGGGGTCGAGCCCGTCGAGCACCGCGTCGGCCGAGTCCGGAACCTGCGGGAAGAGGGTGGAGTGCGTTGCTGCTGTCACCCCGCCATGCTGCCAGGTCGGCGGAGACGGGTGCGGCGGTTGTCCACAGGCAGGCACATTCAGTCGTATTAGTGCGGCAGCAGAGCCGGTCGTCGATGTGACGGGCGGGGCCGTTCGCCGCAGCTGACGCAGGCGCTCGCTGGGGCAGTCGCGGTCGCTCACCGCAGCGCACACCGCCGCTCGCTCACCTGGTGTCAACGCTCCTCACCATGGTGGGTGTCATCGCTCGCCGCGGCCGCTCTTCGTCACCGTGGGGACGGGGGTGTGCGCGCCGGGTGGCGGGAATGGTGGAAGGTTCACATACGTTGCCTTCACTGCGACCATGCACACCGAGCCGTAGAGGAGCGCGACAGACATGCCGGGCACTGTGACGATGTACAGCACTTCGTGGTGTGGCTACTGCCGTCGGCTGAAGAGCCAGATGGACCGTGAGGGCATCACGTACAACGAGATCAACATCGAGCAGGACCCGGAGTCCGCGGCGTTCGTGGAGAAGGCGAACGGCGGAAACCAGACGGTCCCGACCGTGCTGTTCGCGGATGGTTCGACCCTCACGAACCCGTCGCTCGCGCAGGTCAAGCAGAAGATCGGCGCTTGACCGCTTCGCGGTTGCGGCTTGGCAGGAGGCGGTCCCCGGGATCCTCAGGGGCCGCCTCTTCGCGGTTTGTCCCACACCAGCGTGTAGCGCCGCAGGAGCCGGCGGCGGAAGCTGCATCCCGGCAGCAGGTGGGACGCGGCCTCGCGGATCTGGGTCCAGTGCATGTTCGGGTCCTCGAGGGGCATTGCGGCCGGGCCGCGCTTCCCCCCTTTGAGCAGTGCGCGGAGCCTGCTCGCGGGCACACCGCACCCGCTGATCACCCAGTCCGTGAACGTCCGGTCGTACGCCAGGCCGACGATCATCAGTCGTCCGCCGGGGGTCAGCAGCCCGAGGGCCGCCACGGCGTCCTCGAAGACGGTGTGGTGGACGACGGCGATCGCGCTGACGAAGTCGTACGCGCCCGCCGGCAGTGCGGCCGTGTCGAGGTAGTCCCCCTCCACGAAGGTGACGTTCGGGGGCGTCTTCTGCCGGGCGAGTCGGATCATGTCGAGCGAGCGGTCCACACCCGTCACGGATCCGGCCCGGTCCGCGAGCTTGCGGGCGAGCAGCCCGTCTCCGCAGCCGACGTCCAGTGCCGCCCGGCAGCCCTGCGGCAGGGCGGTGAGCACGGCGCGGTGGTAGTGGACGTCGTGGTTCCAGTACGGGTCGCTCACGGTGTACGCCCCGAGGTCAGACGCTCCTGGTCGGCAGGGGCTTGCCGTACCACAGTTCGATCAGGCGTGCGGCGATGGAGATGCCGTACGGGGGCAGGACCTCGCCGGACTCGAAGGCGGCGCGCAGTTCCTCGCGGGAGAACCAGCGCGCCTCGTGGATCTCGTCGCCGTCGACCTCGATGTCGGTGGAGGTGGCGCGGGCGAGGAAGCCGAGCATCAGGCTGGACGGGAAGGGCCAGGGCTGGCTGGCGACGTACTCGACCTGGCCGATGGAGACGGCCGCTTCCTCGAAGACCTCGCGGCGCACGGACTGCTCGATGGACTCGCCGGGCTCCACGAAGCCAGCCAGGGTGGAGAAGCGGCCCTCGGGCCAGTGGACCTGGCGGCCGAGCAGGATCCGGTCCTCGTCGTCGATGACGGCCATGATCACTGCGGGGTCGGTGCGGGGGTAGTGCTCGGCGCCGCAGGCCGGGCAGCGGCGGATGTGACCGGCGGCCGCGATGACGGTGCGTTCGCCGCAGCGCGAGCAGAAGCGGTGCATGCGCTGCCAGTTCTCCAGGGCGACGGCGTGCACCATCAGGCCGGCGTCGCGCGGGGACAGCAGCAGGCCGGCTTCGCGCAGGCCCGCGGGGCGCGCGGACTGGTCCATACGGCCGGGCAGGGCGTCCTTCTGGAGCGCGAAGTAGCTGACGCCGTCCTCGTCGGTGCCCAGGAAGTAGCGGTGGGCCTCGGTGAGGGGGGCCTCGAAGGAGGGGGTCATGACGAGTTCGGTCCGGCCGTCGGACGTCTCGTCGATGAGGACCTGGCCGCCGGAGACGACGAAGCAGCGCGTCGTGGGGTGGCTCCACGCCGCGGCGAGCCACGCCTCGTCGAGCCGGTGGTGGGCGGCGCGGTCGATGCCGCTCGGTGCGGTGAGCGAAATGGGTCGGTCGGCGGTGTGGTCGGTCCAGATGGTCACGGGTACTTCCAACTCCCCCGGTGCAGCGGTGGTTTCGGCAGGCGGTTCAGCGGGACGTACGGCTGGAGGGGACCGGGTTCGGTGGACCTTGTGCCTGCGGGGCGGCCCTTCCAGTGTGCCGCGCCCCGCGGGACGGTCGGCCGACCGTCCGGCCCGCGAGATCGTCAGTCCGCACGGTGCCGCCTCTCGCCGAGCTCGCCCCACAGATATGCGGAGGTTTCCGCACCTTTGAGGAGCAGATCGAGTTCGACCTTCTCGTTCGGCGCGTGCCAGCCGTCGGAGGGGACGGAGATGCCGAGGAACAGCACGGGCGCGCCGAGCACCTCCTGAAGGTCGGCGGCCGGTCCGGAGCCGCCCTCGCGGGTGAAGCGGACGGGCTGCTGGAAGGCGCGCCGCATGGCCCGTACGACGGACTGCAGGGCGGGGTCGTCCAGGGGCGTCAGGCAGGGGCGGGTGGCGGCGCCGAAGGTGATCTCGTACCGGATCCCGGCGGGCACCCGGTCGGCGGCCCAGGCCCGGACGGCCTTCTCGATGTGGTCGGGGTCCTGTCCCGCGACGAGGCGGAAGGAGAGCTTGACCATCGCCGAGGACGGGATGATCGTCTTGCTGCCGGGGCCCTGGTAGCCGCCGCCGATGCCGTTGACCTCGGCGGTGGGGCGGGCCCAGATGCGCTCCAGGGTGGTGTGCCCGGCCTCACCGTGGATCGCGGTCGACTTCGCGGTCCGCAGCCACTGGTCCTCGTCGAAGGGGAGCTCGGCGAAGAGTTCGCGTTCGCGGTCGGTGAGCTCGGTGACGCCGTCGTAGAAGCCGGGTATCGCCACGCGCGCGTGCTCGTCGTGCAGGGCGGCGACCAGCCGGGCGACCTCGGTGGCCGGGTTGGGCACCGCACCGCCGAAGGAGCCGGAGTGGATGTCCTGCTCGGGCCCGTGCAGGGTGATCTCGCATTCGGCCAGGCCCCGCATGCCCGTGCACACGGTGGGGGTGTCGGCGGACCACATGCCGGTGTCGGAGACGATCACGGCGTCGGCCGTGAGCCGGTCCGCGTGCTGCTCGACGAGGGCACGGAAGTTCGGCGAGCCGGACTCCTCCTCGCCCTCGATCAGCAGCTTCAGGTGGACCGCCGGGGAGGTCCGGCCGGTGGCGGCGAGGTGGGCGCGGACGCCGAGTGTGTGGAAGAACACCTGCCCCTTGTCGTCGGCCGCCCCGCGCGCGTGGAGGCGGCCCTCGCGGATCTCCGGCTCGAAGGGGTCGCCGGTCCAGCCGTCCTCGCGGGCGGCGGGCTGAACGTCGTGGTGCCCGTACACGAGGACGGTGGGCGCCTGGGGGTCGTCGGCGGGCCAGTCGGCGAAGACGGCGGGAGCACCTGCGGTCGGCCACACCTCGGCGGTGGGGAATCCGGTCTCCAGGAGCTTGGCGGCGAGCCACTCGGCGCTGCGGCGCACGTCCGCCGCGTGCTCGGGCTGGGCGGACACCGACGGGATGCGCAGCCACTCCACGAGGTCGTCGAGGAAGGCGGCACGGTGGTCGTCGATGTACGTGCGGACGGCACTGTCCGGGGTCTCGCTCATGGTCACGAGCCTATCCGCCCGCGCCGGCATCCTCGTCCGCCGGTTCCTCGGCGTAGGGCTCGCCCAGCAGCAGCCGCTCCAGCGCGGCCCGGTCGGGTAGGCCCTCGGGGTGTACGACCTCCCCTGTGCGGACGTACAGGAACGCGGCCTTGACGGCTTCCGGGGGCACCCCCTGCTGCTCGGCCCAGGCGAGCCGGTACAGGGCGAGCTGGAGCGGGTCGCCGGTCCGGCCGCGGCCGGTCTTCCAGTCGACGATCTCGTACGCCGCGTCGCCGTCGTCCGTGCGGTAGACGGCGTCGATGCGCCCCCGCACCACGCGGCCGGCGATGGCGAGCTGGAACGGGGACTCGACGCGGTACGGGGTGCGGTGCGCGTAGGGGGTGCGTTCGAAGGCGTCCTTGAGGGTCTCCAGATCGCGTTCGTCGGCGATCTCGGCGTCCCCGCCGGGCAGTTCCTCCGGCTCCAGCATGGGCAATCGCAGTTCCTCGAAGCGCGCCTCGACCCAGGCATGGAATCGGGTGCCCCGGCGCGCGGCGGGTTGCGGGGGGCGCGGCATGGGGCGCGCCAGTTCCTGCGCGAGCCCGTCGGGGTCGGCGGCCAGGCGCAGCACCTGCGACGCGGTCAGGGACTGCGGCAGGGTGACGTCGGTCACGGCCGCGCGGGCACGCAGCAGCTCTCCGGTGAGGGCGTCCAGGTCGCGGTCCCAGGAGGCGATGGTGCGGCTCTCCTCCGGGGTGGGCCCGCTGTCGTCCTCCACGGGGTGCCGGCGGGGAAGCGGGACGGTCGGGGCGGCCTCGCCGTGCGGCGCGCGTGCGTGGGAGGCGGCCGGCCGGTGTGCGCGGTGGTCCACCGTCCGGGAATCCACGTAGGAGGGGTCCGCGTCCCGGGGATCGTGGGGAAAGCCGTCGTCGAGGCCACTGTCCGGGAACCCCTCATAGGGGTCGCCGTCGGGGAACCCGTCGTAGGGGCCTTCGCCGGGAAAGCCGTCGGCGGTCCCTTCTTCGGGATACCCGTCGTGGCCGCCGTCGGCGAAACCGTCGTTGGGGCCTTCTCCGGAAAACCCCGGACCGGGGCCGGCGTCGGGCACGTGTTCGTAGGGGTCCTGCTCCTCGCGGAGGCGGTCGTCGTAGCGGCGTGCGTCCTCGTGGGAGGGTTCGTCGCCGCGGAGATCCTCCTCGTCGTCGGGCGGGGGCGGCCATTCGGGGTCGTCGTACACGGCGGGGTCGCCGCCTGCCGCGGGGTGGGCTCCGTCGTGCGAGGCGATCGCGTCGAGGTGGCCGAGCACCGTCTCCGCGGCGGCGCGGCGGCGGGCGAGTGCGTCCTCGTCCAGCGGCAGCGGCCAGGCGTGGTCGGCGGAGGCCCGGTGCAGCGCCGGATTCTCTTCGTCCTCGGCGGGCTCCTCGCTCCAGACCTCGATCTCGCCGTACCCGGCGGCGCAGTGCTCGTAGAGGGCATGGAGGAAGTCCGAGGGTCCGCGGGGACGCTTCTGGGCGGGCCCCCACCAGTGACCGGAGCCGAGCAGCAGGGAGCGGGGGCGGGTGAGGGTGACGTAGCCGAGGCGCAGCTCCTCGGTGTGCTGGTGCTCCTTCATGGCCTCGTGGAAGGCCTTCAGTCCCCGGGAGTCCCATGTCGCGACGTCGGGCAGCGTGTCGGCGTCGCCGCGCAGGGCGTGCGGCAGCACCTTGCCCTGGGACGTCCACTTCTCACGTCCCTGGGTGCTGGGGAAGGCGCCGGTGACCAGCCCGGGGACGGCGACGACGTCCCACTCCAGGCCCTTGGACTTGTGGGCGGTGAGCACCTTGACGGTGTTCTCGCCGCCGGGCAGGGCGTTGTCGAGGCCCTTCTCGTACTGGGCGGCCGTGCGCAGGAAGCCGAGGAAGGCCAGAAGGGAGGCGTCGGGGTCGTTGGCGGCGAACGAGGCGGCGACGTCCAGGAAGTTCGACAGTGTCTCGCGGCGGCGGGCGGCCAGCGCGTGCGGGGAGGCGGACAGCTCCACCTCGAGGCCGGTGACGGTGAGGACCCGGTGCAGGACGTCCATCAGCGGATCGGCGAGGGAGCGGCGCAGCTCGCGCAGTTCTGCGGCGAGGCGCGCGAACCGCACACGCGCGTCGGGCGAGAAGGGGAGGCCGTCGTCCTCCCGCTCCGCCTCGATCGGCAGCTCGAGAAAGGTGTCGAGGGCGTCCGCGAGCGAGGTCACCTCGGAGGGGTCCACGCCCTCGACGGCCGCGGCGAGCCGGCGGTCCATGTCGTCGTCGGCGTCCGCGCGCGCGTGCGACACGAGCAGCCGGGCGCGCCGGCCCAGGAGCGCGAGGTCGCGGGCGCCGATGCGCCAGCGCGGGCCGGTGAGCAGACGGACCAGGGAGGCGTTGGCGCCGGGGTCCTGCAGGACCTCGCAGACGGCGACGAGGTCGGCCACCTCGGGCAGGTGGAGCAGCCCGGAAAGACCCACGACCTCCACGGGGACGTCACGGGCGACGAGGGCGCCCTGGATCTCCGCGAAGTCGGCCGCCGTGCGGCACAGCACCGCTACCTCCCCGGGCGCCGTGCCGGTACGCACCAGGTGGGCGATGGAGTCGGCGATCCAGTCGATCTCCTCGGCATGGGTGCGCAGCAGTGCGCAGCGGACCTGTCCGTCGTGTTCGGCGCCGGGGGCCGGGCGCAGTGCCTCCACGCCCGCGTGCATCGCGCGCAGCGGCTCGGCGAGCCCGTTGGCCAGGTCGAGGAGCCGGCCGCCGCTGCGGCGGTTCTCGCTGAGCGCCTGGCGGGCCGCGGGGCGGCCGTCCGTGTGCGGGAAGTGCTCGGGGAAGTCGTCGAGGTTGGCGACGGACGCGCCGCGCCAGCCGTAGATGGCCTGGCACGGGTCGCCCACGGCGGTCACCGGGTGTCCGCTGCCGCCGCCGAACAGTCCGGCGAGCAGCACGCGCTGGGCCACCGACGTGTCCTGGTACTCGTCGAGCAGCACGACGCGGAACTCCTCGCGCAGGATGCGGCCGACCTCGGGGATGCGGCCGAGTGCCGCCGATAGGGCGATCTGGTCGCCGAAGTCGAGGAGGTCGCGCTCCCGCTTGGCCACGCGGTAGCGGCTCACCAGCTCGGCCAGTTCACGGCGGGCCGCCGCCGTCTCTGGAACCTTGCGCAGATCCGCGTTGGTGAGCCGGACGCGCTCCAGGGCATGCAGCAGTTCGGCGTCGTGGGCGCGCACCTGTGTGGGCTCCACGAGGTGCTCGGACAGTTCGGAGTCGAGGGTGAGGAGGTCGCTGACGAGGTCGGGGAAGGAGCGGGTCAGGGCCGGGTAGGGGCCGGGCGCCTCGCGCAGCACACGCGCGGCGAGTTGGTAGCGGGTGGCGTCCGCCAGCAGGCGCGAGGTGGGCTCGAGCCCGATGCGCAGGCCGTGGTCGGTCAGCAGGCGGCCCGCGAAGGCGTGGTACGTGGAGATCAGCGGCTCGCCCGGCGGGTGGTCGGGGTCGATCACGTCCGGGTCGGTGACTCCCGCCTTCACGAGCGCCTTGCGCACGCGCTCGGCGAGTTCACCGGCGGCCTTGTTGGTGAACGTCAGGCCGAGGACCTGCTCCGGGGCGACCTGACCCGTGCCCACCAGCCACACCACGCGGGCCGCCATCACCGTGGTCTTGCCCGAGCCTGCGCCGGCCACGATCACCTGCGGGGCGGGCGGCGCCGTGATGCAGGCCGTCTGCTCAGGGGTGAACGGGATCCCGAGGAGCTCCTTGAGCTGTTCGGGGTCGGTGATACGGGCGGGCACAACTCAGAGGCTATCGGCGGCCACCGACAGTGGATGCCACCTCGCCTGCCGCGCCGGGAGAAGCGCTGGTCAGCACGCGTGGTGCGGTGCATCACAGGGAGGGCTCACCGGCACGGCCCTCAGGGGCGGTCCACCAGGTGCCGTCACTCCACGACGTGGCGGCCCTCCGGCCGCGCGCTGCACGAGGCGCGGAACGCGCAGTGCGTGCAGTGCTGCCCGGTGGTCGGCGAGAAGCGTTCGTCGAGGACCTTGCCTGCCGCGGTGGCGAGCAGTTCACCGACCCACTCCCCCGCCAACGGCTCCTGGGCCTGCACCTTGGGCACGGTGTCGCCGCCGTCCTTCCTAGCGGCGCCCTGCCGCAGCTGGACGAGTTCGGCGCCGCCCGGCTCCGGGCGCAGACCGCCGAACGCCTCGTCGACGGCGCCCTCACGCACGGCGAGCTGATAGACGGCGAGCTGCGGATGGCGGGCCACCTCGGCGGCGCTGGGTGCCTGCTTGCCGGTCTTGAAGTCGACCACGTAGGCGCGGCCCTCGCCGTCCGCCTCGACACGGTCCATGGAGCCGCGGATGCGCACCTGGTAGTCGCCCTCTTCGAGCGTGATGTCGAAGTCGTGCTCGCTCGCCACGGGTGTGCGTCCGGTGCGGTCCATGACGTGCCACTGAAGGAAGCGTTCGAGTGCCACGCGCGCGTTGGCCTTCTCCTGGTCGGACTTCCACGGTGCGTCGAAGGCGAGGGCGTTCCACACCGAGTCGAGCCGTTCCAGGAGAACGTTCAGGTCGGCGGGGGTGCGACCGGAGGCCACCTCGTCGGCGAGCACGTGCACCACGTTGCCGAACCCCTGGGCGGCGGTCGCCGGCGCGTCGGCCTTCACCTCGCGCCCCAGGAACCACTGCAGGGCGCAGGTGTTGGCGAGCTGGTCCAGTGCGCTTCCGGAGAGCACGACGGGCTGGTCGCGATCGCGCAGCGGCACCTTGCTCCGCGTCGGGTCCCACATGCCCCACCAGCGATAGGGGTGTGCGGACGGCACCAGTGGACGGCCGTCGTCGTCGGTGAGCGCGGCGAGCCTGGCGAGCCTGCGGGCGGCGGCCTCCCTGAGGGTGTCGGACGCGCGCGGGTCGACGGTCGTGGCCCGTAGTTCGGCGACGAGCGCGGCGACGGACAGCGGACGACGGGGGCGCCCGGTGACGTTCCTGGGCTCGACACCGAGTTCGGTGAGGAAACGGGAGGGCTGGTCGCCGTCGTCGGCCGGGGCCTTGACGGCGGTGACGACGAGACGTTCACGCGCGCGTGTGCAGGCGACGTAGAACAGGCGCCGCTCCTCGGCCAGCAGCGCGCCGGGGGTGAGAGGTTCGGCGAGTCCGTCCCGGCCGATGCGGTCGGCCTCCAGCAGGGAGCCGCGGCGGCGCAGGTCGGGCCAGAGACCCTCCTGGACGCCCGCGACGACGACCAGGCGCCACTGCAGTCCCTTGGAGCGGTGCGCGGTCATCAGGCGTACGGCGTCGGGACGCACGGCGCGCCGGGTGAGCGTGTCGGCGGCGATGTCCTGGGCCTCGATCTCCTCCAGGAAGTTCAGGGCGCCCCGGCCGCCGGTGCGTTCCTCCGCGCGTGCGGCGGTCGCGAACAGAGCGCACACGGCGTCGAGGTCGCGGTCGGCGTTGCGGCCCGCCGCGCCGCCGCGGCGCGAGGAGTTCTCCAGTCGCCTGGGCCAGGGGGTGCCGTCCCACAGCTCCCACAGGGCCTCCTCGGCCGTGCCGCCGCCCGCGAGCCGCTCGCGTGCCTTCCTCAGGAGCCCGCCGAGGCGCTGGGCTCCGCGCGCGTAGGCCGGGTCGTGCGCGACCAGCCGCTCGGGCTCGGCCAGTGCCCGGGCGAGCAGTTCGTCGGAGGGCGGGGGCACGGGGTTGCCCGCTGCCCGCTCCTCCTCGCGCAGCGCACGGCCCAGGCGGCGCAGGTCGGCGGCGTCCATGCCGGCCAGCGGGGAGGCGAGGAGGGCGAGGGCGGTCTCGGTGTCGAGCCAGGGCTCCGGCTGCGCCTCTTCGGGCCCGGCGCCCTGCTGCCCGGCCTCCCCGGGGGGCGTGCCCGCGACCTCCGCCCGTGCCACCGCGCGCAGTGCCGTCAGCAGGGGGGTCACGGCCGGTTCGTGGCGCAGCGGCAGGTCGTCGCCGTCGATGTCCAGAGGGACTCCGGCGGCCGTCAGGGCGCGGCGGACCATCGGGATCGTGCGCGTTCCGGCGCGGACCAGGACGGCCATCTCGCCCCACGCGACGCCGTCCTCCAGGTGCGCCCGGCGCAGGATGTCGGCGATGTTGTCCAGTTCCGCACCGGCCGTGGGGCAGGTGAGGACCTCGATCCGGCCGCCGTCGCGCACCGCGCCGAGCTCGCGGTGGGCGCGCACCTTCTCCGCCGGAAGCCGGGTGAGGGGCATGCGCTGGGTCAGCATCCGGGTCGCGGCCAGGAGGGCGGCGCCGGAGCGGCGGGACGTCCTGAGGACCTCGACGGGCGCCGGGGCGCCGTCCCTGCGCGGGAAGGCGTGCGGGAAGTCCAGGATGCCGCCCACGTCGGCGCCGCGGAACGCGTAGATCGACTGGTCGGGGTCCCCGAAGGCCACCAGCGTGCGGCCGCGGCCCGCGAGCGCCTTCAGGAGGCGGACCTGCGCCGCGTCGGTGTCCTGGTACTCGTCGACGTAGACCGCGTCGTACCGGGCGGCCAGCCGCTCCGCGACCTCGGGGCGACGGGCCAGCAGCACCGCACGGTGGACCAGCTCGGCGTAGTCGATCACTCCCTGGAGATCCAGGACGTCCAGGTACTCCGCGAGGAAGGCGGAGGCCGCCTGCCAGTCGGGGCGGCCGATGCGCTCGGCGAAGCGGCGCAGGGCGTGGGGGCCGAGGCCCAGTTCGCGGGTGCGGGCCAGTACGGCGCGGACCTCGTCGGCGAAGCCCCGCGTGGTCAGGCAGGCACGCAGTTCGTCGGGCCAGCGGACGTGCGCGAGGCCGAGGCGCTCCAGGTCGGGCTGGCCGGCCAGCAGCTCCCGCACGGCCACGTCCTGCTCGGGTCCCGACAGCAGCCTCAGGGGCTCGACGAAGAGGTCGCTGTCCTGGTGGGCGCGGAGCAGGGCGTAGCAGAAGGAGTGGAACGTGGTGGCCTGCGGGGCGTGCGCCGCCCCTGTGCGCTGCGCCATCCGGTCGCGCAGGTCGATGGCGGCCCTGCGGCTGAACGTCAGGACCAGGATGCGCTCCGGGTCGCCGCGGCGGGCGATCCGGGCGGCGACGGACTCGACCAGTGTGGTCGTCTTGCCGGTGCCCGGGCCTGCGAGGACGAGCAGCGGGCCGGCCCCGTGGTCAACCACCGTCCGCTGTGCTGCGTCCAGCAGAGGGGGATCCACCCGGACAGGCGGGGTACGCACCAGTCGGTAAGCGCCACGGCTCCCCTGCCGCACCCCGGGGTGCGGCAGGCGCCGGGTGGAGGAAGAGGAGCTCACGTGGTTCGCCGGTCCTGGTCGTCGTGCTCGTGCTTGTCGCTGCCGGCGCGGAACGCCGTCGTCGGTGTGTGGTCGTCGGGCGGGGGTCCGAAGGGCTGCCGGGCGGTGACGGAGGGATGAGGGTCGTCACGCGCGTCGTCGACGCTACGCCCGTGCGAACGGCGGAAGCAGGCCTTCCCCTTGGTCCGGCACGCCTCACGGGCCACTGGTGTCCCCCGCAGCACGAACGTAACCCAGGCCACAGACGTGCCCTGGTTGCCCCGAACGGGCGACAGGCCGTCTTGGGCCCCCTCCGGCACCGGAAGCCGTCAGGGGTGCCCCTGCGGGCGCTCCTCGCCGTCCCAGCGCGCCCGTCTCACGTCGACCCGGGGCAGATGGCCCTCGGCGGCGCGGCTCGCCTCGCGCAGTGCGGTCCCCTCCTCGCGGTAGTGGCCCAGCGCCTCCAGTTCATGGCCGGGCAGCAGCACACCGTCCGCGCGGATGACGCGCCACCAGGGAACCGCGCCTCCGTAGAGGGCCATCACACGACCCACCTGACGCGGTCCGCCCTCCTCCAGCCACTCCGCCACGTCCCCGTACGTCATCACGCGTCCCGGCGGAATACGATCCGCCACGTCAAGGACACGTTCCGCGTACTCCGGCAGGGCGTCCGGCAGGCTCTCCTCGCTCATCCGCCCCATCCTGCCCCACGGGACCGACAATGTGACATGAGAGCCTCCGGGCGTATGCCTCGCCCCGGGGCGGCGCTTCGGGCAGACTGTGCGCCCCCGCATTTGCACCCTGATGCCCCCGTGTGTCGGGGTGCCATGCCACCATCATGCGGGCGGTGACTGGTGATACGAGATCAAGAAGAGACGATGAAACAGCAGGGTGTGCACCCCGACGACGCGGAGGGCACCTCTGAGGCTTCGTCGCGCCCGGACACCGCCGCAGCCGGACGGACCCGCAGCGAAGGCACCGACGACAAGAAGCCGCAGACCGGCGAAAACGCGCACAATAAGGCACACGACGCGAAGGGGCCGCCGGAGGCCCCGAAGACCGGCCCGCGTCACCAGTCCGAGGAGGACCGCGTCGACGCCCACAACGACGAGGTCGAGGGCGACGAACCGCTGCTCCCCGCGCGCGTGCACCGTCCCTCCGATCTCATGCGCCTCCTGGTGGGCGTGCTCGCGATCGCGGTGCTCCTTGCGATCGCGGCGTTCGCACACGGCACCACATCGGGGCTCGAACAGGACATCAACAAGGGGACCGGGCAGGCACCCGACCTCCTGATCAAGATCGCGGGTCTGGCGTCGAGCATCGCGATCCTTCTGGTGCCCGTCGCCTTCGCGATCGAGCGGCTGATCAAGCGGGACGGGTTGCGGATCGCCGACGGCGTCCTCGCGGCGGTCCTCGCCCACGGGGTGACGCTCGCCACGGACCTGTGGGTCGCGCGGGCGGCGCCGCCCTCCATCCAGGACGCACTCACCCAGCCCTCCCCCGGCGACATCCACGCCCTGACCGACCCGGTGCACGGCTACCTCGCACCCGTCATCGCCTATATGACGGCCGTCGGCATGTCACGCCGACCCCGCTGGCGCGCCGTGCTGTGGGTGGTGCTGCTGCTCGACGCCTTCTCGATGCTGGTCACCGGCTACACCACCCCGTTCTCGATCGTCCTGACGGTCCTGATCGGCTGGACCGTGGCGGCCGGGACGCTGTACGCGGTCGGCTCTCCGAACGTACGGCCCACCGGGCGGACCCTGATGGCGGGCCTGCGCACCGTGGGCTTCCGCCCCGTGACCGCGGCGCGCGAGGACATGCCCGACACGACGGACAGCGGCGACCGCGGCCGGCGCTACTTCGTCACCCTGGAGGACGGCCCGCCCCTGGACGTCACCGTCGTCGACCGCGAGCAGCAGGCCCAGGCCTTCTTCTACCGTGTGTGGCGGCAGCTGACCCTGCGCGGCATCACCACTCGCCGCAGCCTGCAGTCGCTCCGCCAGGCCCTCGAGCAGGAGGCGCTCCTCGCGTACGCGGCCATCGCGGCAGGAGCGAACGCCCCCAAGCTGATCGCGACCTCGGAGCTCGGCCCGGACGCCGTGATGCTCGTCTACGAGCACACCGGCGGCCGAAACCTGGACCAGCTGGCCGACGAGGAGATCACCGACGAGCTGATGCGCGACACCTGGCAGCAGGTGCGCGCCCTCCAGTCACGGCGCATCGCGCACCGCCGGCTGGCCGGCGACGCCATCGTGGTGGACGGCTCGGGCGCGGTGATCCTGACGGATCTGCGCAACGGCGAGATCGCGGCCGGCGACCTGGTACTGCGGATGGACATCGCGCAGCTGCTGACCACGCTCGGGCTGCGCGTCGGTGCCCCGCGCGCGGTGGCGTCCGCGGTCGGCGTGCTCGGCCCGGACGCGGTCGCCGACTGTCTGCCCATGCTCCAGCCCATCGCCCTGACGCGCTCCACGCGCGCGACGCTCAGGAAACTCGCCCGCGAACGGGCGCATCGCGAGCGGGAGGCGGTCCTCGAGGCGTCCCGGCAGGCCAAGGCGGCCCGCCTGGAGGAAGGCCACGAGGGCGCGGAAGTCGTCCTCGACAAGCCCGACAAGAAGGCGGCCCGCGCAGAGCACCGGGCCGAGAAGCGAGCGCTCGACGAGGCGCTCGACGAGGCACGCGAGGAGGATCTGCTCACCCAGATCCGCCACCAGGTGCTGCGGATCCGCCCGCAGGCGCCGGTCGAGCCGGTTCGCCTGGAGCGAGTGCGGCCCCGAACCCTGATCAGCTTCATCGCGGGTGCCATCGGCGCGTACTTCCTGCTCACCCAGCTGACTCACATCGAGTTCGGCACGCTCTTCTCCAGCGCCGAATGGGGCTGGGTGGCGGCGGCCGTGCTCTTCTCCGCCCTGAGTTATGTCGCGGCCGCAATGGCGCTGCTGGGCTTCGTGCCCGAGCGGGTGCCGTTCTGGCGGACCGTGGCGGCGCAGGTCGCCGGCTCCTTCGTGAAGATCGTGGCGCCCGCGGCGGTCGGCGGAGTGGCGCTCAACACGCGCTTCCTGCAGCGCGCCGGCGTACGGCCGGGTCTCGCGGTCGCCAGCGTCGGCGCCTCGCAGCTGTTCGGACTGGGCTGTCATGTGCTGATGCTGCTCTCCTTCGGCTATCTCACGGGCACCGAGAAGACACCCTCGCTGTCCCCCTCCCGTACGGTCATCGCGGGCCTGCTGACGGTCGCGGTGCTCGTCCTGGTGGTCACGTCGGTGCCGTTCCTGCGGAAGTTCGTCGTCACGCGCGTGAGGTCGTTGTTCGCGGGTGTCGTGCCGCGCATGCTGGACGTGCTGCAGCGCCCCCAGAAGCTGGTCACCGGTATCGGCGGCATGCTGCTGCTGACCGCGTCGTTCGTGATGTGCCTGGACGCGTCGATCCGGGCGTTCGGTCACGAGGAGCCGACCACTTTGACCCTGGCCAGCGTCGCGGTCGTCTTCCTCGCGGGCAACGCGCTCGGATCGGCCGCGCCGACCCCGGGCGGCGTGGGCGCGGTGGAGGCCACCCTGACCGTCGGCCTCATCGCCGTCGGCCTCCCCAAGGAGGTGGCCGCGCCGGCGGTGCTGCTGTACCGGCTGCTGACGCTGTGGCTGCCTGTCCTGCCCGGGTGGCTGTTCTTCAACCATCTGACGCGCAAGGGGTCGCTCTAGTACCGGGGCCAGGGGCGGGCGCCGGCCCCCGACACGCAAAGCGACACGCGGTTTTCGGCACCCGAACTCACCCGCACGGCCCGCATTCTGAGCGCTTCTCGCCGTGCGCCCGCACGATGGGATCATGTCGAACCCTCACAGGATCCGCGCCGTCTCACTGGCCGCCACCGCTGTCCTCGCCACCCCCCTGCTGACGGGCTGGACCACCGGCCCCGCAACCGGGGCGCCTTCGGGCCCGACCGCGAACACGGCCGGTCAGAAGCTGAACTGGAAGGACTGCCCCGCGCCCTCCGCCGCGCAGGGCGGCGGCAGCGCCCCGGCGCCGCTGCCCGACGGCAGCCGATGGCAGTGCGCCACCATGAAAGCGCCCCTGAACTGGGACAACCCCAAGAGCGGCACCATCGACATAGCCTTGATCCGGGTGAAGGCCAGTGGCCCCCCGAGCAAGCGCATCGGCTCCCTCGTCTTCAACTTCGGGGGCCCGGGCGGCTCCGGCGTCAGCACGCTGCCCGCCTTCGCGCAGGACTACGCGGCCCTGCGCACCCGTTTCGACCTGGTGAGCTTCGACCCGCGCGGCGTCGGCCGCAGTTCGCCCGTGATCTGCGAGAACGACCAGCAACTCGACGCGTTCTTCCAGCAGGACGCGACGCCCGACACCCCGGCCGAGAAGAAGACGTACCTCTACAACACCGAGCGGTTCAACAGGACCTGCAAGCTGAACTCCGGCAAGGTGCTGCCGTATGTAGGCACCACCGACGCCGCCCGGGACATGGACCTGATGCGTCAGGTGCTCGGCGACGCCAAGCTGAACTACTTCGGCATCTCGTACGGCACCGAACTCGGCGGCGTCTACGCCCACTTGTTCCCCGGAAAGCTCGGACGGGCCGTGCTCGACGCGGTCGTCGACCCGACACAGGACTCGAAACAGAGCGCGCTCGGACAGGCCAAGGGCTTCCAGCTCGCGTTCGACAACTTCGCCCGGAACTGCACCCAGCAGAGCACGGGATGCCCGATCGGCAAGACGCCGCAGGACGTCAGGAACCGCATCGCCGCGCTGATCAAGAGGCTCGACAGCAAGCCGATCCCCGGCATCGCGCCCCGGCTGCTCACCCAGACCGCCGCGGTCAACGGCATCGCCGAGGCCCTGTACTCCAAGGACTTCTGGCCGTACCTCACCGAGGGCCTCCAGCAGGCGTACGCCGGCGACGGCAAGGTGCTGATGCTGCTGTCCGACGCGATGAACGGGCGCAGCGACAACGGCCAGTACAGCAATCTGATCCCCGCGAACATCGCCATCAACTGCGCGGACCAGAAGGCGCGCTACACCACCGCGGACGTGAAGGCGAGCCTGCCGCAGTTCCGGGCCGCGTCCCCGTTGTTCGGCGAGCTCCTGGCCTGGGGAATGGTCAGCTGCACCGACTGGTCGGTCGCGGGAGCGGCCACCCATCCGAACGTGAGCGCGCCCGGTGCCCCGCCGATCCTGGTCGTCGGCAACACCGGTGACCCCGCCACCCCGTACGAGGGCGCGAGGAGGATGGCGCAGGCGCTGGGCAAGGGTGTCGGCATCGAGCTGACCTACCACGGCCAGGGGCACGGCTCCTACGACAGCGGCAGCAAGTGCGTGCAGAACGCCGTGAACAACTATCTGCTGAACGGACGGATCCCGCCGGCCGGTACCGTCTGCTACTGATCCCGCCGGCTCCCGGTGGCGACCCTTCCTCGACCGGCGCACAATCACAGGAAAAGCGCAGGTCAGTGACTTATCCACAGGCGGGCATGGTCTCGGCCGGGCCCGCCTACTATGGCCTGACTGTTCCTCGCGTCTCCGTGCGGGGAGCTCGTCAGGGGGGTGCACATGTCACGTTTCGCATGGTGGACGGCCGCGGTCGCCGCGGCGGTGCTGCTGACAGGCTGCGGCGGTTCGTCCGGCGCGTCCGACGACGACGCGAAGCACGGGTCCGACGACGCGTTCTCGGCGTCCGCTCCCGCGACGTCCTCCGGCCTGCCCTCCTCCCTCACCTCCCAAAAGCTCGACTGGGGTCGCTGCACGGGCGCCTCCGCGCCGTCCGGCGACTGGCAGTGCGCGACGGTGAAGGTGCCTCTGGACTGGTCGAAGCCGGGTGGTGAGACCATCGGCGTGGCACTGATCCGCTCCAAGGCCACCGGAGACAGCCGCATAGGCTCGCTCCTTTTCAACTTCGGCGGGCCTGGAGGGTCGGGCGTCTCGATACTGCCGTCGTACGCGAACGTCGTCTCCAAGCTCCACGAGCGCTATGACCTGGTGAGCTGGGATCCGCGCGGGGTCGGCGCCAGCGAGGGGATCCGCTGCCGCAGCGACAAGGCGATCCAGGCGGCCGAGACCGTCGACACCACTCCGGACGACTCCGCCGAGGAGACGGCGTATCTCCGCGACGCCGCCGACTTCGGCAAGGGCTGCGCCAAGGCCGCCGGAAAGCTGCTCGCGCATGTGTCGACCACCGACACGGCACGCGACATGGACCTGATCCGCGAGGTGCTCGGCGACCGCAAGATGCACTACTTCGGCATCTCCTACGGCACCGAACTCGGCGGTGTGTACGCCCATCTGTTCCCGACCCACATCGGCCGGTCCGTGCTCGACGCGGTCGTGGACCCGACGGCCGACAGCGTGGGCCACGCCAAGAACCAGACCCTCGGCTTCCAGCGGGCCCTGGACGACTACCTCAAGTCGACCGGCCAGGACCCGAAGCAGGGTTCCCGCGAGATCGCGGACCTGATGAAGCGGATCGACGCCAAGCCGCTGCCGACGTCCTCCGGGCGCAAGCTCACCCAGAGCCTGGCCCTCACCGGCATCGTCCTGCCGCTCTACAGCAAGGACAGCTGGCCCGCCCTCACCATCGCCCTGCAGTCGGCCCAGTCGGGCGACGGCTCGGAGCTGCTGAGGCTCGCCGACTCCTACAACGAGCGGGACGCCTCGGGCCGCTACGGCACTACGACGCACTCCCAGCGGGTCATATCGTGCCTCGACGACAAGCAGCGGCCGACGGCGCAGCAGATGAAGAAGCTGCTGCCGGAGTTCGAGAAGATCTCCCCCGTGTTCGGCGACTTCCTGGGCTGGGACACGGCCGGCTGGTGTCACGACTGGCCGGTGGCCGGGGAGTTCGACCATCCCGAGGTCAGCGCCCCGGGAGCGGCGCCCGTCCTGGTGGTGGGCAACACCGGGGATCCCGCGACGCCGTACGAGGGCGCGCAGAAGATGGCCGACGGGCTCGGCAAGGGCGTCGGCGTCCTGCTCACCTGGAAGGGCGAGGGACACGGGGCGTACGGGAGCGGAAGCGACTGCGTCGACTCGGCGGTGAACGCCTATCTGCTGAACGGCACTGTCCCGGCGGAGGGCAAGGTCTGCTCATGACGATCGCGAGGGCTTCGGGCATCGCGGCGCCCGAAGCCCTCGGGCAAGGGTGCCGGCGCCCGCCCGGTGGCGGCCGGCCGGACGGGCCGGGTGAGGATGGGCCCATGGACAGTGCGACAGACGATGTGAGCCAGGCCATCGCGGGCGAGTTGCTTCTCATGGATCCGGATGTGCGTGCCTCGCGCGAACGTGCCGGGCGGCTTCTCGACCCGGAGTTCGTCGAGATCGGCGGGTCGGGACGGCGGTGGACGTACGACTCCATGCTGGCCGAACTGGCCGGGCTTGCCGGCAGCGCGGAGGACGGTCCGCACTACGAGCCCTCGAAGATCTCGGGGGTGCTGCTCGCGCCCGGGCTTGTGCATCTGACGTTCGAGACCATGATCGGCGAGCGCAGGACCAGGCACAGTTCGATCTGGCGCAAGGGGGACGGAGCCGAAGGCTGGCGGATGTACTACCACCAGGCCACGCGCGTGCCATCAGATGTGGACTGAGCGCCGGGGGTTCCCTGCCCGTGCGCGCAGGCCGAGGGCGACCGGCCATGGCACAGGCCCACGGCAGCTGGACTGGTCGCAGCCGTGGGCCTGTTGTGTCTCGCCGGTACGCCGTAGGGGTCAGTACACGGGCTTGTCGGGCTCGATCTGGTTGACCCAGCCGATCACGCCACCGCCCACGTGGACCGCGTCCGCGAAGCCCGCCGACTTCAGCACGGCGAGGACTTCCGCACTGCGGACACCCGTCTTGCAGTGCAGGACGATCTTCTTGTCCTGCGGGAGGCTCTCCAGCGCGGTGCCCATGAGGAACTCGTTCTTCGGGATCAGCCGGGCACCCGGGATGGAGACGATCTCGTACTCGTTCGGCTCGCGGACGTCGATGATCTCGATGTTCTCGCCGTCGTCGATCCACTCCTTGAGCTGCTTGGGAGTGATCGTCGAGTCGGCGGCGGCCGCCTGGGCCTCCTCGGAGACGACGCCACAGAAGGCCTCGTAGTCGATGAGCTCGGTGACGGTCGGGTTCTCACCGCAGACCGCGCAGTTCGGGTCCTTGCGAACCTTGACCTGGCGGTACTGCATCTCCAGGGCGTCGTAGATCATCAGCCGGCCGACGAGCGGCTCGCCCGTGCCGGTGAGGACCTTGATCGCCTCGGTCACCTGGATGGAGCCGATGGACGCGCACAGCACGCCGAGGACGCCGCCCTCGGCGCACGACGGGACCATGCCCGGCGGCGGGGGCTCCGGGTACAGGCAGCGGTAGCAGGGGCCGTGCTCGGACCAGAAGACGGAGGCCTGGCCGTCGAAGCGGTAGATCGAGCCCCACACGTATGGCTTGTTCAGCAGCACGCACGCGTCGTTGACCAGGTAGCGCGTGGCGAAGTTGTCCGTGCCGTCGACGATCAGGTCGTACTGGCTGAAGATGTCCATCACGTTGTCGGCCTCGAGCCGCTCCTCGTGAAGGATCACGTTCACGTAAGGGTTGATGCCCTGCACCGAGTCACGCGCGGACTCGGCCTTCGAGCGGCCGATGTCGGCCTGGCTGTGGATGATCTGCCGCTGCAGGTTCGACTCGTCGACCTCGTCGAACTCCACGATCCCCAGCGTTCCCACGCCGGCCGCGGCCAGGTACATCAGGGCGGGCGAGCCCAGACCGCCCGCGCCCACACAGAGCACCTTCGCGTTCTTCAGCCGCTTCTGCCCGTCCATCCCGACATCGGGGATGATCAGGTGGCGGGAGTACCTGCGGACCTCGTCTACGGTGAGCTCGGCAGCCGGCTCAACCAGGGGTGGCAGCGACACGGGGACTCCGTTGGTCGGTCAATCACTACGGTTGTTCACCCGTAACACTGCCACGCCCTTCTTCATTCCGAGACACCCGGTCCGATGCGCGAGACGATTTCGTCCCAGTAGCCGGGCAGGGACTCCCAGGGGTCGGTTCGGCCACCCCGGCCGTAGCGGTCGGTGAACCAGATCGTCCCGGCCCCCTGCCAGCGCGCGATGCGTAATGCCTCCTCGAGATGGCGGCGGGGAACACCGTGCACGAAGTGGCAGAACCGCTCGGGCGGATAGTCGGCGGTCCACTCGGCCACCTGCGACCAGCGGTACTCGCTCCAGGGGCCGGAGTACGTGACCAACTGGTCGCCGTTCTCGGCGTATCCGGGATACGGGTGCGCGCCGTGCCCCAGCACGATGTGGCCCGGAGCGAGGAGTGTACGCAGGGTGGTGATGGTGCGGCGGATCTCGGGAAGTGCGGCGCGCTCGGTCGGGCACCGGTCCAGGAAGAATCCGTCGACCCGGTACCAGTCGAGATAGCGGTGGGCCTCGGAGATCAACTCGCCGTGGGGCCGCGCGCCATAGGTGACGTCGAGGTGACCGAGAACACGGACGCCCGCGTTGGTCAGCCGTCCCGCCGCCTCCAGGCAGTGCGGGTCGGGCCGGATGCCCGGGCCTCCGCTCACGTTGAGGACCGCCCAGTGCACCGGGGTGCCGGGGCGTGTGAGCTCCCCCCACTCCAGCGGGGCGACGAGCGGGTGCGCATAACCGGGAATACCGAGGCCCATGTCCAGGCCGGTGCTCGTGGTGCCCGCTGTGGTGCTGGTCAGATGCGGCATGCCGCCTCCATCCAGATGTCGGCGAGGGACTCTTCGAGGTTGATCCGCGGGCGCCAGCCGAGCCTGTCGCGGGCGGTGCGCACATCGGCCTGCTGCCAGCTGCCGCAGCCGTCCGGGTAGGGATGGGCGACGGGAGCGGCATGCTCCGGGTCGTTGCGCGGATGGCCGATGGCCGACCGCATCGGTCCGGGAGGTCCGTCGAGTTCATGCAGGTTGCCGCCGTAGCCGGCCACACGGGCGAGGACGGCGACCGCGTCGCGGAGCCGTACCGCGCGGCCGGAGCCAATGTTGATCACACCCTGCGCCGCGGAGAGGGACGCGGCATGGACGGCCCGGGCGACGTCGCGGACGTCGACGAAGTCACGCTGGGCGCCGAGACCGCCCAGCTTCAGTTCGCCGTCGCCGGACTGCATGGCACGGCGGAGCGCTTCGGCCAGGCGACCCAGCGGGGATCCGGCGGGGGTGCCGGGTCCCGCGGGTGAGAAGACGCGGAGCACGACGGCGTCCAGGCCCGAGCCGAGGACCAGTTCGGTCGCGGCGAGCTTGCTGACGCCGTACGGGCCGCCGGGACGCGGGATGGCGTCCTCGGCCGTGGAGGAGCCGGGCTGACTGGGTCCGTACTCGGCCCCGCAGCCGATCTGCACCAGCCGGGCCCCGCAGCCGCTGCGGCGCAGGGCCTCGCACACGGTGGCGACGGCGACGGTGTTGTGCCGGGTGAGGTCGCGGGCGCCGCCTCTGATGGCTCCCGCGCAGTTGATGACGACCCCGGGGTGGACGGCGTCCAGGAAGCGGGTGAGCGCGCCCGGGCTGCCGGAGGCGAGGTCGAACCGTACGTCGGCGTCGTCGCCGCGGCCGAGCGCGGTGAGCTGCACGGCCGGGTCGGCGAGCAGCCGGTCGGCGACGAAGCGTCCGAGATATCCGTTGGCTCCGATCAGCAGGACCCTCATCGGGCGGCTCCCGGGGCGGATTCTCCGGTTCGGGAGGTGATCATCTGACGTTCTCCTTCGGGGTGGTGCCGTGGGATGAGAGGGCCCGCGGTGTCGGCCCCGCGGGAGACGGGTGCCGGGGACGAGGTCCCCGGCTGCAACGGCGGTTCACGACGTCGGAGGCGGGACGCCATGGACCGGACTCACGGGGATCCGGGCGGCCTGGCGTGGGCGGACGCCCGGGTCAGGGTCCGCAGCGCGTGGGCCAGCAGGGCCAGGGCGGCCGGCGCGCACAGCAGGGCCGGGACGGCGTCCGCTCCCCCGGTGTCTGTCAGGGTCCGCACCGGCGCGGCAAGGAACGAGCAGCCGGGGAGCCGTCCGGCGAAGACCGAGGCCAGGGCAGTGGCCTCGGCGACGGCGACGGTGCCGAGGACGACCGCCGGGGCATGGCCGAAACCGTGCACGCAGAGCAGCCGGGCAAGCAGAAGGAGCGCTCCCACCGCGGCGGCTCCGGCGTATGCGGTGGGCTCGCCCAGCAGTGCCCCGCACAGTGCGAGCAGGGCTCCGAGGGCGCAGAGGAAGAGTCCGAACGTGCCGAGCAGGAGCGGCTTCGCCGAGGACGTGAAGTCCTCCAGGCCGCGGCTGACGGTGAGTTTGCGGCGGGCGCGCAGCGCGAAGAGGTGGGCGCACCAGACGGCGGGGGCGACGGCCAGGGCGAGGGCGAGGACCGGGGCGACGGCCAAGGTCCAGGTCCCGTGCGGGCCGCCGTTCAGCGCGGCCTCCAACAGGCCGTCGCCGAGGAGGGCGTAGGCGAGCAGCCAGCAGGTCCAGACGCGGGTCGCGGTGGACGCGGCTCGGGCGGGCGCGCGGAGCGGGCCGCGTCGGAGCGCCGTGCGCAGGCCGAACGCGACCGCGAGGACGCCGAACGCGGCGACGGCGAGCCGGACCCTGCCCTCGGTGGCCCGCAGCCCGATGACGGCGGCCGTGCACAGCGCGCCGGGGAGCAGCGCGAGGAGCACCCACACCCAGTTCCCGCGGGCGGCCGGCGCGGGCCCGGATCGTGGCGGGGGCGCGTCGCCGTCGCGCGGCACGCGCGCGTACATCTCCTCGGCCAGCGAGAAGACGTCCCGGTGCCGGAAGCGGGCGGCGGTCCGGTCGGTCAGGCCGTGCGCCTCGAGACCGGCCGCGATCTCCAGTGGGTCGACGGCGCGCTCGCACAGCTCGCGGTGCCGGTGGAGGAGGGTCTTGACCGGGTCGACGGCACCGCGGCGGGCAGAGGCCCTGCGGCCCGGGTCGCCGCTGTCGGCCGCGTGGGCGGTGACTCCCGCGGCAGGGGGCGCATGCTCCGGCGTGCCGGCATTCGAGCGCGGCTCGGCGCCCGGTGCACGGACCGCCGCCCGGCCCGGGTCCGTCCTGTCCGCCGTGCTCTCGGTCCCGCCGGACGATGCTCCGCCCTGGGGTCGAACCTCGCGGTCGGCGTCCGGGACGGCCTCGTCCGCGTGCCCTTCCCACACCCCGGCGAGCCATTCCTCCGACTGTGTGTCCCAGGGGCCGGAGTCGCCCGGTGTGCCGGGGCGGTCCAGTTCTCCGAGGTCGCTCATCGCGCCCCCTCCACGGCCGGGACGGATCCCTTGCGCTGTCGTGCGGGACGCCCGGAAGCCGTCGGCTCGCCCGGCGCCCACGCCCAGCGAGGCCTGCCGCCCGGCGTCCGCACCTCGGTCCAGCGGCCGGGCAGATGGGACTCCGCCGGTGCTCCGAAGGGCAGCGGCTCGCCCGATTCGTTCACCAGCACCCGCCGCACCGGGGCGTGCGAGACGATCTCCAGGTAAATGCCGTGAAATGCCGCCACGTTCTGCTCGACGGTGAACAGCTCCAGGGCCCGCGCGCGGGCGGCCGCGCCGAGGCGCTCACGGCGCTCGGGGTCACTCAGCAACGCCAGGCACGTCTCCGCGAGCGCCCGCGGATTGCGCGACGGGACCACGAGTCCCGTGCCACCGATGACCTCCACCACCGCGCCCACGTCCGTGGAGACCGTCACCCGGCCGCAGAACATGGCCTCCACCAGGCTGATCGGGAACCCTTCGACCACGCTCGACAGGACAACGACCGCGCCGGCGGCGTACGCCGCCGCCAGGTCGGGCACCTCCGGCCCGCCGATCTCCTCGAAGGACACCGGGTTGTCGCCGATGGCGTGCACGCCTTCGGCCTCGTCGGGGAAGAGCTGTGCGGCCAGCGCCTTGCAGTGCCCCAGATAGGCCGTGCCGTCGGCGTCGGCGGCGGCGCCCACGATCCGCAGGCGCGCCTTCGGCTCCTCCCGGTGGATCTCCGCGAAGGCGTGCAGCAGGGAGATCAGATCCTTGGCGGGTTCGACACGGCCGACCCAGACCAGGGTGTGCGGGTCCGCGCCGTCGGCCGACTCGCCCACCTCCGTGAAGCGGGACGCCTCCATGCCGGGATAGACCGTGCGCAGCCTCTCCCGGTCGGCGCCGCACCGTTCCTGCCAGCGGCGGGCATGGGTGTTGCCGGGTGTGATGCAGGCCGCCCTGCGGTAGACCTCGGCGGCCAGCCGCCGGTGGAAGGAGGCGAGCAGCGCGCGTACCGGGGACGCCTCCTCCTGCGCCCCCAGGTAGTGCGCTCGCAACTGGACGCCGTACTCCGTGACCAGGAGCGGAACTCCGGTGAAGTGTCCGGCGAGCAGCCCGGTGAGGGCCGCGGCACCGCCCGTGGTGGCATGGCAGAGGTCGACGGCGCCGAGGGCGTCGTCCTCGTACCAGCGGAGCGAGAGGGGGCGCAGGGCGCGTTCGACCTGGGCGGCGACTTCGAGCAGTTCGGGAACGCGCGCCGCGCGCGCCGTACGCAGGGCGTGGGGCGCGCGGCAGGCGTGTTCGAGGGCGCGCAGGGCGGTCTCGGAGCGCAGGGCACCGGTCAGTCCGCCCTCGTCGCGGGCGAGTTCGGCAAGCGCGTACAGCGCTGCGCCGAAACGGTCCGCCTCGGGGCCGGCGCCCTCGGAGTCCTGCTGCGTCGGGCCCGGCTGCTGCGCAGCACAGAGCGCGGCGGCCAGTTCCGCGTACGCATCGGTGAACCGCCGCCGCGCACGGCGCCCGTGCACCGCCCCGTCGTCCTGCGGTCTCCACAGGGGCGCCGTCCGCACCCTGCCGACCTGTGGCGGCAGCGGGATCCGGCCCTCGGCTTCCTGCCGTTCCGTGCGGCTGAGCGCGTAGACGTCGAACTCATGCTGCCCGAGTCCGTGCACCAGCCGATCGCACCAGAGCCCGGCGTCACCATTCACATACGGATAGCCACCCTCCGTAAGCAGTCCGATGCGCACGTGTGCACCCCCGATCTCCCATATGGGAACCGCCGTTGGCCCCGGCGGCTCGCAGCGGGACGAACGTATGCGGACAAGGCGGTGGCGCGATGGACGGTTGTCCATCGCGCCACCAAAAGGGGTGAACGGTCGTAACTTTCCCGGACGGAGCGCGTTCGGTCGCGCTATGAGTTCAACGGATCACACTCCGTCCCGATGCCGAGCCTTGCCCGACGGGGCGTCACGCCGAGGTCAGCTCCTTGCGCGCGCTGCGCCGCCGGGCGGCCACCACGGGGTCGAGGGCCGGCACGGCGGCCAGGAGCTGCCGGGTGTACGGGTCCTGGGGCGCCCCGTACACCTCGTCGGCCGGCCCGTACTCGACGATCCGTCCGCCGCGCATCACGGCGACCCGGTCGCTGACCTGGCGCACGACCGCGAGGTCGTGCGCCACGAAGACGAGCGCGAGCCCGAGTTCGCGCTGCAGCTCGCCGAGCAGGGCGACCACCTGGGCCTGGGTGGTGACGTCGAGGGCGGAGACCGGTTCGTCGCACACGATGACGCGCGGATCGGCGGCGAGGGCCCGCGCGATACCGACGCGCTGGCGCTGCCCACCGCTGAACTCGTGCGGGTAGCGGTCGTAGTGCTCCGCATCGAGCCCGACGCGTGCGAGGAGTTCGCCCACGCGGTGCCGGATGTGCCGCTCGTCGCGCTCTCCGCGTGCCCGCAACGGGTCGGCGATCGACTCGCCCACACTGCGCCGGGGGTTGAGGGAGGAGACGGGGTCCTGGAAGACCATCTGGACGGCCGGGCCCACCCCCGACCGCACGCCTCCCTCGTAGCGGACCTCTCCGGCCGTGGGCTCGAGCAGCCCGACCAGCATGCGCCCGAGCGTGGTCTTCCCGCTGCCGCTCTCGCCCACGACTCCGAGGGTCTCCCCGCGCCTGACCGTCAGCGACACATCGTCCACGGCGGCGAACCTGCCCCTGCCGCGGCCGAATTCGCGCCGCAGCCCCACCGCCTCGATCACGACCTCCTCCGAGGGGGCGGCCGGGGAGACCCGGGAGACGTCCACGCGCGGGACCGCGCTCAGCAGGTCCCGGGTGTACTCCTCGCCGGGCGCCCCGAGCACGGTGGCGACCGAGCCGTGCTCGACTGCCTTCCCGTCCCGCATGACGAGCACCTCGTCGACGCTCTCGGCGGCGACACCCACGTCGTGCGTGACCAGCAGCAGCCCCATCCCGGTCTCCTGCCGCAGGGTGTGCAGCAGGTCGAGGATCTGGGCCTGGACGGTCACGTCCAGCGCGGTGGTCGGTTCGTCGGCGATCAGCAGATCGGGTTCGCAGGCCAGTGCCATGGCGATCAGGGCGCGCTGGCGCATGCCCCCGCTGAACTCGTGCGGGCGCGAGCGGGACCGCCGGGCCGCGTCCGGGATCCCCACCCTGTCCAGCACCTCGACCGCACGCGCGCGTGCGGCACGCCGGGAGGCGCGCGTGTGCACCCGGTACACCTCGGCAATCTGGTCGCCGATCGCGTAGTAGGGGTCCAGGGACGACAGCGGGTCCTGGAAGACCATCGCGGCCTTTGCGCCGCGCAGCCGGCGCAGTTCCTCGTCGGACGCCCGTCCCACGTCGGTCCCGGCGACCAGCACCGACCCGCCGACCCGGGCTCCCGTGTCGCGGTGCAGCCCCAGCAGGGCGGACGCGACGGTGGACTTGCCCGAGCCGGACTCGCCGACCAGGCCGAGGGCGCCTCCTTCCGCCAGTTCGAAGGAGAGTCCGTCGACGGCACGCAGCCCGCCGAACTCGACGGTGAGGTCCGCGACCTGTACCAGCGGAGCCGTCACAGGGGAGTCGCTCATGCCAGTACCACCCGTCGGTCGGCCACCGCGTACATCAGGTCCGCGACGGCGTTGGCGATGACCACGAAGAAGCCGATGACCAGGACCATGCCGACGACCACCGGCAGGTCGACGACCGCCACCGCGTGCACCAGTTCCTGACCGATGCCGGGGAGTCCGAACAGCGTCTCGGTGAGCACGGCGCCGCCGACGGCCGATCCGAAGTTGTTCGCGTTCAGCGCGATGACCGGGGCGAGCGCGCCGCGCAGTGCGTGCCGCCCGATGACCGAGCGCTCGCCGACGCCGTAGGCCCGGAAGGTCCGTATGTGGTCCTCGGCCAGGGTCTCCAGCATCGACGCCCTGGTCAGGCGGGCGAACGTGGCGGCCTCGATCAGGGCGAGCGAGAGCCAGGGCAGCAGCAGGTTCCACGCCCACTGTTCGGGGTCGTCGGTGAAGGCGACGTACTGCGGGAAGGGCAGCAGGTGCAGCTCGCCGCAGACCACGATCATCAGGACCAGGCCGATGACGAACACGGGTGTCGCCGTGCCCGCCAGGGTGATGCCGGTCAGCACGCGCTCGCTCAGCCGGCCGCGCCGCCATGCGGAGAGCATGCCGGTCCCGACGCCCAGGACGAGCCACAGGACCATCGCACCGAGCACGAGGGACAGGCTGACCGGGAGCTTGGCCAGGATCAGCTCGGTGACCTGCTGGTCGCTCTGGTACGACAGACCGAGGCACGGCGCGGAGCAGTGCTGCACGGCCGTACCCGTCGAGTAGTCCTGGCCGACGAGGATGCCTTCCAGGAAGTGCCAGTAGCGCAGGTACAGGGGGTCGTCGAGCCTGAGCTGCTGGGCCACCTGGTGCACCTGCTCCGGCGAGCAGCGCGGGCCGCAGGTGATCTGCGCGACGTTGCCGGGAGTGGCGTAGAAGACGACGTAGATGATCACCGAGATGGCGAACAGGGTGATCACTGCCCCGACACCGCGGCGCAGCACGAAACCGCCGAAGCCGCTCATGCGTCCGCTCCCTTCCCGGGTCCGGAACCGGCCCCGCGCCTGCGGCCCGCGCCGACGCGCAGCCGGGAGGCCGCGCGCGGGTCGAGCGCGGTGCGCACCCCGTCGCCGAGGACGGTGAGCGCGAGGACGGTCACGAACAGCGCGCCGGCGGGGAACAGCAGGTACTGGGGGGCCGCCTGGTACCAGACGTCGGCGGCGGTCAGCATCTGCCCCCAGGACGGAGTCGGCGGTTTCACGCCCACGCCGAGGAAGGACAGGGCGGCTTCGACCGAGATGTTGATCGGGACGAGCAGGGCCGCGTACGTGATGACGGGCGCGGCGAGGCCGGGCAGGAGTTCGCGGCGGGCGATACGCCATGTCCCCCAGCCGCTGAGCCGGGCCGCGGAGACGTAGTCGAGCCCCTTGAGCGTGAGCGTCTGCGCGCGCACGATCTTGGCGATGTTGCCCCAGGCGATCAGTCCGATGACAAGGGTGACCAGGACGGGCCGCGGGAAGCTCGACGGCACGATGGCGAGCAGCGCCAGGGACATGATCATGAGAGGCATGGCGACGATGATGTCGGTGACACGGCTCAGGAGCTGGTCGACCCATCGGCTGCCGAGCGCCGAAGCGACTCCGATCGTGATCCCGATGACGACCTGCACCACGGTCGCCGCGAGGGCGACGCCGAGCGACACCCGGGCCCCGTACACCAGACGCGCGAACAGGTCGCGACCGGTCTGGGGTTCGACGCCGAGCCAGTGGTGGGCGCTCATGCCGCCGAACGATCCCACGGGCACTCCCCCCCGGGCCGAGTCGATGAGCGAGGGGTGGTACGTGGTCGGGTCCTGGCCCTCGAGCGCGGTGAGCAGGGGCGCGACGAGCGCGACCAGGACCAGCAGCGCGACGACGACCGCCGCGACAAGGGCGGCGCGCTGCGCCCGCAGCCGCCGCCAGAACGAATGAGCCCCCGAGGCCCCCGGGACGGATGTGTCCGTCCCGGGGGCCTGAGAGGCGACAAGTGCCTCACTCACGACGTCACTTCACCGCGACCTGCGAGATGTCCAGCACACCGGTCCAGTCGCTGATCACGATGTTCTTGACGTCCTTGCCGTACAGGCGCTTGTAGACCGGGTGGAACAGCGGCACGGTCAGGGCCTGCTCACCGATCTTCCGGTCCAGTGCGCCCCAGCGCTTGGCCGCCGCGTCGAGGTCGGTCAGCTTGTTGATCGCGTCGATCTCGGTGTTGACGGACGAGTCGTTCAGCAGACCGTTGTTGAAGTTCGAGCCGTCCTTGACGATCTGCCGGCCGTCGAAGATCGGGGCGAGGAACGGACCGCCGGACGGCCAGTCGGCGCCCCAGTGAGCCAGGAAGAAGCCCGGCTCGGTCTTCACGTTGTGGATCTTGTCCCTGTAGTCGTTGTCCTCCAGGCCCTGGAGCTTGACCGTGATGCCGGCCTTCTTGAGCGCGTCCTGGATCGCGGTGGCGATCTCCGGACTCGTCTCGAAGTCCTTGCTGTTGGAGTGGGTCAGGGTGACGGTGAGCCCGTTCGGGTAACCGGCCTCCTTCAGCAGCTCCTTGGCCTTGGCCGCGTCGCCCGTTCGGCCCGCCGGGAAGAGGTCGTACGGCGTGTAGCCGAAGGACTTCTGGTCGGGCAGGAAGGTGGTCGCGGGCTCCGCCAGCGCGGATCCGCCCGCCGCGTTGACGACCGACGACCGGTCGATGGCGTACGAGACCGCCTGTCGCACCTTGGCGTTGTCGAACGGCTTGACCGTCGGATTGAACGCGATGTAGTTCGTGTAGCCGAAGTGGCCGGTGCCGACGCGCGACGCCAGCTCCTTGTCACCGGTCACCTTGGCGAGCTCGGCCGGGCCGAGGTTGGTGTCCGTGGTGACCGCGGCGGCGTCCGCGCCCTGGGACGCCGACAGCCGCTGGTTGATCACGGAGGAGTCGAGCCCGGAGCGCACGTCGATCTTGTCCGGGTAGGCCTTGCGCTGGTCGTCCTCCGACCAGTGCGTGTTGCGCTCCAGGACGAGCCGCTCACCGTCGTTCTGGTTCTCGACGACCTTGTACGGGCCGGACGAGACCGGGTGCTCCTCGTACTTGGTGCCGGTGTCCTTGGCCTTCGGCACGGGCGCGAACTGCGTCTGGGTGGCCAGGTAGGGGAACTCGCCCTCGGGCTTGTTCAGGTGGAAGACGATGGTCCGGTCGTCCGGCGTCTCGATCGCCGCAAGACCCTTCTTGTCCTTGTACGGGCCCTGGTAGTCGGCGGCACCGGACAGCCAGTCGCGCAGGTAGGGGGCACCGCCGGAGAGTTCCGGCGCGAAGGAGCGCTCGATGCCGTACTTGATGTCGGCCGAGGTGATCGGGCTGCCGTCCTCGTACTTCAGGCCCTCCTTGAGGGTGTACGTCCACACGGTCGCGTTCTCGCTCGGGCGCCCGGTGTCCGTCGCGAGGTCCGGGACGACCTTGGCGCCGGCGGCGCCGTTCTCGCGGTTGCGTGTGGTGAGGGTGCGGAAGACCAGGGAGGGGACGTTGCCGCCGCCGGAGGTGTACAGGCGGGCCGGGTCGAAGTCCTCCTGCGGGACGGAGTTCAGGACGGTCAGCGTGCCGCCCTTGTGGGGCGTGGAGTCGCCACCGGCACCCTTGGCATCGTTGTCCTTGGGCCCGCAGGCGGCGGCGCCCGCTGCCACGACCAGGCCGACGGATGCCGCTGCCAGGCGGCGCGCTATGACGGACGATTGACGCATCGGAATGACGACCTCTCGAGGGCGCGTCTCGAATGACGAGACAGGTGAACGACGGGTGAGACGGATGGAAGCAGACGTCTGCCCGGGCGCCGGGTCGTGGGAATCCGTGAACCGATCAGCGATGCCGAGGGGGCACGGAGGAGGCGAGGATCGCGACGCGAACGCCAGGGGCGGGCGTCAGCGACAGAGGATGTCGGCCACGCAGAGCGGGGTCACGCCGATGAGCGCCAGCTCGATGGCGGCGCGGCTGAAGGCGTGACGGGGCGACATGCCTAGAAATATGAACGAACTCTCTGGGCATGTCAATGTGACGAAAGCGTCACCCGTCAACTCCGGGGGTACGGCCAGGGGTTGGGCAGACAGTGGATCCCGTCGTGGTCGAGGAACTTCGTCTGCTGCTGCATGACCGGCGCCAACTCGCCGTCCTTGTCACAGGTGACATGGCCGTAGCCGAGCCGGTGGCCGACCTCGTGGTTGATCAGCATCTGACGGTAGGAGTGAATCGCGTCACCGTAGGTCGTCGATCCCTGGGCCCACCGATAGGCGTTGATCATCACGCGGTCGGTGGCGGCCGAGTCGCACGAGACGTTGTCCTCCGTGGTGTCGAGGCCCGATTTGGCGCACCAGACGGCGGTGGTGCCGGGGCTGGCGAGCGTGATCACGAAGTCGGGTTTGCCGGAGTAGACGCGCTCGAAGGTCCGGGCACCGCTGTGGGCCCAGCTGCGCCCGTCGTTGAGGGTCTTCTGGACGGCCTGCGCGAACAGTTCCCCGTCGAGGCCGAGCCCCTTCTCCACGTCCACGCGATAGGTGTACTTCCGGCCCGTGCCCGGCGCCTTGGAGAAACCGGGGACGGCGGCGAACTTCCCCGAGCCCTTCAGCGTGGCGCTGAGCGGGTACCTCCTGCCCATGGCCTGCTCGTACGTCAGCGGTGTCGCGCCGGGCGCGGTGGAGGGGGTCGGACGGCCGTCGCCGCGGGTGGCGGAGCCGTGGATGTCGCGGGCCCGGTCGGTGCTGACCGCGGACCGTGCGGCGGTGTCGTCCTGCCCGTCGGTGACCTGGCCGGCGACGACGACCGCGAGCACCGTGGTGACGGCGGCGGCCGCGACCCCGGCGAGCGTGCGTCCCCTGCCGTTCCCTGTGCGCGGCGCCTCCTCGGCCGTGGGCCCCGGCGTGTCGCCGCTCTCGGCGTCCTTCCCGGTGGCACCGGCGTCGGTGAGGGGGACGGTGCCGCCCGTGCAGCGGGGCGTGAAGACGTCGTCGTCCTCGTCGAAGGCGTCGAGGTAGTCCTGGCGGGGGCCGTCCGTCCGCGACCGCTGTGCGGGGATACGGGGCCCGCGACGGCCGGGGGGCGCGGCCTGCGGCGTCCCAGTGGAGACCGCCCCAGACCTGAACTCGCCCCAGCCGCCGCCTGATTCACGCTGCTGAGGGTGGCCGCCGCGGACCTGGGGAACACCGTGGGCGGGGGTGCCGTCGGCCGGACGTGGCACCCCGTGGGCCGAAGTCGCCCCGGCCGGACGCGGCGCTCGCTGCGCCGGAGCCCCGCCGGGGAATCGGGGCACTCCGCGGGCCGGCGTGCCGTCCGGCAACCGCGGGACGCCTCGCGCCGGCGTTCCGTCGGCCTCGCGGGACGCCTCCCGCGCGCCGCGGTCCGGGACGTCCGTCGCCGATATGCCGGGCACCGTGCCCGTGTTCATCTGGGTCCTGTCGCCCCGCCCCTTGCGGCTGTGCCGTCCCACGCCGCGCCTCAGCTCCCCGCGCCGGCCGTGCCGGACTCGTCGTTCTTCCTGGAACCACCCTTGTCGGGCACGGCACCGTCACCGGCTCCGCGGCCGTCGTGCCTGCCCTCGGGCCCGTCCGCCCTCCCGGGCAGCTCGCCGGTGTCCGCGAGCAGCTCGCGGAACGCCGTGGAGACCACCTCGGGGTACTCCATCATCGCCACGTGCCCCGCCTCCGGCAGGGTCAGCAGCCGGGAATCGCGGAAGGCGCGCGACGCCCGCTGGGCCATGCGGAACGAGACCAGCTGGTCCCGGCCGCCGTACACCAGCAGCGTAGGGGACAGGACGCGCTCCGCCTGACGCCACAGGCCGTGCTGCCCGCCCAGCGTGTACGCGTTCACGATTCCACGCGCCGAGCGTGCCATCGCGTCCCAGAAGTACGGCAGCCGCAGCCGCCGCTCCATCTCCTCGACGGCGTTGCGGAAGCCCTCCGGCGTGACGCGCCCGGGGTCGCCGTAGCACAGCGCCATGACCCCGCGGACCCGCTGCTCGGCCGTCCAGCCCTGGGTGTAGCGGGTGAACAGTGCGGCGACACCCGGGAGCGCGAGAAATCCCGTCGGGACGGCACCGCGCTGAATGAAGATCTCTGGGAGTGCGGGCGACACGAGGGTGAGCGTACGCACCAGATCGGGGCGTACGGCAGCCACCCGTGTGACCACGGCACCGCCCATGGAGTTGCCGAACAGGTGCACGGGACCGCGCCCCGACGCGTCGAGATAGCGGATGACCGCGCGCGCGTGCCCGGTGACCGAGTAGTCGCCGTCGTCCGGCGGCGGCGAGTCGCCGAAGCCCGGCAGGTCCAGGGCCTCGCCGTCGACGAGTCCGTCGACCTCCGCCATCAGGGCCGACCAGTTCTGGGAGGAACCGCCGAGCCCGTGGATGTAGAGCGCGGGTGCCAGCCCCTCGCGCTCCGGTGGTCTCGACCGGACGGTCAGCGTGATGCCCGGGAGTCCGACCGACCGGAGCCGCTCCCCCTCCTCGACCCTGACGGGCGCGACCTTCGGGAGCACATTGGCGGCCGCGACGGACGGGAGCTCGGTCGAAGACATGCGGCAATGTTACGAGACGATCACGCAGTGATTCGTGTGTTCGCCGTCACAGCGGGCGAGGTCGGTCCCGCGGGAGGGATCCCGAAACGGCCTTTCACCACACATAGCGTCCCGATCGGGTGTCTCCTAGGCTCATAGCAGGGCACCCGCATGTGGATCCCCCCTCTTTCGGGGAGACTCCAGGAGTTCTAGGAAGGGAGCCCACCATGGCCGTAGACCCCACTGATCCCGAGACGTTCGAGGAGGACGAGGCCGAGGCCGCCGAACTCGACGTGGAGGCCCCGGAGAACGACGCCGCCGAACAGCACACGGAACTCGACCCGGAGGGCGACGAGCCCCTGACCGAGGAGGAGATCCTGCGCGCCAACGAGGCGGACCTGGTGGAGCAGAAACGCGTCGTGCGGCTCGACGAGGACGACTACCGCTGAGTGGTGAGCGGTCATGGGGCACAGGATCGGTGAGGTACGAGGGCGATCACCCCGGGCGGTACGGCCGTCCCCGGACATGTTCTCGTCGGGAGACGACGGCGCCGGGAGAGACCCTCGGCCGGGCCGGGACGATCCGCCCGGACCGGCGCACGGACGATGGACGGGACGCGGGAGCACGCGCCCGTGACCGGCACCGAGCGGCCTTTCGCCCGACCTGTCCCGTTGAGGGAACTCCGCGCGGCTTTCGCCGCCGTCCGGTCCGTGAAATTCTGCGTTCGCACCGCGCACAGCACGGTTACCGAAAAGTACGATGGCGGCGCGGCGCACACCGCAAGTGGACGATTTTGGGAGGCGGCGTGACAGCCATCGAGCAGACAGAGGCAGCACGCCCGCGAGGCACGCGCCTGCCGCGCCGTGCCCGACGGAACCAGCTGCTGGGCGCCGCCCAGGAAGTCTTCGTGGCCCAGGGCTACCACTCGGCCGCGATGGACGACATCGCCGAGCGTGCCGGTGTCAGCAAGCCGGTGCTCTACCAGCACTTCCCCGGCAAGCTCGACCTCTATCTGGCCCTGCTGGACCAGCACTGCGAGGCCCTGCTCGAAGCCGTGCGGAACGCGCTCGCGTCGACGACGGACAACAAGCAGCGCGTGCGGGCCACGATGGACGCGTACTTCGCCTACGTCGAGGACGACGGCGGCGCCTTCCGGCTGGTCTTCGAGTCGGACCTGACGAACGAGCCCGCGGTACGCGAGCGCGTCGACAAGGTCACGTTCGAGTGCGCCGAGGCGATCTGCGACGTCATCGCCGAGGACACGGGTCTGTCCCGAGCCGAATCGATGCTGCTGGCCTCGGGCCTCGGCGGCCTCGCCCAGGTGGTGGCGCGCTCCTGGCTGCACAGCGACCGCAGCGTGCCACGCGACCAGGCGGTCCAGTTGCTGACCTCGCTGGCCTGGCGGGGCATCGCCGGATTCCCGCTCCACGGCAGCGAACAACACCACTGAGTCGTTCTCGCAAGGATGTACTGCGGTTTTGTTCCCGCAGGCTGTTCGCTCATGGCGTGCCGGAGCGGAGCGTGCACGTCCCCTCACCGGGCTAATGTGTGCTGGTACGGCGCGGACGGCCGCGCACATCACTGACCGTCGGAGGGACAAAGCCGTGGAGGTCAAGATCGGCGTGCAGCACGCGCCCCGCGAGATCGTTCTGGAGAGCGGTCAGACTGCCGAGGAGGTCGAGCGCCTCGTGGCCGAGGCACTGGGAGGCAAGTCGCCGCTGCTCAGCCTCGTGGACGAGCACGGCCGCAAGCTCCTCGTCCCGGCCGACCGCCTCGCGTACGTGGAGATCGGCGAGCAGGCCCCGCGCAAGGTGGGCTTCGGCACGCTGTAGTGCCGAACGGATCAGGGGCCTGCCGGCGAGTGCCGGCGGGCCCCTTTTCGTTGCGCCCCTGCGGCCGTCCAGGCGGAACACGCACACAGACGGAGCACATCCCCCGCACAGAGGAGGATTGCGTTCCGCACGCCGCGGGTAGTACCGGCTACGACCGATTTGCCCAGGCAGCAGCCGTGCGGGAGGGAACCTCGTCATGTTCTTGGAAGCGCTCGGCTCCGCCGTCCTCGGTCTGGCCCTGGCATGGTTCGCGACACACCGGCTGCCCCACCGGCTGCCGCCGCGTCTGCTCGTGGTGCCGACGGGCGTCGCGGGGGCCCTCTTCGGAGCGTTCGTCACCCACAGCGCGGTCGGCGCGGGGAGCCTGCTCGTCATCCTTCTCGGAGCGCTGGTCGTCTCCGCGGCCTCACTGTCGCTGTTGCTGCGTCCCGCGGAAAGATTCCGCCGCCGGTCGGCGACGGCCTGAGGCCGCTCGCCGGACCCGGCGGCACCTGGAGTTCCCCCGACGGGACACCCCCGGCACCCCTGAGGCAATGGCCGCGTCCGCCCGCCGCCCCGGGACACGGCCCCGGACCGGCGGCCGCTGTGACCCGTGGACGGGCGCGGCGGTGATCACGCGGCCAGCCCCAGGGCCGCCATCCGCTTGGTGTGCGCCTCGGTGATCCGGGAGAACATCCGGCCCACCTCGGCGAGGTCGAAGCCGTCCGCGACGCCGCCCACGAGCATCGTCGACAGCGCGTCCCGCTCCGCGACGACCCGCTGCGACTGCGACAGGGCCTCGCCCATCAGCCGCCGCGCCCACAGCGCGAGCCGCCCGCCCACACGCGGCTCGGCGTCGATCGCGGCACGGACCTTCTCGACGGCGAAGCCGGCGTGCCCGGTGTCGTCCAGCACGGCCAGGACCAGCTCACGCGTGTCGGTGTCGAGGCGGGCCGCGACCTCCCGGTAGAAGTCGCTGGCGATCGAGTCGCCGACGTACGCCTTGACGAGCCCTTCGAGCCAGTCCGAGGGCGCCGTCTGCTTGTGGAAGCTGTCGTACGCCGCGACGAACGGCTCCATCGCCTCGGTGGGCTCCGAGCCGATCTCCGTGAGCCGGCCCCTGATCCGCTCGAAGTGGTGGAACTCGGCGGACGCCATCTTCGCCAGTTCCGCCTTGTCCGTCAGCGTGGGAGCGAGTTTGGCGTCCTCCGCGAGCCGTTCGAACGCCGCCAGCTCGCCGTACGCGAGCGCCCCGAGCAGGTCCACGACCGCGGCACGGTACTGGGGGTCTACGGAGGCCGTGTCCCAGTCCTGGGCGGCGACCGGGGTGGGTTCGGCGGAAGCGTCGGAGGCGTTGTCAGACGTCGTCATGAAGCGCACAATAGCCCGCTCGTCGCCCTGTGGAAGTCCCTGGTCAATCACTGTGACGACGGCTACGTGACCGAATCGGCCATCACGTGTGCGCGATTCCGGGGTATGGTGGTAATGCGCCTGCCGAGTATTCGACGGGCTGCATGTATGAGGATGCCCGGTCGGTGGCCCGATCGGCTCCGACCTGACAGCTCTCACGGTCCGTACGGCACTGTGCGTACGGCATCCGGAGAGACCCTCAGCGGTTCGAGCGCTGGAGCGTCGGCGTGGTCCCGTGCCACAGGCCCGTCCCCCGAGCAGGCCGACGTCATCCGCACGGTCACGACCCCCCGCGCTCGCCTCGCACCGCGCTCACAGAAGAGGCAGCACCCTGACTACCACTTTCCGCGAACTCGGAATCCTTCCCGAGACGGCCGAGGCCCTGGAAGCCGTCGGCATCGTCAACCCCTTCCCCATCCAGGAGATGACACTCCCCGTAGCCCTCTCGGGCACGGACGTCATCGGCCAGGCCAAGACCGGCACCGGCAAGACGCTCGGTTTTGGGCTCCCGCTCCTCGAGCGCGTCACCGTCCCCGCGGACGTCGAGGCGGGCCGCGCCAAGCCCGAGGCGCTCACCGACTCCCCCCAGGCGCTCGTCGTCGTCCCCACCCGTGAGCTGTGCACCCAGGTCACCAACGACCTGCTCACCGCGGGCAAGGTGCGCAACGTCCGGGTCACGGCGATCTACGGCGGCCGGGCCTACGAGCCCCAGGTGGAGGCCCTGAAGAAGGGCGTCGACGTGGTCGTCGGCACCCCGGGCCGTCTGCTGGACCTCGCGGGCCAGAAGAAGCTGAACCTGAAGCACGTGAAGTGCCTGGTGCTCGACGAGGCCGACGAGATGCTCGACCTGGGCTTCCTGCCCGACGTCGAGAAGATCATCAACATGCTGCCGGCGAAGCGCCAGACGATGCTCTTCTCGGCGACCATGCCGGGAGCGGTCATCGGCCTCGCCCGCCGCTACATGTCGCAGCCGACGCACATCCGGGCCACGGCGCCGGACGACCAGGGCGCCACCGTCGCGAACATCGCGCAGCACGTCTTCCGCGCGCACTCGATGGACAAGCCGGAGATGGTCTCGCGCATACTGCAGGCCGAGGGCCGCGCGCTGGCGATGATCTTCTGCCGGACGAAGCGGACGGCGGCCGACATCGCGGAACAGCTCCAGCGACGGGGCTTCGCGGCCGGCGCGGTCCACGGCGACCTCGGCCAGGGCGCGCGCGAGCAGGCCCTGCGGGCCTTCCGGAACGGCAAGGTGGACGTACTCGTCTGCACCGACGTCGCCGCGCGCGGCATCGACGTCGAGGGCGTCACCCACGTCATCAACTACCAGTCCCCCGAGGACGAGAAGACATATCTGCACCGCATCGGCCGTACGGGCCGCGCCGGCGCCTCGGGTACGGCGATCACGCTCGTCGACTGGGACGACATCCCGCGCTGGCAGCTGATCAACAAGGCGCTGGAGCTGGACTTCAACGACCCGGTGGAGACGTACTCCACCTCCCCGCACCTCTTCGCCGTTCTCGGGATCCCCGAGGGCACGAAGGGTGTCCTGCCGCGCTCCGAGCGCACCCGTGCCGGGCTTGCGGCGGAGGAGCTGGAGGATCTCGGCGAGACGGGCGGCCGCGGGCCGCGCGACCGCCGTTCCCCGGCCCCGTCGACGCAGAGCGAGCGTCCGGCACGTACGTCGCGGAACCGCCGCCGCACCCGGAACGGGGCGCCCGTCGAGGCGCCGGCCGCCCCGGACGCGGCGGAGACCGCCGTAGACACGGCCGAGGCGCTGGAGGCGCGCACGCCGCGCCGCCGTCGCCGTATGCGCGGCGGGGTGCCGGCGGAATCGGCCGCCGTGGCGACGGAGACGACGGAGACGACCGTGTCCGAGGCGGCGGAGACCGCCGTCGACACGGCCGAACCGGTGAAGCCGCGCCGCCGCCGGACCCGCAAGGCCGCCGAGACGGCACCGGCTGCGGCCGAGGCCGCCGTGGACGCGGTGGAGGCGGCTCCCGCCGCCGAGGCCGCGGTCGACACGGCGGAGACCGAGCCCCGCCGGCGCACCCGCAAGGCAGTGACCGCCGAGGCCGCCGCCGAAACGGCCGTCGTCACCGCCGAGGCCACCGAGGCCAAACCCCGCCGGCGCACCCGCAAGACGGCGGAGGTTGCACCCGAGGTGACCGAGGGCGAGGCGCCCGCCAAGCCGCGGCGCACCCGCAAGACGGCCGAGGCGGCCGCCGGGACCGCGGACGGTGCGGAGGCCACGCCGCGCCGGCGCACCCGCAAGGCAGCGACCGCGGAGGCCGCCGCCGAGACGGCCGTCGACACCGCCGAGGCCACCGAGGCCAAACCCCGCCGGCGCACCCGCAAGACGGTGGCGGCGGAGCCCGCGATCCCGGCGCAGTCCGTCGAGGAGCCCGAGGTGAAGCCCCGGCGCCGCACGCGCAAGGCTGCGGACGCCGAGGCGGAGATCCCGGCCCAGCCGGTCGAGGCCCCCGCGAAGCCCCGGCGGCGGACGCGCAAGGCCGCAGAGCCCGCCGAGGGCTGATGCGACACCCGCTCGACGGCCCGTCACCCCATCCGGTGGTGACGGGCCGTCGGCGTTCCCGCTCCTCCTCCGTACACCGTGATGTCACCCGGCTCCGGCCGCGCCCGGCCCCTGCCGCCCGGTAACCTCGCCCCATGAGCCGTCCCCCCGCCTTCGTACCGCCCCCTGGTGTCCGGTCCCGTCGACTCACAACGGAACGCGGGGAGTTCGCCGTCCTGGAGGCGGACGCGATGGCGTCACAGGTCAAGGGGACCGTCCTCCTGCTGCCCGGATACACCGGAAGCAAGGAGGACTTCATCGTTCTGCAGCCGCTCCTCGCGGCGGCCGGGTACCGGACCGTCGCCGTCGACGGGCGCGGCCAGTACGAGTCCCCCGGTCCCCGGGACGACGAAGCCCCCTACGCGCAGACCGAGCTGGCGCGGGACGTGCTCGCGCAGGCGCACACGGTCGGCGCGCCCGTGCATCTTCTCGGCCATTCCCTCGGCGGTCAGATCGGCCGCGCCGCTGTCCTGCTGGACGCGTCCCCGTTCGTCTCGCTCACCCTGATGGCCTCCGGACCGGCCCAGATCTCCGTCCCGCAGCAGCAGCGCGTGAAGCTGCTGCGCGACGCGCTCGCCGTGATGGACATGGCCGAGGTCTGGGAGGCCATCCAGGCCATGGAGCCTCCGGAGGACGTCGACGCCGGGAACATCGACGAAGGGCTCGCCGACGGAGAGGACCTGCGCCGCCGCTGGCTCCGCAACAGCCCCGCCCAGCTCCTCGCCACCGGTCGGCAGTTGTGCGTGGAGCCGGACCGCGTGGCGGAGCTGGTCGCCGTGGGTCTGCCGGTCCACGTGCTGTCCGGCGACCGCGACGACACCTGGCCCGTACCGCTCCTGGACGAGATGGCGACCCGGCTCGGTGCCGAGCGCACCGTCGTGGCGCACGCGGAGCACTCCCCCAACACGGAGCAGCCCGGACGCACGGCCCGCGCACTCACCGCCTTCTGGGACCGGTTCGCGCAGTCGGTCTAGTACTGGCCCTGGAGGTGGTCCCAGAAGCCGTCCCGCAGGGCGCGCCGCAGGTCCGACTGGCCGCGCAGCGAGTACTGCAGCAGACCCTCCGCCTCCACCAGCAGGTCCTGGTCGACGGAGCCGGGCAGATACGGATGGCCGGGCAGCAGGTCCGCCAGCGTCTCCCGGCCGCGCGCCACCAGCCACTTCGCCGCGATCTGCGCGCCCACGAAGCGGACGTCCTCACGCGTGGGCCTGGCGGCCGACGCGGCCTCGTACGTGGCGGCCGTCCGCCGGGTGACATACGGCTTGAAGAAGTCGAGTTCGAGGGTGCGCTGGCTGTCCACCTCCCACAGCAGCGGCTCCGCCTGGTTGCGGCCCTCGGGTGCCTCGATGCCCCACAGGTGCACCCGCGCCCCGTACCCCTGTGCCGCCTCGACCGCCGACACCAGGTCCTCGTCGCCGCCGATGAGCGCCGCGTCGCTGATGGCGCGGTGCCGGGCGAGTGACTCGAGGTCGGACCTGATGAGGGAGTCGACGCCCTTCTGCTGGTTGTTGGCGTTGAGGTTGCCGAGCCGCACCTTCACATCGGGCAGCTCGGCGATGGACTGCTGCTCTGCGGTGTGGATACGGCGCCTCGCGCCGTCGTACCAGTACACGCGCAGCAGCCTGCTGTCCGCGAAGATCGTGCGTGCCTTGTCGATGAGCGCCTCGATCAGCCCCTCGGCGTCGAGGTCGAAGGCCCGGCGGTCCTCGGTCCCGGCGATGAGGCGTCCGGCAGCCGCGTACAGATAGCCGGCGTCGACGAAGATCGCATGGGTCGAGGGCGTCTTCGCCACCTCGGCGAGCATGCGCTGAAGCAACTCGTTCGTGCGGTCGATACGGGCGCCGAGCGCCGCCAGGTCGTCGTTCATACTGACCCCATTGTCCCGGCGGTCACGCTGCGATCACAACCGGTCCCCATCAGTGCACCGTGAACACACCGCACTCGGACCCCATCCGCCTTACCGGTGAGTAATTAGCGACTCGAAAATTTTCCTTAGCGTAGGGAATGTTTGTAACAAGCATCCCGTTGAATCGGTACAGGAACGGGGACACCGACGCTCCTCGCTCCGCACGCCAGTAGTTCTCCTCAGGAGGATGACCAGACGAAGGGAGAAGCCTTATGCGCTTCGAAATCATGCGACTCGACGACGTCGACGGCACCCCCGTGGACACCACCGTCGTGGACGCCGCCTCCGTCAAGCAGATCGTTCAGCAGGCCGCAGCCATAGGGCAGCGACTTTGGATCCGCCCGGCCGACTCGCCCGCATCGTAAGACCCGACGCGGGCCCATGTGATGCTTCGGAGCCCCGTACGGCGACCGCCGTACGGGGCTCCGCGCGTTGCGGTACCGCCGGCCGGTCAGCTGCCCCGGACGACCTGGGTGACCCCGTTGATGATCTGCTGCACGGCGATCGCGGAGAGCATCATGCCCGCAAGCCGGGTCACGAGCACGACGCCGCCGTCCTTGATCACCCGGATGATCACCAACGAGTAGCGCATGACCAGCCACAGCACGACGTGGATCGCGAGTATCGCCGCCCATACCGACACCTGTGAGCTCACGCTGTCGGCCTTCTGGACCGCCAGGATCACGGAGACGATCGCGCCGGGTCCGGCGAGCAGCGGCATACCGAGCGGAACGAGCGCGACGTTGACGTCCTTGGTCTGCTTCGGCTCGTCGGTCTTGCCGGTCAGCAGGTCGAGGGCGATCAGCAGCAGGAGCAGCCCGCCCGCGATCATCAGCGCGGGCACGGAGACGTGCAGGTAGTCGAGGATCTGATGGCCGAGCACGCCGAACACCCCGATGACACCACCGGCCACACAGACGGCCTGGAAGGCCATCCGCTTCTGGATCTTGGAGGGGCGGCCGGCGGTGAGGGCGAGGAAGATCGGGGTGATCCCCGGGGGATCCATGATCACAAAGAGGGTGAAGAACAGGGACGCGAAGAGGGCGACGTCGAACATGGGGACCTTGAACTCAAGTGCGGACGGGCGCACGGCGGTCGGCCGCGGCCGCGGGAGACGTGGATACGGGGGGACGTGGGCGCGCCGGACGGCGCGAGGCGGTGGGGGCGCGGCGGACGCACGGCGCCCGGGACGGCGGGCGAGGGGACTACGGGCCGACCAGGCTCCGGTTGTGTCCGCCGGCGCCCGGCACCGGGAACGCCCCGGTGGCCCGTCGGGTGATCTCCCCGTACACCTCCGGATCGGTGGTGTACTCCCCGAGCACGCAGGTCTTGCGACTGCCGTGGTAGTCGGACGAGCCCGTGGTCAGCAGGCCCAGCTCACCGGCGAGAGCGCGCAGCCGCGCCCTGGTCGCCGGGTCGTGGTCCATGTGGTCGACCTCGATGCCGTCGAGCCCCGCGGCGGCGAGATCCGCGATCACGGAGTCCGGCACGGTCCGCCCGCGCCGTGACGCGGCCGGGTGCGCGAAGACGGTCACCCCGCCCGCCGCCTTGACCAGCCTGATCGCCTCGAACGGATCGGTCGCGTGCTTCTCGACGTAGGCCCGTCCGCCGTCGGCCAGCCACTCGGGCGTGAACGCGTCCGAGACGGTCTCCACCACGCCGAGTTCGACCATCGCGGAGGCGATGTGCGGCCGCCCGACGGAGCCCTCGCCGGCGATGCGCGCCACCTGCTCCCAGCCGATCGGCACCCCCAGCTCCCGCAGCCTGTCGATCATGGCGTGGGCCCGGGGGACCCGGTCGTCCCGCACCAGCTCGCGCTCGGCGAGCAGTTCGGGCTCCTCGGGGTCGAAGAGGTAGGCCAGCATGTGCAGGCTGATGCCGCCCATCCGGCAGGAGAGTTCGGCACCCGTGACGAGGGTCAGCCCCTCGGGCAGCGCGCGGATCGCCTCCGCATGGCCGCGGGTGGTGTCGTGGTCGGTGAGCGCGACGACGTCGAGTCCGGCGGCAGCGGCGCCCAGCACCAACTCGGCCGGGGTGTCCGTACCGTCGGAGGCGGTGGAGTGGGTGTGCAGGTCGATGCGCACGACACGGACTCCAAGCGGTGACGGGACGAGGGGGACGCTCAAGGATAACGGAGTCCCCTGTCACACCCGCGGCGGGCATGCGCCCCCTACCCCCGGCGGGACTCCCGCGTCACGGCTCGATCAGCCGCGGGGAGAGTGCGCCGATGGGCAGCAGGTCCGCCTCGGCCCCCGCGTCCCGCAGATCGGTGAGCACCAGTTCGTCGTACATCAGCATGCCCGTCTGCTCGGGCCAGACCACCGCCCACAACCACAGCCCGCGCGCCTCGCCCGCGAAGACGGCGCGGTCGTCGGGCGTGCCCGTGACATGCCACAGCGGGGTGGGGCGGCCGGCGGCCAGCACCTTGGCCTGGGGCGGTTTCTCGACGTTCAGGTACGGGCCCGGGTCCGGGCCCGTGATGCCCGCGTACCGCGCACCGAGCCCCACGCCGAGCTCCTCGGCCACGAGGATCAACTCCCCCATGCCGCCGAGCGGTCCGGGGCCCGAGCAGGCCACGGCCGTCGCACGTCCCCCACTGCGGTCGTCACCCGCACAGGCCACACCCGTGAACAGCCAGCCCACGGGCAGCGGCCACGGCATCCACACCGGCACCCGGGCACGGTGCACCACGACGCCGAGGGCCTCGACACTGGGCGGGATCACGGGCTGCAGCGGATGCACGTTGCCGTGCACATCGCACTGCCAGGAGTCGGCAAAGAGTCCGGGAGCCCTGACCCGGCCACCACACTTCGGGCAACTGGGTTCGCCCCTCATAGGGCCCCACGGTCCTCCCCGACCCGCGCCGCGTCAAGGACGATCACCCGTCCGGCGTGTGCCCCGCACACCCGCTTCACCGCAGCGATATAGATGTAAGTTGCATTAATTAGCTCGACTAACTTAATGTGTGTATAGAGCAACCGTCTCGACACTGCGAGGACGCCCATGAGCAGCAGGAACACCGGAGGGCCCGACCCGGCCGAGGATCCGTTCGACGCGGGAGCCGGAAGCCTTCTGCGCCAGCCGAAGTCCGTCTGGGCGACGGCCGGAGCGTCCGTCGTCGCGTTCATGGGCATCGGGCTCGTCGACCCGATCCTGCCGTCCATCGCCAAGGGCCTGCAGGCGACACCCAGTCAGGTCTCGCTGCTGTTCACCTCGTACTTCCTGATCACCGCCGTCGCGATGCTGGTCACGGGATTCGTGTCCAGCCGTGTCGGCGGCCGAAGGACGCTGCTGCTCGGGCTGGCCTTCGTGGTGGTCTTCGCGGCCCTCGCGGGCACCTCGGGCTCGGTCGGCCAGCTCGTCGGCTACCGGGCGGGCTGGGGCCTCGGCAACGCGCTCTTCGTCTCCACGGCCCTCGCCGTCATCGTCGGCGCGGCGGCCGGGGGCAGCGCCGCGGCGATCCTGCTGTACGAGTCGGCGCTCGGCCTCGGGATGGCGTGCGGCCCGCTGCTGGGCGCGGTACTCGGGAACTTCAGCTGGCGCTACCCGTTCTTCGGCACGGCGACGCTCATGGCGGTGGGCTTCCTGTGCATCACGGGGTTCCTGAAGGAGCAGCCGCGGCCGGCACGCAGGACCTCACTGCTCGATCCGATCAGGGCGCTCGGCCACGGCGGACTGGCCTCGGCGGCCGTCTCCGCCTTCTTCTACAACTACACGTTCTTCACCGTGCTGGCCTTCACGCCCTTCGTGCTGAACATGACGCCGTACACATCGGGGGCGGTCTTCTTCGCCTGGGGTGTGCTGCTGGCCGTGTTCTCGGTGATCGTGGCCCCTCGCCTGCAAAAGCGCCTCGGTTCGCTGAAGGTGCTCGGCGGCTCTCTGGTGCTGCTGGCGATCGACGTCGCCGTGCTCGGCTACGGGGACCACACCACCGCCGTCGTCTGCACGATCCTGTCCGGCGCGTTCATCGGTGTGAACAACACGGTCTTCACCGAACTGGCCCTCGGGGTCTCGAACGCACCGCGCCCGGTGGCCAGCGCGGGCTACAACTTCGTGCGCTGGTTCGCCGCGGCGGCCGCGCCCTACCTCGCGCCGAAGATCGAGGAGTGGACCGACCTCCACGTCCCGTTCCTCGTCGCGGCGCTCACCGCGGTCATGGGCGCGGTCGTGGTGCTCGTACGGCGCAAGGCCCTCACCCACACCGCGGAGGAGCTGGAGTCACGCCACGCGAACGAGGACAGCGTCACCGTGTTCGCCAACTGACGGGCGGCGGTGGCCGGTTGGTGAGGTTGCTCACCCCGGTTCAGTCCAGCGGAACGGACCTGCGGGACGGATCGCGCAGGTCCGTTCCGCTCGTGAGCCAGCGCTCCTGGAGCGCCTGGGCGCCGTGCACCCGCTTCCAGGCGGCCTCGTTCGGGGTCATCGGCAGCAGCGGCAGGAACCGCACGGGGTCGAGGGGTTCGTCCAGGTCCAGATCCTCGACCAGGCCGCCCGGTTCGGCGACCAGCACCGAGGTGAAGGGCGCGCCCGGCCACAGGGGCTCACCCACGTCCAGCGAGGCGCCGGGGGCCACGATCACACCCTCGACCTGCGGGGACGCGGCGAGCACCGCCAGCGGGCGCAGCAGCTTGTCGGTGTCGGCGGCGCCGCCGCGCACCGACAGGACGAGCTCGGCGCGGGGTCCTTCGACGGGGTCGGCGAGCATCGCCCCGGGGTCGGTCATCGGCCGCGCGGACATGCCGAGCGTGGCGTAGCGGAGGATGTCCCCCTCCCGGAAGCGCAGCACCTCGACGCGGTCGGTGCCCAGGAAGGTGACGGCGGCGCGGGCGTCCGGTTCGCCGAGCGCGGTACGCAGCCGGGCCTCGACAAGAGCGAGAACATCAACCATGCGGCGAGCATAGAACTCGTCAGCGGCGGGCAAAGCGGCGCCTTGACACTTCGGTCGGCTGATACTCTTGCTCGGTGGTTCCGGGCAGCACGCAGGAGCGTCGCGATCGAGTCCCGACACCGTGAGACTCCCCTACGGGGGATGGATCGTCCCTCACCAGGGACCGGCCGGAGGAGGTGGGGCTGTAATGGATCGAAGTCGACCGTGCAGTACCACCCGCTCTTCCGGCCTCTGATGCAGCTGTTCCGGCTGACCGCCACCTCTCACCTGCACACCGTGTCCCATGTGGGACCTCCCCCGGGGGACCCGCTCCGGATTCCCAGGTGCACCGCGGAAGAGCACTTCGTTTCGTTCTGCCTGATCTGACTGATCTGAATCAGTAGCGAAGTCCGCCACCGCGATGGTGCGGTGCTTCCCGCTTTGTGGACGTGCCAAACATCGGTACACAGGACGTCCCCATTCCGGGCAGTTCCACCCCTCGTGAGCGCCTTTGTTGCTCGCTGCGAAGGAGCCTGCCATGTCGATGATCCGTGACCTGCGCGCCGCGGTCCGCCCGTCCCGCCCCTCCCTGCGCAAGGACACCGGCACGTACGACACCACGCGCGACCCCGCCACTCCGTCCTGCGTCGTGGACTGCGCCGTCTACCGCGACGGCGTGCGCATCGAGACCCAGAAGCCGCTGTCCCCGCACGAGGCGATGCGGCAGGTGCGTCGTGACGGAGGCTTTGTGTGGATCGGTCTGCACGAGCCGACCGAAGCCGAATTCTCCGGTATCGCAAGCGAGTTCGGGCTGCACCCCCTGGCGGTCGAGGACGCGGTGCAGGCACACCAGCGCCCCAAGCTGGAGCGGTACGACGACTCCCTCTTCGCGGTCTTCAAGACCATCCACTACGTCGACCACGACGAGTTGACCGCCAACAGCGAGGTCGTCGAGACCGGCGAGGTCATGTGCTTCACCGGACGGGACTTCTTCATCACCGTCCGGCACGGCGGCCAGGGCTCGCTGCGGACGCTGCGGCACCGGCTGCAGGACGACCCGGAACTGCTCGCCAAGGGCCCCTCGGCCGTACTGCACGCGATCGCCGACCATGTCGTGGACGGCTACATCGCCGTGGCCGACGCGATGCAGGTCGACATCGACGAGGTGGAGACGGAGGTATTCTCGCCGAGCAGGAAGGGCGGCACGCCCCGGGGCACGGACGCCGGCCGCATCTACCAACTCAAGCGCGAGGTACTGGAGTTCAAGCGGGCGGTGGCACCGCTCATGCGGCCGATGCTGCTGCTGAGCGAGCGGCCGATGCGGCTGGTGGACCCGGACATCCAGAAGTACTTCCGCGATGTCGCCGACCACCTCGCCCGGGTCCACGAGCAGGTGGTGGGCTTCGACGAGCTGCTGAACTCGATCCTCCAGGCCAACCTGGCGCAGGCGTCCGTCGCGCAGAACGAGGACATGCGCAAGATCACTGCGTGGGCGGCGATCATCGCCGTGCCGACGATGGTCTGCGGCGTCTACGGCATGAACTTCACGTACATGCCGGAACTGCACTGGAAGTACGGCTACCCGGTGATCATGAGCATCACGGTGGCCATCTGTCTGGGCATCCACCGCACGCTCAAGCGCAACGGCTGGCTGTGACCCTGCCCCACTAGGCTGGGCGCATGACAAGCGAGCTGCTCGACCGGGCCCTCGTCGAGGAGGCCACGAAGAAGTCCGGGATGATCTGGGTCCAGGGCGCGATGCCCGCGCCCGCCCGGGCGCTGTGGCACGTGTGGCACGACGGCGCGGCCTGCGTGGTGGGCGACGGCCCCGGCGAGCAGCCGCTGCCCGGTCTGGTCGACGGCCAGGACGCGGTCGTCATGGTGCGCAGCAAGGACAAGGGGGGCCGGATCGTCACCTGGCCCGCGCATGTGGTCGAGCTCGCCGCGGGGTCGCCGGAGTGGGAGAGCACCGTCGCCGAGCTGAAGGGCAAGCGGCTGAACGCCCCCGACGGCGAGGAGATGCCGGAGCGGTGGCGCCGCGAATGCCGGGTGCTGCGCCTGGAGCCCCACGGTCGCACGGTGCCGCTGCCCAGCGATTCACAGGCGGCTCCGCCGCCCCCGACGCCGGCGACGACCCGCCGTCCGATCCCGGCCGCGCTGCCCCGGCTGCTGCGCCGCAAGCGGCGGTAGCCACCGCGGACCCCTACCCCGCCCCTCGGCACCCGGCCGCCGCGCCGGGCAGGACGGGCGGTCCCGCTCGTCAGGACGCCGGCAGCTGCTTCCCGTAGTCCACCGTCTCCTTCTTCGGCGGCTCGGCCAGGGAGAAGTCCTTCCCCCAGTCCGACATCCGGAGGGTCCCGGCGTTGCCGGCGCGCACCAGGCTCAGCGGATACGGAGTGCCCTCCAGGGAGACGTCCAGCGTGCCGCCGGAGCCCTTGTCGCCGGTGATACGGATCGTGCGGATCCCGTCCTGCTCGTGGTGGCCGTCCGTGCCCAGCGATCCGTGCAGTGTGAGGAGGCTGTCCAGCAGCACGTCCTTGTCGGTGAACCCGCTGAAGCGCTTGTAGGCCGGGTCTCCCGTCGGCACCTTCACGTACTTTCCCTCGAGCTTGTTCGCCGCGGCCGCCGAATCGCCGCCACCGTCGGCCCCCTCCTGGTTCCAGAACGCGGCATCGGCCTTCAGGAACAGGTGCGGGCCCACCCGCAGCACCTTGAACGAGCCGGTCCTGGAGGTGACCGAACCGGTGCCGCCGTCGCTCTTCAGCCGCATGTCCAGGGTGTACGTGCCGCCGTTGCCGACCACGGTCCCCGACAGCCGCAGCGCCGAGGCCGACTTCGCCGCCGCACGCGTGCGGGACTCGATCGTGCCGGCCGGCAGCTTGCCCACCCCGTTCGTCCCGGCGTCGGGGTCGCCGCTGCCGCACCCCGTGAGCCCCGTCCCAGTCACCACCAGTGCACAGATCGCGCTCACCAGTGCGGCCCTGCGGCCACGGCCCTGGGGGATTGCAGTCACGGATAGGGCTGCCTCTCGTGCGGGAGTCGTCGTCGGCGTACGGCAGCGTACCGGTGCCCGTGGGTCCCTCCGGAGCCAGTCCGTCCGCCCCTCTCGCCAGGGCGTATTGCATCGGGACGGGCTAGCCTGAAGCCCACGCGAGCGGACAAAACGGCTGGAACAGGAGGCGCGGGCATGGCGGCAGGCGCCCCTCGCATCTTCGTTTCGCACCTGGCCGGTGTCGCCGTCTTCGACCCCAACGGCGACCAGGTGGGACGCCTGCGCGACCTCGTCGTCATGCTGCGCGTCGGCCGGCGTCCCCCGCGCCTGCTCGGCCTGGTGGTCGAACTCACCACCCGTCGCCGCATCTTCCTGCCCATGACCCGGGTCACCGGTATCGAGTCGGGCCAGATCATCACGACCGGCGTGCTGAACGTGCGCCGCTTCGAACAGCGGCCCACCGAGCGGCTCGTCTTCGGGGAACTGCTCGACCGCCGCGTCCGGCTCACCGAGACCGGCGAGGACGTGACCGTCCTCGACCTCGCCGTCCACCAGCTGCCGGCCCGGCGGGAGTGGGAGGTCGACAAGGTCTTCGTCCGCAAGGGCCGGGCAGGAACGTTCCGGCGCAGCAAGGGCGAGGCGCTCACGGTCGAGTGGTCCGCCGTCAGCGGATTCTCCCTGGAGGAACAGGGGCAGGGCGCCGAGAGCCTGCTGGCCACCTTCGAGCAGCTGCGGCCCGCCGACCTCGCCAACGTCCTGCACCACCTCTCGGCCAAACGGCGCGCCGAGGTGGCCGCCGCCCTGGACGACGACCGGCTCGCCGACGTGCTCGAGCAGCTCCCCGAGGACGACCAGATCGAGATCCTCGGCAAGCTCAAGGAGGAACGCGCCGCGGACGTACTGGAGGCGATGGCCCCGGACGACGCGGCCGACCTGCTCGCCGAGCTGCCGGAGGACGAGAAGGAGCGGCTGCTGAGCCTGATGCAGCCGGACGACGCGGCCGACATGCGCCGTCTGATGGCGTACGAGGAGAGGACCGCGGGCGGCCTGATGACCACGGAGCCGATCGTGCTCCGGCCCGACGCCACCATCGCGGACGCCCTGGCCCGGGTCCGCAACCCCGACCTGTCCCCCGCACTCGCCGCCCAGGTGTACGTCTGCCGCCCGCCGGACGAGACACCGACCGGCAAGTACCTCGGCACCGTCCACTTCCAGCGGCTGTTGCGCGATCCGCCCTACACCCTCGTCAGCTCCATCCTGGACGACGCCCTCCAGGCCCTGGCGCCCGGCGCGCCCCTGCCCGTCGTGGCCGGGTTCTTCGCGACCTACGACATGGTGGCGGCGCCCGTCGTCGACGAGGCCGGTTCGCTGCTCGGCGTGGTGACCGTGGACGACGTACTGGACCACATGCTTCCCGACGACTGGCGCGAGACGGAGTTCCACCTGGTCGACGAGGGGGCCCCCGATGGTGCCTGACCGCGAGAAGACGCCCTCCGGCGCGACCGCCGCCACCCGCTCCCGCATCCGGCTCGACCAGCCGCAGCGCAGGCGCACCCGCATCCTGCCCGAGTGGGACCCCGAGGCGTTCGGCCGCCTGTCGGAGCGCATCGCGCGCTTCCTGGGCACCGGGCGGTTCATCGTCTGGATGACGGTCGTCATCATCATCTGGCTGGTCTGGAACATCACCGCCCCGTACTTTCTGCGCTTCGATCCCTACCCCTTCATCTTCCTAACGCTGATGCTGTCCCTCCAGGCCTCCTACGCGGCCCCGCTGATCCTGCTGGCGCAGAACCGCCAGGACGACCGCGACCGGGTCAACCTGGAGCAGGACCGCAAGCAGAACGAGCGGTCGATCGCGGACACCGAGTACCTGACCCGGGAGGTCGCGGCGCTGCGCACGGGTCTCGGCGAGGTCGCCACCCGTGACTGGATCCGCTCCGAACTCCAGGACCTCGTCAAGGATCTGAACGGCGGGCGGCCCGACGGCCACCACGTATTCCCGGCGGAACGCGGCCGCGGACGTGACGTAGACGACCGCTGACGGGGCGTTCCGGGCCCCCGTCGAGCGCCGTACCATCGTGGTTATGGCTACGGAAGACGCGGTGCGCGAGGCACTGGCGACGGTGAACGACCCCGAGATCCAGCGACCCATCACCGAACTGGGGATGGTCAAATCGGTGGAGATCGGTGCGGACGGAGCGGTCGCGGTCACCGTGTACCTGACGGTTTCCGGCTGCCCCATGCGCGACACGATCACCCAGCGCGTCACGGACGCGGTCTCCCGCGTGGAGGGCGTCACCCGGGTGGACGTCACGCTCGACGTGATGAGCGACGAGCAGCGCCGCGAGCTGGCGACCGCGTTGCGAGGCGGCCAGGCCGAGCGTGAGATCCCCTTCGCCAAGCCCGGCTCGCTCACCCGTGTGTACGCGGTGGCGTCCGGCAAGGGCGGCGTCGGCAAGTCCTCGGTGACGGTGAACCTGGCGGCCGCGATGGCGGCCGACGGCCTGAAGGTCGGCGTTGTGGACGCCGACATCTACGGACACAGCGTGCCGCGCATGCTGGGCGCCGACGGCCGGCCGACCCAGGTCGAGAACATGATCATGCCGCCGCAGGCGAACGGCGTGAAGGTCATCTCGATCGGCATGTTCACACCCGGCAACGCACCGGTCGTCTGGCGCGGCCCCATGCTGCACCGCGCGCTCCAGCAGTTCCTGGCGGACGTCTTCTGGGGTGACCTGGACGTGCTGCTGCTCGATCTCCCGCCGGGCACCGGCGACATCGCGATCTCGGTGGCGCAGCTGGTCCCGAACGCGGAGATCCTGGTGGTCACCACCCCGCAGCAGGCGGCGGCGGAGGTGGCGGAGCGAGCGGGCTCCATCGCCGTCCAGACCCACCAGAAGATCGTCGGTGTGGTCGAGAACATGGCGGGCCTGCCCTGCCCGCACTGCGGCGAGATGGTGGACGTCTTCGGCACGGGCGGCGGCCAGCTGGTCGCCGACGGCCTCACCCGCACCACGGGTGCCACGGTCCCGGTGCTCGGCTCCATCCCCATCGACGTCCGTCTCCGCGAGGGCGGTGACGACGGCAGGCCGGTGGTGCTGACCGATCCGGACTCTCCGGCCGGCTCGGCCCTGCTCGCGATCGCGGGCAAGCTGGGCGGGCGTCAGCGCGGCCTCGCGGGCATGTCGCTGGGGATCACCCCGAGGAACAAGTTCTAGGGCCGATCGGGTCGTTCCACGTGCCGTACGCCGATGGGGGCGCCGTCCGAGCGGGACGGCGCCCCCATCGGCGTCGTCCCGGCTATGCGTAGGCCGCGATGTCCTTGACCGCGGAGAAACCGAGACCGTACGCGCTCATCCCTCTGCCGTAGGCGCCCACGTGCACCCCGGCCTGCGTCGAACCGGCCAGCACCCAGCCGAACTCGGACTCGCGGTAGTGGAAGGCCGTCGGGACGCCGTCCACGGGCAGCGACAGGCTGGACCACGCGGGGCCGGACAGGTCGTCGGCGAGGGCCCATGCCGTCTCGGTCTGCTGGTCGAGCCAGTCGTCCCGCAGACCGTGGTCCATCTGCCCGGGCCAGGTGACCGACAGCAGTCCCACTCCCGCGAGCCAGGCCGCGGAGGAGACCGACGTGGCCTCCAGCAGGCCGGTGCCGTCAGGGCTGTGCCGTACCGGGTTGGCGGCCACGGTGACCACGACCGCGAACCGCTCCTTGTCCTCGCTGGCCTCGTTGCGCACGGAGGGCTCTTCGCCGTGTCCGATCGATCCGTGCTCCACGACGCCGTCGGCCCCGGTGCCCACCTGCATCAGCCAGCGGGGGCCCGTGAACGCCTCGTCGAGGCCGTACCAGGGGAAGGACGCCCGGAGATACCCGTCGACCGCACGCCGGGCGAAGGGAAGCTGATGTCCGCCCTCCGCGGCCGGCGGCTGAGTGCCCACCCGACTCGTCGTCTCCATCTGCCCGGACGCCTCCTCGCTCTCGTCGGACCCGAGCGGCCCGCCCCCCACGGGCGTCCTGGCTCCGAAATCGGTCCGCACAACAACTGGGCAGCATAGCCACACCAGTCCGAACAGCAGGAAAACGCCCGGCGCGTACGGCCTTTTGAGCGTCGTGATATCGCCGCGCACCCACCGATCGCCGTATGACCTGTGTCACATCACGGCGGGTGTCACGTCCCGCCGCGGCGGGCGCGAACGGCTCAGGTGGCGTCCGCGTCGAAGGGCGGGCGCTCGTCGGGGTCGGTCTTCTCCGGCTTCTTCGTCATGTCGACCGAGCCGGACGACGAGGACGACGAGGACGACGAGGACGGGGTCTCCGACTCCCGGCCGTGGACCGCGTCCGTGACCTCGGCCATTTCCTTCTTGAGGTCGAAGCCGTTGCGGATCTCCTTCAGCCCCAGGTCGTCGTTCTCCAGCTGCTTGCGGATGAACGTCTTGGGGTTGAGGTCCTCGAACTCGAAGTCCTTGAACTCGGGGCCCAGCTCGCTCCGGATGTCGTCCTTGGCGTTCTCGGAGAACTCCCGGATCTTGCGAATGGTCCGGGTGACGTCCTGGATCATCTTCGGGAGCTTGTCCGGACCGAAGACGAGCACGGCGAGGACAACGAGCGTCACCAGCTCGAGCGGTCCTATGTCATTGAACACCTGAAGCTCCTTGCGATGTCCTCGGTCCTCGGCACTCGGTGGTCTGTGCGGGTCTTCCGTGGTCCGGGCCGGATCCACGGTACCCGGCGTTCCCGTCGTACCGGTACCGTCCCGGCACCGGGACCGCGTGTACACGACGGGTTTTCCGGGATGTTTGCCTTAAGGGTCGGGTTTCGGACGTGTCTTCGTGAGGTTCGGGTCAATTGCCGCCCGCGGAGCCGAGGACGAGCGAGATCGTCCGCTTCCTGCCGTCGCGGACGACGGTGAGCGTCAGCCGGTCGCCGGGGCGGTGGGCGCGGGTCTTGACGATGAGTTCCTCGCCGGAGTGGATGCGCACGCCGTCCACCCCGGTGATGACGTCGCCCGGTTCGATGCCTGCCTTGTCCCCGGCACCGCCCTTGGTGACGGCGGGGCCGCGGTTCGCGCCCCCGCTACCGACACGTGCGCCGTCCCCCGCGTAGTTCATGTCGAGCGTGACACCGATGACGGGGTGGGTGGCCCGCCCGGTGTTGATCAGCTCCTCGGCGACGCGCTTGGCCTGGTTGACCGGGATGGCGAAGCCGAGCCCGATGGAGCCGGCCTGACCTCCCTGTGCGGAGCCGTTGCCGGCCGACTGGATGGCGGAGTTGATGCCGACGACCCGGCCCCTGGTGTCGAGGAGCGGTCCACCGGAGTTTCCGGGGTTGATGGGGGCGTCGGTCTGCAGTGCGTCGACGTACGACACATCGCTCCCGTCGCCCTTCTCGCCGCCGGACGTGATCGGCCGCTCCTTGGCGCTGATGATCCCGGAGGTGACGGTGCCCGCGAGGTCGAAGGGCGCTCCGATGGCGACCACCGGATCACCGACCTGGACGTTGTCGGAGTTGCCGAGGGGCATGGGCCTCAGTCCGCGCACGCCTTCGACCTCGACGACGGCGAGGTCGTAGCCGGCGTCCCGGCCGACGACGGTCGCCGCGGCCGTCTCGCCCCCGTTGAACGTCACGCTTATCCGGCCGCCCGTTCCGGCGGGTTCGACGACGTGGTTGTTGGTGAGGATGTGTCCGCGCCCGTCGAGGACGAACCCGGTGCCGGTGCCCTCGGCGTCGGTGCCCTTGACGTGCAGGGTCACCACGCTGGGCAGTGCCTGCGCGGCGATCCCGGCGACGCTGTCCGAGGCACGCCCCGTGGGCTCGGGACCGGCCTGCGGCAACCGGATGTCCCCCGCACCGCCGTCGCGCTCGAGCGCGGCACCGACAACACCGCCGGCCCCTCCGGCCACGAGTGCGATCAGTGCGGCGCCGAGCACCAGCGTGCGCCGGCGCCGCCCGCGACGCCGCTCGTCGCCGGGGGCCGGGGTGCCGTTCAGCTGGAAGGGCGACCCGGACGCCCAGGGGTCGTAGTTCTGCCAGGCCGTGGGGTAGGGGGCCGGGTTCGCCGGGAGGGCGGCGCCGGAGGCGGACTCGGCCGGGACCGGCGCGGTCGCGTCAGGCATCGGTGCCGCGCCCTGGGGCGCGGCCGCGGGGGGCACGGCTCCCGGCGCCACGGTCTCCGCCGCGCGCGCAGGGTGCTGGACCGGCGGGGCGGGCGCCCAGGGGCCCGGTTCGCCGTAGGGCGGGGTGCCGTAGGGGTCACCGGCGTGCAGGGGCTCGGGGCGGTCGGTGGAGGCCGTGTGCGGGGCGCCGGCCGGGTCGGGAAGGGCTGCTTCGGGGGCGGACCGCTCCGCGGTACCGGCGCTCACCGCATCGGCGGTCGTGGAGCCGGGGGACCCGGGCCGCGTCCCGGGGCGAGCGTCCCCGTCCTCGGGCGGTGCGGAGGCGGCAGGGCGTTGCAGCTCGAAGTCCCCGTCGCGGTGGGCTCCCGCACGCACCTGTGCAGCGAGGGGACGGCTCAGCTCGTAGTCGCCGTCGTCGCTCGTGCCCTTCGTCCGGCCGGTGCCCGTCGGGCCCTCCGCTTCGGCGGACGGCTCGCGCCCGGCCACGCCTGAGGCCGCCTCGGCGCCGGTGGGCACCTCGGGCAGCCGTGTCTCGGGATCCCCTGGGGGGACCGGCTTCCCCTCGTCCATGCTCTCCCCACACCCGGGCCGCGGCACTGCGGCACCGGCGGTCGCGGCTCGATCGTCGATTCCGCGCCCGGAAGATCGGCTGAGCGCGGCCCACTCCGGATTCAACCAGGTTCCCGGGCGAGCCGCGCAGATGCCGCGTTCAGCGGGCGATGCGCGAGGTGGGTGTGGGGGACGAGGAGGCGGACGAGGTCGGCACCGGGGCGGAGGGCGCCGCGGGGGCCATGATCGCGGGGGCGGTCGACCACGAGGTCAGCGCGGCCGGAGCGGTCGCGGTCAGGGGACGTATGAGCGGGGACATCGCGGCGGCCCCGGCGACCACGGGGGCGGTCAGGGCACGGATCTCCGAGGCGTCCTGGACTCCCGGTGTGGAGACTCCGGGCAGCAGCGGGGCCGAGGCCTCCGTGGACGCGGGCGTCCGGTCGAGCGTGCGCTGACCGAGCAGCGGGGTACCTGAGCGCCGGCGCTGGGTCTCGGGCGCCGTGGCCCCGCCTGTGCCCGGCGAACGCATCGGGGTCACGTTGCTTCCGCTGCCGGAGCCCCCGCGCGCCTCCACACCCGAGTCGGTCGTGATGCCGGTGGAGACCCCGCCGAGTGCGATGGCGGCCAGCGAGACGGCGCCCGCGGCGGCGAACGCGAACCGCAGCCCGCGCGAGGCGGACCGCTCGGCGTCGGGGCGGCCCACCTGATGGATACGGAAGCCGCCCTCCGCGGACAGGGCGCTGTCGTCGGAGGGGGAGAGCGCCGTCGCGTGCGGCCCGGCGGGGACGTATGCGAAGGGCTCCGGCGTCACTCCGAAGACGCCCGGGGCGGTGGGCAGCCCGGTGGCGGTCGGGAGCCGTCGTCCGAATCCTCCCCCGCCGAGCGGCGTACCACCGCCGTCGACGTCACCCCCCGCGGGCAGGCCCTGCAGACGGGCGAGGAAACTCTCGGACGGAGGCGGCGGTGCCGCCTCCGCGAAGACGTTCTTCAGCCGGCGCTGCGCGTCCGCCTCGGCCTTGCACTTCGCGCAGGTGGCCAGATGGGCCAGCACACGCTCACGCGTGTCATGACCGAGCTCCCCGTCGATGAGGGCGGAGAGTCGGTCCCCCAGGTGCTGTTCTGCCGGTGTCGGCCGTCGGGATCCACTCACGCGCTCGCGCCCCCTCCCCCCAGCGCGGGAACGCGGGGCACGAAGGAACGGCGCTCCGCGCGGGCCTCGGGCGAGCGGTGCGCCAGGGCCTTGCGCAGCTGCGAGCGGCCGCGGTGGATACGGGAGCGGACCGTGCCGAGCTTGACGCCCAGGGTCGCGGCGATCTCCTCGTACGACAGTCCTTCGATGTCGCACAGGACGACGGCCGCACGGAACTCCGGGGCGAGCGTGTCCAGCGCCTGCTGGACGTCCGCGTCGAAGTGCGCGTCGTGGAAGACCTGCTGCGGGGTGGGCTCACGGCTGGCCAGCCGCTCGGCGGCGTCCTCGCCCAGCGCGTCGAAACGGATGCGCTGCTTGCGGCGGACCATGTCCAGGAAGAGATTCGTCGTGATGCGGTGCAGCCAGCCCTCGAAGGTGCCGGGCGTATACGTCGACAGGGAGCGGAAGACCCGGACGAAGACCTCCTGCGTGAGGTCCTCGGCGTCGTGCTGGTTTCCGGTCAGGCGGTACGCCAGCCGGTAGACCCGGCCGCTGTGCGTGCTGACGATCTCCTCCCAGGTGGGCGGAGTCCACGCCTGCGAGTCCGCGTCGGTGGCGAAAGTCGCGGTCTGCGCGGTGTCTGAAGCGTGGTCGTTGTCAGCGATGTCGGTCACGGATTTCGGCTCACCCGACGACCTGAGGAGGCGCCGTAGCACCCCTCCCCGATCCACGGGCGCAGCCGCACCTCCCCTGTCGGCTCTGGTGGTGTCCAGTGGAGCCCCTACCATAGCCACCTCGTCCGTTAGCTCCGGATAAGCGGTTTTGCGAGAGATTGATGTGAGCTGATGCGGCTGCGTGATCACGTGCTCGGCGTCCGGTTCCATCCGTTTGCCCCCGTCTTTCCCCCGTCACTCTTCCCACCCCTGTAAACGCCTGGTCCCATCTGCGGGTTCCCGGTGGCAACGGATACAGTCACGCCCAGGCAATCACGGGGACAGGAGAGGGTCATTACCGGCAACCGGCAGACGAGCTGGGCGTTCGCCGACGCCTATGTCGCCGAGGACGACGCGCTGCACTGGGCCCGTGAGCGGGCCCGTGAAGCGGGGTTGCGCTCGGTGTCGCCCGGCACGGGCGCCGCGCTGCGGGTGCTCGCCGCCACCGTGGACGCGAAGGCGGTGGCGGAGATCGGGACCGGCTGCGGTGTCTCCGGGATCCATCTGCTGCACGGCATGCGACCGGACGGGGTGCTGACCACGGTGGACCCGGAGCCGGAGCACCAGCAGTTCGCGCGCCAGGCCTTCCGCGCCTGCGGTTTCGCCAGCAATCGCGCCCGGATCATTCCGGGGCGCGCACTGGACGTGCTGCCCCGGCTCGCGGACGCCGGCTACGACCTCGTCTTCTGCGACGGCGACCGGCTCGAGGTCCTCGACTACCTCGCCGAATCGTTGCGTCTGCTGCGCCCGGGCGGGCTCGTCGTCTTCGAGGGCGTTTTCGCCAACGGGCGCACGGTGGGCTCCGGGCCCCAGCCCACCGAGGTCCTGCGCCTGCGGGAACTGCTGCGTGCGGTGCGCGAGAGCGCGGACCTGGTGCCCTCGCTGCTGCCGGTGGGCGACGGGCTGCTCTGCGCGGTCAAGCGCTGAGGCAACGGACCGCGGACGGCGTCCGGTCCGCCGGCCGGCGCACGCGCCGCAGCAGCAGGCCGTATCCCCTGGAAGGACGGGGACCCCACCCCTCGAAAACAGCCGCCCCGGCACCGCGTACGATGCCGGGGCGACCGAAAACCGTGGTCGGTGGCGCGTCGTCAGCCGACAACCTTCTTGAGGGCGTCGCCGAGCGCGTCGGCCTCGTCAGGGGTCAACTCGACGACGAGCCGACCGCCGCCTTCGAGCGGAACGCGCATGACGATGCCCCGCCCCTCCTTGGTCACCTCGAGCGGGCCGTCGCCCGTCCGCGGCTTCATGGCCGCCATGCTCGTTCCCCTTCCTGAAACCAGCTCATCGTCAGCCGACGGCCCACCGAAAGGCGGGCGGTCCTTCACAGGACACGCGACACCGGCATCGAACACATTGCTTCCAAGCCATTATCCCGCATCCCAGGACCCGATGACCAACATCAGTCGGCATCGCTTGGGCAACACGCGCGAGCAAAACCACTCAATTCGGCGATGTGGCTGTAATACTTCGCTCCCGCACGGACATCTGCGTCCCGGACGCGCACCGGAATTCTTTGACGCAGGTCACACGACCGTTCCATTCCCCGGGCGATGATCTCCGCCATGCTGTCCTTCGACGCAGGGCGTACCGACGGGTACGACGGAGCCGCGACACCGGAGGGGACCACCATGGCCGACACCGTGCTCTACGAGGTGAGCGACGGACTCGCGACGATCACGCTGAACCGCCCCGAGGCGATGAACGCCCTGAACATCGCGACCAAGGTCGCCCTCAGGGATGCGGCCCGGGAGGCGGCGGCCGACGAGGCCGTGCGCGCGATCCTGCTCACCGCCGCCGGGGACCGCGCCTTCTGCGTGGGGCAGGACCTCAAGGAGCACATCGGACTGCTCCAGGCCCAGGACTCCGGCTCCGACGCCGGCGTGATGAGCACCGTGCGGGAGCACTACAACCCCATCGTGCGAGCGCTGGCCGGAGCGCCGAAGCCGGTGGTCGCCGCCGTGAACGGGGTGGCGGCCGGGGCCGGCTTCGGATTCGCCCTCGCGGCGGACTACCGGATCGTCGCGGACACGGCGGCCTTCAACACCTCGTTCGCCGGGGTCGCGCTCACCGCGGACTCCGGGATCTCCTGGACCCTGCCGCGGGTCGTCGGCCCCTCCCGCGCCGCGGACCTGCTGCTCTTCCCGCGCAGCGTCAGTGCCCAGCAGGCCTACGAGTGGGGCATCGCGAACCGGCTGGTACCCGCGGCCGAGCTGCGTGCGGAGGCCGAGAAGGTGGCCCGTTCGCTGGCCGAGGGGCCGACGCTCGCCTACGCCGCCCTGAAGGAGTCCCTCGCCTTCGGCCTCGCCCACTCCCTCGACGAGACTCTCGAGAAGGAGGACGAGCTGCAGAGCCGCGCGGGAGCCTCGCAGGACCACACCATCGCGGTGCGGGCGTTCGTCGGCAAGGAGAGGCCGAAGTACGTGGGCCGCTGAGGACGGCCGCACGCCGCCCGGGGTCAGCTGCTCCGGGCGGCGCAGTCGGCGAGGTGGTCGTCCACCAGCCCGCAGGCCTGCATCAGCGCGTACGCCGTCGTAGGGCCGACGAACCGGATGCCGCGCCCCTTGAGCGCCTTGGACAGAGCGGTCGACTCGGTGGTGACCGCCGGTACGTCGGAGAGTGTCCTCGGTGCGGGGCGTGAGGCCCGGTCCGGCGCGAACGACCAGATCAGCTCGTCGAGCTCGCCGGGGGCCCAGTCGGCCAGGGTCCGCGCGTTGGCGAGCGTCGCCGAGATCTTGGCGCGATTGCGGATGATGCCCGGGTCGGCCAGCAGGCGCTCCTGGTCGGCCTCCGTGAAGGCGGCCACCTTGGCGATCCGGAAATCCGCGAAGGCGGCGCGGAAGCCTTCGCGGCGGCGCAGGATCGTGATCCACGACAGCCCGGACTGGAAGGCCTCCAGGCTCAGCCGCTCGTACAGCGCGTCGTCACCGCGGACCGGGCGTCCCCACTCCTCGTCGTGGTAGGCCACGTAGTCCTCGGTGGACAGGGCCCAGGGGCAGCGCAGCACACCGTCGGGCCCCGGGACGGCCGCGCCGCTCATCGCTGCTCCCCCTCGGCCGGCTTGTCCATGGGGACGCCGTGCCGGCGGGAACCGGCGAGCGCGGCCTCCAGATCGGCGATGCGGGAGTCACGCTCGGCGATCTCGGCGCCGAGGCGGCCGAGCGCGTCGTCCACGTCCGCCATGCGGTAGCCGCGGACGGCCAGCGGGAAGCGCAGGGCCTCCACGTCCGCGCGGCCGACCGGGCGGTCGGGCGGCAGCGGGTCGTCGTAGCGCTCGGGCGCCGCCTCCGGCAGGGGTGCGCTCTCGCCGCCGCCCACCACGGCCAGTGTCACCGCGGCGACCACGACGGCGAGCGCGACGACCAGGAACAAGAACATGTACATCGGTGAGGTCCCCACGCTCGGTGCCGGCGCGCTGCGCGCCGACGCGGAATTGCCGACGTCGAATCCGTCTGGGTCAGATCGTGCCATGCGGCACCGACGATTAAGGTCGCAGGCGGCGAAGGAACGGGACGCACGGAAGAGGTCACAGGGGATGCTCAGGCTGGGCAGGCGGGAATTCGGCGAGCACGAGCCGGTGATCATGGCGATCGTGAACCGGACCCCGGACTCCTTCTACGACCAGGGGGCCACGTTCCGCGACGAGCCCGCCCTCGCGCGCGTGGAACAGGCGGTGGCGGACGGCGCCGCGATCATCGACATCGGCGGGGTCAAGGCGGGACCGGGCGTAGAGGTCACGGCCCAGGAGGAGGCACGGCGGACGGTCGGCTTCGTCGCGGAGGTGCGGCGGCGCTTCCCCGACGTCGTGATCAGCGTGGACACCTGGCGCCACGAGGTCGGCGAGGCGGTGTGCGAGGCGGGTGCGGACCTGCTCAACGACGCGTGGGGCGGTGTCGACCCGCGGCTCGCCGAGGTCGCGGCGCGGTACCGGGTGGGGCTGGTGTGCACCCACGCGGGGGGCGCGCAGCCGCGGACCCGTCCGCACCGGGTGACCTACGACGATGTGATGGCCGACATCCTCCGGGTGACCCTGGGGCTGGCCGAGCGGGCGGTCGCCCTGGGCGTGCCGCGTGAGTCGGTGCTGATCGATCCGGGCCACGACTTCGGGAAGAACACCCGGCACAGCCTGGAGGCGACGCGGCGGCTGGAGGAGATGACCGCCACCGGGTGGCCCGTGCTGGTGTCACTGTCCAACAAGGACTTCGTGGGCGAGACGCTGGACAGGCCGGTGAAGGAGCGCGTGCTGGGGACGCTGGCGACCACGGCGGTCTCGGCGTGGCTGGGGGCGCAGGTGTACCGGGTGCACGAGGTGGCCGAGACACGGCAGGTCCTGGACATGGTGGCGTCCATCGCGGGCCACCGCCCGCCCGCCGTGGCCCGCCGCGGGCTGGCGTAGCCCGCCCGGGCGGGGGAGGCCTCCGGCGAGGCCCGGGGTGCGCGCGGGTACGCGGCGCACTCCGGGGTGCCGACGGGCCCTAGCGCGCGGCCTCCTTGGAGACGAGTGCCACCGCCTCGTCCACGTCGTCCGTCAGGTGGAACAGGAGCAGGTCCTTCTCCGTCGCCTTCCCCTCGGCCACCAGGGTGTGCTTGAGCCAGTCCACCAGGCCGCCCCAGTACGACGTGCCGTACAGCACGATCGGGAAACGGGTCACCTTCTGGGTCTGGACCAGGGTCAGGGCCTCGAAGAGCTCGTCCAGCGTGCCGAGGCCGCCCGGCAGGACGACGAACCCCTGCGCGTACTTCACGAACATCATCTTGCGCACGAAGAAGTAGCGGAAGTTCAGCCCGATGTCGACGTACGGGTTCAGCCCCTGCTCAAAGGGGAGCTCGATGCCGAGGCCGACCGAGATCCCCTTGGCCTCGCAGGCGCCCCTGTTCGCCGCCTCCATCGCCCCGGGGCCACCCCCGGTGATCACCGCCCAGCCGGCCTCCACGAGGCCGCGCCCGAGCCGCACGCCCGCCTCGTAGTCGGGCGAGTCCACCGCTGTCCGCGCCGAGCCGAACACGCTGATCGCGGGCGGGAGTTCGGCCAGCGTGCCGAATCCCTCGATGAACTCCGACTGGATGCGAAGGACACGCCACGGATCCGTGTGGACCCAGTCCGAGGGTCCACCCGCGTCCAGCAGCCGCTGGTCGGTGGTGCTCCTCGTCACCTGGCCGCGTCTGCGCAGCACCGGTCCGAGCCGCTGCTCGTCCGGCGGCACCTTCTTGCCCTCGGGGTTGCCGGTAGGCATGTGCGCTCCCTCCGCTCGGGCGTCGTTCCACCCCAGCGTAGATCCACGCGGGTTAAGGACGGGGTACGCCCGCATGACCGCCATGAAGCGACGTTCCCCACAACCGGCGGCAGGTCAGGAGGTCAGCCAGGCCCTCAGGCGCTCCTCCCCGGCGAGGATCTTGGCCGTGTCGACGCGCTCGTCCCGTTTGTGCGCCAAATGCGGGTTCCCGGGTCCGTAGTTGACCGCCGGGACGCCCAGCCCGCTGAAGCGGGACACGTCCGTCCACCCGTACTTGGGCTGCGGGGTGCCGCCGACCGCCTCGATGAACGCCGCCGCGGCGGGGTGCGAGAGCCCGGGCAGGGCGCCGCCGCTGTGGTCGACGACCGTGAACTCCTCCACCCCGCAGTCCGCGAAAACGTCCCGGACGTGGGCGATCGCCTCCTCCTCGGTGCGGTCGGGGGCGTAGCGGAAGTTGACCGTGACCACGCACTCGTCGGGGATCACGTTTCCGGCGACCCCGCCCGAGATGCGGACCGCGTTCAGGCCCTCCCGGTACTCCAGGCCGTCGATCACCGGGTAGCGCGGTTCGTAGGCGGCCAGTCGGGCCAGGATCGGGGACGCCGCATGGATCGCGTTGGAGCCCATCCAGCTGCGCGCCGAATGGGCCCGCTCGCCCCTGGTCCTCAGCTCGACCCGAAGCGTGCCCTGGCAGCCGCCCTCGACCTGGCCGTCGGACGGCTCGAGCAGCACCGCGAAGTCGCCCTTCAGCCAGTCGGGATGGGCGTCCGCCACATGCCCGAGACCGTTCAGGTGCGCCTCGACCTCCTCGTTGTCGTAGAAGACGAACGTGAGGTCGCGGTTGGGTGCCGGGACGGTCGCGGCGATACGGAGCTGGACCGCGACGCCCGACTTCATGTCGCAGGTGCCGCAGCCCCACAGCACGCCGTCCCCGTCGAGGCGGGAGGGCACGTTGTCCGCGATGGGGACCGTGTCGACGTGGCCCGCCAGAATGACGCGTTCCCGCCGTCCGAGACGCGTCCGGGCCACGACGTTGTTGCCGTGCCGATCGACCGTCAGATGGGGCAGATCGCGCAGGGCGGCCTCGATCGCGTCCGCGAGCGACTTCTCATTGCCGCTCTCGGAGGGGAAGTCGACGAGCCGCGCGGTCAGCCGCGCGGCGTCCAGCGTGAGGTCAAGAGGGGTGTCCGCCATGCCGTCGACCCTAGCGCGCCCGGCCGCACACACCTGCACCACGAGTTGTCCACAACCCCGGCATACCCATGGGTCTGCTCCAGTACCTTGTACGGGTGTCAGAGCCGTCCCCCAAGCCCAAACGCCGCGGCCGCCTCCTCCGATTCGGGGCGGCCCTCGTGGTCCTGGTCGCCGTAGCCGGCTACCTCACCGTCCAGTACCTCACCGGCTCGGCCGCGCCGAAGTGCCGGGTCGTATCGGCCAAGGGCGACCAGGCGTCGTACGAGTTCACCCCCGAGCAGGCGGTCAACGCGGCGACGATCTCCGCCGTCGGCACCACACGGGGAATGTCGGAGCGCGCCGTGACCATCGCCCTGGCGACCGCGATCCAGGAGTCTGGACTGCGCAACATCGAGCACGGCGACCGGGACTCGCTCGGCCTGTTCCAGCAACGCCCCTCGCAGGGCTGGGGCACCGGCAAGCAGATCATGGATCCCACGTACGCGGCAGGCGTGTTCTACGACCACCTGGCCAAGGTCCCCGACTACTCCCGGCTGCCGCTCACCGTGGCCGCGCAGCGCGTGCAGCGCAGCGGCTATCCCGAGGCGTACGCGAAGCACGAGCCCGACGCCGTGCTGCTCGCCGCCGCACTGACCGGGCACGCGGCCGCCACGCTGACCTGCCAGGGACGCCCCACACCGACGGTGGGCGGCGGCCCCGACGCCGTACGGGCCGCGCTCGTCAGGGACTTCGGGCGCGACGTGCTGCAGACGGCCGGCGCGGAGGTGGGCAAGGGGAGGTCGACGTCCTCCCCCATGGCCGCGGTGACGTCCGCCGCCGACGCCGTGACGGTCCCGGTGCCCCGGAAGTCCACGGCCTCGGGCACCGTCCGCGAGCGCGGCTGGGAGCTGGCGCACTGGGCTGTCGCCAACTCCTCGGCGCTGCACATCGCGCGCGTCTCCTACGCGGGCCGCGAGTGGTCGCGCGGGGGCTTCGCGGACGAGTGGCGTGCCGCCGGTGGCTCCGACGCGAAGGCGTCGGAATCCGAAGTCCGTATCGTCACCGGCGAATAACCCGGGCAGCAGTACGGCACCTCACCCTTCCGGGTACTGCGCGGCGCGCCTCGTCGACGGGGCGCGCCGTTTTACGCGCGACCGTCGCGGTATCCGCCGAAACCCTTGGGGGCAAAGGGCTGTAAGGATTCGGCGACCTTTCCGACGGGACGCCGTTTGCCCGATTTCCTCCCCACCCGATAATGCGACACATTGCCAACTCTTTACATCTGGGCACCGCAACCTTCGAGGGCTTCGAGCGGTAGTCACTGCGTCCGATCCCGGAACGATCAACCTCTGGGTGGTGACGGACACTTCACCGTTCTCTCCCGTCAAGGAGCATCATGTCCCTCCCCCTGACCCGCCGGATCGCCCGTGTCGCGCTGCTCATCGCAGCGGGAGCGGCGCCCGTGGTCGGTGCGGCCGGCTCCGCCTGCGCGGCGACGACCGACCTGCCGGCCAACCCGGAGCTCGCCGGGCTGACGGCCCTGGACAACGCACAGCTGGGCACCGGCGTCGACGGCGCGGCCCAGAAGGTCGACGGTGCGGCCCAGAAGGTCACCGGGCTCGCGGGTGAAGCCGGCAGCCGGACGGTCAAGGCCGGCGGCGGGACGGTCAAGAAGGTGGCACCGACCGCGAACGCCACCGGCGGAAACGTCGTCAGGAAGGCCGCGCCGGTCGCACAGAAGGTGGCGGCGGACGCCACGGGCCAGGCCGGTGGTCTGCTCGGCGGGACCGCCAGGACCGGGCTGCCGGGACAGCTGCCGGTGCAGGGCCTGCCGCTGGGCGGCTGAGCGGGGCACGCCGTATGCCGGAGGGGGTCCGGGGCGGCGGCGCCCCGGACCCCCTCCGGGCCTGTCGGCCGTCGGCCTAGAGCCGCTCCACCGCCGCCGCGATGCGTTCGTCCGTGGCCGTCAGGGCCACCCGGACGAACCTCTCGCCCGCGGGACCGTAGAAGTCACCGGGAGCGACCAGGATGCCCAGGTCGGCAAGGTGCGAGACCGTCTGCCAGCACGACTCGTCGCGGGTCGCCCACAGATACAGGCTCGCCTCGCTGTGCTCGATGCGGAAACCGTGCTTCAGCAGGGCCTCGCGCAGCATCGTCCGGCGGGCGGCGTAGCGCTCGCGCTGCTCACGCACATGCGCGTCGTCGCCCAGCGCGGCGACCACGGCCGCCTGCGTCGGTGCCGACGTCATCATGCCGCCGTGCTTGCGGATCTCCAGAAGAGGGCCGAGGACCGCCGGATCACCCGCCAGGAACGCCGCCCGGTAGCCTGCGAGGTTCGACCGCTTGGACAGCGAGTGCACCGCGACGATGCCGTCGTACGAACCGCCGCACACGTCCGGGTGCAGGACGGAGACCGGATCGGCCTCCCAGCCCAGTTCGAGGTAGCACTCGTCGGAGACGACCAGCACGCCGTGCTCACGCGCCCAGGACACGATCCGGGCCAGTTCCTCCTTGGCCAGCACCTTGCCCGTCGGGTTCGACGGCGAGTTGAGCCACAGCAGCTTCAGGTTCCCCGGGTCGAGCTCGGTCGGGTCGTCGTAGGCCACGTGGTCCGCGCGGGCCAGGCGCGCTCCGACCTCGTATGTCGGATAGGCCAGGCGCGGGTACGCGACCGTGTCGCCCGGACCGAGACCCAGCTGGGTCGGAAGCCAGGCGACGAGTTCCTTGGAGCCGACGACGGGCAGCACATGGCGGTGGGTGACGTTCCGGGCGCCCAGGCGGCGCTCCACCCAGCCCGTGATCGCGTCGCGCAGCTCGGGCGTGCCCCAGACGGTCGGATAGCCCGGGGAGTCCGCGGCCGCCACGAGCGCCTTCTGGATCAGCTCGGGAACCGGGTCGACCGGAGTGCCGACGGACAGGTCGACGATTCCGCCCGCGTGCGCGGCGGCCGTCTTCTTGTAGGGCTCCAGCTTGTCCCAGGGGAAGGCCGGAAGCCGGTCGGATACTGCTGACACGGGGATCGGGCTCACTTTCTGCTACGACGGGCGCCCTTTTCGAGGCTGTGGGCGCCGAACGCCTCGGTCCCGTGCGGCGCGGCGGGCACCGTAAGGGACCGAGGCGGCGTCGGCCCATTCTGCTTCCGGGGCGCGTCGGCCGGTGCCGGGGGCCCGCCCGTGCTCGGCCCTTCGGGCCTGTGTGCACACGGACGCCCGGCACCGGTGCGCCCCGTCGCTTACTGGTTCATCGGGGGCAGCGCCGCGATGAAGGGGTGGTCGCGCTCGATCAACCCCAGCTTGCTGGCACCACCGGGCGAGCCGAGCTCGTCGAAGAACTCGACGTTCGCCTTGTAGTAGTCCTTCCACTCCTCGGGAGTGTCATCCTCGTAGAAGATGGCCTCGACCGGGCAGACCGGCTCGCAGGCTCCACAGTCGACGCATTCGTCCGGGTGGATGTACAAGGACCGCTGGCCCTCGTAGATGCAGTCGACCGGGCACTCCTCGATGCACGCCTTGTCCTTGACGTCGACACAAGGCTCTGCGATGACGTAGGTCACGCTGTCGTTCCTCCTCGGTAGGGCGCTGGCGGGCCTCTTCAGGCTCCGCCGCCTGGCGCGCGGGAGCGCGGCGTCGTCGATGCCCGCACCTAGTATCTCCGTTCCTGGGCATGATCCGAACAGGAGGGGTGAACTGACCTGTGGAAATCTCTGCGGGCGGACGGCTCGAGGTCCGAATCACCGCCGCTGACGTGGGAAAACGCGTCTCCGTACGGCGGTGGAGCGAACATGCCGCCGAGGGTGAGAGGTTCACCGATACGGTCGGTGTTCTCACATCATGGGACGACGGTGTGCTCATGATCACGCGGCGGGACGGACAGAGCGTCAGGATCGCCGAATCATCACTGGTCGCGGGCAAGGTCGTGCCCGCGGCACCCCCGGCCGCCCGTCCCCGCGCGGACGCGTCGCGACGGGCCGCGGCGGCCCCGGCGCGCCCCAGGGGGCCCGTGGCCTTCTACGAGGAGCTGGCGCGGATCTCCGCCCGGGCGTGGCAGCCGGTGGAGCGGGAGCGGATCGGCGACTGGGAGCTGCGTGCCGCCTCCGGATTCACCCGCCGGGCCAATTCGGTGCTGCCCCTCGGCGATCCCGGGACACCGCTGGACGAGGCGCTGGCGGCCGTACGGCGCTGGTACGCGGCGCGCGGCCTGCCGGCCCGGATACAGCTCGCCACCGGGGCGCAGGGCACCCAGGAACCGTTGCGCGCGGAGCTGGAGGCTCGTGGCTGGACACGGGAGGTCACCGCGGAGCTGTGGACCGGTGCACTGGCGCCCCTGGCGGACCGTGAGGCGCCCGGAGTCGTGCTGTCACGCACCGTGGACGAGCTGTGGCTCGCCCGCTACCGGCGCAGGGGGCTGGGCGAGGTGGCCCTGGAGGTACTGGGCAGTGGGCCCTCGGTGTGGTTCGCGGCGGTGCCCGGCGCGGAAGGTGCCCCGCCTGCGGCGATCGGGCGATGTGTGGTGGACGGACGGTGGGCCGGTTTCGCGGCCGTGGAGGTCGACCCGGAGCAGCGCCGACGTGGCCTCGCCACGGCCGTGATGGCCGCACTGGCCCGGCAGGCGCTCCAGGAGGGCGCCTCGGCGGCCTGGCTCCAGGTGGAGGACGACAACGAGGGCGCGCGTACGCTGTACACGGGACTCGGCTTCGAGGCGCATCATGCCTATCACCACTACCGGGAGCCGGAGGGCTCCCGCGGTCCGGACGCCGGCGGCCGGGTGGTCACGGGTCCGGGACCGGTGGTGTGAGAGGTTTCGGGACCGCCATGCACGCCCCCTATCCCCCGAAGCCGGAACGGGCCGCCGAGGTGCGGCGCCGTTTCGGCGAAGAGGCCCGCTCCGCGCGGCCCGATCTCGCGGCCCTGTGCCTGCTCGTGTGCGCGGCGGCGGACGGAACGCTGGACGAGCCCGGGATGGACGCCGCGCAGATCGAGCTGGACCGGCTGGCCGGACAGCTGCCGTTCGCACCGGGCGGGCCCGGGGCCTGGGCGAGCGCCCTCGCCGGGCTGCTCGGCGAGCGGCACGGGTTCCACGGCGCCCCCGCCGACTACGAGCGGCTGCAGTCCTCGCTGCTGCACGAGGTGCTGCGCCGGCGACGCGGGCTGCCGATCCTGCTGTCGGTGGTGTGGATCGAGGTGGCGCGGCGGGCGGGCGCACCGGTGTACGGGGTCGCGCTGCCCGGCCACTTCGTCGTCGGGTTCGGCCCGGTGGCGGACCAGGTCCTGGCCGACCCCTTCGACGGGGGCCGGGTGCTGTCGGGCGACGACGCCGGGATGCTGGTCGCCGGGGCCACGGGAGCGCCGCTCGAACCGTCGATGCTCGCGCCCGCGGATCCGCTTCAGGTCGTGCTGCGGGTGCTCAACAACGTACGCGCGTGGGCCGCCGCCCGACCGGAACGGTCGGATGTCGCCCTGTGGGCAGTCGAGTTGTCGCTGCTGCTGCCTGCCCACCCGGCACGGCTGCGCTACGAGCGCGCTCAACTGCTCGTGCAGCGAGGGGAATTCCTGCAAGGGGCCGCGGAACTCGACGCGTATGCCGACGTGCTGTCCGCCGTCGACGAGGAGGCCGCCGACCGGATGCGGGGTCAGGCCCAGGCGGCCCGGGCGATGCTCAACTGAGGACTCGGCCGGACACCGTGGCGGTGCCGTGCCACGTGCGCGGCCGAGTGGGGCACGGTGGCCGAGCCCCGTACGGGCGCTACAGCCACCCTTTCTCGCGCGCGATCCGGACCGCCTCCGCCCGGTTGCGCACCGCGAGTTTCTGGATCGCCGTCGAGAGGTAGTTGCGGACCGTGCCCTGGGACAGGTGCAGCGCCGCGGCCAGTTCCGCGTTGGTGGCGCCGCCCGCCGCCGCGCGCAGCACCTCGCGCTCGCGGTCGGTCAGCGGATTGGCGCCGTCGGCGAGGGCGGCCGCCGCCAGTGTCGGGTCGATCACGCGCTCACCGGCGAGCACCTTCCGCACGGCCTCGGCGAGTTGGGCCGCGGGCGCGTCCTTCACCAGGAAGGCGTCGGCGCCCGCCTCCATCGCGGAGCGCAGGTAGCCGGGCCGCCCGAACGTGGTGAGGACGACCACCTTGAGGGCCGGGAACTCCCGTCGGAGTTCGGCCGCCGCCTCGATCCCGGTGGCACCGGGCATCTCGATGTCGAGCAGCGCCACGTCCACCCCGTGGGCGCGCGCCGCCGCCAGCACCTCGTCGCCGCGGGCGACCTGGGCGACGACCTCGATGTCCTCCTCCAGCCCCAGCAGCGCTGCCAGCGCCTCCCGGACCATCGACTGGTCCTCGGCGAGCAGGACCTTGATCGTGCGGCTCATGCCCCGGATCCTACGTCGGCCCCGCTGTCGGCCGGCACGCGGGCGACCAGCCGGAATCCGTGCTTGACGCGGCCCGCCTCCAGCGTCCCGCCGACCTTCTCCAGCCGCTCGGTCAGACCGGTCAGCCCGTTTCCGGGGGCCCTGCCCGAGCCGCCCGAGCCGTTGTCCTCCACGCAGAGCTCCAGCACCGGGCCGTCCAGGGTCTGCCGCCGGAGCACCTCCACCGTGCAGCGCTCCGCGCCGCTGTGCCGTACGACGTTGGTGACCGCCTCGCGCAGCGCCCAGGCCAGGGCGGACCCGTTGTCCTCCGGGACGCCGGCGAGGTCGGGTTCCGCCGGCACCTGCGCCGTGACCCCGGCGGCCGTCAGGGCGACCTGTGCCCCCGCGAGTTCGGCCGCCAGGCGGGGGCGCCGGTAGCCGGTGACCGCCTCGCGCACGTCGACGAGGGCCTGGCGGCTGACCTGTTCGATGTCGGCCACCTGCTGGGCCGCCTTGTCCGGATGGCCGGGGAGCATGCGACCGGCGAGCTCGCTCTTCAGGGTGATCAGGGAGAGCGAGTGGCCGAGCAGGTCGTGCAGATCACGGGCCAGCCGCAACCGCTCCTCATTGGCGGCGAGCTGGGCGACGGTGGCCCGGGCCTTGCGCAACTCGATCGTCGTCCGGATCAGCTGGCCGACGCCTGTCATCGCGTACCCGATGAGCAGCACCAGGACGACCAGGCTCCACAGGTCGTCCTCGCCGAGGCGCAGTGCGATGAGGAGCATCGCGGCGGCCGTGACGGGGATCGTCCAGTAGGCCGTCCGCAGCGGCAGGGTCGCCCCGCAGGCAACGGAGACGTAGACGAAGAGACCGAGCCAGGCCGAGCCGAGCGAGAAGGACAGCGCGGCGGCGAGAACGGCGAGGACGACGATGAGGCCACCGGCGAACGGGCGGGAGCTCGGACGTCCCATGTTCCGGAAGACGAGCATCAGATAGACCCCGACGAAGGCCACAAGGCCCAGCCAGCCGGCCACGGTGCCCGCGGTGGCGTGGTTCCCGGCGGCGAGGTCGTGGACCGGCGAGCTGAGGAAGACCAGCCACACGCCGATCCACAGCGACTTGCGCAGCAGTTCGGGACGGTTGCTGGGCGACTGCCCGAGACGCATCAGCCGCTCCGCCCGGGCTTCGTGGGTCCGCGGGTCCTCTGTCATCGCGCTCACGCCTTCAGCGTGTCCTTCCGGTACAGCCAGGCCGCCCCACCCGCGAACAGCACGAAGAACGCGACGAGGACGGCGATGTCCTCGGCGTGCGGGGCCCGGCTCTGTTCGATGGCCTGTCCGAGGGCAGCGTACGCATGGGTGGGCAGCCATTTCGCGATGTCCTGCAGCCAGCCCGGGAAGACCGCCGACGGCCACCACAGGCCGCCGAGGATCGACAGGCCGAAGTAGGTGATCATGGTGATCGGGCGGACGGCGTCACCGCTGGCGAGGTAGCCGATGGCCACACCGAGCGCGGCGAAGACCAGGCTGCCTGCCCAGATGGCCCCGGTGAGGGCGAGCCACTGCCAGGCGTCCAGACGGACGTCCTTCAGGGCCGCCGCGACCACGAAGACGACGACGATGGACGGCAGACTGACCACGGCCGCGCTGGCGGTCTTGGCGAGGACGTAGCCGCGCCCGGGCAGGGTGGTCAGCCGCAGCTGCCGCACCCAGCCGTTCTCCCGCTCCTTGGCGATGCGCTCGCTGTTGCCCATCAGCACGGCGGTCAGGGCACCGAAGGACGCCATGGAGACCATCATGTACGTCGATACGGTCAGATCGCTCCCGGTGACCTTGGTGGTCGGACCGCCGGAGGTGCTCGAGATCAGCAGGAACAGGGCCGAGGGGTAGATCACCGAGAAGAACAGGAACTTGCGGTTGCGCAGTGCGCGGGCGAGTTCCAGCTTGATGAGGCTGTTCATGACTGCCGGGCCTCCTCGGCCTCAGTGATGGCGACAAAGGCCTGCTCGAGCCCGAGACCGGCGACTTCGAGGTTGCGGGGGTAGACACCGAGGCCGTACAGCGCGTGGACGGTGGCGTCGGCGTCGGTGGACTGGATGCGGACGGTCTGCCCGGAGACGTCTATCGAGGTCAGGAAGGGCAGCGCGCGCAGCGGAGCCTCGTCGATCGTGCCCTCCAGGTCGAAGGAGACCCGGCGGGCACCCGCCTTCGCCTTGATCTCGGCGGCGGTGCCGTCGGCGAGGAGCCGCCCGCGGTGCAGGACCAGGACCCGGTCGGCGATCGCGTCGGCCTCTTCTAGGTAGTGCGTGGCGAACAGCACCGTGCGTCCCTGATCCGCCTGCTCGCGCATGGTGGCCCAGAATGCCTGGCGGGCCGCCACGTCCATGCCGGTGGTCGGCTCGTCGAGGACGATCAGATCGCTGTCGCCCGCGGTGGCGAGGGCGAAGCGGACGCGCTGCGCCTGACCTCCGGAGAGCTTGTTGACCTTGCGGTCGGCGATCTGCGAGATGCCCGCGCGGGCGAGCACATCGGCGGGCTTGTACGGCTTCGGGTGCAGATCGCAGGCGAGCCTGACCAGCTCGGCGACGGTGACCTCGTCCATCAGGCCACCGCTCTGCAGCATGGCGCCCACGCGCCCCGCGACGATGGCCTCGCGCGGGCCGGTCCCGAACACCCGGACCGTGCCGTCGTCGGCGTGCTTGAGGCCGAGCAGCAGGTCGAGGGCGGTCGACTTGCCGGCCCCGTTCGGCCCGAGCAGGGCCACCGTCTCGCCCGGGTGCAGCTCGAGTGACAGCCCGTCGACGGCCCGGACGTCCCCGTAGGCCTTGGTCACGCGGTCGAACCCGACCACCGGTCCGGTGGTCGTACGTGTCGTCGTCATGGCCCCATCGTGGCGGTGCCCGGGCCCCGCGGGGCAGTGCCGGGCGTCGTCACTCCGGCATGACAGATGTCATGCCGCACACGACGGCGAAAGGGCGCCCGGTCGGGACCGGGCGCCCTTCTGTGCCGCTTCGGTCAGCTCGGGTTCGTCTCGATCGTGGCGATCCGTGCGGCCGGGGTCTTCGCCAGCAGCGCCGGCCGGAGCGCCCCGATCACGTCCTCCACCGTGACCGCCGTCTTCTTGCCGGTGCCACGGTTGATGAGCACGCCGTCGAAGGTGTTGCCGTACAGCTCCTGCAGCGCCGCCCTGTCATAGGTGTCGACGAGCTTGCCGTTGACGGCCTTCACACCGAGGAACTTCCACAGGGAGTTCTGGGGGCTGAAGGAGATGGTGTGCACCGCGTCCGTGCGCACCGTCACGTTGCCGGACATCGCCGGCTCGGCGAACGCCTTCATCATCCGGTCGACCTCGGCGTTCGAGACCGTCGGCTTGCGGGTGGTCGTGGGGACCTTCACGGGCGCGGCGCTGTTCGTCTCCACCTGGGTGCGGTACGCCTGCTCGACGGCCGCGGTCGAGGCGCCGACGTCGATGCCCTTGCCCTCCTTGCCGTACACGGCGACGGCCTTGCCGGACTCGAACTTGATCCCGCCCTCGGTCATCGAACCGCTGCCCCCGGCGACACCCTCGAGGGCGGCCTGCAGCTTCTCCTCGTCGACCGGCATCACCGGATCGATCACGCGCTCCTGTCCGAAGAGGGAGCCGATCACCGACATCGGGTTGTAGTCGCTCTCCGCGGCGGCGGCGACGGTGGCCTTGCTGTCGAGCTGCAGGCCCGCCTGGTCCGGCTTGAGGGCGGTCGTCCTGCCGTCGACCGACAGCTGGAGCGGCTTGGCCGTACGGCTGCCGAGCCCGTCGTCGAGCTTCTGGATCGCCTCGTCGCGCGTGCCGCCGCCGATGTCGACGCCGAGCACCGTGGTGCCCTTGGGCACGTCGGAGTGGTTCATCAGCAGCCCGGCACCGTAGGCCACACCGGCCACGACGACCAGCGCGCCGACCAGGAGCACCGTCTTGCTGCGCCCCTTCTTCTTGGCCGGCCTCGCGCCCGCGGAGGTCTGCGCCTTGGCGGGGTCGGGCAACTTCGGCGGCGTGTGCGGCGCCGGCGTCTCGGGCTGGGTGGGCGCGAACGGGCCGTTCTGGGCGCCCGGCGGGACGACCGGGATGCCACTGGTGACGGTGTGCCCGGAGATGTGGTCGCCGGGGCCGCCGAAGCCCTGACCGCCCGAATCGGGCGCGGGCCTTTGCGGCGTGAGGATCGCCGTGTCGTCGCTCAGGCCGCCGGAACGTCCCTGTCCCGCGCCGGCACCGTGCGCGCCCGGCCCACCGGGACCGAAGGGGCCGCCCCCGGGCGCACCCTGATTGCCAGGGGTCATCGGGCCCGGCCTACCGGGGACCGTGCCGGGGCCGCCGACGGGCGGGACGACGGGTCCGTCGCCCGTGACCGGGCCGCCGGTGGGGCCCGACGGATGCTGCGAGCCGGGCTCGGAGAAGTAGGGCAGACCGTCACGGCCGGGTTCGGTGCCGCCGTCGGGGCGGATGACCGGCATCGACGCGGTGGTGGCGGCCACCGCCTCGGAGACGTCGAAGGAGCCGGTGCCACCGCCGTGCCCCGGCGCGACGGGTCCCGCGCCGGTGGCGCCCGGAAGCCCCTTGCCGTTCGTGCCGCCCGGGCGTGCGCCGAGCGGACCCGTGCCGCCCGTGCCCCCACCCGGCCGTGCGCCGGAGGCTCCCGGCCCGCCGGGCGCGGGCCGGGCCGCGTCCGGGCTCTGTATACCGCCCGTCGGCATGCCGGCGCCATTGGTCGACCCGCCGCCCTGGGGGCCCTTGGCCGCCGAGGGCTTGCGGGGCGCGAACCAGTCGCTGGCCTTCTCCTCGGCCGGTGCCGGGGGCTGAGCGGGGGTGTCGTTGCCGGGCGGGCTCACGGGGCTCGGCGGCGGGGTGTCGACGTTCGGCTCGTCCGCGGTGTCGCCGCCCGCGACGGGCGTGCGCACGACGACCGGCGGGATCGGCCGCGACCCGGGGATGTTGATCCGGATCCGCGTCGTCAGTGTGGTCTCGGTCTTGCGTTCTTCCGGCTGCGTGGCCGGACGGCCCGGGGCGAGACCGTCCTCGGAAGCCATGGGGGTCCCGTACGGCGGCGTCCCGGACGGGTAGGCGGCTCCGCCGCGGCCGTTGGGTCCGGCGGACGAACTGTCAGTTTCACGACTCAAGGCAGGTTCTCCCGGTTGGCTCCACCGCCTGTTTCGACCTCAACAGGTGGGATCCCCCTGCTCGGGCGAAGCCGAGGGCACGGGGAAGGCGCGGCGGCGCGCACCACCATACTGGCCGCGCGTCGCCCGCATACCGCGCCCGCTGGGGAAACCCGCACGGGACCCCCACGCGCGCCCACCGTTTTCCCGGAGGGCATCCCGCGCCCCGGACGACGAACCGGTACGTCACTTGCCAAGTCGGACGCCCGGTCCGCCCGTTTGCCGCCCCTGGGCCAGGGTGGCGCAGATCACAGCGACGGCCATTCCGCCGAGCAGGAAGAGATACGAACCGACGCCGGCACCGAACAGGAAGTCCCCCTCGGGACGGCTGGCGGTGAGCAGGATGACGGCGACCACCCAGCCCGCGGCGGGCGCGACGGCCCCCGCACGCGTCCCGATGGCCTTCCCGCCGCCGACGAAGACTCCGGCCGCGCCCACGAGCGCGAGCAGCAACCCGCCGGGGAACCACCCGGACTGCACGAGCGCACCCGCCGCTCCGGCCAGCGCACCGAGCAGGAACAGGCCCAGCCAGGCGGCGGTCCGACCGATCGAGGGCGGCCTCAGCGGCTGGGCGAGCGCACTCGTCTGCTTGCCGTCGGACATCATGGGGTCACTCCCTGGAACAGGTCCGTCTCGCGGGCGCCGGCACTTCTCCGGTTCCCGGCCGATGGAAGCACCGTTTCACGCCGCTCGCCGCGCGCCAACTCGTAGTACTCGGTCGTGAACAGGGGCTGCGCGAGGGCGTTGGAGAGGGCGAACCACGGCTCGGCGACCTCGATCTGGGTGGCGTGCGCCCGCATCGCCGCGGCCTTCGCGGCGGCGAAGGCCGCGCCGTCGATCTCCGTGGTGACCACCGCCTCGTCGACCACGCCGGGGATGTCCTCGACGGTCCCCGCCTTGGCGAAGGGTGTCTTGTCGAGCGCCTCGCCGAGCCGGGCGAAGGCGGCCTCCGCGACCGGCCGGGGCACACGGTTCCAGTAGATCCTGGCGATGTCCCAGGGTGCGCCGAGGTCCGGCCCGAAGCCGGGGTCGGCGGCGAGCTCCGCGGCGCGCATGGCGACGCGGTGGGCCTGGATGTGGTCCGGGTGGCCGTAGCCGCCGTTCGGATCGTAGGTGACGAGGACCTGGGGCCGCACCTCCCGGACGACCGCCACCAGGTGACCGGCCGCCTCGTCGCGGTCGGCGGCCCAGAAGGCGGTGGGCCGGTGGTTCTGCGGGGCGCCCATCATCCCGGAGTCGCGGTAGCGGCCGGAACCGCCGAGGAAGCGGTGGTCGGTGACGCCGAGCTCGGCCATGGCGGCGGCCAGTTCGCCGGCGCGGTGCGGGCCCAGCGCGTCGTCCCGGTCGGGCGCGAGCCGGGCGAGGGAGGGCGGGATGACCTCACCCTCCTCACCGAGGGTGCAGGTCACCAGCGTCACCCGGGCGCCCTCGGCCGCGTACCTGGCCATGGTCGCGCCGTTGTTGATCGACTCGTCGTCCGGGTGCGCGTGCACCAGGAGCAGACGCCGGTCGGGCAGATCCGTCATGGCCTCCACCCTACGAGGCGGCCCGGCGCGCGCCTCCCCCGGCCGAGGTCAGCGGGTGCGCGGGCAGCGGATCAGCGGGTCAGAACTTGATGCTCCCGATCATCCCCGCGATGTTCGTCGTCAACTCGCTGATCGTCGGGGCGACGGTCGAGGAGGCGAGATAGAACCCGAGCAGCATGCACACGATCGCGTGCCCTGCCTTCAGCCCTGACTTCTTGATCAGAAGGAAGACGACGATCGCCAGCAGCACCACCGCCGAAATCGAGAGTGCCACGGCGGCTCACCTCCAAGGATCCACAAGGGCACGGGAGTCGGACTGTCGGGGCAGTGAACCGTACGGACAAATCCACGCAGATAAATCCACCTGGATGCCAGCGGGTTCATACCCACTATGCGGTAGTGATCATAACTATCCGTACGTGCGCATCGATCGGCGCACGGCCGCACAAGGGGGCGCATGGCCAATATGGTCGGGGCATGACGACCGAGCCTGCTTCCTTCCCCCGACGGCACGCGCGGACCCAGCGGTTCACGCTCGGCGCGCCGCGTGCTTTCACCGTCGCACCCGACGGTTCCCGCGTCGTGTTCCTGCGCTCCGCGTCCGGCGCGGACCGCACGCACCAGCTGTGGGTCCTCGACCTCGCGAGCGGCACGGAACGCCCGGCAGCCGATCCCGGCGCGCTCCTCAGCGGCGCCGAGGAGGAGTTGCCGCCGGAGGAGCGAGCCCGCCGGGAACGCAGCCGCGAGGGCGGTGCCGGCATCGTCGACTACGCCACCGACAACGCCGTCGAGTTGGCGTCTTTCGCCTTGTCAGGGCGGCTTTTCACGGCAGAACTCCGGGCCGGCACCGCATCGGAACTGCCCGTGCCCGGACCGGTGGTCGACCCGCGCCCGGCACCCGACGGAAGGCACGTCGCGTACGTCGCCCGGGGCGCCCTGCGCGTCGTCGGCGCCGAGGGCGAGGGCGACCGGGTGCTGGCCGAACCGGAGTCGGAGTCGGTCACCTACGGGCTGGCCGAGTTCGTCGCGGCCGAGGAGATGGGGCGTTCACGGGGCTTCTGGTGGTCGCCCGCGTCCGATCGGCTGCTCGTCGCGCGCGCGGACGACACGCCGGTGCGCCGGTGGTGGATCTCCGACCCGGCCCGTCCGGAGAGGGAGCCGCAACCGGTCGCGTATCCGGCGGCGGGCACCGACAACGCGGAGGTGCGCCTGTTCGTCGTGGACCTCGACGGAGCACGCACGGAGGTCGTCTGGGACCGGGCGCACTACCCGTATCTGGCGCGAGTGCACTGGTCAGCGGCCGGTGCGCCGCTGATCCTGGTGCAGGCGCGGGACCAGCACAGCCAGCTGTTCCTGGCCGTCGATCCGGACACCGGGGCGACCCGGATGGTGCACGCGGATGAAGATCCACATTGGCTGGAACTTTTCCCCGGTGTCCCGTGCTGGAGCCCCTCGGGACAGCTGGTGCGCATCGCCGACGAGGGCGGCGCACGGGTACTCACGGTGGGCGAACGCCCGCTCACGGGAGGCCAGTTGCATGTACGGGCCGTGCTCGACGTGACGGCCGACGACGTGCTCGTGGCCGCGTCGGCCGGCGAGGCGGCGACCGATCCGGAGATCGGCGAGGTCCATGTGTACCGGGTCAACGAGCTCGGCATGGAACGCGTCTCGCAGGAGCCCGGTGTGCACACGGCGGTACGTTCGGGCGGCGTGACCGTGCTCGTCTCCTCGACGCTCGACCGTGCGGGCGCCCAGGCGCAGGTGCTGCACGACGGCAAGAGGGCGGCGATCGTGACGTCCCATGCGGAACATCCCGGTCTGTCCCCGCGCGTGACGCTCACACAGGGGGGCGCACGCCGAATCCCATGCGCCGTGCTTATGCCTACGGACTACTCCGGTGACACCCCCCTCCCCGTCCTCCTGGACCCGTACGGGGGCCCGCACGGGCAGCGTGTCGTGGCCGCGCACAACCCGCACCTCACCTCGCAGTGGTTCGCCGACCAGGGCTTCGCGGTGATCGTGGCGGACGGGCGGGGCACTCCGGGCCACTCCCCCGCCTGGGAGAAGTCGGTGCACGAAGACCTGGCGGCGGTCGTGCTCGAGGACCAGGTCGACGCGCTGCACGCCCTCGCCGGCGACTTCCCCCTGGATCTGAGCCGCGTCGCGATCCGCGGCTGGTCCTTCGGCGGCTATCTGGCGGCGCTCGCGGCCCTGCGCCGCCCCGATGTGTTCCACGCGGCGGTGGTCGGCGCACCGGTCACCGATCTGCGGCTGTACGACACCCACTACCAGGAGCGCTATCTGGGGCACCCGGCACGGCAGCCCGAGGTCTACCGCCGCAACTCCCTGATCGACGACGCGGGCCTGGTGGAAGCCGCGGAGCCGGTGCGCCCGATGATGATCATCCATGGCCTGGCGGACGACAACGTGGTGGTGGCCCACTCCCTGCGGCTGTCCTCCGCCCTGCTGGCCGCGGGCCGCCCGCACGAGGTGCTGCCGCTGTCCGGCGTGACCCACATGACCCCGCAGGAGACCGTCGCCGAGAACCTGCTGCTGCTCCAACTGGACTTCCTGCGCCGCGCACTGGGACTCGTGCCGGACGACGGGAAGTCCCAGGAGCCGGAGCACGGGGACCGCTGACCGGACACCGCGACGCAACGCCACCGGGGGCCGAAAGGAACCACGCCGGCCCGGCGCGCTGGGACCGGCCGCGGCAGAACGGGCCGGGGTGACATGTACACCCCGGCCCGTTGACGGCACCCGCACGGCCGTACGTCGTTCACTGTCCTGCGTCCGTATATCGGAACGGCGTCGACGAAGTTGCCTGCTTGTTAACGACCTTTGTGTGCATTTACCCGCCTATGCGGGCTCCGTGTGTGGCTCGTCCCCGGACGCCGCCGGTCCCTCGGGGGGCACCACCCGCTTCTCCTCCGCGAAGTGGCACGCCGAGTCGTGTGCGGCCGGTCCCGTCGTCAGCCGGAACTCCTCGGGGACCGCGAGCGGCGGCACCTCCAGCGCGCAGCGCTCCCGGGCCTTCCAGCAGCGGGTGCGGAAGCGGCAGCCGGAGGGGATGTCCGTCGGGGACGGCACGTCACCGCTCAGGATGATCCGCTCCCGGTGCTCCCGCGCCCGGGGGTCGGGCACCGGGACGGCGGACAGCAGGGCCTGTGTGTAGGGGTGCGTCGGGTGGTCGTAGATCTCCGCGTCCCTGCCGGTCTCCACGATCCGCCCGAGGTACATCACCCCGACCCGGTCGGAGATGTGCCGCACGATCGACAGGTCGTGCGCGATGAAGACGTACGACAGCCCGAACTCGGCCTGGAGCGTCGCCAGCAGGTTGATCACCTGCGCCTGTACGGACACGTCGAGCGCGGAGACCGGCTCGTCGGCGACGATGATCTCCGGACGCAGCGCCAGCCCTCGCGCGATGCCGATGCGCTGACGCTGGCCGCCGGAGAACTGGTGCGGGTAGCGGTTGATGTACTCGGGATTGAGCCCCACCACGTCGAGCAGTTCCCGCACCCGCCGACGCCGGTCCCCCTTGGGCGCCGCCTCGGGATGGATCTCGTACGGCTCCCCGATGATGTCCCCCACGGTCATCCGGGGGTTGAGGGAGGTGTAAGGGTCCTGGAAGACCATCTGGATGTTGCGCCGCACGGCCTTCAGGGCCCGCCCGGACAGCCTGGTGATGTCCTCGCCGCGGTAACGGATCGAACCGGCGGTCGGCGCCTCCAGGTTGACCAGCAGCCTGGCGAGCGTCGACTTCCCGCAGCCGGACTCGCCGACGATGCCCAGGGTCTCCCCCCGGGCCAGGGTGAAGTCGACCCCGTCGACCGCCTTGACGGCACCCACCTGTTTCTTGAACAGGATTCCGCGGGTGAGCGGGTAGTGCTTCAGCAGCCCGCTCACCTCGAGGATCGGCTCAGGACCGGTCATGCAGGCACTCCCTCCAGAAGTGGCAGGCGCTCACCCGCTCGCCCCCGTGGTCGCCGGCCACCTCGTAGAGCGGCGGCACATCGGTGCGGCACACGTCCTGGGCCATGGGGCAGCGGGGATTGAAGGCGCAGCCGGGCGGGATGGCCATCAGGTTCGGCGGCAGGCCCTTGATCGCGTAGAGTTGTCTGCCCTTCTGGTCGAGCCGCGGGATGGAGTCGAGCAGTCCCCGGGTATAGGGGTGGGCCGGTGCCTTGTAGATGTCGTGCACGGGAGCCGATTCCACGATCCGGCCCGCGTACATGACGGCGATCCGGTCCGCGACGTCCGCGACGACACCGAGGTCGTGGGTGATGAGGATCAGACCCATGCGGTACTCGCGCTGCAACTCGGCGAGCAGATCCATGACCTGGGCCTGGACGGTGACGTCCAGGGCGGTGGTGGGCTCGTCCGCGATGATCAGCGCGGGCTCCAGCGCCAGCGCCATGGCGATCATGATGCGCTGGCGCATACCGCCGGAGAACTGGTGGGGATAGTCGCGCACGCGCTGCGCGGCGGCCGGGATCCGCACCCGGTCCATCAGCTCCACGGCCCTGGCGCGGGCGTCCTTCGCCGACATCCCCCGGTGCACGACGAACATCTCGGCGAGCTGGGCGCCCACGGTGAGCACGGGGTTGAGGGCGGACAGCGCGTCCTGGAAGATCATGGCCATCCGGGCGCCGCGGATCCTGCGCCGCTCGCCTTCCCTCAGGGTGAGCAGATCCTGCCCCTGGAAGAGGACTTCGCCGCCGGTGATCCGGCCCGGCGGCGAGTCGAGGATGCCCATGACGGCCTGTGCGGTGACGGACTTCCCGGAGCCGGACTCGCCGAGCACGGCCAGGGTCTCGCCGGCGTCCACGGCGTAGCTGACGCCGTTGACCGCCTTGGCGATCCCGTCCCTGGTCCGGAACTCCACGTGCAGATCGCGCACTTCGAGCAGCACGGCGCTCACCTCAGCTTGGGGTCGAGGGCGTCGCGCACGGCGTCGCCGAGCATGATGAACGCGAGCACGGTGACGGCGAGGGCGCCGGACGGCCACAGCAGCGCGTGGGGGGCGTTGCGGATGTAGGGCGAGGCGGCGGAGATGTCGATCCCCCACGACACGCTCGGCGGTTTCAGCCCGACGCCCAGGTACGACAGGGTCGCCTCGAGCGCGATGTAGGTGCCGAGCGCGATGGTGGCCACCACGATCACGGGCGCGACCGCGTTGGGCGCGATGTGGCGCAGGAGGATGCGGGAGTTGGAGGCGCCGAGGGCGCGCGCCGCCTGGACGTAGTCGTTCTGCTTGGCGGTGATGACCGACCCCCGGGCGATGCGGGAGATCTGCGGCCAGCCGAGCAGCACCATGAACCCGACGACCGGCCAGACCGTGTTGCTGGTCACCACGGAGAGGAGGACCAGACCGCCGAGGACGACCGGGATGGCGAAGAAGACGTCGGTGGTCCGGGACAGGATCGCGTCCCATGCGCCGCCGAAGAAACCGGCGAGCCCGCCCAGGACCGACCCCAGCAGCGCCACGCCGAGCGTGGCGCAGACCCCGACGGTGACCGAGGCGCGGGCACCGTACACGGTGCGGGTGTAGACGTCGCACCCCTGGCCGTCGAAGCCGAACGGGTGCCCGGCCCGTGCGCCCTCCTGGGAGCGGGCGAGTTCGCACTGGAGCGGGTTTCCCGAGGTGATCAGGGACGGCCGGACCGAGATGACGACGAGAAAGAGGATCAACAGGGCGGAGACGACGAAGACCGGATTGCGGCGCAGGTCGCGCCAGGCGTCGGACCACAGACTGCGCGGCCTGGCCGCCGGACCGGTGCCCTGGGGGCCTCCCGGTGTCTTCTCGAGGGTGGTCGCCTCGCTCGTGGCGAGGTCCATCCCGCCGCCCATACCGGTCCCGGCGATGGCTCCCTCGGGCTCGTGGGACTGTTCAGGCATAGCGGATCCTCGGGTCGAGTACGGCGTACAGGAGGTCGACGAGCAGGTTGGCGATCAGGAAGACGAGCACGAGGACGGTCACGAAGCCGACCACCGTCTGTGTGTTCTGCCGGAGGATCCCCTGGTAGAGCTGGTAGCCCACCCCGTGGATGTTGAAGATCCGCTCGGTGACGATGGCGCCGCCCATGAGGGCGCCGATGTCGGTTCCGATGAAGGTGACGACGGGGATGAGCGAGTTGCGCAGCAGATGCCGGGTGATCACCCGATGACGCGGCAGCCCCTTGGCGACGGCCGTACGGACGTAGTCGGAGCGCTTGTTCTCGGCGATGGAGGTCCGGGTCAGCCGGGTGACGTAGGCGAGGGAGACGGACGCCAGCACCAGACCGGGCACGATCAGCTCGCCGAAGGCGGCCTGCGGGGAGACGGAGGGCCGGATCCAGCCCCATGTGACGCCCAGCAGCAACTGGAGCAGCAGCCCGGTGACGAACGTCGGCACCGAGATCACGACGAGGGTCAGCAGCAGCACCGTCGTGTCGACGGGCCGCCCGCGGCGCAGCCCGGTGACCACCCCGAGCACGATCCCGACGACGATCTCGAAGAGGATCGCCACGACGGTGAGCCGGATGGTGACGGGGAAGGCGGTCGCCATGAGCTCGGTGACCCGCTGACCGTTGAAGGCCGTGCCGAAGTCACCGGTGAAGACGTTCCCCATGTAGGTCGCGTATTGCTGCCACACGGGCCTGTCGAGGCCGAACTCGTGGCGCAGCTGGGCCGCTGTGGCGGGGTCGCACCGGCGCTCACCGCACAGGCCCGCGATGGGGTCTCCCATCACGTTCACCATCAGGAAGATCAGCAGCGTGGCGCCGACGAAGACCGGAATCATCTGCAGCAGACGCCGGACGACGTACCGTCCCATGGGGGCCTCCGGAGGTAGCGGGCAGCCGGGTGGCTCAGCCGACCTTGATCTCGTTGTAGACGGGCACGCTGAACGGGTTGAGCGCCACATGGGACAGGCGCGGCGAATAGCCCGCGCTGCCGTTCTGGTACCAGAGCGGGATGGCGGCCATGTTGTCCCGTACGACCCCCTCGGCCTGCTGGAACAGCTTCACGGCCGCGGCCCGGTCGCTCTCCGCGTTCGCCCGGTCGACGAGCTTGTCGAAGTCCTTGTTCGACCACGCGCCGTCGTTGGAGGAGGCGTTGGTGTAGTAGAGCGGCTGCAGGAAGTTCTGGATCAGCGGGTAGTCCATCTGCCAGCCCGCCCGGAACGGCCCCGGCATCCTGCGCCGGCCGATCTGGTTGCGGAAGTCGGCGAAGGTGCCGACCGGGTTGCCGACGCAGGCCTTGTCGTTGCCGAGGGCGTTGTTGATGGAGTTGCACACGGCGTCCACCCACTCCTTGTGCGAGCCGCTGTCCGCGTTGTAGGTGATCCTGACCTGGCCGCCGGGCAACCCGCCGCCCTCCCGGACCAGCTTCCTTGCCCGGACCGGGTCGTACCGGCAGGCGTCACCGCACAGACCGTCCTGGAAGCCGCCTTCCGTGCCGAGCACCGGGGAGGTCCAGTCGGTGGCCGGCGTACGGGTCTTCTGGAAGATCGTGTCCGTGATCTGGTCCCGGTTGATCGCCATGGACAGGCCCGTACGGACCTTCGCCGTCCCGGGCTTGTTCCACGAGGGGTCGTAGTACGGGAAGGCGAGCGTCTGGATGATGCCGGCCGGGGCGTTGATGTACCGGCCGTCCAGATCGGTCCTGATGAACTTCAGCTGCGGGGCGGGCACGTCGTCGACGAGGTCCAGGTTCCCGGCCAGCAGATCCGTGTAGGCGGTGTTGCTGTCGGTGTAGACCTGTAGGTCCACCCCGTTGTTCTGCGCCTTGTCCTGGCCCGGGTACCTGTTCCACTTCCTGAGCGACATCATGAAGCCCCTGGTGTAGGACTTGATCAGATACGGGCCGTTGCCGACCGGTCTCTTCACCCAGGCCGCGTGGTCGTCGAAGAACGCCCTGGGCAGCGGGGCGAAAGCCGCATAGCCCAGAGTGTCCGGGAATGTCGAGAACTTCTGGTTGAGTCTGACCGTGAAGGTTCGGGGGCCGGTCACCTTGAGCCCGGAGAGGGTGTGGGCCGTCGGGGTGCCGGTCTCCGGGTGCACCCTGTCGTACCCCTCGATGTATCCGAAGAAGTATGCGTTCTTCTGGTTGTTCTTCAGATCGGCGCCGTAGTTCCAGGCATCGACGAAGGACCTGGCCGTGACGGGCTCCCCGTTGCTGAACGTCCAGCCGTCCTTGACGGTGACGGTGAAGTTCTGCGAGTCCGAGGTCTCGATGCGCTGCGCGAGCATGTTCTCGGCCGCACCGGTCCTCGGGTTGTAGCGCATCAGTCCGCGGAAGAGCATGTCGAGGACCTTGCCGCCCTGGACCTCGTTGGTGTTGGCGGGCTCCAGCGGGTTCTGCGGATCACCCCAGGAGGCGCTGAACACCTCGGGACCACCGGCGCCGCTCCCGCCACCGCCGCAGCCGGCCGCCGGGAGGACCGCCGCAGCCGCACACGCCGCCCACAGTGCGTGCCTGGCTCCACGCATGGGGTGCCTCCTCGGAGTGGGCCGTACCTCCAGCGCCATAGCGCTGCACGTCATCGGTCCATATCAGCATTCAGCGGACATATCACTCCCGCACGCCACCCCTGAGGACCGGACGTCATCCGGATGGCAGGCACGCCCCGATGGGCACCTGGGCGTGCCCGGCGTGCCGGTGTCACCGCACGCCGGCCCGCCCGGCGGTGGACCCCCTCCGTGCCGCCCCGGCCGGCGCGGCACATCGGCGGCGGGCCGACGGCCGACCGGGAGCGCGGGCCGCCCGCGATCGCCGCCCGACACCCCCCTCCGCCGACCCCGGGGACGCGGATCCGGAAGCATGTTTGCGCCCGGTTGACACGAGGACCACGTAACTGCTCACGATCGATAAAGATCGCGTACAGTCCGCCCGAACCCGGCTCGTAGCTGAGAAGCTGTCAGAATGGCCGACCGCGCGTTCTCCGATGCCGCCCTCGCCGGACTGTACGACGCCCTCAATCCGTGGGGTCCAAGTCACGACTTCTACCTGGGACTTGTGATGTCCGCGCGGCGTGTTCTGGACGTCGGGTGCGGGACCGGCGTGCTGCTGGCGCGGGCCCGGGAGAACGGGCACGACGGTCGGCTGTGCGGACTCGATCCCGCCGCCGCGATGCTCGTCCAGGCACGCCGACGGGTACCCGGTGTCGAGTGGGTGCTCGGCGACTTCCGCTCGCATCGGTGGCACAACGCCTTCGATCTGGTGGTGATGACCGGACACGCCTTTCAGGAGCTCGTCGGCGACGGAGAGTTGGAGAGTTGTCTCGACGGGGTGCGCGAAGCCCTCGCCCCCGACGGGCGGTTCGTCTTCGAGACCCGCAACCCGGGGGCCCGGGCCTGGGAGTCGTGGACCTCGGACCACGTCCACGAGGCGGAGCTCGGCGACAGGGGTGTCGTGAGCGTCCGGCACCACGTGGAGACGCCGGTGCGCGGAGACCGGGTCACGTACACCTCGACCTTCGACGGCACCGCATGGGAACGCCCGCGGATCAGCCGGGGCACACTGCGCTTCCTCGAACAGGGCACCCTGTCACGGTTCCTGAACGGGGCCGGGCTCACCGTGCTCGAGCAGTACGGGGACTGGGAGCGGAGTCCCCTCACTCCGACCAGCCCCGAGATCATCACCGTCGCACGGCCCGGCGGCCGGTAGCACTCCGCCGGACTCCCCGCGGTGCCCGGTCCGCGGCTCGGCCGATCCGCGCGTCCCCCGTCCCCGGCACCTGCGCCGGGCGGTCTGCACGATCGTTTCGCCAGGCTCCCACCAGGGGGGCATCACAGGTATAAACCAATGGCTCCAGCCCGGCCGTCAACGCGGCGTTTCCGCAGGCCACGCGGTATTCACGTGCCGTTGACGCGTGCAGACCGCCACTGATAGACACGGCTTCACCCTGCCGCCTCCACCCCCCGATCCGACCCGATCGGGCCAGTCCAACGAGCTGTACCCGTGCACCACATGACGCGAGGTCACGACCATGAGCACGCACAACGAGCACGGCTCTGGGCGCCGAAGCCCGGGCAGATCACCCCGTACATATCGGTTCCTGGCCGCCGCCCTGACACTCTCGGCCGCCGTCGCGACATCGCTCGCCCCCGCCCCCCAACAGGCGGTGGCGAAGGACAAGACGGTCCTGACCGTGGCGGTCGCCCAGAGCGTCGACTCACTCAGCCCGTTCCTCGCAAGTCGTCTGGTCAGTACGAGCATCCACCGGCTGACGTACGAGTACCTGACCAACTACGACCCCAAGGACGCCCACGTCATCCCCGGTCTGGCCACCAAGTGGGAGTCGTCGCCGGACAAGCTGACCTGGACGTACACCATCCGGTCCAACTCCAAGTGGTCGGACGGGAAGCAGGTCACCGCCGAGGACGCGGCCTGGACGTTCAACAAGATGATGTCCGACGAGGGCGCCGCCACCGCCAACGGCAGCTTCGTCACCAACTTCGAGAAGGTGACGGCACCCAGCGCCACCAAGCTGGTCATCGAGCTGAAGAAGCCTCAGGCCACGATGACCGCGCTCGACGTGCCGATCGTGCCCAAGCACGTCTGGGAGAGCGTCAAGGACTTCTCGAAGTTCAACAACGACAAGAGCTTTCCCATCGTCGGCGACGGGCCGTTCGTGCTCACCGACTACAAGCCCGACAGCTATGTGCGTCTGAAGCCCAACAAGAGCTTCTGGCGCGGAGCACCGAAGTTCGACGAGCTCGTCTTCCGGTACTACAAGGACCAGGACGCGGCGGTGGCCGCCCTGCGCAAGGGCGAGGTCTCCTTCGTCGCCGGTTCGCCCTCGTTGACGCCCGCCCAGGCGGCCTCCCTCAAGGGCGACAAGAACATCCACGTCAACGAGGGGCCGGGGCGCCGCTTCTACGCCATCGCCACCAATCCGGGCGCACAGGCGAAGGACGGCAGCAAGTTCGGTGACGGCGACCCGTCCCTGCTGGATGAGCGGGTACGCCACGCGCTGTTCATGGCGGTCGACCGCAAGGCCGTGATCGACAAGGTCTTCCAGGGCCATGCCGTCGAGGGCAAGGGCTACATCCCGCCGCGCTTCTCGACGTACTTCTGGCAGCCGACGGCCGGCCAGGAGCTCGCCTACGATCCCGCCGCGGCGGGCCGGCTCCTCGATCAGGCGGGCTACAAGAAGAACGCCGACGGCAAGCGTGTCGGCAAGAACGGCAAGCCGCTGAACTACCGCGTCCTGTGCCATGCCACCGATCCCAACGACAAGGCGGTCGGCAAGTACCTCCAGGAATGGTGGGGGAAGCTCGGCATCGGAGTCACGCTCAACTGCCTGGACAATGTGACCGATCCCTGGCTCGCGGGCACCTACGACCTCGCGTTCGACGGCTGGTCGGTCAATCCCGACCCCGACTTCGTGCTCTCCATCCACACCTGTGGTGCGCTCCCGGCCACTCCCAAGGACACCGGCGCCACCGACAACTTCATCTGCGACAAGGAGTACGACGACCTCTACGCACGGCAGCTCGCGGAGTACGACCCGGCCAAGCGGGCGGACCTCGTGAAGCAGCTGGAGTCGCGGCTGTACGACCTGGGGTACATGAACGTCATGGCCTACCCGAACGCGGTCGAGGCCTATCGCACGGACCAGATCAAGTCGATCACGACCATGCCGTCCGCGGCGGGCAACATCTACGGCCAGGACGGCTACTGGAGCTGGTGGTCAGCCGTTCCGGCGAACTCCGGTGACTCTTCGGGCGAGTCCACGTCCACGGGCGTCATCATCGGAATCGTCGCGGGCGTCGTCGTCCTCGTCGGCCTCGCGGTGGTCTTTGCGATGCGCCGCCGGGTCACCGCCGAAGACCGCGAATAGTCCGGCCGGCCACCGACCGAGTGAGTGCTCATGACCGCTGAAGCGACACCCGCGCTGGTCGAGGGGCCCGCCGCAGACCCGGGAGACACCGGGTCCGCGGCGGGCCGCGGGCCACGCGCGCGTACCACCACCGCGTATCTGCGCTATGTGGCGGGCAAGCTGACGGGCGCCGCCGTCTCCCTGCTCGCCGTCCTCGTCACCAGCTTCTTCCTCTTCCGGCTGATCCCCGGCGACCCGGTGAAGTTCATGACCGGAGGGCGCCCGGTCTCGGCCCAGCAGATCGCCGCCTACCGGCGGGAGTTCGGGCTCGACCTGCCGCTGTGGCAGCAGTTCACGGACTACTGCGGCAAGGCGCTGACCGGCGACCTCGGGACCTCGTACCAGTTCCGGGCGCCCGTCCTCGACAAGATCACCGAAGCCCTGCCCAACACCCTGCTGCTCACCGGCACGGCCTTCGTCCTGTACACCGCACTCGGCGTCTACCTCGGCACCCGCTCGGCCTGGCGGCACGGCAGACTGGGCGATCGTCTCAACACCGGTCTGGCCCTGACCCTCTACTCGATCCCGTCCTTCTGGCTGGGGCTGCTCCTGATCATCGTGCTGTCCGTCGGGGTGGGCCCCGTCCCGGGGCTGTTCCCGACCGGCGGCATGGAATCGGGCGGCAAGGAGGGCTTCGCCTACGTCCTGGACGTCGCCCACCACCTCGTCCTGCCGGTCGTCACCCTGGTGGCGGTGGAGTACGGGCAGACGCTGCTCGTCACCCGGTCGGCGCTGCTCGACGAAATGGGCAGCGACTATCTGACGACCGCGCGCGCCAAGGGCCTCAGGGACGATCTCGTACGGCGCCGGCACGCCGTCCCGAACGCGCTGCTGCCGACCGTGACGCTGGTCTTCGTCAATCTGGGCCGTACCGTCGCCGGCGTCATCCTGGTGGAGACCGTCTTCTCCTGGCCGGGTCTCGGCGGGCTGTTCTACCAGGCGCTGAGCGTGCCCGACCTGCCGCTCGTGCAGGGCCTGTTCTTCGTCTTCGCGGCGGCGGTGATCGTGATGAACACCCTCGCCGACCTGCTCTATCCGCTGCTCGACCCCAGGGTGGGCCGATGACCGCCGAAACCGCCACGACCGCCGCTCCCCGTGCCCTCGCCCGGCAGCGGCGCCGCGCCGCCACCGCCCGCTTCTGGCGGGAGTACCGCACGCATCGCGCGGGCCTGTTCGGGCTCGCCGCACTGGTGCTCTTCGCGTTGGTCGCCCTGACCGCGCCGCTGACGGTCGGCTCCGACGTGCAGAGCGTGACGGACGCCCCCGGAAAGCCGCTGGAGAGCCCCAGCCTCCATTTCCCGCTCGGCACCGACCAGTTCGGGCGCAACCTGCTCGGTCTGGTCGTCTGGGGGTCGCGCGTCTCGCTGCTCGTCGGACTGCTCGCGGCCGTGCTGTCGGTGGCCATCGGGGCGCTCATCGGTGTCACCGCCGGGCACTTCCGCGGCTGGTACGCCACCGTGATCATGCGGATCACGGACTGGTTCCTGGTGATGCCGACGCTGGTGCTCGCCATCGCGCTCGCCACCGTGATGTCCCGCTCGCTCGGCACGATCATCCTGGCGATCGGGGTCACGACCTGGCCCACGACCGCGAGACTGGTGCGGGCGCAGACACTGGCCGTCGAGTCACGGCCGTACATCGAGCGCGCGAAGGCGCTGGGCGGCGGCCACTGGCACATCATGTCGCGCCATGTGGTGCCCAACGTCATGCCGCTGGTGCTCGCCCAGACGACGCTGATCATCTCGACCGCGATTCTAGCCGAGGCGACGCTCGCGTTCCTCGGGCTCGGTGACCCAACGATCGTCTCCTGGGGCGGGCTGCTGCAGGACGCGAGGGAGGCGGGGGCGGTCAGCTCGGGCGACTGGTGGTACCTCGTGCCGCCGGGCATCGCCATCGCGATCGTCGCCCTGGCTTTCACGCTGTGCGGGCGCGCGGTCGAGTCCGTCCTCAACCCCAGGCTGGGGGTGTCCCGTTGAGTCTGCTCGATGTCAGGAACCTCGAGGTGACCTACCCGGGCGGCGCGGCCGCCGTACGGGGCGTCGACCTCTCCCTCGCCGCGGGCGAGAAGCTCGGTGTCGCGGGCGAGTCGGGTTGCGGCAAGTCCACGCTGGCGCTGGCACTGTTGCGGCTGCTGCCGCCCGGGACGCGGATCGGCGGCGAGATCCTGCTCGACGGCGAGGACGTGCTCACGATGAAGTGGGGCCGGGTGCGCGCGGTGCGCTGGGCCGGCGCCTCCATCGTGTTCCAGGGCGCGATGCACTCCCTGAACGCCGTCCATCGCATCGGCGACCAGATCGCCGAGCCCATCCTGCTGCACCGCAAGGCGACCGCGGCGGGCGCGAGAAGGAAGACCGGCGAGCTCCTGGAGCACGTGGGCCTGCCCGCAGCGCGTGCGAACGCCTACCCGCACGAGCTCTCCGGCGGTCAGCGGCAGCGCGTGATGATCGCCATGGCGCTGGCCTGCGACCCGCGCCTGATCGTCGCCGACGAGCCGACCACCGCGCTTGACGTGATGATCCAGGCCCAGATCCTGCGTCTGATCGAGCGTCTGGTCAGCGATCAGGACCTGGGTCTGATCATGATCAGCCACGATCTCGCGGTTCTCGCCGACACCTGTGACCGCCTGGCCGTGATGTACGCGGGACGGGTGGTCGAGGAGGGGCCCGCGCGGCAGGTCTACGACGACGCCCGCCACCCCTACGGCAGGGCGCTGTCGGAGGCGTTCCCGAGGATCGGCGACCCTGCGTCGCGGTTCGCGCCCCGCGGACTGCCGGGCGATCCGCCGGACCCCGCGGCCCTGTCGTCCGGGTGCGCCTTCCATCCCCGCTGTCCGGTCGTGCTGGACGTCTGCGCCACTGAGGACCAGGCCCTGCGGGAGGCGGGAGAGCGGCGGCGGGCGGCCTGCGTACACGTGGCGCCGGACAGCGCGGTGACCGAGGAGGAAGCAGACGTGAGGAGCAGCACCTCATGACGACCGCCCCACTGATCAGTGTCGAGGGCCTGCACGTCACCTTTCCCGGCCGGCACGGCATGCCGCCCGCCCGGGCGGTGGACGGCGTGGACCTGCAGATCCGGCCCGGCGAGATCGTGGCGCTGGTCGGCGAGTCGGGGTGCGGCAAGACGACGCTGGCTCGTTCCCTGCTCGGCCTGGTCCCCCCGACCGCGGGACGCGTCACGTTCGACGGAACGCCGCTCGACTACTCCTCCCGTGCCCTGAAGGCGTACCGGAAACGGGTCCAGCTGGTCCTCCAGGACCCGAGCGGTTCGCTGAACCCTCGGCACACGGTCTACGACGCGGTGGCCGAGGGGCTGCGCATCCACGGTCACGGAGGTGACGAGCGGGCCGCCGTCACCGAGGCACTGAACCGGGCCGGTCTCCGGCCGCCCGAGCGGTTCTTCCTGCGGTATCCGCACGAGCTCTCCGGCGGCCAGCGTCAGCGGGTCGTCATCGCGGGCGCGATGGTCCTCGAACCCGAACTCATCGTGGCCGACGAGCCGGTGGCCTCGCTGGACGCCTCGGTGCGTGGCGAGATCCTCGCGCTGCTGCTGCGGCTGCGGGCCGAACTGGGCCTGTCCGCACTGGTGGTGACCCACGACCTGGGTCTCGCCTGGAACATCGCGGACCGGGTCGCGGTCATGTACCTGGGCCGCATCGTGGAGACGGGTGACGTGGAGCAGGTGCTCACGGCCCCCCGTCACCCCTACACCCAGGCGCTGCTGTCGGTGCTGCCGGAGGCTCCGGGCGCCCCGGTGGTCCTGACCGGCGAGCCCCCGGACCCGGCCCGCATCCCGACCGGCTGCCGCTTCCACGCCCGCTGCCAGATTCTGGCGGGCGGGGAGGCGGAGGCGGCGGGCGTCGCGGACGCATGCCGCACCAGGGACCTGGCGGTGCTGGACGGCGCGGCGGGGGCCCAGGTCGCCTGCCACTGGGCACGGGCGGGCGTGACCGCCTAGACCTCGCCTAGACCCGCCCCGGCCACCGATTCACCGGGGCCCGGCGATGTCGTACGGGCCCCGAAACGCCGGTTCCCGGCACACCTCGGACGAGGCGTGCCGGGAACCGGGGTCGACCAGGGGTCAGGCGGCGTGGACGACGTCCTTCTCCTCGGCGAAGTGACAGGCCGACTCGTGGGCCGCCGGCGAGTCCGCGCCCTTGAAACGCTCGGGAATCGCCAGGAGCGGAGCCTCCGAGGCACACCTCTCCTGCGCCTTCCAGCAACGGGTGCGGAAGCTGCAGCCGGACGGCGGGTTGGCCGGCGACGGCACGTCACCGGTGAGGATGATCCGCTCGCGGTCCTCACGGGCCTCCGGGTCCGGCACGGGAACCGCCGAGAGCAGCGCCTGCGTGTAGGGGTGCGTCGGGTGATCGTAGATCTGCTCGTCCGAACCGATCTCGGCGATCTTGCCGAGGTACATCACGCCCACACGGTCCGAGATGTGCCGGACGATCGACAGGTCGTGCGCGATGAAGATGTAGGAGAGGTTGAACTCGTCCTGCAGTCGCTCCATCAGGTTGATGACCTGCGCCTGGACGGACACGTCCAGTGCGGAGACCGGCTCGTCGCAGATGATGATCTCCGGGTTGAGCGCGAGGCCGCGGGCGATGCCGATGCGCTGGCGCTGACCGCCGGAGAACTGGTGCGGGTAGCGGTTGATGTACTCGGGGTTGAGGCCGACGACGTCCAGGAGTTCCTGGACCTTGCGCCGCCGGTCACCCTTCGGCGCCACCTCGGGGTGGATGTCGAAGGGCTCGCCGATGATGTCGCCCACCGTCATACGGGGGTTGAGCGAGGTGTACGGGTCCTGGAACACCATCTGGATGTTCCGGCGCACGGCCTTCAATGCGCGCCCGGACAGCTTGGTGATGTCCTGGCCCTTGTAGAAGATCTCGCCCGCGGTGGCCCGCTCCAGGTTCATCAGGAGCTTGGCCACCGTGGACTTGCCACAGCCGGACTCGCCCACGATGCCCAGGGTCTCGCCCTGGTGCAGGTCGAAGGACACACCGTCGACCGCCTTGACGGCACCGATCTGCCGCTTGAACAGGATCCCCTGGGTGAGCGGGAAGTGCTTCTTCAGGTTGCGCACCTGCAGGATCGGCTCGCCGCGCTCGACGGGGGCCTCGATCGCGTGGACCGCTTCCTCCTCGGTGCGCGCGTCGACGACGTCCACCTCGGAGACGTTCGGCGTGGCGTCCTGCGGCTCGTCGGTCTTGCTGAGCTCAGCCATGGATCGTCTCCTTCCAGAAGTGGCATGCCGAGGCGCGGCCCACCAGCTCGGTGCCGTCCTGCTCGGTGACCGGCAGCAGGTCCGGAACCTGGGTGCGGCACACGTCCTGGGCCTTGGGGCAGCGCGGGTTGAAGGCGCAGCCGCTCGGGACGCGCAGCAGGTTGGGCGGCAGACCCTTGATCGCGTACAGCTCCTGGCCCTTCTGGTCCAGGCGCGGGATCGAGTCCAGCAGACCCCGCGTGTACGGGTGCGCGGGACGCTTGTACAGCTCGTGGACCGGGGCACGCTCCACGATGCGGCCCGCGTACATCACCGCGATCTTGTCGGCGACGTCGGCGACGACGCCGAGGTCGTGGGTGATGAGGATCAGGCCCATGTTGTACTCGCGCTGGAGTTCCGCGAGCAGATCCATGACCTGCGCCTGGACCGTCACGTCGAGAGCCGTGGTGGGCTCGTCGGCGATGATCAGGTCCGGCTCCAGGGCCAGAGCCATCGCGATCATGATGCGCTGACGCATACCGCCCGAGAACTGGTGGGGGTAGTCGTTCACGCGGGCGGCCGCGGCCGGGATCTTCACCCGGTCCATCAGCTCGATCGCCTTGGCCTTGGCTTCCTTCTTGGACAGGCCCTGGTGGACCCGGAACATCTCGCCGAGCTGGTACCCGACGCTCAGCACCGGGTTCAGGGAGCTGAGCGCGTCCTGGAAGATCATGGCGATCCGCTGTCCGCGGATCTTGCGGCGGTCCTCACCGGACATGGTCAGCATGTCCTGGCCGCGGAAGCGGATCTCCCCCTGGGGGATCTTCGCCGGCGGCATGTCGAGGATGCCCATGATCGCCTGGGCGGTGACGGACTTGCCGGAGCCCGACTCACCGAGCACCGCGAGCGTCTCACCGGCGTTCACGCTGTAGTTGACGCCGTTGACGGCCTTGACCACGCCCTCACGGGTGTGGAACTCGACGTGCAGGTCACGCACCTCGAGCAGTGGGGTGCCGTCCGTCCCGCCGTCGCGCGGCGAGGGAACGGGAACGACTTCTTCGATGGTGGTCACGTACGCCTCCCTCAGCGCATCTTCGGGTCGAGGGCGTTGCGGACCGCCTCACCGAGCATGATGAACGCCAGCACAGTGATGATGAGCATGATCGACGGATAGAGCATGATCCACTGCGCCACGCGGATCTGGTTGCCGCCGTCCGAGATGTCGTTGCCCCACGAGACGCCGTTCAGGCCGAGGCCCAGGTACGACAGGGTCGCCTCGGCGGAGATGTAGATGCCGAGCGAGATGGTGGCGACGACGATCACCGGAGCCAGCGTGTTCGGCAGGATGTGCCGGAACATGATGCGCGGGGTGCTCGCGCCCAGGGCCTGGGCGGCGTGCACATAGTCGGCCTGCTTGGTGGTGATCACCGCACCGCGCATCACACGGGCGATCTGCGTCCAGCCGAAGAAGCTGAGCGCGCCGATGACGACCCAGGTCGTGCGGTCCTGGAAGGAGTTGAGCACGACCATGGTGCCGAGCAGGAACGGGATGCCGAAGAACACGTCGGTCAGTCGCGACAGGACCGAGTCGACGATGCCGCCGAAGTAACCGGCGATCATGCCGACCAGGCCGCCCACGACCGTCACGGCGATGGTGGTGCCGAAGCCGACGGCGATGGATGCCCGGGTGCCGTAGATGACACGGGCGAAGACGCTGCGGCCCTGCTGGTCGTAGCCCAGCCAGTCCGGCGAGCCGATGTTGCCCAGCCGGGGCTTCTGCAGGAAGTGCTTGGCCAGGTCGCCCGAGGTGGGGTCGACTCCGGTGAACCACCCCGGGAAGAAGGTGATCAGCAGGAGTATGACGATCAGCACCGACGAGACGATGAAGATCCAGCTGCGGCGCAGGTCCCCCCAGGCGTCGCCCCACAGGCTGCGGGACTTCTCCGGCTTGGGCTCGGGCAGTTGCAGCGCCGCCTGGGGACCGGACGCCACAGCGTTCTTGATGTCGGTCTTGGTCACGTCAGGCATAGCGAATCCTCGGGTCAAGGACCGCGTAGAGCAGGTCGACGAGCAGGTTGGCGAGGAGGTACACGATGACGAGGATCGTCACCAGGCCGACGAGCGTGGTGCCCTCGCGGCGCACGATCGACTGGGCGATCGTGCCACCCACACCCTGGATGTTGAACAGCCCCTCGGTGACGACGGCACCGCCCATCAGCGCACCGATGTCGGTACCCAGGTAGGTGATCACCGGGATCAGCGAGTTGCGCATGAGGTGGACACCCACCACACGGCGCTTCGGCAGCCCCTTGGCGATGGCCGTGCGGATGTAGTCGGCGCGGAGGTTCTCGGCGATCGACGTACGGGTGAGCCGGGTCACATACGCCAGTGACGCGGTCGCCAGCACAATGGCCGGCATCAACAACTCGTTGATGTTCGTCGAGTCATTGACGTTCGGTGGCAACCAGTTCAGGTTGAACGCGAAGACGACCTTGAGGATGTAGCCGAGCACGAATACCGGCACCGAGATCAGCAGCAGGGTGACCAGCAGGATCGCGTTGTCCGTGACGCGTCCGGCACGCAGGCCGGCCGTGATGCCCAGAGCGATGCCCAGGACGAACTCGATCACAAACGCCAGCGCACCGAGCCGCAGGGTGACGGGGAACGCGTCACCGAGCACGTCCGTGACGGGCCTGCCACTGGCGATCTGCGTGCCGAAGTCGCCGTGCAGGATCATGTTCTTCATGTAGTGCCAGTACTGGACCAGGATCGGCTGGTCCAGACCGTACTGATGCCTCAGTTGCGCAATCACCTGCGGGCTGCCGCCCTTGTCACCGAACAGCCCTCGTACGGGGTCACCGGGCAGCGCGTAGACCATGAGGAAGATCAGCAAGGTTGTCCCGATGAACACCGGGATCATCTGGAGCAGTCGTCGTGCGACGTAGCGCCCCATCGTGCCTCCATGTCAGTCACGGCGGCAGCCGTCGGGCCCTTTCCCCGCGCACCGTTGAACGATGCGCGCGGAAAGGGCCCCCCGGCCGCTGCCGTCCCCCGGGGCGCGGTGCCGCCGCGCCCCGGGACAAACGGTCGATTGCGGTTACTTCTTGACCTGAACGCCGGTCAGGATCGGGTCGCCGTCCTGGGCGTACGCGACGCCGGTGACCTTGTCCGAGTAGCCCGCGTTGACCTTGTAGTACCAGAGCGGAATGCTCGGCATGTAGTCGGGCAGCTGCTTCTCGATCTCCTGGTACTTCTTCTCCGACTCGTCCAGCGAGCTCGCGCTGTCGGCAGCGGCGATCTCGTCGTCGATCTTCTTGTTGGAGAAGCCACCCTGGTTGCCGTCCGACTTGGTGCCGAACAGGTCGCGGATGAAGTTGGAGTTGAACGGGTAGTCCAGCACCCAGCCCGAGCGGTACAGCGACTTGACCTGGTGCGCGTCACGCGCGTTCAGGTCGGCCTGGAAGTCGGCCTTGGAGTCGCCGGTGCACTTGACGCCGGTGGCCTTGGTGATGGAGTTGCAGACCGCCTCCACCCACTCCTTGTGGCCGCCGTCGGCGTTGTACTGGATGGAGATGGCGTTGCCCGGGACGCCGCCGCCGGCCTTGATGAGCTCCTTGGCCTTGGCGGGGTTGTACGTGGTGACATCGCCGGCCGCGTTCGGCTGGTAACCGAGGACGCCCTTGGCGACCCAGCCGGTGGCGGGCTCACGGGTGCCCTGGAGCACGGTCTTCGTGATGGTGTCGCGGTCGATCGCCATCGACAGGCCCTGGAGGACCTTGGGGTCGATGTCCTTCCACTGCTTGGTGTAGAAGGCGACGGCGATGGTCTGGATCGCCGAGTACGCCTTGTCCACCGCGCGGTCGCCGAGGTCCGTCTTGTAGACGGGAAGGTCCTTCGGCGCGATCTGGCGCAGGACGTCGACGTTGCTGGACTTCAGGTCCTCGTACGCCGTCTCGAGGCTGGTGTAGTTCTTGAAGAGCACACCGCCGTTCTTCGCGGCGTTCGGGCCCTTGTAGTCGGCGAACTTGGCAACTTCGATCTGCTTCTTGTGCTGCCAGCTGACGAACTTGTACGGGCCGTTGCCGATCGGGTGCTCACCCGCGGCCTTCGGGTCCTTGTAGAAGGACTCCGGCAGCGGGTCGAAGACCTCGTAGCCGAGCTTGTAGACGAAGTACGGGATCGGCTTCGACAGCGTGATCGTGAAGGTGCTGTCGTCGACGACCTTCAGGCCGGACATCTTGTCGGCCTTCGGCGCGCCCTTGGCCGGGGCGACGTCGTCGTAGCCCTGGATGTCGGAGAACCAGAAGCTGTTGGTCTGCTTGTTCGCCGGGTTGGCCGCCCAGTTCCACGCCTTGACGTAGGAGTCGGCGGTCACCGGGGTGCCGTCGTGGAACTTCCAGCCCGACTTCAGCTTGACCGTGAAGGTCTTGTTGTCCTTGGAGTCGATCGAGTCCGCGTTGACGTAGACGATCTTGCCGCTCTCGTCGTAGTCGACGAGACCCGCGAAGAGCGACTTGATGACGATGCTGCCGTTGGACTCCATCGTGTTGGCCGGCTGCAGGGGGTTCTGCGGCTCGCCCACCTCGACCGAGAACTTGCCGTTCGGGTCGATCGCGGCCTTGCTGTCGCTGCCCTTGTCTCCGCCGCCACCACCACAGGCGGTCACGCCCAGCGCCACAACCGCGGCTATCGCGACCCATTTGGCGCTCTTCGCACCGCGCATGGGTTCCTCCTCATGAGTCCAATGGTTCACCGCATGGAGAGGCATATGACACGCCACCGCCATCGGCGCTGTGGATAGTCAAGTGCCCCGCGCTCGTGAGTCGGCGCCGCCAGCAGCGCATGACCCGTTGATCCGAGCTCTACGCGCCTAACTATCTGGCAGAAATCGTGGCCGAACCACATTCCTAAGGTCTCGGTTCGATCACACCTGGCGTGTACTTCTTCCAAAATCCGGACAAAGCGTTACCCGAAAGATCCATGCGAAACGGACTTGTTACACATCTACCGGTGTGAGGTGTCCGTATTCCGGACAGTGGGGACTCATAATTCGGTTGCTTTTAGAATGGGTGTCCGGGAGGGCCCCCAAGGCTGCCCTGGCCCCGGCACGCAGAGTGCACACGCCGTCCCGTTCCGCTGGACGCACCCGTGCCGAGTTCGTCACTCCGGCCGCCCACGCGGCGCCGACCGGGCGCATATCGCCAAGCAGAGTAGACGCATCCGGCGCTTCACACAGGTGCCTCACCGGAATGAAGGGTTTTCCCTATCCCTTCCCGCAAAGCGACGGCCGGGCCCCGCCTGGGACCCGGCCGTTCAGGGAACTCGTCAGCCGTGCTTGGCGCGGCTGGCGGCCCGGGCGCGGTCGCGCTGGTCGAGGACGACCTTGCGGATGCGGACGGACTCCGGGGTCACCTCGACGCACTCGTCGTCGCGGCAGAACTCCAGGGACTGCTCCAGCGACAGCTTGCGCGGCGGCACGATCGACTCGGCGATGTCCGACGTGGCCGACCGGATGTTGGTGAGCTTCTTCTCCTTGGTGATGTTGACGTCCATGTCGTCGGAGCGGGAGTTCTCGCCGACGATCATGCCCTCGTACACCTCGGTGCCGGGCTCGATGAAGAGCGTGCCGCGCTCCTGGAGGTTGGTCATCGCGAAGGCGGTGACGCTGCCGGAGCGGTCGGCGACCAGCGAGCCGTTGTTACGGGTCTGGAGGGGGCCGAACCAGGGCTCGTGGCCCTCGTGGATGGAGTGGGCGATACCCGTGCCGCGCGTGCCGGTCAGGAACTCCGTACGGAAGCCGATCAGACCGCGCGAGGGCACGACGAACTCCATGCGCACCCAGCCGGAGCCATGGTTGGACATGTTGTCCATACGGCCCTTGCGGACGCCCATGAGCTGCGTGACCGCGCCCATGTGCTCCTCGGGCACGTCGATCGTCAGACGCTCGACGGGCTCGTGGACCTTGCCGTCGACGTCCTTGGTGACGACCTGCGGCTTGCCGACGGTCAGCTCGTAGCCCTCGCGGCGCATGGTCTCCACCAGGATGGCGAGCGCCAGCTCACCGCGGCCCTGCACCTCCCAGGCGTCCGGACGCTCGGTGTCCAGGACCCGCAGCGAGACGTTACCGATCAGCTCGCGGTCGAGGCGGTCCTTGACCTGGCGCGCGGTGACCTTGCGGTCCTTGACCGTGGCCTTGGCGTTGGCGCCCTTGCCGGTGCCGCCCCGGCCGACGAGCGGCGAGGTGTTGGTACCGATGACCATCGAGATCGCGGGCTCGTCGACCGTGATCAGCGGCAGCGCGACCGGGTTCTCCGGGTCGGCGAGGGTCTCGCCGATCATGATGTCGGGGATACCGGCGACGGCGCAGATGTCACCGGGGCCGGCCTTCTCCGCGGGCTTGCGGGTGAGGGCCTCGGTCATCATCAGCTCGCTGATGCGGACGTTGCTGACCGAACCGTCGCGCTTGATCCAGGCGACGGTCTGGCCCTTGCGCAGCTCGCCCTGCTCCACGCGGAGCAGCGCGATACGGCCGAGGAAGTTGTCGGCGTCGAGGTTGGTGACGTGGGCCTGGAGCGGCGCGTCGTCCTCGTACGTCGGGGCCGGGATGTGCTCGAGGATCGTGGAGAAGAACGGCTCCAGGCTGTCGCTGTCGGCCGGGACCGTGCCGTTCTCCGGCTTGGTCAGCGACGCGATGCCGTCACGGCCGCAGGCGTAGACGATCGGGAACTCGATCTGGTCCTCGTCCGCGTCCACGTCCAGGAACAGGTCGTACGTCTCGTTGACGACCTCGTCGATACGGGCGTCGGGGCGGTCCGTCTTGTTGATGCACAGGATGACGGGCAGCCGGGCCTGGAGCGCCTTGCGCAGCACGAAGCGGGTCTGCGGCAGCGGGCCCTCGGAGGCGTCCACGAGCAGGACGACACCGTCCACCATCGACAGACCGCGCTCGACCTCGCCGCCGAAGTCGGCGTGGCCGGGGGTGTCGATGATGTTGATCGTGATCGGGTCCCCGCCGTCCTTGGGGTGGTAACTCACCGCCGTGTTCTTGGCGAGGATCGTGATGCCCTTCTCACGCTCCAGGTCGTTCGAGTCCATGACGCGGTCGTCGACCTGCTCGAGCTGGTGAGCGGCGAAGGCACCGGCCTGCTTCAGCATGCCGTCGACGATGGTCGTCTTGCCGTGGTCTACGTGGGCGACGATGGCGACGTTGCGGATGTCGTGGCGCGTGGCCATGATGTGGCGTACTCCCGGGTGTGAGGACGGCCTGCGCGATCGTTAGCGCCGGCCTGCCGGGCTGAACAGCGCCTCGGCCTTGTCCCATGGTAAAGGGAGGCCGCCGTCCGGGCTTGCCGGGTACAGGTCAGGCCCTGCGACCAGGCACGCTGCACCGACCCGCCCCCACGGTCACGACGAGGGGCTCGCCGACGGCTTCGCCCCCTTCTTCAGGAAGCCCATGTCCTCGTAGATCGGGGTCTGGAAGCCGAACGCACCGGCGTTGGCCAGGTTCGCGCGGGTCGCCATGAGCTGGGGGCGCTGATAGAGGGGGATCGACCCGGCGGCGGCCCAGATGCGGGCGTCCGCCTTGCGCACCAGGTTCCGCTCGTCCGACTCGTCCAGCGTGACCATCGCCTCGTCGAAGAGCTGGTCCACCTGGTCGGTGCCCACCCGCGTGTAGTTCTGCTCGATGGTGAGCGAGCCGTCGGCGGCGGGTACCGGCTTGGCGTAGATCGGCCGGGCGTCGGTCGCGGGGAACGCGGACGCGGGCCATGAGTACAGCGCCAGGTCGTAGTCCCCGGACGCGATGTGGTCCTTGAAGTAGCTGTCGTCCGGCACCTTGGTGATCGCCACACGGATGCCGACCTTCTCCAGCATGCTCGCGATACGGTCGCCGACCGTCCGCAGGCTCTGGGAGCCCGCCCCGGACGGCAGCACGAACCGCAGCTCCAGGGCCTTGCCGTCCTTGGCGAACGTCTTGATCGCGCCGCCGGCCGGAGCGGCGGTGCCCTCGGGCGCGTACGCCCCCGGCATTCCGCCCTGCTTCTTCGGATGGTCCCCGGGGTCCTTGCCCGGGTACCCCTTGCCGTCGTCCGCGGCGGTCCCGGCCGGACGGTCCGCGTTCTTGTTCTGGCTCGCCCCGGCGGCCTTGCTGGGCTCTGCCGAGCCGGTCGCCTTCGTGGGCTCCGCCGAGCGGGCAGCCTTCGTGGGCTCGGCCGAGGCCTGCGGCTTCTTGGCCTCGGTTCCGGCCGTCTTCTTCTCCTTGACGGGCCCGCCGGACACCCAGCCCGCCTCGCTCAGCAGCGCCTTGGCCTGCTTGGTGTCCTGGCCGCCCAGGGCTCCGCTGTTGTCGGCGTACGCGTCCTGCCCCGAGAGGGCGAGGTGGCTGCCGACCGGCACGGCGGGCAGCCCGAGCGGCTTGAGGACCAGTCCGGCCAGCTCGGTGCGGTTGATGGCGCGGGCCACGGCCCGCCGCACGCGCTCGTCGGAGAGCGGCCCCCGGGATCCGTTCAGGGCCAGCTGGGTGTAGGCGGGTTCCAGGGACTTGCGGACCACATAGCGCTGGTCGCCCGCGGCAGAGCCCTGTGCGGAGCTGCCTGCGGCCTTGATCCGGCCGGCCTCCTCCGGGTCGACGTCGGCGATGTCGACCTTCCCTGCGGCGACCGCGTCGGACCGCTTGTCGCGCGGGACGGCCACGAGGACGATCCCGGACAGCTTGGCGGGGTTGCCCCACCACCGCGGATTGCGGCTGAGGGTGATCTCGCCCGCCTTCTGGTCGACCTTCTGAAGGGCGAACGGGCCGGCGGTGACCTTCAGCGTCCTCCTCGCCCCGTCGTTGAAGCCGCTCGGGGTACCCATGACGTCCTTCGGGTACAGCGGCGAGAACAGGGACTTCCAGTCGGCGTAGGCCTTGCTGAAGGTGACCTTGACCTCGAGGTTGTTCGCGCCCCGCTCGACCTTCTCGATGCGGTCGTAACCCGCGTTGCGGGCGGTCCAGTACGCGCTGTCCTTCCCCGAGAGGGCACGCCACTGGGCGGCGAAGTCGTCGGCACCGATCTCCCGGCCGTCGCTCCAGACGGCCTGCTGCTTGAGGCGGTAGACCACCACCTGCTTGGGCTCGGTTGACACCACCTTGGCGGACTCGAGGAAGTCCGGGTTGCGCTGGGGGCGGCCGTTCGCGTCGAGGCGGAACATCGAGGGCAGCACGGCCCCGGCGACACGGGCGGTCGCGGGGCCGGCGTCCGCCTGGAAGGCGTTGAGCGTGGCGGGTACCGAGTCGACGGCCCAGCGCAGCACGCCACCGTCCGAGACGAGCGAGCGGGAGGCCGGGGCGATGTCCTGCGCGGCGACCGGCTTGCTCTTCTCCTCGTCCGAGCTGCACCCGGCGAGCACGGACACCGCGAGGGCCCCCGCGGTGAGGAATGCGGCCGAGCGCAGCACCGCGCGCAGTCCGACGACATCGTGGGACATCACGTCCACCTCCGGGAGCCGCTCGCCCGATGAGCGGGGTTATGATCCGGTTTGGGGTATTTGGATCTGATCAGATGTTATGGACCCACTGAAGAGGACGGAGTTGAGGGCCGTGCGGCGACACGACGACGTGGGCCGGGAAGGTCACCCGACTGGCTCACACACACACGGAGGCCGGATCCCCGGGCCCGGGCCCCGCGCCTTCCCCGAAAGGCCGTGCCCCTTCCGGCCCCCGACGGGCCGGCGATTCGAATTTGCACTCGTACACGGCGACACGCCGGTGCCAATCACTGCACGTCCCTTCACACCGGCCGGTGTGACGCGCGACACTCGCAGGCGCACGCGCGTTGCCACCCTGGTCCCCAGGACCCGTGGAAGCGAGGTCACGTCATGTCCGTGCACGACGAACTGACATCCGTCCAGCGCTGCCTCGACGAGCTCTGCCGGTCGGTGGGTCGGCTGGAGCAACAGATCGGCGGTGGTGGGCTCGACATACGCCGTGTCCGCACCGACACCGACCATCTGCGCGAGAGCGTGGCACTGCTGCGCGAGACGGCCTCCACCGCTGCCTCGACCCGGCGGCCCGATCTCGTCACCATCCCTGACACGCCGTACGACAGCACGCTGTGGACGGACTCCGACGACGAGGGTCTCGGCGCCCGTGACCGGCACGCCCCCTGAGCCGGTGCGGAACCCCGTCCCGACGGAGTAGGCGAGCCGAGCCCCCGACAGAGGAGAAGGTGCGTTGGCCACTGATACGGAACCCCCCGGCACGGAAGACCATCCACTCGGCGGCGTGCGGACCGGGACGCGCGCCGCGATCACCGCCCCGCATCTGCGCACCGACCGCTGGTGGCTGGCACCGGCCGCCACCGCGGCCGGGCTGCTGGCCTTCGTCGTGTACTCGACCTGGCGCGCCTTCGCCGATGCGGACTACTACGCGGCGCCGTACGTCTCGCCGTTCTACTCCCCGTGTCTGGCGGAGCGGTGCCGGACCATGCACGCGGGCCCCAACGCCGATCTCTTCGGCAGCTGGTGGGGCATCTCGCCGGCGATCATCATCCTGATCTTCCCGCTCGGCTTCCGGCTGACCTGCTACTACTACCGCAAGGCCTACTACCGCGGCTTCTGGCTGTCGCCCCCGGCCTGCGCGGTGGCGGAACCGCATCGCACGTACAGCGGTGAGACCCGCTTCCCGCTCATCCTGCAGAACATCCACCGGTACTTCTTCTACGCGGCACTCCTCGTGGCGGGTGTGCTCACGTACGACACCGTGCTCGCCTTCCGCGACGAGCACTACCGCTGGGGCCACATGGGGCTCGGCACCCTGGTCTTCCTGGTGAACATCGTGCTGATCTGGGCCTACACCCTCTCCTGCCACTCCTGCCGGCACATCGTCGGCGGCAAGCTCAAGCACTTCTCCAAGCATCCGGTGCGCTACGGGGCCTGGCAGTTCGTCAGTCGGCTGAACGGCCGGCACATGCTCCTCGCATGGGCGTCCCTGGTCAGCGTGGCACTCGCCGACTTCTACGTGTACCTGGTGGCGTCCGGCGCCTTCGACGATCCGAGGTTCTTCTGATGTCCGTGGTCGACCGGCAGGAGTGGGACGTGATCGTGGTCGGCGCGGGCGGCGCCGGCCTCAGGGCCGCCATCGAGGCCCGTGAGCGGGGCGCCCGTACCGCCGTGATCTGCAAGTCGCTGTTCGGCAAGGCGCACACGGTGATGGCGGAGGGCGGCATCGCGGCGTCGATGGGCAACGCCAACCCGCACGACAACTGGCAGGTGCACTTCCGCGACACCATGCGCGGCGGGAAGTTCCTCAACCAGTGGCGGATGGCCGAACTGCACGCGCGGGAGGCACCCGACCGGGTCTGGGAGCTGGAGACCTGGGGCGCCCTCTTCGACCGCACGAAGGACGGGCGCATCTCGCAGCGCAACTTCGGCGGCCACGAGTACCCGCGTCTCGCGCACGTCGGCGACCGTACGGGCCTGGAGCTCATCCGCACACTCCAGCAGAAGATCGTGGCGCTCCAGCAGGAGGACGAGAAGGAGACCGGGGACTACGAGTCCCGGCTGAAGGTCTTCCAGGAGTGCACGGTCACCAGGATCCTCAAGGACGGGGACCGGGTGTCGGGCGTCTTCGCGTACGAGCGCGAGTCGGGCCGCTTCTTCGTCCTGGAGGCGCCCGCCGTCGTCATCGCGACGGGCGGCATCGGCAAGTCCTTCAAGGTGACGTCGAACTCGTGGGAGTACACCGGGGACGGGCACGCGCTGGCGCTGCTCGCCGGGGCCCCGCTGCTGAACATGGAGTTCGTGCAGTTCCATCCCACGGGCATGGTCTGGCCGCCTTCGGTGAAGGGGATCCTCGTCACCGAGTCGGTGCGCGGCGACGGCGGAGTCCTGAGGAACTCCGAGGGCAAGCGGTTCATGTTCGACTACATCCCCGACGTCTTCAAGGAGAAGTACGCGGAGACGGAGGAGGAGGGCGACCGCTGGTACGAGGACCCGGACAACAACCGGCGTCCGCCCGAGCTGCTCCCCCGTGACGAGGTCGCGCGCGCCATCAACGCCGAGGTGAAGGCGGGCCGCGGCTCCCCGCACGGCGGAGTCTTCCTCGACGTCTCGACCCGCATGCCCGCCGAGGTCATCCGGCGCCGGCTGCCGTCCATGTACCACCAGTTCAAGGAACTGGCCGACGTCGACATCACCGCCGAGGCGATGGAGGTCGGCCCGACCTGCCACTACGTGATGGGCGGTGTCGCCGTCGACTCGGACACTGCCGCGGCCCGCGGGGTCCCGGGCCTGTACGCCGCCGGAGAAGTGGCAGGCGGCATGCACGGCTCCAACCGGCTGGGCGGCAACTCGCTCTCCGACCTCCTGGTGTTCGGGCGGCGCGCGGGCCTGCACGCGGCCCAGTACGCGACAGGGCCGACGGCGCGCCCCACGGTGGACGACGTCCAGGTGGACACGGCGGCGGCGGAGGCCCTGCGCCCGTTCTCGGCCGAGGGACCGGTGCCCGGCGAGGACATCGAGGAGCGGAGCCGCCCGCCGGAGAACCCCTACACCCTCCACCAGGAGCTCCAGCAGACCATGAACGACCTGGTGGGCATCATCCGCCGCGAGTCGGAGATGCAGCAGGCGTTGAAGAAGCTGGCGGAGCTGCGGGTGCGGGCGCGCAGGGCGGGCGTCGAGGGGCACCGGCAGTTCAATCCGGGCTGGCACCTCGCCCTGGACCTGCGGAACATGCTGCTGGTCAGCGAGTGCGTGGCGCGGGCCGCTCTGGAGCGCACGGAGTCGCGCGGCGGCCACACGCGTGAGGACTACCCCGCGATGGAACGCGCCTGGCGCCGCCTCAATCTGCTGTGCGCGCTCACCGATCCCACCGGCGGGCTGGCGGCGACCGACCCGGTCCGCGGCCAGATCACCCTCACCTCGGAGACCACCGAACCCATCCGCCCCGATCTGCTCGCCCTTTTCGAGAAGGAGGAGCTGGTCAAGTACCTCGCCGAAGAGGAGCTGTACGAGTGAGCAGCTACAAGGCCCGTTTCAAGGTGTGGCGGGGCGATGTGCAGGGCGGCGACCTGGAGGACTTCAAGGTCGAGGTCAACGACGGTGAGGTGGTGCTGGACATCATCCACCGCCTGCAGGCCACCCAGACGCCGGACCTCGCCGTGCGCTGGAACTGCAAGGCCGGCAAGTGCGGTTCGTGTTCGGCGGAGATCAACGGACGGCCGCGGCTGATGTGCATGACGCGGATGTCGGTGTTCGACCGGGACGAGACGATCACGGTGACGCCGCTGCGGGCCTTCCCGGTGATTCGCGACCTGGTGACGGACGTGGGCTTCAACTACCGCAAGGCGCGCGAGATCCCGTCCTTCGTGCCGCCCGCCGACCTCGGTCCCGGCGAGTACCGCATGATGCAGGAGGACGTGGAACGCTCCCAGGAGTTCCGCAAGTGCATCGAGTGCTTCCTGTGCCAGGACACCTGCCATGTGGTGCGCGACCACGAGGAGAACAAGCAGGTCTTCGCGGGCCCGCGGTTCCTGATGCGGATGGCCGAACTGGACATGCACCCGCTCGACGCGGCCGACGACACGGGCCTGGACCGCAAACGCGCCGCCCAGGACGCACACGGTCTCGGCTACTGCAACATCACCAAGTGCTGCACGGAGGTCTGCCCCGAGGGCATCCACATCACGGACAACGCCCTGATCCCGCTGAAGGAACGCGCGGTGGACCGCAAGTACGACCCGCTGGTCTGGCTGGGGTCGAAGATCAGGAGGCGGTCCTCGTAACGGTCGTCGGGGGGTGCGGGCCCGTGACCTCGACGACCGTGCGGGCCGTCACGGATCCGAGGGCCGCGGTCGGCGGACGCCGATGCCCGGTGGTCGGTCCTCCAGGCTCTCCAGCACCCGCTGGAGGTTGTACTCGGCGATCGCCCGCATCGGCTCCCGGTCCTCGAAGTCACCCTCCAGGAGGCGCAGCGGGCCCGCCACGAGCGAAAGGTGCATGGCCGACCGGTACAGCCGCAGCCGGTCCTCGTCCAGGTCACGGGGCTTCAGGTGGGCGTGGCGCGGGCCGAGGCGAAGCTCCAGGAACACATGCTCCCACTCGACGTCGAAGTACATGAGGCCTTCGATGTCGATCAGCACCGGCCGGCCTTCCCCGTCCACCAGGACGTGGTCCGGGCCGAGCTCGCCGTGGACGAGGCAGTGGCGGGCGCGCGGGCGGACGGCCGCGGCGAGCGCGTGCACCCGGTCCCTGAGCCGTTCCCGTACCGCCGCGACACGGGGCTCACGGTCCGCGGTCTCCTCGATGTGCCGCAGCGCGCGGTCCCGTACGACCGCCTCGCACGAACCGCCGTACGCGCTGCCGCCGCGGTCGACGACGGCGACCTTGCCGAAGGCGGGAGCGATGTGGCCGCGCATCGCGTGCAGCGCTCGGGCGAGCTCCGCCAGCGTGGCCGCCGCCGCATTCGGGTCGTGCTCCAGCAGTTCCTCCAGGCTGCCACCGGGCACGTCCTCGACGACCGCCGCGTCGGCCGGGAGATGCGTACGGGTGGGGTCGGCGAGCAGCAGGCGGGGCGTGCGGACGCCCACGGCCGTCAGCCGCTCGTACGACGCGGTGAACAGGTCGAGGCCCGAGGCATGCGAAAAGGGGTCGCGGGGGTCGGCGGGCTGCTCGTCCCAGTAGTCCTCGTCCGGTGACCAGACGTAGGCGACCGCGGTGGAGCCGTCGTCGAGGGCGAGACGGTAGACGCCCTTCTTGCTGCCGCCGCGCAGTCGGCGCACCCCGGTGAGGACACGGGTGCGGCCGAGCGCCGCTCGGGCGAGGGGGGCCAGGTCGTCGCGGGTGAGGGCGCTGCGGGCGGCCGTCATGCGGACGCGCCGACGACGCCGGGGTGGACCAGGACCGCCGGGACGGCGCCCTGCGGCATGACGTGCGGCATCAAGCCCCCCGTGAGGTTTTCTCCGGATCATGGCACCGACGCGTCACGGAGGGCCACATCCTTTCCGGGGGTTCGTGCCTGCCACATCGGGCGCATCCCGCTCGCGGTGCCGCGCCATGGGCCATACGCTCCGAACTGTGACGCCGACCCACCGTCGACGCCGGCCGTGCAGGGCCGCCGCGTACCGCGCCGTGCGGAGGGCGCCGGTCGTGTGTGCGACGGTGCTGGTGCCGGTGGTCGTGGTCGCGGTGACCGGGATCGTACGGAACCCCACCTCGGACGCCGACCTGGTGCTCCCGCTGGTCGCCGTGGTCGCCGCCGTCGCCGTGGCGGCGTACGCGTCGATACGGCGCATACGCCGTACGGCGACCCGCACGACACCGGGCACGGGTGCGGCCGCCGTCGTGCCGCTGGACGAACTCGACCGCCGGGCACAGCGGTTGCTGGTCCTGACCGACGACTGCGTACGCACCAGCGGGGAGGAACTCGCGGCGGCCGAGGCCCTGTCGGGGAGTGAGGCGGTGCGTCCGTCCGCCGAGGCGCTGGAGTTCGCCGCGGCGGAACTGGCCCACGCCTTCCTGGTGCGGCAGCGGCTCGACGACGGGGAGGGCCGCACGCGGGTGCTGCTGGAGGAGATCCTCGCGCGGTGCGAGGCGGCCGGGCTGCGGCTGGACGCGGCGGCCGCCGGATTCGACCAGATACGCGCGCTGGAACGCACGGCGCCCCAGGCGCTGGAGCACACCGAGACACGCTTCCGGGAGCTGAGGGCACGGGTCGCGGAGGCGGACGGCACGCTGGCCGGGCTGCGCGAGCGATATGCGCTCACCGCGTATCTCCCGGTCGCGGGCCACAACGAGGAGGCGAAGGACCGGCTCGTCCTCGCCACGGCCTGCCTCAACCGGACCCGCCAGGCCCTGGACGGGGGCGGGACGGAGGACGCGGTGGCCGCCCTGCGCGCGGCCGAGGCTGCCGTCGACCAGGCGGTGCTGCTCCTCGACGGTGTCACCCGGCACGCTGCGGACCTGAGCGCCGCCGCGCGAGAGCTGCCCGCCGCTGCGACCGCCGCGGAGGCCGATCTGGCGGAGGCCCGCGCAGAACCGGACACCGGGACGGCCCGAGCCGATCTGCACGGCCGGATCTCGCACGGGGAGTCGGTGGTGGCGGCGGTGCGGGAGGAGGCAGACGGCGAGGGATCGGGCCCGACGGGCGAGCGGGACGCCCGTGAGCATGACCCGCTCGACGCCCTGCGCCGGATCGAGCAGGTGGCGACCGGGCTGGACCGGGCACTGCACCGGGTGCCGGACGGGTCGCGCGCGCTTGCGCGGCTCCAGCGGGCCCTGCTCGTCGCCCGCGCCGCCGTCCGTGCCGCGTCGGACCATGTGACGACCCATCGCGGTGCCGTCCACTGCGAGGCGCGGACACGGCTCGCCGAGGCGGAGCGGCGGCTGCACGCGGCCGAGAACACCGAGACGCCCCCCGTCCTCGCGCCCGCCGACGCCCTCGCCGACGCCCGCGAGGCCGATGCGCTCGCCCGGCGGGCCCGGCAGCTCGCGGAGCGCGACGTGCGGGCCCACGGGACTCCGTACGGGGAGGGACTGTGGACGGGCGGCGCCGTGCTCGGCGGCATCCTGCTCGACGCTCCCCACCGGACCGCCGAGCGACCGGGCCACCCGGGCGACGGCGGTCCCGCGAGCTACGGCGGACCGGGCACACGGGGGCGGCGCGACGGGGGTGAACTGTTCCGGCCGGCACCACCGCAGAGCCCGCTCCCGGACGAGACGAGAGCGCCCTAGCTGTTCTGTCCAAGGAGGTTGTCGGCTGGGGAATCCTGAACGGGCGAGGGCCTTCCGGTTCGGTGTGGATTGCGACGTCTACACCAACAGAAAGGCCCTCGTGCCCACCGTAATGCACGCCTGACCGAGACCGGACGTCTGCGTCTGGCCCGCTGCGTGGTCGATGACGACTGGCCGCTGCGGCGGGCCGCCGAACGTTTCCAGGTCTCGCCCACCACGGCTCAGCGGTGGGCCGACCGCAAGCGAAGGGCATGATGCCCGCCGTTCATCAAGCCATGGAGTACGCCGCGGAGCTTAAGTCGCGCGGGGTGGAAAACCTGGCCTTCGAGTACAAGAAGCCGCAGCTGGGTCTGGACCTCGACGTCCTGGTCAAGTCGGGCGACGAGATCAAGTACGGGTGCCAGCTCAAGGACGTGCAACAGGAACACGGCATCGCCTCTGCGGCTCGTAAGATCGCGGAGAAGCAGCTGGTCGGTGAGACTCGTGGTCTCCGGCATGGGCACGTGGCTCGATGCCGAAGGCAGGGAGCATCACGAGGCTGATCTGGTGGAGTTGACCGTCCACCCGGATGAGCGACACCTCACTGCAAAGGTTGCGGTTTTTCATGACATCTGGGGCTACTGCGACTTCAAGGGGCTCCCCCACCCAGATCTCCAGAAGCGGAACGCGCCTCGACTGGCCGCCATGTTGCAGGGACTCGAATCCTTGCTCGGAGCGACAGCCGAGCCAGGCGATCCGACCTACTTCGGGCAGGCCGAGGGCTACAGCATCGAGATGGCGGATCTGATCGAGGGCCGGGGGCCCGACCTCACGGACATGCTGTGACGGTATTCCGGGGTGTGCGCCGAAGGAGTCGCTCTACGGATCGATGCATTCGGCGCGAGTTCGGCGGAACGGCGGCTCCATCACCAACCGCGCCCGAGGGGCCGGATCCCGGCGAGCGAGTACGCGAGGTCGCCCGGCAGGCCGCCGTCCACATGACCGTCGTCAAGACCGCTGACGACTGAGGCGTGAGCGTCGAACAGGTCCTCGGCCACATCGCCCCCGAGAGCCCGACGAGACACCCGTCGCCACCATCGCACGCCGGCTCGGCTGCAGTACGTCCTGGTCCAGGCGACGGAGAACACCGGTAATCCGCTCGGTGCGCCATGCGTTCGGCGGACACCGCCGCCGAACTCGGCGGGTGCCGACGCCTCGTACCGCAACGGTGGCGCGGGAGAGGTGACGTGCCCTCCCACAACCGGACCGGTACCGCGCGCCGCGACGGAACCGCTCAGAACAGGCTCAGCAACGCCTCCGCGGGGTCCGTGAGTCCGTTCTCGCCGTCAGGCAGCGGGAGTTCGAACCACACGGTCTTCCCTCGCGGCGTGCGGCGGGAGCCCCAGGCCGCGGAGAGCAGCCCGACCAGCTGGAGCCCCCGGCCGCCCTCGTCGGTGTCCCGGGCGCGGCGGCGGCGCGGCTGGACCAGTCCCGAGTCCCACACCTCGCACACCAGCGTCCGGTCGAGCAGCAACCGCAGCCTGATCTCCCCCTCGCCGTACCGCAGCGCATTGGTGACCAGCTCGCTGACGAGCAGCTCCGTCGTGTCCACCAGCGGCTCCAGGTCCCAGGCGAGCAGCTGGCCGCGCGCGTACTCCCGGGCCCGCCCCACACTGCGCGGCTCACGCGGCAGCGTCCAGTCGCCGACCGACTCGGCCGGCAGCCCCTGGACACGTGCCATCAGCAACGCGATGTCGTCCTCGCCGTGGTGGGTGTCGAGGGTGTTCAGGACGTGGTCGCAGACGTCCTCGAGCGGCTGCGAGGGGTCGGTGAGTGCTCCCACGAACGCCTGCAGGCCCTCGTCCAGCGGATGGTCGCGGGATTCGACCAGGCCGTCCGTGTAGAGCGCGAGCAGGGCCCCCTCCGGCAGTTCGACCTCCACCTCCTCGAACGGCTCGCCCCCCACGCCCAGCGGCATGCCGGGCGGCACGTCCAGCATCAGCGCCGCCTCGCCGGGCTCGACGAGCACCGGAGGCAGATGACCCGCGTTGGCGAAGGTGCAGCGGCGGGTGACGGAGTCGTAGACCGCGTAGACGCAGGTCGCCAGGTACACCTCGGAAAGGTCCGCCTCGCGGGGCCGGCGGGCGGCGCGGGTGGCCTGCTGGACACCGCCGGGTGCGCCGAGGCCGCGTGCGATCTCGTCCAGCTGGGCGAGGACCTCCGCGGGTTCGAGGTCGAGCTGCGCCAAGGTCCTTACGGCCGTGCGGAGTTCGCCCATGGCGACGGCGGCGCGCAGCCCCCGGCCCATGACGTCGCCCACGACCAGCGCCGTGCGGTGGCCGGGCAGTTCGATGACGTCGAACCAGTCGCCGCCCACCTCGCTGGGGCGCCCGGTCGCCACGTTGCCCGGCAGATAGCGGCAGGCGATGTCGAGGCCGGAGGCCTCCGGGTCGCCCGGCGGCAGCAGGGACCGCTGGAGTATCAACGCCCTTTCGTGCTCGCGCCGGTAGAGCCGGGCGTTGTCGATGCAGACGGCCGCGCGCGCCGCAAGTTCGACCGCGAGCGCCCGGTCGCGTTCCCCGAACGGCTCGCTCCCCTTCGTACGGGAGAACTGGGCGAGGCCCACCACCGTGTCGTGCGCGACCATCGGGACCGCGAGCGTGGACTGGATCAGACCGCCGTCCTCGGCGGGGACGTGCCGGGGGCGCGCGGTGCGCAGGGCGTCCGCGCACGGCGAGTTGAAGGCGTAGTGGAACACGGCCCCGACGGACACGGGCGCGGTCCCGCTGCCGAAGGGGGCGTCCGAGACCGCGCTGGCGAACGCCACGCGCCGCAACTCGGCGCTGCCGTCGGCCAGTCCGGCGGGGGTCTCGTCGCCGACCAGGAGGCCCTGGTACAGGTCGACGGTGGCGAGGTCGCAGAAGCCGGGGACGACCACGTCCAGCAGTTCCCGCGCGGTGGTCTCCAGGTCGAGAGAGTTCCCTATGCGCGCGCCGGCCTCGTTCAGCAGGGCGAGGTTGCGGCGGGCGGCTGCGGCCTCACGCGCGGCGGCACGGCGGGCGGTGATGTCGGTCCCGAGCCAGGCCACACCGATGGGGCGGCCGCTGCCGCTGTGCACGCGGTAGAGGTTGACGGACCAGTGCTTGCGCTCCTCGGAGCCCGGGACGAAGCCGGTGACGTGCATGTCCGTGATCGAATCGCCGGTCTCCAGGACCCTTCGCAGGGTCGCGGCGACGCGCTCGGCCTCAGGGGACTGCAGATAGTCGTGGACGGAACGGCCGCGGTGGTCGTCCGGAGTACCGCCGAAGGTGGACGCGAACCGCTGGTTGGCCCGCCGTACCCGCAGGTCGGGGTCGATCAGCAGGAATCCGAAAGGAGATTGACCGAAAATCGACTGCGACGCGGCAAGGTCGGTCTCGATGCTGCGCAGCGTGCGGACGTCGACGATGATGCACACGGCGGCTCGTTCGCCGTGCTCCGTTGTGGTGGGCATCACATAGACCTCGGCCAGGCCCTCGGTCCCTCGCCCGCCGGGCGTGCGGAACGGGATGACGCCGGTCCACTCGCGGCCGTCGAGGATCTCGGCCATCTTGCGCTGCCCGCGCTCGCGCAGCTGGGGCGTGATGAACGCCTCGATGGGGTCCAGGCCGACGGCCCGCTCGGCAGGGATGCCGAAGATGTTCTCCGCCCGCAGGCTCCACTGCTCCACATGCCCGTCGGGGCCGATGGAGAACGAGGCCACCTTGATGTAGTCGTAGATGGAGCCGGGCGGGCTGCTCTGCCACATCGCACCGCCCGCGGCGTCACGCGTCTCGGCGGCCGCGGCCGCATCGACCGCGACCCCGTCCGTCGCGCCGCCCGACGGGTCCTCGGACTCCGTGGCCTTCGCTGGTATCTCGCTCACGCGAACCGTCCCCTCCAGCTCACCGCGTCCGGCACCGGTCACCGGGGGCGGCTGCCCGCAGTATCCAGCACTACGGTGCCGCACAACACGGTGTTCACGATCACAGGCCGGTCCCGATGCTTTTTGGACCGGCCGGGTCATACTCCCAGTCTTCTAACCAGGTGACGCCCCCTCGAACCACAGAGATCCCTCACCGTCGGTGGCGCGATCCTGTCGGTCCGACCGCACCCAGGACCATCGCGCCCGCACCAGGGGCACCGCCGGAAGGAGCCGCGGTCAACCGGGAACGGCGAGCTCGAACCAGACCGTCTTGCCGGAATCCGCCGGCCGGGTGCCCCAGCGACGCGAGGAGTGCGCGACCAACTGCAGCCCGCGGCCGTCCTCGTCGTCGTGGGCGGCGTCACGCTGCCGGGGCGGATCGGGCAGCGGGTCGGAGACCTCGACGAGCAGACCGGGGGCCGAACCGTCGCTGCGGACCATGCGCACACCGATGGGACCTGCGGCATGCCGCAGGGAGTTGGTCACCAGCTCGCTGACCAGCAGCGCGGCGACGTCCCCGAGCTCGTCGAGCCCCCACGTGCGCAGCTGGCCCCGGACTACGGCGCGGGCGGTCCGTACCGCACCGGGGTCAGCGGGGAACGTCCACTCGGCGCTGTCGCCTTGAGTGTCGAGCACGCCGATCACTTCCCAGGCCCAAAAGCCCACCTATGTCCGGTTTCGTGGGGTTAATGGGCACATACCCGATATCACTGGCGCCTTACCGCGCACCAGGGCGCACTGTGGCACGATCGGCGTATGGGGCGCCAGCCCCCGGAGCACCACACGTCTCAGCCGCACCGGGCCCCACCGGGACGACCGGCGGGCGTACCGGGATCCCGGTCGCAACCTTCCCGCACGTCGGACGCATGAAATCGGACCTGCGCACTGTCCGGCCCCGTACACAACAACGGCACAGGCTTTACGGATTCCATACATGCACACGGACCACCGCACCAGGATCGGGCACCCGCACGGGGCCCGGAAACCCGGACGGGGTCAGCGGCGCTTCCAGACGGCGAGCACGGCGTCGACGGCCGCCACGTCCTGATCGAGCCAGTCCACGTCCCAGACCTCGTCGGGGGTCAACCAGCGCAGTTCGTCGTGGTCCTCGAGCGGCTCGGGAGCACCCTCGAGGAGTCGTGCGAGCCAGATTCGCAGCACATATCCCGGCTTCAGCGCCCACTCCCCCGGTACCCGCTCGACGGGCTCGGCCGTCACACCCAGTTCCTCGCGCAGCTCACGCACCAGGGCCTGCTCGGGGCTCTCGCCGGGTTCGACCTTGCCGCCGGGGAGTTCCCAGCGTCCGGCGAGTTCCACCGGAGCGCTGCGGCGCGCGGCAAGGAGGCGGCCGCCGTCCACCAGGGCGGCTCCGACCACCACGATCGGTTGCGTCATGCGCCGGAGCCTACGGGAGCGGACGGCGCACCAGGCGCTCGGGACGGGCCCCTCTCACTTGGCCGCGTTCGGCCCGATGCGCTCGACCCAGTAGAGCTGTTTGTGACCGCGATCCTCGAAGCTGTCCACGATCTTCTGGGCCTCGGCACGGGTGGCGTACCTGCCCACGCGGTAGCGGTTGCCGTTGTCGTCCTGCCGTATGACGAGCCAGGGAAGAGCGACCGTGCTGTCGTTCATGCCGCCCCTCCACTTCCCGTCCCCGGCTCTCGCCGTGCCCCGACCACCAAGGAAACCGCACTGCGCATATGCCCGAGCCTACGCCTAACCTTTACTCAGCGAATACGCCTTTTCACAAAGAGGTACGCAACCAGCCACGCCCAAGGGGGCGTGCGCCGTCGAACGCGCCGCCCAATACGCCCTCGGTGCGCGCATGACGGGTCCCGGTCGCCGCCCGGAGAACGGCCGGATAACAACCGCCGCGAAGGCCGGGCGTGTTGGAGGGGAGAGGCGAGCCGATCGGATACGCCCGGGCGGGGCCCGGGTGAGCCGGGCCCCGCTACTTCACGGGCAGGTGGTAGGCCACCCGGTAGCGGTCCGCCGGTACGACCACGTCCGCCGTCTCCACCGGGCGGCCCGAGGCGTAGTACGTCCGCTGGACGACGAGCACCACATGACCGGGGACGCCGCCGAGCGCCAGCAGTTCCTCGGCGAGCCCGGGGCGGGCGCCGACCTCCTCGGTGACGTTGTCCACGATCACGTCGATGGCCGCCATGCGCTCGACGACGCCCATACCGCCGAGCGGCCCCTCCTCGGGGAGCATCACGGGGGTGCGGCCGGTGACGGCGAGGGGCTCCCACGACGTGGAGAGCATCATCACCTCACCCGCGTCCCGGTACACGTACTTCGTGCACATCACGCGGTCGCCCGGCTGGATGGCCAGCCGCTCGGCGATGACGCCGCTCGCCTCCGTCCGTTCACTGCGGGACTCCCAGGTGCCGCGCGCGGAGACCTCCGCCTGCTCCTGGCGGAACGGTGTGGCACCGCTCTCCGGCCGGAACCCGGAACGGGCCACCCGGCGGGGCACCGGCCGCTCCCGCACATAGGTGCCCGACCCGGAGCGGCCCTCGACCAGCCCCTCGGCCATCAGCACCTTGCGCGCCTCCAGGGCGACCGTGTCCGAAACGCCGTACTCCTCGCGGATACGGGCCTGGGAGGGAAGACGGGTATGCGGTGGCAGCAGACCGTCGACGATCTTCTTACGGAGATCACCCGCGACACGCAGATACGCCGGCTGCTCACCGAAAGTCACTGGCCGCTCCCATCAGTTTGTACAGACAGCAACAGCGTGGCAACCGTGGGTTGTGCTGTGCAAGCACAGGCCAAAGAATCACTCGATGTGATTACTTGGGCGCGCCGACGCCCTACGCAGGCACTTTCTCCCCCCTTTTGCCGTCGTCACACCTTCTTTCCACCGTCCGAACCGGCGCGGCCACCCTCGGCACCGTCGCCGGAACGCGACGGCGGAGTCGCGGCAAGGCCCAGAGCCTTGCGGGTGGTAACTGCCGCGCGGTCTTCCAGAAGTGCGCCGCCCCGGTCGTAATGGATGAAGAAGGTGTCGGAATCGGTCGCCGTCGCCGCCTTCCCCCACTATGGGCACGCAGCGCGTGGTTCTGGTCGGCCCGTGCCGCCATCACCCGGCCCGGCCACTTCATGTGGCCCGGCAGGTCGTCCGCCGCGTACGAGCCCTCCAGCACACAGCATGTGTCGCCGGCCGTCTCGTCGACCCTGGCGTCGCCCGGGCAATCGCCCTCCGGCAGCCCGAAGTTCGCGAGGATCTCGGCCTGGTGCCCGCCGTCGCAGGGCACCTTGCCCCGGTCGTGGGTGTCATTGTCGAGCGAGCCGTTCGGCGCTGCGGTGGCCCGGACGGCGGGGGTACGGACACAGGTACCGTGCTCCTCGACGGGGTGCGCAGAACGGATGTACGGGCGCGTGCTGGGTGCGGTGGGGCCGGGGGCGGCATGCGGGTCACCAGGGCGACGGTCGAGGCGGTCGCCGGGCTGACGGCCCGGTGGTTCGGGGCGGTCGAGGACGGCACCGTCCTGTCGGCCGTCGGTGTCTGGCCCCTGCTCGCCTTCCTCCCGGACGGCGCCGATGGCGCAGCCCGGGCCGAACTGGCCGAAGCGGTCGGGCTCTCCGCGGACCGGGCGGCGCCCGCGGCCCGGGAGCTGCTCGAAGCCCTGCGCGCCCTGCGAGGGTTCGACGCGGCACTCGGGCTGTGGACCGACCGCACCCTGGAACTGCGCGCCGAGTGGGAGTCGGGACTGCCCGCAGACACGCACGGGGTGCTCACGGGCAACGAGAGCACCGACCGGGCTGCGCTGGACGCCTGGGCGCAGAAGCGGACCGGAGGCCTGCTCGACCGTATGCCGGTCGCCTTGACGGAGGACACCGAACTCGTCCTGGCGAGCGCGCTCGCCCTGCGGACCGAGTGGTTGCGCCCCTTCGAGGAGTGGCCCGTCACCCCGGAGCAGGGGCCGTGGCAGGACCGGACGCTGCTGGGACTGAGACGCGAGAGCTCCCTGCTGGACCGGGTCGCCGTGGCGGACACACCCGAGGGGTCCGTCACCGAGCTGAGGGTGCTGGGCACCAACGGCATCGACGTCCGTCTGCTGCTCGGCGAGGAGCGGATGACACCCGCCGGGGTGCTGAGGGCAGGAGTGGACGTCCTCCTCGGACGGCACCCGTCCGTGAACGGCACCCGGCTGCCGTTCGGGGACGTGGGGCCGGGTCTGCGCGTACGGCGGGTGCGCCGTGTGAACCCACAACCGCCGACGCTCGAAGTGACCACCGTGGCCTACGACATGACCGCACATCACGATCTGCTCGCCCGGCACCGGCTGTTCGGCCTCACCGCGGCGCGCGACTCCACCCGCGGGCACTTCCCCGGCATCAGCGGCTCCCCCCTGGCGATCGGCTCCGCCCGGCAGTCGGCGACGGCGCGGTTCGGTGCGCTGGGCTTCCGCGCCGCCGCGGTCACCGCGTTCGCCGCCTTCGCCGGGGGGATGCCCGAGCGCCGCTATGTGACGACCACCGTCGAGGCCGACATCGACCGCCCCTTCGGCTTCCTCGCCGTGCACCGCACCTCCCGCCTCGTCCTGGCGGCGGGCTGGGTCACCTACCCCGTGCCCCACCCCGAGTACGAGGACGAGGACGAGTAACGCGCACATCGAGGACGCCACGCACACATAGCGCGATGTCCTGGTCAGGGGCATCTACGCTGCTCATATGACACCCTTGCCGGACTGTTACTGCCCGGTGGACGGAACACGGGTCGCCGCCGAATCCCTGGCCTGGTGCTGCCCCGTCTGCCGGGGCCCGCTGGACCTGGACTTCGCGCCGACCCCCGCCCCGCTCAAGTCCCTCGGCGGGCGGGTGAACTCGCTGTGGCGGTATGCGGAGGTGCTGCCGCTGCCCGCACCGTCGATCAGTCTCGGCGAGGGCCGTACGCCGCTCGTGGAACTGGAGGACGGCGTCTCGGCCAAGCTCGACTACCTGATGCCGACGCTGTCCTTCAAGGACCGGGGCGCGGTGCTGCTGACCGAGCTGGCCCTGCGGCTGGGGCCGCGGGAGGTGGTCGCCGACAGCAGCGGAAACGCGGGCACGGCGATCGCCGCGTACTGCGCCCGGGCCGGACTGCCCTGCACGGTGTACGTCCCCGCGGGCACGTCCGCCAAGAAGCTGGAGCAGATCGGGGCGCACGGGGCACGGGCGCACGTGGTGGACGGCGACCGCGAGGCGGCGGCGCATGCGGCCCGCGAACGGGCCGACGAGCCGGAGGTGTTCTACGCCTCGCACGTCTTCAACCCGTTCTTCCTGCACGGCACGAAGACGTACGTCCATGAGCTGTGGGAGGACCTGGGCGGGCGGCTCCCGGAGGTGCTCGTGCTGCCCGTCGGCAACGGCACGCTGCTGCTGGGCGCCGCCCTCGCCGTCGCCGAGCTGTACACGTCCGGCCTGATCGAGCGGCGGCCCGCACTGTACGCGGTGCAGGCGGAGGCGGTCGCCCCGCTGGCCCACGCATGGCAGGAGGGCGCCGACGACCTGGTGGACGCCACGGCCACGGCCCCCACGTTCGCGGAGGGCATCGCGATTCCCCGGCCGCCCCGGGCCCGGCAGATCCTGCGCGCGGTCCGCGACTCGGGCGGCAGATTTCTCACGGTGACGGAGGAGCAGATTCGCGAGGCCCAACGGGATCTGGCGTCCCGTGGGCTCTACGTCGAATCGACCGGGGTGGTGTCCTGGGCGGCGGTGCGGGAGGAAGAGCTCGGGGCGCGCGGCGCGGTGGTCCCGCTGTGCGGAGCGGGTCTGAAGACGGGACTGGCCGCGGGCACCGGTCCGTCCGGCGGCTGAGCCCGATGCGCACTGCGGGCCCGTGCTCCGGCATCCGCGCCACGGCCGAGCCGCGGTGCGGCGCGCCCGGCAGTCACACCGGCTCGCCCGCCAGCCTGCGCTGCTCCTCCTCGACGATACGGCGGGCCAGGGCCGCGTCCGAGACGTCCACCGCGTCGGGGGTGGCCTCCGCGACATCGCTGCGCCGGGCGTAGGCGTCGAACAGGCGGTCCTTGTTCTTCAGAATGCTCAGCAGCCGTTCGTCCACGCTGTCCTGCGCCAGCAGCCGGTGCACCTGGACCGCGCGTACCTGCCCCATGCGATGCGCGCGGGCCACGGCCTGGTGCTCCAGCGTCGGCTTGACCTGCGGCTCGCACAGAATGACCACGGAGGCGGACTGAAGGTTGAGCCCGGTGCCGCCCGCCTCGATCTGGGCGAGCAGCACCGCGTGTCCCTCGACGGCCGTGAACTCGTCGACCAGACGCTGCCTTCGGGCTGCGGGGACACCACCGGAGACCGTCCCGACCACCTCCTCGCCGAGGGCGGCCCGCACGGCGGAGAGCACCTCACGGAAGTACGAGAACACCACCACCTTCAGCCCGGTCTCGGCGGCCTCCGCCACCAGTTCGCGCAGCCGGTGCAATTTGGCGGAGTGCCCGGGGTCGGCGTACGCGGCCCGGCGCATCGCCATGAAGTTCCCCTCTCGCACCGCCCCGCGATAGGCGTCCAGGTCGGCGGCGCTCGGGTCCTCCCACTCGTCGGTGTGCATCAGCGCGGGCAGTTCGGTGAGGACGTCCTCCTGGTTGCGGCGCAGATAGGCCGGAGCGACACAGGCACGGAACGCCTGCGGTCCGGCGGCTCCCGTGCCCTGGCCGATCTCCGGCAGCAGTTCGGGGCGGAGGTGGCCGACCAGTGCGCGGAACTCGTCGACGCGGTTCTCCATCGGCGTGCCGGTGAGGAACAGCACACGCTTGCAGGCCCGCGTCCAGACCGTGACGGCCTTGGCGCGGCGGGTGCCGGGGTTCTTCACGTAGTGCGCCTCGTCCACGACGAGCATGGCCGGCGGCGCACCGTCCGGGGCGGGCAGGGTGTGCAGCGTGTCGAACGTGGTCACGGCGACGCCCCCGCGTTCGTGCCACTGCGCGTACGCGTCCAGCCGGTCGGGGCCGTGCACGGGCAGGGCGCGCAGGGCGCTGCGGACACCGATCTCCCGGGTCCAGTTGATCAGGACGCTCGCCGGGCAGACCACCAGGAAGTGGCTGTGCCCCTCGGCGGCGAGATGGGCGAGGGCCGCGATGGCCTGGACGGTCTTGCCGAGCCCCATCTCGTCACCGAGCACGACACGGCGCTGGGCGAGCGCGAAACGGGCGCCGAAGGACTGGTATCCGCGCAGCGAGACCCGGCGGTGGGTGTCGTCCAGCGGCTGGGCGCGAACCCGCTCGGCGACCTCGGTGGTCAGGAAGCCCTCCCCGGCCGCGGTGTCGGGGCGGTGCGCCGAGACCTCGGCGAGCAGGCCGTAGTACTCCGCCGAACGCAGCTCGAAGTCGACCCGGGCCTCGATGTCGGAGGCGGGATGGCGCAGCAGGTCGGCGGACGCCTGGGCGAGCAGCAGCGGTACGCCGCGGGCGACGGCGTCGGCGACGAGGTCTCCGATCTCGGCCACCGCGGAGACCGCGGCCTCCCTTTTGCCTCGCCCGGCGAGCGCCATCCGCAGCCGCCCGGCGGCGGGCCGGGCCGTCGGCAGCAGCGCTGCGAGTCGCTCCTCGAGCCGGGTGGCCGCGTCCAGGGCGCGATGCAGCTCGGGGCCCGCCTCGACGAGGGTGTGCAGGGCGACGAGCAGCGCGGTGGTGCGCGGGTCGGGACGATCGACGTCGACGCGCACGGTGACGGTCTCCTCGACGGCCGCCGCGATCTGCCGGGCGGCGGCGAGCGCCCGGTCCGCGGTCTGCTCGCCCACCCCGGGCAGCTGCCGCAACTCGTACCGACTCGCCCGGTGGACGTCCCCGACGGAGGTGAATCCGGCCGCCTCGATCGCCCCGATCCTGAGCCGGCCCTCGGTGACGTCCTTCAGCCGGCCGACGGGGATCTCCGCCAGTTCCCGGGCGACGAGTTCCGCCCGCAGCGGCGCGAGAGCCGCCCGCACCGCGTCCAGCGCTCGACGGTGCTCGCCGAGCAGGGCATGCGCGGCGTCGTGCAGCCGCGCGCCGTCGGCAACAGCGCCCGCGCCCTTCGCCCGGCCGACGCGGCCCCGTTCCGCACCGTCCCCACGCCGTCCCCCCCTCGCGTACGCGGCCCGCCCCCGGAGTGCGCACATCCTTCCACGCGCCACCGACAGCGGCGGTCGCCCCGAAGGCGGCCCTGACTGCCTCCCGAAGCGAGCCGGCCGCTAGGGCGCCCGCCAGACCGTCACGTCCGCGGTCACGAAACTGCTCCCGCTGTCCGGCATCGCGGTCGACTTCTGCTGGATCACGACCAGCGCCACGTCTCCCGAGCGGTTCTCGACGCAGATCTGGCTGCCGGCCGCCACCGCGAACATGGAGAGGCTGTGCCGTTTGATGCCCTTGACCATGGTGCGGCATTCGTCGAGGGAACCGGGCGTCTTGCCGTACAGGACGTTCATCCTGCTCGTGTCGCTCTCCAGCGAGCAGTCGATCCGGGTGCAGGCCAAGCGGAGGTCGCCCTTGCGGTCCTTGCGGCTGATCGGGTCCTGTCCCAGGCTCAGCGAGCCCTTCTCGTCCAGAAACTGGATCGGATACGGATCGGGCAGCGGCGAGGCGGGCGTGCTCGGCGAGGGACCCGGGGCCGCCCCCTCCCGGTCGTCGGCCCCCGCGGCCGCCAGGGATCCCCGGGAGGACGCCGAGGACCGTGCGGATCCCGACGACCCTGCGGATGCGGTCGGACCGGACGTCGAGGATTTGGCGGCGTTCCCGTGGCGAAGCCCGGCCGTCCCGTCCATGACCGCCCAGCCCAGCGCCGTCAGCAGCAGCACGGCCGCCGTCATGACGGCGGCCGTGATCACCGTGGTGCGTCGCGGGCGCACCCGCTGCCCGTCCGGCGCCGTCTGCTGCCCTGGCGCGGGCAACGGCGGCGTGTACAACGACGTGGGGACGGGCACGGGCGGCGGAACCGTCACCTCCGGTCCCGTGACCTCCCGCCAGACCGCGGGCCCCGCGCCCGCGTCGGCGTCCGGACCCAACTGCCGCCGGCATCGGTCGACGACCTCCGCCGGGGTGGCGCGCTCCGCCGGATCGGCGGCGAGGCACCGTGCGATCAGCGGACGGAGCTCGGCGGGCAGAGGGGACAGGTCGGGTTTCGAGTGCACGATCCGGTACAGCACGCTGACGGAGGGGCCGTCCCCGTACAGGGGCTCGCCCAGCGCCGCGAAGGCCGCCGTCTGGCCGAGCGCGAAGACGTCGGTCGCCGCCGTGACCTCACCCGCGGACGCCTGCTCGGGGGCCATGAACTGGGGGGTGCCGACGGCGTAGCCCGAGGCCGTGTGGGAGGTGACGTCGGAGGTCTGCGAGATACCGAAGTCGATCACACGCGGGCCGTCGGCGGCCAGCAGCACGTTCGACGGCTTCAGGTCCCGGTGCACGATTCCCGCTCCGTGGATGGCCTGCAGCGCCTCGGCCACCCCCGCCATCAGCCACAGCACCGCCGGCACCGGCAGCGGTCCGCGCCGGGCGACGGCCTGCGCCAGCGAGGGCCCGGGCACATAGAGTGTGGCCAGCCAGGGTGGTACGCCGTCCGCGTCCGCGTCGATCAACTCGGCGGTGTAGGCGCCCCGGACCCTCTGGGCCGCCTTGATCTCCCGGCGGAACCGCCGCCGGAAGTCCGGGTCGTCGGCCAGTTCGGGCCGCACCACCTTGATCGCCACCGGTCGGCCGCCGGGCGTGTGCGACAGATAGACCCGGCCCATTCCACCCGCGCCCAGCCGGGCGGCGAGGCGGTAACCGGCCACCATGGGCGGATCGTCCGCCTGCAGTGGCAAGAACACCTCGGTCGCGTTGTTCATCGGCCCCCCGTCCCCTTTGGTCCCCCGAGTCGACCAACACCCAGTAGCGTAAAACGCGCCCCGGCGAACCCGGTTGGCAGCCCCGGCACACCGCGCACAGCCCGGTGGCTGCCCGGTGCGGGGACGCCGGCACCCGTACCGGAGAGCCGTACCCAGCGCGCAACACTGCCGGCGAACCGTCCTCGCCCGCGCTAGCCCTTGACGACGCCGAGCGGGACCAGGCGGGCCACCGGCCGGGCGAGCCCCGCGCCTTCGGCGGCGCGCACGACCAGGTCGACGTCCTTGTAGGCGTCGGGGGCCTCTTCGGCCAGGCCGCGCCAGGAGGACGGCCTGACGGCGATTCCCCGGGACGCCAGTTCGTCGCGCAGTTGCTCGCCGCGGACACGGTGCAGTGCCTGGTGGCGGCTCCAGACGCGCCCCGCGCCATGGGCGGCGGAGGCGAACGCGTCGTTTCCGGCGACGCCGGCCATCACGTACGACGCCGTTCCCATCGTGCCGGGAACCAGCACGGGATGCCCGAACCCGGCGAGATCCGCGGGCAGGTCCGGGTGGCCGGGCGGGAGAGCCAGGGTGGCGCCCTTGCGGTGGACGCACAGCCGGCGCGCCACCCCGTCCACCTCATGGGTCTCGATCTTGGCGATGTTGTGGGAGACGTCGTAGACCAGATCGAGCCCCGTCTGCGCGGCGGTGGCGAAGGCGCGCCGCGCCGCCTCGGTCAGCAACTGCCGGTTGGCGCGCCCGTAGTTGGCGGCGGCCGCCATCGCGCCGAGGTAGGCGCGGCCCGGCGTGGAGACGGCGGGGGCACAGGCCAACTGCCGGTCGGGGACACGGATGCCGAAGGCGCGCAGGGACTGGTCCATGACCCGGACATGGTCGCTGCACACCTGGTGGCCCAGACCGCGCGAGCCGCAGTGGATCATGACGCAGACCTGGCCGGTGTGCAGGCCGAAGGCGCGCGCGGCCTCGGCGTCGTAGACCTGGTCCACCGCCTGAACCTCCAGGAAGTGGTTGCCCGAGCCCAGGCTGCCCACCTGCTGGAGCCCCCGGTCCACGGCCCGCTGTCCGACCTGCGAGGGGTCCGCGTCCGCCAGCGCTCCGCCGTCCTCGCACCGCTCCAGGTCGCGCGCAACCCCGTGCCCCTGTTCGACCGCGTACCCGGCGCCCGCCACCAGCAACTTCTCCATCTGCGCCCGGCCGGACAGCTTCCACAAACCCCCGCGTCCCGCTCCGCGCGGGACCGTGTCGCCGAGCAGGTCCATCAGCCTGCGCATGCTCGGCGCCAGCGGTTCGCGGTCGATGCCGGCGGCGAGCAGCCGGACGCCGCAGGAGATGTCGAACCCCACCCCGCCGGGCGAGACCACTCCCCCGGCGTCGATGTCCGTGGCGGCGACGCCGCCGATCGGGAAGCCGTACCCCCAGTGCATGTCGGGCATGGCGAACGACGCGCGCACCACACCGGGCAGCGTCGCCACGTTCGCCACCTGCTCCAGCGTTCTGTCCCCGGCCGACCGGGGCAGCAGGTCCGGCGTCGCGAAGACCACTCCGGGCACCCTCATGGGGCCGCACCGGTCCATGCGGAACCGGTACGGGCCCTCCGGCACCAGCGACATGTCCATCGCCGTCACCGTCCGTCGGGCGGCCGCCGTACCGGTGCCGGGGCGGCCGCCTGCCGTCGTCCGGTCAGCGGGCCGTCAGGCGGCCGGCTGGAGGAGGACGTCGCGGATGTCGTGCGGGATCTGTTCCAGCGCCGACTCCAGCGTCCCGGGCGAGACGTGCTCGCGTACGACCAGGGTGACCGCGGCCGCGATGCGGGGAACCTCCTCGGTGGAGATCCTGGCCTCGTGCGAGAAGCGGTTCAGATAGCCCGCGCGGTCGTACTTGATCGGCACGATGCTGGGATCCCAGCCGTCGTAGTAGGCACCTCGCAGCAACTCGGGGAGTTGCGCGGCGAAGTGCGCGGCCACGTCCACGGTGAGCCGGTCCCGGAGCGTGTGCATCCAGGTGCGCAGCACCCGGTGGGCGAGGTGGCGGTCCTCGGTCCCCAGCCCCTCGCACACCGATTTCAGCCAGATGTTCGCCGTGTGGATGGTGCGCTCGAAGTCGGGCGGGTGTGTGACGGACATGAGTCTTCCCTTCCGGTCTGTCGGCGGCGTCTCCGCGCCGGAAAGGAACCCGGCGCGGTGGCCAGGGCGGTGCGGTGTCCCGCACCGCGACGACCAGGTGATGGAGAAGTCGACAGGTGTGCCGGCGCCTGCCGGGGCCGGCCCGTGACCGATGCCCCGGGGGCGGTGGCGCGGCTGCTTCTCTTCGTCCCTGTCCTCTCACTCCATCGTAGGGCGGCGGAATCCGGACGGCAGCCGCGCCGGACGACGGCCGGCAGCAGGCGCTCACACGTCGATCGTCACCGAGCAGGTCCAGCCCCGCGGCCCCCGGGAGACGGCCAGACGGTGCAGAGTGACCGCCTTCGGGGCGGCGCCCGTCACCGGGAGCGCGGCGGCGTCGGCCATGCGCAGACGGGCGCGCAGACCTCCCGCGACCGGGGTCAGTTCCACGTCCACCGGGACCTCGTCCTCGGTGTCGAGCCAGTAGACGACCTCCTCCAGCAGGGCCACGAGCACGTCCTCGTCGCGGTCGGCGCGCAGCAGCACCTCCCGTGTGCGCCCGGCGACCGCTCCCGTGAGGTCCAGGAAGGACTCGCACACCCCCCGGACGGCCTGTGCCAGGCATTCCGCACGGGTCGGACCCCACGCCTCGACGCGCAGGTCCGCGGTGTGCGGAACGCCGCGGTGCCCACCGGGCCGCGTCACGGGCCTCCGCCACCGAGCCCGAAGGTAGCGTCGACGGCGTTCAGACCGGCCCACCCTCCTCCTGGTGCTGCGGGACGCAGGCACCGCCGCCGGCCCTCACGGCTTCCACCACTTCCTGGTGCAGGTGCCGGCTCTCCTCCTCGGAGGGACAGGGCACCGGGCTTCCGGCGAGGGTGAACCACTGCGAACCGCCGCTGTACTGGACCGCCACATCGGCCTGACTGCCGTCCCAGGTGGTGTGCACGGTCAGGTCGCCGGTCATGATCCCGTCCTCGTCGGTACGGGCGCCCCCGCGCCCTGCGAACACCCCCGTCGTCGTCCACGATGCCCAGAGCATGACCATCAGCCCTTCCTCATGACCGCGGGCGCACTCTTCTGCCGCTGCACCCGCTACTCGGTATGGTCCGCCCGCCGCACCCGGAGCGACAGCGGGGACCGCGGCGGGGGCGGCGCCGCCCCTCCGGGCGGGGACCGGGCGCACGACGGAGGACGACCCGAAGCACCACGCAAAAAGGTGCACTTGTTGTTAATCCGGGATGTACGGGGCAGGGTAGTGGCAGTGCCCCGCACCCGACTCGTCCCGCATTCCGGATCACGCAGGAGGGATCATGCCCGACGCACGAACGCGTGACCGGACCCGCCGGGACCGGGCCGTCGCGGTCACGTGCGGCGACCGGCCGGCGACGGACGCCGCACGGGACGTCCGCCTCCCCGGCCGCCCCGTGATGTTGCGGACGGGCGAGGCCGCGAGTTGAAATCAGGCGTGAGGCTCTTCGGCGGCTCCGTGTCCGCCGGCCGCCCCGCTCCCGGATCGGGGGCCGGCCGGAAGGGGCTCAAGAACGGCGCCCTCGGCATGTTCTCCTCGGTCGTCATCGGGCTGGCCTCCACCGCCCCCGCCTACAGCCTCGCCGCCACGCTGGGCATCGTCGTGACGGCGGTCGGACTGCAGGCCCCGATCGTCACCATGCTGGCGTTCATCCCGATGCTGCTGATCGCGTACGCCTACCGTGAGCTCAACGCGAGCAACGCCGACTGCGGCACGACCTTCACCTGGGCCACCCGCGCCTTCGGCCCGCGCACCGGCTGGATGGGTGGCTGGGGCATCATCGTCGCCGACATCCTCGTGATGGCGAACCTCGCCGAGATCGCCGGCATCTACGGCTTCCGGCTGGTGGGCTACGACGCACTGGCGGCGGACCGGCTGTGGACCACCGTGGCCGGCATCGTGTGGATCGCGGTGATGACCGCGGTCTGCTATGTCGGCATCGAACTGTCCGCCGCGGTCCAGCGCTGCCTGCTGTGCGTGGAGGTGGGAGTACTGCTCCTCTTCGCCGTCACCGCGCTGGTCAGGGTGTACACGGCCGGCCCCGCGGAGTCGCTGCATGTCTCCGCCTCCTGGTTCAACCCCTTCGAGGTGCCTTCGACGACGGCGCTGACCTCGGGCGTGCTGGCGGCGGTCTTCCTCTACTGGGGCTGGGACACCGCCGTGACGGTCAACGAGGAGACCGTCGACAGCCGGCGCATCCCCGGGCGGGCCGCGCTCGTCTCCACCGTCCTGCTGCTCTTCACCTACGGACTGGTCTCCACCTCGGCGCAGTCGTTCGCGGGCGTCGGCACCTCGGGCACGGGGCTGGGCAACGCCGGCCACTCCGGCGACGTGCTCTCCGGTCTGGGCAACGCCGTGTTCGGGAGCAGCGAACTCGGGGTGTTCCTGTCCCGACTGCTGATCCTGATGGTGCTGACCTCGGCGCTGGCCTCCACCCAGACCACCATCCTGCCGCTGGCCCGGACCGTCTTCTCCATGGCGGTCCACAAGGCCGTGCCCGCCCGGTTCGCCCGGGTCCACCGCAGGTTCCTCACCCCGACCTGGTCGACCGTCGGCATGGGGGCGGTCTCGATCGGCGTCCTGATCCTGCTGACCTCGTTCAGCCGGGACATCCTGGCCGACTCGCTCAACTCGGTGGGTCTCGCCATCACGTTCTACTACGGGCTGACCGGCTTCGCCTGCCTCTGGTACCACCGCAAGGTGCTCACCCGCAGCGCCGGGGACATGGTGTTCAAAGGCATCCTGCCGGGGCTGGGCGGGCTGACGATGCTCTCCCTGTTCCTCTACGCCGCCTTCGACGTCTACGCGAACCCCCGGCACGGGGTGACCACCGTCGACCTGCCCCTGATCGGGCCGACGGGCGGCGCCACGGTCATCGGCCTGGGCGCTCTGCTGCTCGGCTTCGTCCTGATGCTGGTGATCACCCGAGGGCACTCGGCCGCCCTCAAACTCCAGCAGAGCCTGCTTCCGCACACCCTGCCGCCGCACACCGCCGTCGACACGGCGAGCCGCTATCTGCCCGCCGACAGCGGGACCGGTGTGGGCGGCGACTGGTTCGACGTGATCCCGCTGTCCGGTGCCCGGGTCGGACTGGTCGTCGGCGACGTGCTCGGCCACGGCCTGCGCGCCGCCGCCACCATGGGGCGCCTGCGCACGGGCGTGCGGGTGCTGGCCCGGCTGGACCTGGCCCCGGACGAGGTGCTCTCCCGCCTGGACGACCTGGTCGAGCAGACCGTGCACGAGAACGGCTCCGGCCACCCCGCGGGCCCCGGGCGATCGCACGGTGACGAGGCCCGGGGGGTGACCTGCCTGTACGCGGTCTACGACCCCGTCTCCGGACGGTGCAGCCTCGCTCGGGCCGGGGAGTCGCCGCTGGTGGTCGTCGACCCGGACACGGATGCCGTCGACTGTCCGGAACTGCCGCCCGGACCGCCGCTGGGAGTCGGCGGTCCGCCCTACGAGAGCACCGAACTCGAGCTCCGGCCCGGCAGCCTGCTCGCCGCCTTCACACTCGGCCTCCTCCAGGCCGTCGACAGCCACGACGCCGGGCTGCGCCAACTGGCCCACGCCCTGGCCGACCACCGGCGGCCCCTGGAAACGCTGTGCGACCGAGCCGTGGCCGGCCTGCTGCCCGGGCCCGTGGACGAGGACGCGACGCTGCTCCTGGCCCGCACCCGTCTGCTCGACCGCAACCAGGTCGCCCGGTGGGAGCTGCCCGCGGACCCCGCGACGGTGTCCACGCTCCGCACCACGATCAGCAAGCAACTGGCCGACTGGAACCTGGACGACCTGGTCTTCACCACGGAACTGATCGTCAGCGAACTGGTCACCAACGCCATCCGCTATGTCGGCGGCACGATCCAGGTACGTCTGATCCGCGACCGGACACTGATCTGCGAGGTCTCCGACACCGGGCACACGGCGCCCAACCTGCGCCACGCGGCGAACGACGACGAAGGGGGACGGGGCCTGTTCATCATCGCCCAGATGACCCAGCACTGGGGCACGCGCTACACCCCCGACGGAAAGATCATCTGGGCGGAGCAGGCCCTGCCGGGGCTCTCCGTCTAAGGACCGCGTCCACGGGGCGCCGCCGCGGATGTTCCGCGGCCGCTCTTGTGCGCGGTCGGCCGGACTTCGGCTCACTCGAAGGACTCCGAACCTGGATTGCATTTTTAAATTCAACCCTCTAGGGTCCGAAGCCATGAGCAACGAAACCCAGTTCCGGACAGACGTGGTGTCGCCGTCCTACTGGAAGGTGACCTTCACGAACGGGCCGGTCAATCTCATCGACGTGGACACGATCGAGCAGCTGGCCGAACTGCTGACCCGCATCGAGCAGGATCCCGATCTGACCGTCGTGGTGTTCCAAAGCGAGAACCCCGACTTCTTCATGGCGCACTGGGACTTCCTGGCCGACACGGCCCGCGTGGCCGCAATGAAGCCCGGCCCGAGCGGCCTCCACCCGTACGCGGACAACCTCCTCCGCCTCGGCAAGCTGCCGGCCGTCACGATCTCGGCGATCGACGGCCGCGTGCGGGGAGCGGGCAGCGAGTTCGTCCTGTCCACCGACATCCGCTTCGCCGGGCCGAACGCCGTCCTCGGGCAGTTCGAGGTGGGCGTGGGCGCCGTGCCCGGGGGCAATCCGATGGGGCGCCTCGCCCGGCTGGTCGGGCGGGGCCGCGCGATGGAGATCCTGCTGGGGGGCGACGACTTCCCTGCACAGCTCGCCGCCGACTACGGCTATGTGAACCGCGTCCTGCCCGAGGGGGAGCTGGACGACTTCGTCGACACCTTCGCACGCCGCATCGCCGGCTTCGACAAGGTCGCGGTGACCGGTACGAAGCACCTCACCGACTCGGCCGCGCCGATACCGACCGAGGAGTTCGGAACGGCCCTGACCACCTATTTCGCCACGGCGGGACGCCCCGAGAACGCGCACCGCGCGCAGCGCCTGTTCGAACGCGGCCTCCAGCAGCCGAACGGCGCGGAACTCGACCTCGGCAGGCAGATCGCCGACCTCGGCTGAATCCACCGGCGGATCCCGGCCACACCCCGGCCCCGCGGCGAACACGGAGGACCCGGCGCCCGCCCCGCGGAGACGATCGTGCCGCCCGCCCCGGCCTGGCGGCACCCGATGTCGGTCGGGGGCGGTCCTGGGCGGGGTCAGCGGGGCGGAACCGGCCGCGGAGCCAGGGCGCGTCCGGCGCGGGCGGCCGCCGGGGAAGCGGCGGTCGATGAGCACGGCACCGCCGACGACGACGGCCACCGCCCACGGCCCCACGGCGAGGCACCGGTTCACCGAGGAACACGCGGCAGGACCTGACAGACGGTCATGCCGGTGGCTCCTGCGAGCCGATCGACGGCAGATCCCCGGCAAGGGGCACCGGGCCCCGAGGAACGGCGCGACCACCGCCAGGGTGTCGGCGGCGAAGAGATCACGGCGATCGGCGATCCCTTCGGGGCGGCACGGCCGAGGGCGCCGCCGGCCGTGGCGTCGACCGGACGCCGACCGCTGTTCGACGACGAACTCTTCCCTCCCGAGCCCGAAGGCCCACAAGGCCCGGTGTCCGGGGCGCACTGCATGCAAAGCAGAAGTAAAATGAGCGCACTATCCCGCCGACGGCAGTGGGGCGGCGAAAGAGATGGAACGGTACGAGCCCATCCCGCCGAGTTCGACACATGCACCCCTCGCCGCGCAGGACCGGGAGCAGCTCCTGGTCACCGCGGCCGAGAGTCTCGTCGTCGACATGGGCGCCGCGGCGGCGGCCGTCTTCCTGAAGGTGCCGGGCGCCCCCGATCTGCGTGCCGCGGTCGTGGCGGTGACCGCCACGGGAGTGGGATCGCTCGAGCACGTGCCCCTGGGCGACATGAGTCTGCCGTCGTCACGGGCGTGGCGGTCGGGCCGTGTGGAGACCGCACGGCATGTGGACATCGTGCCCGGCCATCCCAACCTGACGGTCCTGGCCCCCTTCCCGCTGGAGGCCGCGGCGGCGCCGCTCTTCTCGCCGACCCGCCGCTTCGGCACGCTCACGGCCTTCTGGCTGAGTGTGTGCGACGAGTCCGGTGAGCGGGAGCGGGAACGACTGGCCGCCGCGGCCTCGGCGCTGGCCCGTGACCTGGACCTGCTGGCCGATCAGGGAGCGTCGATGGCTCCGCCCCGGATACCGCACGTCTTCGCCGTGGAGGGCCGGGGCGCGGGAACCGAGACCCTCACCCCGTCGACCACTCCGCTGATCTACCACCTGCACAAACTCGCCACGTACCTGGCGACGACGGTGCACATCCAGGACGTCGTGGACATCTCCATGGAACGCGTCATGGACGGATTCCAGGCCAGGGCCGCCGTCTTCTGCCTGGTCGACGGGGACCGGTTCCGCGTGGCGAGCGCCTCGGGCTGTGCCAGGGAATTCGTACGCGCAGTGGACGGCTCACCGCTCACGCGGCCGACGCCCGAGACGGAGGCGATCGACCGGCAGCACCTGATCCTGTACGGCCCGGGGGACGCGGGACCGGCGGGCCGACTGCCCGAACCACTCCGCGACCAGCAGTACTTCTGGGTGATCCTGCCGCTGCTGGCCGAAGAGAGAGCGGTGGGCACCCTGTCGATGGCGTTCGATGTGCAGCGCGCGGACATCGTCTCCGAGCAGGGCACCCTCACGGCGCTGGCCACCGCGGTCGGTCAGGCGGTGGAACGGACCCGGATGCACGAAGTCCAGCATGCGCTGGCCGACGACCTGCAGCACGCCCTGCTGCCACCCGTACTGCCCCAGCCGGCCGGGGTGGTGAGCACCAGCAGATACACGTCGGCGACCAGCGGGATCGAGCTGGGCGGGGACTGGTACGACCTCATCAGGCTGCCCGAGGGCCGGCTGGTGATGGTGATCGGGGACGTCCAGGGACACAACACGGCCGCCGCCGTCGTGATGGGCGAACTGCGCAGCGGGGTAAGGGCCTACGCGACCGAGGGGCACGACCCCGGCGTCGTTCTCGCCCGGGCGAACCAGCTGCTGATCGGCCTGGACACCGACCTCTTCGCCACCTGCTGCTGCGCCTGGCTCGATCCGGACACCGGCAGGGCCCAGATGGCCACCGCCGGGCATCCACCGCCGCTGCTGCGCACGGCCGACGGCCGCATGCCCCCCGTACGTCTCGATGCCGGGATGCCCCTCGGCATCGACCCCGGGACGACGTTCCAGGTGACGGATCTCCAACTCGAGCCGGGCACGCTGCTCGCCTTCTACACGGACGGGCTGGCGGGGCTCGGAGGCGATGTCGACACGAGGGCGGTGGGCGCGGCCTTCCACGACCCCGGGAACCTCGAGACCGTGGGTGACCTGCTCATCGGAGGCTTCGGCGACTCGCCCCAGCGGTGCCCCGACGACGCCGCGCTGCTTCTGGTGGCGTACGAAGGCCCCTCCGCCGAAGCCCAGCGCAATGTGCGTCAGTTGAGGATCCAGAGACGCGATCTCCAAGGAGCGCGGCGCACCCGGAGACTTCTGCGCGAGTGGCTGGCGGGGTGGGACCTGTCCTCCATGGCCGACGACGAGGAACTGCTTCTGTCGGAGATCGTCACCAACGGCCTGGTCCACGGTGACAGCGACGTGTACGTCTACGTCCGGAAGTATCCCGAGCGCCTGCGCGTGGAGGTCCGTGACAGCGATCCGCACCCCGCGGCGGCCGTGACCGTGCCCCGTGAGGAGGACCAGGCCGAGGGCGGGCGCGGGCTGGTCATCGTGTCGGCGCTGGCCTCGGCATGGGGCAACTCGCCGAGCGGGCGCGGGAAGACCGTGTGGTTCGAACTGCCGACGCCGAGCCCCCACTGACCGGACGCCGGCGCACCTGGCGCCGGGGCACCGTCCCGGACCGGGCCGGCGCCGCGTCGCCCCGGACCCGTGTCACGTCTGACCGACCATGGCGGCCGGCCTGACGATCCGGTCGAAGTCCTCGGCGGTGATGTAGCCCGAGGCCAGTGCGGCCTCGCGCAGGGTGGTGTCCTCGTCGTCGGCCTTGTGGGCGATCGCGGAGGCCTTGTCGTAGCCGATCACGGGCGAGAGCGCGGTGACCAGCATGAGGGACCGGTCGACGTATTCCTCGATCCGGTCGCGGTGGAGCCGGGTCCCCTCGATGCAGAACTCGCGCAACTTGGTGCAGGCGTCGCCGAGGATCGTCGCCGAGTGCAGGAAGTTGTTGATGATGACCGGGCGCATGGCGTTGAGTTCGAAGTTGCCCTGGGTGCCGGCGAAGGCGATGGCCCCGTCCTCGGACAGCACCTGGATGCAGACCATGACCATCGCTTCGCACTGGGTCGGGTTGACCTTGCCCGGCATGATCGACGAGCCCGGCTCGTTCGCCGGGAGGATGAGTTCGTCGAGACCGCAACGCGGTCCGGACGCCAGCCAGCGGATGTCGTTGGCGATCTTCATCAACGGCACGGCCAGGGCGCGCAGTCCGGCGGAGGCCCCGACCATGGCGTCCAGGCCGCCCTGGGCGGCGAACTTGTTCTGCGCGGTGGTGAACGGACAGTCGGTCGCGGTGGCGATCTCGGCGGCGACCTGTTCACCGAAGCCGGGCGGGGCGTTGAGGCCGGTGCCCACCGCGGTGCCGCCCATGGCGAGTTCGTACAGGCCCTCGGCGGACCTGGTGACCCGGTCGACGGCTTGGCCCAGTTGGTGGGCGTAGCCGGACCACTCCTGTCCGACGGTGAGCGGTACGGCGTCCTCCAGGTGGGTGCGGCCGATCTTCACCACGTCGTGCCACTGCTGTGCCTTCGTCTCGATGGCCCGCCGCAGTTCCTGCACGCTGGGCAGCAGATGCTCGTGGATCACCTTGACCGCGGCGATGTGCATCGCCGTGGGGAAGGTGTCGTTGGAGGACTGCCCCATGTTGACGTGGTCGTTGGGGTGGATCGGCGACTTGCTGCCCAGTTCCCCGCCGACCAACTGGATGGCGCGGTTGCTGATCACCTCGTTGGTGTTCATGTTGGACTGCGTCCCGGACCCCGTCTGCCACACGTACAGCGGGAAGTTGTCGTCCAGTCTGCCCTCGATGACCTCGTCGGCCACTCGCCGGATCAGGTCGGCCTTCCAGGCGGGGAGCCGACCCGCGCGACCGTTGACCGAGGCAGCGGCCTTCTTGACGTGGCCGTAGGCGTGGTAGACGGCCTTGGGCATGCGGTCGTCCCCGATGGAGAAGTGGATCAGCGACCGCTGTGTCTGGGCGCCCCAGTAGCGGTCCGCGGGCACGTCGACGGCGCCCATCGAGTCGGTCTCCCGCCGTGTGCCGACCGCGTGCAGTCCCACGGGGATGTCGAGGATCCTCGGGGCCCGGTCGTCATCGGCGGGCCCGGCCCGGTCCGCGGCGGAGTGCTGTCTGCTCATCGTGTCGCTCCATCGGTGTAGACCGGCTGCCACATGGCCTCCCGGACGGCCTCCCCGATGTCCGTCGGCTTGCAGGTGGCCACACCGTCCTCGAGCGCGGCCTCGACCACCGCGGTCGCCGTGATCGCCGAGGACTCCCGGAGGTTCTCCACGGACGGCAGCAGTGAAGCGCCCTGCCCCGACACGTCGACCTGGTCCGCGACCGCCCGCGCGGCCGCGAGCAGCATTCCGGCGGTCACCTGGGACGCCCCGGACACGATCGTTCCCAGTCCCAGTCCCGGGTACAGCAGTGCGTTGTTGGCCTGCCCGATCCGGTAGGTCACACCGCCGTAGTCCACGGGCGGGACGGGGATGCCCGTCGCGACGAGCGCCTTCCCCTCGGACCAGGCGATGACATCGGCGGGCATGGCCTCGATCCGGGAGGTGGGGTTGGAGATCGGGAAGATGATCGGCCGCTCGGTCCCCTCGGCCATGGCCCGGACGACCTCGCGCGTGAACGCGCCGTGCACGGTGGACGTGCCCAGCAGGATCGTCGGCTCGGCCCGCCGGACCGTCTCCAGCAGCGAGATCGCTCCGTCGTCCCTCGCCCAGTCGGCGACCTCGGCCGGATCGCGTGCGTAGGTCTGCTGGAAGTCGCGCAGGTCGGTCATGTCGCGGGTGAGCAGCCCTTGTTTGTCGATGAGCCACACCTGGGAGACGGCCTGCTCCGGTTCTGCGCCGTCACGGATCATCGCGTCGCGCAGCTGGTCGGCGATGCCCACACCGGCGGTCCCCGCGCCGAAGACGACCAGCCTCTGGTCCCGCATCCGCACACCGGCGGCCTTGACGGCGGCCAGCGCGGCGGCGAGCGTGATCGCACCGGTTCCCTGCATGTCGTCGTTGAAGATCCGGTAGCGGCCGCCGTACTGCTCCAGGATCCGGCGCGCATTGCTGGGCCCGAAGTCCTCGAAGTGCAAAAGGGCGTCGGGGAACGTGGACGAAGCCGTCTCCAGATACTGCTCGATGAACGCGTCGTACTCGGCGCCGCGCATGCGGGGATGCCGGTTGCCCAGGTACAGCGGGTCCTCCAGCAGCGACTTGCGGTCCGTGCCCACGTCCAGCGACACGGCGACGACACGGCTCGGGTCGATGCCCGCGGCCGCCGTGTACACCGCGAGTTTGCCGACCGAGATCTGGATCCCGCCCACGCCCCAGTCGCCGATGCCCAGGATCTCCTCCGCGTCCGTGCACACGATCAGGTCCACGTCCTCGGGGCCGAGTTGGAGCGTGGCGAAGGCCTTCTCCATGTCGTCGGGCCTGTCGATGGACAGGAAGATGCCGCGCGGGCGCCGGTACTCGTGGGAGTACTTCTCGATCGCCTCGCCCACGGTGGGGTCGTAGACGATGGGCAGCAACTCGGCCAGGTGCTCGGTGAGAACCTTGAAGTACAGGGTTTCGTTGCGGTCGTGCAGCTGTTCCAGATAGACGTTCTTGGCCAGGTCGGTGCCCTGCATCTCCATCTGCTGGTAGGCACGCCGAGCCTGCTGGTCCAGGGTGAGCACTCCGGCGGGCAGGCGCCCGGCGAGACCGAGGGTCTCGCGTTCCTCCGCTACGAAGGCCACTCCGCGGTTGCGCAGCGGGTCCAGCAGGACGCCGGGGGTGGCCGGGGTCCGCGCGTGCCTCTCGGTCATCGGATTCTCCCTCTGTGAATGCCGTCCCGGCCCCGGCGGGTGACCACGAGGGCGCGTCCCGACCACGGCCGCCGGCGGATCGAAGGGGCGGGGTGTGCTGCTGCCCGTCAAGCAGATGCAGGGCTTCGGACATCGCCGTTCGGGTCGGCGTCGTCCTCGTCGAGCCGGAGCCGGAACCACGACCCGGCCGGCCGCGAAGTGCGCTCTCGACCGCACGATATGAAGGTCGCCACGGGACCCCGGGGCCCGGCGGACTATGAAGGTGTGACGCCGTCATCCCGATGGGGCCGGCCGTCGCTCGCGAACAGGGCGGTCCTGCCGCCCCGTCGCCGGGGGCGCCTCATCGGTGCCACAGCGTGAATTCAGGCTAACCACTAGCCGACGGGCCGCGCGACTTCACCCGCCACCGGGCCGGACCCGAGCCGGACCGGTCGTGTGTGCGCCGGTGCCCGCCGGCGGGCACCCCGCGCGTCTCGGACCCGCACCGGCTCCTGTACAGGGACCGATCCGGGCGCAGCGACTCCGGGGCAATCAGGCCGGGGCGCCGGGCTCACCGGAACCCGGCCCCTTCCGGCCGGCTTCGGCTCGGAATCAGCACCGGTGGAAGGCACGACCGGTCCTCAGTAGCGCGGCATCTTCGGGATCGCCTTCTCCGCGAGCTCGATGAGGGCCTCCACCTTGGACACGTCGGCAGCAACCTCCTCCGGGGTCACCGCGGGAGCCTCGGACGATCGGTACTCCACCTCGTTGCGCCGGGCACGCATGCGGTTGAAAGGGCGCAGGACGGGCCCCAGCGGCGGATCGAGTTGTGCGCGGACGGCCTCGTAGACCGTGATGTGCCCGCCACGGCTCGTGGCACGCAGGCCCTGGTTCTGCAATACGGCCGCCAAGGCTCTGCGCGCGGCGTCGTACGCCAGCGTGTACGCGCCTTCCGGGTCCGTTGCCGTCAACCGCCGCGCAGAGCCCACATGCGTCCGCGACCGGACCAACTCCGCCTCGGCGGCCTGCCGGGAAGCGGGTACTCGCTCGAGCGCACCACCGCCGAGGAGCGCGTCGATCGTCGCCCGTCCTTGATTCCAACGCTCCATCACGCCTCCCGCTCGAGGTTCAACCGGATCAGCGGACGCTCGCGAACGCCGGTGAGGAACGGGTCGTCGGTGCGGGCGGACCACGCCTCGGCCGAGACCCGGTGGATGTTGACCTCGCGACGTAGCCGCCGAGACGCCTCCTCGGCGAGATCAAAAAGAGTGTCGGGATCAGGGTCGCCCACGACGAGGACGTCGACATCGGCGGGGGGTGGACCTGACTCGCCGTTGTACCGCGCGGCCCAGGAGCCGTAGATGAACGCCTGCCGCACCCCTGCGACGTCCGCCAACGTCTCGGAGAGCAAGGGCAAGGGACCGAACGAGACAGACATGAGGTCACTCAGCGGGCGGTACAGCGCGGTGTCCGTCCGCGCCCTGACGAGGCGGCTTCGCCCCACCCGCCGGTCCGTCAGGATGCCGCCGCCGATCAACCGGTCGACCTCACGCAGGACGGTCGTGGGCGTCACACCGAAGTCTGCCGCGAGCTCGGTGATGTTGTACTCGCGTTCCGGATGCAGGAGGAGGAGGGCGAGGAGCTCGCCCTGCAGCCGGGAACGCAGGACGGGAAGCAGACTCGGCGAAGCTTTCATTGGGCGCAGGATATCCTGCGCCCAATGAAAGTAACAATGGGCGATCGTTCAGTCACACGGTCGACGGACCCGCGAGGGCCGGACACCCCGACAGCCGGCACCGGGGCCGGTACAGGACGGCGAAGGGGCCGGATTCACCGGAACCCGACCCCTTGACCTGCGCGCCCGACGGGCCGTCCGGCACAGGGCGACGCAACGGTCACACGTTGAAGCGGAACTCCACCACGTCCCCGTCCTGCATCACATAGTCCTTGCCCTCCATGCGGGCCTTGCCGGCGGCGCGGGCGTCGGCGACCGAGCCGGTGGCGACGAGGTCGTGGAAGGAGATGACCTCCGCCTTGATGAAGCCCTTCTGGAAGTCGGTGTGGATGACACCGGCCGCCTCGGGCGCGGTCGCGCCCCGCTTGATCGTCCAGGCGCGGGACTCCTTCGGGCCCGCCGTCAGATAGGTCTGCAGGCCCAGGGTGTTGAAGCCCACCCGCGCCAGGGTCGCGAGACCCGGCTCGTCCTGGCCGACCGACTGGAGGAGCTCGAGCGCCTCGTCCTCGTCGAGCTCGGCGAGGTCCGCCTCCAGCTTGGCGTTCAGGAAGATCGCCTCGGCGGGGGCGACCAGTGCGCGCTGCTCGTCCTTGAAGGCGTCGTCCATCAGCTCGTCCTCGTCGACGTTGAAGACGTAGAGGAAGGGCTTGGTGGTGAGCAGGTGCAGGTCGTGGAGCAGCTCGGCGCGCTCGCTGCCCTGGACGATGCCGTGGGCGAAGAGAGTGTCGCCCGTCTCCAGGATCTCCTTCGCCTCCTCGACGGCCTTGACCTTGGGGGCGACGTCCTTCTTGATCCGGGATTCCTTCTGCAGCCTCGGGAGGACCTTCTCGATCGTCTGGAGGTCCGCGAGGATCAGCTCGGTGTTGATCGTCTCGATGTCGTCCTTCGGCGAGACCTTGCCGTCCACGTGCACGACGTTCTCGTCCTTGAACGCACGGATGACCTGGCAGATCGCGTCCGACTCACGGATGTTCGCGAGGAACTTGTTGCCCAGACCCTCGCCCTCGCTCGCACCCCGCACGATGCCCGCGATGTCGACGAAGTCCACCGTCGCCGGGAGGATCCGCTCCGACTTGAAGATCGCGGCCAGCTCGCCGAGTCGGGCGTCGGGGACGCCCACGACGCCGACGTTCGGCTCGATCGTGGCGAACGGGTAGTTGGCCGCGAGCACGTCGTTCTTGGTCAGGGCGTTGAACAGGGTCGACTTGCCGACATTGGGCAGACCGACGATTCCGATCGTGAGCGACACGTTGCGACTTCCCGTACGTGAGGTGGAGGACTGGACCGGGGCGGTAGAAACCCGGGTCCGTCAGGAGCGGGTGTGGGACGATCCCCCAGTCTACGGCGTACCGGAACCCCACCCCGGCGGCGTATCGAACGCTTGGCCAAGGTCTCGCCATCGGCGTGTCTGAACGGTCATTCCACACATAAACCGACCTAAGTTGGTCCAGTGGAGCAACACAGGACGCGACCCCCTCACGACGGACCGCGACGCGGTGCGCCCCTTCCCCCGCAGGGCCGACGGGACGCGGCCGCGCCCGCGCGGCCCGGTCCGGCCGCCCGGCCCGGCGGCCCCCCGTCAGGACCCGGCCCCTCCGTGGCGCGTCAGGCCGACCACGGCGACATGCAGCGGCGCCCGGCACCTGCGCGCCGGAACGCCCCGCCGCCCGTCCCGCCGGTACGGCGCCTGCCCGGACCCCGACTCACCGGGCTGGGCGGCGGGTTGTTCTGCGCCGCCGTGATGCCGGTGATCGGCGCTGTCGACCGGCTGCTGTTCGACTCGTCGCTCACGTTCTACGGCGTGCTGTTCCTGCCGGTGGCCGCGCTGACCGCGCTGTGGGTGCGGGTCGGCGACCTGGTGGCCGCACCCGTGTCGGTGCCGATCGCCTTCGCCGTCGGCCTGCTGACCGTCGCCGACGGGGGTGACGGGCTCAGCGGTCATCTGGTCGGGCTGGTCACCGGGCTCGCCACGCAGGCCGGCTGGCTGTACGGCGGGACGCTCGTCGCCGGTGTCATCGCGACGGTACGCAGGATGAGGGTGCTGCGCCGCCGGGCGGCACAGCGCCGCCGGACGGCGTGACCCGACCGTCCCGGCCCCGCACCTCCGGACGGTCCGAGCGCCCCGCCGCGGCGCTCAC
>NZ_LMWH01000129.1 GCF_001507435.1 Streptomyces sp. NRRL F-5122
GGGGAGGGGGTTCAGGATTCGTCGGCGCGGAGCAGGGATTCGACGAGTACGGCGACGTGCCGGCGGTCGGTGGGGCTGAGTTTGTGGACGCTGGCGATGAGGATTTCCACCTCGGGGTCGGCGATCTCGGGTGCGTTCTCGAAGTAGACGTGCACGCCGGCGGCTTCGGCTGCGGCCCGCTGGATCGGTGCCACCGGCACTCCCAGTCCTCGGGCCAGGCCTTCGAGGGTGGCCTGCTGGGGCATCTGTGCCAGCCGTGCGGACGTCGCGAGATGGTGGACCGTCGAGCGGGAGATCCCGCCACGGCGCGCTACATCGCTGTAGGACCACCCTTTTTGGTCCAGCTTGCTTTTGATCAGTTCCTGCAGTGTGTTGGGCACCGCTGGTTCTTCCCGCCCTCGACCGGCCGCTTGTCAATGAGTCTAACGGCCCCGCCCCCGGGCAGTTCTGCACGAGCCCGCACCCCTGGGGCGCGGTGGCCGACCGGAGTCAGCCCGGCG
>NZ_LMWH01000130.1 GCF_001507435.1 Streptomyces sp. NRRL F-5122
CCCCGTTATCTTCTTTGCGGTCCTGCAAGAGGGCCGCTGGCCTCCGGGCCCGGCATGGCTGTTGCCCCCTGTCGAACGGATGACCTGGGGGGTGGTGTCACCGGGCCCGAGGGGTGCCGTCGGAGACGCTGATCAGAGGTCCGGCCGCCGCCCGGCCCGGCGCAACGCCGGGCCACTTGCGGGCGGCAGGTCTGCATAACGTGGATGCGCGCGAACGGCCCGCCGCCAAGGCCGGCACGGCATCGACGCATGTGGGGGCACAGTGATCGACATCAACGACATAGGCGTCTTCCTCGGCCTGGACGTCGGCAAGAGCAACCATCACGGCCATGGACTCACCCCGGCCGGGAAGAAGGTCTTCGACAAGGCCCTGCCGAACGGAGAACCCCAGTTGCGGGCCGTCTTCGACAAGCTCAAGGCCAAGTTCGGCACCGTCCTGGTGATCGTGGACCAGCCCGCCTCCATCGGCGCCCTCCCGCTGACCGTCGCC
>NZ_LMWH01000131.1 GCF_001507435.1 Streptomyces sp. NRRL F-5122
TCCACGCCTTCAACGAGCGGGGGTTCGACGCGCTGGACCCAAAATGGAGCGGGGGACGCCCTAAGACGATCACTGACGAGGTGCGCGAGCACATCTGCCCGATCGCCCGGACGTCCCCCGCCGACTGGAAGATCACCGCGTTCTCCACCTGGAGCCTGAGCAAGCTCGCCCACCATCTGGTCAGGCAGAAGGTGACCGCGGCCATCAGCCGGGAGACCCTGCGCCGGATCCTGCGCGCCGGCAACGTCTCCTGGAAGACCACCACCACGTGGAAGGCGTCCACCGACCCGGAGTTCATCGCCAAGATGCACCGCATCCTGGCGCTCTACGACACCCCACCGGCGGACGGGCGGGTGATATGCGTCGACGAGTTCGGCCCGCTGAACCTGATGCCGCGCAAGGGCAAGGCATGGGGTCCGGTGAGGCGTCCGCGCCGGTTACGGGCCACCTACAACCGTTACGGCGGTGTGAGGCACATGATC
>NZ_LMWH01000132.1 GCF_001507435.1 Streptomyces sp. NRRL F-5122
TCATCCTGGTGTCGTTGCTGTCCCGGCTGGCCCGTGCCTTCGAGCTACGGGTGACCAGCGTGAGCCTGGACACCATGGCGGAGCGGTTCGTCCGCGACATCGCCAGCCGCAAGATCCGGTTCATCGCCAACGAGCCCGACAGCAGGGACGCCGCCGAGTACCGCGACAAGATCGAGCAGATCCGCGTCGACAACGACATAACGCCTCAGGACGACTTCGTCTTCGTCGAGGTCACCGTGGGCGATCCCTCGGAGTTCGAGGCGGGTCTGACCGTGCGCGGCGAGGTGCTGCACGGCCGCTACCGCGTACTGACCCTCGAGTCGTCCTCGATCCCGAACGCCCTCGCCGCCCTCATGCTGTACGTCCGCGACACGACCGGCTGCACCCCGCACATCTACTTCGAGTGGACCGAGGGCGATCCCTTCCGCAACTTCCTCCGCTTCTTCCTCTTCGGCCAGGGCGAGGTGGCACCGGTGA
>NZ_LMWH01000133.1 GCF_001507435.1 Streptomyces sp. NRRL F-5122
TGGAGTAGATCCGCTGGTAAGCCCATGGCGCACGGACGAGCATCCGGTGGTAGATCTCCTGGACAGCCTGTCCGAGCCTCACAGGCAACAGATCCAGCACGTCGAACCGGTCCACTGCGAGGCCGTCGTTCCTGAGGCGCCGGGCCAGCTCGGCGGCGGCGCCGTCGTGGCCGGCGCCGACGCTCGCAGAGATGATGGCGACGCGCCCAGGGAGCGCCCCCTGCGCCCAGGGGGCCGGGACCGGTACAGGACTTGCCGCGGCGGGGCGCGGAAGCGTACGTCCGATATGAGGCATGGGCTGCTCCTCCGCCCGACGAGGGCTGCAGAATCTACAAGATGTAGTAGTTCGCGTGTCGAAGCCCGGAGCATACCTCCTACAATTAGTAGTAGGCATGCCGGGTAGCCTGTGCTGAGACGGCAGGAGGGAAGGCGGACGGTGAGCGACCCCAAGGGCGAGG
>NZ_LMWH01000134.1 GCF_001507435.1 Streptomyces sp. NRRL F-5122
CCTCACGCCTCAACCCGTACCTGATGTTCGCCGGCGACGCCCGGCAGGCCCTTCAGTTCTACAAGGAGGTCTTCGGCGGCACCCTGGTGCTCAGCACCTACGGTGAAGCCGGGCAGCCCGACACCTCCATGGCCGACAAGATCATGCACGGCATGCTCGAGACCCCCAGCGACTACACCCTGATGGCCGCCGACACCCCGGCCGGCGACCACAAGCCGGGAAACGCCTACTCGGTCAGCCTGAGCGGCGACGACGACGCCGAGCTGCGCGGCTACTGGGAGAAGCTGTCCGACGGCGCCACGGTCGCCGTCCCGCTGGACAAGCAGATGTGGGGCGACGTGTTCGGCATGTGTACGGACCGCTTCGGCATCACCTGGATGGTCAACATCGCCCAACCGCAGGGCTGACCCCAGACCACCCACCACCGGCCGGGCGCCCAAACGGCGCCCGGCC
>NZ_LMWH01000135.1 GCF_001507435.1 Streptomyces sp. NRRL F-5122
CCTCGCCCTTGGGGTCGCTCACCGTCCGCCTTCCCTCCTGCCGTCTCAGCACAGGCTACCCGGCATGCCTACTACTAATTGTAGGAGGTATGCTCCGGGATTCGACATGCGAATTACTACATCTTGTAGATTCTGCAGCCCTCGTCGGGCGGAGGAGCAGCCCATGCCTCATATCGGACGTACGCTTCCGCGCCCCGCGGCTGCGAGTCCCATACCGGTCCCCCGGGCCGAAATGACGCCCCCCGGCCGGGTCGCCATCATCTCTGCGAGCGTCGGCGCCGGGCACGACGGCGCCGCCGCCGAGCTGGCCCGGCGCCTCAGGAACGACGGCCTCGCAGTGGACCGGTTCGACCTGCTGGATCTGTTGCCTGTGAGGCTCGGACAGGCTGTCCAGGAGATCTACCACCGGATGCTCGTCCGTGCGCCATGGGCTTACCAGCGGATCTACTCCA
>NZ_LMWH01000136.1 GCF_001507435.1 Streptomyces sp. NRRL F-5122
CGGCTATGACGTCACCCGTCTGGCTTTCCTGCTCTCCGACCGGCCCGTCGAGCTGTTGGGGCGGATGCGGTCGGACCGGGTCATGTACTTCCCGCCACCACCCCAGCCGCCCGGCAAGCGTGGGCGCAAACCCAAGCGCGGACTGGAGTTCAAGTTCGAGGACCCCGCCACCTGGCCCGCCCCCGCGATCACCACGGTCACCGAAACCACCCGCTACGGGATGGCGCTGGCCAGCGCCTGGGGTCAGCTGCACCCGCGCTGCTGGTCCGTCGCTCGGCGTGGGCCGACTATCCCGAGGGTGAACTACCGGTCATCGCAGGCACAGTGGTCCACCTCCAGGTCGACCGTCTGCCCGGGGACCGGGACCCCAAGCCGGTCTGGCTGTGGTGGTCACGTTGCGATGCCACCGCTGCCGATGTGGACCGGCTCTGGCAATC
>NZ_LMWH01000137.1 GCF_001507435.1 Streptomyces sp. NRRL F-5122
GATTGCCAGAGCCGGTCCACATCGGCAGCGGTGGCATCGCAACGTGACCACCACAGCCAGACCGGCTTGGGGTCCCGGTCCCCGGGCAGACGGTCGACCCGCAGGTGGATCACCGTGCCTGCGATGACCGGTAGTTCACCTCCGGGGTAGTCGGCTCACGCAGAGCGGCAGACCAGCAGCGGGTGCAGGTGACCCCAAGCGCTGGCCACCGCCATCCCGTAACAGGTGGTCTCGGTGACCGTGACGGTTGCCGGGGCGGGCCAGGTGGTGGAGTCCTCGAACTTGAACTCCAGTCCGCGCTTGGGTTTGCGCCCGCGCTTGCCAGGTGGCTGGGGCCGGTGGCGGGAAGTACATGACCCGGTCCGACCGCATCCGCCCCAACAGCTCGACGGGCCGGTCGGAGAGCAGGAAAGCCAGACGGGTGACGTCATAGCCG
>NZ_LMWH01000138.1 GCF_001507435.1 Streptomyces sp. NRRL F-5122
CCACGAGGTCGAGCTGGTCTTCCTGCCGACCTACGGATCCTGGCTGAACTGGATCGAGGCCGAGTTCGCGGCCCTGCGCTACTTCGCACTCAACGGCACGACCACCGCAGCCACGACGAGCAGATCGCCGCCATCGCCGCCTACGTGCGCTGGCGCAACACTCACGCGGAACCGAAGACCAACTTCGCCCCCGACTCACCGATCCGCCAGTGGACCCAATACCCGGCCAAGGCTGCGTGACGAGCCACTAGATCACCGCCGGGCGCAGCGCGAGGGCCGTGAGCACGGCGGTTACGACGAAGGGAATGTAGACACTGATCAACACGTCGTCACAACCCGGTGCCTCAGTGCCCGTCACTGTCGCGCGCGTCGTGCTCGGACAGCAGGTGATGCAGTAGTTCCTCGTCCTGCTCGGAGAGCTCCGTGACGAAACG
>NZ_LMWH01000139.1 GCF_001507435.1 Streptomyces sp. NRRL F-5122
AAAGTCGTACGGGGCAACCCCACCCCCGAGGAGCTCGCCGCCGCACTCGCGGTCGTCCGAGCCCGCGCCGCGGCGGCAACCACACCACCGCCCGGCGCGGCACGGCAGCGCGACTCCTGGGCGGACCCGTCCCGTATCGCCGCCCACCGGCTGCCCCAGCCGGGGCCGACGGCCTGGAGCCGCACGTACTGGCCCGGCTAGGCCACGCCTCGTCCCTTTCGCGGGCCGGTCGCGCAGCGCCGGGCCGGCCCGCCCGGGGGGCGAGCGGCCCTCGGCCAAGTTGAGTACGCGTACTCAGGCGCCACAGCGGGTCACCGGCGCACGATCGAGGGCATGCTGTGGTCCGACCCCGAGAACGAACCGCCGGAAGAACTCCGCGACACACAGGAGATGTTGCGGCGGCTGGGGGTCCTCATGGCGCTGGCGATGGTGGTCGCGATGATCGTCATCGGCATCGGGTGAGGTGCGCCGATACGCTGAGCCCATGACCGATCAGTCGCGTCGCCGCCTAGTGCTCGCATCCCAGTCCCCCGCCCGGCTCGGACTGCTCCGGCAGGCCGGGCTCGATCCCGAGGTCGTCGTCAGCGGGGTCGACGAGGAGGCCGTCAGCGCCCCCACCCCCGCGGAACTCGCGCTCGCCCTGGCCGAGGCGAAGGCCTCCGTCGTCGCGGCCAGGCCCGAGAGCAAGGGCGCTCTGGTGATCGGCTGCGACTCGGTGCTCGATCTGGACGGCCAGGCCCTCGGCAAACCCGCGGACGCCGAGGAGGCCACGGCCCGCTGGAAGGCGATGCGCGGTCGGGCCGGCACGCTCCAGACCGGCCACTGCGTCTACGACACGATCAGCGGCCGGTACGCCTCCGCCACCGCGTCCACCGTGGTCCGCTTCGGGGAGCCCACGGACGAGGAGGTCGCCGCGTACGTCGCCTCAGGCGAACCCCTCTACGTCGCCGGGGCATTCACCCTCGACGGCCGCTCGGCGCCCTTCATCGACGGCATCGACGGCGACCACGGCAACGTCATCGGCATCTCGCTGCCGCTGGTCCGCCGGCTGCTGGCCGAACTGGGCGTCCGCATCACGGACTTGTGGGCGGCCCCGACAGAGTGAGGGCCGGCCGGGGCGGGGCCGTCAGGGGGTGACGGGTGCGGGGCCGCCGTTCTCCGGGGTCCCGCCCTGCTCCGCGGCCCTGTGCGCGGTCCCCTCGTCACCGCCCGGGGCACCGTCCTCGGGCGGAGCGCCGGCCGGCCTCTCCGGACGGTCGTACGTCATGAGGGTGAGCAGGATGAGCCCGAACACCACCATCATGAACACGAACGCGCCCCAGCCCACCAGACCGACCGTGAAGGCGCCGAGCAGACCGTGCACCACGGCCGCGGAGATCAGAATGATGCGCCAGAAGCCGGAGGGCGAGCGGTCACGCAGGGCGACGAGCAGTGCGGCGACCCCGCACAGCGCGAAGTACAGCCCGAAGACGACACCCCCCGCCTTCGACGAGACTGACATCGTGTCGGGGTCGAGACCGGCGAGGGACATGTCCTGCCGATCCACGACGACCCCGAGGAACCAGTTCAGCAGTGCGATGCCTATCGCCTCCACGAAGAGAACGATCGCAACGAGCCATGCCACCGGTCTGCGGACCACCGGTCCCCACCCACCTTCGCGCGTGCTTGCGTGTTACTCGGAGTACGTTCGAGACATCGTGAACGCTACTAACGGGTAAACCTCGGGACAAGAGGTCCGGCAGGGGCAAAGATTCGTTGGGCCATTAGTAGGGACTCCACAAAGAAACACGACCCGTGGCAGGACTACTTCATAGAGACCTTGACCACATCTGAGGGCTAGGGTTTTCCGGTGGATTCCCATGTGCGGCGGTGCGACAAGGGTTTTCGCAGGTTGAGTGAGCCTGGTTTCACGCTCCGTGTGGGCAAGCTCACCACTGGGGACGGGTCGAAACGTCGTGTCGGCAGTCCCTAAACTCGGCTTGTTTCAAGGAGAGGGAGCCATCGTGCGCAAGGTGTTGATCGCCAACCGTGGCGAAATCGCTGTCCGTGTCGCCCGGGCCTGCCGTGACGCCGGGATCGCGAGCGTGGCCGTGTACGCCGACCCGGACCGGGACGCCCTGCACGTCCGAGCTGCGGACGAGGCGTTCGCCCTGGGCGGCGACACCCCCGCCACCAGCTACCTGGACATCGACAAGGTCCTCCAGGCCGCCAAGGACTCCGGCGCGGACGCCGTCCACCCCGGCTACGGGTTCCTCTCCGAGAACGCGCACTTCGCCCAGGCCGTGCTGGACGCCGGCCTGATCTGGATCGGCCCGCCGCCGCAGGCCATCCAGGACCTGGGTGACAAGGTCGCGGCCCGGCACATCGCCCAGCGCGCCGGCGCCCCCCTGGTGGCCGGCACCCCCGACCCGGTGTCCGGCGCCGACGAGGTCGTGGCCTTCGCCAAGGAGCACGGCCTGCCGATCGCCATCAAGGCCGCCTTCGGCGGTGGCGGACGCGGCCTGAAGGTCGCCCGCAACCTCGAAGAGGTTCCCGAGCTGTACGAGTCCGCGGTCCGCGAGGCGGTCGCCGCCTTCGGTCGCGGCGAATGCTTCGTCGAGCGCTACCTGGACAAGCCCCGCCACGTCGAGACGCAGTGCCTGGCCGACAGCCACGGCAACGTGGTCGTGGTCTCGACCCGTGACTGCTCGCTGCAGCGCCGCCACCAGAAGCTGGTCGAGGAGGCCCCGGCGCCGTTCCTGAACGAGCAGCAGGTCGCCCAGCTCTACTCCGCGTCGAAGGCCATCCTCAAGGAGGCCGGATACGTCGGCGCGGGCACCGTGGAGTTCCTGGTCGGCAACGACGGAACGATCTCCTTCCTCGAGGTCAACACCCGCCTCCAGGTCGAGCACCCGGTCACCGAGGAGGTCGCCGGCATCGACCTGGTCCGTGAGATGTTCCGCATCGCCGACGGCGAGGAGCTCGGCTACGGCGACCCCGAACTGCGCGGCCACTCCTTCGAGTTCCGCATCAACGGCGAGGACCCCGGCCGCAACTTCCTGCCCGCCCCCGGCACGGTCACCACCTTCGCCCCGCCCTCCGGACCCGGTGTGCGCCTGGACGCCGGCGTGGAGTCCGGCTCCGTGATCGGCCCGGCCTGGGACTCCCTGCTGGCCAAGCTGATCATCACCGGCCGGACCCGCAAGGAGGCCCTGGAGCGGGCCTCCCGCGCCCTCAACGAGTTCCAGGTCGAGGGCATGGCCACCGCGATCCCCTTCCACCGCGCGGTCGTCACCGACCCGGCCTTCGCCCCCGAGCTGACCGGCTCCGGCGATCCCTTCACCGTGCACACCCGGTGGATCGAGACCGAGTTCGTCAACGAGATCAAGCCGTTCGTCACCCCCGCCGACACCGAGGCCGAGGAGGAGGCGGACCGCGAGACCGTCGTCGTCGAGGTCGGCGGCAAGCGTCTCGAGGTCTCGCTGCCCGCTTCCCTCGGGATGTCGCTGGCCCGCACCGGGCTCGCCGCCGGGGCCAAGCCGAAGCGGCGCGCGGCCAAGAAGTCCGGCCCGGTCGCCTCGGGCGACACCCTCGCCTCCCCCATGCAGGGCACCATCGTCAAGGTCGCGGTCGAGGAGGGCCAGGAGGTCAAGGAGGGCGACCTGGTCGTCGTCCTGGAGGCCATGAAGATGGAGCAGCCCCTCAACGCGCACAAGGCCGGCACCATCAAGGGCCTCAGCGCCGAGGTCGGCGCCTCCATCACCTCCGGCGCCGCCATCTGCGAGATCAAGGACTGACGCACACCGACGTCGACGAGGCGCCCCGCGGACCGCAGCAGCCGGCCGGCGGGGCGCCTCGGTGCTGTTCCGGGTCGCTGCCACCGACGGTCGAAAAGGGTGTGGCGGAGGGCCGCGGCCGTTCGTTCGAGGTGCCGTGAACCGTGTCTGCGGCATGTGCGCCGTTCGGACCGGTGCGCGGTGGAGCGGAGGCGGACCGCGGGGACCGTCCCGGTGATGCCGGAACCGGCTGTGTCACCGGGTGCCCGCGGGGCCGGGCACCGGTATCGCACCGCCTGTGAGGATGTTCGACGCGCCGGGACGAGGACCGTCCCCGACCCGCACGGCGGGCCCGATGCCCGCCTGGCCGCTATCGGCGGCGCAGGTCCGCCACGCGTGCGCGCTCTCCCGTGGACGGCTCACCGAGAACCGTCGCGGTACGCAACTGCGGGCCGCCCGGGATCTGGCTGCGACGGGGGCCCGGCAGGGGCACGTCCCGGCGAGGCGGGCGCCCCGGGACCGCATCACCCCCGGCCGAACCTCCGCCCGACGCCCCTGCGATCGCGACCTGCACCCCCTGATCGGCCAGGGCCTGCAGTTCGGTGGCCGCGCGGTCGTCGTGCGCGGGCGGCTCGTCCGTCACCAGCCGGGTGATCACGTCCGTCGGCACCGTCTGGAACATCGTGTCCGTGCCGAGCTTGGTGTGGTCGGCGAGGACCACCACCTCCCCTGCCGCCTGTACCAGCGCGCGGTCGACGGACGCGGACAGCATGTTGGACGTGGACAGCCCGCGCTCGGCGGTGAGTCCGCTCCCCGACAGGAAGGCTCTGGAGACCCGGAGCCCCTGGAGCGACTGCTCGGCGCCACTGCCCACGAGGGCGTAGTTGGAGCCGCGCAACGTGCCGCCGGTCATCACGACCTCGACGCGGTTGGCGTGCGCCAGGGCCTGGGCCACCAGCAGGGAGTTGGTGACGACGGTCAGCCCGGGCACCCGTGCGAGCCGGCGGGCCAGCTCCTGGGTGGTGGTTCCCGCCCCGACCACAATGGCTTCGCCCTCTTCGACGAGGCCTGCGGCGAGATCGGCGATGGCCGTCTTCTCGGCGGTCGCGAGATGTGACTTCTGCGGAAAGCCGGACTCCCGCGTGAACCCGCCCGGCAAGACCGCACCGCCGTGCCGGCGGTCGAGGAGTCCTTCTGCCTCCAGTGCGCGCACGTCCCGCCGTACGGTCACTTCGGAGGTCTGGACGACGCGGGCGAGCTCACGGAGCGACACGGCCCCGTTCGCTCGCACCATTTCGAGGATCAATTGACGACGTTCTGCAGCGAACACGAAACTGACAGTAACCCCAACGACCGTCTGCTTTCAGCAGTTTGCGCCGAATAACAGAAGTTGTTCGCACGGCGGGGCGGAAGGTGGTATACGTGCCTACTCCTTCCGCCTATGCCGCACGCATCGTCGGACACGCCCCGTGACCGGCGGTGGGACCTGCTCCGGACGGCCGGCGCCCGGGTGCGGCCGTCAGGCCTCGGCGCCCGCCTTGCGGGTGTGCAACTGCCGTGCCACCTCGGCGATCGAGCCCGAAAGCGACGGGTACACGGTGAAGGCGTTGGCGATCTGCTCGACCGTCAGGTTGTTGTCGACGGCGATCGAGATGGGATGGATCAGCTCGGAGGCGCGCGGCGCGACGACCACTCCGCCGACGACGATCTCGGTGCCCGGGCGGCAGAAGATCTTGACGAACCCGTCGCGGATGCCCTGCATCTTGGCGCGGGGGTTGCGCAGCAGCGGCAACTTGACGACCTTGGCGTCGATCTTCCCGGCGTCCACGTCGGCCTGGGTGTAACCGACGGTGGCGATCTCGGGGTCGGTGAAGACGTTCGAGGAGACGGTCTTCAGATTGAGGGGGGTCACCGCGTCGCCCAGGAAGTGGTACATGGCGATGCGTCCCTGCATGGCGGCGACGGACGCGAGGGCGAAGACGCCGGTCACGTCACCGGCGGCGTAGACACCGGGGGCGGTCGTGCGGGAGACCTTGTCGGTCCAGATGTGCCCGGACTCGCGCAGCTTGACCCCGGCCTCCTCCAGGCCCATCCCGCTGCTGTTGGGGACGGCGCCCACGGCCATGAGGCAGTGCGAGCCGGTGATCACGCGCCCGTCGGAGAGGGTGACCTCCACCCGGTCGCCGACGCGCTTGGCGGACTGCGCGCGCGAGCGGGCCATGACGTTCATCCCGCGGCGGCGGAAGACGTCCTCGAGGACGGCGGCGGCGTCCGGGTCCTCGCCGGGCAGCACCCGGTCGCGCGACGAGACGAGGGTGACCTTCGACCCGAGTGCCTGGTAGGCGCCGGCGAACTCGGCACCGGTGACACCGGATCCGACGACGATGAGTTCCTCGGGCAGCTCGTCGAGGTCGTAGACCTGGGTCCAGTTGAGGATCCGCTCGCCGTCGGGCTGTGCGTCGGGCAGCTCACGCGGGTGACCGCCGGTGGCGACGAGCACCGCGTCGGCGGTGAGGGTCTCCTCGCTGCCGTCCGCGGCCCGTACGACGACCTTGCGCGAGCCGTCCAGGGCCTGCATGCCCTCCAGCCGGCCGCGCCCCCGCAGGACCCGGGCACCGGCACGCGTGACGGATGCGGTGATGTCGTGGGACTGGGCGAGCGCGAGCCGCTTCACCCGTCGGTTGACCTTCCCGAGGTCGACCCCGACGACCCGAGCGGCCCGCTCCAGGGGCGGGGTGTCGTCGGCGACGATGATGCCGAGCTCCTCGTACGACGAGTCGAAGGTGGTCATCACCTCGGCCGTCGCGATGAGCGTCTTCGACGGCACACAGTCGGTGAGCACCGACGCCCCGCCCAGACCGTCGCAGTCGACAACGGTCACCTCCGCGCCGAGCTGCGCGGCCACCAGCGCCGCTTCATATCCGCCGGGTCCGCCACCGATGATCACGATCCGAGTCACGTACTCCATTGTCCCGCACCCTTCGGGTGCCGCTCCCCCCGGGGGCCGCGCGGTGCTCCGGCCGTTACGCAAGAGGCGGGCGGGGTGCTGCCGTACCCTCGACAGCATGTCGCTCTACGCCGCGTACGCCGGCAACCTCGATGCGCGGCTGATGACCCGCCGCGCACCCCACTCGCCGCTACGCGCCACAGGTTGGCTCAACGGCTGGCGGCTGACCTTCGGGGGCGAGCACATGGGCTGGGAGGGTGCTCTCGCGACGATCGTCGAGGACCCGCTCACACAGGTCTTCGTCGCGCTGTACGACGTCGCGCCCATGGACGAGGAGTCCATGGACCGCTGGGAGAGCGTGGGCCTGGACGTCTACCGCCGGCTGCGCGTGCGCGTCCACACGCTGGACGGCGAGGAGATGGCCTGGACCTACGTCCTCAACGGCTACGAAGGGGGTCTGCCGTCCGCCCGGTACCTGGGCGAGATCGCGGACGCCGCGGAGTCGGCCGGGGCGCCGCACGACTACGTGATGGAGCTTCGCAAGAGGCCCTGCTGAGCGTGGATCCGGCCCGTAGAATCGGACCGATCGACGCACGAACGGAAGAGCGTGCCATGGCCCCCATCGCCACGTACGACGTCTACTACACCGAGCAGGCCGCCGCGGCCCGCGACCGGCTCGACGACCAGCAGCGCCCGGCGTTCGACAAGGGCATCGCCCTCCTGGCCCGCGACCCCTTCCTTCCCGTGTCCCGCCCCATAGGTTCCACCGGGGACGACCGCACCATCCGCCTCACGCAGAACATCCTGGTGGAGTACACGGTCAGCCGGGGCCGGCTGCTGATCTTCATCGTCGAGGTCTTCAACGACAAGGACGTCCTCGTCACGGACTGAAGGACCCCAGGGCCCTGGGGCGATCCCACCGGGCCGAGCGCGCAACGCCTCGTCGGAAACGACAAGACAACGATCGCATTCCCGTGACCTCCATCATCTACGCGCGTAGGCCCGGACCGGCTACCCTCTTGCGCGTGAACGCATCTCTTCTTCCGGACGACATCCAGGGCGACCCCTACGCCGCCGCCGACGCCGCCGCCGCACGGCTGCGTGAGCTGACGGGTGCCGAGACCCACGACGTCGCCCTCGTGATGGGCTCCGGGTGGGCCCCGGCCGTCGACGCCCTCGGCGAGGCCGACGCGGAGTTCCACGTCACCGAGCTGCCCGGCTTCCCGCCCCCGGCCGTCGAGGGCCACGGCGGCAAGATCCGTTCGTACCGGATCGGTGAAAAGCGCGCCCTGGTCTTCCTCGGCCGTACGCACTACTACGAGGGCCGCGGTGTCGCCGCCGTCGCGCACGGTGTCCGCACCGCCGTCGCCGCCGGCGCCAAGACCATCGTGCTCACCAACGGCTGCGGCGGCCTGCGGGAGACCATGCGTCCCGGGCAGCCGGTCCTGATCAGCGACCACATCAACCTGACCGCGACCTCCCCGATCGTCGGCGCCAACTTCGTCGACCTGACGGATCTGTACTCCCCGCGCCTGCGCACGCTGTGCAAGGAGATCGACCCCTCCCTCGAGGAGGGCGTCTACGCGCAGTTCACCGGCCCGCACTACGAGACCCCGGCGGAGATCCGCATGGCCCGTGCCATCGGCGCGGACCTGGTCGGCATGTCCACGGTCCTCGAGGCGATCGCCGCGCGCGAGGCGGGCGCCGAGGTCCTCGGAATCTCCCTGGTCACCAATCTCGCCGCCGGTATGACGGGCGAACCGCTGAACCACGAAGAGGTGCTCCAGGCGGGCCGGGACAGCGCCACGCGCATGGGAGCGCTGCTCGCCCAGGTGCTGAACCGGCTGTAGGGCGCGCCCCGAACGAGCGGGCGCCCCGGGACGGTCGCGCCAGGCCCGGACCGGGGTGCGCCGGACCGGTGCCGACCGCGCCGAGCGGTGCTGGACCGGACGCGGACGCATGACGCCCGCAGCGGCCCCGGCGCCCTGCCCACCGGACGACTTCCCCGGACGGGGCGAGGACACCTTCGAGGAGCCCGCACGGGGTCGGGCGGCGCGCGACCACCGCACGAACACACAACGAGAGGTTGACCCGACGTGCACGACGAACTCATCGCACGGGCCAAGACGTGGCTGGCCGAGGACCCCGACGCGGAGACCCGTGAAGAGCTCGCCAAGCTCATCGACGCCGAGGATCACGCCGAGCTCGCCGCGCGCTTCAGCGGCACCCTCCAGTTCGGCACCGCCGGTCTCCGCGGCGAACTCGGCGCGGGCCCCATGCGCATGAACCGTGCCGTGGTCATCCGCGCGGCCGCCGGTCTCGCCGCGTACCTCACGGCCGAGGGGCAGTCGGGCGGGCTCGTCGTCATCGGCTACGACGCCCGCCACAAGTCCGCCGACTTCGCCCGGGACACCGCGGCCGTCGTCACGGGCGCGGGCCTGCGCGCGGCCCTCCTTCCGCGCCCCCTGCCCACGCCCGTCCTCGCGTTCGCCATCAGGCACCTCGGCGCGGTCGCCGGGGTGGAGGTCACGGCCAGCCACAACCCGCCCCGCGACAACGGCTACAAGGTCTACCTCGGCGACGGTTCCCAGATCGTGCCGCCCGCCGACGCCGGGATCGCGGCCGAGATCGACGCGATCGGCAGCCTCACCGCGGTCCCCCGCCCGGACAGCGGCTGGGAGGTCCTCGACGACAGCGTCCTGGAGGCCTACCTCGCCCGCACGGACGCCGTCCTCGCCGAGGGCTCCCCGCGGACCGCGCGCACCGTCTACACGGCGATGCACGGCGTCGGCAAGGACGTGCTGCTCGCCGCCTTCGCCCGGGCCGGCTTCCCCGTCCCGGCCCTCGTCGCCGAGCAGGCCGAACCGGACCCGGACTTCCCGACCGTCGCCTTCCCGAACCCGGAAGAGCCCGGCGCCATGGACCTCGCCTTCGCGAAGGCCCGCGAGACGGACCCCGACCTCGTCATCGCCAACGACCCCGACGCCGACCGCTGCGCCGTGGCGGTCAAGGACGGCGAGGACTGGCGCATGCTCCGGGGCGACGAGGTGGGCGCCCTCCTCGGTGCGCACCTCGTGCGCGGCGGAGCCACCGGCACCCTCGCGGAGTCGATCGTGTCCTCCTCGCTCCTGCGCCGTATCGCCGAGAAGGCGGGCCAGCCGTTCGTGGAGACCCTCACCGGCTTCAAGTGGATCGCCCGCGCCGAGGGCCTGCGCTACGGCTACGAGGAGGCGCTCGGCTACTGCGTCGATCCCGCGGGCGTGCGCGACAAGGACGGCATCACCGCCGCGCTCCTGGTCACCGAGCTGGCCTCGGTGCTGAAGGAGGAGGGCCGCACGCTCCTCGACCTCCTCGACGACCTGGCCGTGGAGCACGGTCTGCACGCCACGGACCAGCTCTCGGTCCGGGTCGAGGACCTGTCGGTCATCGCGGACGCGATGCGGCGCCTGCGCGAGCAGCCGCCGGTGCGGCTCGGCGGTCTGCCGGTGACGACGGCCGAGGACCTGACGCGGGGCACGGCGTCGCTCCCGCCGACCGACGGGCTGCGGTACACCCTCGACGGCGCCCGGGTCGTCGTCCGGCCGAGCGGCACCGAGCCGAAGCTCAAGTGCTATCTGGAGGTGGTCGTGCCGGTCGGCTCCCGTGCGGAACTCGGCGCCGCGCGGGCCAGGGCCGTGGAGCTCCTCGGTGCCGTCAAGCGGGATCTCGCGGCGGCCGCGGGGATCTGAAACCGCGGACGCGAGGCGACCGCCACCGGGACCGGAGCCCCGTCGCTCGACCGACGGCCTCCGATCCCCCGGCGGGCGCCTCCCGCACGGCACTCGGTGCAGAGGGCGCGCGCACCGCAGTCCGCTGCACTGCGGCGGCTCCGTGCTCCCGATCAGCTCCGGCGCACCCCCGGGCGGACGAACCACCCCAGTTCACCGGGAGTTGGCGCGGCGAAGGCACCTCGGTCGCCCTGCACAACGCGTCCTGCCCCACCATGAGAACGGCGTCCGACACTTCCCCGAACCCCCAGTGGGAGCCGGTCGACGCCGTGTGCCCCGCTACCCCCCTGCGTGGGCACCCGGGCCGGACACGGTTCGCCCGACGGGGCGCTCCGTGTCCCGCCCTCAGCGTGCCCTGCGCCGCTCAGCCGGCCGGTGTGGCGGTGGTCCCGTCCGTCGGCGTCCCGTCCGGCGCCGGGCACTCGGTGCCGGACTGGGTGGACTCAGGGGTCTCGGTGGGCGTGGGCGACGCCGTCGCGCCGGGGCACGCCGGGTCGTCGGCCGACGGCTCGGGATCCGGAGTGGTCACCGGGTCACTCGGGGCGCTTCCGCCCTCGGTGGGAGTCGCGGTCGGGGTCTCGACAGGGGTCGCGGTGGGGCTTTCCGCGGGCGTGGGCTCGGAGGTCGGTTCCGCGGTCGCCGAGGGGCTTGCGCTCACGGACGGTGAGGGGGACGGCGACCGGGTCCGGGAGCTTCGCCTTCGGTGACGCGGTGGGCCTGCCCGAGGTCGGTGCGGCCGCAGGGGCGGGGCCGCCGGCGCGTGTCGTGGGTGTGGGTTCGGGACGGGCCGTCTCGGCCGGGACCGTGGTCGGGATCCGCGGCGCACAAACGGACCGGCCCGGGTACGTCGTACGGAGTGTGCCACTCATCGGACACATCCCTTCATGGACCGGTGGGAGGGGTTGTTCCGATCGATCGGCCCGAAGGACGGGTGCGGGACGGACACGGGCCACGCATCGGGGCCGGGCACCCGCCGATGCCCGGCCCCGATGCGGGCGTTCTGGATCCGCGGGGCGAACGCCGTCAGCCGAACCGGCCGTTCACGTAGTCCGTCGTGCGCTGGTCCTGCGGACTGTTGAACATCGCGTCCGTGGGGCCGTGTTCGACGATCACGCCCGGGGTGCCCTGCTCCGCGAGGAAGAACGCGCACTGGTCGGAGACCCGGGCCGCCTGCTGCATGTTGTGGGTGACGATCACGATGGTGACCTCTTCGGACAGCTCGTGGATCGTCTCCTCGATGCGCCGCGTCGAGGTCGGGTCGAGGGCCGAGCAGGGCTCGTCCATGAGCAGGACCCTGGGCCGTACGGCCAGCGAACGCGCGATGCACAGGCGCTGCTGCTGGCCGCCGGAGAGCGCGCCGCCGGGCTGCCGGAGACGGTCGCGGACCTCCTTCCACAGGCCCGCCTTGGTCAGGCACTCCTCGACCAACCGGTCCTTGTGGTCACGTCCGGCGTTGACACCGCTCATCTTCAGTCCGGCGGTGACGTTGTCGTAGATCGACATCGCCGGGAAGGGGTTGGGCTTCTGGAAGACCATGCCGATCTGGCGGCGGGCGTGGGTGATGCGGCGGCCACGGTCGTAGATGTCGTCGCCGTCGAGCAGCACCCGGCCCGCGAGGGATGCGGAGCCGACCAGTTCGTGCATGCGGTTGAGGATCCGCAGGAAGGTGGACTTGCCGCAGCCGGACGGACCGATGAGCGCGGTCACCCTGCGGGCGGGCATGGTGAGCGAGACGGCCTCGAGGACCTTGTGGTCACCGAACCAGGCCGAGATGGAGTCGGCCTCCAGGGTGGCCGGGTCGCTGCCTGCGACGGCTCCGCCGGGTCGTTCGGCCTGTATCGCCTTCCACTTCTGCGTCGGGTCGAGGATTTCGTCGACGAGTGTGTCGGTCGTGTCGGTGGTGTCGGACATGATGGCTGGACTCCTCGTCGGTCAGAGCAGGTTGGGCAGCAGTCGGGCGGCGGCGCCGGAGACGGCGAGGCCGAAGGCGGCCAGGACGGGCGCGCCGACGATCCAGGTCTGCCAGCGGCCCCACGCGCGGTACGCGGCCATGGCGAGCAGGGCGGCCAGGAGCAGTCCCTGGGACCAGAGGAACACCGATAGCCAGGCCGCGTCCTCGGTGCCCAGGGCCTGCTCGGAGTCGTCGATCCAGCCGAGGGCGAGCGGGCGCGGCGGGGCGGGCTGTACGTCACTCGTCAGGGTCGCGTCGACGCGCAGGGTGCCGGAGGGGGTGTAGGGGCTGCCCTCGGCGGTGATGAGCGTGAGCCGGCCCTCGTTCTCCTTCAGGACGGGAGGCAGCGGGTCGCCCTTGTGGCGAATGGCGGTGACCTTGTACGTGGCCGTGCCCTGACCGGTCGTCAGCCGGATCTCCGTACCGGCGGGCATCTTGTGCAGGGCGTTGAACGGGCTGCCGTACCCCCACTGGCGGCCCATGATCACGCTGGTGCCGGCCTGTCCGGGCAGCGGGGTGTCCCGGCGGTGGCCCGGACCGGACATCAGCACACCCGAGGTCGTGCCCTCCCCGACGACCTCCTTCAGGCCCAGGGCCGGGATGCGCAGCAGGGCGACGGGCGCGCCCGGCTCCAGCATCCTGCCGTCGTACGTCTGCTGGCCCACCGGCGCGACCCCGAGGGCGAGTTGGCGACGGAACTCGTCGTACGCGGTCTGCTGGTCGCGGGAGTGCTGGAGGTGGCCGACGATCGTGAGGTTGGCGGCGAAGCCGAGCATCAGGGCAGTCAGCAGGCACAGCGCGGCCCCGGTGAACGCGAAACCGGCGCGTTCCGCCCGCGGCGCCCTCGAGCTGGACTCGGGCTGGGGCTCGGGCGAGGGCTCCGGCGCCGGCGGCGCCACGGCCGGCGGGGGCGGGGTCAGCACGGTCACGGGAAGCGCTCCTGTGGAGAGATGTCGAGTGGAGAAGCGAAAGGCGCGGGCGGCGGGGTGGGGGCCCGCCGCCCGTGCTCCGCCTGCCGTTACGAGCGGGGCTCGCCGAAGGTCAGCAGCCCGTTGCGCCGGCCGTACCGCACGAAGGCGATGCCCGCCCCGGTCAGGACGACGGCGCCGATGCCGGAGAACAGCGCGATCCGGCTACCGGTGGAGGCGAGGCCGCCGGAGGGCGAGGCGCCGCCGGAGGTCGACGTGCCGCCGGAGGCGGAGTCACCGCCGGTGGTGGAATCGCCGCCCGTCGACCCGGACGTGGTGCCGGACGTGTCGCCCGAGGGATCGTCGCTCGGGTCGCCGCTGGGGTCGTCCGACGGATCGCCGGAGGGATCGTCCGACGGGTCGCCGCTCGGGGACTCGGAGGGCGGGGCGGGCACCGTGAACGGCACCGCGTCCAGGTTGCTCTCGGCATCGCCTGGGCACACCGGGCTGATCTTCCACGCGCTGATGCCTTCGACCGCGTCGTCCGGAACGGTGAGTTCAGGCCAGGTCGCTGTTCCGTCCGCGTCGGACGTGGCGCCGGGGAAGGTGCCGTCGTTCCGATCCATGGCGAGGGTGAACGCCGTGTTCGGCTCGCACCTGCGGATGATGAGCTTCACCGTCTGGCCGCGCTGCAGTTCGGGGGTGCCGGGCAGTCGCTTGCCCGAGTCGTCCAGCATCTCGAACTGCGCCAGCCGCACCCGCACCGTGAAAGGTTCGGATTCAGAGGGCACGAACTTGGTGGCGTCCGTCGGGGTGAACCGAGCGACGACGTCGTGGACCCCCAGGGGCAGTGTCGTCGTCTTGAACTCGGCCTTCCCATCGGCGACGGGGGCCTCGCCCAGCGTTGTCTCGCCTTCCAGGAACGTCACGGTGCCGGCCGCCTCCGCCGGCGTGATCGTCGCGGTGAGCGTCACCTCCTGGTCGGGCTCGGCATTGGGGGGAGAGGCGATCAGTGCGGCGTTCGTGGCCTTCGCGCCCTCCCCGACCACCCAGTCGTCGCCGGTGACGGTGATCTTCTGGGACCAGTACGGATCGCCCGGCGCGACCGCGTCCGGAGCAGGACTCCAGGAGAAATTGTCCACGCACCGTACGCGCAACTCGTACGTTCCGTTGCCCGTGATGACGCTCGACAGACTCTGGAACACGACATCCGGGTTGTCCGCCGCGGCCAGCGACACCGTCGAGGTCGCTTCGGTGTAGGGCGCCTGGTTGGTGATGCCTTCCTGCACCCTCGCCTCGGTGCCGTCGGCCTTCACCACGATCATGGTGAGAACGCTGTTCCAGTTGAAATCAGGTTCGCCGCCGTCAGGGCACTTGCCCGGGATCTCCAGGGAGCCGGAGAAAGGCTGCGGGTCGGTCAGCTTGCCGCTGCCGGGCGTCAGGGTGAACTCACCGACTGAAGCCGCCCGGGCGGGCTGGGACTGCGACGCCACCAGGGCGACGACGCCCAGGGCGAGCACGGCGCAGGCCGCCACTACGGCGGCCGCTCTTCGGAACGGGTGTAGCACTCTCATTGCGATGGCCCCCGGGGGACTTCGATGGATGGATACGGAGACAGCACGTGGGGCCGGGCACCTGGAAGGTGCCCGGCCGTCACGCGGGATCAGACGACGATCACGAGTTCAGGCCGCCCGTGAGCGTGCGCGCGTTGCAGTTGGAGATGGTGCCGAACCCGTAGGTCTTGATGGTGTTGCTCGCCGCGCAGATGTCCGAGAGCGCCTCGGAGATCGCGGCCTCGTTCAGCCGGGACGTCTGGACGACGTTGTAGACGTCCCGGGAGAAGATGAAGGTCGGGTTGAGCGCGAGCGAGGAGCCCGAGCCAGTGGTGGGGGACTGGCCTTCGATCTTGCGCAGGAAGGACTCACCGCGACGGTTCGGGACCTCCGCGATGCCCTTGCCCTGGGCGATCCACTGCGCGACCGAGTACGGCATGAGCTGGTTGGCGGCGGTGATCGCCGTGCCGTCGTGCTCCTGGATCGTGTCGTTGACGCAGGCGCCCGGCGCGGTGACACCGATGGAGTCCAGCCAGTACTGCCGGGTGCCCGAGCCGGCCTGCGGCAGCAGCGGCGCCACCGTGTGCGTACCCGTGGCGTCCGTGTAGGTGCAGTTCGTGTAGATGCTGGCCAGCTGCGCCTTCGTCAGGTCCGCCGGCACGGTGCTGTTCAGGTCGGTGGCGTAGGTCACCGCGTCCCGGGCGAACGGGACGTAGGTGAGGTCGGTGCCGGGCACGGAGGCCTTCGGACCGCGCGAGGAGCGGGCGAAGTCGATGCAGGTGGTGCCGCCGTTGGTGATGTCCTCGGACAGCCGGGCGATGCCGTTGCTGGAGCCGTTGGTGTTGGCGCGGGTGTACTGGCACTCCGTCGAAGTCGCGGGTGTGGGCTTGGTCTTGTACGGGTCACCGAGGCCACCGACGGCGTTCCACGACGCGACGATCTTGTTGCCGCCGGTGCCGACGACGACGTCGGTGCCGTTGGCCAGGCCGTTCATGACGTACTGCGTGGTGTCCGAGCCGACCGCGGCCAGGGTGCGGTAGTCGGTCAGCGAGGACGGGTCGGCCGAAGCCGGGGTGGTCAGGATGCCGAGACCGAGAACCGCGGCGCCGACAGCGGCACCGACCTTGGCGTAAGACTTGACGTTCACTTCTGAACCCCTTGGTTTCTGGATTTTCGAAGACTGGACGTTCAAGCTGAATCCGGATTTTCGCACTGCCGACCCGTCGGCCGGCCACCGATTACATTTCCAGAATTGCGTACGATGGCCAACCAATTCCCTGCGATGGAAAGGTTACGGGGAGGCTTCTTAGGTGTCTCCTAGGGAGTCCGGCGTTGCGCATAGTGAAGCATTGCCGGACCTGCAAGTCCTGCCGCTCCAGCCACAAAAAGCACGCCGAGGAGGACCCATCGAATGATGCCGAGAACCTCTCCCTGTGTGATTCCTTGCCTGGCTTGGGCGATATTCTGCTGCGGCCCCGACGAAGGAGAGGCCGAGCCGTTCGGAGCTGCTGCTTCCGACGCCGGCGCGCTGGTTTCGCGGCCGCCACTCCCGCCTGCGGCCGCTCCACCCGCCGCCCCTCCGCCGCTGCTCGCGCCCGACGAGGTCCCACCGATGCCTGCTCCTGCGGCGGCTCCCCCCGAGCCCTGCGCGTTCGGGTCGTCGGACGACGGATCGCTCCGGGAGCCGCCCTTCTCGAGGTCGTCGGCCGCGACTTCGGCCTGCTTGCGCAGTTTCTCCGGCAACGGTGCATAACCGGGGGGAAGTTGGCCCGCCGCCCGGCCCTGCGTCTGGCCCGGTCCAGCGGCGTACCTCATGAAGTCCGCGTATGCCTTGCGATCCTTCGGGGCCTGGTCCACCGAAGCCGCGGCGTAGCTCACCACGGTCAGCGGGTACGCCTGGCCCTTGGCCCGTCCCGGATCGGGCTTGAGCACGGCGGAGTCGTCCGCCCACGGCCGCATGTCGTCGACACCCGCCCGAAGTGTGTCGACCGAGGGCTTCACGAACGTTCCATCCGCGTTGCGCAGGGCCGCGACCTGGAGGCCGTAACGCTCCGCCGACGCGGTGTCGGTGATCGCGATCGCGGTACGGACGCCCGGCGAGGGAGCTCTGTTGACGAGCCTGGCCGGAGCTGTGCCGTCCGCGAGCTGGTACCAGGGGGTCTGCCCGTCGTTGCCCCTGCGGGTCTTCACGGCCCCGTCATGCAGATCGGCCGTGTACGGGTCCAGGTCAAGGATCGTGTAGTCGAGTGGATCCTTGAAATCAACTTGCCAGCCGGGCGCTGTCGTCGGGTCCGGCTTGGAGAATTCGTTCAGGTCGGTGTTCCCCACCGGATCCACGTCCTGGAAATAACGATTGACCCGCATTCCATAGGGGTCCGGTTTCCCGGACAGAAAGTCCCTGGCCTCCTTGTCGGACCGAAGCCAGTTCCAGAGCACCCGCGAGGTGTCGGAATTCCCCTGCGGGACCATGAGGCTCATCGGCCTACGTTGTTCGTCACGGCCGATGTCGGCGAATTCCGGATTGAGCTTCAAGAACTCCGGATCCTGGGTGTAGTACAGCGGATTTCCCCTGAGATGCTCGGGTGGGGCCGGCTCACCGGGCGAGCACGGAGGAGGGTTGCACTTGTCCGCCCAGGGAACGTCTCGCACATAGGAATGGGTGAGCATCTTGGCCACGAGCCTCGGCGTCAGTTTCATGTCGTGCAGCTCACCGCTCGCTCCTTCGACGAAGAATCCGATCGCGAGCCCCGACACGGCCACCGGCGCATGGACCACGCGTGGCCCGTCTCCCGACTGAGCCACCGGATCGACGGTGACGCCCATCGCGGGCGTGTCCTCCGTCGCGCTCAGCACCTCGTTCCTGGCGGAGTCCTCCGGACCGCGCACGAAGCTGAAGTTGTTCCCGGTGGACGTGCACAGCTTCGGCGCCCACAACGAGACGGCGTCGTCCGCGAGTTCGGAGCCGGGTACGGCCCGCTCGGGCTGGCCCTGCGGGCAGAAACTGTCGACCAGCTGGAAGTCCAGCCGAAAGACGATCCGCTGGGCCCAGTTCGTCGCGGACAGCGGCGAGGTCCGGAGCGGATCGCTGTCGGGATTGGTGTCCTTCGTACCGTTCGCGTAGTGGTCGCCGCGCGGCACGACGACCAGCCAGCACGAACGCGCAACGGGGGTCCGGCCGGCCGGCGCCGTGTTCAGACCGCAGCCGAGATGGTCCGCCTGGATCCCGTCCTGCACCTCGAACTCGGTTTCGCCCGTGCCGCCTGCGAAGGTCCGCACGGCTTTCTGCTCGTTGGTGTCCAGGGGACCGAAGTAGGTGTAGTCGACCGAGGACGTGGTGAGCGGCTCACCGTTGGCGGGCCGGAACGGGATGAATGTCGCCCCGGGGTCCTCCGCCGGGTCCACAGCCGCCGGGTTGCCGGAGTCGGCCGGCCCGTACACGACGGTCCGGCCGCTGCCGGCCCCATCGGTGGTCCCCGCTCCAAAGGCACACTGCTCCCGGTCGGGACCGGACGGATCGTCCCCCCAGCACTGCATGATCTGGAGGTAGTTGACGTTGAACGCGGTGCTCGGCAGGGTCGGCGCCCCGCCCTCCCAGCTCACCCGCACACCCTGCGAGTGCAGGTTCTTCGTCTGGTGGACGGTCACCTTCAGACGGGAGAAGTCGTCGTACGGCCCCTTCGTCCCCGACTTCGTCACCGCCGAGTCCTCGGCCCCGCTGTCCGCCGCCACGGCGGGCGTCGTGGCCGGCGGCACCGGCAGCAGCGCCACCACGAACGCGGCCAGCAGACAACTCATGGCGATGAGAATCCGCGGTCGGGGACGCCTCAGTGCCTGTGTCATGCCGCACCGCCCTTGCGACGCGTCCGGCCCGCCATCACACGCGCGACGACCGGTGGTCCGACAACGACGCCGACCAGCAGCGCGGCCGACAGCGCCATCAACGCCGTACGCAGGCCGAGGGAGTCGTCCGCGCCCAGGGAGACCGGGCTGGCTGCGACGGAGGTGTCACCGGCGGCCTGGTCGCCGCTGATCACCTCGCCGGTGTCGGGGTCGACGACGCTTCCGCCGCCGGTCCCGCCCGCCCCGCCGGTGCCCGCCGTACCGCTGCCGGAGCCGCTCGTCGCGGCGCCCGAGCCGCCGGACGCCCCCGCACCGGAACCGCCCGAGCCGGAGCCGCCGGACGCCCCCGTACCCGAGCCGCCGCCCGAACCGGAGCCGCCGTTCGAGCCGGAACCGCCGGAGCTGCCGTTGCCGACCGGCGTGGTGTTCTTGTTGCCGCCCGTGCCGGTCGCGCACTGGTCCGGGCCCTTCTTGTCGCACGCCTGCGGGTAGGGGGCGTTCTGGATCAGCAGGTTCCGTCCGCCGGAGAACGTCGGGTTGTTGCACTTGTTGACATCGATCCTGGTCGCGTCGGCGCCGGGGATCTTCCGCGTCTGCGCCATCGCGGCTTCCACCAGGTTCTTCGGCAGCGGCGAGTAGCCGAGCCGGTCGGCCTGCTGCTGGCCGTCGCAGAGGAAGTAGTTGTTGAACGCGCTCAGCGTCTTCCCCTTGGCCGTGGTGAAGCCGTTCTCCTCCTTGGTGGGGATGATCATGTAGCTGTAGCTGGAGAGGGGATAGGTGCGCCGGTCCCCGAAGGTGTAGACGTTGTCAAGGTTCTGGGTCAGGTAGTTCGCGGAGAGCGGGTTGTTGTTGATCTGGGCCTTGGTGAGGGCGACCGCCACACTGGAGGCGGTGGGCTCGACGTAGTAGCCGGCCTGGTTGAGGACCTTGGCCACCGGGAAGCCCGCGTTCCTGGCGTACGAGTACTCGACGTAGGTGATGGCGCCCTCGGCCTGGGACTGCTTCGTGTAGCCCGCGACGCCGAGGGAGCTGGACTGGGCGACGAAGCCCGAGCCGGGGATCACGGGGAAGTACGACGTGAGACCGCACGGCGTCTGCTTGCCGGCCCGACGGCAGTAGTCGTTCCACAGGGAGCCGTACCGCTTGGACATCCACAGCGTGAACTGTGCGGTCGTACCGGAGCCGTCGGAGCGGACGACCGGGACGATCCGGCGGGCCGGCAGGGCCAGCTTGGGGTTGTCCGCCTTGATCTCCGGCGCGTTCCACATCGTCAGCCTGCCGGTGAAGATCCTGGTGAGGACGTCACCGGACAACCGGAGGTTGGTGACCTGCCTGCCGCCGATCTTCAGGTTGTACATGAACGACGTGCCGCCGGCCACGATCGGCATGTAGGCGTACTTCCGGGTGGGCGGAGGATCCTGCTGGCCGAGGTCGTTGAGGCCGTAGGGGATCTCGGACACACCGAAGTCGGAGGTGCCGTTCTTGAACTGCTGACGGCCTACCGAGGAGCCGACCGACGCGTAGTTCACGGTCATGCCCTGCTGGCGGACGTTGCGCCGCCACTGCTCGATGGCGTTGGCGCTCCAGGTCGAGCCGGAGCCGCTGATCTTCGTGTAGCTCTCCGCGAAGGCGCTCGGTGGGTGGACGGCCAGCAGCGCGCAGACCGCGGCGACGAACAGCGCCAGCGCCTGGTGCACGCGCGTGGCGCGCGGACGTCGGACAGGTGCGGGTATCACGGGGTGCTCCTCGTCGGTGCGGGTCTTTCTGACGACTGGTCGGTGGAGGCGTACGCCTCGAAGCGCTTGGCGTCATGGCGGGAGGCCCGGACCCGGCGGTGTTCCTGGCGCCTGGTCAGCCGGCCCGGTCCGCGGCCGCCGAGGACGCGGGCCATCACGAACAGGACGAGCACCAGCACGAGAAGCACCGCCGCGGTGCCGAAGCCGCGTGCGATGTAGGTGGGTTCGGGGGACTTGACGAGTTCGAAGGCCGCCAGCGGCAGCGACACCATCGGGTCGTGCAGCGGATCGGCGTTGAGCTCCGCCGTGTAACCGGCGGTCAGCAGGACCGGCGAGGTCTCGCCGACACCGCGGGCCGTGCCCAGGATGATCGCCGTCGTGAGACCGGAGCGGGAGGTGGGCAGCACCACGTGCCACACCGTGCGCCATCGTGAGGTGCCGAGCGCGTACGACGCCTCGCGCAGGGTGCCGGGGACCAGCCGGATCACCACGTCCGACGCGCGGATGATGATCGGCAGCATCATCACGGAGATCGCGAGCGCGGCGGCGAGCCCGGAGCGCTCGAAGCCCAGCGCCAGGATGAAGGTCGCGTAGATGAACAGGCCGGCCACGATGGACGGCAACGCCGTCATCGCCTCCACGATGGTGCGGACGAACCGGCTGAAGGCGCCCGGGACTTCGTTCAGGAAGACCGCGCAGACCAGCCCGGCCGGGATGCAGATCACCAGGGCGATGGAGATCTGCCACAGCGTGCCGACGATCGCGTGCAGGATGCCACCGACGCTGAGCGGCTCGATCGGACCGGCGTCGGCCATCGATTCGGTGTAGAAGTTCAGGTGCGGCAGCGCGTCGCGGCCCTCGTAGAGCGTGTAGACGACCACGAACGCCAGCACGGCCAGCATCACCAGGCCGAGGCTCTGGACGACGGCGGCGGCCACCCGGTCTCGTACCGCCGGCCCGTCCTCGTCGAAGGAGACCAGCAGCGCGTACAGACCGAGGAAGAGCACGTAGGCGACGACGACGAAGCCGAGGGCGCCGTTGAAGGGCAGCATCCGGTCGAACAGCAGCCAGGTGATGCAGAGGGACGCGGCCGCGGCACCGATCATCGCGTACACGTCGGTGGCACGCAGAGTGGCCAGATTGCGGCGTGATTCGGTGCGCGGCCGGCTGCGGCCGGGCAGGGTCGTGGCCGGTATGGGCGGTTTCGCCGGCGCCGCGGGACTCGTCTGCGGTCCCTGGTCGCCGGGCGGGCTCTGTGCGGTGGTGACGGTCATCCGGCTCGGTCTCCTCAGGAGTCGCTCGCCGCGCCGGAACGGCTGCGGGCGACGATCGACGACGCGACGAAGTTGACGACGAGGGTCATCAGGAACAGCGCGAGGCCCGCGGCCATCAGCGCCGACATGCCCATCTCGCTCGCCTCGCCGTAACGCAGGGCGATCAGCGAGGAGACCGAGCTGGTGCCGTTCTGCAGGATGTGCGGCTGGATCACGAAGACCGGCGAGATGATCAGGTACACGGCGATGGTCTCGCCCAGCGCCCGGCCCAGGCCCAGCATGGTGCCGCCGATCATGCCGCCCTTGCCGAAGGGCAGAACGACGCTGCGGATCATGCCCCAGCGGTTCGCGCCGAGCGCGTAGGCGCCCTCCCGCTCGCCGACCGGAGCCTGTGAGAACACCTCCCGTACCACCGAGCAGATGATCGGCGCGACCATCAGGGACACGACCATGCCGGCGATGAAGGTGGAGGAGGTGAAGACGGTGGCGGTGGCGAGCGGGTCCCGTGGATCGACGCCGTCGACCTCGAAGATCGGTATCCAGCCGAAGTACGTGGAGATCCAGCGCGACAGCGTGACCACGTGCCCCTGGAAGAAGAACAGGCCCCACAGGCCGTAGACCACCGACGGCACGGCGGCCATCAGGTCCACGACGCTGATGAGGGTCTGGCGGATCGTCGGCGGGGCGTACTCGGATATGTAGAGCGCGGTGCCGAGCGCCATCGGCACCGCGAAGACGATGGCGACGAGCGCGATGAGGATCGTGCCGACGAGTACGGCCGCGATACCGAAGTTGCCGCCGTCGGGCTCCCAGGTCTCGGTGGTGATGAAGCCCCACTGCGCGACCGACAGCGCCTGCCAGGCCCGGTACGTCAGAAAGCCGCCGACGAGCAGCATGATCGCTAGCACGAAGGCACCGCCGCCGCGCAGCACGCCCCGGAACGCGCGGTCGGTCAGGCCCGGGTCCGGGTACAGACGTCTCGGAGGCTCGGCCGCCGGCGCCTCCGGCCGCTCAGATATTCGCATCGTCACGTGCCACGAGGCTTCTGGGGCGGGTTGGACACCACCGCACACGAATGTGAACGAGATGCCCCCTAGGGGCAACTTCCGGTGACGTACGCGTAGTGATCCCGCGTCACTCTGCGTCGTCCCACAGGGTCGTCCGTCCCGATCCCACTTCGGCGAGGAGCAACCGGAACCGGTCGTACGCCGTCTGGCACGTCGAGTGCCGCTCATAGGGCCGCGGGGACACGGCCACGACCCCGCCACTGCGGTCGCGGAGCCGCCAGGCCCAGCCGGCGCCGTCGGAGGAGTGGTGCAGCTCCCCCTGTAACTCCTCTATGTCAGCGCACAGTTGCTCTAATCCGGCACGACACTCGCCGTAGTCCGCGTACGGCCTGGCGGACATGGCGATCACCCGCCCGTTCGACGCGGTGAGCCGCCAGGAGCAGGACCCGCCGGTGTCGGTGTCCATGTGGCAGCGCGTGCCACGTACGGCCGCGCCCCCCTTCGGTGCTGCCATCCCCACCCCTGTTGCCTCATATCGGGAAACGTTGCATGTGTTGTTCGCAGTTGCGCGCTTACGCAGCACACGCAGGGTAAAGAGGCGGGAGTGATGCGTGGTCACTCCGGTTGGGTGTGCAGGGCATGGTTCGCGCGGAAGTTGCCCCGCGTTCACTCAGTGCGCGCATGCGCGGCTCGGTGAACCCACACCTCTTGTCGGCCGGACGGGCCGGGCTCACTACGGTCCCGGACGCCCGGGCCGGGCCGACGGAGGGACTCTCCGGACACACACCGGACACGCGGCCTCGGCCGCACGGACGCGGGGCGCGGCGCCCCCGGGCGCGGTACGGGTCCGTGGCCGCCGAGTCGACTGAAATTCGGATCGAATTTCTCCTTCGGTTTCCCGAAAAATCGAAACACCGGATATTCGGCATTGTTTCCTTCGAGAGTGAATCCGCAGCTCACTCCATTCTCTTGAAGAAAGCGTTCCGAAATCTCCACAGAATGACTACGCTGCACACGTCATTCGGGCCCGTCGTGGGGAAATCGGCGGGCCGTGGCACTCACCTTGGGGAATTCGCATGCGTATTAGCTCAGTTGTCGCCGCTGCGTCCGGCGTCCTGGCCCTGTCCGCCCTCGCCGTTCCGGCCGCTCACGCGGACGAGAGGTTCGGCGACACCGACATCACCAGCGTGGTCGTCAACGACGGGCGGCCCGTCGTCGTCGGCACGACCGAAAGAGTCGTCACCGTCGAGGTCACCGCGACGGACCCGGCCGGCCTCCAGCAGGTCGACGCCACCCTGTACCACGGCTCGTACGCCGACCAGGACGCCACGGTGCCCTCGTCGGCGGCCTGCGGGCCGACCACCGACACCACCACCACCTGCACCCTGACGTTCACTCTCAAGCCCGGGATCGACCCGTCCGACGACTCGCTGGCCGGCACCTGGAGCCTCAGCGCCTACGCGATCTCTCTCGACAACGACGGGGTGGGCCTCGACAACGCGGCCACCTTCCCCGTGCAGCGCGACACCCAGGTGACCGTCGACGCCACCCCCGAGCCGGTGAAGCGAGGCAAGATCCTCACCGTCAAGGGCGGCGTGCAGCACGCCGGCTGGGCGACCGGCGCGTACACCGCCGCCGAGGCGGGCCGGCCCGTCCAGCTGCAGTTCCGCGCCGAGGGCTGCCACGACTACACCACCGTCAAGACCGTCCGCACCACCGCGAACGGCACCGTCTCCACCACCGTCCGCGCTTCGTCCGACGGCTCCTACCGCTGGGTCTACGCCGGCACGGCCGACACCGCGGCCGCGGTCTCCGCGGCCGACTTCGTCGACGTGCGCTGAGTCCCGAACAAGCGGCGCGGGGCACCCGCGCGGGCTGTCCGGCGCCGCACCCGCACGGGGTCACCCGAAGGGGCGAGTAAGAGGTTCCCGGCGAGCGAATTCGCGATGAATCCGCTCTGCGGAGGAACACATCCCGGCGCACAAAAGCGAGCGGCGATTATCATGGGCACGCCGCACCGAATTCTGCTGCGGCGTGCCGTTCGCGTTTTCCGGGCACGGTTCTCACGGTGACGCCACGGCCTTTCCGGGACCCCGCCGCGCAAAAAGCCGGCGGGCCCGGTCGCATGCCGACCCGACCCGCCGAGGAAAAATGCCGCCCACATTCCGTGCGGGCGAGGATCCGGGGTGTTCCCCGGCCGTGCACGACGGGGAGGGCGCCGTAGTCCGCCCGAGGCCGCCGGAGCTCAGCGCCGCCTCCACCGAGCGGTCCGGAGGACCGGGGTCGGCGGGCAGCGGCACGTTCATCTATGATTTACGTGAGCATGCCAACCAATGCGCCCGGACCGCGCTCAGGTCCCTCCCCATAACTCCGGCCCGACCGCGGCCAGTTCGGGAACCATCGTCCGGAACCGCTCATACGAGGAGCGGCACGTGGCATGACGTTCGTACATGCGTGCCGACCGGGCCAGATGACGGCCCGAGGTCTCCCAGAGCACCCACACCCAGCCCCCGCCCTCGGCGCTGTGCTGGATCCCGCCGGCGATGTCGGCGTGCCGTTCACACAGCCGGACGAAGGCGGCGCGGCAGCGTGCATGCGTGTCGTACGATGCCGCCGAGACGGCGACCGGGCGACCGTTGGACGCCACCAGCCGCCAGCCGTACCGGCCCTCCTCGTCGAGGTCCGTCAGGCATCTCATTCCCAGTACGGGCGCGGCGGATCGCGCCGCTCCCCCGGACTGCCCCATGTCCCCACCCCCGCCGCCCATCGAAGAGTAAAAACGCAGGTACGGCCTTGCGGGGCGGCACCAGCAATCTACTGAGCCGTAGGTGAGGCCTGACAGGGGAATCCGTCCGCAAGCAACGCGCTTCACACCAAAGTGGTCCCTAGGAAACCCCTAGGAAAGGCAAGGAGAAAGCGCTCGCTGCACTCGGCCGGACAACGTTGCCAAAAGAGGGGCGGACCCGGCCTCATGGCGCACGAGGGACATTGACGACCGCATCGAGCCGGGGACAAGGGACGATCGCGTATCGGATCCCCGTGCACACGAGGTGTCATGAGCCCGGCGGCTCCCCTCACTTGTGCGCGGACCGGGGCACCGAGCACGCCGGCGGCGGACGGGCTCCGCGTGCCGTCCGCAGCCGGAGCCGGAGCAGCGACACGCCGACTCGCCGCCTCGCACTCCCGAGCGGCCCCGCTTCGTGACCGTGCGGCGGGCGGGTGCCAACTCGACCGTCCTCGGGCACAGTCGGGGGGTCCGCCGACGGACGGCGGCCGTACCCGCGCCGCGTAGACGTCAAGAACCCGCACGACACGACGCGTTGACGCGACCGAAGACTGCACGCCCGGAGCCGGAACCGACTCCTCCGTGCCTGACGAGGCATCATCTCGGCGGCGGACGCGGCGAACTCGTCCCGCCGACCGCCACCCGCCGCAGCTCCACAGCCAGGGTTCACGACGCGCTTGTGATGGTGTCACCCACATTCTTTGGTCGATCCCTGTAATCGGTCGGGCGCCCGCGAGAAGCGGGCGCAGCGGAGGCGTTGCCTCCGGTTTCCCCCTCCTGATCCGAGGTTGCAATGAAGTTGATGGTCGTGAACCATCTGCGCGCGAGACCCCTGCTGGTGGTGCTCGCCACGGCGACCGCACTGGCGGCCGCACCCGCCGTCGCATACGCGGACGGCGGTCGACCCGCGCCCGTCACCGGCGGAATCCCCTTGGTCAACACGGACGAGAGGATCGGTCCGGGGATCGACATCCAGCACGTGAAGGCGCTCGACCAGAAGGGCTGGTACGACGCGCAGTATCTGACCGTGGACCTGTCGGACCGCGCTGTCGGCACGGATCTGCTGACCTCCGGACCGGTCTCGTCCGGCGGGCCGCTCAGCGAGGCCGCCGACAAGGCCGGCGCCGTCGCGGGCGTCAACGGCGAGTTCTTCGACATCGGCAACTCCAACGCGGCACTCGGTGGTGAGGTCCAGGACGGCAAGCTGGTCAAGACCGCCGACATCGGCGGCCGTCAGCACGTCGGCGTCAGCAAGGACGGCATCGCCCAGCTCGTGGACCTCACGGTCGACGCGACCGCCAACTTCACGGGCGCGGACCACAAGGTGCTGTCCATCAACGCCGCGAACGGCGGCGGGGTGCCCGCGGACGGCCTGATCGCGTTCACGTCCGCGTGGGGCGACTACAGCCGCAACCGCGGCCTGACGGGCGTGTCCAACGACCAGATCGCCGAGGTCCTGGTCAGGAACGGCTCGGTCGTGTCGGTCACGCCGAACGGTCCCGCGGACTCGGGGACGATCCCGGACGACGGCTTCGTGCTCGTCGGCCGCGGCGCCGCGGCGACCGCGATCCGCGCGCTGCAGCCCGGCGACCCGGTGAAGCTCGACTACCAGCTCGCCGACCACGCGGCCAGGACGATGAAGTTCGCGCTCGGCCACGGCGGCACCATCGTGTCCGGCGGACAGGTCGTCAAGGGGCTCGACACCTCGATCGCCCCCCGCACCGCGCTCGGCTTCAAGAACGGCGGCAAGACGCTCGTGCTCGCCACCTGGGACGGCCCTGGCGGCACCGGCAAGGGCGGCGTCGGTATCGACAAGGAGGCGCGCGACCTCGCCGCGATGGGCGTGGAGACCGCGGTCAACCTCGACGGCGGCGGCTCGACCACGATGGTCGCCCGCGCGCTCGGCGAGGACACCGCGACCGTCCGCAACGTGCCCTCCGACGGCCACGAGCGCAACGACCCCAACGGCGTGGGCGTGTTCGTCGCGAAGGGTGACGGCAGACTGCACCGCCTCCTCGTCAAGCCCGCACCGGGTGCGGCGGCGGCCGACGGGAACGTGAAGGTCTTCCCCGGGATGCACCGCGCGCTCGTCGCGGAGGGCGTCGACGACCACGAGACGCCGGTGAAGCTCGACCCGAGGTCCGTACGGTGGTCGGCACACGGCGCGCCGGTCCCGGCAGGCACCCTCAGGGCACCGGCCGAGGCCGACGGCACGATCACGGTCGACGCGCACGTGGGCCCTGAGAAGGCGCACGAGAAGGTCACCGTCCTCGGCCCGGTCGACGGCGTGGAGCTGTCGTCGCAGCGTCTGTCGATCGCCGACGCGACGTCTGACAACGCTGTCACCGTCTCGGTGACCGGCCGCGACGCCGAGGGCTATACGGCTCCGCTCGACCCGCAGGACCTCTCGCTCGACTACGACCACAGTGTCGTCGACATCAAGTCCGTGAACGGCAAGCTGAAGATCACCCCCCTCACCGCCGCGGGCACGATCCTCACGGTCTCGGCCGGTGGCAAATCGGTGAAGCTGCCCATCACGGTCGGCGTGCAGACCAGGACGGTCTACGACTTCGACGACGACGTGCTCGCCCGCTGGCGCAACAACAGCACCGCGGCCACGCAGTTCTCGGCGGACCCCGACGGCCTGCGGATCGACTTCAACGCGATGCGCAACGTGGGCATCGCGGCGGCTTCGTCGGCCCAGCGCGTCCCGGTGCCCGGCCAGCCGCTGCGCGTACGGGTGCGGATCAAGTCGAGCATCAGCGTGCCCAGCGGTCTGACCTACCTCGGCTATGTCGACGCTGCCGGCAAGAGCGGCGGCGTCTACGGCACCGCCCTGACGGCGAGCAGCGACTGGCAATACGCGACGTTCACGCTGCCGGCGAGCACGGCGTTCCCGATCTCGATCTCGGGCTTCCAGGGCATCAACACCAATGTCGCCCAGCAGAAGGCGGGCACGTTCGTCCTCGACCGCATCGAGGCCGACGTCCCGACGGCGATCGACCTGCCCGCCCAGCCCGGCCTGCGGCCCGACCCGCTCGTCTCCGACGACGGCTCGCTGCCCGACGGCCGCGGCACATGGCAGTTCGCCACGCTGTCGGACGTACAGTTCACGGCCGACGACCCGGCACTCACCCAGGTCGCGACGGCCGCCATCCAGCGGATCCGCACGACCCGTCCGGACCTGATCGTCCTGAACGGCGACATCACCGACCGCGGTCTGCCGCAGGACCTCACCCTGGCCCGCAAGGTGCTCACCGACGCCGGGTGCGACCTCATCGGTGTCGGCCGGGAGCCGGCGGAGAACAGCACTCCGGACCCGAAGGCCGGCTCCGTCCCGTGCTACTACGTGCCGGGCAACCACGAGTCCTACGGCCTCGACAACGTCCAGTCGGACCTGACGAACTTCACCGAGGAGTTCGGCAAGCCGTACCGGACGTTCGACCACAAGGGCACCCGGTTCATCCTGCTCGCCAGCTCCCTCGGGTCGCTGCGCGGGACGGCCTGGGACCAGCTCCCGATGCTGCAGCAGGCGCTCGCCGACGCCGAGAAGGACCGGTCGGTCCGTAACGTGATGGTGTTCGCCCACCACCCGGTGGACGACCCCGGCGACGCGAAGTCCAGCCAGCTCGGCGACCGCGACGAGGCCGCGCTCGTGGAGCACATGCTCACGGACTTCCGGAACTCCACGGGCAAGGGCGCCGCGATGGTCGGCTCCCACGCCCAGATCACCGACGTGCACCGGCTCGAGGGTGTGCCGTACATGGTGCTGCCGTCGTCGGGCAAGGACCCGTACGGCACGCCCGACCGCGGCGGCTTCACCGGATGGGTCGACTGGTCGGTCGACTCCCGGCGGACCGCGAAGCAGCAGTGGGTCGAGGCCGACGTGCATGCCTTCGCGCAGTCCATCACGCTCAACACCCCGGACTCCCTCGAGATCGGCGGGACGGCCCAGCTCTCGGGCAGCATCGTGCAGCCGCAGGGAGTGTCGGCGGGCACGCGCACGGTGCCGCTGCGGTACCCGATGTCGGTCGACTGGAGCGGCTCCTCCAACCTGGCGATCGGCAGCGGGAAGGAGGCCGTCGAGGCTGCCCGACACAAGGGCAAGGTCGCGATCTTCGACCCGCGGACCCGGACACTGACGGGCCTGCGCCGCGGCTCGGTGACCATATCGGTGACGAACGACTCGATGCGCCCTTACACGGACGAGAGCTCGCTCGCACCGATCACGACCTCGAACACCATCCAGGTCGTGCCGGGCTCGCACCACTGACAGCCGTGCGACCGCTGTGAATCGGCTCCCGCGCCGTCCGGCGCGGGAGCCCGTCCGACCGAGGGTCGGCACCCAGGTGCCGGCCCTCGGCATGTCCCGCCCCGACGGCGCCATGCCGTTCCTCGCTCCGGAGCGGCCGGCCGGGTACCGGCACCCCCGTGAGCACGGCCCGGAACGCGGATAACCCACGGCCGCCCAGCCGTGGGTTCTCCGGACCACCACCCGGACGGCGCCCTGCCCACGGCCTCCCCGTCCGGCGCGGGAGCCCTTCCAGCCGCGGCCCGCCGCGCAGGTGCCGGCCTCGGCCGTTCCTCGTACCGGAGCACCCGGACGGCCGCGGCCACCTCATGAACACGACCCAGGGCGCAAAAAACCCACGGCCACCCGACCGTGGGTTCTCCGGACCACCACCCGTAGGCGCCCTCGGGCGCCCGCGGCCTCGCCGTCCGGGTCCGGACACGGACCCGGAAGCAGTCGCCGTCAGCCGATCGCCAGCAGAACCGCCAGCAGGACCGCGCCGGCCACCGCCGGGCCGATGATCTCGTACGCCCAGCGCACGCTCGGTTCGCCCTGGGCGCGCTCGGACGCGCCATGGGTCTCGAACAGTTCCCTCAGTTCGTCCATGACCTGGTCGGTCTGGGCGCGGGTGGGCTTGTCCGGGAGGGCGGAGGACCGCCCGCGCGAACGGCCGCCCGACGCCGCGCCGGCCGCACGCGCGGCGGCCATGCTCTGCTGCCGCGCCGCCTTCTTGCGGGCGCGCAGCGAGACGGGAATCGCCCACAGCTGGAACTTGGTACCGGACGTGGCGACGACCTCGTTCGAGTAGCCGGACTGGAGCGACGCCACCGAGCCCCAGGGCAGCACGATCACCCGGAGCGGATTGCGGATGCGCAGCCGCTCGTCGTTCGCGAAGACGGCCGGGCGCACGGTGAAGGCGGCGAACGTCGGCAGCACCAGGATCAAGGCGGCCAGCGCCAGCCAGGGTGTGCGGCCGTGGGCGGAGACCAGCGCGTCGATGCCGAGCCAGAGCGCGATGGCGAGCAGCAGCACACCGGCCGCGATGCCGGCCGGCGACCGGTAGACACGGTCCCGGGACTCGGGTGCCGAGTGGTCCGGCGCGGGCGGCTGGTGTTCCGGGGTCGTCATGAAACCGATTCTGCCCGACGGTCACCCCGTACCTCCCAGGCGGTCCCGGGCGCGGCACGACATGATGCGGGCCCGTGTCCGGTCCGTATCCGGGACCTCGGGGGGCTGTACAGCCGCTACGCGCGTAGATATGCTCGGCTGGTGACCATGCCCACCTCTGCATCCTCCCCCAAGCTCTCGGCCCCGCGCGAGCAGGGTGGTACCCCCACCGCTCTGGCGGACGTCACCGCGTCCGACAGCACGCTGCGCCGGTTCCTGCACGGGCTGCCCGGCGTCGACGCGGTCGGCCTGGAGGCGCGCGCCGCCTCGCTCGGCACCCGTTCCATCAAGACCACCGCGAAGGCGTACGCCATCGACCTCGCCATCTCGATGGTCGACCTGACGACGCTGGAAGGCGCGGACACCCCGGGCAAGGTCCGGGCGCTCGGCGCCAAGGCGGTCCACCCCGATCCGACGGACCGCACGACCCCCACGACCGCGGCCGTCTGTGTCTATCCGGACATGGTGGCCGTCGCGAAGGAGGCCGTCGCGGGCTCCGGTGTGAAGGTCGCGTCCGTCGCCACCGCCTTCCCGGCGGGCCGCGCCGCGCTCGACGTGAAGCTGGCCGACGTGCGCGAGGCCGTGGCGGCGGGTGCGGACGAGATCGACATGGTCATCGACCGCGGGGCGTTCCTCGCGGGCAGGTACATGAAGGTGTACGACGAGATCGTCGCCGTGAAGGAGTCCTGCGGGACCTCCGCCCGGCTGAAGGTCATCTTCGAGACCGGCGAGCTGTCGACGTACGACAACATCCGTCGGGCGAGCTGGCTCGGCATGCTGGCCGGGGCCGACTTCATCAAGACCTCGACCGGCAAGGTGGCGGTGAACGCCACGCCCGCGAACACCCTCCTCATGCTGGAGGCCGTCCGCGACTTCCGCGCGCAGACGGGGGTCCAGGTCGGTGTGAAGCCGGCCGGCGGCATCCGCACCTCGAAGGACGCCGTCAAGTTCCTGGTCCTGGTCAACGAGACGGCGGGGGAGGACTGGCTGGACAACCACTGGTTCCGCTTCGGCGCCTCCTCCCTCCTGAACGACCTGCTGATGCAGCGCCAGAAGCTGGCCACCGGCCGCTACTCCGGTCCCGACTACGTGACGGTGGACTGATCCTCCATGGCTTTCGAATACGCACCCGCACCCGAGTCCCGCGCGGTCGTCGACATCGCGCCCTCGTACGGCCTGTTCATCGACGGCGAGTTCGCGGAGGCGGCCGACGGCAAGGTCTTCAAGACCGTCAGCCCGTCCACCGAGGAGGTCCTCTCCGAGGTCGCCCAGGCCGGCGAGGCGGACGTGGACCGCGCGGTCAGGGCCGCCCGCAAGGCCTTCGAGAAGTGGTCGGCGCTGCCCGGCTCCGAGCGCGCGAAGTACCTCTTCCGTATCGCCCGCATCATCCAGGAGCGCAGCCGTGAGCTCGCGGTCCTGGAGACGCTGGACAACGGCAAGCCGATCAAGGAGACGCGCGACGCCGACCTGCCCCTGGTCGCCGCGCACTTCTTCTACTACGCCGGATGGGCCGACAAGCTCGGCCACGCAGGCTTCGGCTCCGACCCGCGGCCGCTGGGTGTCGCGGGACAGGTCATCCCCTGGAACTTCCCCCTGCTGATGCTGGCGTGGAAGATCGCCCCGGCGCTGGCGACGGGCAACACGGTCGTGCTGAAGCCCGCGGAGACCACGCCCCTGTCGGCCCTGTTCTTCGCGGACATCTGCCGGCAGGCGGGCCTGCCCAAGGGTGTCGTCAACATCCTTCCGGGCTACGGCGACGCGGGCGCCGCGCTCGTCGCGCACCCGGACGTGAACAAGGTCGCCTTCACCGGGTCCACGGCCGTCGGCAAGGAGATCGCGCGCACGGTCGCGGGCACCCGCAAGAAGCTCACCCTCGAACTGGGCGGCAAGGGTGCCAACGTCGTCTTCGACGACGCACCCGTGGACCAGGCCGTCGAGGGCATCGTGACAGGCATCTTCTTCAACCAGGGCCAGGTCTGCTGCGCGGGCTCCCGCCTTCTGGTCCAGGAGTCGATCCAGGACGAGCTGCTGGAGTCCCTCAAGCGCCGGCTGTCGACCCTGCGCCTCGGCGACCCGCTGGACAAGAACACCGACATCGGCGCGATCAACTCCGCCGAGCAGCTGGCCCGGATCACCGCGCTCGCCGAGCAGGGCGAGGCGGAGGGCGCCGAACGCTGGTCCCCCGCGTGCGAACTCCCTTCCTCCGGCTACTGGTTCGCCCCGACGCTCTTCACGAACGTCACCCAGGCCCACACCATCGCCCGCGACGAGATCTTCGGCCCGGTGCTGTCCGTCCTCACCTTCCGCACACCGGAAGAGGCCGTGGCCAAGGCCAACAACACCCAGTACGGCCTCTCCGCCGGCATCTGGACGGAGAAGGGCTCCCGGATCCTGGCCGTCGCGAACAAGCTGCGCGCCGGTGTCGTCTGGTCCAACACGTTCAACAAGTTCGACCCGACCTCGCCGTTCGGCGGCTACAAGGAGTCGGGCTTCGGCCGCGAGGGCGGTCGCCACGGCCTGGAGGCGTACCTCGATGTCTGAGAAGTCCGAGAAGAGCGAGAAGTCCGAGAAGTTCGAACGGCTCTCGGTCTTGAAGACCTACAAGCTGTACGTCGGCGGGAAGTTCCCGCGTTCCGAGAGCGGCCGGGTGTACGAGGTGGCGGACTCCAAGGGCAACTGGCTGGCGAACGCACCGCAGTCCTCCCGCAAGGACGCCCGTGACGCGGTGGTCGCCGCACGCAAGGCGTTCGGCGGCTGGTCGGGCGCGACGGCGTACAACCGCGGCCAGATCCTGTACCGCATCGCGGAGATGCTGGAGGGCCGCAAGGACCAGTTCGTACGGGAGGTCGGCGACGCCGAGGGCCTGTCGAAGGCCAAGGCGGCTGCGGTCGTCGACGCGGCGATCGACCGCTGGGTCTGGTACGCGGGCTGGACCGACAAGATCGCCCAGGTGGTCGGCGGCGGCAACCCGGTGGCGGGCCCGTTCTTCAACCTCTCCTCCCCCGAGCCCACGGGGGTGGTCGTGGTCCTCGCCCCGCAGGACTCCTCGTTCCTGGGACTGGTCTCGGTGATCGCCCCCGTGATCGCGACCGGCAACACGGCGGTGGTGATCGCGAGCGAGAAGTCCCCGCTCCCGGCCCTCTCCCTCGGGGAGATCCTGGCCACCTCCGACCTGCCGGGCGGAGTTGTCAACGTCCTCTCCGGCCGTACGACGGAGATCGCGGCGCCACTCGCCGCCCACCAGGACGTCAACGCGATCGACCTGGCCGGCGCCGACGAGGTGCTGGCGAAGGAGCTGGAGATCGCCGCGGCGGACAATCTGAAGCGCGTTCTTCGTCCACAGCCTGTGGATTACTCGGCGACTCCGGGCACCGAGCGACTGACGGCCTTCCTGGAGACGAAGACGGTCTGGCACCCCACGGGGTCGCTGGGCGCGTCCGGTTCGTCGTACTGACGCCCGAGAACCGAAGAGCCGCGTTGCCCCGCCGTCTCGGGGAAACGCGGCTCTCCGCCGTCCGGGCCGCGCACAACCGCTCAGTGCACCGCGCCGAGCACCTGTCCGAGCAGCGGCACACCGCCCAGCGACGGCGCCTGCGCCACCGGCCGGGTCAGGGCCTGTGAGGACAGCGGCGCGAAGTCGGCGACCTGGGTGGCGACTCCGTTGTCGAGCGGGTCGACTCCCGTACCCGCCAGCGGGTTGGGCTTGAGGCCCGCGACCGGACCGGTCGCGTGTCCCACGGTCCCGGTCAGCGCCGACAGCGCCGCCTGCGGGTCGGTGTGGCCGAGCGACGCGGGCCGCGCCGCCCCGTCCAGGACCGGAGCGGAGTCCGCCGACGCCGTGGCCGCACCCGCCGCCAGTGCGGCGCCCGTGGTCGCCAGGGCGACGAGAGTCCGCCGGACGGCGGGGTTCCTGGGGGAAGCGTGTCGTGCCATGGCTGCTGCCACCTTCTCCGTGCTCAAGGTAATCATGTCGGCACACAGGGTAGTTGAGGTGTGATCTGTGCTCCAAACGTCGACCCGCGGGGTCGGCCAGGTGGACGCAATGCGTCAGACTGGTGTCTCGTGAGTCCTCATCCCCCGGCCCCCGCCCGCGTTGTGCTGCTCTGCGGCCCCTCCGGTTCCGGCAAGTCCCTCGTCGCCGCCCTCTCCGGGCTCCCCGTGCTGCGGCTCGACGACTTCTACAAGGAGGGCGACGACCCGACACTGCCCCTGGTGGAGGGGAGTTCGGACATCGACTGGGACCACCCGCGGTCCTGGGACGCTGACGTCGCGGTCGCGGCCATCGCCGAACTGTGCGCCACGGGCCGTACGACGATCCCGGTGTACGACATCGCGCGCAGTGCGCGCACGGGCGAGGAGACACTGCACTTCGACCGCACGCCGGTCTTCGTCGCGGAGGGCGTCTTCGCCGCCGAGGTCGTGGAGCGGTGCAGGGAACTCGGCCTCCTCGCCGACGCGCTGTGCCTGACCCGCGGTCCCGTCACCACGTTCCGCCGCCGCTTCGTGCGCGACCTCAAGGAGGGCCGCAAGTCGGTCCCGTTCCTGCTGCGTCGCGGCTGGCGGCTGATGCGGGCGGAACGGTCGATCGTCGCCCGCCAGACCGGCCTCGGCGCCCACGCCTGCGGCCGGGACGAGGCGCTGAGCCGGCTGGACGCCGCGGCCGCGGGACGGCGCGCATCGCTGCGCACGGCCGCCTGACCGCCTGACCCGCCGCAAAGAAAAACGGGACTGGACGGACCCCCCGGCCCTCCAGTCCCGCTCTCCCCCCGTGGTGGAACTTCCCCCGTGGTCCCCCGTGACCCCGTTGTTCCCCCCCAGCGGCCCCCCGTTGCCGCTCCCCCGTATTCCCCCTGCGAGGCTCCCCCCGAGCCCCTGATCCCTCAGGCGACAAGCTCCCCGAAGGACTCCTCCTCGTCACGGCCGAAGCTGAGGACCTCGTCCTCGCGCAGCCGGCGGAGCGACCGCCAGATGCTCGACTTCACCGTGCCGACACTGATGTCGAGGATCTCCGCGATCTCCGGGTCCGTGCGGCCCTCGTAGTAGCGCAGGACCAGCATGGTGCGCTGGAGTTCGGGCAGCCGGGCCAGCGCCTGCCACAGGACGGCGCGCAGTTCGGTGCCGCGCATCGCGTCCGTGTCACCGGCGGTCTCCGGCAGCTCCTCGGTCGGGTACTCGTTCAGCTTGCGGCGGCGCCACGCGCTGATGTGCAGGTTGGTCATCGTCCGCCGCAGATAGCCCCCCACGGCGGCCTTGTCGCTGATCCGGTCCCAGGCCCGGTACGTCGAGAACAGCGCGCTCTGCAGCAGGTCCTCGGCCTCGAAGCGGTCACCGGTCAGGTGGTAGGCGGTTGCGTACAGGGAGGCGCGGCGCTCCTCGACATAGGCGGTGAACTCCGCCTCGGTCGCCGAACGGCCCTCCCCCGAGGTCTCCCCGTACGCGGTTCCCCCGTGAGCCTCCCCCGTGCGTGCGTCAACCACCGTGATGTAACCGGTGTGCTGACGCCCGGTGCCGCGAGCGCACCCCCGCCCGCTCACGGCACCGGACTTCTCGGTGTTCCGGGTGACATCGTGCAGACGCGTGACAACTGCGCCCGTGCTGGTGCTGTGCAGCGTGTTCATCTCGCGCCCCCCGTCGTGGAGTCCCCGGTCATCCGTGCGGCCTTGCTTGTGTCGAAAAGCTTGCCCGGCCCACTTCATCGCCGTGTCCGCCGACTGTCACAGACCTGTCACAGGGGCGGTGCGCAGCGACACCTCGACACGAACACGGAGGAGAGTCGTGCGGCTACGCAACCGCACCGCCGTCGTCGCCTCGCGGGCCAAGACGAGCGGGAGCGCTCCAACGGTCGATAGACGGCCACGGCATGGGCCAGAATGGCCCCCGTGCCTTCCCTGTTGCTGATCGAGGACGACGACGCCATCCGAACGGCCCTGGAGCTCTCTTTGACGCGCCAGGGACACCGTGTGGCCACCGCTGCCACCGGAGAGGACGGTCTCAAACTGCTGCGCGAACAGCGGCCGGACCTGATCGTGCTGGACGTGATGCTGCCCGGCATCGACGGGTTCGAGGTGTGCCGGCGCATCCGGCGCACCGACCAGCTGCCGATCATCCTGCTGACCGCGCGCAGCGACGACATCGACGTCGTGGTGGGGCTCGAGTCGGGCGCGGACGACTACGTCGTCAAGCCCGTGCAGGGCCGGGTGCTCGATGCCCGGATCCGGGCCGTGCTGCGGCGCGGCGAGCGCGAGTCCAGCGACTCGGCGACGTTCGGCAATGTCGTCATCGACCGGTCGGCCATGACGGTCACCAAGAACGGCGAGGACCTCCAGCTGACCCCGACCGAGCTGCGGCTGCTGCTGGAGCTGAGCCGTCGGCCCGGCCAGGCGCTGTCCCGCCAGCAGCTGCTCCGGCTGGTGTGGGAGCACGACTACCTGGGCGACTCCCGGCTCGTCGACGCCTGCGTGCAGCGGCTGCGCGCCAAGGTCGAGGACGTCCCGTCGTCCCCCACGCTGATCCGTACGGTCCGCGGCGTCGGCTACCGGCTGGACGCCCCTCAGTGACGGATCCGCAGGGGGGACGCCGCGGCTTGTCCGCGGCACGCAGGACCGTACAGTCACGCATCCGCTTCACGAGCCTCAGGCTGCGTCTGGTCGTCGTCTTCGGGCTCGTGGCGCTGACCGCCGCCGTGTCGGCGTCCGCCATCGCGTACTGGCTCAACCGCGAGGCCGTCCTCACCCGCACCCAGGACGCGGTGCTGCGCGACTTCCAGCAGGAGATGCAGAACCGGGCGAGTTCGCTGCCGGTGCATCCGACACAGGACGAACTGCAGCACACCGCCGGGCAGATGGCGAACAGCAGCCAGCGCTTCAGCGTGCTCCTGGTCGCGACCGACGAGCAGGGCAGGACCGTCGTCGGCAACTCCGACCTGGACACCTTCACGCTGGAGGACGTGCCGAAGTCCCTGCAGAAGGCGGTGAACAAGCAGCAGACGGCGTCGTCGGCGGGCGGGCACGCCTACCACCTCTACTGGCAGCGGATCGTCGACGGCGGCAAACCGTCCCTGGTGGGCGGCGCGAAGGTGATCGGCGGCGGCCCGACCGGCTATATGCTCAAGTCCCTGGAGCCGGAGGCCAAGGACCTGAACTCCCTCGCCTGGTCGCTCGGTATCGCCACCGGACTCGCGCTCATCGGCTCGGCCCTGCTCGCGCAGGCGGCCGCCACGACCGTGCTCAAGCCGGTGCACCGCCTCGGCATCGCGGCCCGCCGCCTCGGCGAGGGGCAGCTGGACACCCGGCTGCGCGTCTCAGGCACCGACGAACTGGCGGAGCTGTCCCGGACGTTCAACAGCGCCGCGGAGTCGCTGGAGAAGAAGGTCGCGGACATGAGCTCCCGCGAGGAGGCCTCCCGCCGCTTCGTCGCCGACATGTCCCACGAACTGCGGACGCCCCTCACCGCGATCACGGCCGTCACCGAGGTCCTGGAGGAGGAGCTGGACGCCGGGACGGGCGGTCTCGACCCGATGATCGAGCCGGCCGTACGACTGGTGGTCAGCGAGACCCGGCGGCTGAACGACCTCGTCGAGAACCTGATGGAGGTCACCCGCTTCGACGCGGGCACGGCCCGGCTGGTAGTCGACTACGTGGACATCGCCGACCAGATCACCGCGTGCATCGACGCCCGCGCGTGGCTGGACGCCGTCGAACTGAATGCCGAGCGGGGCATCATGGCCCGCCTCGACCCGCGCCGCCTCGACGTGATCCTGGCGAACCTGATCGGCAACGCGCTCAAGCACGGCGGTTCGCCGGTTCGGGTCGCGGTGCGCGAGGAGGGCGAGGAGCTCGTCATCGAGGTGCGCGACCACGGCCCCGGCATCCCCGAGGACGTCCTGCCGCACGTCTTCGACCGCTTCTACAAGGCCAGCGCCTCACGGCCGCGCTCCGAGGGCAGCGGCCTCGGCCTGTCCATCGCGATGGAGAACGCGCACATCCACGGCGGCGAGATCACGGCCGCCAACTCCCCCGAGGGCGGGGCGGTGTTCACGCTGCGGCTGCCGCGCGACGCGTCGCCGCTGGTCGAGGAGGAGAAGCGGAACGGGAACGGCACAAAGGGGAACGCCCGATGAGAAGACGTGGCGTGCGCCCCTGGCTGGCCGTTCCGCTGCTGGCCGCGCTGCTGGCCGGCTGCGGCATCCGCTCCACCCAGGTGCCGACGGACTTCGGCCCCGCGCCGTCCCGGATGCCGTGCGCGCTGTCCGGCGCGGATCTGTCCACCCAGGCGGGTCGCGGCATCCCGGTCCAGGTCTTCCTGCTGTGCGCCTCGCAACTGGTGACGGTGGACCGTTCGGTGCGCATCCCGGACGGCACGGCCGAGGCCGAGCGGCGGGTTCTGGTGGCCCAGGGACTGCTCGACCAGCTCGCCGCGAAGCCGTCCGCCGCGGAGAAGCAGGCGGGCTACACGACGGACGTGTCGGAGGGCGTCAAGGTGAGCGGGCCGCGCGGCAGGGACCCGGAGGACACCTTCCGGCTGAGCACCCGGGTGCAGGACCTCACCCCCTTCGCCCTGGCGCAGATCGTGTGCACGTTCGCCGACTCCGAGGCCACCGCCGCCGACGACGGCACGGTCGTGCTCGGCGGATCCGACGCCCAGCAATTGCGCCGGTACGAGTGCACGACCGATGTGCGCTCCCACCCGGGCGAGAAGCAGCCGCCGTCCACGGAGGTCACCTCCCCCTGAGCGACCACACCGGCGTCCTCTCTCCGGTTCCTCGCCCGGGGATCGTGTGAGGAACCGTTCATATGCCGGCGGCGCGACGCGGAACCGGAGGCACCGGAGGCGGCGTCTTGGGGGGCGTGCAGCGTCAAGGCTCGATCGGCGGCAGCGCCGTGATCCGCGTCCGTGTGGCAGGGGGTGTCCTCCTCGTCGCACATCTCGTGCTCGTCGCCTGGATCACACTGCGCCCGCTGGACGTGCCCTGGGTGAGGCCCGCCAACCTCCATCCGCTCGCCGGTATCCGAGCCGACCTCGTGCTGGGCTGGCCGGAGGCCGCCCGGCGCATCGGGAAGGGGCTCGCGCTGCTCGCTCCGCTCGGGGTGCTGCTGCCCATGGCGGGCGGCCGGCTCCACGTCTCGCCGTTCGCCTCGCTGGCCCGTACGGTCGCCGCGGGCAGTCTGATCTCCCTGGGCATCGAGCTGGTGCAGACCGGGGTCCCCGGTCAGGTCGTGGACATCGACACGATCCTGCTCAGCACGGTCGGTGTGGCGCTGGCCCACCTGCTGGTCGTCCCCGCGGCGCGGTACCGGCTCCGCCGCCTGGCCGAGCACCGGCGCCGGTCCGCCCACCCCAGGGAGGAGCCGTCCCAGGGGCGGACCCCGACGATTCCCAGGGTCGGGATAGCTCCGTAGAGTGACGCTTCGCCCCCCTTCGTCCCCGTAGCGTGAAGGATATCGAAAGCGACGAGGAAGCCTCACCGCCGCACAGCACGGACGGCATCGGGGACCCGGACGCGATCGGCCGTCCCGGCAGCCGCCGGGACCGGATTCCCGGCTACGGTTCGCGAAGGAGCCACCATGACCGCCCTGGCCCGCCCCACTCACGGACGGATGATCGGCGGAGTGTGCGCAGCGCTGGCACGGCGCTTCGGCACCTCCGCCACCACGATGCGCGTGATCTTCGTGCTGTCGTGCCTGCTGCCCGGCCCCCAGTTCCTGCTCTACATAGCCCTGTGGATCCTGTTCCCCTCGGAGGAGAAGGCGGGCGCACACACGGCCTGGTGACGGCCGGTGCTCCGGCAACCGCACGCACGCGAAGGGGCGTCCCGACCCGGGGCGCCCCTTCGCGTGCGTCGAACCCGTCGCGTCAGCCCAGCGGGATGCCGTTCAGCGGCAGGCCGTGGCTGGGCAGTCCCTTGACCGGCAGACCACCGAGCAGCCCGGTGACCGGGGCCGCCGGACCGTCGGAGAGGGCCTGGTGGGCGGCCGGCTGCGCGGCGCTCACCGCCCGGCCGAGCGCGCTCTGCCCCTGGCCGAGTGCCTCACCCGCGCCGGGCACCATCCCGGCGACACCGCCCACCGGCAGCGCCTGGGAGACGGTGTCGAGCCCGGTGACGTCCGGCGTGGCCGGGGCGGCGCTCGCAACACCGGCGCCCGTGGCGGCGAAGGCGGCACCGAGAGCGGCGACACCGAGGGTCTTGGCAGCAGACTGCTTCATGATGAACGCGTCCTTGGTCCGTTGACGGAGATGTGAGCGGTCCAGAACCGTAAACACGTGAATCGGCGATCCGCAAACATCACAAAGCGGCCGGAAAAATGGCTCCCGGCCGCCCCGAAAACGAGCCAGTCAGTCCTCGGACTCCACAGAACCGCTGGTGGAGGCGGTCTGCTTGAACAGCCATTCGGACTTCAATTCTGCGTATCCCGGCTTGATGACGTCATTGATCATCGCCAGCCGTTCATCGAAAGGAATGAATGCTGACTTCATAGCATTGACAGAGAACCATTGAAGATCCTCGAGCGTGTAACCGAATGCCTCGACCAGATGGTCGAATTCCCGGCTCATGCTCGTCCCCGACATCAGACGATTGTCCGTGTTCACCGTGGCACGGAAGTGCAGCCGCCGCAGCAGCCCGATGGGGTGGTCCGTGTACGAGTCGGCCGCCCCGGTCTGCAGATTGGAGCTGGGGCACAACTCGAGCGGGATGCGCTTGTCGCGCACGTACGAGGCGAGGCGCCCGAGCTTGACCGAACCGTCGTCGAGGACCTGGATGTCGTCGATGATCCGCACCCCGTGCCCGAGCCGGTCGGCGCCGCACCACTGAAGCGCCTGCCAGATGGACGGCAGCCCGAAGGCCTCTCCGGCGTGGATGGTGAAGTGGTTGTTCTCGCGCTTGAGGTACTCGAAGGCGTCCAGGTGCCGGGTGGGCGGGTAACCGGCCTCGGCTCCGGCGATGTCGAAGCCGACCACGCCGAGATCCCGGTAGCGGTTCGCCAGTTCGGCGATCTCCAGGGCACGGGCCGCGTGCCGCATGGCGGTGAGCAGGGCGCCGACCCGGATGCGGTGTCCGTTCTCCCTGGCCTGCCGCTCGCCCTGGCGGAAGCCCTCGTTGACGGCCTCGACGACCTCCTCGAGGCTGAGCCCGCCCTCCAGATGCTGCTCGGGCGCATAGCGCACCTCCGCATAGACGACGCCGTCCTCGGCGAGGTCCTCGGCGCACTCGGCGGCCACGCGCACCAGCGCCTCGCGGGTCTGCATCACCCCGACGGTGTGCGAGAAGGTCTCCAGGTACCGCTCCAGCGAACCCGAGTCGGCTGCCTCGCGGAACCACACGCCGAGCTTGTCCGGATCCGTCTCGGGGAGATGCGCATAGCCGGTGTCCCGGGCGAGTTCGACGATCGTCCCGGGGCGCAGGCCCCCGTCGAGATGGTCGTGCAGCAGGACCTTGGGAGCCCGGCGGATCTGATCCAAGCTCGGGGTGTTCTGGTGCTGGCTCGTCATTGCCGCACCATAGCGCCTACGCGCGTAGAACACGAAGAGCGGCGATGCGTCGATACCCAAAGGTGACCACCGGGACGGGTTTCGTACACCGCTGCTTCTGACACTGTTCTGTCATGGCAGATCAAGCGACGCCGGTTCGCACGGCCCGGCTGGGGAGGGCGCTCGGCCCGGAACCGGCGACGGTGAACGGAGCGGTGCTGCTCCTGCCGGGAGGCGACGAGATCTCCGCCCGCAGGCCCTCTCCCCTGATGGCCGCCGTCTCGGTCCGCGCCCTCGGCCGCCGGCTGGCACGCGCGGGCCGCGGCGAGGGGCTGGTCATCCATGTGGTGCACTACCGCTACCGCGGCTGGAACGGCAGCGAGGCGCATCTGTCGCAGGATGCCGACTGGGCAGCGGACGAGATCGTGAGACGCCACGGAGACGTGCCCGTCTGCCTCGCCGGCGTGGGCATGGGCGGCCGGGCCGCGCTGCATGCCGCCGGGCACACTGCCGTCAACTCCGTGCTCGCGCTCGCCCCTTGGCTGCCCGAGGACGACATGGCCGCGTCGCCCGAACCGGTGAAGCAGCTCGCCGGACGGCAGGTGCTGATCGTGCACGGCACCAACGACGAACGCACCGATCCCGAGCTGTCGTTCAGGCTGGCGGAGCGGGCCAAGAAGGCCAATCGCGACGTCTGCCGCTTCGAAGTGCATGCGGACGGGCACGGGTTGCACCAGTACCGGTCAGAAGTGCAGGCGCTGGCCGAGGACTTCGTGATGGGCGCACTGTTCGGACTGCCTTTCTCCCGACCGGTGCAGGACGCGCTGGCGGCTCCGCCTCCCCTGGGTCTGAGGATGCCGTTGGCGGCCGGGTTCGGGCGGTCGCTGCGACGGTGAGGGGCGCCGCCGCGGCACACCGTAGGCGGCCGTGTGCGGCTCACGGGCGGGCCCTGGCGGCCCGTGCGGTCAGTCGGGCAGGAGCTGTCCTCTCCGTGACAGCAGAAAGCTCTTGAACGCGGCCACCGGCGGCGTGTCGACATGCCCTTCGAGCCATGCGACACCGATCTCCCGCACCGCGCGCGGCGCCGTGACGGTCAGTTCGACGACCCCGGGGCGGGGCACGGCGGGCGGCGGCAGCAGCGCCACGCCGAGCCCCGCCGCCACCAGGCCGCGCAGAGTCTCGGCCTCCTCGCCCTCGAAGGAGACCCGTGGCGTGAACCCGGCCTCGCGGCACAGGTCGTCGGTCATGCGGCGGAGCCCATAACCGGGTTCGAGGGTCACGAAGGTCTCCTCGGCGGCCTCGGCGAGCCGGATGCGCCTGCGGCCCGCGAGCCGGTGGTCGGCGGGGACGACCAGCCGCAGCTTCTGCTCGTCGAGGCGGCGCGCGACGAGGTCGGGGGCCTCCGGCACCGGCGAGGTGAGGCAGAGGTCGAGTTCCCCCGCGCGGAGCTTCTCGAGCATCGCCTCGCCGTAGTTCTGGACGAGGCTGAAGCGCACGCGCGGATGGCCGGCGCGGAAGGCGTGGATCAGTCCGGGCACGGTCTCGGCGCCCATCGTGTGCAGAAAGCCGAAGGCGACCTTGCCGGTCGCGGGGTCGGCGTCCGCGCGCACCTCCTCGGCGCCCCGTCCGATCTCGACAAGGGCGCGCTCCACGGATGCGAGGAACGTACGTCCGGCCGGGGAGAGCGAGACCGTGCGGCCGCGCCGGGCGAACAGCTCGACGCCCAGGTCGTGTTCGAGCCGGACCAGCGCCCGGGACAGGGTGGACTGCGGGACCTGCATCTCCTGCGCGGCCCGCGTGACGTGCTCCGTCCGCGCGACCCCCGCGAAGTACGCGAGGCGCGGCGCGAGCAGGGTGACGATGTCTGCTGCGTCACTTGTGTCACCGGATGATGACAGGCCCTTCGCTGAGCTCTGCTGATGCACCATGGGAACGATTATGGGGTTTCTGTGCATTGGACGCATGAAGACCCGGGTCCCTACGTTCGAGGTATGCCTGCTGCCGATACCGGGGCGTCCACCGTCGTGGGCGCCGACCCCGTCACCGCCGACTCCCGTATGCGCCCGGGTGGGCCGGGCTACCGCCGGGTGAGTCTCGCCCTCTTCCTCGCGGGCGTGGCGACCTTCGCCCTCCTCTACTCCACGCAGGCCCTGCTGCCGCTCGTCTCCCGCGACTTCGGGGTGACCGCGAGCGCGGCGAGCTGGACCGTGTCGGGCGCGACCGGCGGACTGGCGCTGTTCGTCCTGCCCATGAGCGCGCTCTCCGAGCGGTTCGGACGGCGCACGCTGATGACGGCTTCGCTGGCGGTCGCGGTGACGGTCGGTCTGCTGGTTCCCTTCGCCCCGTCTCTCGGCACGCTGATCGCTCTGCGCGCGGTGCAGGGCGCGGCGCTGGCCGGGCTGCCGGCCTCGGCGACCGCGTACCTGGCCGAGGAGGTCACCCCCAAGGCCCTGATCACGGCGATCGGCCTGTTCGTCGCCGGCAACAGCGTCGGGGGCATGAGCGGCCGCGTGATCACCGGCTGGGTCGCGCAGGAGTGGGGCTGGAGGGTCGCCGTCGGCACGATCGGTGTGATCGCGGTCGCCTGCGCGCTGGCCTTCCGGCTGCTGCTGCCGGAGCCGAAGCACTTCAAGGCCGGCTCGCTGCACCCGCGCGTCCTCGCCCGCACCGTCCGCGACCACCTCGCCGATCCGCTGCTGCGCCGGCTCTACGCGATCGGCGCACTGTTCATGACGGTGTTCGGCGGGGTCTACACGGTGATCGGCTACCGCCTGACGGACCGGCCGTTCGGCCTGCCCCAGGGCGTCATCGGGTCGATCTTCCTGGTGTACCTGGTCGGTACGGTGACGGCGTCGACGGCCGGCCGGCTGGTGGGCCGGCTGGGCCGCCGCGGGGCGCTGTACCTGGCGGCCGGCACCACGACGGCGGGACTGCTGCTGTCCCTGGCATCCACCCTGCCGCTGGTGCTGCTGGGGCTGGTCCTGATCACCGCGGGCTTCTTCACGGGCCACGCGGTGGCGTCCTCGGCCGTCAGCCACACCGCGAAGCGGGGCCGCGCCCAGGCGTCCGCCCTCTACCAGTCGGCCTACTACATCGGCTCCAGCACGGGCAGCACGCTCGGCGCGGTGGCCTTCCACGCGGGTGGCTGGGCCGGAACCGCGGGTATGGGCGTGCTGGCGGTGCTCGGCGTCGTGACCATCACGTTGTTCGGTTCGAGGGCGGCCCGTCTGGCGGTCCGGGTGGCGTAGCGCGCGGTGCGGCGGCGGTCTGCGCAAGATCGCGGAAGCCGTCCTCACCTGCCCTTTTCCCCACTCGGGGGGTCGTTGTCAGTGGGCTGCGGTAGCTTCCGGAGTGCTGGGGCGCGACGATGCGCGACAGGAACGGCCGCTGGGGTGGGTGGACCATGGTTGACGGCACGGCGACGGCGGAGGACCTCGACGTCCTGCTGGAGAAGCACCGGGTCGAGCTGACCGGTTACTGCTACCGGATGCTCGGCTCCTCCTTCGAGGCGGAGGACGCGGTGCAGGACACGATGGTCCGCGCCTGGCGGAGCCACGCGAAGTTCGAGGGCCGCTCCTCGCTGCGCTCATGGCTGTACCGGATCGCGACGAACGTCTGCCTGGACATGCTGAGCGCGGGCAACAAGCGCGCACGCCCCATGGACCTGACCGAGTCCACACCGCTCGCCCGAGCCGCCCTCGCCCCACGTCCGGACCACACCTGGCTCGAGCCGGTGCCGGACACCCGTGTACTGCCCGCGGTGACCGATCCGGAGGAGGCCGCGGTGGCGAAGGAGTCGGTGCGGCTCGCGTTCATGGCCGCCCTGCAGCAACTGCCGCCCAAGCAGCGTGCGGTGCTCATCCTGCGCGAGGTGCTGGCCTGGAAGGCGAGCGAGGTCGCAGAGCTGCTCGACACCTCGGTCCCCTCGGTGAACAGCGCGCTGCAGCGCGCCCGCGCCACGCTGGCGGAGAGAGGCGGCGAGGGCGCCGACGCCGCCGTCTCCGATCCTCTGGACCCCGAGCAGCAAAAGCTCCTCGAGCGCTATGTGGGCGCTTTCGAGGGGTACGACATGGAGGCGCTGACGGCCCTGCTGCACGAGGACGCGGTGATGACGATGCCGCCGTTCGACCTCTGGCTGCGCGGCCCGTCCGACATCACCGGCTTCATGACGACGCTCGGCTCCGCCTGCGAGGGCTCCCGGCTGGTGCCGGTCGCGGTCAACGGCCTGCCGGGCTTCGCCCAGTACAAGCCGGACCCGGACACCGGCGGCTTCACGGCCTGGTCCGTCCAGGTGCTGGAGATCTCAGACGGCCGGCTCACCGGGTTCCACTTCTTCCTCGACACCAAGCGCTGGTTCCCGCTGTTCGACGTCCCCCTCCATCTCGAAGGGGAGGCCGACCAGAGCGAGTAGGGCACGCAGCGCGGGGGCCGGGTCGCGCAAGCGGATGCGGCCCCCGGCGCGGCGGACGGCCAGTTGAAGCCTGGCCAGTACGTCCACCGAGGCCAGGGTGACGGGCCTGAGCGCCGCGACGTCGCACACGACGACTGCGGCTCCGGTGTCCTTCATCAGCGCCCTCATCTCCTCGCCGAGCCGTGCCACGTCGTCCCGCGTGACGGGCCCGGCCACCACGAGTACGGCAGGTGTCTCGGCATCCACGGTCGGTAGACCGGCCGGGCGCCCGGTACTCATCGGCACCGGATACGCGCGGGGCGGCTGCATCTCCGGTCGAGGGGAACTCGCCGGTGTCGATGACGACGTCGGAAGGCGCGGGAAGCCTGATGGCCTCATCGAACTTGTGCTCAAGGGGCGCTGGACCTCGCCCCCGGGTTGACCGTGGAGCCTGCCGCCAGCCCGCCGGGGCCGCGCGACCGACCGGGCGGCATGACGAACGGGACCGGCGTCGGTCCGCCGATCCCGTTCACCCGAAAAGGAAAACGCCTGGTCAGGCGATACGCTCCAGCACGACCGGCCCGGCCGCGAACTCCGGGCCCGGCGCCGCGACGCCGTACGCGCCCTCGATCGCCTCCAGCGCATAGGCGAAGCGCTCGGGGGTGTCCGTGTGCAGGGTCAGCAGCGGCTGGCCCTGCGTCACCGTGTCGCCCGGCTTGGCGTGCATCTCGACGCCCGCCGCCGCCTGCACCGGGTCCTCCTTGCGGGCGCGGCCGGCGCCGAGGCGCCAGGCGGCGACACCGATGCCGTAGGCGTCCAGACGGCTGAGGACTCCCGAGGACGGCGCCGTGATCACGTGCTGCTCGCGGGAGGTGGGCAGCGGGGCGTCCGGGTCGCCGCCCTGGGCCGCGATCATGCGGCGCCAGACGTCCATCGCGGAGCCGTCGGCCAGGGCCTTCGCCGGGTCCGTGTCCTTCAGGCCCGCCGCGTCCAGCATCTCCCGCGCCAGGGCGATCGTCAGGTCCACGACGTCCGCGGGACCGCCGCCCGCAAGGACCTCGACCGACTCGCGGACCTCCAGTGCGTTGCCCGCCGTCAGGCCCAGCGGGGTCGACATGTCCGTGAGCAGGGCGACCGTCTTGACCCCGTGGTCCGTGCCCAGGCCCACCATCGTGGAGGCGAGCTCGCGGGCGTCCTCGATGGTCTTCATGAAGGCGCCGGAGCCGACCTTCACGTCCAGGACCAGCGATCCGGTGCCCTCGGCGATCTTCTTCGACATGATGGAGGAGGCGATCAGGGGGATCGCCTCGACCGTGCCGGTCACGTCCCGCAGCGCGTAGAGCTTCTTGTCCGCCGGCGCCAGGCCGTCGCCCGCCGCGCAGATCACCGCGCCCGTGGTGTCGAGGACGTGCAGCATCTCCTCGTTCGACAGCAGCGCGCGCCAGCCGGGGATCGACTCCAGCTTGTCCAGCGTGCCGCCGGTGTGGCCGAGCCCACGGCCCGACAGCTGGGGGACCGCCGCGCCGCAGGCGGCGACCAGCGGAGCCAGCGGGAGCGTGATCTTGTCGCCGACGCCGCCCGTCGAGTGCTTGTCGGCCGTCGGGCGGGACAGCGACGAGAAGTCCATGCGCTCGCCCGAGGCGATCATCGCGGCGGTCCAGCGGGCGATCTCCCGCCGGTTCATGCCGTTGAGCAGGACGGCCATCGCGAGGGAGGACATCTGCTCGTCGGCGACCTCGCCCCGCGTGTAGGCGTCGATGACCCAGTCGATCTGCTCGTCGCTGAGCTCATCGCGGTCCCGCTTGGTGCGGATGACGGAGATGGCGTCCATGGCCATGGCTTCCTTCCGAGGTTCGAAAGTGTGCGGCCCCTGCGCACCACGGGCGTGGCACGCAGGGGCCGGACGGGAGTTACTTGGTGAGATGGTCCGGTCCGAAGGCCTGCGGCAGCATCTCGGAGAGCGGCAGGATCCCGGCCGGGGTCTCGAGCAGCAGGCCGGGGCCGCCGAACTCGTAGAGCAACTGCCGGCAGCGCCCGCAGGGGACGAGGATCTCTCCCTCGCCGTCCACACAGGTGAAGTGCGTCAGCCTCCCGCCCCCGGTGTTCTGCAACTGCGAGATCAGCCCGCACTCGGCACACAGGCCGAGGCCGTACGAGGCGTTCTCGACGTTACAGCCCGTGACGACCCGCCCGTCGTCGACGAGGGCGGCCGCGCCGACCGGGTAGCCCGAGTAGGGGGCGTAGGCGCGGGCCATCGCGGTACGCGCCTCCTCCCGCAGGGCCGCCCAGTCGACCGTCGCGGGCGGGGTCACTTGCCCTGCCCCTTCCGGTACGGCAGACCGTCCGCCTTCGGCATCCTCAGGCTCTGCGCGGACAGCGAGAGCACCAGCAGGGTGACGATGTACGGGGTGGCGCTCACCAGCTGCTTGGGGACCTCGTTGGTGCTGACGTACCAGACGAACATCAGGGCCGAGACGACGGCCGTGATCAGCGCGGGAAGGTAGCGCTTGCGCCAGGCCAGGTACGCGGCGCCGAACACCAGCAGGATCGCGAGCAGCAGGATCAGCGCGTGCACGTTGGTGGTGCCGCCGCGCAGGTTGAGGCTGTCGGTGTAGCCGAACAGGCCCGCGCCGAGGGCGAGTCCACCCGGCATCCAGTTGCCGAAGATCATCGCGGCCAGACCGATGTAACCGCGGCCGGCCGTCTGGCCGTCCAGGTACACGTTGGACGCCACGATCGACAGGAACGCACCGCCGAGACCCGCGAAACCACCGGAGATGATCACGGCGATGTACTTGTACTTGTAGACGTTGACGCCGAGCGACTCGGCCGCCACCGGGTTCTCGCCGCAGGAGCGCAGGCGCAGACCGAAGGCGGTGCGCCACAGCACCCACCAGGTGACCGGGACGAGGGCCACCGCGATCACGGTGAGCGGCGACAGGTCGGTGAACAGGCCGCCGATCAGGCCCGCGATGTCCGACACCAGGAACCAGTGCTTCTGGTTCAGCGTGTCCAGCCAGCTGGACAGGCCGGGGATGTCGAAGGTGCCCAGTGAGTCGATCGGCGGGGACTGCTTGGAGGAGCCCTGCGGCTGGTCCTCGAAGGTGAACTTCGACAGATAGCGCGTGACACCGAGGGCCAGGATGTTGATGGCCACACCGGAGACGATGTGGTTCACGTTGAAGGTGACGGTGGCGATGGCGTGCAGGACGGCGCCGAGGGCGCCTCCGATGATGCCGAAGACGACACCCGTCCACGGGCCCCACTGGTAGCCGGCCCAGGCGCCGAACCAGGTGCCGAGGATCATCATGCCCTCGAGGCCGATGTTGACGACGCCGGAACGCTCGGACCACAGGCCGCCGAGGCCCGCGAGGCCGATCGGGACGGCCAGGCGCAGGGCGGTGGACATCTGCCCGGTCGAGGTGATCCCCTCCGCGCCGCTGATCAGGCGGACGATCGAGGTGAGCACCAGCACACCCGCGATGACGAGCAGGAGCACGGGGAGAGAGACACGGCGGCTGCCCTTGCCGGGCTGCTGCGCCTTCGGCTTCGCGACGGTCGCGGTGGTCATCAGGCAGCCACCTCCTTCTTGTGGTTGTTGTTGCCGGCGGCCGCGGCGGCCAGCTCCGCGCCGACCCGCTTCTGCTGGCGGCGCAGGCCCCACTGGCGCACGGCCTCGTAGGAGATGACGACCGCGAAGACGATCAGACCCTGCATGATCGTGGCGATCTCCTTCTCGTACGCGACCGGGGTCGCGTAGTCGAGAGCCGGGGACGCCTTGTCCAGGAAGGCCCACAGCAGCGCGGCGAGCGCGATGCCGCCGGGGTTGTTGCGGCCCAGCAGGGCGATGCCGATGGCGGTGAAGCCGAGACCGGCCGGGAAGGTCAGGGCGTAGGTGTGGGAGTCGCCGAGCAGCAGCGGCAGGCCGGACAGACCGGCGACACCACCGGAGATCAGCATCGCCGTGAAGACCATCTTCTTGGCGTCGACGCCGGAGGCCGCGGCGGCGGTCTCGGAGGCGCCGGTGGCCCGCAGGTCGAAGCCGAAGCGCGTGCGGTTCAGGACGAGCCAGTAGCCGATGCCCAGGAGGACGGCGAGGAAGACCAGGCCGTAGATCTCGCCGACGTCGGCGCCGAGGTTGATGCCGGGCACCCAGCCGGACTCCTTCATCACGCCGGTGGTGATGTTGTCACCGACCAGCACACCGAAGTTGTCGGTGAGGGTGAGATAGCCGATCACGCTGGTGGCGATGGCGTTGAGCATGATCGTCGAGACGACCTCGCTGACGCCCCGGGTGACCTTCAGGACGCCCGCGATGCCGGCCCAGAAGGCACCGGTGAGCAGACCCACCAGCAGAAGCATCGGGACCTGCAGGAAGGACGGCAGGGCCACGTGCGCGCCGACGACGGCGGTCATCATGGCGGCCAGACGGTACTGCCCGTCGACACCGATGTTGAACAGGTTCATACGGAAGCCGAGGGCCACCGCGAGAGCGGCGATGTAGTACAGCGACGCCTGGTTGATGATCAGAACCTGGATGTCGGAGAACCCCACCTGCTCCAGCATCAGCCGGTAGGGCTCGAACGGGTTCTTGCCCGAGGCGATCAGCACGATCGAGGTCAGCACGATCGCCGCGACGAGCGCGAGGACCGGACCGGCCACCGCGAGGAGCGCGCGCTCCTTGTCGAACTTCTTCATCGGGCCTCGTCCTCCGGGGCGGCTGCTTCGTCGACGTGTTCCAGATGACCGGACGCGGCGCCGGTCATGGCCGAGCCCAGTTCCTCCGGAGTGATGGTGGCGGGGTCGGCGTCGGCGACCAGCCTGCCGTTGTAGATCACCCGCAGGGTGTCGGACAGGCCGATGAGCTCGTCCAGGTCGGCGGAGATCAGCAGTACGGCCAGGCCCTCGCGGCGGGCCGCGCGGATGTGGTCCCAGATCGCGGCCTGCGCGCCGACGTCCACACCGCGGGTGGGGTGAGCGGCGATCAGGAACTTCGGCGCGTGGCTCATCTCCCGGCCGACGATCAGCTTCTGCTGGTTGCCGCCGGAGAGGGAGGCCGCGGTGACGTCGATGCCGGGGGTGCGGACGTCGTAGTCCTTCACGATCCGCCGGGTGTCCTCCTGGGCGCCCTTGGGGTCGATCCAGAAGCCCTTGGCGTTGGGGCGCTCGGTGACGTGGCCGAGGATCCGGTTCTCCCAGAGCGGCGCCTCCAGCAGCAGCCCCTGACGGTGCCGGTCCTCGGGGATGTACCCGATGCCCTTCTCCCGGCGCTTCCGGGTGGCCCAGGAGGTGATCTCCTCGCCGAGGAAGGCGATGGTCCCGGAGTCGGCGTTCTTCAGGCCGATCAGCGCCTCGATGAGCTCGCTCTGGCCGTTGCCCTCGACGCCGGCGACGCCCATGACCTCGCCCGCGTGGATGGTGAAGGTGATGTCGTCCAGGACGCGGCGCACACCGTCGGCCTCCGACACCTCCTCCGTCAGCAGACCGGTGCCCGCGGGCTCGGCGAGCTCTCCCAGGGAGGCGCCCCCGCTCGCGTAGACCGTGAGGCCCTTGACCTCGACGACGGGCTTGTCGGTGACCGTGGACTCGGCGGTCTCCGGGGTGGGCAGTTCGCTGCCCACCATCAGCTCGGCGAGCTGGCGGGGAGTGGTCTCGGCGGGGACGGCGGTGCCGACCGTCGTACCGCGCCTGATGACGGTGATCTCGTCGGCGACCGAGAGGACCTCGCCCAGCTTGTGGGAGATGAAGATGACGGACAGGCCCTCGGACTTCAGCTCGCGCAGGTTGTCGAAGAGCGCGTCGACCTCCTGCGGGACGAGCACGGCGGTCGGCTCGTCCAGGATCAGCGTCGTGGCGCCGCGGAAGAGGACCTTGAGGATCTCCACGCGCTGACGGTCGGCGACACCGAGGTCCTCGATGAGGACGTCGGGACGCACGTTCAGCCCGTACCGGTCGGAGATCTCCTTGATTTTCTTGCGCGCGGTGGCGCCGATGCCGTACAGCTTCTCGCTGCCGAGGACCACGTTCTCCAGGACCGTGAGGTTGTCGGCGAGCATGAAGTGCTGGTGGACCATGCCGATGCCGCGCGCGATGGCGTCGGCCGGGCTGTGGAAGGCGACCTGCTCACCGGCGACGGTGATGGTGCCCTCGTCGGGCTTCTGCATGCCGTAGAGGATCTTCATCAGCGTCGACTTGCCGGCGCCGTTCTCGCCGACCAGGGCGTGCACGGTGCCCTTGCGGACCGTGAGGTGGATGTCATGGTTGGCAACGACACCCGGGAAGCGCTTGGTGATTCCCGCCAGCTCGACCGCGATCGTCGACGGTGCGGTGAGCGGAGGGCTGCTGGACGCGTCGATGGCGCACTCCTCTTGGAAAAGGGGCCCCTCTACGCGCGTAGCGCCCCTGCCTTAAATAGTGCTCGGACCTGACCGGTTCCGATCGTTCCGAGCATTGTGCCGCGCGAACGGGGTGCGGGTCGGACTTCCTTCCCACACCCCGTTCCCTGGCCTTAACGCTGCCATCACGACGACGCCTTGACCATGGCCTGTTATGGCCTCTTGTCCTGGGCGTCCCGGCACCGTGACGTCGGTGCCGGGACCCGGGGGTTGTACGTCAGCGCAGGCGGACGGTCAGGACGTCTTGACGGTGATCGAGCCGTCCTTGATGCCCTGCTCGGCCTTCTTCAGCGCGGCCTGCAGGTCGGCGTTGTTCTTGAACGCCGGGTTGGAGTCGGCGAGGCCGACGCCGCCGTTGTCGAGGCTGCCGCGGACATCGCCGGACAGCGGCTTGTGGTCCTTGATGACCGACTTGGCGAGGTCGTAGACCGCACCCGAGACGTTCTTCAGGGCCGAGGTGAGGATGGAGTCCTTGTACGCCGACAGAGCACCCTGGCTGTACTGGTCGGAGTCCACGCCGATCGCCCACACCTTGTGTGCGGCGGCGGCCTTGATGACACCCTGGCCGGACAGGCCGGCGGCGTGGTAGACGACGTCCGCACCGGCGTCGATCTGACCGTTCGCGGCGTTCTCGCCCTTGTCGGGGCTGGAGAAGCCGCCCTCCTGGGCCGTCTGCGTCAGGTACTGCGACTCGATCTTGATGCTCGGGTTGACCGATTTGGCGCCCTGGTCGAAGCCCGCCTCGAACTTGTGGATGAGCGGAACGTCCACACCGCCGATGAAGCCGATGTGGTTCTTCTTGGTGGCCTTGGCGGCGGCGACACCGGCCAGGTAGGAGGACTGCTCCTCGTGGAAGACCAGGTCGGCGACGTTCTTCGCCTGGATGGTGTTGTCGTCGATGATGCCGAAGGTGATCTTCGGGTACTTGGCCGCGGCCTCCTTGACGGCGGGCGCGTAGGCGAAGCCGACACCGATGACCGGGTTGTAGCCGGACTTGGCCAGCGTCTCCAGGCGCTGCACCTTGTCCGCGTCGGACTCGCCGTCCTGCGGCTCGATGTCCCGGCCGCTGACACCGAAGTCCTTCTCGGCCTTCTGGAAACCGGCGTACGCTGCATCGTTGAAGGACTGGTCGCCCTTGCCGCCGACGTCGTACGCCAGGCCTATGCCCTTGCTAGCGCCGCTCCCGGCGGACCCTGTGGACGAGCTTCCGCAGGCGGAAACGGTGACGGCAAGTGCTGCGGCTGCAGCACCGGCAACGGCGAAGCGGGACACCCGGCGCATGGAACGTGACTCCTTTGTGCGTGCGCCCATACCAGGCGCTGGTTCCGCGGCAGCGTAACGCGCGTAGACCAGACGGAAAACCCCTTCTGTCCGGTCCGTTATCGAGATGTGGCCACAGACACAGGACACGTCACGGAGAGCGGTGCGCCGCTTGCGGGAGGCGAGGACCGGCGTGCCGTGCGGGCCGTGGGAACACGGCCGGTGCCCGGGCGGCACATGGGGGAGGCCGGGTCGCCTCCGCGCCGCCGGTACACCGCGCAGAACGGTGACAGGGAGGCGTCGCGGCCGCCCACGCCGCGGGGCGCGGACGTCGCCGGGCCGGACCGCCCGATGGCAGGGAGCGGCTCGGACACCCGCACATGAGGGCGCCCCCGGCCGATGTTCCGGCCGGGGGCGCCCTCATGTCGTGGAACGACCCGTGCGACTACTTCGTGTTGACGGTGATCTTGCCGTCGATGATGTCCTGCTTGGCCTTGTCGACCGCGGCCACCACGTCCTTCATCGCCTGGTACTTCGGGTTGGTGTCCGCGAAGCCGACGCCGCCGGACTTGAGGTCGCCACGCACCTCACCGGACAGCGGCTTGCCGTCCACGACCGACTTCGTCAGGTCGTAGACCGCGCCGCCGACGTTCTTCAGGGCCGAGCCGAGGATGTAGTCCTTGTACTTGGCCAGCGCGCTCTGCTGGTACTGGTCGGAGTCGACACCGATCGCCCACACCTTGTGCGCGGCCGCGGCCTGGATCACGCCCTGACCGGACAGACCCGCCGCCTGGTAGATGACGTCCGCGCCCGCCTCGATCTGGCCGTTCGCCGCGTCCTTGCCCTTGTCGGGGCTGGAGAAGCCGCCTTCCTGGGGCGTCTGGGTCAGGTACTGCGACTCGATCTTGATGCTCGGGTCGACCGACTTGGCACCCTGGGCGAAGCCCGCCTCGAACTTGTGGATGAGCGGGATGTCCACGCCGCCGATGAAGCCGATGTGCTTCTTCTTGGTCGTCTTCGCCGCCGCGACGCCCGCGAGGTAGGAGGACTGCTCCTCGTGGAAGACCATGTCGGCGACGTTCTTCGCCTGGATCGTGTTGTCGTCGATGATGCCGAAGGTGACCTTCGGGTACTTGACCGAGACCTCCTTGACGGCGGGCGCGTAGGCGAAGCCCACACCGATCACCGGGTTGTAGCCGGACTTGGCCAGCGTCTCCAGGCGCTGCACCTTGTCCGCGTCGGACTCGCCGTCCTGCGGCTCGATGTCCCGGCCACCGAGCTTGAATTCGCTCTCGGCCTTCTGGAAGCCGGCGTACGCGGCGTCGTTGAAGGACTGGTCGCCCTTGCCGCCGATGTCGTACGCCAGGCCGATGCCCTTGCCCGAGTAGCCGGAGGAGTTCTTGTCCGAGCTGCTGCTCGACTCCGAGCTGGACTTGCCGCACCCGGCGGCCGCGAGGGCGATGACCGCGACGGCCACCGCAGCGTGGGAGAACCTCGTCCTCCGTGAGATCAGACGCACAGCAAGCACCCCTTTTTCCCCACGGCACCGTCACCGGTCCGCATTCCCCAATGCGCCGCCACCGCGGCGATTTCGGCGCACAGTAACGCGCGTAGAAGGGGAGAGGAACGGGGTTCCACGTGGCCGTTATCGATTCGTGCCGCCACCGGGTTACGTTTGCGCGCCGACCGTGACGCACGCGTGACGCGAACGGATGAAGGGGTGCCAATCGGGCACCCCTTCCGACCACTCGGAGAGCACCTTCCGGCCAACTCGCCGGGGTGCGCGGACCTACCGCTCCGCGTCCAGCAGCGCCGCCGCCGTGAACAGTTCCACGCCGACCGTGATGGCGTGCTCGTCGACGTCGAAGTCGCCCTGGTGGAGGTCGCGGACGAGGCGCTCGCCAGGACGGCGGACCCCGAGGCGGGCCATCGCTCCGGGCACGTGCTCCAGATACCAGGAGAAGTCCTCGCCGCCGAGGCTCTGTTCGGTGTCCTCGACGGAATGGCTGCCGCGGCGCGCGGTCATGGCCTCGCGCAGCAGCTCGGTGACCACCGGATCGTTGACGACGGGCGGCACCCCGCGGATGTAGTTGATCTCCGACTTGGCCTTGTACAGGTTGGCGATCTCGTCGATCGCGGCGTGCACGAGGTCGGGCGCCTGCCGCCAGGCGTCGAGGTCCAGACAGCGCACGGTCCCGGAGAGCTCGGCGTGCTGCGGGATGACGTTGGGGGCGTGCCCCGACTCGATGCGGCCCCAGGTGACCCCGAGTCCGCTGCGGGCGTCGACACGGCGCGCGACCAGTACCGGCACCTCGGTGGCGACGCGTGCGACGGCAGTGACGAGGTCGGTGGTGAGGTGAGGGCGGGCGGTGTGGCCGCCCGGGCCGTCGAGACCCACTTCGAGCCGGTCGCAGGCGGAGGTGATGGGGCCGTGCCGCAGCCCGATCCGCCCGGCGTCGACCCTGGGGTCGCAGTGCACGGCGATGATCCGCCCGACGCCGTCGAGGACACCCGACACGATGGCGTCGGCGGCCCCGCCGGGCAGAACCTCCTCCGCGGGCTGGAACAGGAGCCGCACGGGCCGCGGCAGCCTGCCCTCGCGGTGCAGCTCGGCAAGGACGAGACCGGCGCCGAGGACGACCGTGGTGTGCACGTCGTGACCGCAGGCGTGGGCACGGTCGGGCACCGTCGAGCGGTAGGCGCAGTCGGCCTTGGTGTCGGGGATGGGGAGCGCGTCGATGTCGGCGCGCAGGGCGAGCATGGGACGTACGCCGTCCACGTCGCCGATGTCACAGACGAGCCCGGTGCCGCCGTCGAGGACGCGCGGGGCGAGTCCGGCCTGCTCCAGGCGGCCCTTGATCGCGGCGGTGGTGCGGAACTCCTGGTTGCCGAGTTCCGGATGCATGTGCAGATCGCGGCGGAAGGCCACGAGTTCGGCGCGCAGCGCCTCGGGCAGCGCGCCGGGGAGCACGGCGTTCCCCGGATTTTCGGCCTCGGACTCTCTGGACATCACGTGGTTCACCCTTTGAAGGGTAGGGCGATCGGGCGGCCGACCTACCCGCGATCACAAAACTTCAGCCCGTCAGGCGAAGAAAAGTCGGCCGCACGCCGCATGGTCGGCGGGCGGAATGGGTATGCTCACCCGTCTTTCGGGCGTCGGGACCTTGACGGTGTCCTGGCCGGGTCCGCCGGGGTGACCGCGGAGCCGTCCGGCGCCACGGGGGCGTCCGGTGATCCCTGCACGGGCCCGCTCCCCTGTGCGAGCGTCCCGTGACGGGAACGCCCGGAGGGTCCGTGCGATTCCCGTACCCCACGGATACCACGTCATGGCCCGGTTCCTCTCCCGTAAGCCCCGGTCCACGCGCTGGTTCGCCCTGCGGCACCCACGGCCGACGTTCACATGGCTGGACGGTGAACCCTGGAAAGCAGCCGCCGGGGCCCGGCCCCCGGCGGTAGCGTGCGCCACCGTGAACCACCAGGAACCGGACTTCATCCGTACCGCACGACTCGCATGCGACGCCATGGCCCCGGACTACGACGCACACCACCCCGACACCCCGGGGAATCGCCCGCTGGAGTCGGCCCTGGTCGGCGCCCTCGCGGATCTGGTACGGGCGAACGGTCCGGCCCCGCTGGCCGACCTCGGCTGCGGCCCCGGGCACGTCACGGCCCGCCTGCAGGACCTCGGCGTCCCCGTCTTCGGAGTGGACCTCTCCCCCCGGATGGTGGATCTGGCCCGCCGCACGCACCCCGGTGTCCGGTTCCACGTGGGCACGATGACGGCCCTGGACCTGCCGCCGGACACCCTGGGCGCCATCGCGGCGCTCAATGTGATCGACCACGTGCCCCAGGAGCACCTGACGACGGCGTTCGACGAGTTCCACCGGGTCCTGACCCCCGGCGGCCACGCCCTCGTGGCGTTCCGTACGGGTGACGACGAGCACGGGCGGGTCGCGGGAGGCTCCGGGCGGGAGACGGCGCTCGACCACCACTGGCACGCGCCGCAGACGGTCGCGGACCACCTCGCGAAAGCGGGTATGCCCCTGCGGGCACGCATACTCCTGGAGCCGGACGCGGGCGAGCACCGGCCGCGCGCGTTCCTGCTTGCCCGCAAGCCGGGCCCCCTGGACTGACGGCGTCGGCCACCGGCCGGAAATCGCCGGCCGGCCCTTCCGCCATTCGGGGTCCTGCCCCGCGGCCCGGCACGGAACACGGCGGGCGGGCGGCCCGCCGGGCCCGTCAGCCGAACCGCCCTGCCACGTAGTCCGCCGTGCGCTGGTCCTTCGGGGTGCCGAAGATGTCCTCCGTGGGCCCGTGCTCGACGATCCCGCCGGGGGTTCCCTGTTCGGCGAGGAAGAAAGCGCACTGCTGGGAGACCCGGGCGGCCTGCTGCATGTTGTGGGTGACGATCACGACGGTCACCTGATCGGCGAGTTCGTGGATCGTCTCCTCGACTCGGCGGGTGGAGGTGGGGTCGAGCGCCGAGCACGGTTCGTCCATGAGCAGCACCCGGGGCCGCACGGCCAGCGCACGTGCGATGCACAGTCGTTGCTGCTGGCCGCCGGAGAGCGCGCCACCCGGCTGGCGCAGGCGGTCCCTGACCTCCTTCCACAGGCCGGCGCGGGTCAGCGACTCCTCGACGAGCTCGTCCTTCGTGCGGCGGGCCGCGCGCGTTCCCGTCAGCCGCAGGCCCGCCACCACGTTGTCGTAGATCGACATGGCGGGGAACGGGTTGGGCTTCTGGAAGACCATGCCGATACGGCGCCGGGCGTCGGTCAGCCGTCGCTCGGGGGCGTAGATGTCCTCGCCGTCGAAGAGCACCTCACCCGCGAGCTGCGCGGCCGGAATCAGTTCGTGCATCCGGTTCAGGGTGCGCAGGAAGGTGGACTTGCCGCAGCCGGAGGGGCCGATGAGCGCGGTGACCCGGCCGGCCGGCATCGTCAGGGAGACACGGCTGAGCACCTGGTGGCTGCCGAACCAGGCGGACACCGAGCGGGCTTCGAGGGTGGCGGGAGCGGGGACCGCGGCTGTGGGCAGGGGCGGCATTGCTTCGGTGTCGATCAGGGTCTCGGTCACGTCGGGTACCTCGGTTCGGGGCGGGGCCGGTGCGGCGGTCACAGCAGGTTGGGCAGCAGTTCGGTGGTGCGCGTGGCGACCTGGAGGCCCAGCACCGCGACCAGGGGGGCGAAGACGATCCACGTCTGGTGGCGGCCCCAGCGGTGCCATGCCCACACCGCGGCGACGGACACGAGCAGCAGCGCCTGCAGCCACATCACCAGCGGCCACGGCACTCCGGCGGGGCGGGCAAGGGGCTCTTCGGACTGCGGCAGCGTGCCGGAGCGGATGACGGCCGCCGGTGTCTGGAAGGGCGCGGAGACCAGGTCGGCGTCGACACGCAGGACGCCCCCCGGCATGTAGTCCGGGCCGGTCGCCGTGACCAGCACGAGCCTGCCCTTGCCCGTGGACAGGGGCGCGGGTGCCGGATCGCCTGCCCGGCGCACGCCGAGGACCTGGTACGTCGCCTTGCCCTGGCCGGTGACGACCGTGAATCTGGTGCCCACCCGGAGCCCGGCCAGTCCTCCGAACGGGCCGCCGTACGCGGCCGCCCGGCCCATCAGCACGCTCGTGCCCGTCTGGCCGGGCATCGGGGTGTCCCTGCGGTGTCCGGGACCGTCCGTCATGACCGTGGAGTCGGTGCCCTCGAGGACGACCTGGGTCATGTCGAGCGCGGGGATGTCGATCAGCGCGACCGGGGTGCCGGGGGCCAGCAGCCGGCCGTCCTGGTCGGTCTGGGCCACCGGAGCGGTGCCCAGGGCGAGTTGGTTGCGCAGCTCGTCGAACGCGGTGTGCTGTGCGGAGCGTTCCTGGATGCCGCTGACCACCAGCAGCTGGGCGGTGATGCCGAGCAGCAGGGCGGCCAGGCTGAGCAGGGCGCCGCGGGCGAGGTGGCGGACGGCGGTGACGCTGCGGGCGCGCGCCCGCAGTGCGGCCGGAGCGAACGTGGTCGGTACGGCGACGGTCACGGCGGTCCGCCTCCTTCGATGGTGATGAGGGTGTTCGGATACGGCCGGGGAGACCGCGGTGGCCGCGGTCTCCCCGGCAGCGGGCGTCAGGTGGACTTGATGGTGAAGTTGACGCCGTTCCTGGAGTTCACGGTCGAAGAGCCCGTGTAGTACGCGTGCATGGTGTGGTTGCCGCGGCTGAGCTTCGGCAGGGTGAGGGTCACCTTGCCGCTCTTCAGCGTGCCGGTGGCGATGACGTGCGAACCCGCGTAGATGCGCACGGTGCCGGTCGGGGTGGTGCCGGTCGCGGTGACCTTCACGGTGACCTTGGCACGCGAGTTGTGGCTGACCGTCTTGGGCGCGGAGGTGCTCACCGACGGGGTCGCCTTGGTGATCGTCAGCTTGACGGTCGTGGAGGACGTGTTGAGCTTGCTGCTGCCGCCGTAGGAGACGGTCAGGGTGTGCGTGGCGACCTTGAGGTGGTTCGACAGGCCGATGGTGACCTTGCCGGAGCGGTCCAGGGTGCCGGTCCCGACGGTGGTGCTGCCGTCCTTCAGCGTCACCTTGCCGGACGCGACGGTGCCGTGCGTGCCGGTGACGGTGACGGCGACCTTCGGCGTCTTGCCGTACGCGGTCTTGGCGGCGGTCGCCTTGGTGGTGCTCGAGTACTTCACGGCCCCGGTCCACGTCGCGAGGACGCCGGAGCCGTTGAGGTTCGCGGCGCTGACCGAGGCGGTGTAGGTGCCGAGGGCCAGACCGCTGAAGGTGTACGAGGTGGCGGTGGCCGGGACGTCCTTGACGGCCACGACGGCGCCGTCCGCACCGGTCAGCGTCACGCGGTAGTCGGTGACGGGCAGGCCGGTGGGGGCCGGAGCGGTCCAGCTCAGCTTGACCGACGCGTCACCGGGGGTGGCCTTCAGCGCGGGCTTGCCGGGCGTGTTGGCGTCGAAGGTCGACCCCTCGAGGCCGCCGAACTTCGCGTGCTTGGTCGGGTTGATCGAGCCGTTGTAGGACTCGTTCACGAAGCCGAAGGCGGCGATGGTCTTCTCTGCGTCGTCGGACGCCAGCGCGGCGGTGTGGCTGCCGTTCGTGACGAAGACGTCGTAGAGGTCCTTGTCGAAGAAGATGCTGGTCGGGTCGATCGCCCGGCTGGGCACGACGTTGTAGACGTCGCGGCCGAAGGTGGCGTTCTCGTAGTAGCTGTTGAGCGGGACGAGGTGGCCGTTGGACGTGCTCACCGGCTCGGTCTCGCCGGTGTCGCCGGGCAGCCGCACCGCGGCCAGGTAGGCGCCGGCCGCGGCGGCGGCCTTGCTGTGGTCCGGGGCCACGCCGTTGTTCTGGGCGATCCAGCTGCCCACGGAGAACGGGACGAGGGCGCCGTCCTCGGTGACGGCGTCGTCGGCCTGGTTCTCCTGGACGGTCGGGATGGTCGGCGCGATCGTCGAGTCGCTCAGGCCGATCGCCGACAGGAAGAACTTGCGGGTGCCCGACCCGCTCTGCGGGATCTTCGGGTGGACGGTCTGGCCTTCCACCACCGTGAGCGTACCGGCGTAGATGTCGTGCAGCTGGTCGACCGTCAGCTTGTGCAGGGCCGAACCCTTGACCGCGACGCCGACCGCGTCCCGGGCGAACGGGATGTAGGTCAGTGCGGTACCGGAGGTGCTGGGGCCGCCGGAGGAGCGGGCGAAGTCGACCTGGCCCTTGATGGTGGTGCCGGTGCTGTTGGGCCACTTGTCGCCGGTCAGCGCCATCGTCAGCGCGATGCGGCCGTTGCCGGAGCCGTTGGGCCGCAGGAAGGACGGGCCGCCCGACCGGGTCCGGATCGAGGACGTGGTGGAGCCGGTGCCGGGCTCGACCGCGTCGTAGGAGGCGATGCCGGCACCGCTCGGCGCCTTCACCGGGGCGTAGCCGGAGGCATCACCGGCGAGGGCGTTCAGCACGTCCTGCGTGGTGTCGGAGCCCACGCCGACGAGCTTGCGGAAGGTCCCGGCGGGGGCGGGGTCGGCGGACGCCGGGGCGGCGAGGGCCAGGCCGCCGGCCACCACGGCCGCGGCTACAAGCGCCGCCGTAGAGCGCGTTCTGCGCATCGAGAGTCTCCTGACAGTTGTGAGCGGGATGCGTCGAATGGATGTGGCAGGGTGGAGCGAGCCGTCCGCCCCGACTGCCTTTCGGGGCGGGCGGCCGTCTGTGGGGAGCGCCCGGCGGGCGCTCCGGTGTGTCAGTCCCGGCCCGGTGGCAGCAGCTTCCGCAGCCGCTCGGGCAGGGTGACCGAGGGCACGACGGTCACGTTGCGGCCGCCGGGGAGCGGCACCCGCAGCGGCAGGCGCAGCCGGCTTCCGCCCGCGAAGGGGGCGCCGACGGCCGCGGCGGCACCGAGCGCGGCGCCCACCGGGACGGCGTAACGCAGCGCGTTCGCCGGGTCGGCGGGAGTGGTGCCGAGGGCCGTGGTCTGCAGAGCCTTGCCGCCGCCGTACGAGGGCGCGCCGCTGGGCGTGGCACTCGCGTCGGCATCGGCCGGAGCCGCGGTGCCGTCCCCGGTGCCGCCGGTGGTGGCGCCGTCGCCCGCCGTCTCGTCCGAGCCGCCCAGGTCACCGGTGCCGCCGGAGGCGCCGCCGTCCGAGCCGCCCTCGTGCGAGGAGGGCCCGGTGTAGTGGACCAGGGCGTCGGCCGCCTGGTCGGTCCGGGCGCGCAGCCGCTGCGACAGCGGGGCGTAGCCCGGGGGCAGCCGGCCCGGGTCGGCGCCGCTGATCTGCCCGGCTCCGGCCGCATACCGCAGCAGGGCCGCGTAGTCCTTGCGGGCGGACGCGTCGATCTCGCTGGGGCGCACCGCGGCGTAGACCAGCTGCGCGAGCGGGTAGGCGCCCTTCTGGGTGACCTTGTCCGGGTCGATCTCCGCGACTCCGGAGCCGGAGGCGCCGGAGGCGGCCGCGGACAGCGACGCGGTGGTGGGGGCGACGAACGCCCCCGCCGCGTTGCGCAGCTTGGCGGTCTGCAGCCCGAAGCGGGTGGCGGAGGCCGCGTCGGTGACCGTGATCACGAACCGGGAGCCGACAGTCTGCGGCCCCGGGCTCTTGTAGGTGGGCGGGTCGGCCAGGGCGTCCCAGGTGGACTTCCACAGCGTGTCGGTACGCCGGGTACGCAACGCGGCGTCGTGCATGTCCGTCACGTACGGGTGGAAGTCCGTCATGCACTGCAGGGCTTCCTTGGGCGCCCCCGTGCCCGGGGGGACCGTGCACCAGCGGTCGTTCCTCGGGTAGTTGTCGGTGCGGGTCGGGTCGAAGGCCGCGCCGCTCGGGTTCACGTCCACGTTGGTGCTGTAGAACGGGTTGACGCGCATGCCCCAGTCGTCGGAGACACCGGCGAGGAACTGGCGGGCGTCCTTGTCGGACAGGACCCATTGCCACAGCGCACGGGCCGAGTCCGAGTGGCCGGCCGCGGTGAGCAGATCGGTGTCGGTGGCCGGGGTCTCGGCGACCGACAGTTCGGCGAACTCCGGGTTGAGCGCGATGAACTCGGGGTCGCTCGCCAGACCCGCCGGGTTGCTCTTCGCCCAGCCGTACCCGCCGGCCGTCTTGTCGCCGAGCACCGCTCCCCAGGGGGAGTTGCGGTAGGACTCGGTCAGCAGTTTGGCGACCAGGCGGGGCGTGAGGTCGATGGAATCGACCATCGTGCCGGCGAGCTTGCGCACGCTGTCCGGCGCCCCCGCCTTGGGCCTGCGTTCGATGGTGAAGCCAATGACGGCCCCCGAGAGCGCGACCGGTGCGTAGGTCGTGGTGCCGGGCGGCGCCGTCGTGCCTTCGTCCGACCCGAGGGCCCTGGTGGTGAACGCGAGACCGTTGGTCCCGTCCGTGCCGATCCGCTGACGGGCGTCGGGCTCACCGAGCTGGGTGTAGCCGTACACCCGGCCGGCCGGGCACAGGGCCGTCTGCCAGCTGGTCATGGCGTCGGCGGCGAGCTCGCTGCCGATGGTGGGGCGCTCCTCGGAGCCGAGGGCGCAGTTGGTGCCGACCGCGTTGAAGTGGAGCGGGATCGCGATGCGGTTGTGCCAGTTGGTCGAGGAGACCGGGGAGCCCGCGTTCACCTGGCTCTGGTCGGCGTACGGCTTGCCGTCGAGGTCCAGATGGCCCTGCGGGACGATCACCAGCCAGCAGGAGCGGGGCCTGGTGACGCCGTTGTGGGTGACCGGGATGCCGCAGCCCAGGTGCGGGGCCTCGTTGGCGGTCTGCACCTCGACGTACTCGTGTCCCTTGCCGTCGGCACCGGTGCGGGCGAAGTCGACCTCGTTGGTGGTGTTGCGGTTGAAGAACTGGTTGTTCTGGGTGTCGCTGGTGACGACCGTGCCGTCGACGGACTTGAAGGGCACCTCGCCCTGGCCGAAGGGGTTGCCCGCCCCGTACCGGTCGTCGTCGCCGTAGTTGGTGGGGTCGGCGTTGTAGGTGATCTTGCGCGTGTCGTCGCGGTCGTTGCCCGGCCAGTTGTCCCGCCCGGTGACCGGGGAGCCGCCGAACTGGCACTGGGTGCGCGGCGGACCGGGGTTGGACCGGACGGTGCCGTCGTCGTCGCCCCAGCACTGCATGATCTGCACGAAGTCGGTGTTGAACCGCGTGCCCGCGAAGGTGGTCGGGGTGCCGCCGGACCAGGAGACGGTGACCGCCTGGCTGGTGAGGTGGGTGGTCTGGTCGACCGTGAACCTCATGTCCTTGAACTCGCCGCGCCCGGCGACGGTGACGGCGGAGCCGTTGGAGGCCGCGGCGGTGGCGGGCGGGGCCGCCTGCGCCACGGCGAATCCGGCGAGGGCGCCGACGGCCGCTCCCGCGACCAGGCGCACGAGCGCGTTGCGCAGTCGTCTCATCGTCCGTCCCCGTCCGTGAGGCGGCCGTCCCGGGTGCCGGTGCGCGAGGCGATCGCGCGGGAGACCACGGAGGGCAGCAGAACCAGTCCGAGCAGCAGGAACGCGGCGAGCAGCATCAAGGTCTGGGTGCCGGTCCAGCCGTGCCTCCCGGCCACCGAGACCGGCTGGGCGAGGGCGACGGTGCCGCCCGCGACCGTGCTGCCGCCGGCCACCGCCGACGTTCCGTCCGCCGCGATGGTCTGCCCCGTGTCGGGGTCGACGGACGGCTGTGCGCTGTCACCGGAGCCGCCGGACGTACCACCGCCCGCGGCACTGCCGCCGCCCGAGGTGCCGCCGCCCGTGGCCGGCCCGCCGTTCGAGCCGCCGCCGTTCGAGCCGCCCGAACCCGCGGACCCGCTGCCGTCCTTGGCGCCCCCGCTGCCCGTGGTGCAGGGCGGAGCGCCCTTCTTGTCGCAGGCGGCCGGGTAGGGCGCGGTCTCGGCCAGCTTGTTGCGGCCGCTCGTGGTGAAGGTCGGGTTGTTGCAGCCGCGGATGTTGATGTTCTGGGCCTGCACTCCGGGGATGCGGCGGATCTGGTCGAAGCCCGCCTGCACCAGGTTGATCGGCAGCGGCGAGTAGCCGAGCTTGGGCGCCTGCTGCTGGCCCTGGCACATGAAGTAGTACGAGAAGGCGCCGAGCGTCCTGCCCTTGGCCTTGGTGAAGATGCCCTGCTCCTTGAGGGGCAGGATCATGTACGAGTAGCTGGACAGCGGGTAGTTGCGCTTGTCGGTGTCGTTGTAGACGCCCTCGAGCTGCTGGGTGAGGTAGTCCGGCGAGCTCTTGTTCGTGTTGATCTTGGCCTTGAGCAGCGACACCGCGACGTTCTGCGGGGTCGGCTCGGTGTAGTAGCCCGCGTGGTTGAGGACCTTCGCGACCGGATAGTGCTCGTTGAGCGCGTAGGAGTAGTTGACGTACCCGATCGCGCCCTCGCCGTAGTTCTGGGCCACGTAGCCGGCCACACCGAGGTCGCCGGACTGGGCGATCATTCCGGAGACGGTCGGGTAGTTCGAGGTCTGCCCGCAGGCGCCGGCACGGCCGACCCGCCGGCAGTAGTCCTGCCACAGGCCCTTGTGCTGGTCGGCCATCCACATCGTGAACTGGGCCGTGGAGCCCGAGCCGTCGGAGCGGACCACGGGGACGATGGCGCGGTGCGGCAGTCGCAGGCCCGGGTTGTCGGCCTTGATCACCGGATCGTCCCAGGTCTTGACGACCCCGGTGAAGATCTTGGTGACCACGTCGCCGGAGAGCCGCAGGTTGGTGATCCGCTTGCCGCCCGCGGTCAGGTGGTACATGAAGACGGTGCCACCGGCCACGATCGGCATGTAGGCGTAGGAGCCCGCGCCCGGCCGTTCGGCCGCCGAGCCGTCGGTCGGGTGGGTCTGGAACGGGATGTCCGAGACCGCGAAGTCGACCGTGCCGCTGAGGAACTGACGCCGGCCGTCGGAGGAGCCGTTGCCGGCGTAGCTGATTCGCATGCCGTACTGGTTGACGGCGCGGCGCCATTCGTCGATGGCGTTCTCGGCCCAGGTGGAGCCGGCTCCGGCGATCGGGGTGTAGCCCCCGCCGGCGGCGGCCGCGGGCGCGGTCAGCGGGCCGCCCAGCAGCCCGACGATCACGGCGAGCAGTGCACCGAGGATCCCCGGCGCGCGCAGGCGGCGCAGAAGAAGAGGCAGGTGACGGCGCATCAGTGGGTCTCTCCGGGCTTCTGTCCGGGGTCCTCGTCGGTGGCGGACCCGGTAGGTCGGTCGAACGGGGCGACTTGCGGATCGGCCTCGAACAACGTGAGGCCGGGGGCGTGCAGTTCGGCGAACCGGGCGGTGTCGCGGCGGGAGGCGCGGGCCGTACGCCGCGCCTGTCGGCGGGTCTGGTGCCCGGGGCCGCGCCCGCCGATCACCCGGGCGATCGCGAAGAGCACCAGGACCAGCGCCATCAGGACGGCCGCCGCACCGAAGCCACGGGCGATCATGGTGGGTTGCGGCGACTTGACGAAGTTGAAGACGGCGAGCGGCAGCGAGATCATCGGCCCGCTCGTCGGATCGGCGTTCAGCGCCGCGGTGAAGCCCGCGGTGAGCAGCACGGGTGAGGTCTCGCCGATGCCGCGCGCGGTGCCGAGGATGACGGCGGTGGCGAGTCCGGAGCGCGCCGTCGGCAGGACGACGTGCCACACGGTCCGCCAGCGCGGCGCCCCGAGCGCCTCCGCGGCCTCGGTCAGATTGCCCGGTACCAGCCGGAGCACCACGTCCGCGGCGCGGATCACGATCGGCAGCATCATCACGCTGATCGCGAAGGCGGCCGCGAGGCCCGACTTCTGCATGCCGAGGATGAGGATCCAGGTGGCGTACACCATCAGGCCGGCCACGATCGACGGCAGCGCGGTCATCGCCTCGACGATGGTCCGTACGAACCGGGAGAAGCGGCCCGGGATCTGGTTGAGGTAGACCGCGCAGGTCAGGCCGAGCGGGACCGTGATCGCCAGGGCGATGGTGATCATGATGAGGCTGCCGAGCATCGCGTGGAGGATGCCGCCGTGGGTGAGCGGGTCGAGCGGACCCGACGCCTGCATGTCCTGGGTGAAGAAGTTGCCGTGCGGCAGCGCCTCTCGGCCGCGCCAGGCGGTGAAGCCGACGACCAGGGCGAGCCCCGAGAACAGCAGCGTGGCCGCCGTCCACAGCACCACGGTCATCACCCGGTCGCGGACCGCCTGGCCGTTCTCCTCCAGGCCGGTGAGCACGGCGTAGACGGCGAGGAAGGCGAGGTACGCGGTGACCGTGAAGCCCAATACTCCCGAGAAGGGGGCGAGTTCCCCGAACAGCAGCACCGTGAGGCAGAACCCCGAGACGGCGGCGCCCGTCAGCGACAGCACACCCGAGCGGGTCGGGCCGCCGATGCGCCGGGGACGGTCCGGGAGTTCGGCGGCTTCCGGAGCGGCCGGGGCCTCGACCGGTGCGGTCGTGGTCTCTTCTACGACGGTCATCTCATGCCTCGCTCTGCGCGCCGGACCGGGAGCGGGCCACGATGGAGGAGGCGGTGAAGTTGACCGCCAGCGTGAGCAGGAACAGCGCCAGGCCCGCCGCCATCAGCGCCGACATGCCGAAGGTGGAGGCGTCGCCGTAGTGCAGGGCGATCAGCGAGGACACCGAGTTGGAGCCGGTCTGCAGGATGTGCGGCTGGATCACGAAGACCGGGGAGATGATCAGGTACACCGCGATCGTCTCGCCCAGCGCCCGGCCGAGCCCCAGCATCGTGCCGCCGATGATGCCGCCCTTGCCGTACGGCAGGACGACCGAGCGGATCATCCCCCAGCGCGTGGCGCCCAGTGCGTACGCGCCCTCGCGCTCGCCCGCCGGCGCCTGGGTGAACACCTCCCGCATCACCGAGCACTGGATCGGCGCCACCATCAGTGCGACGACGATCCCGGCGACGAAGGTGGAGGCGGTGTAGACGCTCTCGGAGGCCAGCGGTTCGCCCGGCTGGGTGCCGTCCACCGTGAACAGGGGGATCCAGCCGAACCAGTCGGACAGCCAGCGCGACAGCCCGATCACGTGCTGCTGGAGGAAGAACAGCCCCCACAGTCCGTACACCACCGACGGGACGGCGGCCATCAGGTCGACCATCGTGACGAGGGTGCGGCGCAGCGGGCGCGGCGCCACGTCCGAGATGAACAGCGCGGTCCCGACGGCCAGCGGCACGGAGAGCGCCACCGCGACGGCCGCGATCAGCACGGTGCCGCTGAGTACCGCCGCGATGCCGAAGTGGTGGACGTCGGGCTGCCATTCGGCGGTGGTGAGGAACGAGAATCCCGTGGCGCGCAGTGCCTGGGCGGCCCTGAGGAGCAGGAAGAGTCCGACCGCCGCCATGATCGCCAGGACGACGACTCCCGTGGCCGTCAGCTGAAGGCGGAAGATCCGGTCACCCAGCCCCCGGGCGGCTCGCGGCCGGCGGGGCGCCGGTCTGTCGGACTCCGATCCGTCGGACTCCGGTCTGTCCGAATCCGTTCGGTCGGACTCATGGTGCGTGGCCGCCACGTGTGGTCCCCCCACTGTGGAAACAAAACTCCCCGCGCGTGGCCGGATGGCACCGCGCGGGGAGATTCAATGGCCGGATCATGTCGGTCCAACGCGTGGGATGTGGACAACCTGTGAATGCCATATGGCTGTTCCGTACGCGAGTTGTGCGGATTTCGAGGTGTCGGGCGTCCTAACCCGCGGCCACGTCCTGCCCGGCCGCCGCCACGTCCTGGTCCGCCGGCCCGGAGTCCAGCCGGTCCACGTCCCGTGCCGTCCCCGAGACACCCGACAGAAAGCCCTGTGCGCGCGGTGACGCGTTCTGCGTCAGCCACGCCGGATCGATGTCGCACACCGACACCCGCACCTCCGTGCCGACCAGGGCCAGCGGCAGGGTGTGGACGACCGTGGAGGGGAAGCTGAGGACCGTCCGGCCGATGGGTCCGCGGCGGGCGATCAGCTCCAGGGGGAGGTCCGGGCGCACCACCTCCAGACCGGTCTCGACCGCCAGAGTGTGGAGTTTCTCCGTGCTCTCCCGGCGGTGCGCGAAGTAGCGCCGGGCGCCGTGCGCCTTGGCCAGGGCCTGGACCGCGTCCAGGTAGCGCCGGCTGTCCACCACGCCCGTCTCGACGAGAGAGGTGCCGACCAGGTCCGCGCCCTTGGTGATGCGGGGCGGACCGAACCGCGCCCGGGTCCAGGAGAACTCGTTCGCCGTGACGGTGACCCCGTCCGGGGTCTCCTCGATCGGCATCGACGAGAAGACCTCCACCGTGCGCCGCCCGCTCGGCGTCAGACGGCGGCGCGCCGACGACGACACCGGAGCGAGCATCAGCTCACGCACACCCCGTCTGCCGCCCTTGCGGTGCCAGCGCACCAGACGCTCGCCGCGGGCGAGTTGGGTGACGAACTCCATCGTCGCCGTGCCGTCGTCCACGACCACCAGGTCACGCGCCCGGCTCATCATCAGCAGGAGCTGGACGTAACGGGAGAAGGGATCCCCCATCACCACCCGGTGTGCGCGGCGCAGCAGCGGGAGGAGGCCGCCGATCGTCTGGAAGGGCGCGGTCGCACCGCCCCGCGCCTCCTCCCAGCGCACCTCGTAACCCTCGTCGCGGGCCAGCTCCGCCATACGGCGCAGCTGGCCGCGCGTCATCGGGTCGTTCGGGGACAGCACCACGAGGGTGAGCACGTCACCCTCGGTGGTACCCGCCGTCCCCGGGCCGTCCGCCGGCGTACGCCCCGCTATGGACCGCCTGCCCCCCTGTGTGGGGATCGCCGCCGCCTGTCCGGGCACACCGCTCTCCGTGCTGCGGAGCGCGTGCGCATGGGCCCACTCCAGCACGTTGAGGAGCTGTACGGGGCTCTCGACAAAGGCGAGCGTGCGGTGGCCGGCGGATCCGGCGCGAGGGCTCATCGGCGTACGACCGTCCCCTTATGTGCTCAGACCTGGACCGGCTCACCGGCGGCCGCGGCGATCTCCGCCTCCGCGACCACACCCGCGACACGGCGCAGCTTCTTCATCGGGCCGAGCTCGGAGTCGTAGACCTTCTTCACACCGTCACCCAGCGACGACTCGATGATGCGGATGTCGCGGACCAGGCGCTGCAGGCCCTGGGGCTCGACGGAAGCGGCCTGGTCGGAGCCCCACATGGCGCGGTCGAGGGTGATGTGACGCTCGACGAAGGTCGCCCCGAGCGCGACCGCGGCGAGGGTGGTCTGCAGACCCGTCTCGTGGCCGGAGTAGCCGATCGGGACGTTCGGGTACTCGCTCTGCAGCGTGTTGATCACGCGCAGGTTCAGCTCCTCGGCCTTCGCCGGGTAGGTGGACGTGGCGTGGCACAGCAGGATGTTGTCCGAGCCGAGGACCTCGACCGCGTGGCGGATCTGCTTCGGGGTCGACATGCCGGTGGACAGGATGACGGTGCGGCCGGTGGCGCGCAGGGCGCGGAGCAGCTCGTCGTCGGTCAGGGAGGCGGAGGCCACCTTGTGCGCCGGGACGTCGAACTTCTCCAGGAAGGCGACGGCCTCGGTGTCCCACGGGGACGCGAACCAGGCGATGCCCTTCTCCTTGCAGTACTCGTCGATCTGACGGTACTCGTCCTCACCGAACTCCACGCGGTGGCGGTAGTCGATGTAGGTCATCCGGCCCCAGGGGGTGTCGCGCTCGATGTCCCACTGGTCGCGCGGGGTGCAGATCTCCGGGGTGCGCTTCTGGAACTTGACGGCGTCGCAGCCGGCCTCGGCGGCCACGTCGATCAGCTTGAAGGCGTTCTCCAGCTCACCGTTGTGGTTGATGCCGATCTCGCCGCAGATGTACACGGGCTGACCGGGACCGGCGGTACGCGTACCGAACTGACGCAGACGGGAGTTGGTGCTCATGGCAGGGAGATTCCTTACTTGTCGAGGGAGTCGAGAGAGGGGCCGAGGATCCAGCTGGCGATCTCTCGGATCGCGCCGTCGCCGCCGGGTACGGTGGTGACCGCGCGTGCGGCGCCGCGCACGACGTCGTGGGCGCTCGCGACCGCCACGGGCCAGCCGACGAGGCCGAAGCACGGGAGGTCGTTGACGTCGTTGCCGACGTAGAGCACGCGCTCAGGCGCGATGCCCTGCTCCTCGCACCACTGCTTCAGTGCGAGGTCCTTCCGGTCGATGCCGTGCAGGACCGGGATCTTCAGCTTCCGGGCCCTGGCGGCGACGACCGGGTTCTGCTCCGTGGACAGGATGAGCATCGTCAGGCCGCTCTTGCGCAGTGCGGCGATGCCGAGCCCGTCCCCGCGGTGCACGGAGACGAACTCGCGTCCGTCGGAGTCGATCAGCACCCTGTCGTCGGTCTGGGTGCCGTCGAAGTCGAGTACGACCGCGTCGATGTCGGTGCGGGTCGGAAGGGCGCCGGGCCGGGACGCGTCGAACAGCGGCGCGAGGGCCCGGGCGCGGGCCAACTCGTGCGGGTCGTCGATCTCCAGCACGCGGGCCGGGTCGGTGCGCACGAGATCGGTGCGGCCGAAGAAGCGGTGCCGGTGCTCGCGCAGCCCGGCCGCGTCCATGGCGTAGGCGGCGCCGGTCTCCAGCAGGTCCTGCGGGCGGTCCTGGCGACGCGGCCGGAAGGACTTGTCGTGGTTGATGCCGTAGCCGCCGCGGGTGACCCGGGAATCGGCGACCTTGGTGCCGCCACCCAGCTCACCGGTGCGCTGCGCGCCGATCACCGGCGCGGGCTCGTCCTCCGCGTCCCGCCAGACGAAGCCGTGGAACGGGGCCACGGTCAGGGCCGTGTCCGCACCGTTCTCGACCACCGCGGCGGCCACCCCGTCGACGTCCTCGCGCAGGAGGAACGGGCTCGTACACTGGACCAGCAGCACCACGTCGACCGGCGAGCCGTGCCGCGCCTCGTGCGCGTCCATGGCGTGCAGGACGGCGTCCTCGGAGGTGGCGGTGTCACCGGCGATCGCGGCCGGGCGCAGCACGACCTCGGCGCCGGCCTCACGGGCGGCGGTGGCGATCGCCTCGTCGTCGGTGGAGACCACGACATCGGTCACGAGACGGGCGGCCAGGCACTCGCGCACCGCGCGGGCCACCAGCGGCACGCCGCCGACCGGCGCCAGGTTCTTCGCGGGCACACCCTTGGAGCCGCCGCGCGCGGGGATCACCGCGAGCACACGGCGAACCGACGCCGTCTGTCCCGCTTCCGGGTTGGACATGGGCTGTACTCCTTGAGGTCCTTGGCGTGGGATGCGCTCGCTCACAGCTCACCCATTCGCCGGATCACGGGGGCCACGCGCTGGACTCCGTGGCGGTAGGCACCGCGGGCCGCGCGGCGGACGATCTGGCGTACCGGGCCGGCCGGCTTGTCGGCGGCGGGTGCGCCGGGCAGCGGGCTGCCGTCCGGGGCGAGGTGGTGGCGGGCGAGGACGCCGGGCAGATAGCCGGGCGCGGTGACGGGGGTGTAGTAGGGCCGCAACGGCGGGAGTTCATCGGCGGCGAGCAGCGTGCCGATGCGCAGCCGCGCCTCGTCGAAGGCGGTGGCGTACGACCCTGCCCCGGAGGCGGAATCCCCGGCAGCCACACCCTGCCGGGCGACCCACTCCGGATCCGGCGCCGGCTCGTGCCCGTCGTCGAGCTGGTCCCAGGAGGCGAGGCACCCGGAGCCCACGAAGTGGTGGTTGCCGAGCCCCTCGCGCACCCCGAGGTCGGTGAGGACGACGGTGGGGATCCGGCGGTGCAGGGACTCCAGGGCGGCCGTCGAGCTGATGGTGACCAGCAGGTCCGTGTGGTCGAGGACCTCGCCCATGTTCCCGTACACCAGACGGAAGTTGGCCGGCAGGTCCTGCCGCTGGGCCAGCTTCTGGTAGGGCAGCTCCTCGATGTGCGTGGTGTGTTCACCCGGCTTGGAGCGCAGCTTGAGCAGCACCTCGCGCTCGGGGTGCCGACGCGCGTGCTCGACCAGCCGGTCCAGCAGGTACGTACGGTCCTTGCGGCTCTCGGGCACGGAGGGCTGCGCCGCGAAGACGACCGTGTAGGGGTCCTTCTTCTCGTACGGCGCCCCGCCCAGGAAGGGCAGCGCGACCTCGGTCACCGACGAGACGTCGGCGCCCACTCCCTCGTACACCGCGCGGAAGCGCTCCGCGTCCTGCCGGGAATTGGCGAGGACGAGGTCCGCGCCGTGGCGCAGCAGCAGGCCGTCGGCGAGCTTCTCGTAGACGACACCGACGTAGCCGGTGACGACGACGGGCCGCCGTGCGCGTCCCTGCCAGGCGTGGGCGAGACCGTGCAGCATCGCCTGGACGCCGCCGCCGACGAGGGCGAGCACGAGGACGTCGTAGGTCTCCTTCGCCATCTCGCGCAGGAACTCGACACCGGTGACCTCGCGCAGGGAGTCCGCCTGGACGCCGACCTCGTGGAGCTGGCGGACGGTGGGAGTGGCGCGTCCACGCAGCAGAAAACCGTCCAGGACCGGCGCGGCTTGCGCGTCGGCATGCTGCCCCGCTTCCATGGACGGACCCGCAGTGAGGCGGCTCGCGGTCAGCGCACCCCATTTCCACCGGGTGTCGGAGTCCGCGAGTACGGCAATCCGCGGGAGCTTCGTAGTACTTGCTGGCACGCTCCAGACGCTAGGAAGCAATTCCTAGGTACACCCCAACCGCGATTCAACAAAAGGTTAACAGCACCTCACCGAGAGCCAAACTGGCTCGTCGAAGCCCGGAAAGCGCACGGCATGCACCGTTCCGACACATGGAGTTCACCCCCTGTACCCACACCGGAAAGTTCACCAGTCGGGCCGCGCCCTACGCTTTCGCAGGTGCCAAAGCTTTCCGTGATCGTGCCGTTCTACAACGTGCAGCAATACGCCCCGGACACCCTCAGAAGCCTGCGCCGCAATGCCAGGCCCGAATTCGAGTTCATCCTCGTCGACGACCATTCGAGAGACGACACGCCACGTATTCTCGAACGGGCGGTCGAAGAACTCTCGGACGTCGCGAGCGTGCGTTTCATCCGTCGAGAGGAGAACGGAGGTCTCGCCACCGCCCGCAACACCGGCCTGGATGCGGCACAGGGCGAATACCTGACGTTCCTGGACGGCGACGACTGGCTCGCTCCGGGTTACCTCGGCGACCTCGTCACGGCCATCGAGGAGCTGGGCTGCGACTTCGTCCGCACGGACCACATCCAGGCCACCGCCCGCGCACGTGCCGTGTTCCGGGCGCCGCACGGGCGGCGCTGGGAAGTGATGAACCCGCGGGACGCGATCCTGCCCGCCGACCGCTCGACCTCGGTCGACTACCCCTACGCCTGGGCCGGCGCCTATCACCGCCGGCTGCTCGACAAGGGCCTGCTGCACTTCACCGACGGACTGCGCACGGCCGAGGACCGGCCGTGGATCTGGAAGCTGCACCGTGAGGCGGAGTCGTTCGCCGTGGTGAGCCTGATGGGCGTCTTCTACCGCCGGGGAGTGGCCGGCTCCCTCACCCAGATCGGAGACGTACGCCAGCTCGACTTCATCCGCGCCTTCGACCAGGTGATCGAGGAGACCGCGGCCGACCCCCAGGCCGACCGGCTGCTGCCGAAGGCGGTGCGCACCTACTGCGCGATCATCGCCCATCACCTGTCGGAGATCGACAAGTTCGAACCGAGTGTGGCGAAGCAGTTGCGGACGATGAGCGCCGCGGCGATCAAGCGTATGCCCCAGGAACTGCTCACCGACGTCCTCGACACCATGGACCTGCACCGCTCCTCCCGGCTGCGGCGACTGCGCCGGCGGGCCACCACAGCGAAGGCGGCCGCCTGATGTCCCGAACCACCCAGATCTTCTGCGCGTCGACGCTGTACGGCGCCGCCACGCTGGCCGCGGCCATCGAGTCCGACTGCTTCCCCGCGGCGGACCGCCGCCTGCTGCTGGTGTGCAACAACTCCGCCATGCCGGAGACCACACCCGCCGTCGACGAGATGCCGGGGTTCGCGCCGCTGCGTGAGCACTTCGACGCGGTGCTGTCCTACAACGACGCGATCCGGCCCTTCCACCCGGGAGCCTGGGCACCACGCCCCGACGACCTCCCGCTGTTCGAGCGCTATCTGCGGATGCTGTGGGACCTGGGCGACGACCACGTGTCGCTGGTGCTGGAGTCCATCCAGGTCAACCCTGCTCTGACCATCGCCCAGTTGTTCACGGACGCGCCCATCGACGTCTACGCCGACGGGCTGATGAGTTACGGCCCCACCCGGAACAAGATCGACCCGCTGGTCGGCACCCGCGTACGGCGGCTGCTCCACCTCGACCTGGTCCCCGGCCTCACACCGCTGCTGCTGACCGAGTTCGACGTGACCCCGCAGATCCTGCCGACCAGCGCCTTCCTCAAGGTACTCGGCCGCCTCGGCGACTCCGTGGCGGAGCTTCCGCCGCTGCCCGAGAACTCCGCCCTGCTGCTCGGCCAGTACCTGTCGGCCCTGGACATCCTCTCCCCGCAGGAGGAGGAGGACCTGCACGTGCGGATGATGCGGGGGGCGGTCGCCCGCGGCCATCGCTCGATCGTCTTCAAGCCCCACCCGACCGCGCCCGCCCGCTTCAGCCGTGCGCTGGAGGCCGAGGCCGACAAGCTCGAGGTGGACCTCACCGTCCTCGACGTTCCCGTCCTCGCCGAGACGCTGTTCGAGAAGGCCCGGCCCGCACTGGTGGTCGGGTGCTTCTCGACCGCGCTGTTCACCGCCTCGGCGTTCTACGACCTGCCGGTCGCCCGGGTCGGCACCGCGCCCCTGCTGGACCGCCTCGCACCGTTCCAGAACAGCAACCGGATCCCTCTCACCCTGGCCGACGCGCTGCTTCCGGAACTGGACGGCAAGCAGCAGCGCGACACCCTCGACGCCGAGACGCTGACCGGATTGGTCACCGCGGTCGGCTTCGTCATGCAGCCGCAGATCTACCCGGGCAAGCGCCCCGCGGCGGAACGCTTCCTTGCCCAGCACTTCGGCCCGAAGACCCAGCGCTACTTCAAGCGCCGCCGGCTGACCTCACTGGGTCTGCCGGGCGGCATTCCCGAGCGTCTGGCGTTTCTGCCGCGCAGCTCCACGGCGCGCCGGGTCGTACGGCGGGCCAGGGCGCTGCGCAAGGCGGTACGCCGCTGACGCGACGAACGGTGCGCCGGGTGCAGCGTCCTGCCGTCCGGCGCACCGTCCGCACGAATTCCAGGTGAACAACCGGGGACAGAATCGGAGACCCGCCGAAGGGCGGCCTAACATCGCGCAGCCACATCCGTGCAGATGTTCCCATCTCCGACCTGTGAGGTGCTTCCATGTCGAACCTCGCCCGGCTGTTTCCCCTCCTGGACGACGTACAGCTCCCGGACGCCCTGCCGTACGCCCAGATGAGCGAATGGGAACTGCAGTTCCTGTATCTGCTGGGCCGCCATCACCTCACCGGCGCGGACGCGCTCGTGGAGCTCGGTTCCGGCGGGGGCGGATCGACGTACGCCCTGGCGCTCGGCCTGCAGGAGAATCCCCGGTTCGACGAGGGGACAGGTCGGCTGCACGCCTACGACTTCTTCCGTGTGGGCAAGGGCACCTTCGCCTCGGAGAAGTTCTTCACCTCCGGGGCCGCGCCCGAGGACGGCAACTCCTTCCTGGACGACTTCCGGGCCCGGCTGGAGCCGTTCCTGCCGTTCCTGGAGATCCACGCCGGGGACATCTGGCGGACCTCGGACCCGGACGACCGCACCCCCATCGAGTTCCTGCACATCGACATCGCCAAGACTGCCCGTGTCTTCCGGTGCGTCGCCGAGCGGTTCCTGCCGCGGCTGCGGCCCGGGGCCGTCGTCCTGCACCAGGACTTCGCGAGCCCCCGGCTGCCGTGGCTGCACCACAGCACGGGCGCCCTGCTGCCGTACATCGAGATCGCCGGGCCCCCGATCCGCTCCACGCTGGCCTTCGAGGTGACCCGCCCGCTGCCGGAGGACGTACTGCGGCGGATCGCCGAGGACGCCTACACGGTGGACGAGAAGCTGGAGCTGATCTCGGCCGTGCAGGAGCGCGTCGGCCTCGACCACACCAGAAAGGTCCCCTTCCGGCCCGTACTGGAGCTGGCCAAGGCCTACGTCGCCCATTACGACGGGCAGTCCGAGCGGGCCTGGAAGATCGCCGAGCCGCTCACCACGGACGCCTATCTCGCCGAGACCCGCGCCGATCATTTCGCCCAGCTGCGCAAGGCGTACGAGGCGGACCGTCCCGCGGCCTCCCCGGCGGCCCCGGAATCGCGGCTGAGACGGCTGGTCCGCAGAGCGGTCCGGCGATGACCGCCGCGTCCGTGGGTTAAACCTGAAGAACCGAAGAGCAACGGGGAAGTTAGCTCCAGGACACGAGGTGTTGGGTTTCGTTTAACAAAGCCTCCATAGTTTCCCTGAATGCTGCAAATAGCCTTCCCCAACACCCCGTCCTCAGCGGGCGGGCTGAGATGACCCAGCAGGACATACGCCCGCCCGCCCAGGCCTCGGCTCCCGTCACGCTCGCGACGCCGGAGCCGGCCCGGCGGCCGCTCATCTCGTACGTGCTTCCGGTGTACAACGAGCAGGACGGCATCACCGCCTTCCACACCGAGCTGACGGCCGCGCTCGACGCCCGCCCGGATCTCGCCGCCGAGCTGGTCTACGTCAACGACGGCTCGTCCGACGGCTCGCTCGCCATCCTGCAAGGCCTGGCGCAGAAGGACGACCGCGTCCGGGTGATCGACTTCGCCCGCAACTTCGGGCACCAGATCGCCATCACGGCCGGCCTGGACATCGCCACGGGCGACGCGGTGATCGTCATGGACACCGATCTGCAGGACCCGCCCCGGGTCAGCCTGGAGCTGGTCGACGCCTGGCGCGACGGCGCCGAGATCGTGCACGCGCGCCGCCGTTCCCGGCAGGACACCGCGTTCAAGCGGACCACCGCGCACATGTTCTACCGGCTTCTGCGGTCCTGGACCGATGTGGACATCCCGGTGGACACCGGCGACTTCCGGCTGCTGGACCGCCGGGTCGCCGACGAGCTGCGCAGGTACCGCGAGCGCAGCCGGTTCGTGCGCGGCATCGTCGCCTCGATGGGCTACCGGCAGAAGGAGATCTCCTTCGACCGCGACGAGCGGTTCGCGGGCGAGACGAAATACCCGCTGCGCAAGATGGCCCGCCTCGCGATCGACGGCGTGACCAGCTTCTCCACCACTCCGCTGAAGCTGATCACCCGGCTCGGTTTCGTGGTGCTGCTGCTGTCGCTGGCCGGCATCGTGTACGCGCTCGGGATGAAGTTCTTCCGGCCCGACATCACCGTCTCCGGCTGGACGATGCTGATGGTCGTGGTGCTGTTCCTGGGCGGCACGCAGATGCTGTCGCTGGGCGTGCTCGGCAGTTACATCGGGCGCATCTACAGCGAGGCCCAGAGGCGCCCGCTGTACCTGGTGCGCGAGGTCATCGGCGCCGACGAGGACGGGCGGGACGGTCGTCGTGGCGTCTGAGACCGCGGCCGAGGAAGCATCTGCGACCGGCTCGGGTGACGCGGTCACCGAGAGCCGGTCGCAGATGCTTCGCCAGCTGGTCCGTTACACGGTGATCGGTGGCAGCGGCGTCGCGCTGGACATGGTCGTCTTCCTGCTTCTGCACAACTGGGCGGGAATGAACGAGCAGATCGCCAACGTGCTCAGCACCACGCTCGCCATCACCAACAACTTCATCCTGAACGCACTGTTCACCTTCGAACGGCGCGACCGGCTCGTGGTGCGCTTCCTGCGCTTCTACGCCGTCGGTCTGACCGGGATCGTCCTCACGGACCTGCTCTTCCTCGTCTTCACCGACGCGCTGGGTATCGACGCCAACTACGTCAAGGCGGGCTCGCTGCCGCTGGTCCTGGCGCTCCAGTTCGTGCTCAACAGAAAGTGGAGCTTCGCATGAACCTCGGCATCATCGGCGCGGGTGCCACCGGCCTCACCGCCGGCTGGGACGCCATACGCGCCGGCCACCAGGTCACCATCCTGGAGGCGGCCCGCGAACTCGGCGGTCTCGCCGCGTCGTTGGACGTGGGCGGCGTCCCCCTGGAGCGCTACTACCACCACATCTTCCGCAGCGACCGGGACATGATCGGCCTCATCGAGGAGCTGGGGCTCGGCGACGCGCTCCGCTTCCACAAGCCGACCACCGGCATCTACCGCGGCGGCAAGCTGATCGACTTCACGTCGCCGTTCGACATGGTGCGTTTCCCGGAGTTCTCCCCGGTGGACGCGGTCCGCTTCGCGGGCTCGTCCGCGGTGCTGAAGGCCGTCCGCAACGGCGAGCGCTACAACGACCTCACGGCGCTGGCCTGGCTGCGCAAGTGGGCCGGCAAGAAGGCGACCGCGGCCGTCTGGGAGCCGCTGCTGCGCGGCAAGTTCGGCGATCGCGCCGAGCAGGTCTCGATGGCCTGGCTGTGGGCGCGCATCCACTGCCGTACCTTCGAGCTCGGCTATGTCGACGGCGGTTTCGAGCGTGTCTACGCGGCCCTGCGTGACGGGATCGACGAGCGCGGCGGCAAGGTGGAGTTCGGCAAGGCGGTCGAGAGCATCCGGCAGGAGGGCGCCGACGGCCCCGCGGTGGTGCACTGCGCCGACGGCTCCAGCTACTCCTTCGACCGCCTGATCGTCACCACGCCGCAGCCGGCCTTCGCCAAGGCGGCCGGGCTGCCCGCCGACGACGCGGTGTGGAAGAACCAGTACCTGGGAGCGACCTGCTTCGTGCTGGAGCTGGACCGCAGCGTGATCCCGTACTACTGGCTCAACATCAACGAGCCGGACTTCCCCTTCCTCGCGGTCGTCGAGCACACCCGGATGATCGACCCGTCCGTCTACGGCGGCCGTCACGTCCTCTACGTCGGCAACTACGTCGAGCGCGAGGACTGGCGGTTCACCACCGAGCCCGGCGAGCTGCTGGACAGGTTCGTGCCGTACCTGCAGCGGATCAACCCGGAGTTCGACCGCTCCTGGATCCAGAAGTGGCACTTCTCCAAGGCAGGGTTCGCCCAGCCGGTGGTGACGCCCGAGTACCGGGCACTGATCCCCGGCCACGAGACGCCGATGAGCAAGGTCACGCTGGCGACGATGGCGCAGATCTACCCGCAGGACCGCGGGCAGAGCTACTCGGTGGCGATGTCGCGAAAGGTGACCGCCTCGCTCGGACTGCGCTGACCGCGCGGACACGAGAACGGGGCCCCGTGTGCCTGGCGGGGCCCCGTCTTCTTTGTGCTACGGGGCCTCGGTGTGCCGGCCGGGGCCCCGCAGTCGTTGTGCGCGGGTCAGCTGGTGCCGGACCTGCGCTTGCACACCACGATCTTCAGATCGCCGTTCGCCGGCGGGCAGTCGTAGGTGGCGCTGATGCGCCTCCGGAGCTCCGGGTCGACCTTTCCGGGCTTGAACCAGACCCGGTCGAGCACCGCGTAGGGCGCCGGGTTGTGGTCGACGCAGTCGGCGTTCTCCTTGAAGGACTTGAGATCGGCGACATCCGGCAGGAAGCGGGAGCGCTGCAGGAACGTGGAGATCGGATACCGGCACTGGGCCGGATGGTCGATGAAGTACACGTCGTCGCCGAAAGCCAGGTAGAGCACCCGCGCGCCGTCGGGGATCTGCGCACGCAGCTCGCGGTCATGGTCCTGCTTGCGCTCGACCCCACGCAGGAACGAGGCGTTGGTCGAACCCACCTTGCCGTGCGCCACCAGGTGCGGCGAACCCGGCCACACACTGCCGGACAGGCACACCACCCCCGCCAGAGCGGCGATCGCGGCGGGCAGCACACCCCGGGAAACCCTGTCCGCGCCGCGGGATTCGCGCCACGCGTCGACAGCCGCCGCCAGGAGTGCGACCAGGCCCAGTGCCCAGATCGTGGCAGGGCGCTGCACCCCCTTGGGGGCCTGCGCGTACAGCACGGGCAGCAGCCCGAACAGCAGCGACACGACACCGAAGCAGCGCGGGATCGAGCGGCGGGCGCCGCCCACCGCAAGCCCCCACATCGCGGCGGCGACCACGGTCAGCTGGAAGGCGTGGTACATGAACCAGTTGCCCTGCACGATGACGACCGCCAGCGAGCCGCACCCGATGGCCAGAGCGACGACGAGCAGTTCGACACGGCGTCCACGTCCGCTCACCCGGGCGAGGAGGAGGAGCAGGGCACCCGGCAGGAGCAGCAACACGGGGCTGAGCACGGACCGGTCGGCGAGGAAGTCCACCGACTGTGCGAAGAGGTGTGCGGGGTGGATACCGGTGCGGCTGAGCGCCGACTGGTTGATCAGCGGCATGTCATGGGTCCACTGCCACTCGTGGGACCCGGCGAGCACACTGAGAGCGAACAGGACCAGCGCACCGACCACGGAGACGAGCGTGACCCGGATCGCACGGCCGCGGTCGACGACGTAGACGAGGAGAATGCCGAACGCGGCGGTCGAGGCGGTGGAGTACTTCATCATCACCGCGAGCCCGAACGGCAGCGCGGAGATCAGTGCCGCCGGCCAGGGGCGGGCCACGCCGAGCGCCGCCGCCACACCGAACACGGCGAGAACGACCGCGGCCCACTCCGGCTGGAGGAAGTCCGTGCGCGGGGTCAGGATCATCAGCAGGCCGGTGGCACCCGCGGTCAGGGCGGCCTCGCGGCCCGTCAGCCGGCGCAGCAGCGCCTGGTAGAGGGCGTAGGCCGCCGCAGCGGCGAGCAGGGTGCCCGCCGCGTACATCACGGTCTCCCGGACGACGACTCCACCGAACGTGATGTCGTCGAGAAGCGCGATGAACCACCGGTAGAAGAACGGCCGGTGGGTGAAGACCTCGGACGGGGAGTAGCCCGCCTCGCCACCGGTACGCAGGGCGGCGAGAACGTACCGGATGTCACCGGTGGGGCGCCGGGTCAGCACCGTGTACACAACGGCGGCCGCCGCCGGCACCGCGACCACCGGCCACCACAGGGGTGAGCGGCGGACGCGGGGTGCCGATGCGGCGGACGCGTCACTGAGGACGGTCGCCATGGGTCAGCCGCCCAGGATCGTGCGCAGGTCGGCGGCGTTGGCCTCGGTGACCTTCCACAGCTCCTGCTGGCGTCCGTGCACGTCGGCCACGGTCTTGGCGTGGTCCGTGAGCAGGTCGCGGGAGCGCTCCACCAGCCGGTCGGCGAGATGGCGGTCGTGCACCGAGACGCCCCACTCGGGCCGGTCGATGTCGCGGAGGAAGTACGTCATCTTCGGGTGCGAGATCAGACTGATGATGGGCGTGCCGCAGCCGAACGGGATCATGCCGGCGTGGCCCCGCATGCCGATGACCAGCTTGGTGCGGGCGTACAGGTCGCGGATCTCGTCGTTCTCGAAGTCGTACATCGGGATGACGGGCATCGACACGCCGTGCTCGCGGCGCAGGTCGAAGGCGAGCTTCTCGTCGTCGAGCGAGTGCGCCACGCACTTGACCTCGGCGAGCTTCCCCAGGTCCTTGACGGCCTTGGCCATCTGGGCGAGGAAGTAGCCGTAGTCGTGGCCGAAGCGCAGGCCCGCGCGGTCGTAGGCGGCGTTGATGAGGATGGTGTCCTCACGGCTCGCCGGGTCCTGCCAGTTCGCGACGAGTTGGCGGGTGACCGTGGTCGGGCAGGGCTGGAAGCGCACCTTGTCGTGCAGGTGCTCCGGCAGCATCGAACGGACCTTGGCGATGGAGCCGTGGTTGCGCAGGCCGAAGAAGGACGAGCGCTCCACCAGCAGCCGCAGCGAACTGCGGAACCGCTCCGCCCGGTAGGACTGGCCGTCGAAGGCGTTGAAGCCGACGGCGTAGACCGCGATGGGCACGTCGATGCGGTCGAGCAGCTCGTCCGGGACGTTCCACTGCCAGGCGCTGTTGCCGTTCGGCATGGTGTCCGGGATGAACAGGCCACCGCCGCCGATGACCATGCCCCTGCGGGCGTTCACGCGCTCCAGAGCCGCCTCGTCGAACAGGCGGTGCGCGTGGACGGAGTGCCAGCGGCGGGCGCCGGTGTCCGGGTCGAAGGCGAGGCGGACGCTCTCCGGGAGCAGCTTGTCCCCGGCGTTGCCCTGGCGGTCCATGTAGAACGCGACGTGCGCGAGCTGGTCCTCGGGGCTGCCGGCGGACTGGGCCGGGACACCGACGGTGCGCTGGTGCCAGATGCGGCTCGCCCGGTGCGTGGGGTCGACACCGAGCCCGGCGAGGGCGTACTTCTGCGCGCCGGTGTCGTCGCCGTGCACCCAGGAGATCTGGGCCAGCCGGGAGAAGGCGGTGGCGGCCCGGTTGGGGGCGGCCGTCGCCAGCAGCAGATGGGCGCGGGCCTCCTCGTAGCGGGAGACGCTCATCAGGGCGTTGCCGTACACCTCGTGCGGCCACGCCTCGTCGACGGGGAGGTGGACCTGCTCCAGGATGTCGACGGCGGCCTGGTAGTCGCCGGCGCCGATGTGGGCGAGGCCGACGCGGCGGGCGGTGTCGACGTCACCGGTGCGCCCGACGTGCGCGGTGCCGTAGTGGATCAGCAGGTCGGGGTGGGCCGGGTCGCCCTTCTCGATGAAGGCGGCGTGCAGCTCGGCGTCGGTGATGTCGAACTCGGCCCAGCGTGCCTGCGCCTGGCTGTACCCGTACTCGCCGCCCTGCCAGGGCTTGTGGCGGCCGGTGAAGTGCAGGATCGCGGTCTCGTCGGGGACCGGGAGGTCGCCGGACAGGCGCCGCTTGACGTAGTTGTACTTGGGGTCGAGGTCGACGAAGTCGCCGTCGAGCAGGGCGTTGAGAATGCCCTGGTCGTGCTTGTCGAGCTCGTAGCGGCCGCTGCGGCCGATCTCGTCGAGCTTCGCGCAGAACTCGTCGCTCAGGTACTCCTTCTGGATGACGAGGAGTCCGCTGTTGAGCATGCGGGTCTTGTCGCCGTAGAAGAACTGCGGGACGGCGGCCAGGCCCTCGCGCAGCGCGAGCAGTTCGGTGATCGGGTTGAGGATCACCATGTCGGTGTCCAGGGTGATCACGGTGTCGTAGTCGCGGATGCGGAAGACGTCGAGGATGAAGTACGCCTTGCGGACCAGGTAGTTGTCCTGGTCGCCCTTGACGTAGCTGTCGTAGTGGTCGGCGTCGACACGGCGGAACTGCACCCGCGGGTGCAGGGCGCGGATGGCGGCGACGGATGCCGGGCGCAGATCGTCGTGCAGGACGATGAAGTCCTCGCACACGTCCGGGTTGGACAGCGCGAGCGAGCGCAGCAGCACAAGGAAGCCGGGCAGGTAGTTCTCGTCGACGAAGCTCGCGAAGGCGACACGGCGCTTGCCGGTCAGCGCGCGGGCGGAGTCGTCGCCGGCGGTGGGGCGGGAGTCGGCCGCCGCGGATATCGGTGTCGTGGTCATCGCAGGGAAATCCTCATGCCGGAGACGCTCTGGGCCCGTTCCATGACCCACGCCTTCTCGCTGCCGTATTCGTGCACGTTGGTGATGGCCAGCTTCATCGCCTCCGGGATGCGGTACGCGCCGCTCTCGTAGAAGTCGAAGCCGATCAGGTCGAGCGTGGGGCTGACATCGAGGTAGTCGAGCAGCCAGAGCATGTTGAAGCCGGAGGTCGGGATCGCGGCGAACTGCTCGGTGGTCAGGGCGCCGATGTTGCGGACGGGCCAGCGCAGCGACTCGTCACCGACGTACGTCTGCGCGCCCGGGACGAGCTTGTTGCGCACGGAGTACTTCCAGTCGGGCGAGTTGCCGCCGAAGACGAGCCGGATGTCGACGGGCTTGTCCCAGTTGAAGGCGTGCTTGTGGATCGTCACGTGGATGTCGGTCCGCTTGCCCGTGTGGGCCGGGTCGATCCTGTACGAGTTGAAGCGCACGACCAGGTCGTAGTCGTCGATCTGCGAGCCCATCGAGGACTCGCCCACCTTGCCGGAGTTGGCGATGAGGCAGATGGACTTGCCGGCGATCCGGTTGCGGAACTCGCCGAGGCTGAGCCACTGCACGCCCCCGAACATGGGGTCCGGGACGGGGCCGCGCATACGGTTGCGGCGCGCGGCGGCGTACAGCGCGATGGCCTGGATGAGTTCGGGGGTGGGCCGGGTGTGCAGCTCGGTGCTGAGGTCCAGGTACTGCCCGATGGCTTCCTGGATCTCCTGCTCGGGGACCTCGGCGCTGTCCATGGCGAGCAGTGCGCCGACGAGGCGTGCCTGGGCGCCGGCCCAGTCGCCGAGGGCGTGCGCGGCGAGACCTTCGGCCCACATGTCGGTGGCGGGGCCGCCGGCGAACCGGGCGGAGTCGGGGACGGCGCCCGCGAGGACGGTCAGCAGTTCGGCGCGGGCCGTGTTCGCCGCCTTGATGCCGGCGAGCCGCGCCCGGACGCCGTAACCGTCCTCGGTGGTCAGCTCCAGGTAGCGCTCGAAGGCATCGGCCGCGGCGGCCGGACGCCCGATGGCCTCCAGCAGACGGCCGCGCAGCCGCCAGCCGGCGCGGGAGTTCTTGCGCTGGGTCAGAACCGTGTCGCTGATCAGCAGTGTGAGGTTCAGCTCGTCGTCGTAGCCGCAGTCGAGCGCCTTGTTGCCGACGGCGAGGAGCGCGTCGAGCATCTTGTTGCTCATGCCCCCGCCGACGACCTTGGCACCACGGCGCAGCAGGCTGCCCGCGCCCGAGGGCGCGGGCGAGGGCTGGTCCTCACCGGCGGCGACCAGGGCGAGCAGCTGGCGCAGCGCTTCGGCGAGGGCTGTTCGGCGGGTGTCCAGGCTGCCGACCAGTTTGCCGCTGTGCACGGCACAGGCACGCAGGCAGTCGTCCAGCTCGGTCGGCTTGGGCTGAGCGGTCGGCGCCCCGAAGCCCGCTGGCTCCGACACGGGCCCCCCGGGCCGGGGACGTGTCCATCTACTGCCAACCCTCGTCATGGTTCTCCTGCAAGGTGTGAAAAAGGTACGAAATCGCCAAGCCCTGGGGGGAAGGTTGGGGAACAGTAAGAAACCAATACGACGTGAAGATGAACCCCTCGGGTCTTGCGGGCAAATGCTGATCCCGTCGAACAGATTCGCTCAGGGTGAGGTCATAGAGTCTCGATAGACGACTTTCATTTGACCCGGGCGCATTCGGTCAGAAGTGAGCAGAACGGAGCCCGCGGCGGATCTTCAAGGGGTATCAGTGACCGAAACGGTCGTCAGCACAGCGAAACAGCAATCCGCCGTGGCCGCCCGTCCCGAAGAGCGGCGCGTCACGCCCGCACAGCCGAAGGCGAAGAGGTCCGGTGGCCGCCTGCGCGCCCTCGACGGGCTGCGGCTGGTGGCCGCGCTGATGGTTGCTCTGTATCACTACGGGGGACGCGGCGGCGAGATCACCGCCGCGTGGGGCACGTCACCGAAGACGCAGTTCCCCGTGCTGCACTCGTGGTTTTCCTATGGCTGCCTCGGCGTCCAGGTCTTTTTCGTGATCAGCGGCTTCGTCATATGCATGAGCGGCTGGGGACGCCCCCTCCGCTCGTTCTTCGCCTCCCGGGCGTCACGCCTGCTGCCCGCCTACTGGGCGGCGGTCCTCCTCGTGACGTTCGCGTTTGCCCTGCCGACGGTCGCCTACAAGGCGCTGTCGCCCAGTGACGTGCTGGTGAACCTGACGATGCTCCAGATGCCGCTCGGCGTCGACCGGGTCCTCGGTGTGTGCTGGACGCTGTGGGCGGAGGTCCGCTTCTACGCCCTGTTCGCGCTGTGCATCGTGCTGCCGGGCGCCAGCCGCCGGCGCGTGATCCTCTTCTGCGCCGGCTGGACCCTGGCGGCCGCGATCACCCAGTCGTCCAAGGACGCACTGCTGAACGTGATCCTGATGCCCGAGTACGCGCCCTTCTTCATCGGCGGTGTCGGCCTGTACCTGGTGCACCGCAACCGCAAGGACGCCTACGCCTGGGGCATCGTGGCCGTGAACTTCCTGATCGGGCAGCACTACGCGGTGCGGGACCTGTGGAACGCCTCGGACCCGAACGCCTTCGCCCACCGCACCTCCCTCGGCATCACGCTGATCGTCGCCTTCGGCTTCGTGGCGGTCGCGGCGATCGCGCTGGGCTGGCTGGACTGGGCGAACTGGCGCTGGCTGACGGTCGCCGGCGCACTGACCTACCCCTTCTACCTGGTCCACGAGCACCTCGGCTGGGTCGTCGTCAGGACGCTGCACCGGAGCCTGCACATCCCGTCGTACGCCACCTTCCTGCTGACGATCGCCTCGATGCTGCTGCTGGCGTGGCTGCTGAACCGCTACATCGAGAACTGGCTGACGCCGAAGCTGCGCGCCGCGTTGTCGAAGCCGCTGGCGTAGCCGCCCGCCCCGCCCGACGTGAGGGGCACCCCGCCACGGGGTGCCCCTCACGTCGTTCAGCGACCGGTGCCGTCCGCCTCGCCCCGAAGGGTGAGCCCGATGCCCTCGATCACCGCCCTGAGTCCGGCCTCGAAGCCCTGGCCGTGCTCCTGGAACATCTCGCGGCCCGCCTCCGCCGCCAGCGGGTAGGCCGCCAGGCGCTCGGCGCGGGCGTCGAGGTCGTAGCCCTCCGCACCGGAGGCCGGGTCGGGCCCCATGGCCTGCTCCTCGATGACGTAGCCGATCGTGTAGCTGTACGCCGTGAACCAGGCGCGCGCCGCGCCGCCCGGGGTGAATCCGGCCCCGGTGAGCAGGCGCAGATTCGCCTCCATCGGCTCGGCGTAGGACATGTCCGTGAACCGCGTGCCCGCGTAGACCTTGGCACCGTCCCGATAGCGCAGCAGATGCTCGCGCAGAGCGCTCATCCGCTGGAAGAACACATCCCGCCACGCCAGGTCCGGCGCGTCCGGCTGCGCGGCGAAACCGTCGGACATGCGCCGCAGCATCTCCGTCGCCATCTCGTCCAGCAGCGCCTGCTTGTTCTTGAAGTGCCAGTACAGGGCGGGCGCCTGCACGTTCAGCTCCTTGGCGATGGCGCGGAGCGTCAGGCCCTCGAGCCCCACCTCGTTGAGCAGCCCCAGGGCCGCCTCCGCCACCTGCCTTCTGTCCAGTTTCGGACCTCTCTGCGCAGCCACGCTTGACAGTTTAACGCCGTTAAGGACACGCTTGCGGACAACGCAACTTAACAACGTTAAGGAGGCAGCCATGGACACCGAGAGCACCGAGGTCGCCGTCGTCGGCGCCGGGCCCACCGGGCTCGCGCTCGCGGTCGACCTCGCCCGGCGTGGCGTGGACGCCGTGGTCCTCGAGCGCGCAGAAGCCCTCTTCCCCGGTTCCCGGGGCAAGGGCATCCAGCCGCGCACGATGGAGGTCCTCGACGACCTCGGCGTGCTCGACGCGATCCGTGCGGCGGGCGGCCCCTATCCGGTCGGGATGATCTGGCAGGACGGCCACCGGACGGGCGAGCACCGGATGTTCGAGCCGGCCGAGGCGAGCGAGGACGCGCCGTACAACGAGCCGTGGATGGTGCCGCAGTGGCGGACCCAGGAGATCCTGCACGCCCGCCTGGAGGAGCTGGGCGGACGGGTCGCCTTCGGCCGGGAGGTCGTCGGCCTCGAACAGCACCCGGCCGGGGTGAGCGCGCATCTCGCCTCCGGAGCCCCGGTGCGCGCCCGATACGTCGTCGCGGCCGACGGCGGGCGGTCGGCCGTGCGCCGGGCGCTCGGCATCGGCATGACCGGCGAGGCCGTCGACCCGAACCCGACCCTTGTGGCGGACGTGCGCGTAAGCGGCCTGGACCGCGACAACTGGCACATCTTCCCGCCCGGTGCCGACGGCGAGGGGTTCCTCGCCCTCTGTCCGCTGGCACGCACCGAGGACTTCCAACTCGTCGCGCGGTTCCCGGAGGCCACGACGCCCGACCTGTCCCTCGACGGCATCCGCAAGGTCGTGGCCGCCCGATCCCATCTCGCCCCCGAGGACGTGACCGAGGTGCGCTGGGCCTCGGACTTCCGGCCGCGGGCGGCCCTCGCGGACCGGTTCCGCGAGGGGCGGGTCTTCCTCGCCGGTGACGCGGCCCACATCCACTCGCCGGCGGGCGGCCAGGGTCTGAACACCAGCGTCCAGGACGCCTACAACCTGGGCTGGAAGCTGGGAGCCGTGCTGCGGGACGGTGCGGCGCAGTCGCTTCTGGACAGCTACGAGGAGGAACGGCGGCCCGTCGCGGCGGACGTCCTCGGTCTGTCCACGCGCGTGCACCGCGGCGAGACAAGGCGGGGCGAGGCGACCCGGCAGCTCGGGATCGGGTACCGGGATTCGCCGCTCACGGCGGAGACCCGGAGGGCCCCGGGCCGGGTCCGGGCGGGCGACCGCGCACCGGACGCGACGGTGGACGGCGTGCGGCTCTTCGACGCCTTCCGCGGCCCGCACTGGACGCTGCTGGCCCTCGGTACGCCGGCGCCGGCGACCCCGGAACGGGTGCGGGTGGTCCACGGCCCGGCCCACGGGTCCTACGGGACCGGCCTGTTCCTGGTCCGGCCCGACGGTCACGTCGGCTGGGGCGGCGACTCGGCGGACGGACTCGCGGACTACCTCACGCGGTTCGGCCTGCGGTAGCCGGCGGCTACGCGCTCGCGAGCGACAGCTTCACCGCGAAGCCGAGGAAGAGGGCGCCCGCGGCGGAAGTGGCCCCCGCCGACAGCCGCTTGCGGCGACGGAAGGCATCCGCGAGTCGTGTGCCGCTGAAGATCAGGGCGCTGAGGTAGAGGCAGCTGGCGAGCTGGGCAAAGGCGCCGAGCACCACGAAGGAGAGCGCCGGATAGGCGTACCCGGGATCGACGAACTGCACGAAGAAGGCGACGAAGAACAGGATCGCCTTGGGGTTGAACAGGCTGACGACGAACGCCCGGCGGTAAGGCCGCTCCTCGGCGGCGGTGGCCGTCACGGCCTGTTCCGGCACGTCCCTCTCGCGTCGCGTCCGCCACATCCCCCAGGCGGTACGGAGCATTCCGAAGGCGAGCCATGTCAGATAGCCGGCGCCCGCGTACTTCACGATCCCGAACAGCACGGCGTTCGCCTGGAGCAGCGAGGCGACTCCGGCCGCGGACAGCGTCATCAGCACGGTGTCCCCGCACCAGACGCCGGCCGCCGCGGTGTACCCGGCCCGCACACCGCGCCGGGCGGCGACGGAGAGCACGTACAGGGAGTTGGGCCCGGGGAGCAGGACGATGAGGACGAGTCCCGCCAGGTAGGTGGGGAGATCGATGACGCCGAACATGGAAGGAGTGTCGCACGGGGGTACGACACTCGGCTTTCGGATTTCGCAGGACGAGACGGACGGGTCGGTCGTCGCCGCCCGGCAGGACGCCTGCGGCCGGGGGGACGGACGTGCTCGGGCCGTCCGTCCCCCCGGCCGGCGCTGCGGACCGGTCGCCCGGCTCAGAAGGCGTCCGAGGGCACGTACGTCCCCCACACCTCCCGCAGCGCGTTGCACACCTCGCCCACCGTGGCGCGGGCCTTGAGGGCCTCCTTCATCGGGTACAGGACGTTGTCCGTGCCCTCCGCCGCCTTCTTCAGGTCCGCCAGGGCCGTGTCCACCGCCGGCTGGTCGCGTTCCGCCCGGAGCCGGGCGAGGCGTTCGGCCTGCTGCGCCTCGATCGCGGGGTCGACGCGGAGCGGCTCGTACGGCTCCTCCTCGTCGAGCTTGAAGCGGTTGACGCCGACCACGACCCGCTCGCCCGCGTCCGTCTCCTGGGCGATGCGGTAGGCGCTGCGCTCGATCTCGTTCTTCTGGAAGCCGTGTTCGATGGCCGACACCGCACCGCCGAGGTCCTGGACCTTCTCCATCAGCTCCAGCGTCGCGGCCTCGACCTCGTCCGTCATCCTCTCGATGACATAGCTGCCCGCGAAGGGGTCGACCGTCGCCGTCACGTCCGTCTCGTAGGCCAGCACCTGCTGCGTGCGCAGGGCCAGACGCGCGCTCTTGTCGGTCGGCAGCGCGATCGCCTCGTCGAAGGAGTTCGTGTGCAGCGACTGGGTGCCGCCGAGCACCGCGGCCAGCCCCTGGACCGCGACCCGGACCAGGTTCACCTCCGGCTGCTGCGCCGTCAGTTGGACACCCGCCGTCTGGGTGTGGAAGCGCAGCATCATCGACTTGGGGTTCTGCGCCCCGAACTCGTCCTTCATCACCCGCGCCCAGATCCGGCGGGCCGCACGGAACTTGGCGACCTCCTCCAAGATCGTGGTCCGGGCCACGAAGAAGAACGACAGCCGGGGAGCGAAGTCGTCCACGTCCATGCCCGCCGCTACGGCCGTGCGCACGTACTCGATGCCGTCGGCCAGCGTGAACGCGATCTCCTGCGCAGGAGAGGCGCCGGCCTCGGCCATGTGGTATCCGGAGATCGAAATCGTGTTCCACTTGGGGATCTCGGCCCTGCAGTACTTGAAGATGTCCGCGATCAGGCGCAGGGACGGCTTCGGCGGGAAGATGTACGTCCCCCGCGCGATGTACTCCTTCAGGACGTCGTTCTGGATCGTGCCGGTCAGCCTGTCGGCCGGCACGCCCTGCTCCTCCGCCACCAGTTGGTACAGAAGCAGCAGCAGGGCGGCGGGCGCGTTGATCGTCATCGATGTGGACACCTTGTCCAGCGGGATCCCGCCGAACAGCACCCGCATGTCGTCGACCGAGTCGATGGCGACGCCCACCTTGCCGACCTCGCCGTGCGCGATCGGCGCGTCGGAGTCATGACCCATCTGGGTGGGCAGGTCGAAGGCGACCGACAGACCCATCGTGCCGTTCGCGATCAGCTGCTTGTAGCGCGCGTTGGACTCCGTCGCCGTACCGAAGCCGGCGTACTGGCGCATCGTCCACGGACGGCCCGTGTACATGCTCGGGTACACGCCGCGCGTGAACGGGTACGCCCCCGGCTCGCCCAGCTTCCCGGCGGGATCCCAGTCCTCGAGGGCATCCGGCCCGTACACCGGCTCGATGGGCAGTCCCGACTCCGACTCGCGCGCCATGGTGTGTGCCTCCGCGTTGCTACTTGTCCCGGCGTGATGGCCCGGCCTCGTTACTCGCCAGTACGGCCGACCTCGCGACGGACTGTAGCGGCGGGCGTGCGACCGGTGGAGTACCGCACGCTGGGACCTTGCTCACAACCATGCCCCGTAGTTCGACGGCGGTCACGCGCGGGGAACATCTCAAGGGACACGACCGGCCCATGAGGACCGGTGAGACGACGGGGGTTCAGATGCGTACCAAGGGCATGGGCCGAACGCTGATCGCAGTCGCCACGGGCGTGGCGCTCGCCGCTCTCACCGGGTGCGTCGCGCAGCCCGTGGACGCGAAGAACGGCGGCGGCAGGCACCGCTCTCCGGTGCACATCGAGATCTCGCACACCCCCTCGGGCACGGGCGCGACGAGCGCCGCGCCCACCCCGAAGCCCTCCCCCGCGGTCCTGTGGGCACCCGGCGCCACCGGCCCGGGTGTGCGTGAACTCCAGGCACGGCTGCGCCAGGTCGCCTGGCTGTTCGACGGTCCGACGGGGACCTACGACGACCTCACCGAGAACGCCGTCAGGGGCTTCCAGGGCAAGCGCGGACTGCCGCGCACCGGACGCGTGGACTCGGTCACCTGGCAGCGGCTGCTGAAGATGACGCACGAGCCCGGCAAGTGGGAGCTGTACCTGATGGGCGGACAGCCGGCCGCCGCGCCGGACGCGCGCTGCATGACGGGCAGGGTGCTGTGCATCAGCAAGACGAGCCGGACGTTGCGCTGGATGGTCGACGGACGCACGGTCTCGACCATGGCGGTACGGTTCGGCGCGCAGTACACGCCGACCAGGGAGGGCGTGTTCCACATCTACTGGAAGTCGCGGTACCACGTGTCCACGCTCTACCACTCGCCCATGCCGTACGCGATGTTCTTCAGCGGTGGCCAGGCGGTGCACTACTCGGCCGACTTCGCGGCGCGCGGATACGCGGGAGGTTCGCACGGCTGTGTGAACGTACGGGACGAGGCGGCGATCTCGGCGCTGTTCGCCGGGGCGAGGACCGGGGACAAGGTCGTCGTCTACTGGTGAGAGCGGCCTCGAGGCGGGTGCGGGGCGCGGGCGGGACCGGGGGAACGTGTCCCGCCCGCGCCGATGTGCACCGAGCCGTGGGTACGGGGGGAACCCCGGCTCTGTGCGACGGCCGATGACCAGTCGGCTCACTCAGTACTGCGCCGGGTCGGCCGAAAGTGTCACACCCGCCGTGGGAGAGGTTCGAGAGCCCGCCCCGCCGCGGGCCGAGGAGGGCGCGGGGCCGCACCACCCCCTGACGCCGTGCGACGGGTCAGTGTGACGCTTCGGTGGCCGGCGCGCTGTGCGTCGGGCTCGGCGACGGCGTCCCGTCCGAAGGAGCCGGGACGCGGGGTGTCGCCGGCGGGAAGGGTGCCAGACCGATGTCCGGGCCTATGTGTCCCTCGCCGTCACCGTCGTGGTCGTCGCCCTGGTCACCACCGCCTTCGCCGTGGTGGCCGTGGCCGTCGCCGTCCCTGCCGGGGCCGCGGATGTCGCCGTCCCGGCCGCTCCCGGCGCCGAGCACACCCTTGCAGAACGTCTTCACCCGGCCGCTGCCACCGGCCGCGTCCTCGAGACTGCGCATCCGCCGGGTGCCCAGTTCCCTGCCGTCGGCCACGGCGCGGCAGGAGGAGCGCACGCCGATCCACCACTCACCGCCCCGCCCCGCGGCGCCGTTGCCGGAAGAGCGCGGCCGCCCGGTCGCGGCGGCACCGGCGTCCACCTCGTCCTGCGACGAAGTGCCCTGCGCGGGCGCGCCGTTCGTCTCCGTGGGCGTCGGTGATGTGGAACCGCGGGTCTGCGTCCCCTCGGGCGTGGGGGTGAGCAGCGGCATCGGCGGGGTCGCGGCCGCCGACACGGACGCGGCGGGACGCGGTTCGTGGAACGGCGTGGGCAGCGCTCCGGTTCCGGCCGCCACCGCGGCCCCGCCGATCATCCCGGCGGCCACCACCCCGGCCAGCGCGAAGCGCACGGGGCGCCATCGCCGGGCCTGCCGCCCGTCCGCGACCGGCCGCCCGAGACGCACCAGTCCGGCGTCGCCGGAGGGGGCCGCGGAGCGCCCGGAAGCCGGCCCCCCGACGCCCGTGCGCTCACCGTGGCGGGCCGTGCAAGCCGCTCTGAAAGCGGCCACGGCCGAGGCCTCCCCGGGCAGTTCGTCGCTGGTCGGCAGGGGTGGGGCGGCGAGTTCGGAGAGGGTCTCGGCAATCCTCGCGGCGTGTGCACGCGCAACGTCGTCGACGGCGTCCAGCGGCTCTCCGCGCAGCAGACGCTCCGCCGCGTCACTGTCCAGCCACCTGTACTGCTCGTCGGCCATCACATGTCCTTCTGCGTCCGCGAACGCATATGCGTCACACCGCCGGACGCCACCGTGCGCCGGTGCGCCTCTCGTGGGGGAGGCAGGGCGCCGAGTCCGCCCGCCGATTCCGGATCCGCCTCCGCACCCTGACCAAGCAGTTCCGCAAGGCGTTTGAGACCGCGGTGGGCTGCCGTACGGACCGCCCCGGGACGCTTTCCGAGCGTCTCGGCGGCGCTCTTGGCGTCGAGGCCCACGACCACCCGCAGTACGACGGCCTCCGCCTGGTCCTGCGGGAGCTGGGCTATGAGGGAGAGGGTGTGTCCGGTGGCCAGCGCCTCCATGGCCTCACCGGCCGTGTCCGACTCCGAGGGCTTCCCGGTCAGTTCCGTCTCGTCGCCGCCGATCGCGGGCCGGCGACCGCGCATGCGTATGTGATCGAGCGCGCGGTTGCGGGCTATCCGGGCCGTCCAGCCGCGGAACCGGTCGGCGTCCCCGCTGAACCGCTCGAGGTCGCGTGCGATCTGGAGCCATGCCTCCGAGGTGACGTCCTCGGCGTCCGGGTCGCCGACCAGTGTCCGCACGTATCCGAACAGACGCGGATGGACGGCGCGGTACACGGTCCGGAACGCGGTCTCGTCCCCCGACTGTGCCGCAAGCACCGCGGCCGTCAGCTCCGCGTCGTCCCCCAGCACCTCGAACTGCCCCTCTGTCCGCCTGCGCCGACGCCGCATCCGCGGGCCGGGTCTCACCGTCGTGATTCCGTCGTTGAAAGCGGTTTGAGGCCGCTCGTGGTCTGCGGCGGTTGCATCACCCGTTTTGCTGATCGTCCGCGGTCGGCGCGATGGGCACGTTACGGCTTGAAACCGTTCTACGTCCACGTCCGTACAACGTGCAACCAACCCGTGACGCGGTGGGGTGTGACAGAAAACGCATCCACGACGCTGTAGGGAGTACGGGCCGCCGCGCGGCCCGTGCCGCGCGACGGCCGGGGCCTCTCCTGTGGGGGGTGGCGGCCCCGGCCGTTGCCCAGGCGGTGCACTCGCGGGGCCGGGGGGGTCGACCGCACACCACTGGGAACACTCGGATGCTCGTACGTCCCGCGGGGCGAAAGGGGTTACCGGGTGCTCGGGGCCGCGACTCCCCGGACGACGCTACTCGTTCTTCCCGTTGCCCTGGTCGGTGTGCGCCCGTCCGTTGCCGGACGCGTTGCCGGAGCCGCCCGTCCCGTTGCCGGAGCCCTTGTTCCCCTGGCCCGCCCCGGCGCCGGACTTGCCGCTGCTCCGGCCGTCGGCCGCCTTGGACCCCGCCAGTTCGCGGGCGCAGTAGGCGGTGACCTTCTCCTCGCCGCCCGCCGCCGTCACGAGCCGCTGCCAGGCGGTCGAGTCCAGCGCCTTGCCGCGGTCCTTCACCTGCACATAGGCGCGGCAGTGGGCCGCGGTGTCCTTGGCGGTGTCCGGCCGGTCCGCCCGCCCGGGGCGGGCGGGGGACACGGCCGAGGGCTCCTTGCCCGGCAGGGCGGACGCACCCGTGGACGGCGTGTCTCCCGGGCCCGGACCGGCGCCGTGCGAGGACGACCCGGCCGAGCCGATCGCGGCGACCGCCACACCGCCCAGGGTGAGGCTCGCGAGGATCACGGCGAACGTCGTCCTGAGCGGGCGTCCGACCCGGCGCTCCTCGTGGACCCGCCAGTCGTCCCGGCGCCGGGTCCTGGCCCTGTGGACACCCGCGTCCCGGGCCGCCCGGAACGCGGCGACAGCACGCTGCTCCGCCCCGGCGTCGACATCACCGCCGCGCACGGCCGCGGCCAGGGCCGTCTCGAGACCGGCGTCGTCCGGCGCTCCCCCGAGGCCGGCCACGGTGCCGTCAGGGTGCACACGCCGACGACCGGGAAACCCGTCGCCGCCCAGCTGTTCACCCATGTCCGCTTCCGTTCCTGTCCGGTCCGTCCGACCTGTCACATCCAACCGGCCCGCCGGGCCCGCACGGTCGTCCGTACGAACGCAGCGCCGTCGTCGTTCACTTCGACTCCCCCAGCGTCCGGGAAGCCTCATCCGTCACACCCTCGTCCGCCGCGTCCTCGACACCCAGCCGGCGGCCCAGGCGCTTCAGGCCCCGGTGTGCCGCGGTGCGCACCGCACCGGGGCGTTTGCCGAGCACCCGCGCGGCGGAGGGGCCGTCCAGACCGACGACGACACGCAGCAGCACGGCCTCGGCCTGGTCCCGCGGCAGCTCGCCGACCAGTTGCAGGGCGCGCTCGGTCGAGAGGGACTCAAGGGCCTGCTCGTGCGTGCTGCTCGGACCGGGCAGGTCCAGTACGTCCTGTTCGAGCGCCGTCGGCCGGGGCCGCGTCCGCTGCCGGCGCAGATGGTCGAGCGCCCGGTGCCGGGCGATGGTCGCCGTCCAGCCGCGGAAGCCCGCTCCGTCCCCCTTGAACCGCCCGAGGTCCCGGGCTATCTCCAGCCAGGCATCGGACGCCACGTCCTCGGCGTCGTCCCCCACGAGGCCGCGCAGATAGCCGTGCAGCCCGGGCTGCACCAGCCGGTAGGCGACCGCGAAGGCCGCCTCGTCGCCGTCCTGGGCCCGCGCGACCGCCGCGCCCAATTCCCCGTCGTACGCCTGTACGCGTCGGGGGTGCCGTCCCTGGCCCAAAACCGTCCTCGTTCGTACCGGGTTCGTAGCAGCTCCACGGCGTCCGGCACGATCCGGTGCCGGGCGCCCCCCTCACAAACTGCGTCGGACGTCGCGGAAGTGTCACAACGGGGCGGGCGCCCTTCACGACTGCGGCCGGATTCCCACCCGCGCACACCGGACGCCGGCGGCATTTCCCCCTCCCCGGGCCCCCGCCCGCTCCCACTCACCCCGGGAGCGGCGCGGGGAGGGACCGGTCGGCCAGGGACCCGCCCACGGCCGGAGTCCCCGGCCGAGCCGTGCCCGCACAGCGGCACGGGAACGGTCGGGGACTCGTGGAGCACCGGGGCCGGGGTCAACCGGCCCGGTGGGCGGACGCCCTCGCCGTGGCGTCCCGGCACAGCAGCCGCAGCGATCCGTGCCCGGCGAAGCAGCGGCGGGCCTCGTCGATGGGGTCCCACAGACCGCCGTCCGGGGTGCGGATCCAGTGGTCGCCGCCGGTCGACCACCACTCGGCACCCGTCTGCCGCACGATCACCTCGCCGGCATAGGCGCCGAAACCGCGCAGAACGCTCTGCACGGCGGCGAGGGGTGCCCCTTCGCGGCGCAGGTCGTCGATCATCCGGTCGATGCGCCACAGGCTCTGCGCCGAGTAGTCGAGGCGCAGCCGCGCCCCCTCCCGCATCGTCGCCACGGCGTCCGCCGCCCATCGCAGGGGCTTCGCTGCCGCTTGGGGTCTGGTCTCCTGCTGAGTCGTCACATACGGAAGAGCGAGGTCAGCGTGCGATACGTCACTCGATTCCGCGGGATTCCCGCAACCGGCGCAGGACCGCCCCAGCTCGCCCGCACGACGGCCACAGGATCTTCCCGTGACGAGGGAGCCGGGCCGGACGGTGATGCTTCCGTGCCCCGGTGCGCTCCTTCCTTTGATGAGCACCCATCTGCATCTGCGCGCGGTACCGCCGCCGGCGCTGCGCAACAGCGTGAATTGGCTGCAACGACTGTTCGAGGACGACCGGAGCGGCGACCGGGCGCGGGTCTGCCGTCACCGCGAGGAGGTGCTGGACGAGGACTACCGGGAGCAGGAACTCCTCTACGCCGGCGCTCCCCCGCTGCGCACGGAGGACCCGCCGCGGACCGAGGTGGTGCTCGGCGGCCGGCCGGTGTTCCTCCCGGACCGGGACAAGCCGCCGTTCCTGCTGCTGACGGCGGCCCAGGCCACGCGGGTCGCGCTGTTTCTGACCTCGGCCGACTTCGAGGCACTGTGGCGTCCCGCCCGGAGCCGTCTGCTTGCGCGCCACGGCGGGATCGCGGCGGAGCCCCGGACGCGGGGCGCCTTCGCGGCGGCGCACCGCGACCTCACGGCGTTCTACGTGCGCACGGCCGAGTGCGGCGACGCCGTGGTGAAGTGGTTCATGGACTGAGGTGCCCGGGCCACCGGCCGGCCCGGGCCCGCTGCGTCCACGGCGGGAACGGGCACGCGCGAGCCCTCGGGCCGCCGCCGCGCCCGGCCCCCGCTCACGCCCTGCCGCGGGCCCGCCTCGACACGACGGCCTGCAGCACCCGGCGTCCCTCGGTCGACACATCGCGGGCCTGTCGCAGTCCCGCCGCGCCGTGGCCCGTCACCAGCTCCAGGATGGTGATCTGGCGCCGCAGTTCGGCGGCGACGAGCGGCGGCATGCCGTCCGTGCGGCCCTCGCGGCGGGCCGCCACCGAGGTCTCGTCGTCGGCGGGATCGAGCAGCCGGTGTATCTGCAGCGCCGCGACCGAGCAGGCGTCGGCCCACTGGCGCAGCGCAACCGCCGAGGCCCGCGCGGGAACCGCCTCCAGCATGCGGCGCACGAGCCCTGCGGCCTCCGACTCGAAGGTGCCGTCCGCGTCTGCATCGGCCCGCACCCCGGCACCGAGTTCGGCCCGCACCTTGGCGAGCCGCTCCTCCCACTCGTGGCCCTCGACAAGGCTCGCCCACAACGGGCGCAGGATGTCGTCGTCGCCTCCGAGGAGCGGTATACAGCGATCCAAACAAGCCAACCCGCTCGCCGCGAGCGCACGTTCGTCGGCCTGTGCGATCTGGTCCACCAGGCTCATCACGCCTCCTAGACATGCCTCGTTGGGCGCCACATGTCTACGGAGCCCGCACTTCCCCCTACTGCGTGCAACCTACCGGGAGTGTCACAACGGCACCACGCCCGTCGGTGAAGGAGTTGGTGGAAGTTGTTTTCGGCCAACTGCCCCACGATCGGGCCCCGGTGCGGCACCCGTGTCAGCCGAGCCGATCGGCCAGTTGCCGGAACTCCGTCCAGGACAGCGGGGGCGCCCCCGGGTCCCACAGCTTCTGGACCGTCGCCCGCAGGGGCATCCGGATCCCGGCCGCCACCTGGTCCTGCGTCTGCGCGGCGGCGCGATCGCTCCAGACCGCGAACACGCCGCCGAGGATCTGCCCGTCGTACCCGGCCGGCACCTCCGCCGTCCCACGCAGCATGCGCGGATTCCACTGCTCGTAGATCCGCTGACCGGTGGGGTAGACGAAGGTGTGCGGCTGCCCCAGCACGTAGTAGAGGAACTCGTCGTTGTAGTTGATCACCTTGCGGCCCGCGGCCAGGTACTCCGCCGGCTGCCTGGCGCTGCGCTCCTTGCCCGTCCAGTACGCGACCTCGAGGTCCTTGGCCGGCTGCACCACGCCGGTGCGGTAGAAACCGTCGTTCCACGCGCGCATCGTCCGGCCGTGCCCGCGCATCACGTCGGCGCGGTCGTTCAGCCAGCCGGTCGCGAGGTCGGCGACGCTCGCGCTCGCCCCGTACTTCGCCCGCGCCGCGGCGGCCAGTTGCGGAAAGGACGCGGCGGGGTCCGGCACCGTCAGTGCCTGGTACTCGTCGCCGCCCAAATGCCAGTAGCCGCCGGGGAACACCCCCGCGAACTCGTTGAGGAGGTCGTCCACGATCTTCGCGGCCTCCGGCTTCGAGATGTCGAGCGTGCCGCGCGGTGCGGCACCTGAGACGCTGCGCAGTTGCAGGTCGGGATGCGCGGCGATGACCGCGCCCAGGTGCCCGGGCGAGTCGATCTCGGGGACGATCGTGATGTGGCGGCTCGCGGCGAGGTCGACGATCCGCCTGACCTCCGCCTTGCTGAGGTGCTGCGGGGACACGATCTCCGGGTGCGAGCCGGACTCGATGCGGAAGCCCTGGTCGTCGGAGAAGTGCAGACCGAGCTCGTTGTACTTCAGGTCGCCGAGTTCCCGGACACGGTCCTCGATCCAGCCGGCCGAGTAGAACTTACGGGCCATGTCGAGCATGAAACCGCGCCGCGGCTTGGCGGGCGCGTCCCGCACGACCCCCTCGGGAGCCGTACCGCCGCCGTGCACCTCCTGTTTGAGGGTGCGGGTGCCGTAGAAGACCCCCGCGTCGGCCGGGCCGGTGATCCGCACCCGTCTGTTCTGCACGGTCATCGTGTACGACTCCTGGTCGCCGCTTCCTGCCAGGCCCAGTTCGACGTCGCCGTCGCGGGCGGCGGTCCGCCCGCCGTACTCCATCCCCAGCTCTCCGGCCAGCAGCCGGCCTTCGTCGTCCAGGGAGGGATTGTCGACGACCACACGTGCACCGGACGCCGGCCGCCAGCCCGGACCGCGTGCGGGAACGTGCTCCCGGACGGCGGGGATGGTGCGGGGCGCCTGGGACAGGGCATAGGTGGCGGTCGGCGACGAGAGAGGAGTCGACGGGCTCACGGAACTCCGCGGCGGCTCGCCGCCGCCGGACGGCCACAACACCAGCGCCGCAGCGATCGCGCCCGCCACGACGATTCCCCCGCCCAGCAGCAACCCGTTGCGCCTTTGGTGCGTCTTGTTCTCGGGACCCTGCCGCATCCGGTCGGTCACCGCTCCGCACCCCGCTCCACTCCCGTGTACGGCCACGCCAGGCCCGTACGCCCTCGCGGCACCGAAGGCGCCGCACCCGCACGTATCCGACCGCCGTCCGATCGCATGCCCCTCACCTCTCCCTGCGCCTGCCCCTTCCGAACCTATGACCCCTGCCCGCCCCACCCGTCCACCGGACGCCATAGAACTCTCCCATTCGGGTGAAATTCGGTCAGCCGATGGACGACCCCCCGATCACCGTGGATAACGTGACGGCGCATTTCCCGCACCCTCCCCTGCCGACCCCCTGTGACGCCCACGACGTCACGCCCGCCACTCGCCGAGGACCCACGCTGCCTGCGCACCGTCTCCCCGACCTCCCCGGCCCCACCGCCCTCCCGGCGCAGCACCGCATCGAGGCCCCCACGGGTATCGAGCGGTTCAACTCCACGCCCGCCGCGAACGCCCGGCGCGCGCTTCTCACCTGCTGCCGGAGCCCGCGCTGGGCCGACCGCGTCGCAGACCACCGCCCCTATCCGGACCTGGACTCCCTGCTCGCCGCCGCCGACGAGGCCGCCTACGACCTGACGCCCGCCGACCTGGCCGAGGCGCTGGCCGGGGAATCGCTCACCCTGCTCCCGGCCGGCGCGTACTCCGCCGCCCACACCGCCCTCAGTGCGGCCCACGCCGCCTACGAGAGCCGGTTCGGGCACGTGTTCGTCATCTGCCTGGACGACGTGGCCCCCGGCGAGGCGGCCGACCGTGTCCTGGCCGCCATCCGGTCACGATTGACGCACGATCCGGAGGAGGAGCGCCCCCTCGCCGCGGAGGAGCTGCGGCGTCTGACAAGAGGCAGGCTGATCCGCCTGGTCCGGCACTTCTCCGACACGCCCGTCGCGCAACGCGCCGGGTAGAGGAGCGGAAGCCGCGTGCCCGCAGCCACCGCCCCCTTCTGTCTCGCTGGGGCCGCCAATAGCCCGTCCGTGCTCGTTTGATTGCCAGTTTGATCACATCGGTAGGGCCGCCGTAAGCGTTCCGACCGCACGTCGCTACGATGCTGGGGGCCGGTGGACCGTACCCGGCCGGGCCCGACCGACACAGAAGCCGGCGCGGCCCTAGTCCCCGCTCCCGGAGGGTTCTTCCGTGCCGGCTGGAACGCTGTACCGCGGCCGGGAAGGAATGTGGTCCTGGGTGGCTCATCGAGTCACCGGCGTCCTCATCTTCTTCTTCCTGTTCGTACACGTGCTGGACACCGCACTCGTCCGTGTCTCCCCCGAGGCCTACGACAAGGTCGTGGCCACGTACAAGACGCCGATCGTCGCCGTGCTGGAGTACGGCCTGGTCGCCGCCATCCTCTTCCACGCGCTGAACGGCCTTCGGGTCATCGCCGTCGACTTCTGGTCGCGGGGCCCGCGCTACCAGAAGCAGATGCTCTGGACCGTCGTCGGCGTCTGGGTCGTGCTGATGCTCGGGGCCATCTACCCCGTCCTCGGCCACGCCGCTCGTGAAGTGTTCGGGAGCTGACGCGCATGTCCACGACTGAAACCACCGCCTCCGGCATCGGCCCCGTCGAGGGTGCCTCGCTGTACGACGTCGACAACCCGGCGCCGGTCATCGAGCCGCCGCGCAAGCGGACGAAGAAGACCCCGAAGTCGACCCGCGGCAACTTCGAGATGTACGGCTGGGTGTTCATGCGCCTGTCCGGCATCGTCCTGGTCGTCCTGGTCCTCGGGCACCTGCTGATCCAGCTGGTCCTCGACGGCGGCGTCTCCAAGATCGGCTTCGCCTTCGTGGCCGGCCGCTGGGCCTCCCCGTGGTGGCAGGTCTGGGACCTCGCCATGCTCTGGCTCGCCATGCTGCACGGCGCCAACGGTCTGCGTACCGTCATCAACGACTACGCGGAGCGGGCGAACACGCGGCTGTGGCTTAAGGGCCTGCTGTACACCGCCACGGTGTTCACCATCCTGCTGGGCACGCTGGTGATCTTCACCTTCGACCCGAACATCCGCTAGGCACGGGGCTGCGAGAAATATGAAGATCCACAAGTACGACACCGTCATCGTCGGCGCCGGCGGCGCCGGCATGCGCGCCGCCATCGAGGCCACCAAGCGCAGCCGCACCGCCGTGCTGACGAAGCTCTACCCGACCCGCTCCCACACGGGCGCCGCGCAGGGCGGCATGGCCGCCGCGCTGGCCAACGTGGAGGAGGACAACTGGGAGTGGCACACCTTCGACACGGTCAAGGGCGGTGACTACCTGGTCGACCAGGACGCCGCCGAGATCCTGGCGAAGGAGGCCATCGACTCGGTCCTCGACCTGGAGAAGATGGGCCTGCCGTTCAACCGGACGCCCGAGGGGAGGATCGACCAGCGCCGGTTCGGCGGTCACTCGCGCAACCACGGCGAGGCCCCGGTCCGCCGCTCCTGCTACGCGGCCGACCGCACCGGCCACATGATCCTCCAGACGCTCTACCAGAACTGCGTGAAGGAGGGCGTGGAGTTCTTCAACGAGTTCTACGTCCTCGACCAGCTGATCACCGAGGTCGACGGCGTCAAGAAGTCGGCCGGTGTGGTGGCCTACGAACTGGCGACCGGCGAGATCCACATCTTCCAGGCGAAGGCCGTGATCTACGCCTCCGGCGGCTGCGGCAAGTTCTTCAAGGTGACCTCGAACGCGCACACGCTGACCGGTGACGGCCAGGCCGCGGTCTACCGCCGGGGTCTGCCGCTGGAGGACATGGAGTTCTTCCAGTTCCACCCGACCGGCATCTGGCGCATGGGCATCCTCCTCACCGAGGGTGCGCGCGGCGAGGGCGGCATCCTTCGCAACAAGGACGGCGAGCGCTTCATGGAGAAGTACGCGCCGGTGATGAAGGACCTGGCGTCCCGTGACGTCGTGTCCCGCTCCATCTACACGGAGATCCGCGAGGGGCGGGGCTGCGGTCCCGAGGGCGACCACGTCTATCTGGACCTCACCCACCTGCCGCCGGAGCAGCTGGACGCCAAGCTGCCGGACATCACCGAGTTCGCCCGCACCTACCTCGGCATCGAGCCGTACACGGACCCGATCCCGATCCAGCCGACCGCGCACTACGCCATGGGCGGCATCCCGACGAACGTCGAGGGTGAGGTCCTCACGGACAACACCACGGTGGTCCCGGGCCTGTACGCGGCCGGCGAGGTCGCCTGTGTGTCCGTCCACGGCGCGAACCGCCTCGGCACCAACTCGCTGCTGGACATCAACGTCTTCGGGCGCCGGGCGGGTATCGCCGCGGCGGACTACTCGCAGAAGGCGGACTTCGTCGAACTGCCGGAGAACCCCGCCGAACTGGTGGTCTCCCGGATCGAGAACCTGCGCTCCTCCACGGGCAGCGAGCGCGTGGCCGACCTGCGCCGCGAGCTGCAGGAGACCATGGACGCGAACGTCATGGTGTTCCGCACCGAGCAGACGATCAAGACGGCCGTCGAGAAGATCGCCGAACTCCGGGAGCGCTACAAGAACGTGGCGATCCAGGACAAGGGCAAGCGGTTCAACACGGACCTGCTGGAGGCCATCGAGCTGGGCAACCTGCTGGACCTGGCCGAGGTCATGGCGGTGTCCGCCCTCGCCCGCAAGGAGTCCCGCGGCGGCCACTACCGCGAGGACTACCCGAACCGCGACGACGTCAACTTCATGCGCCACACCATGGCGTACCGCGAGGTGGGCGACGACGGCACCGAGTCCATCCGTCTCGACTACAAGCCGGTCGTCCAGACCCGCTACCAGCCCATGGAGCGTAAGTACTGATGGCAACCCCCGTTCTGGACAAGGTGGAGGCGGAGTCCGCCGCCTCCCCCTACATCACCGTCACCTTCCGGGTCCGCCGCTTCAACCCGGAGGTCTCGGCCGAGGCGACCTGGGAAGACTTCCAGCTGGAGATCGACCCGAAGGAGCGCGTGCTCGACGGCCTCCACAAGATCAAGTGGGACATCGACGGCACCCTCACCTTCCGCCGCTCCTGCGCCCACGGCATCTGCGGCTCGGACGCCATGCGGATCAACGGCAAGAACCGCCTTGCCTGCAAGACGCTGATCAAGGACATCAACCCCGAGAAGCCGATCACGGTCGAGCCCATCAAGGGCCTGACGGTCCTGAAGGACCTGGTCGTCGACATGGAGCCGTTCTTCCAGGCCTACCGTGACGTGATGCCCTTCCTCGTCACGAAGGACACGAACGAGCCGACGCGCGAGCGCCTGCAGTCCGCCGAGGACCGTGCACGCTTCGACGACACGACGAAGTGCATCCTGTGCGCCGCCTGCACCTCGTCGTGCCCGGTGTTCTGGAACGACGGCCAGTACTTCGGCCCGGCCGCCATCGTCAACGCGCACCGCTTCATCTTCGACTCGCGTGACGAGGCCGGCGAGCAGCGCCTGGAGATCCTGAACGACAAGGACGGCGTGTGGCGCTGCCGCACGACGTTCAACTGCACGGACGCCTGCCCGCGCGGCATCGAGGTGACGAAGGCGATCCAGGAGGTGAAGCGAGCGCTGATCACGCGCCGCTTCTGATCCTCCGGATCCCGTACGAGGGCCCTGTTTCCGCAACTTCGGAAACAGGGCTCTCGTGTGTTTCTGGCCTGTTTGCACCTCTACTGAATAAGCAGCTCCGTCTGTCACACTCCGACCCCGATGCCCAGTAGGTAGGGGGACGGTTCGTGGAGCAGAGCAAGGAACCGTACATAGGGCCGAGGGCCCCGCACTTCCTCGGCTATCCGGAAGCGTCCGCAACAGCGCAGACGGTGGCCGCGCCCCTGCTCGCGGGCGCGTCCCTGTCTCTGATCGGCGTGATCATCGTTGACGGCGGCGATTTCCGGTGGCCCGGCGTGACGCTGCTTCTTGTCGTCACGTCGGCCATTGCATTGATCGCGACCATGCAAATCGGCGCCGATGCCCGCAAGTACCTGTACAACCGGCAGACGGTCGAAGCCTGGTACGCACCGGAGGACCTGGAGCGCAACAGCGAACTCCTGGAGCGGCGGAGCGCCCACTTCATCCAGTGGCAGGTGCGCAACCGCCGTGCCGTCATCACCTTCAACACCGGCACGATGCTGCTGATCTTCTCCGTGGCCACGGCACTTGTTCCACCTCACGACGAGCAGGCCGCATGGCGCTGGGCAGCTGCGGGCCTGGCTCTGGCCGGCGCTCTCGTCGAGGCCTGGTGGATCCACCACCTCTTCCACGAAGACCCGGGGGGACCTCCGCAGAAACCCAAGTCGCTGAACGGAGGAGACGGCTGATGCTGTACGACGTGACACTGCCGGGCAACGGGGTGGACCTGCACCAGTGCCCCTCATGCGTCCGGCCGTTCCGGGGCCACTACACACGCGATCAGGTGGACGACTGGGAGAGGGCACTCGAGCAGGGGGAATCCCTCGCCCGGGCCCACCTCGAGCAGTCCGGCGCCTTTGAGGTGCTGCATACGGCCACGTGCCCGTTGAGGTGTCTGCCACCGGCGGTTCTCGCGCTCTGCCCGGAGAGCGAACTCCGCGCCCAGTACCACAAGGGCCGAGCCGTACTCGGGGACTGCTAGGGCCGCGGCGGGCCGTCGCGGTCGTCGGCCGATGGACCATGTCGTCGGGTGCGGCCACGCGCCGCCGCGTGGTCATACGGCGTGCCCTGACGCCGAATGCCGGCCAACTGGTCCGAGAGTTCCGAAAACATCGCCTCTTCGCTCGTACGGTCCGAAGGCAGTGGGTGGTGCAGCGCGTCGAGGAGATCGAAGCGGTGCAGGTCGTACACCACGTGCATCAGGCCCGAGTAGGCCTGCGCCGCCGTCACCGCACCCTTGTAGGCCAACGCCGCGAGCACCAGGCCGGCACCGCACAGCCACCAGGCTGACGGCTCGTCGTGGAGGGCCGCGCATCCGGCGCCGGTGAGCAGCAGGAAGGACCAGCAGAGGTTCACCGCGGTGTCGAGTGCGTCACGAGTGGAACGGAGCACCTCGGCCATACGGTCGGACACCTGGAGGTAGATCCGCGGCCACGAGGTCAGCGTCGTCAGTCCGTAGCGTTCTCCGGCGCTCAACTCCCCGGCCCGCAGGGCGTTGCCCAGTGCCGTGGGCAGCAGAAGATCGGCCGGCGGGTGGGCGGCGAGGCGACGGCGCGCATCGGCCCGCACACGCCGCGCCCGGTCCCCGCCCGTCGCCGCCTCGGCCCGTCGCCGCAGCGCCTGCCACCGTTTGCGCTGAACCCGGGCCAGCATCCCGGCCAGTGCGGCCGTGAGCGGCCAGCGGTCCCAGTAGCCCTCGAGCACGCGTACCGCACGGACCTGGAACGGTTGCAGCAACAGGGTGAGAACTGCTGCGCAGACGGCGACCGTCGCGATCGCTCCGAGCAGCGCCGTCGGCCGCTGCGGCCATACGGCACTCCAGTCGCTGCGTCCCGAGAAACTCCCTGCCCGTACGAGCGCGAGCACCCCGGCGACGAACAGCGCACACGGCGCGAAGTGCACCGACAGCACCCGTCGCACGAAGCCCCGCCCTCCCCATACGCCCCTCGGCGCCCCTCAGCATCGGCGCTCGGGGATCACGGCCCATGGGCAGGGCGTGGGAGGGACCCATCGCGGCGGAGACGTGACGTCACTTCACGTGGCGGAGGGACCGTGGGGCACACCTCCCCCGATTGAGTTGAACACGTTCAAAAACAGGTCTACAGTCAACACCGTCAGCGTTTTTGAACGCGTTCAAGAAGGGTGGGGACATGGACCTCACGGTCATCGCCTACGTCATCTATCTGCTGATCAGCGTCGCCCTGACGGTCTGGGTGGCGCGCACCCTCAGCCGCAACGGGCGGGTCTTCCTCGAGGACGTGCTGCACGGGAACGAGAAGCTCGCCGACGCCGTCAACCACCTCCTCGTGGTCGGCTTCTACCTCGTCAACCTCGGCTTCGTGGCGCTGTATCTGAACGGCCACGGCACCGTCGAGGACGCGCGCGGCATCTTCGAGGCACTGTCGACCAAGCTCGGCGTGGTGCTGCTGGTGCTCGGTGCGATGCACCTGGGCAACGTGTACGTGCTCAACAGGATCCGGCGGCGCGGTGCGATGGAGCGGGAGCAGGTCCCGCCCGTCGGGCCGCAGGGCTGGGTCACGCCTTCGACGGGGGCCTGAGCCGTGCCGGCCCCGGAGGTCCGGGACGCCGCGCGCGTCCCGGTCCACGGGCTCACCGTCCTGTACGACGCCGAGTGCTCCCTGTGCACCTTCCTGCGCGACTGGCTGGTACGGCAGCCCCAGCTCGTACCGCTTGACCTGGTTCCGGCCGGCTCGCAGGAGGCGCGCCTGCGCTTTCCCGGACTCGACCACCGCGCCACCCTCGACGAGATCACCGTCGTCGGCGACGCAGGCCAGCTCTACCGCGGACCCGGCGCCTGGGTCGTGACGCTGTGGGCGCTGCGCGGCCACCGTGCCCTCGCCCACCGGCTCAGCACGCCGACGGGGGCCAGGCTCGCCAGGGGCGCGGTGCTGGCGGCCGCCAAGTGGCGCGGGGCGCAGTGGGGCGGGCGCGCCTACCGGCAGGGGGACGGCTGGAGCTACGACCCGGCACGGGGGTGGACCTACACGGGGCCCGGGTGCGGCGGCGGCGCCTGCGCCACTCGTTAGGCTCTCTGTTCGTGCCCTCGAAGAACGACCGAGCCGACGAGGCCGGTACGCCCACCAAGTCGGAGCAGACCCGTGCGCTCATCCTGGAGACGGCGATGCGCCTGTTCCAGGAGCGCGGCTACGACAAGACGACGATGCGGGCGATCGCCAAGGAGGCCGGCGTCTCCGTGGGGAACGCCTACTACTACTTCGAGGGCAAGGAACATCTGATCCAGGGCTTCTACGACCGGATCGCCGCCGAGCACCGGCTGGCGGTCCGGGAGGTCCTGGAGCGGGAGACCGGTCTCGAGGCACGGCTGGCGGGGGTCCTGGAGGCGTGGCTGGACATCGCCACGCCCTACCACGAGTTCGCGGTGCAGTTCTTCAAGAACGCCGCCGACCCGGACAGTCCGCTCAGCCCCTTCTCCCCCGAGTCGGAGCACGCGCGCCAGGAGGCCATCGCCGTCCACAAGGAGGTGCTGGCCGGCGCGAAGACCAAGGTCTCCGCCGATCTGCGGGACGTCCTGCCCGAGTTGATGTGGCTCTCCCAGATGGGGCTCGTGCTGTACTGGATCTTCGACAGGACCGAGGGCCGCGAGCGCAGCTACCGGCTGGCCGAACGCGGCGCCCGCCTCACCGCACGGGGTGTCGCCCTGGCCCGCTTCCGAGTGCTGCGGCCCCTTGTCCTCGAGGTGCACGAACTGTTCACGGACTTCCTGCCGGGCATGACGAAGATGCTGCCGGACCCCGGGAGCAGGCAGCGGGCCGAGTGACGACCACCGCCTGAACACCACCGGACCCGAAGACCGTGGTCGCCCCCTGCGCCGAGGCACGGATACCGGTGTGCGACGTCCGGGCCGCGGGCACCGGCGCCTTCACCTACGGAGCGATCCGGCCGGGGACATGTGCGGGAACCACCGCGTCCATGCCCTCGGCGGGATCGTCACGCCGCCCCCCACGATCGGTGCCGGGATCGGCCTCGATGCGGGCGCGAGCCTCAAGGCCTGGCAGTGGAGGACCGGTTGACGGCGTTCACCTCGTCGCCCGTCAACTCCACGTCGTGCACCAGCGGTTCCTCGCCGACGACCACGTGCCGGGCCTTCGATCCGTACGCGGCGGCCGTGATCGCCACGAGGTAGGTGCCCGGCGAGGGGACCGCGAGGATGTAGGAGCCGTCCGCCAGTGATGTGACGCGGTCCAGCTGACGGCCGCCCTTCGAGAGCAGCGTCGCGGCCGCTCCCTGGACCGGCTCGCCCTCCGCGTCCCGTACGAACCCGTACACCACCGTCGCACCCCCGGCCGCCGGCGTCCTCTCCTGCTGCGGCTCCTCGCCCGGCTCCACCGCCAGATGCGGCAGGCGCTTCTCCAGCCAGCCGGGCAGCCACCAGTTCGCCCCACCGAGCAGATGCATCACCGCCGGCACCAGCGCCGTACGCAGGACGAACGCGTCCAGCGCCACGGCCGCGGCGAGCCCGACGCCCGCCATCGCGGCGCCCGAGTTGCCGCTGAGCACGAACGCCAGGAACACGCAGACCATGATCAGGGCCGCGGAGTTGATGACCCGGCTGGTCTCCGCGAGGCCGACCCGGACGGCGCGGGCGTTGTCCCTGGTGTGCACCCACTCCTCGTGCATCCGGCTCACCAGGAAGACCTGGTAGTCCATCGACAGACCGAACAGCAGGGACAGCATGATGATCGGCAGGAAGGCCTGGATCGGCCCCTCCTTGCCGAGGCCCAGCAGGTCCAGGCCCCAGCCCCACTGGAAGACCGCCACCAGGACGCCGAAGGACGACGCCGCGGCGATCAGGTTCATCACGGCGGCCGTCAGCGGCACCACGAGCGAGCGGAACGCGATCAGCAGGAGCAGGAAGCCGAGCCCGATGATGGTCCCGATGAAGTACGGCAGCCGGTCGCCCGTGACGGACGCGAAGTCCTTGGAGACCGCAGTGACGCCGCCGACATGGGCCTGCGCGCCCGCCTTCGGGATCACCTCGTCGCGCAGGGTGTCGATGAGCCTGTCCGTCCGCTCGGACTGCGGCGAGGTGGTCGGGACGACCTGGATGACCGTGACGCCCTGTGCGGGCGGCAGCGCGGCCGCCCGGGCCACGCCGTCGGTCTCCCGGATGCCCTGGACCAGCGCATCCGTGTCACCGCTGACCGAGACCACCTGCAGCGGTCCGTTGAAGCCGGGTCCGAAGCCCTCGGCGAGCAGGTCGTACGCCTTGCGGGTCGTCGTCGACGCGTCGTCGTTGCCCTGGTCGGCGGCCCCGAGGCGAAGGGAGAGCACGGGAAGGGCGAGCACGGTCATGACCACCACCGCGAGCACGGCGATCGTCCGGGGGCGCTTCTGCACCGTGGCCGACCACTTCGCAGCGAGGCCGCTCGCGCCCTCCGCCTCTGGTCCGTGGGCCGCGAGCCGCCGCCGCTGCCGGCGGCTGAGCACCCGCGGGCCGAGCAGACCGAGCAGCGCCGGCAGCAGGGTGACGGCCGCGAGCACGCTCAGCACGACGGTGAGCGAGGTGCCGATGACCACACCGTCCAGGAAGCGCAGATTGGTCACCAGCATCCCGGCGAGCGCGATGCACACCGTGCCGCCCGCGAACAGCACCGCCCGGCCGGAGGTGTTGAGGGCGGTGACCGCCGCCTCCTCCGGCTCCATGCCGCGCAGGATGCCGCGCCGGTGCCGGGTGACGATGAACAGGGCGTAGTCGATGCCGACCCCGAGGCCGATCAACGAGGCCAGCAGGGGCGCGATGTCGGGCACGTCCGTGACATGGCTGATCAGCTGCGTGGAGAAAAGCCCGATGCCGACACCGAACACCGCGACGGCGATCGGCAGCAGCATCGCGAAGAGCGAGCCGAAGGCCAGGAACAGCACGACCGCCGCCGCCACGATGCCGACCATCTCGGACAGTCCGGTGGGCGGCTGCTGGATCCGGGTGATCGCCTGACCGCCCAACTCGACCTCGAGACCGCCGCGCTCGGCGTCCTGCGCCGTGTCGACGACGTCCTGGACCAGTTCCTGGGGCACCTCGTTGGCCCGCTCGGTGAACGTCAGCTGCGCGTACGCGATCGTCCCGTCCCGGCTGATCTGCGCCGCGCCCTGGGGGCCCGTGTAGGGGCTGCCGACCGCGCCGATCCCCGGCATCCGCGCGATCTTCGCCAGTGCGGGCTGGATCCGCGCCCGCACCGCCGCGTCGCGCACCGATCCGCGCTCGACCTTCCAGACCACCGTGTCGGTGTCGCCCGAGGCCTTCGGGAAGGCCTTCGTCATCAGGTCGTACGCGGTCTTGGAGTCCGTGTTCGGCAGGGAGAAGACATTCGCGTAGTCGGCCCCCTTGGCGGACGCCGTCGCGCCCATCCCGACCAGCGCTCCCACCCACAACAACAGGACCAGCAACCGGTGCCGATAGCACCACCGCGCCAGTGTCGTCACTCTCCACCCTCCTTCATCGGCGTCCCCCAGGTCCCGGAGCACCAGGATCGGCGGCGGCGGGCCCGGACGGGCTCGCCACGGCCCGACTCTCAAGGAACTCCAAAGCGCCCACCGCCCCGGCCGCCGGTGCCGCCGCGGATACTGGGGGACATGACGGCCAACGAGGCAGCGCACGAAGGGGCCACGGTTCTCGTGGTCGAGGACGAGGAGAGCATCGCGGACGTCCTCGCCATCGCCCTGCGCTATCACCGCTTCCAGGTGATGATCGCGGGCACCGTGCGCGAGGCGCTCACCCTCGCGGAACGTACGCGGCCGGACGCGGCGCTGCTGGACGTGATGCTGCCGGACGGCGACGGACGTGCGCTCGGCCGGGAACTTCGCGCCCGCCGGCCGGACCTGGCGCTGGTCTTCGTCACCGCACGCGACGCGCCCGCCGAGATCGTCGGGGCGCTCGGCTTCGGCGACGACTACATCACCAAGCCGTTCAACATAGACGAGGTGGTCGCGCGGCTGCGGGCCGTCCTGCGGCGCACACGAACGGCGGACGTCCTGCCCCAGCGTCCACCGCTGCGCTACGGCGATCTGGAGCTGGACGAGACGACCTACTCGGTGCACCGTGCGGGCCGCACGGTCGAGCTGACCCCCACGGAGTACGCGCTGCTGCGCTTCCTGGTGCGCAACGGAGGCCGGATCGTGCCCAAGGAGCAGCTGCTGCGCCATGTGTGGCAGTACGAGCACACACCGCCCGAGTCGACGGTCGTCGAGACGTACGTCAGTTATCTGCGCCGCAAGCTCGACACGCTCGGACCGCCGGTGATCACCACCCGGCGGGGTGTCGGATACGGCCTGGCATGATGCTTCTGCGACTCCCCCCGCTCCCGCGGCCACGGGGCATCCACTCCCTGCGCGGCAAGTTGACGCTGGCGAACGTGGGGCTGCTGGCGCTCGGTATCGTGGCGGCGACCGCCATCAGCCTGATGGGCATGCGGCACTACGTACTCGGGCAGATCGACACCGAGCTGACCAAATCCCGTGACTCGCTCGTGCGTTCACAGCTGACCCTGCGGGAGATCGACTCGCTGAGCGCGCTTGCGGTCGTCCGCGACCGGCTGCTGCCGCACAGCGGCGGCGACTCGCCGAACCCGGACTCCGTGTTCGCGGCCGTCGACCGGGACGGCACCGTGCTCACCGTCGCCGGCCTGAAGCCGACCGACGCCCAGCAGGCGCTCGCCTCCGCCGTCCACGACCCCGCCACACTCGTCGTGGCCCCCCAGCCGCGCGACATCCACCTGCGCGGCGACCCCTACCGCGTGACCGGGGCGCGACTCGCGGACGGCACCTATGTGCTGCTCGCCCGCTCGACCAGGGTGCTGCACACCGGCATGGCCAAGGCACTCAGACTCGATCTCACCATCGGAACCCTGCTGCTGGCCCTGCTCGCGGCGCTGACGATGATCAGTGTGGGCCGGCGGATGCGGCCACTGGAGGACATGGTGGAGACGTCGTCGGCCATCGCCGAGGGCGATCTGACCCGACGGATGCCCTCCAGCAAGGAGACCTCCCTGGAGGTGGAGCAGCTGCGCACCGCGCTCAACTCGATGCTCCACCAGGTGGAGTCCGCGTATCGCACACGCGAGCGCAGCGCCGCCCAGCTCCGCCACTTCGTCGCGGACGCCTCGCACGAGCTGCGCACGCCGCTGTCGGCGATACGCGGCTACCTCCAGCTGTACGACAAGGGGATGCTCACCGATCCGGACGAGCGCAAGCGGTCCTGGGAGCGGATGATGGCCGAGGCGGACCGGATGGGACGCCTGGTGGACGAACTCCTCGTCCTCGCCCGCCTGGACCAGCGGCCCGAACTCCGTTTCCGGAACGTGGACCTGAGCCGGCTGGTGCGGGACGCGGCGGAGGACCTGCGGGCCCAGCAGCCGGGACGGCCCGTGACGGTGCGCGCGGACGGAGCGCTGCTCGTACGGGCCGACGAGTCGGGTCTGCGTCAGGTACTCGGCAACCTCGTGACGAACGTCCGGGTCCACACGCCCGCCGGCACCCCGGTGCTGCTCGGCCTCGAACGCGAGGGCGAGGTCGTACGGCTGTGCGTCGCGGACGAGGGTCCGGGCCTCGCGGAGGAGGACGCGGCACGTGTCTTCGACCGCTTCTTCCGCGCGGGTCAGGGTGCGGGCAGCGGGCTCGGCATGGCGATCGTGCACGGGGTGGTGGCAGCGCACGGCGGCGATGTGGCGGTGCGGACGGCGCCGGGCGAGGGGCTGGCGGTGACGGTCACGCTGCCGGAGCGGGCGCACGACCGGGACCACCGGTGAGCGCCCGCCCGGCGTCCGTCAGATCCAGGTCAGCCGCCAGAGCCGGAAGACGCCGGTACCGTCCGACAGGTACTGGCCTCCGCCGACGTCCTCGCTGCTGACCACGTACTCCTTGCGCTGCCACAGCGGGATCAGCGGAACGTCGTCCGCCACATGCTGCTGGATCTGCTCGAAGTCCTCGGCGCTCTGGGCGCGGTCCGAGAACCGCTGGCTCTCCCGGATCAGCCTGTCGACGTCCTCGCTGCCGTAGCCGTTCTTCATGCTGTTCCCGGTGCCGATGAGCGGGGCGGTGAAGGTGTCCGGGTCGGGGTAGTCGGCCACCCAGCCGACGGCGTACGCGTCGAGCTTTCCTTCCGCGTACCGCTTCTGGAAGGCGGTCCACTCGTAGCCCTGGAGGTCCACCTTGAACAACCCGGTCGCCTCGAGCTGCCGCTTCAGCTCGGTGGCCTCCTCCTCGGCGGCACCGCGACCCTTGCCGTATCCGTAGGTGAAGTGGACGGGCACATGCACCCCCGCCTCGGTGAGCAGGGCACGGGCCTTTGTGACGCTGTGCGTGGGGTAGGCGTCGAAGAACGAGGTGGTGTGACCCGTGATGCCCGCCGGGATGAGCGAGTAGAGCGGGTCGGTGGTGCTCTCGTACACCTTGTCGATCAGTTCCTCGCGGTTGATCGTCATCGCGACGGCCTGGCGGACCCGGCGGTCGTGCAGCGGCGAGCTGGAGGCGGTGTTCAGGACCAGATTGCGGATCTCGGCGCTGTCGGCCTCGCTGACACGCTGGTCGGGGTCGCTCGGTGAGAGGCCCGCGAGCATGGCGGGCGGCAGCTGACGCGTGGCGACGTCGACCTCCTTCGCCTTCCAGGCCTTCTCCAGCGCGGCCGGGTCGCCGTAGTAGCGCAGGTCGATGGGCCGGCCCGTGTCCTTGACGTCGCCCTTGTAGCGGGTGTTCGGGGCGAGGACGGCGTTCTTGTCCTTCGAGTACGACGTCAGGGTGTACGGGCCCGTCCCGTCGGCACCGGAGTCGTCGCGCAGCGCGTTCTGCGGGTACTTGGTGTGGTCGACGATCACTCCGGCGCCGGTGGCCACCTTGAAGGGGAACGTCGCGTCGGGCGAGGACAGATGGAAGGTGACGGTGAGCTTGTTGGCGTCGACCGAACCCAGCGTCTCGAGCAGGGACGCGGGGCCGACATCCGAGTTGATCTTCTTGACCCGGTCGAAGGAGTACTTGACGTCCTCGGCGGTCATGGTGCGCCCGCTCGGGAACGTCAGTCCGTCGCGCAGGGTGCAGCGGTATGTCTGCAGGTCCGACCCGACGAACCCGCAGCTCTTGGCCGCGTCCGGCACCGGTTCCACACCGTCGGGTTCGAAGGTCAGCAGCGACTGGAACACGCTGCTGAACAACGCCCAGGATCCTGCGTCGTAGGCCCCCGCCGGGTCCAGGGACGTGACGGCGTCCGTCGTCCCCACGGTGATCGTCTTGTTGCTGTTCTCCGCGGCCGGCAGCAACTGCCACCCGCCCACTCCCACTCCTGCCAGAACCAGCACAGTCGCGAGAATCCGTATGCGAACCGAACGCATCGGCGCGCCCTCCCCAGGCACTCAGCGCATGCCACTCCCCTGTGGCGCGGATCACCTAATCACAGGAGTTTGACCTGAGGGAAGAGGGATTTGTTGAGATGAGAGTTAACTTGTCCAAGCCTTGATCCAACGGCATTTCGTGGACCGGGTGACAGCCTCACGCCTGCCTCGACGCCAGTTGCACGACCGTGATGTCCGACGGCGCGCCGACCCGCGTCGGCGGCCCCCAGGCGCCCGCTCCCCGGGAGACGTACAACTGCGTGTCGCCGTACCGGTCCAGGCCCGCGACGGTCGGGTTGGCGGCGGCCGCCACGAAGTTGCCGGGCCAGAGCTGGCCGCCGTGGGTGTGGCCGGAGAGCTGAAGGTCCACGTGACGGCGCACGGCCTCGTGGATCTGCAGCGGTTGATGGGCCAGCAGCACCACGGCGCGCGAGGTGTCGCGGTCGCCCAGCGCCTTGCCGAAGTCGGGGCCCTCGCCCTCGCTCTCGCCCGCCAGGTCGTTGACGCCGGCCAGGTCGAACCCGGGCAGTTCCGTGCGCGCGTTCTCCAGCGGGTTCAGACCGAGCCGGCGTACCTCCTCGACCCACTGGTCCGCGCCGGAGAAGTACTCGTGGTTGCCGGTGACGAAGTAGCTGCCGTGGCGCGCCCTCAGCCGGGACAGCGGGGCCGCGGCCGGGCCCAGGTCCTTGACGCTGCCGTCGACCAGGTCGCCGACGACCGCGATCAGGTCCGGCTGGGTCGAGTTGATCGTGTCCACCACGCGCTGTGCAAAGCCACGGCCGAGTACCGGGCCCAGATGGATGTCGCTCACGACGGCGATGCGGAACCCGTGGGCCGAGCGCGGCAGACGGGCCAGCGGGACCGTGACGCGTTTCACGGCGGGGCCGCGCAGAACGCCGTATGTGCCGTACCCCACCGTGCCGGCCGTGGCGGCGGCCACCGCGCCGCCGACCGCCCGGGAGACGAAGAGACGGCGCGAGGGGTCCGCGGGCACGGGCGCCGGGTCCTGGACGGGTTCCGCTTCCGACTCGGACCGCGCGGGTGCCGTCCCCGCCGGGACCGGTGCGGGACTCGGCGCCGTCTGCCTCGTCCGCGCCCCGCGCCGCACCAGCAGGTGGATCAGGGGACGCACGAGTTCACCCGCGACCAGTGCCAGCAGCAGATAGAGCGACACCGCCATCCACAGGAACCCGGGCCATCCGAGGGTGCGCTGGAGCCAGAAGGGGGCTCCGGCCCGCTCGGCGACCAGGGCCGCGACCATGAGCACCGGTCCGGCGACGAGCACCACTGCACCGGCTCGCCGGGCCGGGCCCGGACCCCGGGTCGTGTCGCGCACCAGCCGGCGCCACGCGAACCAGTGCAGCGCCGCCAGGGCGACCAGGGCGGTCAGAGCGATCAACAGGACGACAACGACCACCGTTCTCCAGCCCTCCGCTATGACGTTCGCCGCAACGCGCGCAGTCCGCGCAACCCCAGGGCACCGATGACAGTCCCCAAGACAAAGGAGACGACGGCAAGCGTCAAGTGCACCCAGAAGTAGGCCGTCGGATTCCCCGCGTCGTCGAACGCGAGTCCACTGCCGTCCTTCCACAGGTTCTTGACGAAAGTGATCCAGATGACCCAGCTCCACACCCCGAAGGCGAGCAGGAACCAGGAGACGGGGCGGCTGAGCTTCATGAGTTCAGTATCGCGGTTCTCCGGGCGCCGCTCGGCGCGGGGTACCGAGCATCGGCCGGGATACGGCGGGACTTCCCGCTCCGCGCCCTGTACTTTCGCCACCGTGTCCGCCATGAAGAAGATCGCCGGGCGCCGTCTGGCGCTCGCCACCGCAGCCCTGTTGCCCCTCACGCTCGCAGCTCCCGCGACCGCCCTCGCGGACACGCAGAGCCCGACCCTGTCCCATGCGGCCACGCCCCCGGCCCGGATGTCGACCGTCGGCGGCGCGCTGCTGGGCAAACCCGGAACCCAGGCCAACCTCGGCAGCGGTGCCCCCGTGCTCCCGAAGGACCTGAGCGCGCGCTCCTGGATCGTCGCCGACGCCGAGTCCGGTGACGTCCTCGCCGCCCACAACGCGCACTGGCGGCTTCCCCCGGCGAGCACGCTGAAGATGCTGTTCGCCGACACGGTGCTGCCCAAGTTCCCGAGGAGCGAGAAGCACAAGGTGGCTCCCTCCGACCTGGCCGGCATGGGCGCCGGGTCCAGCCTGGTCGGGATAAAGCAGGGCGAGACCTACACGGTCCACGACCTGTGGCTCGGTGTCTTCCTGCGCTCCGGCAACGACGCCGTGCATGTGCTGTCCTCGATGAACCACGGCGTCAAGCAGACCGTCGAGGACATGCAGGCGCACGCCGAGGAACTCCAGGCCCTCGACACGAATGTGGTCAGCCCCGACGGCTACGACGCAGGCGGCCAGGTCTCCTCCGCCTACGACCTGACCCTGTTCGCCCGCTCGGGCCTGCAGAAGAAGGACTTCCGGGAGTACTGCTCGACGGTGCGGGCGAAGTTCCCGGGCGAGACCACGAAGAAGCACGGCAGGACGACTCGCGGCTCCTTCGAGATCCAGAACACCAACCGGCTGCTGGCCGGGGACTCCGACATCACCCCGTACCAGGGCATCGCGGGTGTGAAGAACGGCAACACCACCAACGCGGGCGCCACCTTCACGGGTGTCGCCGAACGCGGTGGCCGAGTGCTGCTCGTCACCGTGATGAACCCGGAGAAGAAGGACCACAACGAGGTCTACAAGGAGGCCGCCCGGCTGCTCGACTGGGGCTTCGGCGCGGCCGGGAAGGTGACTCCGGTGGGCGAACTCGTCGCCCCGCGGGGCGCCCAGGCCGGCTCACAGCCCAGCGCGCCCGCGTCCGCCGCCGCCGGTGGGGAGCAGACCTCGGCCAAGCCGGTGGCCGCCTCGGTGCGGGAGAGCGGCTCCGGCGGGGTCGGCGTGGCGCTCGCCATCGCCGCCGGGGTGCTCGTGCTGCTCGCGGCGGGCGTCTTCCTGGTCAACCGCCGCTGGCCGCTGCCGGATCTGGTGCGCCGCCGGACGCGCCCCTGACACCGTCGGACCCGCTGCTCCGCGTCGCCGTCCAGGCGGCGCAGAACAGCACGAGTTTCGCGGTGAAGTTGATCCACAGCAGCAGGGCGACGGGCACCCCGAAGGCGCCGTACATGCTCTTCGACGCGACGCCCTGGATGTATCCGCTGAGCAGCAGCTTGAGCAGTTCGAAGCCGACCGCACCGATCAGGGCCGCGGTCAGCAGCCGGTGCCGTGGGGGTTCGACGCCGGGCAGCAGGGTGAGCACGTACAGCAGGACCAGGAAGTCGGCGACGACGGCGACGAGGAGGGCGGCGACCTGCAGCAGGACGCTGCCCCAGCCGTTCCGTTCGAGGCCCAGCTGCCCGGCCACCCGGTCGATCAGCACCGAGGCGACGGTGGTCACGGCGATGGTCACCAGGATGGCGCCGCCCAGGCCGACGAGCACTACCCCGTCCTTGGCCTTGGCCAGCACGGGGTTCTCACCCCTGTCGGGCAGCTCCCACACGGCACGCAGGCAGTCCCGCACCTGGGCGACCCAGCCGATGCCCACGAAGAACAGCGTGGCGCCGGCGATGAGGCTGATGGTGCCCGCGTTCTGCACCAGACCGTGGATGTCGAGCTGGCCGGAGATGCCGGGGAACTGCTCGGCGATCTTGTTCTGCAGCTCCTTCTGCCGGGACTCGCTGAGGGTCGCGGCGGCGATCGCGGCGGTGACGGTGAGCAGCGGGAAGAGCGCCACGAAGCTGATGAACGTCATCGCGGCGGCGAGCCGGGTCCACTTCACGCGGTCGAGGCGCTCGTAGGAGCGCCAGGCGTGCGTGGCCATGAGACGTACGACCAACGGCCCGACGACGGGGAGCTTCTTCAGCCAGTCCATGATCCGAATCTCCCCTCGTGTCCCTCGGTCACTCCTCGGGTACCCCCATGAGCACGGCATGCGGCATCGTCGGCCGCGTACGGTGACTCGCCCATTCCGGTGAGGAGCCGTACAGGCCGAGGACATTGAGATGTTATGCCCGTTTCACGGCGCTACGGTCACGGTCATGCCTGCCCCCAAGGACGCCTTCAGCCCTCCGAAGTCCCTGCTGATTCTCGGCGGCACGTCCGAGATCGCGCTGGCCACCGCGCGCCGCCTCATCGCCCGCCGCGCCCGGACCGTATGGCTGGCCGGGCGCCCCTCCCCCGGCCTTCGGAGGGCGGCCGAGCACCTGAGCGAACTCGGCGCCGACACCCGCACCGTGGCCTTCGACGCGCTCGATCCGGAGTCCCACGAGAACGTCCTCGGGAAGGTGTTCACGGAGGGCGAGATCGACTTGGTGATCCTCGCGTTCGGGGTGCTCGGTGATCAGGCGACCGACGAGCGCGACCCGATGGCCGCGGCGCGTGTGGCGCAGACCAACTACACGGGCGCGGTCTCGGCGGGGCTGGTGTGCGCCCGTGCGCTCCAGGACCAGGGCCACGGCGCGCTGGTGGTGCTGTCGTCGGTCGCCGGCGAGCGCGCCCGCCGCGCGGACTTCATCTACGGCTCCAGCAAGGCGGGGCTCGACACGTTCGCACAGGGCCTCGGAGACGCGCTCCACGGCACCGGTGTACACGTCATGGTCGTACGCCCCGCCTCGGTCCGCACAAGCGGGACGCAGGCCCGGGACGCGGTACACCTGGCCTCGACGCCGGAGGAGATCGCCGCCGCGATCGAGATCGGCCTGCGCAGGGGGTCGGAAGTGGTGTGGGTGCCGGGAGCGCTGCGACTTGTGATGTCAGCGCTGCGGCATCTGCCCCGGGCGCTGTTCCGGCGGTTGCCCGTCCGGTGAGCGCGTCCCCCGACCGCGGGCGGGCTAGAACAGCGGGAGAGTGGCGTCCTCGGCCCGCGCGGACGCCTGCGGCGGCACGACCGCGCCGCCGAACACGAACTCCCGCAGCTTGCGCCAGACGCCGTCCGCGCCCTGCTCGTACAGCGCGAACCCGGTACAGGGCCATTCGGCGCGGTAGTCGGCGAGTTCCTCGTGGGCCCGGTCCATCGCCGCCTCGTCGATGCCGTGCGCGACCGTGACGTGCGGGTGGTAGGGGAAGAGCAGCTCGCGGGCCAGCGGCCCGGAGGCGTCACGAACCTGCTTCTGCAGCCGTGCGCACACCTCGGCGCCCTGGACGACCCTGACGTACACGACGGGCGACAGGGGCCGGAACGTGCCCGTCCCGGCGAGCCGCATCGGGAAGGGCCGGCCGGCCGCCGCGACCTCGACGAGGTGGGCCTCGATCGCGGGCAGCTCGCAGGCGTCGACCTCCGTCGGAGGCAACAGGGTGACGTGCGTGGGGATGCCGTGAGCCGCGGCGTCGCCGAAGCCCGCGCGCAGCTCCTGGAGCTGGCTGCCGTGAGGCTCCGGGACCGCGATCGACACACCGATCGTTACGGTCCCCACGTCGTCTCCTGTCGTCGTGTTGGTGTGCATTGGCCCGGGGCAGGACGAGCCGCCGCGGAGATGTTCGGCTTCCGACTGTACGGCCAGGTCTGTGCCCGCGGGCAGGCGCAGACGGAGTGGAGTGCAGCACTCCGCGGCGCGCCGGGGCCCGGTGGGGGTCAGTGCTTGGCAGGCAGGAAGCCGACCCTCGCGTATGCCTGCGAGAGGGTCTCCGCCGCGACCGCACGCGCCTTCTCCGCGCCCTTGGCCAGGATCGAGTCGAGCGTCTCGGGGTCGTCCAGGTACTGCTGGGTGCGCTCCCGGAACGGCGTCACGAAGTCGACCATGACCTCGGCGAGGTCCGTCTTGAGCGCACCGTAGCCCTTGCCCGCGTACTTCTCCTCCAGTTCCGCGACGGCCGCACCGCTGAGGGTCGAGTAGATGGTCAGCAGATTGCTGACGCCCGGCTTCTCCTCCGGGTCGTACCGGACGACGGTGTCGGTGTCCGTGACGGCGCTCTTGACCTTCTTGGCGGTGGTCTTCGGGTCGTCGAGCAGGTTGATCAGGCCCTTCGGCGTGGACGCCGACTTGCTCATCTTGATCGACGGCTCCTGGAGGTCGTAGATCTTCGCCGTCTCCTTCAGGATGTACGGCCGCGGGACCGTGAAGGTGTCCCCGAACCGGCCGTTGAAGCGCTCGGCGAGGTCGCGCGTCAGCTCGATGTGCTGGCGCTGGTCCTCACCGACCGGCACCTCGTTGGCCTGGTACAGCAGGATGTCCGCGACCTGGAGGATCGGGTACGTGAACAGGCCGACGCTCGCGCGGTCGGCACCCTGCTTGGCGGACTTGTCCTTGAACTGGGTCATACGGCTCGCCTCGCCGAAGCCGGTGAGGCAGTTCATGATCCAGGCGAGCTGGGCGTGCTCGGGGACGTGGCTCTGCACGAAGAGCGTGCACCGCTCCGGGTCGAGCCCGGCCGCGAGCAGCTGGGCGGCGGCGAGCCGGGTGTTGGCGCGCAGCTCCGCGGGGTCCTGCGGGATGGTGATCGCGTGCAGGTCGACGACCATGTAGAACGCGTCGTGGGTCTCCTGGAGGGCCACCCACTGGCGGACGGCGCCGAGGTAGTTGCCGAGGTGGAACGAGCCGGCGGTGGGCTGGATCCCGGAGAGCACGCGAAGAGAGGCCATGTCCGCCATTCTCTCAGGTCCCGGGGCCCCCGCCGGAACGTGCCGGAAACAGGTGTGAAGCGAAGCGTCGTCGACGGTGTAACAAGGGGACATGACAAACATGGGGGGCCTCGTACGCGGGCCGGGCAGACTGCTGGCGGCCCTGGCGGTGACGGTCGCGGCGCTGGCGGCGGCCGCTGCTCCGTCGCAGGCGGTGAGCAAGGACATACCCGACCTGGCACTCGTCGTGACGGGCGGCAGCGGCCGCACGACGACGCTGCGCTCGGGCGACCACGACTTCGCGCTGCTGCTGCAACTGCTGTCCCCGATGGACGGCGGGACGGAACGGGTGCCGGAGGACTGGACCCGGGGCCGGTATCCACAGGTACGGGCCACCGTGGTGTGGGCGCTGACCGGGATCGGGGGCTGGCCGTACACCCGGAGGGCGCCGGGCGGCGATGTGGCCATCGAGCGGGAGGACCAGGTCTTCCTGGCGCAGGACGGGACGGCGTGGGTGCGCTCGGACCCGGCACCGGACGTGTCCGACGACGACATCCGGTGGCGGCGGGTGCCTCGGTCGCTCTTCGACCGGCTGGCGCGGGACGGCCTGCTCGGGGAGCGCGTCGCAGCCGAGGACGACTCCGCGGACGGACTGCGCTGGGGCGCGGTGGGACTCGGGGCCGGGCTGGTGCTGGGGGGCGGCGGCGCGTTCGTCGCGCTGCGGCGGGCGGCGGCCCGGCGGGATGCCGGACCGCCGCGACAGGAACTGATCGATCTCGGAGACCTCCGGTGAGGGTCGCCGCGCGGACCCCGATCAGCTCAGGTCGATCTCCGGGTACAGCGGGAAGCCGGTCAGCAGGTCGGACGCCCGGCGGGCGACCTCGTCCGCGACCTTGAGGTCCAGCGCGTGCTGGGCCTTCGAGGGGGTTCCCTTGCCCGTGGTGCCGGGGACGGCCTCGGTCAGCACACGGTCGATCAGGCCTGCGATCTCGTCCATCTCCGCGACGCCGAGACCGCGTGTGGTCAGCGCCGGCGTGCCGATGCGGATGCCCGAGGTGTACCAGGCTCCGTTCGGGTCGGCCGGGATGGCGTTGCGGTTGGTGACGATGCCCGACTCCAGCAGCGCCGCTTCCGCCTGACGGCCGGTGAGGCCGTAGGAGGAGGCCACGTCGATCAGGTTCAGGTGGTTGTCGGTGCCGCCCGTGACGAGGGTGGCGCCGCGGCGCACCAGGCCTTCGGCCAGGGCGCGGGAGTTGTCGACGATCCGCCGGGCGTAGTCGCGGAACGACTCCTGCCGGGCCTCCGCCAGGGCGACCGCCTTCGCGGCCATCACATGCGGCAGCGGACCGCCCAGCACCATCGGGCAGCCGCGGTCGACCTGGTCCTTGAGCGAGTCGTCGCACAGGACCATGCCGCCGCGCGGGCCGCGCAGCGACTTGTGGGTGGTCGTCGTCACGATCTGGGCGTGCGGGATCGGGTCGAAGTCGCCGGTCAGGACCTTGCCCGCGACGAGGCCGGCGAAGTGCGCCATGTCGACCATGAGCGTCGCGCCGACCTCGTCGGCGATCTCGCGCATGATCCGGAAGTTCACCAGGCGGGGGTAGGCCGAGTAGCCCGCCACGATGATCAGCGGCCTGAACTCGCGGGCCGAGGCGCGCAGGGCCTCGTAGTCGATCAGGCCCGTGACCGGGTCGGTGCCGTACGAGCGCTGGTCGAACATCTTGCCGGAGATGTTCGGGCGAAAGCCGTGGGTGAGGTGGCCGCCCGCGTCCAGGGACATGCCGAGCATGCGCTGGTTGCCGAAGGCCCGGCGCAACTCGGCCCAGTCCTCCTCGGACAGGTCGTTGACCTGGCGGACACCGGCCTTCTCCAGGGCGGGGGCCTCGACCCGCTGGGCGAGGACGGCCCAGAAGGCGACCAGGTTGGCGTCGATGCCGGAGTGCGGCTGGACATAGGCGTGTCGGGCGCCGAACAGCTCCTTGGCGTGCTCGGCGGCGAGCGACTCGACGGTGTCGACGTTGCGGCAGCCGGCGTAGAAGCGGCGGCCGACGGTGCCCTCGGCGTACTTGTCGCTGAACCAGTTGCCCATCGCCAGCAGTGTGGCCGGGGAGGCGTAGTTCTCGGAGGCGATCAGCTTGAGCATCTCGCGCTGGTCGGCGATCTCCTGGCCGATGGCGTCGGCGACCCTCGGCTCCACGGCGCGGATCACGTCCAGGGCGGCTCGGAAGGCCGCGGACTCGGTGGAGAGTGGCTGCTCTGGCATGGGGACCTCCGGACGGCGGGCGTTCAGCGTTCACGGTCGGCCCAGGCGCACGGCACTCGATCGCTCGACTACGGGCCGCTCCCCGATGGTCGGTCCCATCCCAGCGCGCCAGTCACGGCCCGTCGATCAGCCTACCGGGCGGGCCCGTCGGCCAGGCTCCTGCGTCCACCATGCGAGCGACGATAGGAAGGGGGGAAGACGTCCTCGCACGGCCGGAAGGGGAGCCCCGTGAGCACCACCGACAGCTTCGTCGCCGTGGCCGAGGCACACAGCGCGCCCACCTACCACCCCCTCCCTGTCGTCGTGGCCACCGCGGACGGGGCCTGGATGACGGATGTGGAGGGGCGCCGCTATCTGGATCTGCTGGCCGGGTACTCGGCACTGAACTTCGGCCACTGCAACCGGCGGTTGATCGATGCGGCCAAGGCGCAGCTGTCGCGGGTGACGCTGACCTCCCGGGCGTTCCACCACGACCGGTTCGGGGCGTTCTGCGAGCAGCTCGCGGCGCTGTGCGGGATGGAGATGGTGCTGCCGATGAACACGGGCGCCGAGGCGGTGGAGAGCGCCGTCAAGACGGCCCGCAAGTGGGGTTACCGGGTCAAGGGCGTGCCCGCCCTGATGGCGAAGATCGTGGTCGCCGGCAACAACTTCCACGGCCGTACGACGACGATCATCAGCTTCTCCACCGACCCCGAGGCACGTGCGGACTTCGGGCCCTACACGCCGGGCTTCGAGATCGTGCCCTACGGCGACCTGACCGCGATGCGCGCGGCAATGACCGAGAACACGGTGGCGGTGCTGCTCGAACCGATCCAGGGCGAGGCGGGCGTGCTGGTGCCGCCCGCCGGCTACCTGCCCGCGGTACGGGAGCTCACCCGCGAACGAGGCGTGCTCTTCGTCGCCGACGAGATCCAGTCGGGGCTCGGCCGGACGGGACGGACGTTCGCCTGCGAGCACGAGGGTGTCGTTCCGGACATGTATGTGCTCGGCAAGGCGCTCGGCGGCGGGATCGTGCCGGTGTCTGCCGTGGTGTCGAGCGCCGAGGTGCTCGGGGTGTTCCGGCCGGGCGAGCACGGCTCGACCTTCGGCGGGAACCCGCTCGCCTGCGCGGTGGCGCTCGAGGTGATCGCGATGCTGCGGTCGGGGGAGTACCAGGCACGCGCCGCCGAGCTGGGCGACCATCTGCACCGTGAACTGCGCACGCTGGCCGGCACCGGCCGGGTCACAGGGGTACGCGGGCGCGGACTGTGGGCGGGGGTGGACATCCGTCCCGACTGCGGCACGGGACGCGAGGTCGCCGAGAAGCTGATGGACCGGGGTGTCCTGGTGAAGGACACGCACGGTTCCACCGTCCGGATCGCCCCGCCGCTCGTCATCGGCGAGGAGGACCTGGACTGGGGACTCGTCCAGTTGCGGGCGGTCCTTGGCCTCTAGAGGATCACGTGCGGCAGGAAGCGGGCGTACTCGTCGGTGATCAGGCCGGAGGACTCGCGGATGCCGAGCCCGGCCGACTCGTCCTCGACGACCCAGGCCCCGAGGACGACGCGATTGCCGTCGAACGACGGCAGGGTCGCCAGTTCCTGGTAGCAGCACGCCTCGTCGCGCACGACGGGCTCGGATCCCGGCTCGTGGACCGTCACCCCCTCGCCCTCACGGCCGAGGAGCGGCTTGGCGACGTAGCCCGCGGTGCCGGCCAGATCGCGGGGGCCGTCCAGGTACGCGGGGAGCAGATTCGGATGACCCGGGTACAGCTCCCAGAGGACCGCAAGGAGCGCCTTGTTGCTGAGCAGCATCTTCCAGGCGGGCTCGATCCACAGGGTGCTGCCCGTACCGCCGCCGTTGTCGAGGGTGTCCAGGACGTGTCCGGCGAAGCGGTCCGTGGTCAGCCACTCCCAGGGGTAGAGCTTGAAGCAGCTGCGGATGAACCGGAGCCCGTTGTCGACGAAACGCCCGGAGAGCGGATCCCAGCCGATCTCCTCCATGGAGATCCAGTCGGTGTCGAGGCCGGCCTGATCGGCGGTCTCCTTCAAGTAGGCGATCGTCATCAGGTCCTCGCCGAGCTCGTCGGCCGAGGAGTGCGCGAAGTGGAGCGGGCTGCCGGGCGGGAGGAGGGCGGACTGCTTCTTCCAGGCTGCGACCAGGCGTTCGTGCAGGGAGTTCCACTGGTCGGCGTCCGGGAAGCGGTCCTCCATCCAGAACCACTGGGGACTGGCCGCCTCGACCAGGGACGTCGGCGTGTCGGCGTTGTACTCCAGCAGCTTCGCCGGTCCCGTGCCGTCGTAGCGCAGGTCGAACCTGCCATACACGGACGGGAGTTCGGCGCGGCGGTGCCAGGCCTCGGCGACGGCCGCCACGACGCGCGGGTCGGTGAGGCCGAGGTCGGCGAAGCGGTCCGCGGCGACGATGTGCCCGGCCGCGGCCAGGCACATCCCGTGCAGTTCCTCGACGGTCTCCTCCAGCGCCTCCACCTCGGGCAGCGTGAAGACGTAGTACGCGCTCTCGTCCCAGTACGGGCGCAGGGAGTCGTCCGGGTGGCGGGTGAGGGGGTAGACCAGGCCCTGCGCCTCGACGGTCTGCTGCCAGCCGGGACGCGGCTCGACGGTACGGCGTTCCACGGTGGGCTCAGCCGCCGGACTTGCCGTGGCTGCCGAAGCCGCCCCGGTCGACGCCGTGGCTGCCGCCGCCGGACCCCTTGCCGGGCCGGGTGAAGGAACCGCCCTCGACGAAGCCGCTCTTCTTCTTGCCGCCGTAGTACCAGGAGCCGTGGGAGGACGTTTTGGCAGACGTGCAGTTCTTGTCGGCGACGACCCGGTAGCCCCGGCCGAGGGTGTAACTGTCGCGGTCGACGCAGCGCTTGTCCGGGTCCGAGGAGCAGGCGGTGAGTGCGGCGGCGAGGAGTCCCATGCCACCGAGGACGACCGTGCCCGAGCGCAGTTGCCGGCGTGTGTCCGCCATGTTCGTGTTCCCCCGTCGAGTGAGACTTCGTTGAGTGGGACGTCGGTGAGACGTCGGTGAGTTTCCGCCCGACAGACTAGAGATCGTCACTCGGGTGTTCGACGATGCCCCCGTTCTTCCGCCGCCCCTCGGAGTCGCTTTGTGCTCTTCGGAATGATCTGCGCGCTGGGCGCGGCCGTCTGCTTCGGTACGGCGACCGTGTTGCAGGCGATGGCGGCACGCGCGGTGGGCAGGGGTGAGGGCGGGGACGCGGCGCTGCTGCTGCGTGCGCTCGGGCAGTGGCGGTATCTGGCCGGACTCGCGCTGGACGGGCTCGGGTTCTTGTTTCAGGTCGCGGCCCTGCGGTCCCTCCCGATCTACGCGGTGGCGGCGGCCCTCGCCTCCAGCCTGGCGGTCACGGCGGTGGTCGCGTCCCGGCTGCTGCGGGTGCGGCCGACCAGGAATGAGTGGGCCGCGGTCGCGGTGGTCTGCGCCGGGCTGGCGATGCTGGGCGCGGCATCGGGGACGGAGGGCGGCCACGCGGGGTCCACGGAGCTGAAGTACGCGATGCCGGCGACGGCCGTGGCGGTGCTGCTGCTCGGACCGGCCGGGGGCCGTTTGCGGGGGTGGCGCCGGGACCTCGTGCTGGGGCTCTGCGCCGGGTTCGGTTTCGGGGTCGTCGAGGTGTCGGTGCGACTCATCGACTCACTGGCGCCAGGACCGCTGCTCGCCGATCCGGCGACGTACGCGCTCGTGCTGGGCGGCGGGGCGGCCTTTCTGCTGCTGACCACGGCGCTGGAGCGGGGATCGGTCACGGTGGCCACCGCGGGCATGGTGGTGGGCGAGACGGTGGGGCCTGCCGCGATCGGGGTCGTATGGCTGGGCGACCGCACCCGTGAGGGACTGGCCTGGCTCGCGGTCGTGGGCTTCGTCGTCGCCGTGGCGGGGGCGCTGGCGCTCGCGCGGTTCGGGGACGCGCCCGTCGCCGAGGGGTGACGGTCCGGGCCGTCAGGGCAGCACCCTGCACAGGGCCTCGAGCGCCCCCGCCCAACCGTGGTCGGGCGGTGTTCCGTATCCCACGACCAGGGCGTCCATCGGCTCGACGGTCGCATCGGGGTGGCGGTAGCCGCCCAGCCCGTGCACCGCGAGGCCCTGCCACGCCGCCGCGCGCACCACGCTCCGCTCGGTGCCCGGCGGGAGCCGCAGGACCGCGTGCAGGCCTGCGGCGATCCCCGTGACGCGGACACCGGGGGCGCGGACCGCAAGAGCCCGTACCAGGGCGTCGCGCCGGCGCCGGTAGCGCAGCCGGGCGGCGCGCACATGGCGGTCGTACGCGCCCGACGTGAGGAACTCCGCCAGGGTCAGCTGGTCGAGCACGCCGCATGTCTCGAAGGCGCCCTTGGCCGCGACGGCCTCCTCCAGGAGCGCCTCGGGCAGCACCATCCAGCCCAGGCGCAGCCCGGGGGCCAGGGACTTGCTGGCCGTCCCCAGATACACCACGTGCTCGGGGTCCAGTCCCTGCAACGCCCCGACGGGCTGCCGGTCGTAGCGGAACTCCCCGTCGTAGTCGTCCTCGAGGACCAGCCCGCCGCTGTTCCGCGCCCAGTCCACGACGGCCGCCCGCCGGGCGGGATGCAGCGGCACACCCATCGGGAACTGGTGGGCCGGAGTCAGCAGTACCGCTCCCGGTCCCGCGAGCTCCTCGGTCCTCGTGCCCCGTGCGTCGAACGGAAGGGGTTCGGTGCGCAGACCGGCCGCCTCCAGAAGCTCCCAGTGGACCTCGAGCCCGTATGTCTCGACGGAGACCGAGGGGACTCCGCGTGCGTGCAGCACCCTGCCGAGGATCGTCAGCGCGTGTGCGAAGCCCGCGCAGACCAGGACGTGCTCGGGGTCGGCCCGCACCCCCCGGGCACGGGACAGGTACTGCGCGAGCGCGGTGCGCAGTGCCGCCAGGCCGCGCGGGTCGCCGTAGCCCAGGACCTCGTTGGGCGCCGCCGTCAGGGCGCGGCGGGCGGCCCTGAGCCATTCGACACGAGGGAAGGAGGCGACGTCGGGGGTGCCGGGCTGCAGGTCGTGGACCGGGCGCCTGCGCTCCCGGGGCAGCCGCACGACGGGGGCGGCCGGCGGCTCGGGCGAGGTCCGCTCGGCCACTCGGGTGCCCGAGCCCTGGCGCGCGACGAGCCACCCCTCGGCCACGAGGTCGGCGTACGCGTCGGCGACCGTGTTGCGGGCGATGCCCAGGTCGGCGGCGAGCGAGCGGGAGGAGGGCAGCCGGGTCCCCTGTGCGAGCCGGCCGGTGCGGACCGCCTCGCGAAGCGCGCTGGTCAGCCCCTTGCGTACCCCCGGTCCCGTCGGCTCCAGATGAAGATCGACACCGAAAGCGGCCCAGGATTTCGCCATGGAAATGGACCATACTCCTGGGCTGCTCCGCTCCTAGGGTCGACGGCATGACGACGCATGAATACGCCCGCGAGCACACCCCCCGCCTGCAGTGGGCCAAGTACGCCCCCCAGGTGTACAAGACGATGGTGCGACTGGACGCGGCCGCCGGGGAGGGCCTCGACCCCAAACTGCGCGAGCTGGTCCGGATCCGCGCCTCACAGCTCAACCACTGCGCCTTCTGCCTGGACATGCACACCAAGGACGCGCTCGCGGCGGGCGAGAGCGTCGAGCGGATCATCCAGCTGAGCGCCTGGGAGGAGTCGCGGCACTTCTACACCGAGAAGGAGGTCGCGGCGCTGGAGCTGACCGACGCGGTGACCGTGCTCACCGACGGCTTCGTGCCGGACGAGGTCTACGAGCAGGCCGCCGAGCAGTTCGACGAGGCGGAGCTCGCCCAGCTGATCGCCGTGATCGCAGTGATCAACGCGTGGAACCGGTTCGGCGTGACGACCCGTGCGGTGCCCGGCCACTACCAGCCGGGCCAGTATTCGTGACGGCCCGGACCACCCGTCTCGACGCCGGGGTGCGCACGACGCTGCAGGCCGTCGGCGCCGCCGCGCGGCGGGGCCTCGACGACCCCGCGCTCGCCGAACTGGTCCAGATCCGCGCCTCACAGCTCAACCACTGCGCCTTCTGCCTGGACATGCACCTCGCGGGCGCCCGGCGGATCGGGGTGAGCGAACGGCAGCTTGATCTCCTGAACACCTGGGAGGAGGCGGGCGAGGCCTTCGACGAGCGCGAACGGGCCGCGCTCGCCCTGACCGAGGCGGTCACCGTGCTCACCGACGGCTTTGCGCCCGACGAGGTCTACGAGCAGGCCGCCAAGCACTTCGACGAGACCCGGATCGCCCATCTGATCGCGCTGATCACCACCATCAACAGCTGGAACCGGCTGATGGTCGCCCGGCGGATCCCTCCGGGCAGCGCCGAGTGGTGAACCCGGCCGACACCTTCCGGGCACTGCACCACGATCGCCCGCCCGGCGACCCCTTGGTGCTGCCCGGCCCCTGGGACGCGGTCAGCGCACGGGTGTTCGCGGAGGCCGGGTTCCCGGCGCTCTCCACGCCCAGTGCGGGGATCGCCGCCTCGCTCGGGTATGCCGACGGGGAGACGCCAGCCGGCGAGATGTTCGCGGCGGTCGCCCGGATCGTCCGCGCGGTCGATGTCCCGGTGTCGGCCGACCTGGAGAACGGATACGGACTGGCCCCGCGCGAGCTGGTGGAGCGGCTGCTGGAGACCGGGGCGGTGGGCTGCAATCTCGAGGACTCGGACGCGGGTGTCCTGCTGGACCCGCACCGGCACGCCGACCGGATCGCCGAAGTGCGGGCCGCGGCCGGGGACCGGCTCTTCGTCAACGCCCGTGTGGACAGCTTCGCCCACGGGGACGGCGATCCCGAACGGGCCGTCGAACGGGCCGCGTTGTACGTCGCCGCGGGCGCCGACTGCGTCTATCCGATCGGCGCCCCCGCCGACGTACTGCCGATACTGCGGGCTCAGGTCCCCGGACCGCTCAACGCGTTCGCCCGGCTGGACGGCGAGAGCCCCTCCCCCCGCGAACTCGGCGCGCTCGGGGCCACCCGCGTCACGTTCGGGCCGTGGCTGCAGCGCCGTGCGGCGGCGCACCTCGGGGAACTCGCCGCACGGCTGAGGCAGGGCTGATCAGGACAGCCATGACTTCCATGTCGAGGCATGGCCGTCCACCCACTTCTTCGCGGCCTGCTCCGGGGTCAGCTTCTGGTCGGCGATCATCAGGGCGACCTGGTTCTGGTCCTCGGTGGTCCAGTGGAACTTCTTCAGGAACCGCGCCGCCTTGCCGCCGCTGCGGTCGAAGTCGGCGTTGAGGTACTTCTGCAGTGGCGTGTGCGGGTACGCACACGCCACCTTCGCCGGGTCCGCGTCGCAGCCCTCCTTGTACGGCGGCAGCCTGACCTCGGTCATCGGGACCTTCTTGAACAGCCACTGCGGCGCGTACCAGTACGTGAGGAAGGGCTTGTGCTCCTTCGCGAACTGCCTGATCTGCGTGATCTGCGCCGCCTCCGAACCGGCGAAGATCACCTGGTAGTCCAGCTTCAGGTTCTCCACCAGCGCCTTGTCGTTGGTGACGTAGGACGGCGAGCCGTCCATCAGCTGGCCCTTGCCGCCGCTCTCCGCGGTGCGGAACAGGTTCGCGTACTTGTCGAGGTTCTTCCAGTCGGTGATGTCGGGGTGCTGCCGGACAAGATAGCTGGGGACGTACCAGCCGATGTGACCGGTGACCCCGAGACCTCCGGCACGCGCGATCGTCTTCTTGTCCTCGACGTAGCGCTTCTCCTGGTCCGGGTGGCCCCAGTCCTCGAGGATCGCGTCGACCCGGCCCTGGCTGAGTGCGTCCCAGGCGGGGATCTCGTCGACCTGGACCGTGTCGACGCGGTATCCGAGCTTGTGCTGGAGGAGGTACTGGGCCACCGCGACGTTGGCCTGCGCGCCGACCCACGACTGCACCGAGAGGGTCACGGTCCTGGCGCCCTGCGCGTTCGCGAAGGGCGACGCCTGCTTGGTCATGTCGGCGGCGCCGCAGCCTGTCGTCAGCCCGAGCACGGCCAGGGCGGTGATGATCTTCGTACGGGTACGAGGCACGTCACGCTCCCTTCTGTGCGCGCCGCTCGGTCGGCTGGGTCACCCGGTCGAGCATCAGTCCGAGGCAGACGATCGCCGCGCCGGCCACCAGACCGGTCGCAAGGTCACCCTGCGCCAGCCCGAAGACGACGTCGTAGCCGAGCGCACCGCCACCGACCAGACCGCCGATGATCACGACGGCGAGGACCAGGACGACACCCTGGTTCACGGCGAGCAGCAGCGCCGGACGGGCCAGCGGAAGCTGGACCTGACGCAGTTGCTGAACGCTCGAGGCGCCGAGCGAGCGCGCCGACTCCAGGGCGGCCGGGTCGACCTGGCGCAGGCCCTGGGTGGTGATGCGGACGACGGCCGGGAGCGCGTACACGACCGCCGCGACGGCGGCGGGCGCGCGGCCCACACCGAAGAGGGCGACGACCGGAATCAGGTACACGAACTGCGGCATCGTCTGGAAGACGTCGAGGACCGGGCGGAGCAGCCGCTCGAAACGGTCGCTGCGCGCTGCGGCGATCCCGGTCGCGACCCCGAGGACGAGCGTGACGGCCACGGCCGCCAGCACCTGGGACAGCGTGTCCAGGGAGGGCTTCCACACTCCGAGCACACCTGTCGCGGCCATCGCCAGGACGGCCGTGAGCGCGGTGCGCCAGGTGCCGATCAGCCAGGCCAGCGCGGCGACCACGAGCAGGACCGACCACCAGGGCAGCCACTGGAGTCCGGCCCGCAGGGGGTCGAGGATCCAGGTGGTGAAGTGGCCCGCCCAGTCGGCGGTGCCGCCCACGTACGGGACGCCCGAGTACAGATGGGCGGTCATCCAGTCGACGGCACGGTTCACCGGCTCGGCGATCTGCACGGTCCAGGAGCCGGGCCAGTCCAGCCCCCCCGCGAGGCGCGCGGCCACGGCGACGGCCACCGTCGCGGCGGCGGCGTAGGCCCATCCCGCGCGGCCGCCGGGCCGCAGACCCTCGCCGGCCGCACCCGTGACCCGGTCGAGGACCACCGCGAGCAGGACGATCGGAAGGCCGGCGGCGAGCGCGGCGCCCACGTCGACGGAGGCGAGGGCCTGGTAGACACGGTCGCCCAGGCCGCCCGCGCCGATCACGGATGCGATGACGGCCATGGACAGTGCCATCATGATCGTCTGGTTGAGGCCGAGGAGCAGTTCCCTGCGGGCCAGCGGGAGGCGTGCGGTGAACAGGCGCTGGCGCGCCGTGGTGCCGAGCGACTCGACCGCCTCGAGGACCTCGTGGTCGGCACCGCGCAGTCCGAGTGCGGTGAGCCGGGCCATCGGCGGGGCCGCGTACACGACGGTGGCGAGAACGGCGGCCGGTACCCCGATGCCGAAGACGAGAACCACGGGCAGGAGGTACGCGAACGCGGGAAGCACCTGCATCGTGTCGAGGACGGGGCGCAGGGCGCGGAACGTACGGTCGGACAGACCCGCCGCGAGACCGAGCAGCACACCGAGCACGACCGAGACGAGCACCGCGACCACCATGAGCGCCAGCGTCTGCATGGTGGGGACCCACATGCCGAGCAGACCGCAGGCGAGAAGGGCGGCCGCCGTGCCGAGGGCCAGGCGCACACCGGCGACCCGCCAGGCCAGCAGTCCGGCGGCGGCCGTCACACCGGCCCAGCCCGCGGCGAGCAGCACGAGGTAGACGGCGCGTACGGACAGTACGACCGCGTTGCTGATGTAGCCGAAGAAATAGAGGAACAGGGGGTGGCTGTCCCGGTTGTCGATGATCCAGTCACTGACGCCGGTCAGCGGCTTGGACAGGTCGACCGTGAGCGCCTGCGGCCAGCTGCCGCTCGCCCAGTGGGCGTCGGCAAGGGGGACGAGGACCGCGGCGGCGACGGCGAGCAGCGCGAGCTTGCCGACGGCGCGGTGGCGCAGAAGGCCCGGCAGGCCGACGCGGTCCGGGGTCGCGGTGAGGGTGGCCATCAAGCCGCCTCCTCGCCGTACTCCGTTCCGGCCACGACGGCGAGCAGCCGTTCGTGGTCGACAACGCCGAGGCAGCGGCCGCCGTCCATGACGCGGGCCGGGGACCCGGTACGGGCCACGGCCTCGATCGCCTCCGAGACGGTCGCCTCCGGTGACAGTGCGGGGCCCTTCGCCGCCTCGTCGGCGGACGCGGCGCGCATGGCCGCGCGGACCGTGATGACCTGCTCGCGGGGGACGTCCCGCACGAAGTCCCGGACGTAGTCGTCGGCCGGGGAGCCCACGATCTCCTCGGGGGTGCCCAGCTGCACGATGCGGCCGTCGCGCATCAGGGCGATGCGGTCGCCCAGTTTGAGTGCCTCGCCGAGGTCGTGCGTGATGAAGACCATCGTGCGGCTCTCCTCGCGGTGCAGCCGGACGACCTCCTCCTGCATGTCGCGCCGGATCAGCGGGTCGAGCGCGCTGAACGGCTCGTCGAACAGCAGCACTTCGGGGTCCACGGCGAGCGCGCGGGCGAGCCCCACCCGCTGCCGCTGGCCGCCCGAGAGCTGTGCGGGGCGCCGCTGTTCCATGCCCTCCAGGCCGACCTTGGTCACGAACTCCGCGGCACGTTCGCGGCGTTCGGCCTTCCCGACGCCCTGGATCTCCAGACCGTAGGCGACGTTGTCGAGGACCGTGCGGTGCGGCAGCAGGCCGAAGTGCTGGAAGACCATGGCGGCCCGGTGGCGGCGCAGTTCGCGCAGCCGCGCCTTGTCCATGGCGCGGACGTCCTCGCCGTCGATGGCGATGCTGCCCGCGGTCGGCTCGATCAGCCGGGTCAGACAGCGTACGAGCGTGGACTTGCCGGAGCCGGACAGGCCCATGACGACGAAGACCTCGCCCTTGCGCACGTCGAAGCCCACATCACGGACGGCCGCCGTGCAGCCGGTGCGCTCACGCAGTTCGGCCGGGGTCAGACTGCCGAGCTCGGGCTCGGCCGGGACGCGGTCGGCCTTGGCGCCGAAGACCTTCCACAGGCCCTCCACGCGGAAGACGGGAGTACCGGCGGAGTCCCCGGTGGGGGGCTTGCGGGTGGGAACCGTGAGTGCCATCAGGCCTCACCTCCGAGCAGATCGGCGGCCTTCTCCCCGACCATGAGCACCCCGATCATGGGGTTCACGGCGGGAATGGTCGGGAAGACGGATGCGTCCGCGATGCGGATCGCGTCGAGGCCGCGGATCCGCAACTCGGGATCGACCACGGCGAGTTCGTCGGTCGTGGCGCCCATCCGGCAGGTGCCCGCCGGGTGGTACACGGTGTGGGCCGCCTTGCGGGCGTAGTCGCTCAGCTCCTCGTCCCCGGTGATGTCCGGACCGGGGCACACCTCCCGCTTCAGCCATCCGGCCAGCGGCTCCGTCCGCGCGATCTCGCGGGCGATCCTGATGCCGTCGACGAGGGTGCGGGCGTCGTGGTCCTCCTCGTCGGTGAAGTACCGGAAGTCCAGCGCCGGCTTCTCCTCCGGGTCTGCGCTCTTCAGCCAGAGGCGGCCCCGGCTCCTCGGCTTGGGGATGTTCGGGGTCATCGAGACGCCGAACTCCGGCCGCCGGTAGCCCAGTCGCTCCGGATTGTCGGTGAACGGCACCTGGTAGAAGTGGAACATCAGGTCGGGACCCGCGTGGTCCGGGTCGCGACGCACGAAGAGCCCGGCGTCGCTGTCCATCGCGGAGTTCTCCGGGATCGGGCCGTGCGTCTCCCACACGATCACCGACTCCGGGTGGTCGAGCAGGTTCTCGCCTACCCCCGGCAGGTCGTGCACGACCGGTATGCCGAGGTCCTCCAGGTCCGCCTTCGGCCCGATGCCGGAGTGCAGCAGCAGACGGGGCGAGTCGACGGCGCCCGCACACAGCACGACCTCGCGCCGGACCCGTACGAGGACCTCCTCGCCCGCCGCGGTGCGCACGTGCACGCCCTGTGCGCGTGTGCCCTCGAGCTCCAGCCGGTACGCCCAGGTCTCCAGCATGAGCGTCAGATTGGGGCGCTCGTCCATCACGGGGTGCAGATAGGCCACGGACGCCGACGATCGCTTGTTGTCCTCGGGGTGGTACGCGAGGTCGAAGAAGCCGACGCCCTCGGTGAACGGCTTCTTGTTGAAGCCCTCCACACGCGGGACGCCCAGCGCGGCGCGGGCCGCGTCCACGAAGTCGCCGGCGATCGCGTTCCGGTCCTTCTCGTGGACCGGGACGATGTTGTTGAGGAGACGGGCGTAGTACGCCTCCATGGGAACGGCGCCCCAGCCCTCGGCACCGGCCGCCTCCCACTCGTCCCAGTCGGACGGCAGGGGCTTGAACGCGATCAGCGTGTTGTGCGAGGAGCAGCCGCCGAGCACGCGGGCCCTGCTGTGCCGGATGTGGGAGTTGCCGCGCGGCTGCTCGGTGGTCGGGTAGTCGTAGTCGAGTTCACCCCCGAGCAGGCCCATCCAGCGGCGCAGGGTGAGGACGTCGTCGCGGCCGACGTCGCTCGGGCCGCCCTCGATGACGGCGACGGTGACGTCCGGGTTCTCGGTGAGGCGGGAGGCGATCACAGAGCCCGCCGTACCGCCGCCTATGACGACGTAGTCGTATATGTGCTGCTCGGACATGGGGTGCTGCTCCTCGGGAGACGTGCGAAGGTGCTGCGCGTCGGTGGGGGGTGGGG
>NZ_LMWH01000140.1 GCF_001507435.1 Streptomyces sp. NRRL F-5122
CAGATCGCCAACGGCCTGTTCCGGGACAGTCGGTTGTCTTTCAAGGCGAAGGGGATCTTCGGGTACGTCAGCACGCACCGGGACGGCTGGCAGGTCACCCTCGCCCACCTCGTCGCCGTAGGGCCCGACGGACGCGAAGCGGTCCGGGCCGGCCTGAAGGAACTGGAGCGGTACGGCTACCTCGTCCGCGAACGCCTGCGCCGGGCGAACGGGACGCTCGGCGAGGTCGTCTACTCGATCACCGACCGCCCCGCCACGCTGGACGTCGCCCTGCTGGAAGCCACCTCAACCCTGGCGATCGACGACGAGCACGGCGCTGGGTTCGGGGCCGGGATCCGCCGCGGCGTGATGGCGGCTGATCAGTTCACGCAGATCGCCAACGGCCTGTTCCGGGACAGTCGGTTGTCTTTCAAGGCGAAGGGGATCTTCGGGT
>NZ_LMWH01000141.1 GCF_001507435.1 Streptomyces sp. NRRL F-5122
GCCACCAGTTCGCCCTTGAGGTCCCCGCTGCGTGCAACCAACGTGGCGACGTGGGGCGGCACGGTGAGGGTGGGGGGATCGCTGTGTTCCACTACTGCTTCTTCCTGCCTGCGCCTGCACTGTGTTCCGCTTGTGCGAGCCGCTGCCCATGGACCGTGCGCGTGTCAGGACATGCGTCGGGGGCCGGGGGGCGGTACCGGCCCCTGAGCTGTTGAGCGAGCCGTTCGGCACCAAGGGCGGCGCACTCCTTCACGGCGAGGACATCCCCGTCGTCAGGGCGCAGCATTCGGGCCTCGCACATCGGTCCGATAACTGCAGGGCCTGACGAACGGCGGACTCGTCTATTGCCGCCGCCTGACGTGCGGCGACCACAGCTCTTCGGCATGCCTGTGAGTCTGGCAGAGCAGCCTGCGGCGCGGAACGG
>NZ_LMWH01000142.1 GCF_001507435.1 Streptomyces sp. NRRL F-5122
CGTGGTGCCCATGCAGATCTTCGGCGTGGACATCGGTGGATCCGGAATCAAGGGCGCTCCCGTGGACCTGGAGCGGGGCGTCCTGGTGGAGGAGCGCTTCAAGGTGCTCACCCCGCACCCGGCGACACCCGACCTGGTGGCCGACGGGGTGAAGGAGGTCGTCGGTCACTTCGGGTGGACGGGACCGATCGGCGTGACATTCCCCGGGGTCGTCACCGGCGGCTCCACGATCCGTACGGCGGCGAACGTCGACAAGAGCTGGATCGACAAGGACGCGCGTGCCCTGTTCAGCGAGCGGCTGGGCGGGCTCGCGGTGACCTTGCTCAACGACGCGGACGCGGCGGGCGTGGCCGAGATGGAGTTCGGCGCGGGCCGCGACCGCCGGGGCACCGTCATCGTGCTGACGCTGGGCAC
>NZ_LMWH01000143.1 GCF_001507435.1 Streptomyces sp. NRRL F-5122
CGCCCTGCTACACCGCCGGCCGCTACTTCCTCAGCGTCAGCCGGGACGCAGACGGGGTGGCCTGTGGCAATTGCTGGATTGCGAAGCTCGTCGGTCGTGGCCTGATGTGACCTCTAGCCATGGGTTGTCCTGTACGACCTGATGGGCGTACCTGCGCCCTGCAAAGCCCCATGAATTAAGAAGAACTGAATAAGGGTCATTAATTCTTTGTTAGAAGGGAATTGGACGGAGCGAGGAAACCTGACGTCGAGCTGCCCGATTGAAGCGGGCTCAATTTGGCTTCAAAAACGAGCCGCTGGAGGGCCGTGGTTGTAGGTGCGTCTTTAAGGAATTCGCGGAGCGAATTCCTTAGCTCCGGATCGCGGAGCGATTCGGAGCCGTCGTCACGGAGTGACGACAAGTCAATTGC
>NZ_LMWH01000144.1 GCF_001507435.1 Streptomyces sp. NRRL F-5122
ATCGAGATTGACGTACTCCATCGGCCTGCGCCCCCGCTCCTGGCTTCCTGCTGGCCGATGAATCATCGCACAGACTCACCAAATGAGATGACGTCTAAGTTGCCTCGGGACGCGTTGGCCGTATGTCCGAGACGGGCCTCACGCTTTTGGAGCCCGTACTGGCCCGGTTGCAGCCGGAGAGCGGAGATGGCCAGCGCAGCGATCACACGGGGGACATCGAGGTGAGCTGTGGCACGATCATTCACAGTGCAGTGGAGGTTGGTGCATTGTCAGTGGCCGCTCTAGCCGTTTAGACGTCATCTCATTTGGTGAGTCTGCGGTAGCAGATGAGGGTGCAGGCGATGCTGGTGAAGGCCAGGAAGTGCTCGGATTTGCGTTCGTAGCGGCGGT
>NZ_LMWH01000145.1 GCF_001507435.1 Streptomyces sp. NRRL F-5122
GGTTCCGTGCCGAAGTCGCTGCCGGGTCTGGAGATCGACGGCAACCGCATCATCTCCTCCGACCACGCCCTCTTCCTGGACCGCGTGCCGCAGTCCGCGATCATCCTGGGCGGCGGCGTCATCGGCGTCGAGTTCGCGTCCGCGTGGAAGTCCTTCGGTTCCGACGTCACGGTCATCGAGGGCCTCAAGCACCTCGTCCCGGTCGAGGACGAGAACTCCTCCAAGCTTCTCGAGCGCGCCTTCCGCAAGCGCGGCATCAAGTTCAACCTGGGCACCTTCTTCCAGAAGGCCGAGTACACCCAGAACGGTGTCAAGATCACCCTCGCCGACGGCAAGGAGTTCGAGGCGGAGGTCCTCCTCGTCGCCGTCGGCCGCGGCCCGGTCTCCCA
>NZ_LMWH01000146.1 GCF_001507435.1 Streptomyces sp. NRRL F-5122
TACGCGGAGCTGATGCGTTCCTATGACGAGGGTGTGGCGGAGTTCCTCGGTCTCGAACGAGTGAAACCGAACACCTTGGGCAACAGCCGGATGCTTCTGCATCTGTGATCGCCGAGGGATCGCCGTCCACTATTCAGCCGTGCTTCAGCCCGACGACCTTGCCCGGGTTCCCTATGTCCGAAACGCGCATCTTTCCGTCTTCGGAGCGTGCTCTCGTGCTCTCCCCTAGGGTTTGTGTTTTTCCAGCAAAAGCGGTTTGCTTTCCGACGTACTGCAGTACTGCATATAACAGGGGACGCGATTCAGGCGGCACATGCCGTGCATCCTCGGCCCTGAAGTTATCGATGAAAGGAAATCCGGTGGCACAGAAGGTTCAGGTCCTTCTTGT
>NZ_LMWH01000147.1 GCF_001507435.1 Streptomyces sp. NRRL F-5122
TGCGGGGCCATGCCGTAGCGGGGCAGATAGCGGGGCATCAGGTTGAGCAGTCCGGCCATCGCGGAGGCGCCCGCGAACCACAGGATGGCGATGGTCGAGACGTCGTAGACGGTGCCGAAGGCGTTGCCCAGGTACTCGTGCGCCAGATAGGCCAGCGCACGGCCGTTCGCGGCGCCGTCCGGCCGGAACTCCTTCTCCGGGATCAGCAGGGTCGTGATGAAGCTGGTCGTGATGAGGAAGCCGCTCATGATGACGGCCGCCGTGGTCAGCAGCTTCCGGGTGTCGCGGATGCGGCCGGTGGGTTTTTCCTCGGTGTCGTCGGGGTCGCCCTGGACGTGGGGCATGACGGCGACGCCGGTCTCGAAGCCGGACAGGCCG
>NZ_LMWH01000148.1 GCF_001507435.1 Streptomyces sp. NRRL F-5122
TGCGGGGCCATGCCGTAGCGGGGCAGATAGCGGGGCATCAGGTTGAGCAGTCCGGCCATCGCGGAGGCGCCCGCGAACCACAGGATGGCGATGGTCGAGGCGTCGTAGACGGTGCCGAAGGCGTTGCCCAGGTACTCGTGCGCCAGATAGGCCAGCGCACGGCCGTTGGCGGCACCTCCCGACTGGAACTCCTTCTCCGGGATCAGCAGGGTCGTGATGAAGCTGGTCGTGATGAGGAAGCCGCTCATGACCAGTGCGGCGGTCGTGAGGAGTTTCTTCGTGTCGCGGATGCGGCCGGTGGGTTTTTCCTCGGTGTCGTCGGGGTCGCCCTGGACGTGGGGCATGACGGCGACGCCGGTCTCGAAGCCGGACAGGCCG
>NZ_LMWH01000149.1 GCF_001507435.1 Streptomyces sp. NRRL F-5122
TACGCGGAGCTGATGCGTTCCTATGACGAGGGTGTGGCGGAGTTCCTCGGTCTCGAACGAGTGAAACCGAACACCTTGGGCAACAGCCGGATGCTTCTGTACCTGTGATCGCCTTCAAGTATTCAGCCATGCTTCAACCCGACGACCTCACCCGGGTTCCCTATGCCCGAAATGCGCATCTTTCCGTCTTCGGAGCGTGCTCTCCGGCTCTCCCCTAGGGTTTGTGTTTTTCCAGCAAAAGCGGTTTGCTTTCCGACGTACTGCAGTACCGCATATAGCAGGGGACGCGATTCAGGCGGCACATGCCGTGCATCCTCGGCCCTGAAGTTATCGATGAAAGGAAATCCGGTGGCACAGAAGGTTCAGGTCCTTCTTGT
>NZ_LMWH01000150.1 GCF_001507435.1 Streptomyces sp. NRRL F-5122
CTGGTAAGCGCAGGCGGTACGAGACGAAAGGCCGTGAAAAAATGAGCGGTTCGGGAACTGCGGACACTGCTGGGTCGTCGCCGACGGGAGACGCGGCCGCGCCCGGACCGCCGCCCGTGCACACCGCCGGGGTGCTTCCCTCGGACACCTCGCAGGACGTTCGGGCGCGGGCGGCCGGTCCGGGCCGCCAGGTCGCCGTTCTGCCCGTGGGCAGTTTCGAACAGCACGGCCCCTACCTTCCCCTGGCCACCGACACGCTGGTGGCCTGCGCGATCGCCCGCGAGATCGCCGCAGCGCATCCGGTTCACCTCCTTCCTCCGGTGACGATCTCCTGCTCCCACGAACACGCGGCCTGGCCGGGAACCGTGAGCATCTCCTCCGTCACTCTCCACGCGGTGGTGCGGGACATCGCCGAATCGCTCCGTCGCTCGGGCGTCGAGGCCCTGGTACTGGTCAACGGCCACGGCGGGAACTACGTCCTCGGCAATGTCGTCCAGGAATCCGTGGGCAGCGGTGCGCGGATGGCGCTTTTCCCGGCCCCGGAGGACTGGGACGAGGCCCGGGATCGGGCCGGTGTGCGCACTTCGCTGCTCAGCGACATGCATGCCGGGGAAATCGAGACCTCCATTCTTCTGCACTGCCATCCCGAATTGGTCAGACCCGGTTACGAGTCCACCGATTTCATCGCCGACGACCGTAGGCATCTGCTTACCCTCGGTATGTCGGCCTATACCGAGTCCGGCGTCATCGGGCGCCCTTCACTCGCCTCGGCGGACAAGGGAAAGCAGTTGCTCGCCGCCCTCACCGACTCCTTCGGGGCGTATTTCTCCCTGGTCGCCTCGGACGAGGCTGACGGCGGCGCTCCGGATCCGGCCGACTCCGCCCCGGGGCACGCCTCCTGACGCTCGATCAGCAGCTCCGCCCGCGACGCGGGAGGCGAACGAGGGTAGGGGAAGTACGGCACGGGGGCACGGAGCGCGTGGGGGGTACGCTCCGTGCCGCCCGTCCCCGTCCCCGCCGCGGGTGCCTCTTCCCCACCCGCGGCGGAAGCGTGCGAGCCGCCGTCTGCATGCTCACCACTCGTGGGGACGACGGGCTCGCCGGCCGGCGCCGCGGTCCGCCCGCTGCCGTCGGCGGGCTCCGGTGCCGTCCCGGTCCGGGGGCTCCGCAGGCCCGCGTACGACCGGGCGAGCAGCACCGGGACACCCGGCAGGCTCGCGACGAAGCTGAGGACGCCGTACACCACAGCGACCGTCAGACCCGTCTCCGCACCCAGCCCGGCCGCACCGAAGGCCCAGGCCGTGACACCCTCCCGAGGGCCCCAGCCACCGACGTTCAGCGGAAGCCCCATGGCGATGAGCGCGAGCAGGGCCAGGGGCAGCAGCGTGACCGGGGACGCCTGCGATCCGGCGACCCGCGCCGCCACCCAGAACATCAGCAGATGACCGGCCAGCACGACGACGGACGAGGTCAGGACGGCCGGCCAACTACCGCGCGCCAGCAGGGCGTTCCGTGCCTCGCCGAGGGCGGCGCCGAGCGCGCGGCGCCGCCGTGGGGGGCGGGGCGCCCGGCCCATCCGTACGGCCGCCACGACCGCAAGGGCGCCGACGGCGGCGAGTACGAGCAGGCCCGCGAGATGGCGGGCCTGGACGAGCACCGGCGAGGGCAGCGTCAGCAGGACCGGCACACCGACGGCAACAAGCGCCACCTGTCCCGCGGTCCGCTCCAGGACGACGGCGCGGACGCCGCGTCCGACGTCACCGGCACTCTGCCCGTGCCGCACGGCGCGGTGCACGTCCCCGAGCACACCGCCCGGGAGCGCCGCGTTGAGGAACAGCGCGCGGTAGTAGTCGGCGACGGCTGCGCCGAGCGGCAGCCGGATGTCGAGCGCCCGGGCGACACGGCACCAGCGCCAGGCGCTGAACACGGTTGTGAGCACGCCGATCCCGAGCCCGGCGAGCAGCGTGGGGCCGTCGATGCGCCGCAGCCCGTCGAGGAACACCCCGGTACCGAGCCGCCACAGCAGCACACCGAGGATGACGGCCCCGGCGACCGTGCCCAGCTGCGCGCGCAGAGCCCGGAGCACGCCACGGCGCGCGAGCGGCGCCACGTCCGTCGCCGGGTCCGCGACGGGTACGCGCGACGGGGTCGGGGCGAAGGCGGGCGTCGCGCCCCGCGCCTTTCCGGGCCCGGACGTCGCAGGGTGGACATCCGCGGGCAGAACCGCGGTGACCGCGGCCGGTTGTGCCCCCTCCGCCGCCTCCACCGGGGCGATGGTCCGCGGCGTCATCCCGCACCTCCCGTGGGCCGCGGCAGGACGAGCATGTCGCTGTGGTGCACCGTCACGCGCAGTTCGCCCGCCGCGGCCGCGGTCGACCGGTCCCGCAGATACGTATCGGCACGGGCCTCGAGGTCCGGCCGCTGCTCCACGGCGGCGCCGACCCAGCCGCGCAGCCACTCCTGCGTCAGTTCCGACTGCCCGGCACCGAGCCGCCAGGGGCTCGGCCGTGTCAGCACACTCGCGCCCAGCCGCTCGAAGACCTCACGGGCCACCTCGACCGCGTCGGGGCCGAGCAGGTCGCCGCGGCGCTGGTGCGCGTTGAACGCGTCGCCGATCTCCCGGTCCATCGGGTGCCCGGGGGTGAGTTCCACGCTGCCGACGACGGACAGGGTCAGCAGCGCCGGGCAGCCGGCACGCACGACGGCGGCGGCGAGTGTGTCGATCTCCTCGGCGGTGAGGACGTCGAGCAGCGCGGAGGCCGTCACCAGCGAGGCGCCGGTGAGGGCGTCGGGAGTGAGCCGCCCGATGTCACCGCGCTGCGTGGTGACGGTCACCCGGCTGCCGTCGGCGGCCGCCCGGGGTGCGCCCACCGTGGCGAAGTGGAGGAGGTAGGGGTCGCGGTCGTGCAGGACCCAGTGCTGGGCGCCGTCGATGCGCGGGGCCAGCCAGCGGCCCATCGATCCGGTACCGCAGCCCAGGTCGTGCACCACCAGAGCGGTGGAGCGCCCGGGCCGGTTCGCGAGCCGGATCCGCAGGGGATCCAGCAGATCATGGGCGCGCGCCGCGGCGTCGGCCGGCTCGCGCAACTGGAGCCACTGCGGGGCGTATCGGGGCACCGCGGACTCGTCCGGGCCGCCGGGCGCGGGGGCGGCGGGCACGGGTTCGGTCCGCGGGACGCCGAAGGACGCCGAGGGCATCTGGGGACCGCTGGGAGTCGTGCTCATGGTCATGCCGCCCTCCGGGGCTCGCGGGGCAGCCGCGCGAGCACGCCCGCGAGGCTGCGGGCGGTGGTGGCCCAGCCGTCCAGCGCCGCGCGGCGGCCGCGCGCCGCGGCCTTGAGCCGCCGCCGCACGTCCGCCTCGCCGAACCAGCCGCGCAGTTCCGCGGCGAGCGCCGCGGGGTCCTCCGGCGGTACGAGAATGCCGGGCACTCCCCCGTCGGGAGCGCGCCCGACCGCTTCGGGCAGGCCCCCGACGTCGGTCGCGAGGACCGGGATACCGCGGGCGAGCGCCTCGGTGACCGCCATGCCGTACGTCTCGGCGTACGAGGTGAGGACCATCAGGTCGGCGGCGGCGTAGCTGGCGTCGAGTTCGGCCCCGGCCTGAGGGCCCGCCAGGTGCAGCCGGTCACCGAGGCCGTGCTCGTCGATGAGGGCGCGCAGGCGTGCCACGTACTCGGGGTCGTGGCCGAGTCCGCCGACCAGGGAGCAGGTCCACGGCAGGTCGGTGACCGTGGCGAGCGCCTCGATCAGCCGGTGCTGCCCCTTGCGCGGGGTGACGGCGGCCACGCACAGCAGTCGGGAGACGCCGTCGGTGCCGGGTGCGAGGGGCGCGATGTCGGCGCCGGGGGCGGCGACATGGACGCGCTCGGGGGCGAGCCCGTGATGCGCGACGAGCCGGCGCACGGCCCAGTCGCTCGTGGCGACGACGGCGGGTACGGCACGCAGGGTGGCGCGTTCCTGGGCGTCCAGTTCGGCGGCGGTCCGCGGGTCGAGGCCCGTCTCGTCGCCGAGCGGCAGGTGCACCAGGACGGCCATGCGCAGGCGTTCGGTCTGCGGCACCACGATCTCGGGGACGCCGCAGGCGACCAGGCCGTCGAGCAGGACGACGGCACCGTCGGGCAGTTGCCGCAGCTTACGGGCCAGCTCCTCCCGGGCGGCCGCGTCCGGGCGGGGCCACGAGCCCTCGACGGCGTGCTGGGTGACCCGCCAGCCGAAGCCGGGCAGGTCGAGGCGGATCCGGCGGTCGTAGGCGTTGCCGCCGCTCGGAGCGGCCGGGTCGTCCACGCCGCCCGGCACGACGAAGTGCACACTGCGCAGTGACATGGGGATGATGTCCGCGTTCCTCAGGGCCGCGTTCTGCACGGGAACGTAGCTCAGCCGGGGCTGGGAGGCCGGGCCGGACGCGCCTGGGGACGTCTGGTCGAGGGTCGTGTCGGTCACAGGTCACGCTCGTAACTCGCCCAGGCGATGTGCGACTCGTGCAGGGTGACGGTGATGCGCGCGATGTCACGGGCGCTCTCGCCCAGCGCGCCCTTGTGGACGCGCTCGGCGAGGCGGTCGGCGATCACCTTGGCCAGGAACTCCGTCGAGGTGTTGGTGTGGGCGAAGTCCGGCTCGTTGTCGAGATTGCGGTAGTTGAGCTCGCTCACCACGGCACCGAGTTCCTGCGTGGCCAGTCCGATGTCGACGACGATGTTGTCGTCGTCCAGCTCGGCGCGACGGAAAGCGGCGTCCACGAGGAACGTCGCCCCGTGCAGGCGCTGCGCGGGGCCGAAGACCTCGCCGCGGAAGCTGTGGGCGATCATCAGGTGATCGCGGACGGTGATGCTGAACAACGGACGACCCTCCAGGTGCGGTGCGTCTGATCCCCTGCCGGGGCATGCCGTGTAATACGGCTGACCCCTGCACGTTGTTCAGGTGCTCGTTCTCCTTGTTTCGAAGTTCCTCGGGGCTTCGTCGGGTGTTTGCGCCGAGTCCGGGCAACTCGGACGACCGCGCTCAGGCTGCGGTGTACCGAACTCGATGGCACAACCCTTCGAGCTCACCACGTGTGAGGCGGGACAGCACCTCGGGGAGGTCGTCGAAGGCGGACTCACCGGTGATGAGCGCGTCAAACGCGGGTTCGGCAAGCAGCTCGAGGGCGAGGGCGAGCCGGTCGCCGTAACCGCGTCCGGCACGGGCCCGCGGTGAGACGGTGCCGACCTGGCTGCTGCGGACGGTGAGACGGCGCGAGTGGAAGGCCTCGCCCAGTGGCAGGGTGACACGCCGGTCGCCGTACCAGCTCAGCTCGATCACGGTGCCTTCGGGCGCGAGCAGTTCCAGGGAGCGTACGAGGCCCTGTTCGCTCGCGCTCGCGTGCACGACGAGGTCGCACTCCCCGAGGGCGTCCTCGGGCAGGGCGAAGTCGACGCCGAGCGCCCGGGCCGTGTCGGCGCGCCGGGGATCGGCGTCGACGAGCTGGACGCGGACGCCGGGGTGCCGGCTGAGCAGGGCGGCGACCGAGCACCCGACCATGCCACCGCCGACCACCGCGATGCGGTCCCCGATCTGGGGGCCGGCGTCCCACACGGCGTTGACCGCGGTCTCGACGGTGCCGGCGAGGATGGCACGGCCGGCCGGCACGGTGTCGGGCACGACGGTGACCGCCGAGGCCGGGACGACGTACCGGCTCTGATGCGGGTACAGGCAGAACACGGTGCGCCCGGCCAGCTCGGCCGGCCCGTGCTCCACCCGTCCGACACTCAGATACCCGTACTTCACGGGTGCGGGGAAGTCGCCCTCCTGGAAGGGCGCGCGCATCACGGCGTGCTGGCTCTCGGGGACGCCACCGCGGAAGACGAGGGTCTCGGTGCCGCGGCTGACACCCGAGTACAGCGCGCGCACGAGCACTTCGCCGTCACCGGGCTTCGGCAGCTCCACGTCCCGCACCTCCCCGAGCCCCGGCGAGCGCAGCCAGAAGGCGCGAGCTGTGAGGTCCATGTGCGTTCTCCTGAACGATCGGCCGATTCTCCACGTACGCAGCTACGAGAAGTCGCGCACAACGTACGCGCGAAGATCGAATCTGTCACATGGCCGGAGGGTGAGCGGTGGCCCTGAACCACACATACGACGCGAGGCTGTTGCAGCAGGAGACGACCGTGGGAGCGGGCGTGCAGGTGCTGTTGCTGGCCCTGCTGGGCACGGCGATCGGCCTGGGTCCGGCCGGATGGCTGACGGGCCTGGCCTTCGCGCTCGCCACCTGGGCCGTTCTCACGCGTGCCGTGCTGCGATCCCGGCTGCGCTCCTTCGGGCCTGCCAACCGGGTGACGCTCGGCAGGTCCATATTGGTCGGCGGCGTCACGGCGCTGGTCGCGGACTCGTTCGAGAGTTCGCCGCCGGTGACGGTCTTCGTGGGACTGACGGCGGTGGCGCTCATCCTGGACGGTGTGGACGGCAAGGTCGCCCGCCGTACGGGAACCTCCTCCGCGCTCGGCGCCCGCTTCGACATGGAGGTCGACGCGTTCCTGATCCTCGTGCTGAGCGTGTATGTGTCGATGTCGCTCGGGCCGTGGGTGCTGCTGATCGGCGGGATGCGGTACGCGTTCGTGGCGGCGGCCCGGGCGCTGCCGTGGCTGAACGGAGAGCTGCCGTCGAGCATGGCGCGCAAGACGGTCGCGGCGCTCCAGGGGATCGCCCTGCTGGTGGCCGCCTCGTCCCTGCTGCCCGACGTGGCGAACGTCGCCGTCGTCGCCGTCGCACTGGCGTCCCTGGTCTGGTCCTTCGGGCGTGACGTGCTGTGGCTGTGGAGCGTGCGGGACCTGGGGCTCGGCGCGGAGCCGCCCGCCCGTGAGGAGACGCTGAAGCCGGTCGCGGAGCTGGTCGGAAGCTGAGCGGCGCCGCACCCGGCCCGCACGGACCGCGGGCCGACCCGGTGCCGCCCTGTGGGTGCCCGGCGCTGAACGCGCTCCCCTACCGGGCCGGACGCCCGTGATCCAGCCGGCTCACTCGGGCCACGTTCTCGCGGTCGACGCCGTCCTGGCTCGGCTCGGCACCGAACCAGGCGTCGAGGATCTCCTTCAGCAGCGGCCCGGATGTCAGACGCAGGCTCAGCGCCAGCACATTGGCGTCGTTCCAGCGGCGCGCTCCGTCCGCCGTGTAGGCGTCGGTGCACAGGGCCGCGCGCACTCCCGGCACCTTGTTCGCGGCGATCGACGCTCCGGTGCCGGTCCAGCAGCACACGACCGCCTGGTCCGACCTGCCGTCGGCGACCTCGCGGGCAGCGGCCTGCGAGCACGCCGCCCACTGGGGGTCGTCGCCGGGGCGCAACGCGCCGTGGGTGAGCACCTCGTGCCCGCGCTCACGCAGTTCCGCGACGAGGCCGCGCGCCACGGGCTCGTCCATGTCCGAGGAAACCGAGATCCGCATGCTGCGGAGGTTACCCGCTCTTCATGAGCACGCCGCAGGGCCTTCGAGGACGGGCCCCGAGGGTGAAAGCCCCTGCGCCTCGAAGGCCCGACCGGGGCCTTCGCGGGAAGGACCTCATTGCCACCGGGCTGTGCGCCACCCCGATACCGAACGGCTGGAGGCAGGTCATCAGCGCCTTCCGGGGTTGCCGGACGGCTTGCCCTCGAGACCGGCGCTTCCGCGGCGGGGGCCTCGCGCCCTCAAACCGCGGCGAGCTCCCGCACCCCCGTGGATGCGGGAGCTCGCATGTCCGCCGGTACGGGACCGGCTGTGGGCGTCGCTCCGGGTGCCGGCGTCAGCTGGCGCGCAGCGGAGCCAGCGCCGAGCTCCAGGCGATGACCTGGTCGAGGGTCGTGACCAGGGTGTCGCGCTGGACGTCGAGCGGCTTGAAGGTGCTGAAGTTCTCGAAGTCGGTGAACATCGAGAGGGCGACCTGGCTGCGCACGTCGGCCATCTGCAGCTCACCGGCGATGCCACGCAGGTGCTCCACCGCGCGGGTGCCGCCGTTGCCGCCGTAGCTCACGAAGCCGACCGCCTTGTTGTTCCACTCGGCGTAGAGGAAGTCGAGGGCGTTCTTCAGCGCGCCGGGCACGGAGCGGTTGTACTCGGGGGTGACGATCACGAAGCCGTCGAGGGACGCGATCTTCTCGGCCCAGGCGTGGGTGTGCGGCTGGGCGTACTGGCCCATCGAGGGCGGGTAGGCCTCGTCGAGCAGGGGCAGCTTGTAGTCGACCAGGTCGACCAGCTCGAATTCGGCGTCGGCGCGCTGGGCGGCGATCTCGTGTACCCAGCGGGCGACGGCCTCTCCGTTGCGGCCCGGGCGAGTGCTGCCGAGGATGATGCCGATCTTGGTCATGGTCGTACCTCTGCGTTTCCTGAATGCGAACATTTCATTGCCTCGTCAAGTAAAAACTTGCAGAGTCAAGTAGATGCAGGACATTCTTGACTTGTCAAGGAGATAGAATCGGCGGTATGCCGTCCAAGGAACGCCGTCTGCCGCCCCTCAGCCCGACCGAGGAGGAGTTCGTGCGTGAGCTGGGCCGGGTGATGATGGCGCTGCCGCGGGTGGTCGACACCGACATGGCTCGCGACGCCGGGATCGCCCTGTCCGAGTACACGACCCTCATGCATCTGTCCGAGGCCCCGGGCAGGCACCTGCGGATGAGTGAACTCGCCGCGGCGTGCAACCTCTCGCTCAGCGGGATGACCCGAGTGGTGAACCGCCTCGAGAAGCAGGGCCTGATCCAGCGCGCCAGGTGCGACGAGGACGGGCGCGGCTGGAACGCGGTCCTGACCGACTCGGGACTGGAACGGCTCGAGAAGGCGTGGCCGACCCACCTGGCCAGCGTGCGACAGCACATCCTGGACCATCTCGGCGGCTACGACCTCGCCCACCTCACGTCCGCGCTGCGCCGCATCGCCACCGCCTCCGAACCGCCCTGCGACCCCGAGGCCTGATCCGCGCGGCACCGCACCCGCCGCCCGGCGCACCGGGTGTCATCACGGCCGAAGGGGTACTCGGGCCGCGGAAGGCGGGTGCGACCGCTTCGCGGCGGTCGGCGGAAGGGAGCCGGACGTGGGCGGCGGCGATCGGCTGCGGGAGTACCGCGGCAAACGGGACTTCGGCAGGACGGGCGAGCCGCGGGGCAAGGACTCCTCTCCCGGCGAGGAACCCCGCTTCGTGGTGCAGATCCACGACGCGAGCACCCTGCACTTCGACTTCCGGCTCCAGGTCGGCGACGTACTGAAGTCCTGGTCCGTGCCCAAGGGTCCGTCCGGCGACCCCGGCGACAAACGGCTCGCCGTACCCACCGAGGACCACCCGCTGGAGTACGAGGACTTCGAGGGCGTCATCCCGCGTGGCGAGTACGGCGGCGGCACCGTGATCGTCTGGGACCTGGGCACCTACCGGCCACTGAGCCATGACCGCCGCGGCCGGCCCGTCCCCTTCGAGGAGGCTCTCGGACACGGGCACGCGACGTTCCGGCTGAACGGGACCAAGCTCCACGGCGACTACGCCCTCACCCGCTTCCGCAGCGGACGGGGAAGTGACGGCGAGGAGGCCTGGCTGCTTGTGAAGACCGGGCACGCCCGGGCCGGGGGGCACGGTACGCCCGATCCCCACCGCGCCCGCTCGGTGCGCACCGGACGCACCCTCGCCCAGGTCGCCGGGCACGGCGGCGGGCGGTGAGCCGTCCCGCGCAGACTCTCCTGGACACGCTGCCCGCAGGGGAACGCCGCCTCCTGGACGCGGCGCGACCCGGGGTGGAACTCGCGGCGGGGCCCATGCTCGCCACACTGAGCGACCGGCGGGACTTCTCCGACGGCACCGAGTGGAACCCCGAGCGGAAGCTGGACGGCGTCCGTGCGCTGTTGGTGCGTGAGGCCGGCCGGGTCGTACTGCTGTCCCGATCGGGCGCCGTCTGAAGGACACCTGTCCGGAGATCGTCGAGGAACTCGCCGCCCAGGAGTGCGCGGACTTCACCGCCGACGGCGAGATCGTCGCGTTCTCGGGCGGCCGCACCGACTTCTCCCGGCTCCAGCAGCGCATGGGCTGACCCGGCGCCGGGACATCGAGGCGAGCGGGGCCGGCTCCGCTACGCGGGCAAGGTCGGCACCGGATTCGACCGGCACACCCTGCTCCGCCTCCGCGCTTCGCTCGACGCACCGGCCGCCACCGCCTCGCCCGTCGCCGATCCGGTGCGCGAGCGGAACACGCCGTGGGTGCGGCCCGAACTGGTCGCGCAGATCGGGTTCACGGAGTGGACCAAGGACGGCATGCTGCGCCATCCGCGCTACCTGGGACTGCGGGACGACAAGAGTGCGAGCGAGGTCGTCCGCGAACACCCCGTGCGGCACGTGCCCGCGTGACGGGCGGCGCCGCGCCGGGGGTCCGGACGGGCGCTCCACACGGTTGCGAGAGTATGGGCCCAACGCCACCGCCAAGGGTGCCGGCAGCGCGTGCCGAGAAAGGTCCGCCCCTCAGGGGCCCTCAAGAAATACCGGTGATCCATGCTCAACGACCGCATCGTCGAGGTCGGCTCCGATGTGTACCTGGTGCCGGGGAGCAGTACCAACTGGGTGATCGTCAAGGACGGCGACACCGCCACCCTCGTGGACACCGGCTACCCCAGGGACCGGGAACGTCTCCTCGCGTCGCTCGCCGCGGTGGGTGTCGCCCCGCAGGCCGTGACGGCGGTGCTCGTCACCCATGCGCACAACGACCACTTGGGCGCGGCCGAGTACCTGCGCCGCACGCACGGGACACCCGTCCTGATGGACCGGGCGGAACTGCCCCACGCCCGGCGGGAGTTCCTGCACCAGGTCTCGGTCGGCCAGGTCCTGGCCAACGGCTGGCGCCCGGGCGTCCTTCCCTGGGCCGTCCACGCCCTTCGCGCGGGCGGTACGGAGCACATCCCCGTCGTCGAGCCGCAGGCGTTCCCGACCGAGGGCAGGCTGGACCTGCCCGGCCGTCCGCTTCCGGTCCTCACCCCGGGGCACACCGACGGGCACTGCGCCTACCACCTGCCCGACGCCGGCATCCTGATCACGGGTGACGCCCTGGTCAGCGGTCATCCGACGTCCCGCCGGCGCGGCGCACAACTGCTCCCCCGGATGTTCCACCGCGACCGGACGCGTGCCCTCGACTCCCTGACCGTTCTCGAAGAACTCGAGGCCGACGTTCTCCTCCCCGGCCACGGCCCGGTGCTGCGCAGCACCGTCGCAGTCGCCGTGGAGCATGCGCGCGAACTGGCCGCCTAGGGCCTGTGCCGACCCTGCGCGTCGGATCGGGCCGCGGCGTCAGGTGCCGTGCGCCGCAAGGCGGAGGGTCGCCCTCGTACCGGGCGTGCCCGACAACGCGGCGAGGTGCGGTGCCAGACGTCGCGCGTCCGGCGGGAATCGTCACAAGGGTCCTGGCCGGAACCGCCGGCGTGGCGGGCCGGACGCGCCCCCGGGGCCGCGGGGCGGACGCCGCCCCTCGTCGTCCCTGCCCGGGCCCCCGGCCCCTCCCAGGGCCGGGGTCCTGCGGCCGGTGCGTCGTGGGACGCACCGGCCGGACGCGCTCCGCCGGCCCTCCATGACGGCGGGCATCTCAGCGCCGCGCACCTCGCACGGCGGCCTCGGGCCGCGCCCCGGCCTGGACACCCGACGCCCGAGGCGCTCCCGTCGCCCGCCCCGTTCGCCGGGCCGGGACGAGGAGTGCGGCCAGCGCGGCGGCGAGGCAGAGCAGGGCCAGCAGGCCGAAGCCGTGCGTGTAGCCGGAGGCGTAGGGCAGGCCCGAAGGCTGCAGCCGGCCCGTGACCAGGACGCTGGTGACCGCGGCGCCTATGGAGCCGCCGATCGTCCGGATGTTGGCGTTCATCCCGGTCGCCGCGCCGGTCTGCTCGGCCGGGACGCTGCCGACGATCAGGTTGGCCATCGAGGCGAAGGCCAGTCCGATCCCGAAGCCGAACACGCCCGAGACGAGGGCCACCTGCCACTGCTCGTCGTGCCAGAAGGTGAGTATGGCGCAGGCGACCGCCCCGAAGGCAGCACCGCCGGTGAGCAGCACCTTGGCTCCCACCACCGGCTCCAGACGGCCGGTGAGAACACCCGAGAGGAACATGGCGACCAGCATCGGCAGCATCAGCAGCCCGGAAGCGGTGACGGACGCGCCGAAGCCGTAACCCGCCGCGCGGGGCGTCTGCACGAAACCCGGCAGGAAGGACCAGATCGAGTACATTCCCGCGCCGAACAGCAGGGCGGCGGTGTTGGTGGTCCACACGGCCGGCAGCCGCATCACCTTCAGGTCGATCAGCGGGGAACGGGAGCGGGCCTCGGCCAGCAGCCACAGCGCGAAGAACACCACCCCGGCGACGAACAGACCGATCACCCGGGCCGAGCCCCAGCCCCACTGGGTCGCCTGGCTGAGCGGCAGCAGCAGGGCCACCAGCCACGCCGAGAGCAGCACGGCCCCCAGCCAGTTGACCCGGCCCTCGGCCCGGCGGGGCGACTCGGGGACGTAGCGGAACGCGATCAGCGTGGTGATCGCGACGACCAGGACCGGGATCCAGAACAGCCAGCGGTAGTCGAGTGCGGACACGATGGGACCGGCCGCCACGATGCCGACGCCGCCACCGGCGGCGATCACCGCGGACAGGTTGCTGATGCTGCCGCTCACCTGCGACGGGGCGAACTCGTCCCGGATGATGCCGAAGGAGAGCGGGAACAGCGCGCCACCGGCGCCCTGGATCGCGCGGGCGATGATCAGCACGCCGATGTTCGGTGCGAGCGCGGCGAGAACACAGCCGGCCAGCACGGTGAGCAGGACGGCGACGAGGGTGCGCTTCCTTCCGACGAGGTCGCCCACCCGGCCGAGGATCGGTGTGAAGACCGAGGCGGACAGCAGGTAGGCGGTCATCACCCAGGTCGCGGTGGACTGTGAGGTGTGCAGCGCGTGCTGGACGGTCGGCAGGGCCGGCGCGATCAGTGACTGCAGCATGGAGAACACGCCTGCACCGGTCGCTAGGACCGCGAAGGTGAGGCGGGTGGACTTGCGGGGCATCGAGAGCCTCTCCGAACAGGGTGCGGCCGACGTCGCCCGGCCGCGGTCGTACGGACGCGTGCGCGCTGCGGACAGCACGGAGCACGCCGACGGCCACGGAGGGACCGGTCGCGAAGCTGGCTGGTGGACGGGCGGCGCGGACCGCGGGCCCGTCTCGGGGGAAAGGGGGTACGAGGCCGTCGACGGCGCGTGTGGCCCCACGCGTCCATGACGGGCACACCCCGACTGCTAAAGTGGAGGTACGCCTCCACTGTAGCGGAGGCGAACCTCCGCTTCAACCTCAGTTCCGGCCAGGGAGGCAGCAGTGACGGTTCAGCCGTTCCCCGTCAGCCAGTTGGTCGCGTCCCAGCGCCCGCACCGGAAGGACGCCGCCCGCAATTACGACGCGCTGATCGCCGCCGCGCGCGAGATCTTCGCGGAGAACGGCGCGGACGCCTCTCTGGAGGACATCGCCCGCCGGGCCGGGGTCGGCATCGGCACCCTCTACCGGAACTTCCCGACCCGCCGCCATCTCTTCGAGAGCGTGTACGCGGACGAGGTGAACGACCTGTGCCGGGTGGCCCGGGACGTCGCGGAGCTGGATCCGTGGGAGGCACTCACCTCCTGGCTGCGCCGCTTCGTGGACTACACGGTGACCAAGCGGGCCATCCGGCAGGCGATGGACGACGAGTCGGAGATCTTCCTGGCCTGCCGGGAGTCCATGTACCAGGCGGGCGGCCCGCTGTTCGAGCGGGCGCAGAAGGCCGGCCGGGCCCGTACCGACATCAGCCTCGACGACCTGCTGCGCATGGTCGCCGGGATCACGGCGACCAACTTCCTGGACGACGCCCAGCGGGACCGGGTGCTGAACGTGGCCCTGGACGGGGTGCGGGCCGACGGCTGACCCGGGGCCGCACCCGGCCGCCGCACCCGCGGGCCGGCCTGCCCCCTATTGGTTCCAGCTCTCGTCGTAGGGGTCCTTCGGAGTCGGCACCGGCCGAGCGGCGGTGACGTCGATGAAGGGGATGATCCCCCCGTTGACCGGGTCCTCGGCGCGCTTGCCGGTGTAGGTGCCGGTGACCTCGAGCCAGGAGTCGGGCTGCAGCACGGGCGGCAGCTTTCCGGACAGTCCGATCTTCACCGGCTGGGCGTCGGCCGCACAGCAGTTGAGGGCCATGCGGACCAGGTAGGGCGTGCCGCCGCGGTCGAGGGCGACGAACCCCGTGACCTCGACGGTGCGTCCGCCCAGGGAACGCCCGTGCCCGTACGCCGCGCGGCCCGCGTAGTCCACCAGGCTGAGGCTCACGGGATCACCGGACGGCAGGGCCGGATAGGCGAGCGGCGGCTGGAGGGCCGTGCCGCTGCGCAGGGCGCTGTAGGAGCCGAGCGCGGGCGGCGCGACCAGGATGAGGGCGAACAGGGGCAGCACCAGAAGCCAGGAGATCCGGGGCTCGCGATGGCCGTGGCCCCGGTCGTCGTCGTGCCCGTCGTGCCCGTCCTGAACGTCGCCGTGCCCGGCGTCGGCCGACCCGGTCTCCGCACGTCGCCGGGTGTCCCGCGCCCTGCGCAGTTCGTACCAGGCGGTGGCCGCGGCCGCCACGATCAGGACGGCGCCGGCCGCGAGCAGCAGCGGCTGAAGCCCGGCCTTGACGTAACGCAGGTACAGGCTGGTGGTGCCGGCGTGCAGCATCGCCCCGCCGACCAGGAACAGGACGGCCGCCTGTGCCTGGCGGTTCACAGCAGCACCGCCCCGACCAGGACCGACATCAGGATCGCCAGCACGAAGGTGGCGGGGGCGAAGCGCAGCGCGAACGAGCGGCCGAAGGTGCCGGCCTGCATCGCGAACAGCTTCAGGTCGATCATCGGTCCGACCACCAGGAACGCCAGCCGTGCGGTGAGCGAGAACTGCGACAGCGACGCGGCGACGAACGCGTCCGCCTCCGAGCAGATCGACAGCAGCACGGCGAGCACCGAGAGCGCGAGGACGGCCACCGCCGGGTTGCCGGCCGCCGTACGCAGCCAGCTCTCCGGGGCGACGGCCTTGAGGGTGGCCGCGGCCATGGCGCCCACGACCAGGAAGCCTCCGGCGTGCATCACGTCATGGCGTACCGACCCCCAGAACGCCGCACCCTTGCCGTCGCCCTCGTAGGAGGCGCGCGCCGGCGGCCGCAGCCAGTCCGTGCGGCCGAGTCGCTGCCACAGCCATCCCATGGCACACGCGACGAGCAGGCTCGCCACGAAGCGGCCGAGCACCATCTCCGGGTTGCGCGGAAACGCGACGGCCGTGGCGGTCAGCACGATCGGGTTGATCGCGGGCGCGGACAGCAGGAAGGCGAGCGCCGCCGAGGGCGCCACACCCCGGCGCACCAGAGCCCCGGCGACCGGCACCGAGGCACATTCGCAGCCGGGCAGGACCGCCCCGGCGACCCCCGCGACGGGTACCGCGAGGCCGGGCCGCTCGGGCAGGGCCCGGGCGAAGAACGAGGGCGGGACGAACACCGCGAGGGCCGCCGACAACAGGACACCGAGCACGAGGAAGGGCAGTGCCTGTACCACCACCGCGAGGAACACGGTCATCCAGCTCTGCATCACCGGCGCGGACAGCGCCCGCCGGATCGGGCCCTGTCCGACGACCAGCAGGAGCAGCAGCAGTACCAGGCCGTGGGTGGAGGTGAACTGCCAACCCTGCTGCGGAGGCTCCTCGCCGCGGTGCCGGCCGACCGGCGCCGGGGGTGCTTTGACGATCGTCACGGGCGGGTACCTCCGGGAGGAGCGGGCGGCGCGGGGGCTTCCCCCTCCCCTGCTGTACGCGGTCCCGGGCGCCGCGTCTCACCGCGGGCCCGGGACTTTGCCGCTCGATGACCCTCCGCCTACCCGGTCAGGAACCCTTCCCGTGCGCCGCTCGCGGCTGCCCCTGGGCGTCACGCCGGTGGCGCCGCCCGAGAGGCGGCAGGCTCGGCACCGTCAGGAAGCCCTCGGCCCGGGCGCTGGCGATCCCGATGCGCGGGATGTCGCCGCTCTTCTCGAACAGCAGGAAGCGCGGCTCCCACACGGGGCGGTACTTGGCGTTCGCGCGGTAGAGGGACTCGATCTGCCACCAGCGGGAGAAGAAGGTCAGCACCGAGCGCCACAACCGCAGCACGGGACCCGCGCCCAGGCGGGAGCCGCGTTCGAACACCGCTCGGAACATGGCGAAGTTGAGCGAGACCCGCTCGAGGCCTAGTTCCCGGGCGCGCAGCAGAAGCTCGATGACCATGAACTCCATCAGGCCGTTCTCGCACTGGCGGTCGCGCCGCATCAGGTCGAGGGAGAGGCCGCGTTCCCCCCAGGGCACAAAGCTGAGCAGGGCCCGGGGCCGTCCCTCGCTGTCGCGGCACTCGAGCATCACGCAGCCCTCGTCGGCGGGGTCGCCGAGGCGGCCGAGCGCCATGGAGAAGCCGCGCTCGCCGCCTCCCTCCCGCCAGTGGTCGGCCTTCTCGATGAGCAGGGCCATCTCGGCCTCGGGGATGTCGCCGTGGCGGCGGATCCGCACCGTGTATCCGGCCCGGCCCACACGGTTGTGTGCCTGGCGCACGACCCGCATCGCGCGTCCCTCCAGGCTGAAGTCGGCGACCTCCACGATGGCCTCGTCACCGAGTTCGAGCGCGTCCAGGCCGTGCCGGGCGTAGATCGTCCCGGCCTCCTCCCCCGCGCCCATCACGGCGGGGGTCCATGCGTGCCGGCGGGCCTCCTCCAGCCACTCGTCGATGGCCCCGGGCCATGCCTCGGGGTCGCCGATCGGGTCACCGGAGGCCAGGGTGACGCCGCCGACGACACGGTAGGTGATGGCGGCCTTTCCGCTCGGGGACCAGATGACGGCCTTGTCACGGCGCAGCGCGAAGTACCCGAGGGAGTCGCGTTCGCCGTGCCGGGCGAGGAGGGCCCGCAGCCGCCGCTCGTCCTGCTCGCCGAGCAGTTCCCGGCCGCGGGGGGCGCGGAAGCAGGCGTACAGGACGAGGAGGAAGGTGGCTGCCATCAGGACGTTGATGATGATGTCCACCCAACGCGGCGCGTCCACGGCGTCGATGCGGTCGGCGAGCGGGCCGACGCTGACCCCGCGCAGCAGCGTGTACGCGATCTTGTCGGTCGGTGAGGCGCCGGGCACCTTGTTGGTGGCGTCCACCAACAAGGTGCCGATGCCTGCGCTGACCAGGACGCCGCAGGCGCCCACGACGAGGGCGAGCTTGGGATTGGAGCGGTCGCCCACGGCCCGGAACTCCTTGCGGCCGAGCAGCAGGGCCGCCACGAACACGCCGGTGAGCAACGTCGAGATCCAGTTGAAGACGTGCTGCCGATAGGCATCCTGGGTCAGGGCGAGGACGTAGAGCGCGAACAGCGGACCGGCCAGCAGCATGTTGAAGATCCATGCGGCGCGCTTGCGGCGCCGCATGACCACGGCGAGGAACAGCGCGAGGGCGGCGGACACCAGTCCGGCGGTGGCCAGGTACGGGGTGAAGAACCGGCCGACGTTGTGTTCGTGCACCTCTTCACGGAAGGGCAGTGAGAGAACCGCCACGATGTTCAGCACGGCCTGCAGCCTCAGGTACCAGACCGTGGCGGCGGCGGCCCCGGGGCGCAGCCGGGCGCGCAGGGGCGTTCGTTCCCCCTCCGAACCCCGGTGGTGCAGGGCCTGCTGCCGGGGGATCAGTGTCGATTGGTGTGCGGGCACCGCGATGACTCACCTTGACGGGGGCCGGTGCGACCGGCGGGGACGGAAGAGGACACATGTGCGGGGACGGTCTGCCCTCGGCCGGCCGTCTCGGACATCACTTCGACCCTACATGCCGTAGGGGTGGTCGTGACCCCGCCCACGGTAGGAGTCAGGCAAGAACGGCCGCTCCGGCCGGGACCGGCCCACGCAGCACCCCGGCACCGTCACTGGGCTCTCTCCTCCGCACCCACTGCGCGCTCCCGGTCCACGGGCCCGCCGTCCGCGTGCCGCGCCTCGACGCGATCGCCTCCCGCACCCCGGCCATCGGCGTGCCCGGGATCGAGCTGCCCCAGCAGGAACGGGACCACTCCCCGCTCCAGCACGGCATGCTCCCAGTCCGCGCGGGCCGCGCGCACCTCTGGATCGCCGTCCGAGCGACCGTCCCCGCCCTGTCCGCAGCGGCCCCGCGACCGGGTCGCCAGGATCCATGCGAGGTCCCCCAGAGCCGCACCCGCCGTCACGGCGGCGGCGATCACCCCGGCCATCACCAGGCCGTCGCCGATGTGAGGGCGTACGGCGAAGGCGCGCAGGCCGAACCCGCACAGCAGGAACACACCGGTGGCAGCGGCCCCGAGACTGGGCACCAGTACCGCCAGCACGGGGAGCAACCCACCTCTGGACCGGCCGCCCTCGCCCGGCCCCCGTCCGCCACGGGCGAGGACGGCGGCCCGCAGCGCGAGATAACGGGCGTACTCCTCGGGTGCGGCGGCGGCGAGCCGGTCGCACGCCTGAAGTGCCCGCACCCGCAGCGCCGCGCGTGACGGACCCGCGCCCCCGGCGTCGATCGCGTGCGCGACCAGCGGAAGGTCGAGGGCCCGATCCACCAGCCGTTCGTAGATCGGACCGTCGGTTGGTGACGGCTCGTCGGACTCCTGCACGGATCCCCCGATCGGTGACTGGGTGCCGGCCGATGCCGACCGGCGGACGGACGGGCCAAACCCTACAACATGTAGGACAACCGTCAGGGGGAATGCGGCGACACGGGGCACGGCGCGCACACACGTCCAGTGCGATCACCCGCTCATTGATCACCGCCGGACAGGGCACCGAGGCCGGTACAGGCCAGTTTGCCGTCCACCTCGGCACACGCCTCCACACCTTCGGGTGATGCAGCGGCCAACATGGGACTCGCCGTGCCGCCGGAGCCGTCGCCCGGGTACGCCGCGGACAGCACGTCGCGCCCCGAGCGCACGGAGATCACGCGGTCCGCCGACTTCCTGGCTACGACCTCGGCCCAGGCCGTTCCGCAGGACGGCGAGTACTCGAGCCGTACCGCGTAGGAGGCGGCCCGGACGGTGCTCTTGGTCTGAGCGTCCCGGTCACAGGCGGCGACATCGGGCAACTGGCCCTGGCAGGAGCTGCCCCGGCACCGATGGGAGGCCGCCACCGACCGTCCGCCCGGCGCCCCGGAGCGGTGGGAGGTCACCAGGGTGACGGCCACGGCGGCGATGGTGACGATCAGGGCGAGCGCCGACAGCGGCAGCCGCCGCAGGCGGACGCGGCGCGACGGGGCGGGCCCGGTGCGCAAGGGCGCGTCAACCGCCGGCGGAGCGTCGGACGCCTCCCACAGGCTCAGAACGGGCGCGGGGTCGACGCCCGCGAGCCGCGCCAGCGCCTCCACCGCCGAACGCGGGGGCCGCTGGGCACCGTTGAGATAACGGTGCCAGGCCGATTTGCTGTACGGGGTACGCGCGGCCAGGGCCGCGAGGCTGAGACCGGTGCTCTCCTTCAGATCGCGCAGCTCCGTCACGAACGGTCCGCCCATCGGTGCGAGCGGGGTGGCCGCGGGCCCATGGGGCGCCTCCGTCCGTGCTGCGCCTGCCTTCACGGTCTCGATCCTTGGGACTGTCGCATGACCTTTCCCTCAACGCCGATTCCACTTTGGGCGGTTCGCCCATGTTGTGGAGATGTGTTCCCTTGTTTGAGGGTCCGTCACACATCGGGAGCGGTATGAGGAGGGTGAGCCGACGGGACCGGGACGCACCGACGGCCCGCCCGGACACACGGAGGTGTCCGGGCAGGCCGCTGTTCTGGAGGGGGTGAGGGTAGGGCTTCAGCACCAGCGCACGGCACTCCGCGGGCGGACGTAGTGGGCGGAGACGTATCCCCTGTTGCCCGCGAGCCTGTACCAGCGCCGGTTCCCGAAGACGTAGGAGCCGTGCTTCTTGCAGACCAGCAACACCCGGCCCTGGGCCCGGCGGTGGCTGATCACGCGGTAGCCGAGTCCGGGGCCGGAGCGGACGTTCAGCGACCTGTGCTGTGTGGCGACCCGGCCCACGACCCGACGGGCACGGTGGTGGTACGCCGCCCCCGTGACGTGGTGGACGCGGCGCGTGTGCCGGACGTAGTGGTGGTGGTGCCGCGTGAACCGGTGCGCGCGGTGACGGACGGGAGTGTGCCGGGCGGGGACCGGGAGCAGCGTGTGCGGGCGGTGCGGGACCGTCGCGACGACCGATGCCGGGCCGGCGTGGTCGCCCTCGGCGGCAACGGCCGCCGTGGGCACGAGCGCGAACATCGCGACCGCGGCCACCAGGCCGCCCTGCAGTGTCCGACGAATCATGGAAACCTCCGTACTGACAGTGCCGATCACGAGGCGTGATCTCACGTCGCCCAGCGTTTCCGCGCCGACGCCCGGGAATTCCGTTCCATCGTTCCAGGGACGCGGGGAACGTCCCGTGGGACGGGACGGGCGCCGTGACCTGCGGACGCCCGTCCCGTGCGGCGCGGGACACCGGGGTGCCCGGACGGCTCCCGCCCGCTCGGGGCGGGGCCGTCGCCGGGGCCCTACCGAAGCGCCGTCCCGTCGGACGCCGCCCCCGGGGCCCGGACATGACCGGCCGGCCGGGCGGTGAAGGACCCGCGGCCCTGGGTTCGGCTGCGCAACCGGGTCGCGTAGCCGAACAGTTCGGCCAGCGGCACGGTGGCGGTGACCACCGTGCCGCCGGACCGCGCCGTGGAACCCGTGACCCGGCCACGGCGTGCCGCCAGATCGCCCAGCACCCCGCCGACGGCGTCGTCGGGCACGGTCACCGTGACCTCGGCCACGGGCTCCAGCAGGAGCATCGCGCACGCCCGCAGCGCCGCCCGCAGGCCGAGCCGCCCGGCCGTGCGGAACGCCGTCTCCGAGGAGTCCTTCGGATGGATCGCGCCGTCGGTCAGCACGACGCGCAGCCCGGTCACCTGATGACCGCCGAGCGGCCCCTCGGCCAGGGCGTCCCGGCAACCGGCCTCCACGGCCCGTACGTACTCCTGCGGCACCCGGCCGCCGACGACGGCCGAGCGGAACACGAAACCGGTCGCGGCGTCACCGTCGCCCTCGGGCGGCAACGGCTCCACGTCGAGGACGACATGGGCGAACTGACCCGCACCGCCGTCCTGTTTGACGTGCCGGTACACCAGCCCGGTGACGCCGCGGGCCACGGTCTCCCGGTACGTCACCCGCGGCCGGCCGACGGCGAGGTCGAGGCCGTGGTCGCGGCGGATCTTCTCCACCGCCACCTCCAGGTGAAGTTCACCCATGCCGGACAGCACCGTCTGACCGGTCTCCGGGTCGGCCCGCAGAGCCAGTGAGGGGTCCTCCTCGACCAGTCGCGCCAGTGCCGGACCCAGCCTGCCGGCGTCGGCGCTCCTGCGGGCCTCGAGTGCGACCGAGACCACCGGTTCGGCGACCGTGGGCGCTTCGAGGACGAGCGGTGCCCCCGGTGCGCACAGCGTCGATCCGGGACGGGCCGCCTTCGGCCCGACCACCGCGACGATGTCCCCGGCCACGGCCAGCTCCAGTTCCGTGTGGCGGTCGGCCCGCATCCGCAGGATCCGGGCGACGCGCTCGGTACGCCCGGCTCCCGCGTCCAGCACCGTCTCCCCCTTCCTCAACGTGCCCGAATAGACACGCAGATACGTCAGCCGGCCCGTCGCGCCCGCCTGCACCTTGAACGCCAGCGCCGCGAACGGCGCCGCCGGATCGGCCGCCCGCTCCTGCTCCGCACCGTCCGCGGTACCGCGCACCGCGGGCACGTCCAGGGGCGAGGGCAGATAGGCCACGACGGCGTCCAGCAGCGGCTCGACACCGCGGTTGCGGTAGGCGGAGCCGCACAGCACCACCAGGCCGTCGCCCGTGCGCGTGAGGTCGCGCAGCGCACGGGAGAGCGTCCGCTCGCCGAGCGCCGACGCGGCGCAGAACTCCTCCAGCGCCGAGGGGTGCAGTTCGGCCACGGCCTCCTCCAGCAGTCTGCGACGCCGCAGCGCCTCCTCACGCAGGGTGTTCGGTACCGGCCCCTCCTCGGCCGAGTCGATACCGTCCGCCCAGATCAGCGACCGCATGCGCAGCAGGTCCACCACACCGGTGAAGTCCCCCTCCGCGCCGATCGGCATCTGCACCACCAGCGGGGTGGGATGCAGCCGCCGTCGGATCGACTCCACCGCCGTGTCGAGATCGGCACCCGCACGATCCAGCTTGTTGACGAAGGCGATCCGCGGCACCCCGTGGTGGTCGGCCTGCCGCCACACCGACTCGCTCTGCGGCTCGACGCCCGCGACCGCGTCGAACACCGCGATCGCTCCGTCCAGGACGCGCAGCGAACGCTCGACCTCGTCGGCGAAGTCGACATGGCCCGGGGTGTCGATCAGGTTGATCCGGTGGCCGTCCCAGGCACAACTGGCCGCCGCGGCGAAGATGGTGATCCCACGATCGCGCTCCTGGGGGTCGAAGTCGGTGACGGTCGTGCCGTCATGGACCTCCCCGCGTTTGTGGGTGGTCCCGGTGACATACAGGATCCGCTCGGTGACGGTGGTCTTGCCGGCGTCGACGTGGGCCAGGATGCCCAGATTGCGAACGGCGGTGAGCGGACTGGTGAGATGACGGTGCAGGTCGGTACGCACGGCCCGTGGCCTTTCAGGGTAATTCCGAACAGGGCGGCGCGATTCCCGGGCGAACGGCCCCGCGCGGAAGCGGTTCGAGACGCGACGGCCCCGCCCGGCACGGCGTGCTCGGGCAGAGGGGCGTCGGACGTCAGCCGTTCGTCACGGGCATCCGGTGCCGGCCGCGCAGCCGGCACCGGACCTTCCGGGACACCAGAATCACCTCGGACCGCGACGGGGGGACGACGACGGTGGTGCGCTCACGCACGGCCGGCTCCCCTCACTCGTCACGAGACGCGCCGCACAGACATGGCGGCGCGCGATGTGTGACGAGTGTAGGAAGCGGGCCGGGAGGCAGGCACCGGATTTTCTTCCCGGCCCGAAGGCAGGAGACAGCCCGCGCGGTCCCCGAACTGCCCGCCTGCGGCCGGCCCGTGGTCCGTCACCGGGCCGCGGGCTGTGCGCGCAGGTCGAAGACGTGCCCCGGCGTGGCGATCCTCGTGACGGCTTCGCCGAACAGCGTGCTGGGCTCCTGACCGTCATGGTCGACATCGGTGTTGAGCAGGATCACGAGCGTCGCCCGCGCCGACGGGAGGTACACCGTCAGGGACTCGTAGCCCGGCAGGGATCCGTTGTGCCCGAGCCAGCCCCGTACGTTGAAGATGCCGAGTCCGTACCCCGCGCCGCGGATCGCGGTCGGGGGAGTGGTCAGACGCTGTTTCTGCAGGGCGGGGCTGATCAGCGGGCCGCCGTTCGGGAGCGTGCCCGTGGCCACCGTGCGCGCCCACACGCTCAGATCGTGCAGATCGGAGATCATCGCTCCGGCCGCCCAGCCCCAGGAGGGGTTCCAGTCGGTCGCGTCCTCGGTCTTCCCGCTCGCGGTCTGGTCCGTGTACCCCTGCGCATGCTGGGCCGGGAACGCCGCGTCGGACGGGAACGACGTGTGGTCCAGCCCGGCCGGGGCGAGGACGTTCTTCTCGATGAAGTCCCCGAGCCGCTCACCGCTGACCTTCTCGACGACCAGACCGAGCAGGACGAGGTTGGTGTTGCAGTAGTCGAACTTCTCCCCCGGCGAGAACTGCACGGGGTGCCCGAAGGAGTAGTCCAGCAGCTGCCGCGGTGTGAAGGAACGCCGCGGATCGGACGTCAGTGCCCGGTAGAAGCCGTCGTCCTCGGAGTAGTTGAACAGCCCGCTGCGCATCCCGGCCAGGTCGCGCAGGGTGATCCTGTCCCCGTTCGGCACGCCGTCGACGTACTTCCAGATGGGATCGTCCAGGCCGGCCCTGCCCAGGTCGACGAGCTGGAGCAGGGCCGTCACGGTGAACGTCTTGGTCTCACTGCCGATCCGCATGTCGAGGTTCCGGGACATCCGCTTCCCGTCGGCCTTGTCCGCGACCCCGAACGACCGCACGTATTTGCCCCTGTCGGCCATCCACAGCCCCACGGTCACCCCCGGCACATCCGCCTCCCGCATGACCCGGCGCACGGCCGCGTCGAGTTGCCGCCGCACGTCGGGGGTGAGTCCCCGTACGTCCTGAGTGGCCAACGGCGAGGCGTCGGGCGGTAGGTGCGGCAGGGCGACGGTGACGGCGTTGGTGTCCGGCTCCGGCATACCGAACGTGGCCGCGGCGACGAGCGGCAGCAGGAGCGTCCCTGCCGTGGCGACCGTCGCGGCCGCCCTGCGCAGCCGTCCACGCGAATGCGTCATGGGCTGACTCCAACCGGGCCGCGGAGCACGGCCTGCCGTAGGTCACGACCCCCGAGGTTCGAAGTCAGCATATGTCGGGTGGCGGCGTGGCCCGCGGCGAGTTCCGCCAGGTGGGGGACGCGGCGGAAAGCGGTCGTGAGGGCAGGACGGGCAGGGCGGGCCGCCTCGTGTGCCGAGCCGGGCGGATTCCGCGGTGCGACCGGCCTGGTGTGGCCGGGCGCTCCTGTCGCCCGGCATGATGGTGCCGCTCACGCCAGGCACCGCCGGGCATCCCGGTCCCGTGGACGCCGGTGCCGTCTACAGGAGGTTCACGCTTGTCACGCCAGGTACTGACGGTCGGCCACGAGCGGCCGGGCAGCTATCGGACGATCGGTGAGGCCCTGGCGAGGGCGCGCAGCGGAGCCGTCATCAGCGTTTTCCCCGGTACCTACGCGGAGAACCTGACGATCACCACCCCGGTCACCATCGTCGCCGAACAGTCTCGCGGCACGGTCGAGATAGCCCCCCGCAGGGGCAGCGCGGTGGTGCTGAAGGCGGACGCCGTGATGCTCACCGACCTCGTGATCCGGGGCCGGGACGACGAACTGCCGGTCATCGACGTCCCGCGCGGACAGGTCGCGATGGACGGCTGCGAGGTCAGCGGCACCGCCTGGGCCGCGCTGCTGGTCCGGGGCAGCGGCTCGCTGGCCCTGCGGGACTGCCGGATCAGCAATCCGGGGGGCGCCGGGGTCGTCGCGACCTCGGCCGTGGACAGCTCCATCGAATCCTGCACCATCGAACACCTCGGCACATCCGGCGTGGTGATCGGCGAGAACGGCCGGATCACCGTGCGCGGCTGCACCATCCGTGACGCCCGCGGCAACGGCGTGCTCGCCAATGGCGAGGCCCAGGGCTCCGTCGAGGAGTGCGACATCTCCTCCACCGACAAGCCGGCCATCGCGCTGGAGGACCGCAGCACCACCCGGGTGCTGCGCACGGTCGTCCACGACACGAGCACCGGCGTACACCTGACCAGCCAATCCCGTACGACGCTCGACGACGTGCGGGTCACCGGCACCTCCGGACCCGGCGTGGTGCTGGGCGGCGGTACCGACCCGCTGCTGCGCCGCTGCCGCACGGCCCGCACCAAGAGCCACGGGCTGCTGGTCACCGAGCGTTCGCGGGGCACCTTCGAGGACTGCTGGCTGGACGCGGCGCAGGCGCCGGCGCTGCGGGTGACGGGATCGGCCTCCCCCGTCCTGGTCGGGCTGACGATCCGCGACTGCGCGGAGACGGCCGTGCTGCTGGAGGAGGACTCGGCGGCCGAATTGGACCGGATGGAGATCCTCGACGCGGCCGGGGCGGGTGTCTCCATACGCACCGGAGCCAATCCGCTGCTGCGCCGCGCCCGCATCAGCGCGCCGGGCGGCCACGGCGTCGAGGTCGTGAAGGACGGCCGGGGCCGGCTCGAGGACTGCGAGATCGAACGGCCGGGCGGCGCGGGCATCAGGTCCGAGGACGACGGCAACGTCTACGTCGGTGGCGGCAGCGTCGATTCGCCGTCCGCGGGCGGTCTGTCGATCGGCCCCGGCGGCATCATGACCGTCCGGGACTGCGAGGTCCGTGCGCCCGCCGAGGCGGGGATCATCGTGCAGGAGGACGGGGAGGTCACCGCCACCCGGGTGAAGGTGAGCGGGAGCACCGGTCACGGCGTCCTCGTCGCCGACGGGGGGCGGGCCTCGTTCAACGCCTGCGAGGTGGCCGCGAGCGCCAAGGACGGTTACCGGATCGAGAGCACTTCACCGGTGTCCGTCGTCAACTGCACCGCCCGCGACAACGCCGGAGGCGGCCTGGTCCAGGCCAGGCCCGGAGACCGGCTCGCCGTCGAGGGGCTGACCAGCAGCGGGAACGGCAAGCGGGACGCCTGGGGGCTCGGTGACGCCGAGGGCACCGACCCGGCGTCCGGCGGCGACGGCGACGCGGGGCTCACCCGCGAGGACGGGCCGCTGGCGGCGCTCGACGGCCTCATCGGTCTGGAGAACGTCAAGCACCAGGTCCGCACGCTCGTCAATCTCACCCAGCTCGCCCAGCGCCGGGCCCGGCTCGGCATGTCCGCGCCGCCGATGAGCCGCCACCTCGTCTTCGCCGGCCCGCCCGGCACCGGTAAGACGACCGTCGCACGCCTGTACGGCACCATCCTCGCCGAACTGGGCGCACTGCGCTCGGGACATCTGGTCGAGGTCTCCCGTGCCGATCTGGTCGCCCAGATCGTGGGCGGCACCGCGATCAAGACCACCGAGACCTTCACCAAGGCGCTCGGCGGTGTGCTCTTCATCGACGAGGCCTACACCCTGTTGTCCGACGGACGCAGTTCGGGCGCCGACTTCGGCCGGGAGGCCGTGGACACGCTGCTGAAGCTGATGGAGGACCACCGCGAGGACATCGTCGTGGTGGCGGCGGGGTACTCCGCCGAGATGGAGGCGTTCCTCGCCTCCAACCCCGGTCTTGCGTCGCGTTTCTCGCGCACCGTCGAGTTCGAGAACTACGCGGTGCCGGAGCTGGTGGCGATCGTGGAGAGCATGTGCGCCCGCCACCAGTACGAGCTGGACGACACCGCGCGCAAGGCGCTCGCCCTGCACTTCGAGCGCATGCCGAAGGACGCCACGTTCGGCAACGGCCGGGCGGCCCGGCAGGTGTTCGAGGAGATGGTGGACCGGCAGGCGTTCCGGCTGGCGTCGCTGTCGGACGTCGGCGAACGGGACCTGACGCTGCTCGTGGCGGAGGACCTCGGTGAGGAGGTCGCCGCGGCCGTGTCGGGCGAGTCCGCGGCGGGGCAGGAGAGCGACCCGCTGGCCCGGCTGGGCGACCTCGTGGGCCTGGCCGCGGTCAAGCGGGACGTCACCGACCTGGTCAACCTGCTGTCCACCGCGCGCCAGCGCGAGGCCGCGGGGCTTCCGGTGCCGCGCATCAGCCACCACCTGGTCTTCACCGGGCCGCCCGGCACGGGCAAGACCACCGTCGCACGGCTCTACGGCGAACTCCTCGTCTCCCTCGGCGTACTGCCGCGCGGACAGCTGGTGGAGGTGTCCCGTGCGGACCTGGTGGGCCGGTACGTCGGTCACACCGCGCAGCTCACCCGCGAGGTCTTCGAACGCGCCCTGGGCGGTGTGCTGTTCGTCGACGAGGCCTACACCCTGACGCCCTCGGGGCCGTCCGCGGGCTCCGACTTCGGGCGGGAGGCGGTGGACACGCTGCTCAAGCTCATGGAGGACCACCGCGACGAGGTCGTGGTGATCGTCGCCGGCTACACGGAGGAGATGGAGCGCTTCCTGTCCTCCAACCCCGGTCTGTCGTCCCGCTTCTCGCGGCGGGTGGAGTTCCCGGACTACTCCTCGGACGAGCTGGTGACCATCGTGCGCCAGCACGCCACCTCGGCGGGATACGAATGCGGGCCGGGTGCGGGCCAGGTGCTGCGCAAGTACTTCGACTCGCTGCCGCGTGACCGCTCGTTCGGCAACGCGCGGCTCGCCCGCCAGGTCCTGGAGAGCATGATGACCCGTCAGGCCGGCAGGCTGAGCACGATGGCGGCGCCGGGCATCGAGGACCTGCGTCTGCTGGTGCCCGGTGACGTGCCCTGGCAGGAGCCCGTCGTGTGACGGACGGTGTCCGGCTGCGGTGCCGGGCCGTCGTGGGCCCGGCACCGTCGGCCCGGTACGTCCCGACCCGTCACCTCCGTCCGCCGAACTCCCATTCGTAGACCTCGATGCCGGCGTAGTGCTCCGGGGTGAGGACGGCACGTGCCGTGTCCGGGTCCGGGGCCCGGAGCAGCACCGCCGTGCCCAGCCAGGTGGCGGCGTCGTCGGACAGCAGAGGACCGTACGCGATCAGCCCGTCCCGGTCGGAGGGTACGTCGAGATCGGCGGCCGGACCCGAGCCAAGACCGAGCACCAGGTAGCGGTTGCCGCCGGTGCGCCCACCGGGGTAGTCCCACATGGTGCGCCCCAGCAGGTTGCGCCACCGGCGCAACAGCACGTCCCGGTACACACCGGCCTGGTGGTTGGGCTCGTCGAAGGCGAACGCACGCGCGGCCGCGGGATCGGGCAGGTCCACGATGTGCACGCTCCCGGTGGGCGTCTCACCGTCGTCGGCGAAGGTGGGGCCGCGAGCGATCAACTGGGCCGCGAACCGGTCCATGTAGGACCAGTGCTCTCCCAGCAGCTCGTCGCGCAGCGCGACGGAGCCGGGCCGGTCGCGGTGGTAGCAGAAGAACTCCATGCGCACAGCCTGTCCCGACCCGCCGAGCGGTCACAACCCGTTCCGCACGCGCCCTTCCCGGGCCTTCTCCCCGCGGGCAGGCACGTGACACGCCGGGCGGCGAAGGGCGGTTCAGCCCGTCCTGCGGCCCACGCCCCCGTAGAAGCCGATCGCCTCGGAACCTGCCGGCGGCGGGCTGTCCGGGCGCCAGAACGGGATCTGGGCCAGGCCCGGCTCGAGCAGGTCGAAACCGGCGAAGATCCGCTCGACCTCGACGCGGGACCTCAGGTTCAGGGTGGCGGTGGCCCTGTTGTAGACCGACTGCGCCTTGCTGCGATCGGCGAAGTCGCCCGTGGCGTGGGAAAGCACCAGGAAACTTCCGGCCGGGAGTGCGTCGCGCAGGGTGGCGACGATCTGCGCGGGGTTCTCGGCGTCTGTGATGAAGTGCAGTACGGCCCCGAGAAGCAGGGCGACGGGCTGGTCGAAGTCGATGACCCGGCGGACCTCGGGGTGGCCCACGAGGGCCAGGGGGGCGCGCAGGTCGGCGAGCACGATCCCGGTCGTCCCCGAGCGGCTGAGCAGCGCGTCTCCCTGTGCCTTCACGATGGGATCGTTGTCGACGTAGACGACGCGCACGTCCGGTGCCGGCCGCAGGGCGATCTCGTGGACATCGGGTGAGGTGGGCAGTCCGCACCCGATGTCGAGGATCTGGCGGACCCCTGTTCCGATCACATGGCGGACGGCGCGCTGCAGGAAGGAGCGGTTGGCCCGCAGGCCGGCCCGGACCTCGGGTGCGGCGGCGACGAGTGCCTCGCCTGCCTGCCGGTCCACTTCGAAGTGGTCCTTGCCTCCCAGCAGATAGTCGTAGATCCGCGCGGGGTGCGCCCTGCTCGTGTCGATCTCGTCCGTGCGCAAGCCGTCCTGTCCCACACCGCGCTCCTCTCGACGGCCCCACGGCCCCGCCCGTGTACGGCCGACGACAGTTTTCCACATCAACTCCCGCTTGCACGAGCGCAGTTGGGTCGTGGTGAATGAGGGAACGGCGCGGCGATCCGCCGGGTGCCGAGCAGCAGCGGCCTATGAGGGGTGCGCGAAGCCGGGGGCTTCCACGACACGCTCTAGTATGCGTGCCATGCGTCGCCTCCCCCGCTCCCTGCGAGCGCTGATACCGCTGGTCCTCACAACGGTGACGGCACTGGGGCCGACGTCCCCCGTGGCCTTCGCGGCGGGCACCACCGTACGGCTGCCGGTGCTGAAGTCACGGCTCGCCGACGGCGCCGCCTGCGCGGGTGCGTCGAGCGCGGTGGCCTCCGCGGTGCCGTGGGAACAGCACTCCCTGGGCCTGTCCGGCGTCCGGCAGTGGGGAAGCGGTGCGGGCGTGACGGTCGCGGTCGTCGACACCGGGGTCTCGCAGCAGGCGCCGACCCTGAAGGGCCGTGTCACGGCGGTCGGCGGCGCGGGCGTGGACTGCGTGGGGCACGGCAGTTTCGTCGCCGGGATCATCGCCTCCGCCCCGGCGAAGGGTGTGCGTTTCGCGGGGGTGGCCCAGGGGGCACGCGTCCTCGGGGTCCGGGGCACGGACGAGCACGGTGTCGCCACCGCCGCCGGTGTGGCGGCGGGCATCCGTGCCGCGGTGGACGCCGGGGCCCGGATCGTCGAGGTGTCCCCCGCCCTGGTGCAGGGCTCCGACGCCCTGACCTCGGCCGTGCGTCATGCCGCGGACCGGGACGTCCTGATCGTGGCCGCCGCGGTGCCCGACGCGCCCACGACCGCCACCTCGTCCTCCGCACCGCCGCCCCAGGACTACTGGCCGGCCGCTCAGCAGGGCGTGCTGTCCGTGCTCGACGTCGACGTCGCCGGCAAGCGCCCCGACGGGGCCTACACCCCTCGCTCCGCCGACCTCGCCGCGCCGGGCGACGGAGTCGTGGGCCCCGGCCCCAAGGGGACGGGACACTTCATCGGCTCCGGTGCGTCGCTCGCCGCGGCCTACGTCGCCGGTACGGCGGCGATCGTCCGTGCCGCTCATCCCGACCTCACGGCGGCACAGGTCGCCCGGCAGTTGACAACCACGGCCTATCCGGCGGACGTGCCGCGCCTCGACCCCTACGCGGCCCTCACCTCCGTGCGGGAGGCGGCCGCCGGGGCCGCACGGGCCCGGCCGGCCCCGCCGGTCCGTCTCCACTCCGATGGGGCCGGTGAGCGTGCTACCCGCCGTGCCGTCGTGCTCGCGGCGGCGGGCGCGGGAGTGGTCCTGCTGGTCGTCTGGGCCTCGGTCATCATTCCGCGCGGTCGGGCCCGCAACTGGCGCCCGGCCCGCCGCTGACCCCACCCCGACCCCGGACCGCGCGGCACGCCCACAACCGTGAGCGGCCCGGCGAACCGTGCGCTTCCGCCCCCGGCGGCTCGCGCAGGACTGGTTCCTACGGGCCGCACGGACCGTGGCGGCCATTCCCGCCGCCGAACCCCGACCGGCACCCGGCCCGCGACAGCCCGCCGCCCCGACGCAACCCCCGGCAAACCCACCGCCCCTGAGCAGCCCGGCCCACCGTGGAAGCGTCCCGCGGCAGGCCGCCCCGTGCGGCGGACAGCCGGTGTCCGCGGTCGAGGGCCCCGACGGCCGTGGCCGTTCGGGACCCTCGGGGTCACTCCCCCACGAGCGCCGTCTGGATCAGGGTCGGCTTGCGGCGGGTGATGTGCTGCGCTCGGCCCGGCGGCAGGTTGCGCGGCTTGATGGTGCCGAAGACATAGCCCTCCGACGGCGGGCAGGACATCAGCAGCCCGGGGGTGTTGACCTCGTCGAGCCGGCGCAGCAGCTGATCGTTGAGGCCTCGGCCCGCGCCCGTGGCCGAGCGGACGACCACCAGGTGGAGCCCCACCTCGTGGCCCAGGGCCAGATGGTCGAAGAGCGGCGCGAAGGGATGGTCGAAGGCGTTGCTGCCGCCGACCATGTCGTAGTCGTCGACGAGGACGAACAGTCGCGGGCCCGTCCACCAGTCCGCCTGCCGCATCCGGGCCGGGGTGATGTCGGGACCGGGCAGCCGCGTCTTGATGGCCCGCGCCGAACCGCCCACCAGCTCGCGCAGACCGTCGACCGAGACGGCATGGCCGAGGCGGTACTCCTCCGGCACCGCCTCGACCAGCTCGCGCCGGTAGTCCACGACCAGAATGCGGGCCTCGGCCGGGGTGTAGCGGGCCGTGATGGATTCGGCGACCACCCGCAGCAGGTTGGTCTTGCCGCTCTCGGTGTCACCGATGGCCATCAGGTGCGGGGTACGGCTGAAGTCGTGCCACACCGGGGACAGCGTCTCCTCGTCGAGGCCGAGCGGGATCCGCAGCCCCTCCACCACCTCCGGCGTCGGCAGTTCGGCGACCGGGAGCCGGTGCGGCAGCATCCGCACCGGCGGGGCGGCGGGCCCTTGCCACGCCTTGGCCACGCTCTCCACGAGCTGGGCCACCCCGTCGGTGAGGTCCTCGGCGCTGTCCTTGCCGTCGATGCGCGGCAGGGCGGACAGGAAGTGCAGCTTCGTGTCGGTCGTCAGACCGCGGCCCGGTGTGCGCGGCACGGTGGCGGCCTTGCGTACGTCGACCACCGAGTCCATCGTGTCGCCGAGCCGCAGTTCGAGCCGGGTGGCGATCTGGTCGCGCACCTGGGCGGACAGCTCCATCCAGCGGGCTGCGGCGACGACCAGGTGGATGCCGTAGTTCAGGCCGCGCGCGGCGATCTGGTTGAGGGTGGGGACGAGGGTGTCGAAGTCCTGGCGGACCGTGGACCAGCCGTCCACCACGAGGAAGACGTCACCGTGCGGTTCGTCGGGGAACTCGCCGGCCGCCCGGCGCCTGCGGTAGGTCGCCATCGAGTCGATGTTGTGGTCGAGGAAGAACTGCTCGCGATGGTTGAGCACCGCGGTGACCTCGGCCACCGTGCGGGTGATCCGTTCGCTGTCCAACCGGGCCGCGACCCCGCCGACATGCGGCAGTCCGCCGAGCGCGGAGAGCGTTCCGCCACCGAAGTCGAGGCAGTAGAACTGCACCTCGAGCGGGGTGTGGGTGAGCGCGAGAGCGGCGATCAGCGTACGCAGCACGGTCGACTTGCCGCTCTGCGAGCCACCTGCCACGCCGATGTGGCCGCCGCTGCCCGCGAGGTCCACGACGAGCGGGTCGCGTCGCTGCTCGAACGGCATGTCCACCAAGCCGACCGGTACCCGCAGCCGCCCGGTCCCCGGCCACCGCTGCGAGGTCAGTCCGCGATCGGCGTCCGGGGCGAGGCCGGGCAGCAGCGCGCCCAGGGTGGGCGGCAGGTCCAGCGGCGGCAGCCACACCTCATGGGCCGGAGGCCCGGAGGCACGCAGCCGGTCCAGTGCGACCGACAGCAGCGAGGGGCCGCTCTCGTCGGCCTCGTCAGCCGAGGGTTCCGGATCGGGCAGTTGGGCGGGGGTGCGCGGAACGACCCATCCCGCCGTCCACGGCACCACCTGACTGGCCACCCGCGCCTGCGCGGCGGCGCCCCGCCTGCGGCGATAGGCCCCGGAGACATAGGCGGCCCGGAAACGGGTGAGCGCCTCGACACCACTCTTCAGGAAGCCCGAGCCGGGCTGCGAGGGCAGCTGGTAGGCGTCCGGCACACCGAGCACACCACGGCTCTCCATGGCCGAGAAGGTGCGCAGGCCGATGCGGTACGACAGATGGCTCTCCAGCTGGTGCATGCGCCCTTCGTCCAGGCGCTGCGAGGCCAGCAGCAGATGCACTCCGAGGGACCGTCCGAGACGGCCGATCATGACGAACAGGTCCATGAACTCGCGGTGCGCGGCGAGTAGTTCGCTGAACTCGTCGACGACCACGAACAGGCTCGGCAGCGGGTCGAGAGCGGCCCCGGCCGCCCGCGCCTTCTCGTACTCCAGCGCCGAGGTGTAGTTGCCCGCCGCCCGCAGCAGCTCCTGACGGCGTATCAGCTCACCGTGCAGAGCGTCCTGCATGCGCTCCACGAGGGCGACCTCGTCCGCCAGGTTGGTGATCACCGCCGAGGTGTGCGGGAGTTCGTCCAGGCCGAGGAAGGTCGCACCGCCCTTGAAGTCGACCAGGACGAAGTTGAGGGTCTCGGAGGAGTTGGTGAGGGCGAGGCCGAGGACCAGGGTGCGCAGCAACTCGCTCTTGCCGGAGCCGGTCGCCCCGATCAGCATGCCGTGAGGGCCCATACCGCCCTGCGCGGACTCCTTGATGTCCAGTTCGACGGGCGCGCCGTCGGCACCGACGGCGACCGGCACACGCAGCCGGGCCGCGCCGGTGCTGCGCCGCCACAGCGTCTCCGGATCGTGGCGGTGCAGATCGGGGATGCCCAGCAGGGTGGTCAGTTCCACGTCCGTGGCCAGCGGCTCCGCGGTCTCGGCGGTCAGGCTCATCCGGTACGGCGCCAGCATCCTGGCAAGTGCCTCGGCACCCTTGGGTCCGACCCCGTCGGGCCGGCCCAGCGTCGTGGTCTGCTCCTTGCGGCTGCTGTCGGTGCGCACCAGGCGCAGCGAGTCGGACCGTACGTCGAGCCGCAGCGTGGTGCGGCCCGGACGCCAGCGCAGGGCGCCCGAGAGGTCGACGACGACGGTGTTGCGGAATCCGGGTCCGTCCAGTCGATGCCCCGCGGGCACGGTGACACCGTCCACCACGATCACGGTGAACGGCTCGTCACGGCCCGGCAGCGCGTCGGGGTCGAAGACGGGACGTTCGGTGAACTCCGCCCCGAGCAGGTCCTCCAGGTCGTTGAAGGCCGACGCCACCATACGGGCGGGTCCGGCACCGTCCTGCTCCTGCGGATGCAGATTGTGCGGCAGCCACTTGACCCACTCCCACTCCGCCCGCCGCTCGTCCGCGACACACAGCGCGATCCACAGTTCCTCCGGCGGATGGAAGAGCGCCAGTTGGCACAGCGCCGCGCGCACCGCGGACCGTACGGCCTTCTCGTCGCCGCGCAGCAGCACCCGTGCCCAGGACCGCAGGTAGAGCGCGATCGGCTGGTCCGGGACGGTGCTGTAGGCCCGTACGAACCGGCGCAGCGCATGCGCCGAGAGCGGGTCGAGGTCCTCCACCGGCTTGGTGGACAAGGGGGTCAGCCGCATCCCCAACTGCTGGTCGCCCACGGCGATACGGACCTCGGCGAAGTCGTCGTCCTTGGGCCGGCGCTCCCACAGCCGGGTGGTGCGCACCATCGAGCGCAGAGCCGTGGGCGCGGGGTGGCGCCAGGCCAACGCTTGTTGCTGTTCGATCACGGCCCGATGAACTTTGCGGCGGGTCTGGGACAAGTAGCGCAAATAGTCGCGCCGTTCGCCCCGCAGTCGCTGTTTGCGGTCGCTCCCCTTGCGCATCACCTGCCCGACCATCATGGCCCCTGCGGCCAGCACCATCATGCCGAGAGCCATGTAGGTGAAGACGCTGGCCGAGGCGCCGGGCCTGACGAAGATCAGCATCATGGAGACGGACATCATCGCCATGGGCAGATAGGTCCACACGGCAGCGTTGTCCGGCACCGTCTCCGGAAGCGTGGGTGGCTCCTGGAGGTTCAGCTCTCCCTGCGGCATCTGAGGCCCGCGGCGGCGGGCGGGACGGCGGAACAGGACAACGCTCAACGAACCGGCTCCTTAAACGGCGATGCCGTGTGCGGACGGTGTGCCCGATCGGGCAGGCGACCAGCGAATGACCCCCGGGCAGTTCACAGCCACCACGGCGGCCCCAGTAGTCTGCATGGGCAACACACGTACGTCCAAGTCGTCTCGGATGCCTCCCGGGAAGCGTGGCCCCCTTTCATGACTGACAGCTCGGTGGCCGGTCTGTGCCGCCTCACCGTCCGTGCCCCCGCCAAAGTGCTCGACCTCGCGGTGCCCGCCGACGTCCCCGTCGCCGATCTCCTTCCGATCCTGCTGCAGTACGCGGGCGAGGAACTGGAGGAGAGCGGCCTCGACCACGGCGGCTGGGTGCTCCAACGCCCCGGCGGCCGCCCGCTGGACGAGGAGGGCACGCTGGAGACCCTGGACCTCAAGGACGGCGAGGTCCTCCATCTGCGCCCGCACACCGAGGCACTGCCCGAGGTACGTCTGGACGATCTGGTCGACGGCATCGCCGGTGTCACCCGGGACACGCTGCACGGCTGGAGCACCGAGTCGAGCCGCCGTCTGCTGCGCGCCCTGGTCGTCGTCACCGTACTGACCGGCCTGGGAGTCCTCGCCTGGCCCGCCGGCCCGGCCGCGGCCCGGGCCGTCACCGCGGGCGTGGCCGGTCTGCTGCTGCTCGCCGGTGCCGCCTCCGCCGGGCGCGCGGTGGGCGACGCGGCGGGCGGGGCGACGCTCGGATTCCTGGCCGCGCCCAGCCTGGCGCTGGCCGGCTGGCTGCTGCCGGGCGGTGAGATAGCCGGCCCCGACGCCCACCATGTGCTCGGCGCCCGGCTGCTGGCCGCGGGAGCCGCGGGAGCCGGTGGCGCGGTGCTCGCCCTGGCGGCGGTGGCGGTGTACACCCCGTTCTTCCTCGCCGGTGCCGTGGTGGCGGTCGCCGCCGCGGTCGCGGGCGTCCTGATGAGCGTGCTGGATCTGTCCGTCGACGCGGCCGCGGCGGCGGTCGCGGCGGTCGTCGTGCTCTTCGGCGGTTTTGTGCCGGCCCTGTCCTTCCGGCTGTCGGGCATGCGGATGCCCGCGCTGCCGACGAGCCCCCAGCAGCTCCAGGAGGGCATCGAGCCCTACCGCGGCTCGGACGTCGCCACCCGCACGGAACTGGCGAGCGGCTGGATGACCGCGCTGTACGGGGCGACCGGTGTCGTCTGCGCGGGCTGCCTGGTCGCGCTCGCCCGGCGGCCCAGCCTGCCCGAGGCGCTCACCGCGCTCGCCCTGTCGCTGCTTCTGCTGCTGCACGGGCGGGGCATGGTCAACGCCGGGCAGCGGCTCACGCTGGTGGTGCCGGGCGCCTGGGGCGTGTTCCTGCTGGCCTTCCAGACCGCCGCCACACTGGACGCGGCCGAGCGGCCCACCCTCGTCGCGGGGCTGCTCGCCCTCGCCGCCGTACTGGCGATCGCGTCCTGGACGATCCCTGGCCGGCGCATGGCACCGTACTGGGGCCGCGCCGCCGAACTGTTCCATTCCCTGCTGGCGATCGGCCTGTTGCCGCTGACGCTGTGGGTGCTCGGCGTCTTCGGCGCCCTGCGCGCGATCAACGGCTGACCGGCGGACCAGAGGGGATCGAGAGGCACCATGCAGTCCAAGCGCGACCAGGTGCAGGCGCACGCATTCGTCATGAGCCGGCTGACCTCCGGCATGCTGCTGGCCGACCCGGACGCCCCGGAGAGCCCACTCGGGCGCACCACACGCGGCGTTGTCATCGGCACCGTCATCGCCGTGGTGATCTCGGCGGCCGCCGTGGTCTACGGGCTGATCAACCCCGGGGGCAACGACTCCTGGCGCACCTCGAACGGTCTCATCGTCAACAAGGAGACGGGGGGCCGGTTCCTGTACGTGGACGGCCGCCTCAGACCGGTCCGCAACTATGCCTCGGCGCTGCTGATCGGCGGCTCCGACCTCAAGACGACCGATGTGCGCACCGCGTCGCTGCGCGACACCCCGGTCGGCGCACCCGTCGGCATCCCGGGTGCCCCGGACTCCGTACCGGAAGCAGGCGACCTGGACGGCGGCCCCTGGCAGGTCTGTTCGGCCGTCGCCACCGTGGACAGCACGGCGGGCACGCGCACGGCCGCGCTGACCACTCTGGTCGCCGGCGCCCCCACGGACGGCACCGGGGTGGGCGCGGACCGGGGCATCGTGGCGACGGGGCCCGACAGGGCGACGTACCTGGTGTGGCGGGGCAGCCGGCTGCGGCTCGACAAGACGTCGGGCGCCGCCGTGTCCCTCGGCTACGGATCGGTGACCCCGCGCCCGGTGTCCGCGGCCTTCCTCGACGCCCTGGTCTCCGGACCCGACCTGGCAGCGCCCGCGGTGCCCGGCCGCGGCTCCTCGGGGCCGTCGCTGGGCGGCCGGGCGAGCAAGGTGGGCCAGGTGTTCCAGGTGCGGGTGCCCGGCTCCGACTCCCAGTACTACCTGCTGCGCAGCGAGGGCCTGGTGCCGCTGACCGACACCGGCGCCGCGCTCGTGCTCGGTGACCCGGCCACCCGCAAGGAGGCCTACGGCGGTGCGGCGCCCACGTCCGCCGTCATCGGTGCGGCGGCACTCAAGGAGCACGCCGCACCGGGCAGCGAGGGGCGCTCCCCTGCCTCGGCGGGCCTCCCGGACTCCCCGCCGCACGCGGTCGACGTGCCGGAGGGCTCGTCGGCCTGTGCCAGGGTGCAGCCCGGTGACGGCGGTACCCGGGTCACCACGGTGCTGGTGCCCGCGGGCTCGCTCGCCCCGGTCGTCCAGGCGGACTCCCAGCAGGCGACGGCGGCCTGTGTGCGGGTGGACGCCACCGTCGTACGTCCGGGCCACGGTGTGCTGGTACGGGCGCTCGGCGGGAACGGCGCGACGGTCGGCGACACGACGTACCTGGTCGCGGACAACGGGGTGAAGTACCGCGTGCCGACGGCGGCGGCGCTCCAGTCCCTCGGGTACACGCAGGGCGATGTGGAGGCGCTGCCCTCGCCCCTGCTGTCGATGCTGCCCTCGGGCCCGGACCTCAGTCAGCAGGCGGCCGTCGGCGGGACCGGCGCGGTGACCACACCGCCGGGCTGCGCGCCGGGCGGTGATCGCCTCGGCGCGGCGCTCGGTGGACTCGGCACGGCGGCCGGGGGTTCTCTGACCGCCACATTGCCGGGACGTTAAGGAAGTTGAACAACAACACGCGCAAGGAACACGTTTTCGCGGCGCGTTGCTCCACTACCTGAAGCAACTCTAATCTCACCAGAAGCAGATCATTCGTTCGACGGAAAGGCGAACCATGGCAGGCGATGGCCAGCAGTCAAGCGAACAGGCCACTCGGAACGGCATCCAGGCTCTGGAGTCGGCCTTCTCCGGAATCATGAAGTCGCGGCAGGACGTGGACGGCACCCGCGCCACCCTGTCCAGCGGTTACCAGGGCAGCGACGGCGGCCAGTACGGACAGCTCCTGCAGCAGTGGGACGAACAGGTCAACGTCATCCTGCGGAACCTGGAAGACATGGTCGACAAGCTCAACACGAGCCTGGTGGAGCACGGCAAGACGCAGGGCTCCTCCAACGACGCGATCAACCAGGCGTACAACTCCTCCGACGCGGTCTTCCACCAGCTCACCGGGTCCTGACCCGGCCCCGCACCACGTCCCTGCACCGACGACCGAGACGAGACCCCCCATGTCCGACAACCTGACCGACGGCTACATCTACGTCGACTACCGCCACATGGAGAACGCGGCCGACGACATGGTCCAGCAGACCAGGGCCATCGCGACCACGCTGTCCTCGCTCGAGGCGGAACTGAGCGAGCTGAAGAAGACCTGGTACGGCTCGGACGCCGAGGTCTACACGCAGAAGCAGGCGGCCTGGGACCAGGCGGTCAAGAACATGGAGCAGCTGCTGAACTCGCACGCGAGCCTCCTGACGGACATCTCCGGCAACTACAAGTACAGCGAGAACTCGCTGTCGCAGATGTGGTCCGAGGTCCAGATCGGCCGCTGAGCCACCACGCGTACCGACACCCCGCCGTTCGCCGTCCGGCCGCAGCGTCGCGACGGCGGACCCGGCACATCAGCAGCACGCAGAGCAGGAGGATGCCATGGCGGACCTGACACATCTGGATTCCCAGGGACTCCAGGCGTTCCTCGACGGGGACGTGGCCGATTTCATCACCGCGCTGGAGCAGATCCGCAAGGACGACCCCGCGGGCGCACAGGCGCTCAAGAGCCTCCTGGACGGCCGCAACACGCCCGACACCCTCCAGGAGAACCCCTTCCTGGCCATCGGGCTCATGGCCGGCACCGACGACGTGCACGGCGCCAGCCTGATCTCCAAGGTGAAGGACGAGGCCCAGTCCGTCGACGACATCTTCGCGGCGCAGCGGACCCTCTTCAAGGACATCGACTCCGACGTGCGGGAAACCATCAGGACGCTGCTGAAGACCCAGGGCAGCAGCCTGACGTCGATCGACGGGGAGAAACTGCTCGACATCTTCTCCGACGTCGACAGCGACCTGAGCGACACGGGTGGTTCGCAGAGCAACACCCACTAGCCACCCGGCCTCTGCCGGGCGGCGCCCGCCCACCGTCCCCCCCACCTCCGCGGAGCCTTGAGCGATGCCAGCCACCAACGACGCCGACGACTACTGGGGCAAGGCCGTCACCCTCTACACCGGCTTCCCCATGCCCAGCCGGAAGACGCTGTTCGACAAGCTCAAGAGCAAGGAGGGCATCCCGCTCTTCCGCATGGACATCCAGTCCATGGGCGTCAGGGCGGTGACCGCCGAGGACTACTCGGCCATCAGCGGCTGGATGAAGCACGACGGCGAGGACTACGACCTCGTCTTCTACACCGCCGGCGGTGACGGGGCGCACAGCGGCGTCGAGATGCACCGGGCGAGGATCGTCCTGATCGGCGTGCCGGTCGACTCCAACAGCAGGGCGCGGCTGCTGGACGCAGGTGAGATGACCTCGGGCGGCGCGTTCACCGGCCACTACGGCGACCAGTGGGACTCGGGGCCCATGTCGCAGTACGTCAGTGGCGCCAAGGCGGCGCTCGACAAGCTGCTCGCGGACCACACGACCCGCGGGTTCGCGTACTCCGGGCTGCCGGTGGCGGACGCCGAGGCGGTGGATCTCAACTCGTTCGAGCGGACCGCTCTCGCCTTCGACCGTGCGGCCAAGTTCTTCATCGACCACGCGAACATACTCGAGCAGTGGGAGACCTCGCTCGGCAGCGAGCAGGCGTCGTGGAAGGGCCAGGCGGCGGGCGTCTTCTGGCACCTGGTCCATCAGCTGCGCAAGAACTACGACAGTTATGTGGAACAGCTCGGCGGCGCCGACTACCACTCCGCCCACACCACGGTGAACGGCGTATCCCCCAAGTCGAAGTTCGGCGACACCCTGGCGATGGCCCAGCAGCAGCTGGTCACGGAGATCACCAACCTGCAGAACGCCTGGACCACATGGGCGAACTCCCGGGAGCACGATCCGCACCGGTCGGTGCTGGAACTCCTGGACGACCTGTCCTCGTGGGTGCTGACCAACAACGTGCCCTACATCGACGAGACCACCTCGTACGGCGGCGAGACGACGGTCACCAGCTACTCGACACGCGCGGGGTTCCTGGAGAACCACCCGGTCTACGGCAACCTCAACGACATCCAGTCCTGGAAGAAGCTCGGCGAGGCCGCGGTCACGCGCTGGAACAACTATGTCAACCAGCAGTTGGTGCCGGTCGCCACGCAGTCGCTGTCGACGCTCAACGGCAACTGGATCGATGCGGGGACCGAGTTCGAGGACCCGCTGAAGACCAAGGACACCACGTCCCTGTCGGAGTCCTACCAGCAGGAGCAGAACCAGCTCAACCAGGACCAGCTCAACCAGAATCAGCAGAATCTCAACGACATTCTGAACAACAACCAGCAGAACCTCAACGACGGTCTCAACAACCTCGGAGACAACCTCAACAACCTCGGCAACAATCTCAACAACGGGCTCGGGAACATAGGCGACGGGCTGAACAACGGCCTGGGCAACTTCACCAACGGGCTCAACAACAGCCTGGGTGACCTCGGGAACAACCTCGGCAACATCCACAGCCTGGCCTCCAACCTCAACGGCCCGCCCGGCTCGGGGCTGAACCTCAACGGCGATCCCGGGGGCCCGAACCCCCTGCTGAACAACCCGCTCAACCCCCTCGGTGGGAACCCCCTCACCAACCCGGGCGGCGCCACCACGCGACTCAATGCCGACGGCACGCTGACCACGGACTACCCGGACGGCAGCAGCACCACGTTCAACCCGGCGACCAGCACGATGACCACCACCTCTCCCGGCGGCAAGGTCACCACCTCACGGCTCAACGCGGGCGACAGTTTCACCAACCCGGACGGCTCGACGACGACGCTGAACGCCGACGGCACGCTCACCACGAAGTTCCCGGACGGGACGAGCACCACGGTCGACCCGGCCACCGGCTCGGCGACCACCACCCATCCCGACGGCTCGGTGACCACGACCGACCTCAACGCGGCCCTCGGCTCGGGCGCCGACAACCTCTCCCATCTCACGGACGGGCACTCCACAGACGGCCTCAACGGGCTCGACGGTCTCAACGCTCCGTCGTCCCTGCACTCCGGCGGCCTGAACCCGGGATCCCTCGACTCCGGGTCCCTGCACTCCGGGTCCCTGAACTCGAGCCTCGACGGTCTCCACGGTGACGACCTGGCCTTCGAGGACTACGACAGCACCCCCTTCACCGGCGGCGCCCTCGGCGCACCGGGCGGATCGGCCCTCAACGCGGGCAGCGCCGCCGCCCCGCCCACCGGCGGCACCCCGCTCAACCCCGGCGGTCTCGGCGGGATGGGCGGCGCCGGCAACCAGTCGAACAACGAGCGTGTCCGCAAGGTGCTGGACGAGACCGGTGGCGCCTCGCTGCGCCGCCCGACCGTCTCCCGGGCGGCGTCGGGCGGGGAAGAGGAGGAGCGGGAGATGGTCCTGACCCGCGGCTCGACCCCCACCACGAGTTCGCCGTACTACCCGATGGGCGGCGGTGGTTCCCCGGCAGGCCAGGGGGCCCAGACCACCGAGAGCGGTGACCGCGAGCGGTCCAGCTGGGTGCCCGAGGACGAGGACGTCTGGGGCACCGACGAGGGCGGCGCCCCGGCGGTGATCGGCCGATGACGGGGACGCGGGACGCGGGGGGCGCCGGCCGCAGGGAGCCGGCCGAGCCCCTGTCGGTGCAGCAGCGCCTGGCCGAGGCGATGGCCGAGCTGGAGACCGTGCAGGCCGGCGTGGCGCGCGCGGAGGAGGAACTGCGGAACGCGACGGTCACCGTGCGGTCCCGGGACCGTGCGGTGGAGGTCACCGTCGGCCCGCAGGGCGAGCTGACCGGACTGAAGTTCCTGGACGGCAAGTACCGCACCATGGCCGCGGCCGAACTCGCCGCCAGCGTGCTGGAGTCCGCCGGACAGGCCCGTACGCAGATGTCCCGCCGTGTGATGGAGACGTTCAAGCCCTTCACCGAACCCAGCACCACGGTGCCGGAGCTCACGGGGGTCGACGTCGACTGGGCGCGGATCTTCGGGCCCGGGGTGCTGGAGGAGCCGGAGACCGCCACGGGCCGCGGCGGCGACCGCCGGCTGCGGGACGAGATCGACGAGGACGCGGAGGACGAGGCGAACCATGGCTGACGAGAACTCCTACTTCGCCGACCCTGCCCGCATCCAGGGCGGGGTCCGGCAGATCGACCAGATCAGCTCCATCGCCCGGGAGATGATGAGGGACTTCGTGAACGAGGTGAATCTGACCCGGGACTGGCCGGGCACCAGTGACAGCTTCGCCAAGGAAGTCGTCCCGCAGGAGCACAAGGAGCGCGAGAGCACGAGCGACACCGGGCAGGCACTGGCCGATGCCGTCGTCTCCGTCGCCGACGGCACGACGGCCAACCTGAAGAACATCCTCACCACCCAGGGCGGGAACCTCGACGCCATCCACGAGTCGTCCGGCCGCGGGAACACCACGGGTGGAAGGCACTGAGCCTCCATGGCGATCGAGGCTTCGCCCCAGCTCAACAACCTGCTGTTCGTCCTGATCGGCGAACGCCTGCTCCAGGCGAACGAGGACCAGGCCTACGCCAGCCATCTGCCGTACAAGCGGCTCGGCAAGCGTGTCCTGGAACTGTCCGACATCATCGAGCAGTCCGTCGTCGGCACGGGCAGGGCGCTGCCGCCCCGGGTCGGGAACGACTACGTGCGGGCGATGAACCTGTTCGTCAACGACGGCGGAACGAACTACCTGAAGGAGTTCGCCGACCAGCTGGACGAGATCGCGCAGGGGCGCGTCCAGACGTCGATGAACATCACCGAGTCAAAGTGGCAGATCATCGCCGAGCTGATCCGGCTGCTCATCGAACTCGCCATCATCCTGGTGATGTCCATCTTCAGCGGCGGCTCCTCCGCCGGTGATGCGGCCGTCGCCAGGGCCCGCAGCCGCGTGGTGATCCTCACGGTCATGGACACGCTGCTCAAGCGGACGCATCTGATGCCCACCCTGAGCGAGGCGTTCGAAGAGGCGTTCATGACCTTCGCGGTCCGGCTCGCCATGATGGTCGCAGGACCGGAGGGGCGCCGTCCCAAGGGCTTCGACTGGGCCCAGATCGCGCAGGACGGCGCCTTCGGCGCCTTCGCCTCGATCTTCCACGGCGCGTTCTCGAACGTCGGGAATGTCATCAGCAAGTTCTTCAAGAACAACCCCTTCGGGAAGGGCTTCGACAAGGACTTCGCCAACGACGTGGTCTCGAAGGTCGGCAAGAACGACGTCCGTGACCTCGGCGGGAAGAACTCCCACTTCTCGCCGGACAAGGTGGCGCGGGACCTCGGCCGGGACGGTCGCGACTTCGTCGTGGAGGGGGGTTCGGAGGCCGCTGCCGAGTTCCTCGGCAGCGGCCTGTTCACGGGGAACTGGTCGACCAGTTGGGACACCTTCCTCGGCGCGGGCATCAGCGGCAAGGTCGAGAACACGCTCAGCGCGGGAGCCGCGGGCTCCGGGAACTGGATCAGGAACACCTTCGGCCCGAACACGCCCACGTCGAACGACGCTTCGGACGGCGGAGCCGACGGTACCCGTGGTGGTTCCCAAGACCATGCAGGAGGGACCCCGGGCACGTCCGGGAACGGCCCCGGCACCTCGGTGCCCCTGTCCACGGGTGGTGCCCCGGTCCCGGGATCCGGCTCCGGCACCCGTACGAGCTCCCTTTCCGGTACCCGCTCCGGCTCCGCCGAGGACTCCGCTTTCACACCGCCGCCCGTGCACACCAGCACGGTCGGCACGGGGAACACCCCCGGCACGGGCGGTCGTACCGGCCAGGCGGACCGCGGCGACGCGCACGGGGACGAGCGGACCGACGAGCACCAGCAGGCCCGTGCCGACCAGGGCGACGGTGCCGAAGGGACCGATCACAGCGGCGAGGAGAGCCCCACCACCGGCGTCCTCACCGAGAGCGGCGACACCACCGCCCCGCACAGCCCCACGACGCACGGCGACCAGCCGACCGTCGACCACGCACCCGGCACCACGGGCTCGGCGTCCCCGCACCCCTCAACCGCTTCGCACGGACCGCGTACGACGTCCTCCGACGGGGCCTCCACTCCCCCGGACACCACCGAGGCAGCGGACGACCGGGGGGACACGACGGTCACCCCGGCGCCCGCGGTCGACTCGGCGTCCCCGGTCACCCCGGCGTCCACCGTGGGCCCACCCCCGTCCGTCGCGGCTCCGCCCGCGCCGACCGCGCACCCGCCGGCAGCACCGGCCGTCGGCAACACCACCCCCGCCGAACACGACGCCTGGCGGCGGCTGATCACCACGCCCGACACCTCGCACGCGTCACAACAGCAGCTGCTCGACGAGATCGCGGCCCACCGCGGCGCAGACATGCCCTCGCCGGCGGAACTGGACCTGCGCAGGGCCGTGCACGAGCAGCTGGCCTCGCTGCCCGGGGTGACGGTGGTGGTGGACGACGCCGCGAACTTCGGCCACCAGGCCGCGGCCACCATGCTGATGGACTCGCTGCACGAGCTGGGCTACGAGGGGCGCATCACGGTCGTCGCCCCGGAAAGCGTCCAGGACCGGCTCCAGTTGCTGGTGCCGGACGCCATGAACCGGCGGATCGACTGGCAGACGGGCACGTTCGGGTCGGGCACGACGGGGTCCGGAGTCCAGGCCGGGAACATCAAGGACTCCCTGGTCCTGGTGGCCGCGAGCGACCGTCTCGACCCGGACTCGAAAACCGCCAAGGAGTTCCTCGACTTCGTCGGCGCGGACCGCGCGATCGTCCTCAAACCGTACGCCTGGGGCCAGTCGCACCGGCTGCTCTACACCCGCCCGGGCGCGGAGGGACCGGTCACGGTCCATGACCTGGAGGACGACGGAACCGGCACCCCGCCGATCCCCGGCGGCGCCCTGTACCGCTTCCATGTGCCGAAGCTGACCGGGCCCGAGCTGGACAACCTGATCACCGACCAGGTCGGCGGCGCGCGCGGTGAGGGTCTGCGGGCCGTGGTGGACGCCGTCCTGAAGAGCCGGGCCGATCTGATGCCCGTCTACGGCCTGCACAACGTGGCCGCCTCCGGCCGTGCCTCCGCCGTGAACACGCTGGCATCCGGAGCGCATGCGGCCGGGCTCGGCAGGCCTTCGGTGGTGATCACCTTCGGCGACGCCACCGTGCCGTTCGCTCCGCGCCACACCGCGGACTGGCTGGATCACGCCGACCTCGACGCCGAAGACCTGGCGGACCGTATCGCCGCCCTCGGCCCGGACCAGGTCCTGATCGTCAACGGCGGCAAGCTGCCGCAGGACGTGTTCCGGCAGGTGTACCAGCTCGGCACCCTGCCCGCCGTCCTGGAAGGTGCCAACACGAGCAACCTGGCACAGCTTCTCGGGCGCCCGTTCTTCTCCGTACTGACCCACCACACGCCGTACGACCGTCACGATCCCGACGCCGCCGACCGGCTCCAGGACGTCACCGAGGCGATCGTGCGCAAGAGCGAGTGGGGTACCCGCTTGGAGAGCGCCCCCGGCTGGGACGACCTCGAGAAGACTCATACCGCACGCTCGGTGCTGGGCGCGCTCCCCACGCTGGACGGGGGACGGCTGCTGACCCAGGACGAGATGCTGCGGCTGACCGACGCCCTGCCGAAGGAGCGGATCACCGGCATCCTCGGGAACGGCGACACCGTCCAGCGGATGGTGGACTTCGACTCGCACGATCTCGCGAAGGTCAAGCGGCAGATGCGGGATCCGGCCGAATTCGTCCTCACCACGGACCAGCACAAGCAACTGCAGAACGTGGTGGACGAGTTGCACGCCGGTCACGAGAGGACCGTGCGGGACGCCACCCACACGCTCTCGGTGGGTCCGACGCCGGAGCAGACGCGGGCCGTGGCCGACGCGATCAAGGACTCCGTGACCGAAGGCGCCCCGCTCCACACCTACTTCCGGAATCTGGCGGCGCAGGCCCGGGACCCGCGCAACGATCAGGTGCTCCAGGCGCTGAGGATCGCCTTCTCCGGGGCGCACACCGACGCCTCCTCCGGCCGGCCGCACCCCTTGCCGACGGTCTCCGCCCACGCTCCGGCACCGGCCCCGGAGCAGCAGAGCGCGCCGTCGAGCCCGGTCCGTACGGAATCGGCGATCCCGCCCGGCCCGGCCAGCGTCACCGTCGGCACCGTCGGCACCGTCGGCACCGGTCCGACGCGGACACAGGGGCCGTCCCCCGTGTCCACCGTGTCGGCGGCCTCGGGCGACCCCGGAGATTCCCACCTTTCCGACGATTCCGAAGATTCCGACGAGGACTTCGGTGACTTCACCGATCTGCTCGGCTCCTCCGACGACTCCGACGAGGACTTCGGCGACTTCACCGATCTGCTGGGCTCGTCCGAGCCCACCACGGGAGACCACACCGATCCGCTCGGCTCCTCCGAGCCCACCACGGGCGTCCTCGTCGAGAGCGGCAGCGGCAGCACCGCGCATCAGGACACGTCCGGCCACTCGGCTCCCTCCCTCGCCTCCCAGCCTGCCGCGACCGGCGGGGACCTCACCGCCGAGCAGTCGCTGACGGCGGCCCCGGCGGACTTCCTGGGGGCGAACGTCCTGTCCATGGACCTCGACGAGGGTCTGGCGCTGCACACCCCTGCGCTCGACCCGAACGCCCGTCGTGCGTTCGTCAGGGCCCTGGCCGATCCGGCCCTGGACCAGCACCGGTTCGTACTGGTCGAGGACAAGCGCCGGGACCCCGGCGGGCGACCCGTGTATGTGCTGGCACCGGCGGTCGAGTGGTACGCGCACCACTACGCGGACGTCAGGTCCTTCGGTCTGCCCGCGGACGCGCTGCCTCCGCTCCGTGAGGAACACGGCTATGTGGAGGCCGCCTTCGCTCCCTACCTCACGGGAGGCACATCCGACCCCGAGCGCAGCATCGGGCACACCTCGGTACCCCGCGATCCACGCGACGGCTCCGGTCCCGGGCTGGTGGTGACGCCGGCCATGAACGGCTGTGCGTTCGTGGTGTCGGGCCACTCGGCGCCCGACCGCTTCACCGTATGGCACTACCAGTCGCCGGAGTCGAACTTCCATCACACCGTCGACTTCCGGCGCGACATACGGCCGACCGACTGGTTCGGCCACGACGAGTACTACGGCGGCGACCACGCGGAGGGCGGCGACCGGCTCTTCGAGGTCGCGAACATGCTGTGGCACGGTCCGAACGGCTGGGAGGTCCTCAGCCAGGAGAACCACACCAGTGCCACGGCGAAGGACTCCATCTCCTTCGGGCAGTTCCGCAGACGTCCGCTGGTCCTCGACCCCGGCCGGGAGCTCGAGCACACCGTGCGGTTCTACCAGGCGATGGCGCGCAGCGAGCGCGAGCAGCACAACTGGCCACTGCAGCAGCTGCGCAGGAAGATCCTCGACGTGGGCCCGGCGGGCGGCGATCCGCAGCTGCTGGCCAACCTGTTCGACGCCGTGGACGCGCATGTCGACCGCGAGGTGGCGGCGCTCGGGCGTGTCACCGACTTCGAGTCCCTCCGTGACCTCGCGGACCAGTTCAAGGCACAGCGCGCCTCGCTGCGCGATCAGCTCGAGAGCCTGATCGGCCAGGCGAGCGTCATCGGCGGCAATGCCTCCAGGGAGCAGCGCGGGGCCGCCGTCAAGGTGCGTGATCTCGCTCAGCAGTTGGTGAACGAGTTCATCCACAACCCGGCGAAGAACTGGACGGAGCTGCTGCGGGACGAGGGCGCGGCACCGCACCCCCGGACGGTCGCCGGGCTTCATCTGGCCAGGGCCCGGGCCGAGCGGGACGATCCGAGTTCGCTCCTGAACGTACGCCGTGACGACCTCGCGCGCACAAGGCCCTCCGGTGCGGAGGCGACGGCGATGCAACAGGTCGTCGGCCGCGTCCAGAGCCATATCACCGACGAGATCAGGCAACTGGAGCAGGTCACCGATCTCGCGGCCCTGGAGCGACTCGCGACGAGCCTCGCCGAGGGGCGCCGAAATCTCCAGCGGGAGCTCGTGGCGAACTACGCCGGCATGATGGCCGCGGCCGCTCAGCAGCGCATGTCGACGGCCGCGATGCAGGCCATGACGGAGCGGCAGAGGCTGACGTCCCAGATGCTGGAAGTCTTCGTCAACAAGCCGTTCGACGACTGGATCACCGGCCTGAACCGTGCCGCGTCGGCCCTGGCGGGCCTGCGCCCGGCGGCCCCCACGGGAACGGCGGGGAGCAGCGCGCACCCCACGTCAGGCGTCCTCACCGAGGGCAGGAGCACAGGCGGCCGTTCCGCTCCGCCCGCCCGTCTGGTGCCCCGTCCCGTCACCCCCGCCGACTCCCCGGCCCCCGTCCCCGCCGTCCGTACGTCCTCCGTCCGCACCCTCGACGACCGCACCGTGGCCGACTCCTCGCTGCGCCGGATCACGCTCACGGGGAGCGACGGACGGCAGGTGGGCCAGGCCTCCTACACACCGGGGGACTGGGCCCGGCGCGATCAGCGCATGCCCACCGTGCTCGCGGGCGGCACCTACTCCGACCACCGCAGCGACCGTGCCGTCCTCGTGGGTTCACCGCACGCCGTGCCATGGCGGGAAGGCGGCGCCACCTTCTTCGCCGGGCACGGCACACCGACCCGGGTCACCCTCGCCCTTGCGGACGGGACCACCGTGCAGGTCACGGGCCGGGAACTGGCCCGCTATCTGGGACGCGGGGACCTCGGACCCAAGGACCGGCCGATCGTGCTGTACTCGTGCTCCACCGGCCGGCCGCCGGAGCACGGCGGGCTGTCCGTCGCCCAGCACGTGGCCAATCTGACCGGCCGCGTGGTCCACGCCCCCACCACCGAGGCCGGTACGGCCGTGGACAGCAAGGGGCAGATACGGCCGATCCTCTATCTGGACCCGGACGGAGCTCCGGGCGCCTGGACGGCCTTCACCCCCGAGCCGTCGGGTGACGCCCTGGACGACCTGGCGCGGCACGCGGGACTGCACGACGGCCCGGAGGCCGCTGACCCCTGGGCGCGCAACCGCACCCTCCAGCTGATCCGGACGCTGCGCGGCACGCTCGGCACCGGCATCGAGGGCTCCGCCGAGCACCATGCGCTGCTGCGCGACCTCGCGGCACTGGACGCGCTTCGCTGGAACCCGGGCGCGAACGGCTCCGCCGCCGGACACACCGACGGCCGGATGACACCCGGCCTGCTGCGCCGGATCACCCGCGACCTGCTCGGTCTGCCCGACACCGCGACACCGGACGCGGAGCAGTACAGGACCGTGCTGACCGAGGCGGGCAGGGCCCACGACACCGACCCCGCCGCGCCACTGCACCGGCTGTCCCTGTCCTCCGTCCCCGACGCCTCCCCGTCCCCGCCAGGTCCACCGGGCGAGAGCACACCGGCCACGGACGCCCTGCCCGACGGTGGCGCGAAGGGATCACCCGAGGCGACCGCGGTCCGCACGGTGGCCCGGCAGCTCCCCGCGGCCGGCGGCCGGCCCCGGCTCGACGTGCTGAACGTGGCGGGCGACGGCGACTGCTTCTTCACCTCGGTGCTGGCGAGTGCCGCCCGGCAGCAACCGGCCTCCGAGGTACGGAACATGACCGTGCGCCGGCTGCGCGACCATGCGGCGGACTGGTTCGCCGACTCCGAACTGCGGGACGAGGAGCCCATGCGGATGGATCCGCTGGACGTCCTCGTGGGCGACCTGGACACCGTCACGCTGCGGCACGTACTGGGCGGAGTACCGCTGCCCGCCCTCACCCCGGAACAGCAGGCCCGGGTGGACGGCGCGCCCCGGCAGGACCGGCGCCGGCTCGCCGACCAGCACCACGCCGACCTTCTGCGCACACGGCTCCTGGCCGGTCTGCGCGCCGGCGACGAGAGGGCGCAGGCCCATTGGCGGCGCCTGCTGCAGACCGCTTATCCGCGCTGGGCGCGGACGGCCCCGGACCTCGCCGAGATCACCGGCACCACGACCGCCGGCCTGGTGGAGCGGGCGATCCGTGACGTGCGGCTGTGGGCGACACCGTTCTTCGACCGCACGCTGCCCGCGGTCGCGCGGAGCATCGGGCTCGACGTGGTCGTGGTCCAGGACGGACGCCAGGACCACCACCTGGCCGAGGGCGCCACCGGCCCGGTGTACGTCCACTACAACGGCCGGGACCACTACTCGGCCGTCGCGCCCGCTGCGGCTCCCGGCGGGCCGTCCTCGTCACCGCCGAAGAAGAAGGTGCACTTCGCAATCGGCACCAAGGGCGGCAGTGCGGGGCAGCCCCCTACGTCCTCACCGGCGCAGAACCCGCCCGGGCCGAACGGGGCGAAGCGGGACGGAACCGGACCGCAGCAGCCCAAGCCGGGCGAGAACAAGCCGGACAAGCCCAAGCCCGCCTTCTTCCGTATCGACACCGAGCTCGACACCCACCGTCCGCCCCGGCTCGACCGCTCGCTGCTGCCACCGCCCCGGGACGGCCGCGCGGTGGTCTTCAGCGACGGCAGCCGGCTCCCCGCCCATCTGACGGGCGACGGCGAGGACGGCACGGCCTCGGGCAGTTACGGACAGGCCCGGGTCACCCTGCGCGGCACCGACCAGGTCGCACGCGAGATCGGCGCGCGGACGGGACTCGACGAGTCTGCCGATCCCGGCGCGGGCGAGGCCCTGGCCGATCTGGAGCGGGCACTGGGGGAGACCCCCTGGGCCTTCCACGGCGACGGCTACGAGTCCCCGCCGTTCCGGGACGCCCGGGGCCGGGTGCGGGTGCTGCGGGTCACCACCCGGCCGCACGGCAACTGGGAACGGTTCGCGGACGGTTACGGCGCTCCGTTCAAGTTCGACGGGGTCCAGCGCAGTCAGGTCACCACCGGCGCGGGCAAGAACCTCAGCACTTCGGTGCGGATCGCCCCGAGTTTCGCCATCGGACCGCCCACGGGCGGGGCGCTCGCCGCCTACGGCCGTGTCGGTGGCGCCCTGGGTTACCACCGCTCGTACGACTACGGCATGCAGGAGCAGACCCTCAGTCAGGTCGAGACGCGGATGGGTGACGGGTCCCATCTGCACCTGGACGACGTCCAGTACGAGGTGCAGGTGGTCGGCCCGCGCTCCGGTGTCGCGCGCAGCGGGCTGCCGCGGGCTTTCTTCACCGGCGAGAGCCACTTCACCTTCGGCGTGCGCAACGGGCTGTCCGTCCGGCTGTCGGACGGGGAGACCTCGCCGTCCCGGGCGGGGCGCGTGCCCCGCACCATGACACTCGGACCGTGGTCCGACTACCGCCTGGTGCACACCGAGGGCTACGGACCGGTCAAGAAGATGCGCGACTGGGCGCTGAGGCGGGCGGGTGCCGAACCGGGCACCGCCGCCTACGACGAGATCGCGGGGTTCTTCACGACGGAGAACTTCCACCGGATGGCCGACCGCCTCGCCCGGGACAAGGTGACCACACGCCAGTTGGTCGGCGACGACCCGCAACGCTCCCCCGTGGGCGCCTTCGTGGTCGAGCGGGTGGTGCCCGGCGAGGCGCGGCTGCTCACCGAGTCAGCCGCCGCGGAGATGCGCAACACCATCCAGCGGGCGGTCAGGAACGAACGCTCGCTGGGCAAGTCGTACAGCCAGGAAATCAACGCGGCCGTCGGTCCGAGCGCCACCTTCGCCGACTTCTTCGGCATGCGCGCCGGGCTGCGGGCCATGGCAGGCCTCGCCGGACGGTACGCGCGCACCACGACGCACACCGGAGTCTTCGGCGGCGCCGGCAGCCGCAAGATCGTCGGTCAGGCCAAGAAGGTCCCCACCGACCTGTATCTGGTCCGCAAGACGGTTTATGTCCGCATGACCGGGGACACGGAGCCCACGCCGTTCACCACCTGGAGCCTCGACCGGATGACGCGCACCGAGGCGCGCCGCCACGCGGGCTGGGACGACGGCACCACCCTGCGCAAGCGCCACCGCAACGCGCCGCACGCCCCGGTCTATCTGACCAAGGAGGACCCGGCGGTCCTCGGGATGAGCCGCCCCGAGGCGTTCACCCACGACGACGGTGCCCTGACCCGCAAGGACGGGACCGAGGGACCCGAGCGCACTCTGCTGGACACCTTCACCGATCAGGTCGTCCGGGCGGCGGCCCGCGCGTACCCCGGAATGGTCGCGCCGCTGGAGGAGTTCGGCGATCCGTCCGATCCCCGCTGGCGTGACGCCGAGCACTACCGGATGGCGCTCCAGAACACCCTGACCGTCATCAACACGCTGTCCCACCACAGCATGGCCGGCCATCTCGAGACGCTCGTCACCACCGGCCTGCGGATCGGGCTGGTCGTACCCGGCCGCTTCACCCGGTCCTACCGCTGGATCTGGATCGACGGCCGGCTGACCGACCGGCGCTACGAGGGAACCCAGAACGACCTGATCGTGCGCGGCAGTGCCCCGGGCACCGAGCGCCTGGACGGACAGCAGAACGTCGTGCGCGGTTACGAGGCCGGGGTGGACGTCTCCGTGTCGGTGCGGGACTCCGCCAAGGACGTCATCGGCCTGCCCCCCAACACCGGCTCGCTCCAGGCGGGTCCGCGCTGGGGCCGGCAGACGGGCCGCAGGACCGGCTACGGCGCCACCGTCTCGTACGAGTCGCTGAGCATCGGCGCCTCGCCGTCCCATCTGCACAGCTATCGACTGGAGTTGTCCGCGGTCAGCGGCGGCTACTGGCGCTTCCGCAACCTGTGGCGCGGCGTCGCCTCGCTCGGCGTGCTCGGCACACACCATTTTGTACGGCGTGAGCAGGAGAGCCCACTCGTCGGCGGCACCGCGGGCAACGCGGTGACCGGCCGGGTGCTCCTCGCCGTGCCCGCCGAGCACACCCCTGCCACCGATCCGCACGCGGGGGCACAAACCCCGGCGCCGGTCGAGGTCGAGCAGATGGACCCGGCCCGGGCCAAGGCCCTTGCGACGGGAGACGTGCGGGGCGCCGGCCGGGAGCACGGCCCGAACCCGTTCGGGGACCTTCCGCACTATCCGCTCAGCGTGGGCGCCCACGGCGAACTCACCAAGGCCGCGGAGGACGTCATGCGTGACGCCTCGGGCGGTTCCTGGCACTTCGGGGAGACCGGCGCCCCCGCCCATGACGCCATGCTGCGGCCGTTCCAGGCGCAGTACCTGACGGCCGACTTCGACCAGGCCTCGGGACCCGCCGGTTCGCGGATCACCGGTCTGTTCGGGAAGGGGCCCTACCTCAACCGGCTCGGCACACTCGTGCACCGTATGCGTGTGGTCCGTCCGCGGGTCGTCTCCAAGCCGGCCAAGATAGAGACGGAGCAGACGCTCGGCAGCGACCTCCAGGCCTCCGGCGCCGTCACCACCACCCAGAGCTTCACGGTCATCGGCAGCGCGGTTTTCCTCCACACCCATCCCACCGGGCCCTCGATCGCCGGTTCCTACGGGCTCGTCGGGCGCCGGGGACGGCTGCGCGCGGTGACGCACAGCGTGAACCGCACCGTCACCGCCGACATCAATCCCGTCGACGAGAGCCACAAGGTCCTCGTGGCGGGCGACACCGAGCACGACGTCGCCGGCTCGGTGCGGGCCGACGGGCTGCTGTCCCCGCTGCACTCCCTGGCCACCTGGACGCGGGCCCACTGGGCGGGACGCCGGCTGACCTTCTCCGGGGACTGGCTCGGCCATCTGTCGGAGAAGGCCGCCCACCGGCTGGGGCTGCTCAGGGACCGGCTGGGAGAGGTGCCCCGGTACGCCGCGAAGGCCTGGAGCCAGCCCAAGTGGCTGCGCGACCACCCCTTCGGCTCGTACCCGGTGAACTCCCTGGACACCACCGCGGTGCTCGCCGACTTCGACGGCAAGCTGCGCGAACTGGGCGTCGACGACGCGAGTCGCGACCGCGTGCACTCCCTCGTCACCCCGCGGGCCGTACGTGCCCTGCGGGAACAGCTGACCTCCACCGGCGCCGCGGCACGGACCCGTATCGGGGGGCCCGGGTGGCGCAGCGTCCGCGTCGGCGGGCGCACCGCCGCCCTCAAGGTGGAACTGGTCGCGGAGGAGCCGGAGTTCGACGGCCTCGGCCACAGTGCGGTCCTCAAGGACGGCCGGCACGCCACCGAGACCACCGAGGACGCCGTGAGCAGCAGCGGCACCAAGGCCGTGGGCATGAGCGTCGGCGAGGCGGTGCGCACCGGCGACCCCGTCGCCCGGGCCGCCGGACCGACCTACGGCGAGCTGGGGTCGAGCACCCAGCAGACCACGACCGCACGCTCCACGACCCGCTGGCGGTCCTCGATCTTCTACGCCAACGAGCCCTACGCCGAATACCTCACCCGCTACACCCTGCGGCTCACCCTGGATCTGGGCGGCGGCCGTACCGTCCATGCCGAGGGCGCGGTCGGCAGGATGCGCGAGCAGCTGCCGTTGAGCCTCAGCGTCCCGGCCACGGCACCGGCGGACGGAGCGGCACCGGATCCCCTGGCGCCACCGGAGCCGGCCGCACCGCCGAAGACGGTCACCGTCTCGGCACTGGGCGGCACCACCTCGCAGGGCTTGGGGAAGGCCGTCGAGGCGTGGCGGGCGACCCCCCATCCGGACGGCACCAGCCGCCCGTTCCGGAAGCCGCCGATCGGGTTCGATGTGCGCCGGATCGTGGGCCTGACCGGACTGCAGGCCGCGGGAGACCTCGCCATCGCCAGGGCGTACGGCGCCTCGGCCGGCCCCGGAGCCGGAAAGCGGCGCAAGCTGTCCGGCACCGATCTCGACCAGGCCGTCGACCGGGCCCGCCGCACCCCGCTGACCAGGCCGGGCACCGCATCGGCGCTGGCGCTGCACGACGGCACGAGCAACGCCTCCCTGGCCGCCTTCTTCGGCGACACCACCTCCGACGACGGATTCCAGGTGGCGGGGCTGACCGAGGACAGCTTCGTCGGGGGCGCCCAGGGTGAGTACCGGCTCTATTCGCGGCCGGACCTCGCCGGGGCCCGGCTGCTGGCGGTGGCTCCGGACGCCACGATGGAGAGCGCCGAACGGGACACCACAGGAAGCGACAGTTCCGTGGCCCGCAGCGGGGCGCACGATCCCGCGCTGGGCGGCGGACCGCTGCTGGCCACCGGTGTGGCGGGCACGGCGGTCCCGGCCGTCGCGGGTTCCGACGCCACGGCCGCCGAGGCCGACGCCGCCAGGCTCGGCAGCGCCGAGGCTGCGCAGATCACGCTCAAACCGAAGACCGGCCGCGCCTTCCTGTTCGCGATACCGACGAGTTGGCTCGGTGTCGCGGACGTGGAGCGCGGCTTCAAGGACAGCCGGCCCGGCGCCTGGCTCGGAGAGCACCTGGGCCCCTTCGGTTACGTCAAGCCCCGCCCTCAGGCGGTGGAGGCCGAGACCCAGGTGATCGCCTGGGTCCGCGAGGACGTCGCCCGTGAGCTGGGCCTCGTCTCGGACGAGACCTTCCCGCCCCAGGTCGCTGACGCCTGGTCCAAGGTCACCCGGGCGAGCGACACATGGGTGGGTGCGGACAAGAAGTACTGGCAGCACCGCAGGGCGATGTCCGAACTGCGCGAGCGTCTCGGCGCCGCAAGGCGTGAGCTGACCGCCGCCAAGCTCCGGCTCGCCGCGGCGCTCGAGGCGGACGGCGTCCGCGGGGAGGATCGGGGCTCCGGGCCACGCCCCGCCGAGGCGGAACGGCGGGAGGTACGCGAGACGGCCGCCGCGCTGAAGGCGATCAGACGCGAACTGCGCGCCACGCACCAGGCCATGAACACCGAGCTCGGCAAGGCGGAGTCGGCGGCCGAGGACTTCCACCGGGTCCGGGCCGCCACGGACCGGCTCACCCGCTGGCACCGGCTGCCCGCCGAGCCCCACGGTCCCGGCGAGCCGGAACGGCGCGCCGGTCTCACCGAACCGCCGGCCGTGGTGCTGGACAATCCGCCCGCGAAGTCCGCCCCGGCACACGAGCGTTACACCGAGGCCAAGGGCACCGGTGACGCCCCGGCGACGCTGACCTCGCCGACCGGTGCCGCGTACACGCTGCACGATGTGCCCGCCGACGGTGACGCCTTCCACCATGCGCTGGCGGAGGGACTCCACCAGGCCGACCCGGATCTGCTCGGTGACCTGGCAGCGGCGGCGGACCGGCAGCAGATCGTGACCGGACTCCGCGCCCGGCTGGCCGCAGGTCTCGACGACCCGGGCAACGCGGACCTGCTCGCCTTCGTCTCCCCGGACACCCGGGACACCTTCAGCACGGCCGAACTGGCCACCGCCGAGGTCGCGTTCGCACCGGTGGGACCCGAACAGCGGGAGTTCGACGACACCGGCCACATGCCCCTGCACGCGGAACTGCCCGAGGCGCAGCGCGGGGCACTCGCCGCGGCCCAGGTGCGGCGCGGCGGCGACAGCGCGGACGACGCCGGCTGGGACCACGGCGCCGCCGACCTGCTTCCGGCCCTGGCGGCCCGGGCCTTCGGGGTCCGGGTGACGGTGATCCGGGCAGACGGCGGCTTCCTTGACTTCACTCCAGCCGGGGCCGAGAAGCGCGAGCAACTCCCGCATGTCGTCCTGCATTTGAAGGACCGTCACTACCGGTACGCGGTTCCCGGCGGCGAGGCGGCACGGGAGCCCGCACTGCCCGCGGCCCTGCCCCGGGACCGGCAAAGAGCGACGGTCGACGACGGGCCGCGGCGGCCCGCCCACGCCAAGGCGCCCTGGACCACCGCGGAGACCGGCGCCTGGCAGCACGGCACCGGCCGCGACGGGGCCACACTGACGGCTCCGGACGGCACCGCCCACGACCTCATGGAACCGTCGGGCGACGGCAACGGCTTCTGGTCCGCGCTCACGGCGGCCGTCCATCCGAAGCGCGAGAGCGACCCGGTCGCCCTGGTCGGCGGCTCCCCGCTGCCGCCGTCGGCCGTACTGGATCGTGATGCGCCCTTCACCCACGACGAGTTGGAGCACGCCGGGGTCGCCCTGGACGCGGCGCGGACCGAGGAGTTCCGGCGCTCCGGCGGCAGACTGCCCGACGACCTGGAACTGTCATCACGTCAAGAACGTGCGCTGATCCGTACACAGCTCCACACGGGCCGCCGCTGGGACGACGCGACCGCCCGCACCGCGGTGGAGCTGGCGGCCGTCGCCCACCGGGCCCGCATCACCGTCGTCTCCGAGGACGGCCGCGCCGAGACCCATGTCCCGCCCCAGGCGCAGCCGGACCGCACGGTGACGCTGTACCGGCGCGGTACGGAGTATCTGGCGGCCCTCCCGAGAACCACGGTCGCGCCGGTGGTCGACGGGGCTCCGCGCGACGCAGACGTGCACGAGGAGCCGAGCAGCAGCCCCCTCACCGAGAACGGCGACATCACGGAGGCGGACCTCACCGACGCCTTCAGGGAACGGCTGAGCGCCCCCGCTCTCCTGGGCGCCGAGGTCACCCATGAGGACGTTGCGGATCTCGGGCACGACGGCGCCGCACGGGTCGCCTTCCAGCTCGCCCCCGCCATCCCGCTCCGGGAGGCCGGGCTCGGCGAACTGGACCGGGCCCGCCTGGTGCTTCGCAAACCGGAACTGGACCCCGAGTTGGCGGCGGCTCTGGGCAAACGGCTGGAGGACACCGGGACGGAGCCGAAGCGGCTGCTCTGGCAGCCCGGATACGCCACCGGCGACCAGTTCGGCATCGCGGCCGCACTCATCGCGGACGAGAACCTCCATGTCGCGGTGATCACCGGTATCGCCGACCGGGCGCAACAGGACAAGGGCCCGGACATCCACGACTTCTACCTGACCGGTGGCATCCCCGAGGAGCGGGTACACCTGGTGCGGCTCGCCGAGGGCGAGAAGCCGGCGAAGGCGGCCGAAGCCAAGGCCGCCGACGTCATCGGCCGCAGGCTCACCGGCGGTGAGAGGAAGAACCTCGTGATCCCGGTGGGCTCCGGGACGACCTGGATCGGCAGGCACTTCACCGTGGAGGTCAGGCGCAAGGTGCGCGCCGCATGGCGGCTGGACGACGCGGGCTTCCCGGCCAAGGACCGTGACGCGGCCCGGGAGTGGCTGGCCGAGCGGCACATCGAGCCGTCCCCGAAGCGGGACACCGTCATCCTGTGGTCGCGGTTCAGCGGCAAGAAGGGCGATGTCCACGTCGAGCACGACACCGGCTACTCGGGTGTCCGGCAGATCCTGACCCGGCTGCGGGAAGAGTCGCGCACGGCCGAGGGGGGTCCGCTCGTCATCATCGCCGGGGACGCCTACGCCGACCCGGCGCACGCGACGAAGTACCCCGCGATGGAGACGGAGTTCCGTGAGCAGGGGCTCGACGTGCACGACCTCACCGCGTTCTGGGCCAAGGGCGAGGCGAGCGAGCGGGCCGCGTGGGGCGGACACACCCGCATCGGTCAGATGCGGTTGTACGAGTACCTGCGCCGCAGCAGTCGCTCCACCCGCCATCTCGGCTTCCGCAGCGGCAATCTGGAGGCTCTGGCCCTGGCCGGCCACACCGTCCGGTACATGGAGGAACCCGGCAGCGAAGGCGGCGAACGGATGCAGAAGTGGCACGCCGCGCAGAACTCCCTGCTCACCGAGGCGGGCGGTATTGCCCCCGGCTATGAGCGGCTTCTCGTGCAGGCACCGCCGACCCGCTCGGGCAAGTACCTGGTCGGCCTCCGCCCGGCGTCCGGCGAGCGCAACGGCAAGCCCGATCTGAAGCGGCCGCCGTGGGTGTACGGGGCCCCGAACCGTATCGGGAAGCCCGATGACCTCCGGAACAAGTTCAAGGGATTCGAGCAGGAGGACCTCGACCGGATCGTGCGCTATCTGCTCGGCCGGGAGCCGGAGCCGCGGCAGACCGGAGAGGAGCCCGGGTGAGGCTTCAGTGGCCCGGTTCCTGGGTGACACCACTGGCCATATGGTGTTCACATCCACAACTTATGTATCAGGAGCACCACTTCGGAGGGGGACACCGCACGGCCGGTGCGACCGGCGACCGGCTCCGGCCCGAGCCCGGCCCCGTCCCTCCCGACCATGAAGGAGTCACGCAGTGAGCGACAGCCCAGCGCCGCGGCCCTCGTCCCCGGACGACGCGGCATCCGGGCGAGCGGCGGACGGCCGAACACCGGAGCCACCGGTCACGGCCTCGCCGTTGCCCGAGATACCCGCTGAGGTACGGGAGGCGGCCCGGCTCGCGCCCGATCACTGGCTCGGCATGGTCGATCCCGCCTGGCGCGGCGAAGGCCCCCCGCCCGGCTGGGCCTTGGTCGGGGAGTGGCGCTCCGGGATGAACGGCGAGATCGAGGAGTGGCGCGCCAACGAGGACTACCGTCCCTCGCCCACGGCGCTCGGCTGGCCGGAGCCGACCGACGATGTGGACGAGGCAGTGCAGCGGGCCTCCACCGGATACGGCCCGGTCGACGAGGTCCCCCGACTGCTGGCGGCCGCGGAGGTCTCGGTGCTGCTCGGGCCCGCAGGCGAACCGCTCGCCGCGCGCACACCGGACGGCGACGCGGTGATCCCGGTCTTCACCTCCCCCGGACATCTGCGGGCGGCGGGTCTGCTCGCCTCCGAGACCCTGCGGGTCGCCGATCTCGTCGGCCGGTTGCCGCAGGGACATCGGCTGTACCTCAATCCGACCGGCGCCGTCAGCATGGTGATCGAGACGGAGACGCTCCTCGCGGCGCTCGCATCGGGCGCCCCGCAAGCCCCTTCGAGGATCCCGGGGCCGACGCCGCAGCCGGCTGCGCGATGATCAGCACGCTCGACCCGCCGCACCCGCCCGTGGGTCACGTCGTACCGCCCACCACCTCCCACACCACCGTCTTCACCGGAAGGACGCCATGACGGCCTCCCAGCGCCCCAGTTCCCCGAACGAGCCGACGCAGGCCGAGACCGAGGAACCCCAGCAGACCGCCGCGGCCACCGCGACCGCCGAGGCCCGGACCGAGCCGGAGCCGGAGGCCCGGGCGGCGGAGGCGGAATCGGCGCAGAAGACGGCGCAGACGCCGGAGTCGGCACCGGCCGGGTCCGACGAGGGCGGCGAGCCGGAGCCCGGCAGCACGGAAACCGCTGCCGGCACCGCCGAGGCCGAGGAGACCAGGTCCGAGGAGGAGCAGGCCACCGCCACCGCCGAGGCCAGGGAGGAGGAGGCGTCCGGCGTCACGGCCGCCGAGACGGCGACCGCCGTCGCGCCCGGGCGGCCCCACAAGAGCCTGCTGGCGGCGGCCGCCATCGTCGGCACGCTGCTGGTGTCCGTTCCGTTCCTGGTGACGACCGGCGGCGACGGCGGCAAGGACCGGACCGCCCGGACCGGTGCCGCGCCCGGCACCGTCCTCGGAGGCGAACAACCGGGTGGCGGCGTTCCCGGCGCATTCGACTCGGCGTCCCCCTCTCCCGGCGGCTCGCTCAGCGGATCCCCCGCCACGAAGCCCGGAAAGCACATCAAGGGATCGGGTACGACCGGCGGTTCCGGTGGTGCCGGCGACTCGGCCGCCGGTACGGAACCCTCGTCCGGAACGTCGGAACACCATGCCTCGTCGTCCTCGTCCGGCGGCAAGAAGTCCACGACCAAGGGCACGACGTCGACCGGTCACAAGACGTCCACCGGATCCTCGGGTTCCTCCGGCTCCTCGGGAGGTTCCCCCGCCGTCGCCGGTGTCTCGATCTGGAGCCACGCCTCCGGCCGCTGTATCGACGTGTCCGGCGGCCGGGGCAACGACGGCACGCCCCTGGACATCTGGGACTGCAGTGGAACCGCCCGTATGAAGTGGCAGTTCATGTCGGACGGAACGGTGCGCGCCATGGGCAAGTGCATGGACGTGGCCTGGGGTTCCAGCGCCAACGGCGCGGTGATCCAGCTCGCGAACTGCAGCGGCAACCCCGCTCAGCAGTTCCGCCTCAATTCCGCCCACGACCTGGTGAACCCCCAGGCCGACAAGTGCGTGGACGTGAAGGACGAGGGCACGGGCAACGGCACCCGACTTCAGCTGTGGTCCTGCAACGGCCAGGACAACCAGAAGTGGAGCAACGGCTGACGGGCACGGGTCGCCGGGCCGGCACGCCCGGGACGGGGTCCGGCCGCCGCGCCTCGAAAAGCCGAAGGTTCCGCCCCGGTCATGAGGACCGGGGCGGAACCCCTCACACCGTCGGTCGAACGGTGTGCGACGCCCTACGGCGCGTCAGCCGCCGAAACCGACGGCGAAGACGTGGTTGGTGCCGTCGTCCGCCGCCGCGAGTCTGACCGAGGCGATCTGCTTCGCCGGGTCGACCGGGATCCTGGTGGCGAAGACGTACGTCGTCACCGAGTCCTGGCCTCCGGAACCGGTGACGCGGTACGGCATGGAGACCACCGTGGTGTCCTGGGAAACCGGCTTGCTGCCTCCCGCGTTGAGCGTCCAGTCGGAGAACACCGCGGTCCCGGTCGACGTGGTGCCGTCGTCGTAGGTCACGGTCACCTGGCTCGAGGAGCCGGTCGACGGGGCGTTGGTGGCCGCACCGAGCAGGCCGAGCCAGGAGGCTCCGCTCGGCCCGGCGAGCGGAATGCTCTGGCCGGCGAGCTCGATCTCGTCGTCCTTGCCGCTGCCGAAGGCGGGCCAGGTGTACGTGATCCCGTCCGCGGTGCTCTGCCCACCGCCGTCGACACCCGCGGCCGCCAGCGCGTCCTTCGAGTACGCCCATCCACCGCCGTCGAAGCCTCCGGTGAAACGGGTGCCGTCCGGATAGACCCCCTGCGTCGTGTAGTACGGCCACAGTTCGCCCGGTCCGGCCACCACCACGCGCAGCGCCACCGTGCCAAGACTCGTTCCGGTGCCGTCGGTGAGCGAGAAGAGCACCGGGTAGACCCCCTCGGTACCGCCCGCGGTCACCTTGATCTGCTGCTGCGCGGTGCCGTTGGCGCCGACGTCGAACGAGCCCGACGAGGCCGGAAGGCTCACGCCCGAGGGCGCCTGGGCCGTCCAGTGCACCGTCTGGGCACGGCTGCCGATGTTCGAGACGTCGAGCGTCCCCGTGCCGGTGCCGTCGGGCGACAGGACCAGGCCGACGCCGGAGGGGCCGGCCGAGGCGAGCACGTCCCGCTGGCCGGTGGAGTCCGACGGCGGGGCCGAGCCGTCGGCCGCGGCCCATCCGGTGTTGGCCTGCGTGCCCAGCGTGTAGTCGAGCGTGCCGCCGTTCTTCAGTGCGCCGAAGGTCGTCCAGGCCTTGTTCCACGCCTTTCCGTTCACCGTCAGCGACTGCACGTACGGCGCGTCGGACGCGGCCTGCGGCGCGTTGACGTTCAGTGTGCGCCCGCTCGGCAGCGTCACCTGGGCCCGGGTGAAGACCGGGCTGCCCAACGCGAGGACGTCCGTGCCCGGCGTCTGCGGGTACATGCCCAGCTCCGACCAGACGTACCAGGAGCTCATCGCCCCCAGGTCGTCGTTGCCGAACGAGCCGACGGGCGCGTTGAAGTACAGCTTCTGCTGTGCCTCGCGCACCGCCTGCTGGGTCTTCCAGGGCTGTCCGACGTAGTCGTACTCCCAGGGGATCTCCAGGCTCGGCTCGTTGCTCAGATTGGCGTCGGTCGCCGACGGGTCAGCGATGTCGCTCAGCAGGCTGTCGAGGTAGGAACTCCACGCCTGCGCGCCGCCGCGGGCCGCGATGAGCGCCTTGAGGTTGAACGGAACCATCGGCGTGTACTGCGCCGAGGTCCCCTCGACGAAGCCGTTGGACGTGCCCGGCGCGAAGCCGGTCGCCCACTCCCCGTCGGCCTTCTTCGCCTGGAGGTAGCCGGTCTGCGGGTTGAAGACGTTCTGCCAGTCCTGCGCACGGCTCGCGAACGTGGTGTAGACGTCGTTCCTGCCGAGCGACTTGGCGAGTGCCGCGATGGCGTAGTCCGCGCTGTCGTACTCCAGTTGTGTCGAGACCGGGCCGTAGAAGTTGCAGCAGCCCCAGTCGGCGCCGTCGATCGGCAGATAGCCCATGGTGTCCCGCAGGGACTGGCCCGGCCGGTCGTTGTTGGGCTTGGTCGCCTCGTGGACCATCGCGTCCAGGGCGTGCGACACGTCGAAGTTCTGCGCCCCGAAGGCACGGGCGCCCGCGATGATGCCGTCCGCCGGGTCGCCGACCATCACATAGCTCTCGCCGTTGTTCTGCGCCCACTTCGGCAGCAGCCCGGTCTGGTCGTAGCCGTTGAGCATCGAGGTGACGACGTCACCCGTTACCTTCGGCTCGACCATCGCCATCAGCTGGGTCTGCGACCGGTAGGTGTCCCAGCCGGAGTAGTTGGCGTACTGCGCCTGCTGCCCCTTGGCCACCGTGTGGACCTGGTCGTCCATCCCCATGTACTGGCCGTTGTCGTCGGAGAAGACGTTCGGGTGGAGCAGCGCGTGGTAGAGCGCGGTGTAGAACTGCGTCTGCTGGTCACGGGTGCCGCCCGCGATCCGCACCCGGTCGAACACCGCGTTCCACGCGGCGTGGTTGGCGGTGCGCATCCCGTCGAAGTCCCAGCCCTTGACCTCCTTGGTGAGGTTGGCCCGGGCGTTGGCGTCGGAGGTGTACGAGATGCCGACGGCGGCCGTCACGGTCCGCGCGCCGGTGGTGTCGAAGGTGAGGTACATGCCGTTGGCGCCGGTGACCGGCGGGCTGGACTGCGTGCCGCCCTGCTTGCCCGCTCCGCCGTGCACGCTCGGGGAGGGGGCGGCCGGCACGGTGAAGTGCCGCTCGGCCAGCTCGTCCGACGAACGCTTGCTCAGCGTCTGCTCGGGGCGCCCGAGTCGCAGCGCCTTGGCGTCGGGGTTGACGGTCGAGCCGGTCCAGGTCCCGCTGCCGGTGAAGGGGTGGTCGAACTTGATGTCGAAATGGATCGTGTAGGTGTTGGCGGCACCGCAGAAGTGGCCGCTCTGGACCGCACCGATGACCTCGTGGTCGTTCACCACCTGGGCACGGGTGCCGTCGATCTGCGTGGCTCCGCCACTCAGCTTGAGCAGCAGGTGCGAGTCGTCGCCACCGGGGAAGGTGAACCGGCCCAGACCGGCGCGGGTGGTGGTGGTCAGCTCCGTGGAGACGCCGTTGTCGTCCTTCACGTCGTAGTAGCCGAGGGCGGCGTGCTCGTTGTCGTGGCTGAATCCCACGCTCGTACCACCCAGGTCGCCCGAGAGGGAGCCGGTGAGAGGCAGCAAGGGCACGTCGCCACCCGCCGAACAGCCGGGCCCGGACATATGGGTGAGGCTGAAGCCGGAGATCTTGGAGTCGTTGTACTCGTAGCCTCCGCCCAGCGCGCGGTGCGGAGTGGTGTCCGGCCCCCACTGCATCATGCCGAAGGGCATGTCGGGTCCGGGGAAGGTGTCGACCTCGCCCGACGTACCGATGAGCGGGTTGACCAACGACGCCGGATCCCCCACGAAGGCGGGAGCGGCCGATGCGGACACGGCGCCGAGTGCCTGGAGCGGCAGGACGGCCATGGCCAGTACGGACACGGCGGCGAGACGTCTGCGGATGCGGCTACGGAATCTGGGCGGTCGCGGGGACCTGGGCTTTGCCATCACGTGCCTCCACGGCGGGGGTTGTGACCTCACGGATGACGTGCAGGTGCGTTTCCGCACCACATGGTTGACATCGTTGTCAGATCCGGTGGACGGACCACCCTGACAACGTTGCCAGCGCATGCGGACACTGATCCAACGCCTCGGGTGACCCTGTGTCAACCAAGTCAACACCCGGTTAAGGCAAACCGATTCGGCCACTCGTGCCACCTGGGGTGCGCTGCCGGACGTGAACCGAAATGACGGCCCGTCGGCCGCTACGGGTCCCCGCATCCTCCGCCGCACGCCGGTCCGCCCCGCTCACGGAAGGGTGGCGTGACGGTCCGGGCCGCGCCCGGCAACGCGCCGTACCGGCGCACTCGGACGAAGAAGGCGTTCACACCCGACCGGCTCGGGGTCACGAACCGCCAGAACGCCGGACGGGCAACTCACCGACGGCGTACCGGTGCCCCGCCCGGCGTGTCACCGTCCGTGGGCGTCCGGCGTCGTCGGGCCGGGATCACCCTCTCCGCGCGGTCCGCTACGCCGACTGCTTCGGCGTCCGGGTGCCGACCGCGACAAAGCCGCTACGGTCGGGACGTATGAGCACGTGCTTGCCGGTCTCGGCCATTCCTCGGCTCACCGGCGCCGTGGTCGTCGGAGTGGTGGCCGGTGCCGCCGTCGGTGTGCCGATCGACGCACCGCTGGGTGTCCTGACGGGCATCGCCGTGACGGAGGCGTTCTTCGTGGTGGCGGGCTGGATCGTCCTGTGGCCGATGGATGCCGCAGCGACTCGCCGCCATGCCCGGCGCGAGGATCTGCGGCCCGTCGCCGAGGAGCTTGCCGTGGTCGCGGCCGCCGTGTGCGGGCTGGTCGGCATCGTGGTGCTGCTCCTCGGCAGTTCGGACCCCGCCCATGCCGCGACGGCGCTCGGCGGTGTGTTCATGGCCTGGGCGGCCCTGCACCTGATGTACGCCACCCGCTACGCGTATCTCTACTACCCGGAGTCGGCGGGCGGGATCGACTTCAACTCCGAGCGGCCGCCCGCGTACCGGGACTTTCTCTACTTCAGCTACAACCTCGGCATGACGTACCAGGTCTCGGACACCGGTGTGTCGAGCTCGGCCATCCGCGCGATGGTGCTGCGCCACTGCCTCCTGTCCTACGTCTTCGGCACCAGCGTTCTCGCCACGGCCATCAACCTCGTCGCAGGAATCGTCACCCACTGACGCGGACGCCGCACGCCGTCGACAGCCTGTCCCGGCCGACCGATCGCCGCCGCTCACCCTCCGTCACCCGGTGCTCCCCGATCGAGTGGCGGGCCCTGATCATCCGGCATAGCCTGCCGAAAGGCCCCGGTTGCCCCCGTATACCCGAATGGCCGAGAGGGTGGAGCGCCTTGAGCATCAACAAGGACGAGCGGGAAGCGCCGGAGCCCTCAGCGGGGCCGGTCCCCACGGAAGGCCCGGAGTTCCACCCGTACCACCATCCGGCCGCGGGCTGGGGCGCTGCCAAGAGCGTGAGCCGTGTCCTCGTACGCGAGCACGCGCTGCTGGACGGGCCGCGGGCGATCATGCGGATGAACCACGAGAACACCGGCTTCGACTGCCCCGGATGCGCGTGGCCGGACGACGCCAAGGGCCTGAAGCTGGACATCTGCGAGAACGGGATCAAGCACGTCACCTGGGAGATGACACCCAAGCGTGTCGGGCGCGAGTTCTTCGCCGCGCACTCGGTGACCGAGCTGTCCCGGTGGAGCGACTATGCGCTGGAGGACCAGGGCCGGCTGACCGAGCCGATGATGTACGACCCGGAGACGGACCACTACGTCCCGACCCGGTGGAAGGACGCCTTCGAGCTGATCGGCAGTACCCTGCGCGGGCTGGACGACCCGGGCCGGGCGTCGTTCTACACCTCGGGCCGGCTCGGCAACGAGGCCACGTTCCTGTACCAGTTGATGGCCCGCGAGCTGGGCACGAACAACCTGCCCGACTGCTCCAACATGTGTCACGAGGCCAGTGGCCGCGCGCTGCAGGCATCCATGGGCACCGGCAAGGGAACCGTCGACCTCAAGGACTGGGAGAGCGCCGGCGCCCTGTTCATCCTGGGGGTCAACGCCGCCTCCAACGCGCCCCGGATGTTCACCGCCCTCGCCGAGGCCCACCACCGCGGCGCCCAGATCGTGCACATCAATCCACTGGTCGAGGCGGCCGCCACCCGCACCATCGTCCCCCACGACTTCCTGGACATGGCGCTCTTCAAAACGACCCGGACCAGCACGCTGAATCTCCAGCCGCGCATCGGTGGTGACATGGCGCTTCTGCGCGGCATGGCCAAGGCGGTCCTGGAGGAGTCCAAGGCCCTGGACCAGGAGTTCATCGACCGCCACACCTCCGGCTTCGACGAGTACCGGGCGCTGTGCGAGGAGACGCCCTGGGCGGAGCTCGAGCGTCAGTCCGGCATCAGCCGCACCGACATCCTGAAGGCGGCACGCATCTGCAACGACGCCGACCGCAGCATCTTCAACTGGTGTCTGGGTCTCACCCACCAGCAAGCACGGTGTCGACACCGTGCGGGAGATCGTCAATCTGCTTCTGCTGCGCGGCAACCTGGGACGGGAGGGGGCGGGCCCCTCCCCCGTGCGCGGGCACAGCAACGTCCAGGGCAACCGGACCTGCGGCATCGACCACCGGCCCACTGCGGAGTTCCTGGACCGGCTCGCCGAGGTCTGCCGGATCGATCCGCCCCGTGAGCACGGCCTGGACACCGTCGGCACCATCCAGGCGATGCTCCGCGGTGATGTGAAGGTGTTCGTGGGTATGGGCGGCAACTTCGCCCTGGCCGCACCCGACACTCCGGTCACCTGGACGGCGCTGCGCAACTGCGATCTGACCGTGCAGGTGAGCACCAAGCTGAACCGCAGTCATCTCGTGCACGGACGCCAGGCCCTCATCCTGCCGTGCCTCGCCCGCACGGAGAAGGACCATCAGCGCAACGGCATCCAGAACACGTCCGTCGAGGACTCGATGAGCATGGTGCACCTGTCCATCGGTATGAAGCGGCCCGCCTCGCCGCATCTGCTGTCCGAGCCGGCGATCGTCGCGGGCATGGCCCGTGCCGCCCTGCCCGCCAGTTCCACGCCGTGGGAGTGGTACGTCGAGGACTACGACCGGATCCGCGACACCATGGCCCAAGTCCTGGACGGCTTCGAGGACTTCAACCGCCGTGTGCGCCTGCCCCTCGGCTTCCGCATCAAGCAGCCCGCCCGTGAGCTGGTCTTCCTCACCGCCTCGGGCGCCGCCGAGTTCTCCGCGGCCCGTCTGCCCGACGTCGTCCCCGCCCCCGGCACCCTGGCGCTCGGCACCATGCGGTCCCGCGACCAGTGGAACACCACCATCTACTCCGACAACGACCGCTACCGCGGCATCAAGAACCTCCGCACGCTCGTCTTCATGAACCGGGGCGACATGCGCGAACGCGGAATCGCCGATCTCGGTCCCGTCGACATCACCAGCACCGCCAGGGACGGCAGCACCCGTTCCCTGAGCGGCTACCTCGCCATCCCCTACGACATCCCCCGGGGCTGCGCCGCCGGGTACATGCCCGAGATGAACGTGCTGTGCGCGCTCGCCGACCACAGCACCCAGAGCGACCAACCGATCATGAAGCACGTCAAGGTCACCATCACCCCCGCCACCTGAGCGAGGAGGCGGCCAGAGAGTCGAGCCGGGCGCGGGGACGGCCGGGGCGCACCGCGCCGTCACCGTCCCCGGGCGAGCCGTTCGAGCAAGAGATAGGCGCGCTGCTCCGCGGCGGCGAGTTCGGCGGGATCGATCTCCGCCGACCACAGCTCCCCCGCCGCGGCGTCGTCGGCCTCGCGCAGCTCCACGACCGCCACGGCCAGATGCGTCTGCACGACCGGGAACGCCTGCGCCGAGCGCTCGTCCAGCGCCCGCTCCGCATGCTCGGCGGCCTTGGTGCAGGCGGTCAGCGCACGCTCGGCCCGGACCGCGGCGCGGTCGTGGACCACCAGGAGTCCGCAGAGCAGCCCGATGACGATCCCCAGAACGCTGCCGACCGCCCTGTCCAGGACGAGGGTCCCGGGAGCTGCGGGTGCCGCCAGTTCGGTCAGGAGCAGCGCCAGCGGCGTGAGGAAGACGACGCCGAGACCGTAGTTGCGGGACACGACGTACTCCAGCAGGAACTCCAGAAGGACGATCACGAGGACGAGCGTTGCCGCATCCGGCCGCAGGGCCAGTACGGCCAGGGCGACGACCAGCCCGGCGACCGTGCCCACCGTGCGCTGAACGGCGCGTTGCGCCGCGGTGCGGACGTTGATGGAGTGCAGCACCGCCGCGGCCGAGATCGCCGCCCAGTAGCCGTGCCCGAGGTTGAGGGCCACGGCCAGTCCGCCCGCCAGCCCGGTCCCGAGGACGATCCGCAGTGCGGGTACCACCAGGACCGAGACATGGCTCGAACGACCCCGGCGCCGCCCCACCAGCAGTTCGGCGGCACGTGTCTCGGCGGCACGGCCGGCGGCGGGGTCGATCGGTTCCGGTGCGGTGCCCGTCGCGTCCTCGGCGGCTCCGGCCCGGGTGGCCGCGACGGGCGCCGACAGCTCCGGCAGGAGCGGGGGGACCCGGCGGCGCCGGTCCGTCAGGAGCCGGACCTGTCGGCGCAGGTGCCGCGCCAGGTCGGCGTGGTCGTCGGGCGACCGGCGCACGGAGCGGATCAGCAACGACCAGGAGAGGTCGGTCAGGCGCGCGCACACCCCGCCGCGGACACCTTGCCCGGCGCCGGTGGGCGGCAGAAGTCCGAGGGACACATACGCCTGGAGTACGGCGGCGGTCGCCCGGTTCCGGGCCGGTCCGCCCCCGTGCCGCACACCACCGGACTCCAGCAGCCCGGCGAGCTGCCGCAGGGCCGCGGCCACGGCGAGGCGTTGCGGGCGGTCCGGCTGTACGAGCCGGCCCGACATGGCCAGTGCCCAGGCCACGGCGGCTCCCACCGCGGCCAGCGCGGTCTGCGGGAGGACATCGTCGAAGGCGGGCGAGGCGTTGGCCGCCACGGCGAACGAGAAGAGCAGCAGCACCGCGCCGAGCCCGCTCTGTCGCGCGGCGTCACAGGCGAACTTCGCCGCACCGGCGACCACGGCCGTGGCCGCGACCACCACGACGGCGCCGCCTCCCCCCTCTTGTGGATGGGCCCACGCGGCGAGCATCGAACCACCGCCCACACACGCGGTCATGGCCACCCCGGCCAGTGCGAGGACCCTGGCGCGCCGCGGGTAGGGCAGGTTGTGCGCGAACGTGGTGGTGAAGGCGCCGAGCATGGCGTAGACGGCTTGCTCGGCCCGCCCGGTCAGCACCAACGGCAGCGTCGGCAGTGCCATGGCGAGTGCGGCGTGCAGGGCGCAGGCGAACGCCCCGTCCACTTTGTGCAGGGAGAGCGCGCCGCGCGGGGTCAGTACGCGCGCCAGGTCGGCCGCCGCACGCCGCCGAGCGCTCCCGGTCACAAGAAGGTGTGAAAGCTGCAAACGGGGCATGATCGGGGTATATCACTTGCTTCTTATGGTGGACCGTTCATCGTTGGCCGACTCAGCAGTCGGCCGGTGGTGCTGGGCGGTGACTCGGATCACATCGGGCGTGGGGCGTACTGCGGGGATCGCGCGTGCCGATGTCGTCGATATCCATGGCCGGGCTTCCGAAAAATGCGGGAACAGGGAATCGGCGCCGTTTCCCCCACCCGGACGGAATTGTTCGCCCCTCGACCATCGTCCGGGAATTTACCATGGCAGTCGAAAAGGAATTACCTGCCGTGCGATCGGCGGCGCCTGTCAGGACGTGTGTTCGTCCCGGCGACCCGTTCGTCGGCAGCCGCAGGACCGCCCGGCGAAATCCGTCCGGCCGCTCGCAAACAGGAACGCGCCGCGCATTCCCCTGCCACCCGGCCCCGGTCCGTTCCGTCGCCGTCCCGGTGGAGAAGACCGCCACCGTGATAAGCGGCGCCGATCGGATCATCGAAGAGCCCTCTTTGACTTCCGGCCGGGTACCGGCGGAAGCTGCTCTCGCAGTGGGAGTCGGATATGTGCAGACGGCGCATGTGAATACGCACGTCCATGGCCCGTACGTCCGGCGCGCTTTCCCGGTTCGGTGAAGAGGGAAAAACGGCCGCCGCGGCACGGTGGTGGTCTCGGACGCGCACGCACACGCGCCGGATTCGCACGGCCCGGCCGGTGGCCCAGCGTGGAAAGAGGCAGCCCGGATCATGAGCAGCATCGAGGACCCCAGCGACGATCTGTCGGTCACCCCGCCCAAGACCTGGGCGACGGGTCTGCCCGCGGTGACGCACGCCCTGGAGTACTCCCTCGGCCAGACGTCCGTGCGGCGCACCGCGCTGACGCTGCTGAACGTCAATCAGGCCAAGGGCATCGACTGCCCCGGCTGCGCCTGGCCCGAGCCCGCACCGGGCAAGCGCCATACGAACGAGTACTGCGAGAACGGCGCCAAGCACATCAACGACGAGGCCACCTCACGGCGCGTGACCCGCGACTTCTTCCGCGAGCACTCGATCGCAGAGCTGGGCGGCATGTCCGACTACTGGCTCAACCAGCAGGGCCGGCTGACCGAGCCGATGGTGAAGCGGCCCGGCGCGACCCACTACGAGCCGATCGGCTGGGACGAGGCGATCGGTCTGCTCGCCCGGGAGCTGAGCGGTCTGGACTCCCCCGACGAGGCCCTTTTCTACGTGTCCGGCCGGCTGAACAACGAGGCCGCCTTCCTCCTCCAGCTCTTCGCCCGCGCGTTCGGGACCAACAATCTGCCGGACTGCTCCAACATGTGCCACGAGTCGAGCGGGTCCGCGCTGCAGGAGACACTGGGCATCGGCAAGGGCAGTGTCTCGCTGGACGACATCCACGATGCCGACCTGGTCTTCGTCGTGGGACAGAACCCGGGAACCAACCACCCGCGGATGCTGTCGGCGCTGGAGGAGACCAAACGCAACGGCGGCCGGGTGGTGGCGGTGAACACGCTGCCCGAGGCCGGGCTGATGCGCTTCAAGCACCCGCAGCGGGTACGCGGCGTGATCGGCCGCGGCACGCCCATCGCCGACCAGTTCCTGCACATCCGCGCCGGCGGCGACCTCGCCCTGTTCCAAGCCCTCAACCGGCTGCTGCTGGACGCCGAGGAGGCCGCGCCGGGCACCGTGCTCGACCACTCCTTCATCAGGAGCAGCACCACCGGCTTCGAGGACTTCGCCGCACAGGCCGAGAAGACCTCCTGGGACGATGTGCTGACGGCGACCGGGCTGTCCCGCGAGGAGATCGAGCGTGTGCACGCGAGCGTCCTGCGGAGCAAGAAGATCATCGTGTGCTGGGCGATGGGGCTGACCCAGCACAAGCACGGGGTTCCCACCATCCGTGAAATCGTCAACTTCCTGATGCTGCGCGGCAATATCGGCAGGCCCGGCGCCGGAGTGTGCCCGGTGCGCGGCCACAGCAACGTCCAGGGTGACCGCACCATGGGGGTGTGGGAGCGGATGCCGCAGGGGTTCCTGGACGCGCTGGAGCGCGAGTTCGGCTTCACCCCGCCCACCCGGCACGGCCTCGACTCGGTGAACGGCATCCGTGCGATGCGCGACGGCAGCGCCAAGGTCTTCGTCGGCGTCGCGGGGAACTTCGTACGGGCCACTCCCGACAGTGCGGTCACCGAGGCGGCGATGCGCAGGTGCCGGCTGACCGCGCATGTCTCCACCAAGCTCAACCGCTCGCACACGGTCTGCGGCGACACCGCCCTGATCCTCCCCACGCTGGGCCGCAGCGACCGGGACGTCCAGGTCACGGGTGAGCAGTTCGTCACCGTCGAGGACTCCATGAGCGAGGTGCACGCCTCCCGGGGGAAACTGCCACCTGCCTCACCGAACCTGCTGAGCGAGGTGGCGATCGTCAGCCGGCTGGCGCGCCGCACGCTGGGGGACGAACCCTCCATCCCCTGGGAGGACTTCGAGGCAGACTACGGCACGATCCGCGACCGGATCTCCCGTGTCGTACCGGGCTTCGAGGACTTCAACACCCGGGTGGCGCGGCCCGGTGGCTTCAAGCTGCCCAACCCGGTGAACGAGCACGTCTTCCGCACTCCGAGCGGCAAGGCGGTCTTCACCTGCAACGAGTTCACCATGCCGCACGTCCCCGAGGGACACCTGCTGCTGCAGACCCTGCGCTCGCACGACCAGTGGAACACCGTGCCGTACGCCCCGAACGACCGGTACCGCGGCATCCACAACGCCCGCCGGGTCGTGCTCGTCAACCCCGGTGACCTCGAGGCCCTCGGCATCGCCGACCGCGACGAGGTGGACCTGGTGAGCGTCTGGCACGACGGGACGGAACGCCGAGCGGAGAACTTCCGGGTCGTCGGCTACCCCACCAGCCGCGGCTCCGCCGCGTCCTACTACCCCGAGACCAACGTGCTGGTCCCGCTGGACAGCGTCGCCGACATCAGCAACTGCCCCACGTCCAAGGGCGTGGTGGTTCGTCTGGAAGCGGCACGCACACCCGCCTGACCCGGACGCCGGCCACGGCACCGTCCCGTGCTCGCCCGGGCCTCGTCGGCCGTCGCCGACGAAGCGCGGCACGACGGGACGCGGGCCGCGTTTGGCGTTCGGCCCTGCCGTCGGGTACATCCATGAGGTGCTGTTCCGCCAACTCGAGTACCTGGTCGCCCTCTCGCGCGAGCGTCACTTCGCCCGCGCCGCGCAGGCCTGTTTCGTCTCCCAGCCCGCTCTCTCCGAGGCCGTCAGAAAGCTGGAGGAAGAACTGGACGTACCGCTGGTCCGCCGCGGCCGGAAGTACGAGGGCCTCACGCCCGAGGGCGAACGCATCGTGGTGTGGGCGCAGCGGATCCTCGCCGATCGCGACGCCCTCAAGAACGAGGTCGGCGCCCTGCGTACCGGGCTGAGCGGCCGGATGCGGATCGGCTCGGTGCCCACCGCGTCCGGCGCCGTCTCACTGCTGACCGGCCCGTTCTGCGCGGCACACCCACTGGTGACCGTGGAGGTGATAGCGGACCTGCAGTCGGAGGAAATTCTCCGGCAGTTGCAGAACTTCGAGATCGACGCCGGGATCACCTATCTGCACAACGGCCTCTCGGAGCATTTCCAGGCGGTGCCGATGTACGAGGAGCGGTATGTGCTGCTGACCACCGCCGCCGACGGCGGCGCCCGTTCGACGGCCACCTGGGCGGACGCCTCGACGCTCCCGCTGTGCCTGCTGACCGAGGCCATGCAGGGGCGCAAGGTCCTGGACGGGGTGTTCGCGGAGGCCGGGCTGCGGCCCTCGCCCCGGCTGGAGACCGATTCGGTGGCCACGCTGTTCGCCCATGTCAGGACGGGCCTGTGGGCAAGCATCGTGCCGCACACATGGCTGCATGTCTTCGGCGTCCCGCAGGGCATGCGCGCGGTGCCGATGGTCGAACCGGCCCGTTCCGTGCCGGTCGGTCTGGTGGTCACCACCCGGGAGCCGGGATCGGTCATGGCCCGCGCCCTGGCGGACGTCGCCCGGCACACCGACGTCGCCGCCGCGCTTGAGCGCCTTCCCGGGGAGTCCGGAGCCCGGTAGCGCCGGCCGGCTCGCACAGCGACACGTTCCCGCGGGGACCGCGTCAACCGCGTACGGGCGGCCGTCGGTACGGGCGTATGCCCCCGGCCTGCCGCCATGACCGACGGCGCCGGGGCGCCGGCCGGCGTCCCGGACACCGATCACCTCGTGCCGGCCGTCCGGAGCACGGCGAGCACGACGGTCCGTGCCACATCGACGATGTCCGGGATCCGTACCTGCTCCTCGGCACTGTGGGCCAGACGTACGTCGCCGGGGCCGAACTGCAGGGTCGGAACGCCCGCCGCCGTGTACAGCCTCAGATCGCTTCCGTACGGCGCTCCGCGCTCGCGCGGTCCCGGGCGGCCGGTGGCGTCGGCGAAGGCGTCCCGGACGATGTCGCGCAGCGGGTGGCCGATCGGGAGCCGTCCGGGGGCGAACTGGCCGCCGGGCCAGCTCACCTCCACCGGATGGTCGCGCAGCCACGGGTCGGACGCGCACACCTTCGCGATGTGCTCCTCCAGATGGGCACGTGCGGCATCGGGATGCTCGTCCAGACGAACCCCCAACCGCCCCTCGGCGACCAGGCGGTCGGGCACGCTGCTCGCCCAGTCGCCCGAGCGCAGGGTGCCCACCGACAGTGCGTAGGGGATGCGGTACTCGGCCATCAGCGGGTCCGGGTACGTGTTGCGCTCGGCCTCCAGCCGGGCCAGGGCCCGGTGGACCGGAAGGTAGGCGTCGATGGCGCTGACACCCGCGTCGCGCGAGCCGGCGTGGGCAGAGACACCGGGTACGGCGAGACGGAAGGTCAGCGCCCCGGCATTGGCGGTCACGAGGGTGCTGCCGGTGGGTTCGGTGATGAGGCACGCGTCTGCGGTGTGGCCGCGCTGGAGCGTACCGAAAGCGCCGAGCCCGCCGTCCTCCTCGCCGACCACGAAGTGGGCCGCCACCCGCCCGCGCAGCCGGATCCCGCTAGCCCGGATCGCGGTCATCGCGGCGAGATGGGCCACCAGCCCGGCCTTCATGTCGCAGGCGCCCCGGCCGTACACCGTGTCCCCCGCGACCCTCGGCACGAACGGGTCGCCTTCCCACCGCCCCAGGTCCCCCGGCGGTACGACGTCCACATGCCCCTGGAGGATCACGGTCGGTCCGTCACCGCCGTCGTCCGTGGCGGCCACCAGCCCCCAGGCCTCCTCCCGGGGCGCCTCGGCTCCCGGGAATCCGGGATGGGCGCGCAGTCCTGGCAGATCCATGGACCACAGATCCACGTCGAGCCCGAGTCGTCCCAGCCGCCCGGCCAGGTCGTGCTGGATCTCGGCCTCGGCCGCGGTCCCGGTCACGCTCGGGATCGCGATCAGTTCCAGCAGCGTCCGGACGATGGCGGCCTCGTCGACCTGCGCCAGCGCGGAGGCCTCTTCGGCGGTGAACCCTGCTGTGGCCATGGGGGGTTGCTCCCGTCACTTGTGTGCTGTCCACTGCGGAAGGCTCGGCATCTCCGGATGCTAAGGGCCGGGCGACGGCGCCTTCAATGTCCATGTCCGGCCGTCGACGCCGGCTCCCGCGTGCCGCCGCGAGAGCGGGGTTCGCCGCATCGCCACTTTGCGGTCACCTTCCCGACGTGTGCGCCTGTGACCGTCGCAGAAGTTGGCTATACAACTTTTCCCCGAGGAGTGAACGTGTCCGCCCTGCCCACCTTCCCGATCGGCGATCTGCCGGCGATGTGGCTCCGCGACAACTGCCCCTGTGCCGAGTGCCGCGATCCCCGCTCCGGACAGAAGCTGTTCCAGATCACCGCCCTGCCCACCGGGCTGCGGGTGGGCAGGGCGGGCACCGCCGCGGGTACCCCCGACCCCGCCGTCGAGGTCGTCTGGCAGCCCGACGGGCACCGCTCCGTGTACCCGGTGGCCTGGCTGGCCGCCAACCGCCCCGGCCGCACCGACCACGGTGATCTGCGCACCGAGCACGGCAAGGAGCTGTGGACGGCCCGTGACATCGCTGGACGGCTGCCCGCGGCCGACTGGGCGGACTACCTCGACAAGCCCGGTGTGCGGGCGCGGATGCTCGAGTCCGTGCTGCGGCTGGGCTTCATGCTGCTGCGTGAGGTGCCGCAGCGCGAGGAGCAGGTGCTCGAGGTCGCGGAGACCTTCGGCTACGTCCGCGAGACCAACTACGGGAAGCTCTTCGACGTGCGCGTCGAACCCGACCCGAACAACCTCGCCTTCACCTCGGTCGCCATCACCCCGCACACCGACAACCCGTACCGCGACCCGGTGCCGACGCTTCAGCTGCTGCACTGCCTGGTCAACGACGCGGACGGCGGCGACTCCGGTCTCGTCGACGGCTTCGCGGCGGCCGCGATGCTGCGCCGCGAGGACCCCGAGGCGTTCGAGGTGCTCACCCGCACGCCCGTCCCCTTCGTCTTCCGCGACGCGGGGACGGAACTGCGCGCCGACCGCCCGCTGATCGGCACCGACTCGCTGGGCCGGGTGCGCGAGGTGCGCTTCAACAACCGTTCGATCAGCACCCTGAGGCTGCCCGCCGAAGAGCTGGAGCACTTCTACGCGGCCTACCGCACCTTCGCCGAACTGCTGCTCCGCCCCGAGCTCCAGCTCGACCTGCGACTCACCCCGGGCGACTGCCTGGTCTTCGACAACACCCGGCTGCTGCACGCCCGCACGGCGTTCGCCCAGGACGGTGCACGCCACCTCCAGGGCTGCTACGCCGACCTGGACGGGCTGGCGGGCGCGCTGGCGGTACTGCGCCGCGCGGACACCCTGGAGCCTGTGGTCGAGATGTTCGCCGGGGCGGGGACGGCGGAGTACCTGGGCGAGCCCGTCACCATGGCCCAGCACATGCTGCAGGCGGGTGCCAGGGCGGAGGCCGCCGGTGCCCCGCCGCACCTGGTGGCCGCAGCCCTGCTGCACGACCTCGGACACGTCGACGGCGAGGTCGTCACCGGTCTGGAGCTGATGGCCGGCACGGACAACCGGCACAGCCACACCGGCGCCGACCTGCTGGGCCGCTGGTTCGGGCCCGAGGTCACCGAGCCGGTGCGGCTGCACGTGGCCGCCAAGCGCTATCTGTGCGCGGTGGAGCCGGACTACTACGACCAGCTGTCCGAGGCTTCCAAGTACACGCTGAAGGTCCAGGGCGGTGTAATGACTCCTGAGCAGGCGGCCGAGTTCGCCGCGCTGCCCGGCGCCGCCGACGCCGTCGCCGTCCGCCGCTGGGACGAGCAGGCGAAGGACCCGAACGCCGACACACCCCCGTTCGCGCACTTCCTTCCGCTGCTTGCGGCGCTGGTGCGCGGCTAGCGGTACGCGACGGCGCGTCCCGGGGGTTGCGCCCCTCGCCCCGCCTTCACCGGGGGGCGGCCGGAAACGCTGCGATCCCGGTGCGGAGCTCAGGACGTGCCGGGACCGCGGTGTTCGATCGTGCGGATCCGTTCGGACGCAAGCCGGCGGATGCGCTTCGTGCGTCCCTCGGTGGCGAGGCGATGGAGCACCGCGCGTTCGTCCGAGGAGCCCGCGAGGCCCAACTGGAGCCAGTCCGACCAGGAGTCCTGGACGGACGGGTCGTCGAGCAGCGCGGTCACCGAGTCGCCCTGGAGCACGGCGAGTTCCCGCGCGCGGCATGTGGCGTAGGCCCGGCTGCGGTCGTTACCCAGCCGGTCGATCCAGGACGGACGCTCGGAGGGCGGGAGACCGCCGAGAAGGTGCAGGACGATGCCGAGGGAGATGCTGTCGAGGGGCTCCAGGGCCACGACGTCGAACAGATCCGGCAGATGCGCGGGGTCGTCCAGGGCGTCGCGGTACACGGCCCATCGGTCGTGCTCGTCCGAGGGGTCACCGGGGTCGACACCGAGGCGACCGGCCAGGACGGCCAGGACGGCTTCGAGATCCGCGGGCATCAGGCCGTTCCCGTACCCGGCCTGTGGCGCCGGCCCAAGGTGGAGGTGGCGACGGAGTTGTGGACCGTGAAGGAGATGGTGCCGGGCAGATAGCGGTCCTCGGACCACTCCACCGGGACTCCCTCCGGATCCGTGGTGCGGCGGCGCTCGCGCAACAGGACCTGACCCGGCGGGCAGTCCAGCAGCCGGGCGTCGTCGGCGTCGGCCCACGCGAGGTCGATCGTGTGGTCGGCGTCGGTGAAGAGCACGCCGTGCGCGACCAGGGCCTCCGTGTGCGAGACGGTGTCCGGCGGCAGTTCGGCCACCAATGCGCCGACCCGGGCCGGATAGAGCGACCGCTCGACCATGACCGGCTCTCCGGACAGCGTCCGCAGCCGCAGCACCAGATACACCTCCGCCCCTTCCTCCAGGCCCAGTTGGTCGGCCTCGACGGGCTCGGCGGGTCGGCGCACCACACGGTCCACCCGTCCCCCCGGCGTCTGGCCGGTGGAGCGCGCCCAGTTGGTGAAGCTCAGCAGTTCCGAGAAGCTCTGCGCCCGGGGCCCACCGAGCACCGTGCGCCGTGTGCCGCGCCGCGAGGTGACCAGTCCGTCGGAACGCAGCACGGCCAGCGCGTGCCGGATCGTGCCCCGGGAGACGCCGTAGCGCTCGGCGAGCGTCCCCTCCGGGGGAAGCTTCGCGCCGATGGCGTACTCACCCGCGATGATGGCCTCGCGGAGTTCGGCGGCGACCTTGCGGTAACGAAGGTCGCTGTCCGGGGTGCCCTGCTCCTGCCCCACCGTCTCTCCTGGACTGCTCGTGTCGTGCGGGCCGTCCGTGCGGCCGGCTCCCGACCCTACCCGGCGGGGGTTCGGGCCGGGGCGCGGCCCGGCCCGAACCCCCGCCGGCGCGCCTCACAGGGAGTGGACGGTTCCCGCGTACCGCTGGAGGAAGCGGGTCCCGGTGCCCGCCGTCACGGTGACGTCGTAGCGTCCCTCATCGGTGCGCCACGTCACCCGGGTGCGGTCGCCCGCCTTCACCCGGACGGTCTGCTCCTTGCCGGCGAAGTCGTTCGGCGTGAGCGTGAAGGCCACGTCGGTACCGCCGTCGTTGCGGAGGTCGAACTCCACCGTCGCGTCCGATGGCCGCCCGGAGCGCCGAAGGGCCGCCGTGACCGTCGGCACCGCGACATCGTCCTGGCCCTCGCGGACCAGGGTGCCGGAGAACCGGCGGACGAACCCGTCGGCGCCGTACACGGAGAAGTCGTAGCGGCCGTCGGTGGCCGCCGCGTCCCAGATGTACGTGCGCGACGAACGCGCCGGGACCGTGAAGGGCGTACCGGTGAAGGGCAGGGCGACGTTCGGCAGCACGGTGAAGTGGTAGCCGACGCTGCCGTCGTTGGTGAGCGTGCAGGTGACCTTGCCGGTGGCGCGGTCGGCCTTCACGTCCGCCCAGGGCAGGTAGGGCAGCGGGCGGTGCGGGCGCAGGCCCTCCTCCTGCCCAGGCATGGACTGCTCCGTGGGGAGCTTCACGCCCGGCAGGGAGTTGCCGGCGTCCGCCTTCGCCATGAGCGCGACCGTGTCCGGGAGCACCGGGATGCTGTAGTCGGGCTTGGTGAAGTCGAAGCAGCTGGTCAGGTCACCGCAGACGGTGCGCCGCCAGTCGGAGATGTTGGGCTCCTTCACGCCGGTCACCTGCTCGAGGAACCGCAGCACCGACGTGTGGTCGAAGACCTGGGAGTTGACCCAGCCGCCGCGGGACCACGGCGACACGACCCACAGCGGCACCCGGCTGCCCAGGCCGATGGCCTTGCCGTTGGCGAACTCGTCCTTGGTGCCCGGCTCGGGGAACGGCGGGATGACGTGGTCGAAGTAGCCGTCGTTCTCGTCGTACATGAGGAGGAAGACGGTGTGCTTCCACACGTCGGGGTTGGAGAACAGAGACTGCAGCGCGGTGTTGACCCAGTGGGCGCCGTAGTCGGGGCTGGCCGCGGGGTGTTCGCAGAACAGGTAGGGCGCCACCAGCCAGGAGACAGTCGGCAGGGTGCCGTCCTTGCAGTGCTGGTCGAACGCCGTGAGGTCGAACTTCGTCATGGCGTTGATGTAGCGGGGGTCGTCCTTGGGGAACTCGTGGAACTGCTTGAAGTACGACAGCGCGTTGTCGTCGTAGTCGCCGTTGCGGTCGTCCGAGCCATCAGGGTTGTGGTAGACGCGCCAGCTGATTCCGGCCTGCTCCAGGCGTTCGGCGTAGGTCGTCCAGTCCGCGACCGGGTTGCCGGTCACCGGTGTGTTGTCGGTCCAGGGGCCGGTGGTGCCGTCGACGCCGGGGCCGGCGGTGCCGGTCCACAGGTAGAGGCGGTTGGGATCGGTGGGGCCGTTCAGCGAGCAGAAGTAGCCGTCGCAGAGGGTGAAGGAGTCGGCCAGGGCGTACTGGTAGGGGATGTCCTCGCGGGTGAAGTACCCCATGGTGCGCTCGCCCTTGGCGGAGACCCACTTGTCCATGGCGCCGCCGTTGACGGCGCTGTGGCCGCTGTCCCAGTCGTGCGGGAGGCCGCCCGCGTTCTGCGCGTTGTACTTCGTGGTGTCCATGCGGAAGGGCAGCAGGTAGCCCTCCTTGCGTCCGCGGTCGGGCTGGCGGAACACCGTGTCGCCGCCTGCGAGCGCGGTCGCCTGGCGGTCGCCGAAGCCGCGTACACCGCTGAGGGTGCCGAAGTAGTGGTCGAAGCTGCGGTTCTCCTGCATCAGGATGACGACGTGCTTGACGTCGGTGATGCTGCCGTGCCGGGGGTCGCGACCCGCGGCCTCCGCCGTGCCGGGGAGTCCGGCCGCGACGGCGGCTCCGGCTGCGGTGGTGCCTATGAAGGTGCGGCGGCTGATCTCGGTCATGGGTGCAAGGTCCTTCAGGTCGTTCGGGGGTCAGCCGCGGGCGGACAGGGAGAAGGTGGCGACGGCGGCCGCGTGGTCCGAGGGCCAGCCGTTGGCGGAGGTGTCCGGCACCGGACGGGGCCAGCCGGTGAACAGGCTGTGCGCCTCCAGCACCTTCAGCCGCCCCGCGTACTGGATCTGGTCGATTCGGTCCTGGGGCTCCTTGCCGCCGCCCTCGCGCTGGGGTCTGACGGGGGACCAGGTGATGCCCGGCGCCTTCACGGGGTTGGACCGGGTGTCGCGGAACGCGTCGACGAGACCGGCCTGTTCCAGCGCCTCGGTGACGGGCCAGCGGACGCGCCCCACGCCTCCGTGCGCGGATGCCGTCCGGTTCGTCCAGTCGTGGTGCGACGGCGAGGCGAGGCCGGCTGCCAGCACAACGGGGTTGCGGGAGGCGACGTCCGCCCGCATCGCGGCCACCAGGGCCTGCGTCTGCCGGTAGCGCGTCGTCCCCCGCTCCGCGGCCTCCACCTGCGCGGCCGTCCGGCCCGCCAGCAGCGCGTACGGGCCGTAGTCGGCCTCGTCCAGCTGGGCGGTCCACAGGCGCACCGTGGTGTCGCCGGGCAGGTGCAGCGTCGCGGCGGCGGCCGGGAGCGCCGCGGTGGGCGCGACGAGGCCGGAGAGCGGGTAGCGGCTGACGATGCCGAGGCCACCGGCCTGGTGCACCTGCCAACCGAGCGCGCCGGCGAGCTTCGTGGCACCGTCGGCACCGCATTCCTGGACCGCGACGACGTCCAGGCCCTGGGTGAGCACGAGCCTGAGCTGCTTCTCCAGGAAGCCGTCGACATGGGTGCCCGCGTCCCAGAGGTTCAGCGTGGCGACCTTGAGCCGGAGCCGGTCCCGGGAGGCGCGCACCGGCACCTGGACGGTGACGGTGTCGCTGCCCACGGCGCTGTCGGTGACGGCGGCCACCACCCGGCCGGGCGTCCGCGGTGCGAGGGCCGGGGCCTTGCCGCTGACCGTGCCGTCCGCTGCCACCGACAACCACGGATCGCCCGCGACACGTTTGAAGGTCGCGCTGCCGGCGGCATTGCCGTCGGGCCTGATCCACAGGCCGCCCAGCCGCACGGAGAAGGTCGCGCCCGCGGTCTGCGGGTCGGTGGTGAGGGCGTCCACCACCGCGTGCGGACGCGGGATCACGGGGCGGACCGCGAAGCTGAACGGGGTGGTGCGGGCCAGGATGCCGTAGCCGTCCTTGGCCAACAGATAGGCGGTGTACGGCCCGCCGCTCAGCCCCGAGGTGTCGATCGTGATGTCGCCGGAGGCTCCGGGGGTGTACTCCCAGGCGAGGGAGGCGCCGTTCCCGGGCACCCGGCTGCCGTCGTAGACGCCGACCCAGTTCTTCGCGTCGGGTTCGTCGGTCGTCCAGTGGAAGGAGAGCTTGTCGCCCTCGAACGGTGTGGTGGTCTTCAGCTCGAGCGAGTCGCCCGTGGGGGCGCCATCGAAGGTGAACGGCTCGGTCTTGGCGAGGACGCCGTAACCGTCCTTGGCCAGCAGATAGGCGGTATAGGGGCCGCCGCTCAGTCCTGAGGTGTCGAGGGTCGTCTGCCCCGAAGTGCCGGAGACGTACGTCCAGACAAGGGAACCGCCGCCGCTGCCGGGCAGCCGGTCACCGTCGTAGACGCCGATCCAGTTCGTCGGGTCGGGGGCGTCCGTCGACCATGTGAAGGTCAGCTTGTCGCCGCGTTGCGGGGACGTCGTGGAGCCGATCGTGATGCTGCTCCCGGACGCGGCGACCTGTGAGAGGGGTGGCATGGTGTTGGGTCCTCTCCGCCCCGGGTACCGTCGCGGCGGCACCCGGGCGAGCAAAGTTGTCTATATAACTTCGCTCCCAGCAAGCCGTCCCACGGCGACGGGCCCGTGAACGACGGGTTGCCGCCGACCGGGAAACAGACGGAAATCTGAAGATCCTGTGTCCGGGCGAACAGCCCCTGCTCACCCCTGGCACCCCATCTGAACAGCGATGTCCGGGGGCAACTCACCCTGAAGCGCCCTCGGAGCACAACATGGGCGGCTTCTCCCCGACCGGGCACTCGGGCGAGCGCACCCCGCCACGCGCCCTGGAAGGACTCGCGCGGCGCTGTGCACAGCAGCACGCCCGCGAATGCGTCGAGCACGGCCATCGGAACCGGCCATGTCGCCCTGACCGGAGGAGACGGCGGAGCGCCGCCCACCGCCACGTCGGTCGAGCGGCACGCGAGTTGCGCGCTCGCCATCCGCTCGACACGTTCACGACCGCGCCGGCTCACCACCAAAAAACGGGATAGACCTCACGCCGCAGACGGGCGGAGACCATCTGTACCGCGACGAGCAGCGCGGCTCCGGCGGCCAGCAGGGGTACGAAGCGGGTGGCGCGCGGTTCGGTGAGCATGATCATGACGGCGGTCGCCATGGCCGGCGGATGGGCCGCTCTGAGGACCAGCACAAGTCCGCAGGCGACACCGCAGGCCACCACGGCGGCCCAAGGGCCGCGCCATCCAAGGGTGAGCACGACGAAGCAGACGAGGCACGACAGCATGTGGCCGCCGATGATGTGGCGGGGCTGCGCGAGAGGCGATTCGGGGGTCGCGGTCACGATCGCCATCGTGGCCGCGAGCGGCGGCACGAGCACCGTCTGATGCATGAGCGCCCCCAGGGCCACCAGCACGGCCAGTCCGGCCGATGTGGTGAGGGCGGCGGCGACGGTGCGCGGAGGCAGTCGCGATGTGGCGGGGATCCACCGGCTGACCGGAGAGCGCTTTGTCGGGCGGAGCGGGGCATCCACGGCTTCCGGCGTCCGGGGCACGTCATATGCCTTGAATGCGACGTTCCGGTCCGGGCGTAAAGACGACGACCTCGGAGCAGTGCGGTCCCTCCGGACTGCCGGGCGAGGACTGGACCTGGGCGTTCGGCATCAGCACGGGAACTCCTCGGAACGGTCCCCGCTGCCGGCCACGGCGGCTCGTCGTCCGTGAAGACGGGGATCACGCCCAGCATCGTGACCTCGCGAGCCGACACCTGTCCAAGACCGCCCGCTTATCGCCCGATTGAGCGCCTTTATCGAATGGGGCCGACAATGACGTCCGGCACTGCCAGGCGTCGGCGGCCGACGCGTGCCGCTGCCCTCGGCGGACGCCGCAGGGCCGCCCCACATCCTTGAAAGCCGCTGGCGAGCGGCTGAACCTCGACGCGGTACCGCTCGCGGAACCGCGTCGGCCGCGTCCGGGTCGATCACCAATATGAAGCACGTGGTCGTCCTGATACTGGAGAAGGCCCCTGGACCTACCAGGTGACCGCCGGGATCTTCGTGGACGACTCATTCAACGCCCTTGCCTACAACGGCGGTTGGCACGACTTCACGGTCACGGCCAGTTCCGGCACCACCGTCTCCCGCCGCTTCGTCGGCCACCTCGAGACGGGCGCCCCGAGCGTCACCGGCTGAGCCGGCGGTCCGCACCCCGAGGAGGGGTGCGGACCGCAGCACCGCGCCGCGGGACGCGGAGTCACCGCTTCCAAAGCCGTTCGAGTTCTCTGTCGAGCCAACCGGCGCCAACCCGATGTGACTCGACCAGCCGATGCCAGGAGGGGTCGTCGAACACGACGGAACGTGCGTCCTGCACGCTGTGGCGATCGGAACCGAGGAGTTCCCGCGTGATGACGACGGCCGTGAGCAACGGGAGACGGGCCGCGTGCATCTTCTCCTGCACGGCGCGCATGCTCGTCCGCTTCAGCAGTTCCCGGTTCTCCCGGATGCGGGGCTCCAACCACCACACGTGGCGGGCGTACTCGTCTTCCCCAAGCCCCACCGCCTCGACGCTTTGGAACGTCGGTGCGAGCGCGGCGACCAGGCGGTCGACGAAGTCGCCCACGCTCCCGGTGACATCGGGGTATTCGGCGATGAAATGTTCCCACTCTACGTAGGCCTTGAGCCCGGCGATCTCACGCCGCCCCACCGGGTGGCACCCGTCGGACGGCTCCGCGTCCAGGAAGACGTCCCGCAGCAGTTCGTAACGCAACGACGTGTGTTCGGCCAGCAGAACGGCGTCATAGAGGTCCTTGCCCTGCGGATGCATGTCGCTCACGAGCCACATGAGTTTCCAGGCCAGTGACAACTCGGCCGTGGCCGCGCTCAGCACCGCTTGCGGGTCACCCGACGCCGAGGGGAGCAGGACCGGTTCGGGGTCGACGGGAAGATGCTCGTTGAAGACGAAGTCGAGTTGTACGACGCCGCCGGGCAACCCGTCGCATCTCCACGGCAGCACCAGGCGCCGTCCGGGGACCCGGTCATACGTCCAGATGTCGTCGCTGACCGCTTCCGCCGCGTCGAACCGGACCACTCCGTCACCGTGATGCGCCGCCCTCTCGGCGGCCCGAGCCACGCCCTCGAGCATGGCATCGGTCCGCTCCTCTTCGATCCGCCACGACGCGGGTGCGATGACGAAGTCGAGATCGCCCGGTTCTCGTGCGGCATCCCCGAACCAGGCACGGAGCAGCACGCTGCCGCGCAGCACGAGCGAGGCCGCCCATGGGGAGCTGGAGATCGCCGAGAGCACCAACCCGATCGCGGCGCGGCGAGCCGCTTGCCAGGCCTGTTCGACGTCAGGGTCGGCGAACCGGGGGTCCGAGGCCCGGTAGGCGTTGGAGTACTGCTTGAGCGCCGGGTCGAAGACCGGCCGCTGCACGACGCGCTCGTCCTTGACGGGACGCAGCGTCGTAGGCAGGTCGAAGCGCGCCCGGTCCTCGTCGTCCGGCGGGACTCGAGGCATCGCGCGCCCCTGCCATACGAACCCCTCCCAGGAATCAGTCATCACACACGCCTCTCCCGCGCGACCGTCTTCGATCGCGGCATCGCCGTTGCACACCGCGCACCTGAGCAGTGCCACCGGTGCGTCCGGTGGCCGGCGCGAGCCGGTGCTCCGTGAATATCGTTCCCAACGCTCGTCCCAGTCGGTGGAGCCAGTCCTCCCCGGTTCCCGTCACCCACGGGTGCCTCTCCTGGAACTCGGCCCAGTCCACCTCCCAACGGGCCACCGTGGCCGGGTCGAAGCCGTCGGCTTCCGCGTCGGAAGCGCGACCGAAGACCTTGCGGAGCAGACGCGGCGAGAGACACGCTCCCTCCGCCTCGGCGAGGAGCACCGCGTCGTACAGATCCTTGCCCCGTGCCGTACGGCCGTCACGGCTGTCGGAGTACAGCCACAGCACCTTCCAGGCGAGCGACAGATCGCGGCTCGCCGTTCGTACCGCCGTGGGCCTGCCCCCGTCACCGCGCGGTACCAGTGTCCACACCGGGGACTCGGGAAGCCACTCGTCCCGGGCGAAGTCGAGCCGCACTTCGCCGGGCGGCAGGCCTTCGGTGTGCCATGGGATGACCAGTCGCACCCCTGGCGTGTCGTATTCCGTGTACGTCCAAGTTCCGTCCACCCGCGCGCTCTTCGCGGCGAGGAGCAACCCCGGTGCCGCCTCGGGACACTGCTCCACGCGGTCGAGCAGGTCCAGGTACGGAGGGCCGGCATCGGCGGGCTCCTGTTCGTGCAGCCAGTGCAGGCCCTCCGGAGGCAGCACCGGCCGCTGCCCACCTGTGTCGAACTCCTCGTAGGTCCACATCTCGTAGCGTGCCGCGCCGTCGGCGGCCTCAGGCCACTGCTGCACGGTGTCGGCGCCGTCGATGTACGGATACGGGTCCAGCGGATCGATCCCGACGGCGTTCTCCAGGACGACCCAGTCGAGGTCCGCCGGTTCACGCGCCGCGTTCCCCAGCCACGCCTGCATGACCATGCTTCCCCGCAGCACGAGAGTTCCGCTCCAGGGAGCGTCGGCGACAAGGGCGAGTACGTGGTCCAGGGCAGCACGATGGGCTGCTCGGCGGTCGATGCCGTTGCGTCCCCGGACCTCGGCGGACCCCGGCTCGCGCTCCGCCGCATCGTGCGCGTCCACACCGCCCCGGCCCGGTTCCACAGCCGCCGGGGGGTCACCGTCACCGCCCGGCGGAGGGACAGGTGCAGCGGGTGGTTCCGGTGCCGTCATACGAGTCTCGGCTCGCCCTTGATCCAGCCGGCGTCCACGGCGGGGTTGTCGTCGTACACGACGAACTCCTTCTCCACCTCCACGGCCTCGTACCCGGCCGCCGTCAGCACACGAAGGAGTACGTCGAGGCGTCGGCCCGCCTCCGCGCGGCCGACGCCCCGGCACCGCTGGGTGACGAAGCGCTCGTGCCCGCCGTCGGCCGACGTCCGGCGGGCGTTGCGGGAGACGTGTGCCGAGTGCGGCGCGGCCAGCGCCCGCACCGCCGCCACCTGAGGCTCGCTGGACAGGACCAGTTTGGCGTGGTGCTCGAAGTAGCAGTGGCCGGGGAGGTCCGCGGCCTCGTCGTCCGTCTCCGGGACGTCGGCGTTCCACGGCGCGGCCTCGATCTTCAGCCGTACGACTCGGAACCCGTCGTCCTGCAGCCGTTGCGACCATTGCCGTGCCGTCGCCAGCTGCCCGGCCAGGTGCCCTCGCCCCGGACAGGTCAGCATGGGCTGGTCCGGTGTTCGACCCCGGTCGAGAACGATGCGCGTGTACTTGATTCCGTGGTGTTCCGCCCAGATACGTATCGGGTCGTCGCCTTCCCCGCGGTTCTCCGCCCGGACCGTCAGATGGGTCTCGAACTCCCCCGCGAACTGTCTCACCGCGCCGTCGCCGCCCCGCTGTTCGTTCACGAGCGCCGACCGTACCGCTCCCCTCGGACAACGGCGTACGCAGGCCGCCGCAGCGTGCCGGGGGTGCGGGTGATCGTGTGCCGCGGTGCGCGGGACCCGCGGCATCAGCTTCAACGCCGCGGGTCGGCATCCCACCGGGATCCGGCTGTCAGCGCAGTGATCTGAACGCCGCCCGCAGTTCGTCGGAGAAGATCTCCGGGACTTCCCAGGCCGCGAAGTGGCCGCCTCTGGGTGCCTTGTTGAAGTAGATCAGCTTGTGATAGCTGCGCTCGGTCCAGCTCCGCGGCGCCTGGTAGATCTCGCCCGGGAAGACCGAGACCGCGGCCGGGACGGACACCGACACGGCGTTGAAGTTGTTGGCGTTGTTCTCCCAGTAGAGGCGGGCGGAGGAAACCGCGGTGTTCGTGACCCAGTAGAGCGTGATGTCGTCGAGCATCTCGTCCTTGGTGAGCACCCGGTCCGGATGGCCGCCGCTGTCGGTCCACGCTGCGAACTTGTCGTATATCCAGGCGGCCAGTCCGGCCGGTGAGTCCGTCAGTCCGTAGCCGACGGTCTGCGGGCGGGTGACCATCATGGCCGAATAGCCCGAACCCGTTTTGTAGAAGTCGGCAAGCTTGTCGTACGCCGCTTTCTCGTCGGTGGTCAGGCCTGCCGGAGCCGGGTAGCCGCATTCGAGTTTCTGGGCGATGTCCGGGGGGACGGTTGCGGGGAAGTTGACGTGGATGCCGAGCAGTCCCGGGGGTTTCTGGACCGCCATCTTGTCCGAGACCACCGCGCCCCAGTCACCGCCCTGGGAGACAAAGTGCTTGTATCCCAGCCGCTCCATCAGTACGGCCCAGGCGCGCGCGATGCGTGCGGGGTTCCAGCCCGTGGCCGTCGGCCTTTCCGAGAAGCCGTAGCCCGGCATCGAGGGTATGACGAGATGGAAGGCGTCCTGCGCGCGCCCGCCGTGGGCCGTGGGGTTGGTGAGCGGGTCGATCACCTTCAGGAATTCGAGGATCGAGCCCGGCCAGCCGTGGGTCAGGATCATCGGCAGAGCGTTCGCGTGGCGGGAGCGGATGTGGAGGAAGTGAATGTCCAGCCCGTCGATCCTGGTCATGAACTGCGGCAGGGAATTCAGCTTCGCCTCGATCGTGCGCCAGTTGTAGGACGTTCCCCAGTAGCCTGCCAGTTCTTGCATCGTCGCCAACTGCACGCCCTGGGACCGATCGTGGACGGTCTCACGGTCGGGCCAGCGTGTCGCGCCGATGCGCCGGCGGAGTTCGGCCAGTTCCCGTTCCTCGACATGGATACGGAAGGGTCGAATGCGTGCGCTTTCACGGGCGCTTCCGCTTGTCGCTGCCGGTGTTGCGGAGGGCGGGCCGAAGACCCCGGTGGTTGCCACGGTCATCGCGGCGGCCGAGAGGGAAATGAACTCTCGGCGAGAGCGCCGCTGGGATGTCTCGGACATGGCAGATCTCCTCGAGCTGTTCCAAGATCTTTTCGAGAAGGAGCTCTCGACGAGCTCGATTCCTCATCGGCGACAGCAGAAATCCGGCAGAGAACTCCTCCGGCCCGGGGGCCACCACCCGGATCCGAGCCGGGACCGGCGGCAATGAGACGCCGACGCCCACATCGGGGATCACCGTTACTGTACGTTACGATATGTAGCCTTCCGTGAACCTGCAACTCGAACGCAGCCGCGAATCCGGAAGCCGCGTACGCCGTCACCGAGCCGGTCCCGTCCGACACACCCTCGGAGGCAGAAGCCAACCTCGGACGTTCGGGCGCACATCGAGACACCGCGGCCGACCCCGCGACACACACCAGCGCGCCATTTCGGCCACCTCGGGATGCGAGCAATCGCCGTCGCCCCCTCCAGTCGCCGACGCGTGGGGCGAGACTCCGGGATGGATCGTTGCACACATCTCCCATAAGGGGCATTACCTGACAAATAGTGGCCAATTGGGTTTATAAATATGGGCTCTTGACTTAACGGGGGGTGGAGCCGAAGCTATGACCGCCTTTTAAACCGGTTCAAGTCCCGGTCGCACTCGCCTGCAACGGTGGAGTGGCCAGGGGCGTGTCCTCCCCTGCTCTGTAGGCGGCGCCGTCCAGGCGTGGTCCCGCATGCCCTTGCGGCGATACGAACCGGCCATATGTCGTCGCTTGCCCAGCTGGCAAAAACCGGAGGTCACCCATGGCCCGTCGTCCCACGATCGCGGATGTCGCCGAGCTGGCCGGGGTGTCCCGAGCGACCGTCTCCTTCGTCCTCAACAACCGTCCCGGTGTGGCACTCGCCACCCAGGAGCGGGTCCGGTCCGCGGCCGAGAAGCTGGGATGGACCCCGAGTCGCAGCGCGAGAGCACTGTCCACGGGCCGTGCACGTGCCGTCGGTCTGGTCCTGGCCCGCGAGCCGGAGCTCATCGGCACCGACCCGTTCTACCCGGCGTTCATGGCCGGTATCGAGTCGGTGATCTCCGAGACGGGTGACGGGCTGATGCTGCAGATGAGCCGCCCCGGCGACGAAGTGGAGACCTACCGCAGACTCGCCGCCGACCGAAGGGTCGACGGAGTCTTCCTGACCGACCTGCGCCTCGACGATCCGCGGCCCGGCCTGGTGGCGGAACTCGGCCTGCCCGCGATCGCGGTCGGCGGCATCGAGTCGGACAGGGACCTGCCGACGGTGAACCTCGACGACCGTCCCGTGGTCCGCAACGCCGTACGCCACCTCGTGGAGCTGGGGCATCGCAACATCGCCTACGTGGCCGGTCCCGAGGAGTTCGTGCACGCACGGCGCCGCCGCGAGGCATGGGCGGACGCACTCGCCGAAGCGGGCCTGCCCCGCGGGACGTCTCTGCCCGGAGGGTTCACGGCCGAGGGCGGGGCGCGCGCGACCCGGGCACTGCTGGACCTCCCAACCCCCCCGACCGCGATCGTCTACGGGAACGACCTGTCGGCCACCGCCGGTATGGCGGTCGCCCAGGACGCCGGCCTGCGACTGCCCGACGACCTCTCGGTGGTGGGCTTCGACGACGTGCCGCTGGCCTCCTGGACCAGTCCGACGCTGACGACCTGCCGCGCCAACCCGGTCCTGTGGGGCCGGGCCGCGGCCCAGGCACTGGTCGAAATGATCGAGCACGGCACCACGGCCGACGTCGAGTTGGACCCGGCCACGCTGGTCATACGCGGCTCGACCGGCCCCGTTCCCGTCCGTGGAAGCCGATGACGGCCCGTGACGGCGGCCCCCAGACCCCTCCCCCCTCCCGGAAGGCGGCCGGCGACGCTCAGCGACGCCGTACCGCCGGCTGACCACCTCCAGTGAGAAACGGAACCTCCAATGAAGAAGGCCCTCCTCGCCCTGCTGCCGGCAGCGGCGCTCGCCCTGACCGCGTGCGGCGGCGGATCGGACTCCGGTGCCGCGGCGAACGACTCCCGTGGCCCCATCACCATCTGGTACTCCAACAACGCGCAGGAAGTCGCGTGGGGCAAGAGCATGGTGGCGGCCTGGAACGCCGCCCACCCCAAGGAGAAGGTGAGCGCCCAGGAGATCCCCGCCGGCAAGAGCTCCGAGGAGGTCATCGGCGCGGCGATCACCGCCGGTAACGCGCCGTGCCTGGTGCTCAACACCGCCCCGGCGGCTGTGCCCGGCTTCCAGAAGCAGGGCGGCCTGGTCGCGCTGGACGACTTCCCCGACGGCAAGCAGTACCTGCAGTCCCGTGTCGGCGACCGGCTCGCGCAGTACGCCTCGCCGGACGGCAAGTACTACCAGCTGCCGTGGAAGAGCAACCCGGTGATGATCTTCTACAACAAGGAGCTCTTCAAGAAGGCCGGACTGGACCCGGAGCACCCCGAGCTGACGTCCTACCAGGACTTCCTGGACACCTCGCGCAAGCTCGTGCACAGCGGGGTGGCCAAGGCCGCCATCTGGCCCGCGCCGACCTCGGAGTTCTACCAGTCCTGGTTCGACTTCTACCCGCTGTTCGCGGCAGGGACCGGCAAGCAGCTCGTCGAGGACGGCAAGGCGCAGTTCGCCTCGCCCGAGGGCATCAAGTCCGCCCAGATGTGGAAGACCATGTACTCCGAGGGCCTCGCCCCCAAGGAGACCTTCAACGGCGACGCCTTCGCCGAGGGCAAGGCCGCGATGGCCACCGTCGGTCCCTGGGCGGTCTCCGTCTACGGCGACAAGGTCAAGTGGGGTGCCGTGCCGGTGCCGACCGCCGACGGCGCGGCCGGCAAGGGGACCTTCAGCGACGAGAAGTCCATCGGCATGTACTCCTCCTGCAAGAACCGGGCGACCGCCTGGGACGTCATGAAGTTCGCCACCGGCAAGGAGCAGGACGGCAAGCTCCTGGAGGCGACCGGCCAGATGCCGATGCGCCAGGCGCTGGCGTCGGCCTACCCGTCGTACTTCGCGTCCCACAAGGAATACGAGGCCTTCGCGCAGCAGGCGGAGCACACCATCGAGGCGCCGAACGTGCCGAACTCGGTCGAGATCTGGCAGACCTTCCGCGACGCGTACACCAAGTCCGTCATCTTCGGCAAGGGCGACCTCACGAGCACCTTCAAGGATGCCGCGGGCAAGGTCGACAAGCTGGCAGAGAACCAGTGACGCGCTGCCATGACCTCAACCACTCATGACACCCACGGCCCCGGGCGCACCGCGCCCGGGCGCGGGAGGACGACCGCGGGCCGATCGTGGCGACTGTGGCTCGGCGGGCACCAGCCCATCGGGATGCTGTTCGTCTCCCCGTACGTGCTGTACCTGGCCGCGATCTTCATCTATCCGCTCGGCTTCGCCGTGTGGATGTCCTTCCACGACTACTTCTTCGCCGCCCCGGGCGTGTCGGTCGACCGGCCCTTCGTCGGGCTGGAGAACTACACCACGGTCCTGACGGACCCCGCCGTCTGGCGCTCCTTCCTCAACATCGCCGTCTTCCTCGTCATCAACGTGCCGCTGACGGTGGTGGGTTCGCTGGTTCTCGCCAGTGCACTGAACAAGAAGCTGCCGTTCCGTTCCTTCTTCCGGACGGCGTACTACATCCCCTACATCACGGCCAGTGTGGCGGTCGTAGGTGTGTGGATCTTCCTGTTCAACTCCAACGGCCTGGTCAACCAGGCTCTCGGCCCACTGGCTCCGGACCCCTCGTGGCTGGTGAACTCCCATCTGGCGATGCCGGTCGTCGCGGTCTTCGTCGCCTGGAAGCAGTTGGGCTTCTTCGTGGTGCTGTATCTCTCGGCGCTGCAGAACGTACCGAACGAGTTGTACGAGTCGGCGGCCCTGGACGGCGCGGGCCGGTTCCGGACGTTCCGGTCGATCACGGTGCCCGCCGTGCGTCCCGCCACGCTGCTGGTCCTGGTCCTGGCCACGATCACCGGAGCCAACCTGTTCACCGAGCCCTATCTGCTCACCAGCGGTGGCGGACCGGACGGAGCGACCACCTCACCCGTGCTGCTCATGTACCAGCGGGGTCTGCAGCAGGGGCACCCCGATGAGGCAGCCGCCATCGGTGTGATCCTCGTCGTACTGATCACGGCCATTTCGCTCGTCTACCGCCGATTCCTGGAGAGGGACTGAGATGGCCGCAGACGTCACACCCTCGGACACGAGGAAGCACCGGCGCACGGCGCGCGCCACGGGATCCGCGTCCAGGTCGCTGTGGTCGAGGCTGGCACTGCTCGTCGGGGCGTTCGCCTTCCTCTTCCCCTTCTACTACATGGTCATCGGCTCCTTGCAGAAGGAGCCCGACTCGAGCCCGAGCGGAGCGTTCCCCGATCCGGGGAACCTGAGCCTGCACAACTACGCCGCGATCAACTCGGCCATCTCGCTGGGGCGTTCGCTGGTGAACTCCGGGATCTTCACCGGCGGTGTGATCGTCTGCACTACGGTCTTCGGACTCCTCGCCGGATACGCGCTGGCGCGGCTGCAGTTCCGGGGCCGGGGCACCACCTTCGCCCTGGTGCTGCTGGTGCAGGTCATCCCCTTCCAGCTGCTGATGATCCCCCTGTATGTGCTGATCGTTCGCGACTACGGCCTGGCCGACTCATATCTGGGCATGATCCTGCCCTTCGCGATCAACACCACCGCCGTCTTCATCTTCCGGCAGTTCTTCCTGCAGCTGCCGCCTGCGATGTTCGAGGCGGCGCGCATGGACGGGGCCGGCGAACTGCAGATCCTCTTCCGCATCGCGCTGCCGCTGTGCAAGCCGGCCCTGCTCTCGGTGGTGCTGCTCAGCTTCACCGGGCCCTGGAACGAATTCCTCTGGCCGTTCCTCGTCACCAAGCGGCAGGACATGCAGCCGCTGGCCGTGTCCCTGGCCAACTACATCAGCACCGTCGCCTCGGCCGCCGCCAATCCGTTCGGCGCCATCCTCGCCGGGGCGTGCGTGCTCGCGGCCCCCGCGGTGGCGCTCTACATCGTCTTCCAGCGCCGCTTCACCTCCACCGACATCGACTCAGCAACGAAGGGCTGAACACCCGTGTCCCACAGCACCACCACCCCCATCCCCTACCGTCTCACCCGGGTCGGCGTCGTGATGTCCCCACTGCCCGGCAACTCCGACGAGGTGGAGGGTGTGCTCAACCCCGCCTCCGGCCGCACCCCCGACGGCAGGCTCCACCTGCTGCCGCGGCTGGTCTCGGCAGGCAACGTGTCCCGGGTCGGCCTCGCGGAGGTGACCGTCGAGGACGGTGTGCCCACCGGGGTCGAGCGCCGCGGTGTGGTCCTGGCCCCGGACGAGGGCTGGGAGCGCGGCAAGAACAACGCCGGTGTGGAGGACCCCCGCACCACCTGGATCGAGGACCTCGGATGGCATGTGATGTCGTACGTGGCGTACGGCCCGCTCGGCCCCAAGCCGGCGCTCGCCGTCTCCGAGGACCTGGTGCACTGGGAGCGTCTGGGCCCCATCCAGTTCGAGTACCAGCCCGACCTGGACACCGACCTCAACCTCTTCCCGAACAAGGACGTCGTGCACTTCCCCGAGCCCGTGCCGGGCCCGGACGGTGAGATGTACTTCGCGATGCTGCACCGCCCGATGTGGGACCTCGGCTGGTTCCGGCCCGGTGAGGGTGTGCACCTGCCCGCCGGTGTGACCGACGAGCGCCCCGGCATCTGGATCTCCTACGTCCCCGTCGCCGAGGTCAAGCAGGACATCCGCGCACTGACCCGGCCGCGCCACCACCGCCTGGTCGCGCTGTCCGAGCACCCTTGGGAGGAGCTCAAGATCGGTGCCGGCCCGGCTCCGATCCGTGTCGAGGAGGGCTGGCTGCTCATCCACCACGGTGTCTCCGGCACCATCGAGGATCCGTTCGCCCAGGTGCAGACGGTCCACTACGCGGCCGGTGCGATGATCCTCGACCCCGCCGACCCGGCCCGGGTGCTCTCGCGTACCACCGAGCCGCTGATGGCCCCGGAGACCGAGGAGGAGCGTTCCGGCACCGTGCCGAACGTGGTCTTCCCGACCGCCATCGAGGAGATCGACGGCGTGCGGTACGTCTTCTACGGCATGGCCGACGCGCACATCGGCGTGGCCCGGCTGGACCGGTCCGAATGACCGTCGTCCCCGACGTGGGTCTTGCGCTCGTCGGCTGCGGCGGCTTCGGCGCGTATGTGCTGGACGCGGTGCGCGACATCGCCGGTCTGCGGGTCGTTGCGTGTGCCGACCCCGACGGGGAGCGCGCCCGCGTGCTGGCTGAGCGGCACGGCGCGCAGGTCGCCGCGTCCGTCGAGGAGGTGGTGGGGATCCCGGAGGTCGACGTGGTGGTCCTCGCCACCCCGCCGGCCGCCCACGCGGACGGTGCCGTGACCGCTCTGCGCGCGGGCAGGCACGTGTTCTGCGAGAAGCCGGTCGCCGTCACCCTCGAGGCCGCCGCACGTGTCGCCGAGGAGGCGAGCCGTGCGCCCGGTGTGTTCGCGGTCGACCATGTGCTGCGCTACAACCCGATCCTGCGGCTGCTCCAACGGCTGGGCGAGGAGGGGTTGCTGGACCCGTTGCGCCGGTTCCTCTTCGAGAACGACGCCTCCGACGAGGATCTCGGCCCGGACCACTGGTTCTGGGACCCGGCGCTCAGTGGTGGCATCCATATCGAGCACGGTGTGCACTTCTTCGACGCCGCGGCCGCCCTGATGGGCACGGACCCGGTTGCGGTCCACGGCACCGAGGTGCGACGGGACGGCGGTCCGGTGGACATCGTGGTGGCCACCGCGACCCATCCCGGCGGGAGCGTGGCGACACACACCCACTCCTTCACCCACGCCCATCGCGCCGAGCGGCAGTTGATGCGTCTGGACTACGGCTTCGCCGAGGCCCGGGTCACCGGCTGGATCCCCACCTTCGCGACGGTCACTGCCTGGACCGATGAGGCGGGCGCCGCTCGTTGGGCGCAACTGCCGGAGCGGGCCGACGAGTTGCTCGCGGTCCCCGGGCTGCGTCCGCACGGGGGCGAGCGGATCACGGTGTCCGTGCGGCGTGACGCCGGCTCGGACCGCCCGGCCCTCGGCCGGGGCGTGCGGCGCGTCGTCCCGCACCGGGTCGACGTCGTGATCGACCTGGGCGGCGAGGAGCGCAAGCCGCACGTCTACGCCGAGAGCGTACGGGCGGCCATGACCGACCTGCTGCACTGCGCGGCGCACGGCGGCACTCCGGTGGCCGACGCCCGCGCCGGTCTCACGGCAGTCGCCGTGGCCGAGGCCGCGACCCGGTCGGCGGAGAGCGGCCGCACCCTGCCGGTGACCGTGCCCTCCCGCAGCTCCGTGGGTGCATCGGCATGACCGCGGTCCCGACCGCCGGTGCGGGTGGCCCCGTGGCGGGCCCGGGCCCCACCCGGCCCGCCATCGGCGGGTCGGGTGGGCCGGACCGCGCCGCCCCGTGGTGGCGCGATGCCGTCTGCTATCAGATCTATCCGCGATCCTTCGCCGACAGCGACGGGGACGGCATCGGCGACCTGGCCGGTGCCGCGGCGCGACTCGGGCATCTGCGCCGACTCGGGGTCGACGCCGTGTGGATCACCCCGTTCTATCCGTCGCCGCTCGCGGACGGCGGCTACGACATCGCGGACCACACCGGGGTGGCGCCCGACCTCGGAACACCGGCGGACTTCGACGCCCTGGTGGAGCGGGCCCATGAACTGGGCATCAAGGTTCTGGTGGACCTGGTCCCCAACCACACCTCCGACCGGCACCCATGGTTCCGCGAGGCGGTCGCCGCCGGGGCGGGCTCGCGCGCCAGGGAGCGATACGTCTTCCGGCCCGGTCTCGGCGTGGACGGTCAACTGCCCCCGAACGACTGGCAGTCCGCGTTCGGTGGTCCCGCATGGACCAGGATCCGCGAACCCGACGGGTCTCCCGGCGAGTGGTACCTGCATCTGCACGCGCCCGAGCAGCCGGACCTGAACTGGCGTGACGGCGAGGTCGTCGCGGACTTCGAACGGATCCTGAAGCACTGGCTGGACCGCGGCGTGGACGGCTTCCGGGTCGATGTCGCCCACACCCTGTTCAAGGCGGAGGGCCTGCCCGACGCAGGTCCGGGCCAGCACCAGGACGTCCATCGCAACCATCTGATGCCCTACTACGACCAGGAGGAGCTGCACCCGCTCTTCAGGACGTGGCGCACCCTGCTGGACACCCACCCCGCGCCCGCCGGCGCCGTACCGCCCGGCGAACGCGTGATGGTGGCGGAGGCCGGCATCTTCGAACCCGACCGGCTGGCTCGCTACGTCAGCCCCGGCGAGATGCAGCAGACCTTCAACTTCGCCTTCCTGGAGTGCCCGTGGGACGGTACGGCGATGCGGGACGTGATCGAGCGGTCCGCCGCCGCCATGCAGGCGGTGGGGGCGCCGGTCACCTGGGTGCTCTCAAGCCATGACGCGGTCCGTCCGGTCTCGCGCTACGGCGGCGGCCCGGTCGGCGAGCGCCGGGCGCGCGCCGCGGCGCTGCTGATGCTCGCACTGCCCGGCGCGGCGTACGTCTACCAGGGGGAGGAACTCGGGCTGCCGCAGGCCGAACTCCCCGACGACCGGCTGCGTGACCCGCTGTGGGAGCGCTCCGGCCACCGGGAACGCGGCCGGGACGGGGCCCGGGTACCCCTGCCCTGGGAGGGTGGGGCCCCGCCGTACGGCTTCAGCACCGCCGCTCCCGGGGACTGCTGGTTCCCCCAGCCCGAGGACTGGGCGGAACTGACCGCTGCGGCACAGGAGAACGACGGCGGTTCCATGCTGGCGCTGTACCGCAGGGCGCTGCGGCTGCGGCGCGACCACCCGGCCTCGGACGCGGCACTGAAGCCCGAGGGTCCCGACAGCGGCGCGTGGTTCGCCTTCGAGCGCGGCGCAGGGCTGCGGTGCGTGGTGAACTTCGGCGCACAGCCGCTGAGGCTGGACGACCGCGCCGAGGTGCTGCTCTCCAGCGCACCGCTCGTAGGCCGCTGCATCCCACAGGACACGGCCGTATGGCTGAAGCACAAGGAGCACGACCAGTGAGTGACACAACCGGTGTCGACCTCTCGGGCCTGGTGAAGGCCTACGACATCCGCGGAATCGTTCCCGATCAGCTCGACGAGGACCTCGCCCGGCTGTTCGGGGCGGCCTTCGTCGAGACGACCGGCGCGGACGCGATCGTCACCGGGCACGACATGCGCCCCAGTTCCCCCGGCCTGGCACGCGCCTTCGCCGAGGGAGCGGCCGGGCGCGGCGCCGACGTGACCGAAATCGGCCTGTGCTCGACCGACGGGCTGTACTTCGCCAGCGGCGCACTGCAGCGCCCCGGCGCGATGTTCACCGCGAGCCACAACCCTGCCCGCTACAACGGCATCAAGCTGTGCCGGGCGGGCGCGGCACCGGTCGGCCAGGACACCGGTCTGCGGGAGATCCGCGCCCTTGTGGAGCGCTGGTCGGCCGAAGGAGGGCTGCCCGGGAGCGGGCGCGCGCAGGGCTCCATCACCTCCCGGGACATGCTCGGCGACTACGCCGCCCATCTCCTGGGACTGGTGGACCTGTCCGCCGTCCGCCCGTTGAAGATCGTGGTGGACGCGGGCAACGGCATGGCCGGCCTCACCACTCCCGCCGTCTTCCGCGACCTGCCGGTGGAGGTCGTCCCGATGTACTTCGAACTGGACGGCACCTTCCCCCACCACGAGGCCAACCCGCTGGACCCGAAGAACATCGTCGACCTCCGGCACCGGGTGCGCGAGACCGGGGCCGACATGGGCCTGGCCTTCGACGGTGACGCCGACCGCTGTTTTGTCGTGGACGAACGCGGCGAGGCCGTCCCGCCGTCCACGGTGACCGCCCTGATCGCGGCCCGGCTGCTGACCGACCGCCCGGGAAGCACCGTCATCCACAATCTGATCACCTCACGGGCGGTGCCCGACGTGGTGCGCGAACACGGGGGCACTCCGGTGCGCACCCGTGTCGGGCACTCCTTCATCAAGGCCGAAATGGCCCGCACCGGAGCGTTGTTCGGCGGCGAGCACTCCGCGCACTACTACTTCCGCGACTTCTGGTCCGCCGACACGGGCATGCTGGCGGCCCTGCACGTCGTCGCCGCCCTCGGCGCAGCGCCCGGTCCGCTGTCCGCGCTGGTCGCCCAGTACCAGCGCTATGCGGCGTCCGGCGAGATCAACAGCGTGGTCGACGATCAGCAGCACACCGTCACCGCGGTCCGCGAGGCCTTCGCCGACCGGGACGGAGCGACCGCCGACGAACTCGACGGCCTGACGATCAGTGCCGCCGACTGGTGGTTCAACCTGCGGCCCTCCAACACCGAGCCCTTGCTGCGGCTCAATGTGGAGGCCCGCGACGCGGACACCGTGGCCCGGCTGCGGGACGAGGTGCTGGCGATCGTCCGGGCCTGAGCGCGGACGGGGCCCTACGGCCCTGTCGAGGAGGGAGGGAGCCGGTACGGACACAGGCTCCCGCCCTCGTCGCCGGCTCTCAGGCGGGGCGTGTCCCCTTGAGCGCCTCGACGATCAGGCCGGTCACCAGGTCCGGCGCGGTGACCAGCGGCATGTGGTCGGTGGGCGCCGACCTCACCGTCGCGTTGATTCGTTCCGCCATGTAACGCTGGGTGTCCGCCGTGATCATGCGGTCCTCCTCCGCGAGGAAGTACCAGGCCGGACGGTCCTTCCACGCGGGCCTTCCCACGGCGGTGCCGATGGCCGCCGCGGCGATGGGCCTCTGCACGGAACGCAGCACATACTGCTCCTCGCCGGAGGCGTTCTGCGCGAACGCCTCGGCGAACGCGTCGTCCGGAAGCCAGACGAACCCGTCGGAGTCCGGTGTGAGGTGCGGGGCTTTCGGATGGGGCGTCCCACGATAGAACACATCGGCCACGGTCTCGCCCTCGTCGGGAGCCAGTGCGGCGACGTAGACCAGTCCCCTCACCAGGTCGGCCGGCAGCGAGCCGATCACGGCTCCCGCGTAGGCGTGCCCTACCACGAGAGCCGGTCCGTCGGCTCTGCGCACGGACCGCTCGAGGGCGGCGATGTCGTCGCCGAGGGACGTCAGCGGCAGCGGAGCGGCGCAGGCGTCCACGCCCTCGTCCCACAGCCGCCGGATCACCGGACCCCAGCTCGACCCGTCGGCCCACGCCCCGTGGACCAGCACGACGGGGGTTCTGCGCGCAGTAGGCGAATCACCGTTCATGTCCGTCCTTTCCGTCCGCGCTTGTTTTCAGGCCTTGAGGTTCCGGGCCAGGAAGTCGGTGATGAGCGCGGCTGCCTCGTCGAGTGCGCTCTCCAGGAGGAAGTGGCCTCCCTCCAGGAGGTGGATCTCGGCGTCCGGCACGTCCTGGGCGAAGGCCTCGGCTCCCGCGGGCCCGAAGATGGGGTCGTTCTTCCCCCATACCGCGAGCAGCGGCGGCCGGTGCTCCCGCAGATAGGCGTGGAGGTCCGGATACAACGGCGGGTTCGTGGCGTAGTCGCGGAACAGCTTGAGCTGGATCGCGTCGTTGCCGGGGCGTGAGAGCAGCTGGTAGTCGTGGTGCCATGTGTCGGGGCTGACGACGCTCTCGTCGGCGACGCCCGTCAGGTACTGCCACTTGGTGACGTCGAGGGTGAGCGCGCTGCGGATCGCCGCCTCCGTCTGCGGGGTCTGCTCGCGCTGGTAGTCCCGGACCGTCTTCCAGAACCCCTCGACGAACCCCTCGTCGTAGCCGTTGCCGTTCTGGGTGACGACGGCTGTGACCGCATCCGGGTCGTTCATCGCCAGACGCCAGCCGATGGGCGCGCCGTAGTCCTGGACGTACATGGCGTAGCGGCGGATGCCGAGGTGGTCGAGCAGTCCCTTGGTCAGGTCGGTCAGAGCGTCGAAGGTGTAGTCGAATTCATCGGCGCTCGGCGCGTCGGACAGGCCGAAGCCCAGGTGGTCCGGCGCGATCACGTGGTACCGCTCGCCCAGGATCGGGATGAGGTTGCGGAACATGAACGAGCTGGTCGGGAAGCCGTGCAGCAGCACGACGGCGGGCGCATCGTGCGGCCCTGCCTCACGGTAGAAGATCTGCCGGCCTCGCACGGTCGCGTACCGGTGGTGAACAGTAGCCATGAGTAACCCCTTTAGTCGCTTTTGATGGTTAGATTCAAGCGGACGAGCTGTAACCTGTCAACATGACTATGATGGTTAGAGAGGTATCGGGGTCGCAGGCCGGCGCTTCCACGAGGCGGCCCCAACGCCGCACTCGGGGGCGACACGGATTCGTGCCGGGTCCACAGCGGATCGATCCGTCCCAGGCCACCGCCCTCTTCGAGCGGGACCAAAACCCGGACCCATGCGGTGCCTTCGTTCGCCGACGGATCACCAGGGGGGCGGCAAACCCTCGCCCCGTGCCCGAATATCGGCGACCGGGCCATGGGCCCCAAGGCACCATTGGGGTGAGAAGACCCGGGCCCTGCCACTGCCGGACTCGCCGGCGACGCCGTACCCGCGACGACTCGCAGACGGTCACCGGGCGGGCTGCCGGTTCCGCGAGTCCGAGGGCGGTTGACGCTTTCCGCGCCCTTCCGTAGTGGTGCGGGCGGTCGTCACCAGCAGGATCTCGACGTCGAAACGGCTGACGAGGTTCCTGCGGTCCTCGAAGTGCTCGGCGACCTCGTGACGTTCCCGTGCGCGGACGAACTCGGCGCTTGGTTCATGCAGTTCGGCGACGACCCGCGCCGCTCGGGCCCGGCTGCGGTCGGCACGGGCGGCAGGGCGGCCGTCCGATTCCGGCTCCGGCGCGGCCGGTCCTCTTCGGAACCACGCGCCCACTCGGCCGGGGCGGGCACCGGCGGCTGAAGGCGCTGCGCGCCGGACCGGTGTGGCGGGTCCGACGGCACCGGAAACAGCGCCCCGGCCGTGCCGAGCGGCCGCTGAACCGTCCATCGGTCGCCGGAAGAGGCCATGTCGACGCCGACATGGGCGGCCCGGCCACGATGCTCCCGCATCGTGGCCGAGCCGCCCTCAACTCCGTGTCGTGCTGCCCCCCGGTCAGCACGACACGCTCTTTCAGTGTCGCGTCACAGCACCCTGCGGGTCGCGGGCTGCGATCGCCCCGAGCCGGCGCAGGTCTTCGGTGAGCGCGCCGCTGCGGTCGACATGGGTCCTGACGAGCCGCCCCACGACCCAACGGAACCAGCGCGGTGTGCTTCTCATCCGGTAGGTCTGCACCAGCCGTGTCCCGGTGCCGACCGGCTCCAGAGCGATGGTCCAGTCCGTACTGTCGGGGAACAGCGGGGTCGGTAGGGTGCGCCACGTGATGAGGTGCGGGGCCTCGAGCGCGATGATCTCGCAGGACCGACTCCACCGCAGCCGGCCGGCCCGGTTGTAGCCGCGGAACCGCACTCCGGGCGCCGCCGCGGTCGCCCCGCGCAGCCAGACGACCCGGAGGCATTCATGACTCCACTCACTGGTCCGGGTGACGTCCTCGACGACACGCCAGACGGCCTCGACCGACGCGTCGACGATCACCTCCGTCCGGCATGTCCGGGCCACGCTCCGACTCACTTCGATACCGCCCACCCTGTACTCCCCCTCGAGCCCGCGTCCATCGCTGTCATGTGTCGAGCAGCCGGTCGATGACACCGGCCGCCCACTCCTCGTACTGCTGCGGCGTCCAGCCCGAGATGCCGGTGAGCAGGTGGTAGACCTCGACGCCGAGGACCGCCCACGCCCCGTCGCGCTCCTCACGGGTCACCTCGCGCCCCGCGACCCGGGTCATGCCCTGCTCGATGCTGATCCGCCTGCGCTGCTGGTTCTCACGCAGCCTCTGGGCCAGATCGCCGTTCGAGGCAGCCGCCTCACGGAGTGCGAGATGCACACCCGCGGTCCGCTCGTGGATGGCGGTGACCAGCCGGGCGGCCGCCGCGATCCGCTCCTGCCGGGTCCCGGAGCCGAGCAGGGCGAACTCGGGCCGATCCGCCAGCGCCTCGGGCTCCGCGTCGCCGACCACGGCGACGTCCAGGGCCGCCATCAGCAGATCGCTCTTCGACCGGAATCCCGTGTACACCGTCTCGACCGAGACACCCGCCTCGCGGGCGACGTCCCGCATCCCGGTCGCCGCCCAGCCGCGCTCCGCGAACAGCCGCACGGCCGCGGCGAGCACCGCCGCCCGTGTCTCCCCGGCCTGCTGTTCACGGCGCGGGGAGCGGTACTGACGTCGCGCCCGGGGCGCCTGCTCCGCCGCCATCAGCGCCCCACGACACTCTGCGCCGGGACCTGCGGTCGCCACCAGGCCGCCACCCGGCGGCGGTAGGCCCGGGCGAAGCCGTGCAGCAGGACGAACCGCGGCAGCGGCGGCACGAGGTGGACCACGATCCGGTATCCCTCGGGGTCCAGGCCGTCGAGCAGCCAGTGCCCCTCCATCCCCAACTGCCCGAAGGACTTGGGCTTCACGTTGTACTTCTGGTCCCAGGCATGCCAGTCGGCCTGGGAGAGGTTCGCCGCCACGACCGGCATGCCCTGCTCCACCTCGCGCTCCAGGTGCGGTACGAGCACGGTCGTCAACGCGTCGAGTGCCGCGAGGAGTTCGATACGCGACTCGTCGGTGGCCGATCCCGCGTACCGCCGGGCGGCGACCGTCAGCGCCTCGGCCGCCGGCTCGATCCGGCGGTGGTCGGCGTCCAGCGAGTCCAGGAGCGGCACCGCCGCCGGGTCGCGCTCACGGACCAGCGGCCACAGACCCTCGTCCTCGCCGGTGTGGTGCGCATGCAGAACCTCCATCAGCCACACGACGTGCTCGCCCAGTGCGCGCGCCCGCCGGTGCTCCGGACACGGCTCGGCGGTCAGCACCGTACGGGCACGGTCCAGGTCGCGGCACAGCGCACCGTGCACGATCCCCATCATCCGCGTGTCCGCCCGGCTCGAATCCGTTCCCATCTCGCCCTCCCCCTGGTTGCCTCGAGATCGAGACTAGAACGCACCTGCTTTCTCTACAAGCCCGTTCCAGTGAAATCTGCGACCGTGGACACCGTCGATCCGCGCAGAGCTCGCGAGGCGGGCCCGGAGGCAGACCCGGAAGGGCGCCGGCCGGCCACGGTTCAGGACCACGGATGGTCGGGCGCACCGTCGACGCGACGGACACCGTCGTGGTCGTCCATCCAGCTCGGGCGTGTGGTCAGGAAGGACAGATCCTCGTTCCGACCCTCCGTCATGATCCGTAGCCTCGCCCCCTCTTCGTCGGTCAGCGCGGTGAACCAGGACGTCAGGTCGTCGTCGCCGCTCGTCCAGTCGATGCGCTCGTGGAAGCGGTGGAACCAGTACGTTCCGCAGGAGGTGCACTGCTGCAGCGACTCCATGTCGTGGTGCGACGCGTACAAGGTGCGCACGACGCCCAGTTCGGGGGTGCGACAGCAGTCGATGAAGTCAGGTGTGTTCACGGAGTCCCTGGTCCTTCGCTTCGCCGATGGTTTCCGTCGGCGATCAGTCGACCAGATCCGGGCGGACGCCGGGAGATCCTGAATGTTCCGGGTACGGGCCGGCCGCCATGACCGACGACCGGGGGCGAGCGACCCGCTGGGCACACGGAGGACGACTGCCATCGTCGAACAGGCGTGTGGTGGAAGGGACCGCCCGGGGCTCGCCTTGCGAACCCGTTCCGGAGGGGGCGATGCTGAAGAGGAGGCATGCCGGTTGATCGTATGGACCGGGCGCAGTGGGCTCGGAGCCCGCCGCCACCGCGGTGTACGCGGGCAGCGGGCTCTCGGTGAGGCCCGGCCGATCTCAGCCCGAGCGGACGGCGTGTCGCGTTCGTTGCGCCATGCCTGATCACCGGCCCTGTGCCGCCGGAGCCCAGAGGAGACGCCATGACGTCCGGCACCATCTCCGCGCAGATCACCGACTACGCCAATCGAGCCGATCCGTACCCGCTCTACGCGGAACTGCGCAAGACACCGGTCAGGCGGGAGGACGACGGCACCTACCTGGTCAGCACCTACCACGAGGTGCGGAGCCTCGCCAACGACCCGCGGCTGAGCAACGACACCCGCAACCGTCCGCCGGGCCACGCCCGCGCCGCGGAAGCGGAGGACACGGGCCTGCCGCCGAGCTTCATCTTCACCGACCCGCCGGTCCACGACCGGCTGCGCAACACCATCAACCGGCCGTTCGGCCCCCCGCACAGCCCCAGATTCCTCGACGACCTGCGCGGAGAACTGGCCGAGGTCGTCACCGAACTGCTCGACTCCTTCGAGGGCAAGGACCAGGTCGACATCGTCGACGACTTCGCCTACCCCCTTCCCGTCACCGCCATCTGCAAGGTCCTCGGCGTGCCGCGCGAGGACGAACCGCGCTTCCACGGCTGGGCCGATGCCCTGGCATCGTCACTGGATCCGCAGGCCGGCGAGGAGGGCCGGAAAAAGGGGCAGCAGGCGCGCCAGGACCTTGGCGCCTATCTGTCCGACCTGATCGAGACCAAACGCCGCCACCCCGGCCCCGGGATACTCAGCGCGCTCGCCCCCGACATGACACCGGAAGACCTGGAGGCCACCGCGGTACTGCTGCTGGTCGCCGGCCACGAGACCACCGTCAACGCCATCACCAACACGACCCTCACCCTGCTGCGCCACCCCGACGTCCTCGACCGGTTCCGGAAGGACCCGGACCTGGCCGTCCCGCTCATCGAGGAAGTGCTGCGGTACGAGCCCCCCGTCCAGTTCGTCCCGTGGACCACCACCCTGGCGGACATCGACGTCGCCGACACGACGATCCCCAAGGGCTCGCCGGTCTGGCTCATGCTCGCCGCGGCCAATCGCGACCCCAAACGCTTCAGGGACCCCGACCGGTTCGTTCCCGACCGCGAGGACAACGAGCACCTGGGCTTCTACACCGGCATCCACTACTGCTTCGGCGCCCCCCTCGCCCGTATCGAACTGTATCTGGCGGTGCCCGAGCTCTTCCGCCGGGTCAAGATGTCCCGGCTGCTCGAGGACCCCCCGCCGTACCGTGCCAACGCTGTGCTGCGCGGCCCCCGCCACCTTCCCGTGGCGATCGAGGGGCTCACGGACTGAATCACCGCCGCACTGCGCCGACCTGAGCGGCCCCACGGGGACGCCTCGAGCCACGGCCCCGCGCCCTGGGTCAGCGCAACCGGACCGGCAGCCGCTCCGGTCCCCTGATGAGCATGCCGCCCCGCCAGGTGATGGTGTCGGGATCGGTGTCGAGCGCGAGGCCGGGACAGCGCCGCAGCAGGGTGCCGATCGCGATCCGCCCCTCCAGTCGTGCCAGTGGCGCACCCAGGCAGTAGTGGACGCCGTGTCCGAAGGCCAGGTGCCCTCGCGCGTCACGCCGTATGTCGAAGCGCTCGCCGCCGGGGAAGCGCGCCGGATCACGGTCGGCGTCGGCCAGAGCCACAAGCACCAGTTCCCCGCCGCCCGGTATCACCGTGCCGCCGATCTCGACCGCAGTGGTGGTGAAACGGTAGGTCGGGGTCTCCACCGGCCCGTCGTAGCGCAGCATCTCCTCGACCGCGTTCTCCAGCAGTGCGGGCTCGGCGCGCAGGGCCGCGAGTTGCCCGGGGTGGGTCAGCAGGGCCAGGACACCGTTGGAGACGAGATTGACGGTCGTCTCGTGCCCGGCGACCAGGAGCAGCCAGACGGTGCCCAGCAGTTCACCGGCCGACAGCCGGTCGCCGTCCTCGTCCGTGACCCGGATCAGCGCGCTGAGCAGGTCGTCCTGCGGGTCCTGCTGTTTGCGGGCGATCAAGCCGGCGAGGTACTCGCTCGCCGCGGCCGCCATGGCCATCCGTTCATCCGCGTCCCGGGACGTCAGGGCAGTGTTGGACCAGCGACGGAACGCCTCGCGGTCCAGCGACGGAACGCCGATGAGCTCGCAGATGACGGCGATGGGCAGCGGGAACGACAGCGCTTCGACCAGATCGGCCCGACCGCCGGGGCGGGCGAGCGCGGCGTCCAGAAGCCCGTCGGTGATGTTCTGCACCCGTGGCTCGAGGGCCCGCACCCGGGCAGGCGTGAACTCCTTGGCGACCAGTTTGCGCAGTCGGGTGTGGTGCGGCGGATCGGAGTTCAGCATGTGCCGGCCGGCGGCGATGTTCGACACACCGAGGTCCGGGGAGGCCTGGGACCACTCCTTGGACAGGCTCGGATCCGTCAGCGCGGCGCGCCCCGCCTCGTGCCCCACGACGAGCCATGCGTCCGCGCCCTCGGGTATCCGCACCCGATGCACCGGCCCCTTGGCGCGCAGTGCCGCGTAGACCGGGTAAGGATCGCGGGTGAAGTCATGGCCGAGTCCGGCGAGGTCCACCAGATCACCGGCACCCCATAAGTCCTTCGCATATGCCACGTGCAGTCCGTCCTTCTGGTGGGCGAAACGCCGATCCGGTCTGCGGGTGCAAACGTATCCCCCGAGGCACCTCGATGCAGCGGCCGATCCGGCCAAACAGGGCCCCGGGGGCGGTCGGGCGACGGCGGCCACCGAAGGAGCCGGCCAACACGGTGCCCACCGGCCGGGGCGGTGCTCGTGTCGCGGTACTCCCCGGGGAGTAGCCGCAGCCGCACACCGCCCCACGCAGTACCCCTCGACTCGCCCTCAGGCGCGACGACTTGCCGTCCGGCCACCGGAAGTCTGGGAACACACCCGGAAACCACGGCGGAGGGAGCCCGAGACATGGGGGCGGCAGCGATCACGAAGCGGGGCGGACGACGGCCACGAGCCGTGCCATGGGTGGTGCTCGGGCTGTGGGTGGTCCTCTTCCTGCTGGCCGGGCCGTCCGCGGGGAAGTTCTCCGGAGCCCAGCAGAACGGGGCCGTCGACTATCTGCCCGACAGGGCGGACTCGACCCGGGTGGCCCGTGTCCAGAACGCGTTGCCGGGCGGCGAGTCGACCGATCTCGTCCTCGTCTACCACCGCGACGGCGGGCTCACCGCGGCCGACCGGCAACGGGCCGCCGACCAGGTGTCCGAGATCGGGACGACGTACGAACTGACGGGCCGGCCGAAGCCGATCGGGTCCCAGGACGGTGGCACCGTGATGTACGCGGTGTCCAGCACTCGGCCCGGGCAGGACGAGGACGCGCGCAACGCCTTCGTGGACGGCGTCCGCGACGTAGCGCGCGACGCCGACGGACTCAGCGTCGAGGTCGGCGGGCCTGGGGCCCTCACCACCGACATGAGCAAGGTGTTCGGCTCGCTCGACGGCACCCTGCTGTACGCGACGCTCGGTGTTGTCACCGTGCTGCTGATCCTCATCTACCGCAGCCCGTTCCTGTGGCTGGTGCCGCTGGGCGTCGCCGGGGCCGCCGCGGGCATGGCGATGGCCGGAGCGTATGGGCTCCACGAGGCTTTCGACATCACCATCAGCGGCCAGAGCGGCGGGGTGATGACCGTCCTCGTGCTGGGTGCGGGTACCGACTACGCGCTGCTGCTCATCTCCCGCTACCGCGAGGAACTGCGCCGCCACGAGCGGCCGTACGACGCCATGCGTGCGGCGCTGCGCGGCTGCGGCCCGGCGATCCTCGCCTCCTCCGGCACCGTGGCGGCGGGGCTGCTGTGTCTGCTCGCCGCCGACCTCAACAGCAGCAGCGGCATGGGGCCCGTCGCCATGGTGGGTGTCCTGTCGGCACTCGTCGCGATGACCACGTTGCTGCCCGCGCTGCTCGTCCTGCTCGGGCGCCGTGTCTTCTGGCCCCTGATCCCCGCCTTCGGCAGCGAGCCGCAGTCCCGCCGTTCGTTGTTCACCGCTGTGGGCTCCCTGACCGCACGCCGCCCCCTCATCGTGCTGGTCGCAGGGGCCGTGCTGCTCGGCGCCCTCGCCCTAGGCACGCTCAACCTGCCCGGAAGCCTCAGGCAGGCGGACTCCTTCACCGAGAAGCCCGAGTCCATCTCCGCCATGCAGACGCTGGCCCGTGCCTACCCCCGGCGCAGCAGTCAGCCGATCACCGTCGTCGCCCCGGCCGACCGCGCCTCGGCCGTGCTGGACAAGGTCCGTTCGACGGACGGGATCGCCGACGCCACGGCGGGTCGCAGCGGCGGTGGCTGGACCGAGATCTCCGTCCACGCCGACGCCGCCCCCGAGACACCCGGTGAGACCCGCACGATCGAGGCGCTGCGCGCCGGCCTCGACCGGTCCTACGGCGCCTATGTCGGCGGCCCCAGCGCGCAGCAGCTCGACCTCGCCGACAGCCAGGCCCGGGACCGCCGGGTCGTCGTACCGCTTGTCCTCGCCGCCGTGTTCGTCATCCTCGTGGGGCTGTTGCGCAGCCTCGTGGCACCGCTGATGCTGCTCGTCGCGGTGGTCGCGGTGTGGGGCGCGGCGCTCGGCATCGGCGGGCTGGTCTTCCACCCCCTGCTCGGCTTCGAGGGGACGGATCCGGGGCTGGGTCTGCTCTCCTTCGTCTTCCTGGTCGCCCTCGGCGTCGACTACGGCATCTTCCTGATGCACCGCATGCGCGAGGAGTCCCTGGCGGGCGCCGCGCCGCAGACGGCGGCGCTCACGGCCCTGCGCACCACCGGAGGGGTCATCGCCTCCGCGGGCGTCGTCCTCGCGGCGACGTTCGCCGTCCTCACCACGCTGCCGCTGGTGGGACTGGTCGAACTGGGCTTCGTGATCGCGGTCGGCGTACTCCTCGACACTTTCCTTGTCCGTACGTTCCTGGTGACGACGGCGAGCATGCTGCTGCGGCGGAGGGTGTGGTGGCCTGGCCGGCTCTCGCGCGAGCCCGAGCGGCCGGCTCCGCCGAAGGAGCCGCAACCCGTGACCGCCTCCTCGCACTGACCGACCGGTGCCCCTCCCTCCCGGAGGGGCACCCCCGTGGCGGAGGATGAGCCCGTGCAGGCAATCACGACATCGGTACGGCCCCGCCGGGGCGAGCGCATCGTCGCCGCACTCAACCGGGACCCGAGGACCGCACCGCACGGCGTGCGCAACGACGCGCTGCTCGCCGTGGCACTCGCCGTCTCGGCCGTGTGCCTCGGTCTGCTCACCGACCAGACCCGCCGCCCCGACGCGCTCGGCTGGACGCTGCTGCTCGCCGCCCACGTGCCGATCGTGTGGCGGCGGCGCCGTCCGCTGCTGGTGCTGGCGGCGGTGGTGGCGCTGGTCGCGCCGTACCACGCCCTGGACAACAACCACGGGGCGCCGCTCCCCGCCTCGTTCGTCGCCCTGTACACGGTCGCGGTCACCGGTCGTCCCCTGCGCACGATCCTGACGGGCACCGCCGTCCTCGGGATCGTGGTGAGCGTGATGCTCACGGTGAACGCCCATCAGGCGCTCGGGCTCCTGCGCGTCTCCGGCTGGGTGATCGCGGTGCTCTTCTTCGGCGTCGACGTCCGCTACTACCGTCACTACGTCGCCTCCATCGTCGAACGCGCGGAGCGCGCCGAACGCACCCGTGAGGAGGAGGCGCGCCGGCGTGTCGCCGAGGAGCGGGTTCGGATCGCGCGTGATCTGCACGACCTGCTGGCGCACAGCATCACCCTGATCGGGGTGCAGACCTCCGTGGCCGTCCATGTGCTGGCCGCCGATCCCGAGCGACTCGACCGCGCGGCGATCGCCCGGGCACTGGAGGACATCGCCGAGACCTGCCGCACGGCGCGCGGGGAACTGCGCACCACCCTCGATGTGCTGCGTGAGCAGGGCGCGGAGGGCGAGGCGCGCGGGCCGCTGCCCGGCGTCGACGGCGTCACCGACCTCGTGGGCGCGGCTCGGCTCGCCGGCGCCCGCGTCCGGCAGACCGTCCGGATCCGCCAGGTCCCGCCCGCCGTGGGTGCCGCCGCGTACCGCATCGTGCAGGAGGCGCTGACCAATGTCGTTCGGCACGCCGGACCGGAACCTCTCGTACGTGTCGAGCTCCACGAGAGGGACGGCGCCCTGCACGTGTCCGTGACCGACGACGGCACCGGGCCCACCCCCGGTCGAGTCCCCGGCTACGGGCTCGTCGGTATGCGGGAGCGGGCCCGCAGCGTGGGCGGCACCATCGACGCCGGGCCACGGACGCAGGGCGGTTTCGAGGTGGCCGCCGTCCTGCCGCTCATGACCACCGCCACCACCGGGGAAGGAGCCGGATGAGCATCCGCGTGCTGCTCGCGGACGATCAGACCCTGGTCCGCGCCGCGTTCGCCATGCTGGTCGAGTCGGCCCGCGACATGGAGGTCGTCGGACAGGCGGGCACGGGCAGGCAGGCGGTGCAGCTGGCCCGCGAGGCACGCGCCGACGTGGTCGTGATGGACATCCGCATGCCCGACCTGGACGGCATCGAGGCGACCCGGCTGATCGCCGCCGACGAGGATCTGGCCGGAGTGAAGGTGCTCGTCCTGACCACCTACGACACCGACGAGAACATCGTGGAGGCGCTGCGCGCCGGTGCCTCCGGCTTCCTCGTGAAGGACACCAGGCCCGCCGAACTCCTCGACGCCATCCGCACCGTGGTGGCCGGTGAGGCACTGCTGTCGCCGGGGCCGACGGCCCGGCTGATCGCACGCTTCCGCCGCAGTCCCGTCGCGCCCACGACGGGTGGACCCCAATGCCTGTCCGACCGTGAACGCGAGGTGCTCACTCTTGTCGCACGCGGCCTGAACAACACCGGGATCGCCGAGTCCCTGGGTCTGAGCCCGCTGACGGCCAAGACCCACGTCAGCCGGATCATGGGAAAGCTGAGGGCGCGGGACCGGGCGCAGCTGGTCATCGTGGCGTACGAATCGGGGCTGGTGACGCCGGGGGCCGGTAAGTGAGTCGGCCTGCTTCACAGGGCGTGACCGGCGCGGACGTGATCCAGGGCGCCTGCGCGTCACGCCCGGGACGTCACCCGCCCGGCCCATCGCAGAGAGCCTTCCGCGCCGTCGAGCACTTAGTGTCGCGGCAGGGGCCGATGTGAATCCCGGCCGCCGAATGCGCTACGACGCCTGCCGATCCCGGCGCATGCTCGCTCGGGTGCGCCGAGGTGGAGCAGAAGACCTGAGGAGACCCGCTGCCCATGTATGTCTTCGGATCACGACGACGCCTGCGACGCATCGCACTGTGCGCATCCACGGCCGCTTTCGCGGGCACGGCCCTGACGATCGGCGGCGGCACCGGGGCCGCCGCGCAGCTCACCGCTGCACCGGCGGCGAAGAGCAGCAAGCCCACCGTGGTGCTGGTGCACGGCGCCTGGGCGGACACATCGAGCTGGAGCGGCGAGGTCCGGATTCTCCGGCGCAAGGGATACGCCGTCCGCTCCATCGCCAACCCGCTGCTGGGCCTGACCAGTGACGCGCGCACGGTCGCCGGATTTCTGCGGAGCATTCCCGGGCCTGTCGTCCTGGTGGGCCATTCCTACGGCGGCTCGGTGATCACCAATGCCGCGGCCCAGAGCGGGAATGTGAAGGCACTCGTCTACGTCGACGCCGCCGCTCCCGCCGTCGGGGAGACCACCGGGTCGCTGAGCGGTTCCACATCCGCCCTGAACGCACCGGCGAGCAAGCTGTTCGACTCGGTGCCCTACGCCGACGCCCCGGCCGGAGCCGCCAATCTCTATCTCAAGAGGGACGTCTTCCTCAAGAGCTTCGCCAACAGCCTGCCGGTGCAACAGGCCACGGATCTCTGGGCCTCGCAACGAGCCGCCTCGACCGCCGCGTTCAGCACCACCTCCAAGTACGCGGCATGGAAGACCATCCCCTCCTGGTACTTCATCAGCAGCGGGGACCGGATCATCACGCCCGAATCGGAGATGAGGATGGCCCGGCGGGCCGGCTCGAAGGTCACCACGTTCCAGGGCGGCTCGCACCTCACTCTCATCTCCAATCCGGAGCCGGTCGCCAAGGTCATCGAATCGGCCATCAGCGCCGTGAAGTGAGGCCGTCCGTACCACCGCGCGCCGCCGGCCGAGGAGGTACGGCCGGTCGAGGCGATACGCGTGCGGGTGCCGCGACTCCCGCTCGGGGCACTTGACCGACATGATGCACGAGATGACGACGCACCCGTTTCACAACGTCACGCACGCGGCGGAACCCGCCGCCCTCCTCGACCGGTTGGGCACCGTGTTCCGGACGTTCGACGAACAGGACTCGGGCTGTGTGTCGTACGGGCTACTGGCGGACGGGCGGCGTTGGTTCGTGAAGACCGCCACGACCCCCGAGGGTCTTTCGTCCCTGCGACGGGCGGTGTCGCTGCACCGCAGCGTCTCGCACCCGGCCGTCGTCCCGCTGGTGCACTCCTTCACCACCGACGACGGCCTTGCGCTCGTCCACCCGTGGACGAGCGGGGAGGTCCTCTACCATCCGACCCGCTCGCGCCATGGGGGTCGCGCGGCTCCCGGAAGCCCGATGGCGCGCTTCAGAGCGCTGCCGCTCCCCGTTGTTCATGCCGCTCTCGACGCCGTCCTCGACGCCCATCTCGCCGTGGAGGCGGCCGGATTCGTCGCGGTCGACTTCTACGACGGCTGCATGCTGTACGACTTCGACGAGCATCGCATGGTGCTGTGCGACCTGGACGAGTACCGGGAGGGGCCGTTCGTCCTGGACGCGGACCGACTGCCGGGGTCGACACGCTACATGGCGCCGGAGGAGTCCGTGCGCGGAGCGCGGATCGACCTCCGTACCACCGTGTTCACCCTGGGCCGGGCACTGCGCCTCCTGCTGGACGCCGGGGACGACGAAGAGCACTGGCGCGGGACGCCCGAGCAGTTGGAGGTGGTCAGGACGGCCACCGCACGCGTTCCCCAGGACCGGTTCCCGTCCGTCCGCTCCCTCGCCGACGCCTGGCGGTCGGTTGTCTGAGCCAGGGGCCTGAGCCGGGGGCGGGAGTCGCTGCTTCGGTGCGGGTACCCGCGTTGCCGGGCCCGGGGAGGGCCGCGCCTCCCGCCGTGGTTAGCGTGGCCCCTGCATGTACTGGACCGACTCCGGAGGACCCCGTGCCCGTAGCCCTCGGCGAGGACGTGGTGGCGCTGCTGCGCCGCCCCATCACCTGCTACATCGCCACGACCATGCCCGACGGCTCGCCCCAGCTCACTCAGACATGGGTCGACACAGATGGCGAACACGTCCTGATCAACAGTGTCGAGACGCATCAGAAGACCCGGAACATCGCGCGCGATCCGCGGGTCGCCATCGCTGTCGCGGACCCCGCCGAGCCGGCCTCCTACATCCAGATCCGCGGCCGTGTGGTGCGTGTGACGACCGAGGGGGCATCCGAACACATCGAGTCGCTGGCGCAGAAGTACCTCGGCGAGCCCTACCCCTGGTTCGGCGGCCGCGACCAGGTCCGGGTGATCTATGTGATCCGGCCCGAGCGGATCAGCAACCCTCGCGGCTGACCGTGCCGTCATCGGCGACGCCCACGCGCCATGCGCGGTCGCCCGGGTGATGTGTGGGCCGTCCGTCCGGTGGGACGGTCCCACGTCTCTCGCCGACCGGTCCCCCTTCGGCCGGCGGACGGCCCGGGAGCGACCTTCTCCGGTCCGCGTACGGGCCGTACCCGGTAGAGTCCCGCACCCGATCACAGCAGCAGGAGCGAGCGTGACCAGCCGATTGTTCTTCATCTCCCCCGCCATGAGCGCATCGCTGCGGCAGGCCCGCTTCGACGACGGCTGCTCGATCGACGACGGCGGGGCGGAACAGGCGCGCTCGGCGGCGGGCTCGCTGCCCTCGGCGGTCCGTGCGCTCGTCTCGCCCCGCGTGCGCTGCCGGGAGACGGCCGCCGCGCTGGGCCTGGACGGCGTGGAGATACCGGAGTTGGCCGGTCTCGATGCGGGTCGCTGGCGAGGCCGCACCCTCGACGAACTGGGGGCCGACGAACCGGAGGCGGTGGGCAGCTGGCTCACCGACCCCGCCTCCGCGCCCCACGGGGGTGAGTCGGTGCAGGACTTGTGCGGCCGGATCGGCCGTTGGCTGACCAACGCCCCGGAGACGGACGGCCGTACGCTCGCCGTGGTCGAGCCGGAGGTCGTACGCGCGGCCGTCGTCCGGGCATTGGACCTGCCGCCGACGGCCTTCTGGCGCCTCGACGTCCCCCCGCTGACGGTGACCGAACTCAGTGGCCGGGCCGGCCGCTGGAACCTGCGGCTCGGCCGTCCACTGGCGAGGCCGGACGCCGACTAGGCGATTGACGCGGGTGTCACCGGGAGCGCCTCGACAACGAGGCGCCTCCCGAAGGGCAACACCCCCTGCATTTGGGTGAGGCCGCGATCGGCCGCTCGTCCGGGACGAGGGACGACCGCCTCGTGGCCGCCGAAGGTGAGGCGATGTGCGCCGGTGCCCGGGCAACACGAAAAGGCCCCGGGGAGGTTCCACGGGGCCCTGTCGTGTTTTCCGGCGGTGTCAGTGAGCGGCCGGAACCGCCCGCCCCGACGTGGCCGCCGCGGGCTTCGGGTTCAGCAACCGCTGTGCCAACTCGCCGAAGACCAGACCGAATCCGCCCCAGAGGACGATCTGCATGGCCAGTGCGGAGAGCCGGAACCGCCACAGCAGCGTGGCCGGGAAGTCCTTGGGCACCTCGTTGATGACCGGCAGGAAGGCGTACGCCAGGCCGATCGCGACGGCGAACGCGGCCACCGCCACGACTGTGGCGTACCACGTGCCCAGCGAGGGTGAGAGCCGCTTGCCGAGGATGGTGGCGCCGACCGCGAGGAGCACGCTGAGCACCATCATCAGGAAGTACAGGGTGGTCCGCTTGCCGATGGTGTCGGGGTCGCCGACCGACGGCGGGTTCGCCGGGTACTTCAGGAACGGAACGACGTACACGGCGAGCAGCGCACAACCGGACAGCAGCAGGGCGGTCGCCCGGGGGCTGAAACGGCCGACGCGGCCCAGCGCGAAGCAGAAGGCGAGCGCCGCGATGCCGCCGAAGGCCACCCCGTAGACCAGGACACCGGTGGCGAGACCGGCGGTGGACTGCAGGGAGCGGGAGACGACTTCCATCTCGTGCTCATGGGAGTGGGCGTCCTCGAAGCCGATCGCACTGTCCACGTTCGGCTCGCCGAGGAAATAGGCGACGACGAGGGCGAGCACACCGGCGGCCAGGCCGGCGAGCATGCCCCGCACGAGAAGGTTTCTTACGGTTGCGGAGTTCATGGGGGTGCGGCGTCCCTCGCGTCAGTGGCAGGGGAAGCCGAGCAGGTGGCGGGCGTCGTGCACCCACTCGTGGACGTCCGTGCCGCTGAACACGGAGGTGGCGCCCTGCTCGGCGCCGACGAAGTAGAGCAGGATCAGCATCAGAATGCCGAAGAACACCGCCCAGGGAGCTATCGCCTTCAGCGGCAGCGTGGCGGGAACGACGGGGTTGGTGGCTGTCGGCTGGGCGACGGACTGCGCCATGGCAGGGCCTCCTCTGGGAGTTCGCGTCCCATCTCGGTGGTGCACAGGACGACGGCCACGGGTCTGACTCACCGGGCCCCCAGGGGCGCCCGGCATACAGTGGCGCGACCGTGCCGGATTTCCACCGGCTTCCGTCGTACCGTCGTCGATATCGGACAGACCGTACCGCGTGACACGGGCATGGCCAAGAGCGCATCCACCTGGCGTGATCTTCCTCTCCACGCGCGGCGGACGATTTCGTGGCGCCCGGGACAGCGGTGACGGAACTTCCCCGACGGCCCACCGGCGCACGTGGGCCGACGGTCTCTCGCGGTCGGCAGGCTCCTGAGCCGTGGCCGGACGCCGCGTGGTCCCGGGCGCCACCCATCGGGGGATCGTGTGGCGCCCGGGCGCTGCACCTGCGGGCTCTAATCGCAGGTGGTGCGTTCCGGACACCTGTCACGGGGGAGTGTCCATCGGCCTCCGGAACGCTGTGAGCAGCTTAGCAAACGTTTGACCATCCACTGTTCCGAGCCTGCATGGACAGCGAAAACAGTGTCATGTACGAGCGATGCACTGCGCCCCGGCGCCCGATACGAGCACGGTAACTACCTTGCTGCACAGGCCATTTCGGCAAGGGGGAGCAACGTGGCCGCTTCCTGTGACAGTCCGAATCGGTGCGATGACAGAATTCACAATGTCTTGAGTACGGGCGGCCATTGGCACACTATCTGGTGACTGTGAACCTCTCATCTGAGCCAGCTCCTCTTCCCTCCCCCGCGGCGGACCCCGGATCGCCGCTGAGTCCCGGCACGCACACGGTGGCGGTGCGGTACGGGTCTTCCCTCATCGAGCAGCGCTACCACGTCGCCGGCACGGGGCCCGTGTGCGTCGCCCACTCCGGCGGGCCCGGCATCGGCTGGGACTATCTGCGCATGCCCCTGCTCGAGCGGCACCTGACCATGGTCTACATCGAGCCCGTCGGCACCGGTGCGTCCGGTCGGCTGCCCGACCCGCGTGCGTACAACCTGGCCACGTACACCCACTTCCTGCACGCGGTGATCGAGCACCTCGCACTCCCCGAGGTCGCCCTGCTCGGCCACTCGCACGGCGGGTTCGTCGCCCAGCGGTACGCGCTCGACCATCCGGCGCGGGTCGCCTCCTTGATTCTTTACGACACCTCTCCGGTGACGGGCGAAGAGTTCTGGTCGGTCGCGGTCGCCAACATGGAGCGGTTCGCCCGGCGCCACGCGGCCGGGCATCCCGAGGTGGCCACTTATGTCGCCGGGCTCACCGCGGGGCTGGACCTGCTGTCCGACGAAGGCGCGACCGCGGTGCTGCGCACCATCGCTCCCACGTACTTCTTCGACTACTGGGGACGCGAGAAGGAGTTCGCCCCGGCCCGTGGGACGCTGCGCATGTACGCCGCGCCCTCGGCGGGCGAGGGCCCGCCCTTCGACGTCCGCGAGGAGTTGCCCGATATCGCGGCGCGCACCCTGATCCTGGTAGGAGAGGCGGACTTCATCTGCGGCCGGCGCTGGGCACGGATGATCCACGAGGCGGTCCCCGGAGCGGAGCTCGTTGTCCTGGACGAGACCGGGCACCTGGGGCACGTCGAGCAGCCCAATGAGTTCGCGGCGGCGGTGGTCGCGTTCCTGCGGTCTCCCTCCTGAACAGGCACCCGCAGCGACCCGCCGTGGCCGGGTTCGTGGTCGTCGACGTGTCACACATGTGCGGGCCGGCCGGTCTCCCATGTGGGGACACGTCGTGGGCGGGCCCTGGGGTGGCCTGCCCACGACGGCCGCGGCCACGGCTGTGGTCCGCGCAGGTCCCATCAGCGCCTCGCGGCGCACCGACACAGGAAAGGGATGATGTGCATGTCGTACCCCGAGCAGGTGTGGTACACGGGAGATGACGGCGAGATCAACGCGAATTTCCGACCGGTGAGCACGCCGCCGAATGTCGGAACCGCCGGCAAGGACGCCATTCACTACCTGGCGACCACGACCACCACGCGAGGTGAGTTCGGACTGTATCGGGTCGAGATGAGTGCGAGGTCGGGTGGCCCCAAGACCCACTTCCACCGGACGATCTCGGAGTCCTTTTTCATCCTCGACGGCACCGTGCGGCTGTTCAACGGCGCCGAGTGGGTCGACGCGCAGCAGGGCGACTTCCTGCATGTACCGCAGGGCGGGCTGCATGCCTTCCGCAACGACTCCGACGCCCCTGCGGACATGCTTCTTCTCTTCACGCCGGGGGCGCCGCGTGAGAAGTACTTCGAAGGGCTTGCGGAGATGGCCCATGCCACCGACGAGGAGCGCGCCAGGTTCTTCGCCGAGCACGACTCGTACTTCGTCGAGTGACCGGCGGGTCGACACGCCGATGTCCCCCGGCTCCGTGGCAGGGCGCGGGTGTGCCCTGCCACGGAGCCGGGCCGTGTCGGTCGCGGGCCGCCTGCCCGGGCGGAACGGCGCAGATCAGTGCGCGGGCCGGGGCGCACGCAGATGGGCCCGCTGTGCCAGTTCCTCCTCGTCGACCACCGTCAGCATCGGCTGGCCCGGCGCACACAGCATGGTCACGACGAACCGGCATCGTGCGTCCGTTCGGGCATTGCCGTCCTGGTAGTGGATGACGTCGCCGCCCGGTTCCCAGAAGGTCTCACCGGCGCTGACCACACGTTCCGGCTCACCTTCCAGCTCGAAGCGCATCTCGCCTTCGAGCACGTATCCGAAGGCTGGCCCCGAGTGGCGGTGCGCAGGGGTGCCCGGGTCACCAGGAGGCCATTCGACCAGGATGGTCATGCCCGAGGCGTTCTCGGGGATGAAGGGCGGCTTCACGTCCTGCAGCGTCGTCACCGCCGTCTTCCACACTTCGGATCGCGGCCCGGCGCCCGCCGCACCCGTCGAGTCGTTGCTTGACACCGTGTTGCACCTCCGTGTTGTTTCCGTGCACCTATGCATGTCCGTTCACGGGCAGGCGGTGAGGTCGAGCTGCCAAGATCCCCCGCTCGGCGGTGACGCTGTCCGTACGTTCGAGACCGATCGGACCTGCCCCGTCGCGTCTCCGTCCGGCGGTCACGGCCTCCTGCGTCCCGGCCGGCGCGTGGGGCGATTGCGCTCGGTGTCACAACAGGGGCGTGCGGTCTGTCCTATCTAGTACGCGCGGCCGGATCCGCCCTCACCAAGACCCGAGCGCAGGCGTCGCAGCCGACGAGTGCCGGCTCAGTGGTCCGCGCGGGCACCGGGGCGCGCGGATGCCGGGGCGGCCTCCGCACCCGCCCGTCCTTCGCGCCGACCGCGGGGACGGCCGTTCCCGCCGTCCGCCCCTCCACACTTCGACAGGAAGACAGCAATGAGTGCTCCGCCTCGGCCCACAGATTCCTCCGCGACCAGTGAGCTCGACCAGCTGCCCGACCGTGATGCCGAGGAGACGGAGGAATGGCGGGCGTCACTCGACGCCGTCATGAGGCATGCGGGGCCCGAACGTGCCGTGTACCTGCTGCGGCGTGTGCACGAGTACGCCGCAGCATCCGGGGTGACGCTGCCCGGGCTTCTGTCCTCCGACTACATCAACACCATCCCCGCCTCGTCCCAGCCGCTCTTTCCCGGCGACATCGGGATGGAGTCCCGTATCACCGCGCTGAACCGGTGGAACGCGGCCGCCATGGTCACCCGCGGCTCCCGGCTGGGTCTGGGCGGCCACATCTCGACGTACGCGTCGGCGGCCTGGCTCTACGAGATCGGGTTCAACCACTTCTTCCGCGGCAAGGACCGGGACGGTTCAGGGGACCAGCTGTTCCTGCAGGGCCACGCCTCGCCCGGCATCTATGCGCGGGTGTTCCTGGAGGGACGGCTGCACGAGGACCGGTTGGACGGCTTCCGGCGCGAGGCCGACGGCCACGGTCTGCCGTCGTACCCGCATCCCCGCCGCCTGCCGTGGCTGTGGGAGTTCCCCACCGTGTCCATGGGGCTGGGCCCGCTCGCCGCCGTCTACCAGGCCAGGTTCAACCGCTACCTGCACAGCAGGGGCATCAAGGACACCTCCGGTTCGCACGTGTGGGCCTTCCTCGGTGACGGCGAGGCGGACGAGCCCGAGTCGACGGCCGCGCTCCAACTCGCGGCACGCGAGGGCCTCGACAACCTCACCTTCGTCGTCAACTGCAACCTCCAGCGGCTGGACGGTCCCGTCCGGTCGAACTCCAAGATCGTGCAGGAGCTCGAGGCCCGGTTCCGCGGTGCGGGCTGGCATGTGGTGAAGACTCTGTGGGGCGAGGCGTGGGACGGAGTACTGCGGCAGGACACCGACGGATCGCTCGTCCGCCGTCTCGGTGAGGTGCCCGACGCCCAGCTCCAGACCTACGCAGCACGGGACGCCGCCTACATTCGGAAGCACTTCTTCACCGGCGACGCCCTGTCCGGGATCGCCGCGAGGCTGAGCGACGCCCAGCTCACCGATCTGTTCGAGAACTCCCGCGGCGGTCACGAACCGCTCAAGGTCTACGCCGCCTACCGGGCCGCCGTCGAGCACAAGGGTGCGCCGACCGTCGTCCTCGCCCAGACGGTGAAGGGGCACACGCTGGGTTCGGACTTCGAGTCCCGCAACGCCAACCACCAGATGAAGAAGCTGACGATGGCCCAGTTCCGCCGGATGCGCGACACACTGGACCTGCCCATCCCGGACAGCGCGCTCGCCGGTGATCTCGTGCCGTTCTGGCACCCCGGTGAGAACTCGGAGGAGGTGCAGTACCTCCGCGACCGCCGCTCCGCCCTGGGTGGTCCGGCCCCGATACGCAAGGTGGTGGCCAAGCCGCTGCAGCAGCCGCCGTCCGGCCCCTTCGAGGCCCTGCACAAGGGCTTCGGCAAGCAGGAGGTGGCCACCACCATGGCGCTCGTCCGGCTGGTCAAGGACCTGATGCGCGTCGAGGGAACGGGGCGGCGCTGGGTGCCCATCGTCCCCGACGAAGCACGTACCTTCGGTATGGAGTCCCTGTTCCCGACGGCCGGGATCTACTCTCCCGGCGGCCAGACCTACGAGCCTGTCGACGTCGATCAGCTGCTGCACTACAGGGAGGCCGAGGACGGCCAGCTCATCGACGAAGGCATCACCGAAGCCGGGTCACTGGCCGAGTTCACGGCCGCGGCGACGTCGTACGCCACACACGGCGAACCCATGATCCCGTTCTACATCTTCTACGCCATGTTCGGGTTCCAGCGGACGGGTGATCAGTTCTGGGCCCTGGCCGACCAGATGGGCCGCGGGTTCGCGATCGGGGCCACGGCCGGCCGCACCACGATGACCGGCGAGGGACTCCAGCACGCCGACGGACACTCGCACCTGCTGGCGTCCACGAACCCCGCCGCCGTGAGCTACGACCCGGCCTTCGCCTACGAGATCGCGGTGATCGTCAAGGAGGGGCTGCGCCGGATGTACGGCGACCGGCCCGAGGACATCTTCTACTACCTGACGGTCTACAACGAGCCCAAGCGGCAGCCGGCCATGCCCACCGGGCCCTCGATCGAGGAGGGCATCCTGCGGGGCATCTACCGGTTCAAGGAGGCCGAGCGCCAGGACCCGGGGCCTCAGATCCAGTTGCTCGCCTCGGGCACGGCCATCCACTGGGCGCTTCAGGCCCAGGAGTTGCTCGGGTCCCAGTGGGGAGTCCGGGCGGACGTCTGGTCCGTGACCTCGTGGACCGAACTGCGCCGGGACGCGCTGGAGGCCGACCGGGCACGGCTGCGCGGTGAGGAGCGCACCCCGTATGTGACGGCGGCGCTGTCCGGCACGCCAGGGCCCGTACTGGCGGTCAGCGACTGGATGCGGCAGGTACCCGATCAGATCAGCCAGTGGGTGGAGCAGGACTACTCGTCACTGGGAACGGACGGTTTCGGACTGTCCGACACCCGCGATGCCGTGCGCCGCTATTTCCGCGTGGACGCCGAGTCGATCGTCGTCGCGGCGCTGGACCGGTTGGCCCGGGCCGGCGCCGTCGACCCGCGGACGGTGGTCGAGGCACGCGAGCGCTACGGCTGGCGGGGGTGAACACCGTGCCGTCGGCGCCGAGTGCCGCAAGCGGCCCTGCGGACCGTCACCGAGGGCACGGTGACCCGCTGGCTGAAGCAGGTCGGTGACACCTGGTGCGTCTGGCGCTGTCGTACGACCACCGGCTCATCGACGGCGCGGACGCCGCACGTTGTCTGAGGGCGGTGAAAGACCTGCCGGAGGCGGCGGAGTTCGCCGGCGATCTGCTCACCGACCGGCCCTGACGACACCGATGGACCCGCGGGCCGCACCGCATTCGGCGCGGCCCGCAGTCCTGTCCGCACCGACGACCGACGGCGGCACCCGGACGTCGCCGGTGCCGTCGACGCCCGTCGCCCGGCCTCGCCGGGGAGGGCAGTCCATCGTTGAAGCGGACCACACTGTCCTGCGGAGACAGTGGGATGTCCGCCGCCTCCTCCTGCCGGTACGGCCCTGGCGGGGGCACCCGTGGGGACGCCGCGCGTGCCGCTGTGACGGCTTGTAACATGGTGCTGCACAGCTGGAGGAGACGTATGCGCGCCGGTGATGATGCAGGCACCCTCGAACAGGCGACGAAGGATTTCATGGCAGCGCGTCCCCGGCTCTTCGGTATCGCGTACCGCGTGCTCGGTAGTGTGGTGGAAGCCGAGGACATCGTCCAGGAGGCTTGGGTGCGGTGGCAGAACGCGGACCGCTCCGACGTCCACGAGCCGGCGGCCTTCCTGTCCACGATCACCACGCGTCTGGCGCTCAACTCCGCCCAGTCCGCAAGGACGCGGCGCGAGTCGTACGTCGGGCCGTGGCTTCCGGAGCCGGTCGACACCAGCATGGATCCGCAGTTGGGCGCCGAACGGGCCGAGGCACTCGACCTCGCGGTTCTCCACCTGCTGGAGAAGCTGAACCCCGTGGAGCGCGCCGCCTATGTGCTCAGGGAAGCCTTCAACTACCCGTACAAGCAGATCGCGGACATGCTGGAGACGAGCGAGGCCAATACGCGCCAGTTGGTGAGCCGCGCCCGAAAGCATCTGTCGGCGGAACGCAAGGAGCCCGTCAGCTCCGCCGCTCACCGCCGGCTTCTGGAGGTGTTCCTCAGCGCCGCGCAGACCGGTGATCTGTCGGCCCTCGAGCAGCTGCTCACCGCGGATGTGATCAGCTACTCCGACGGCGGAGGGATGCGCGGGGCGAGCAGGATTCCGGTCGTCGGGCGTCCGCACGTGTCCAAGTACCTCGTCGCCTTCGCCCCGCGTTTCTGGCCTCAGCGGGAGATTCGCTGGGTCGAGGCCAACGGCCGGCCGGCCGCCCTGGTCATGGACGACGGCGAGCCGGTGGCCCTGCTGTCCCTCGACGCCTCGGAACGAGGCATCGAACGCCTCATGTGGGTGCTGAGTCCGTCGAAGCTCGCTCCCTATGTCGCCTCGCTGAAGGGCTGAGGCGCCCCTTCCCACCGCCGTCACCCTTGCGCGGCACACCGTCACTGTCTGCTCCGACCCGCACGCGGCGTCACGGGCGGCCCGAGCGGCACTCCGGTACCGGCTCACGGGGTGGGCGGGGAGCACCTGCGGTGCTCGGCGGCGACACGTTCGATGTCCTCGGGGCGAATGCGGATGATCCGGGGTTCGTCGCACAGGGCTCCCTGTTCCGCAGCCGTGCGCAGGGCACGTCCAGCCCTTCACCGTGTGACAGCTTCCCTGTCACATCCGGAAGATCCTCGCTGTCTTAGCGGTGACGGGACGAGCACAACACATTCCGTCACACCTCACCACCCCAGGTGATCACGAGCCGCACAGCGGTGTGGCCGCCCGAGAGGAAGATCGATGAACGCACGCCTCGTGTCAGTGAGTGAAGGCCGGCCGCTCGCCGGCTCCATCGAGATCGGTTCTCATACGCTGACCGCGGGCGCGCACGACCCGGCCGGCGAGGACACGGATCCCACGCCCGTGGAACTGCTCCTCGCCGCGCTGGGATCGTGCACCTCCGCGGCCGTCCGGGCGGCCGCCGACCGGCACGGCTGGCTGCTCGACCGTGTTGATGTGACGGCGCAGTTCGATCCGCAGGGGCAGATCGTCAGGCACATCCGTCTGACCGGCGAACTGGACGCCCTCCAGATCCAGCAGCTGCTGGCCGTGGCGGCTCGCTGTCCTGTGCAACGTCTGCTCACCCGTGAGGCCCGGGTCGTCACCGTGCCCACGGTCGCGGCGAGGCCGGGGACCGTCGGCAGCCGGCCACAGCCGCAATGAGCCTGCCTGCGCCGCCCGTTGGGCCGTCCGGCTCGAGGTATCACCGGGCAGTACATGATGTTGTGACACCCCTGGGTCCTCCCCTGAAAGCGTCTCCAGCCGTGGGGACCCGGCACGGACGGAAGCGAAGTGGACACGCGCAGTTTCCCGTCCCGCCCGAGAATCACGGCAGCACGTCACGGGCCTGTCGACGACACAAGGTGTCACAGATGCCGGGACAGCTTTGTCCTAGTCAGTGACAACCACAACGATCGGAGCGGACCGTGGCAATCACCGAACGACGTCTTTCCACCATGGTGCTGGTGATCGGCACCGGGGGTGCCGGGTTGCGCGCGGCGATCGAGCTGGCCGAGGCCGGTGTCGACGTCCTCGCGGTCGGCAAGCGCCCCAGGGACGACGCCCACACGGCCCTGGCGGCCGGGGGGATCAACGCGGCGCTGGCCACCATGGACCCCGAGGACAGCTGGCAGCAGCACGCGGCCGACACCCTGAAGGAGAGCTACCTGCTGGCCGACCCCCGCACCGTGCAGATCGTCACCCAGGGCGCCGCGCGGGGCATCGACGACCTGGAACGCTACGGCATGAACTTCGCCAGGGAGTCCGACGGCCGGATCTCCCAGCGCTTCTTCGGCGCGCACAAGTACCGGCGTACCGCCTTCGCCGGCGACTACACGGGCCTGGAGATCCAGCGCACCCTCATCGGGCGCGCGCAGCAGCTGGACGTCCCCGTACTCGACGGTGTCTACATCACCCGGCTTCTGGTGCACGACGGAGCCGTGTTCGGTGCGTACGGCTTCGATCTCACTCACGGTACCCGCTACCTGATCCACGCCGACGCGGTCGTTCTCGCCGCGGGCGGCCACACCCGGATCTGGCGACGCACCTCCTCGCGCCGCGACGAGAACACCGGCGACTCCTTCCGTCTGGCCGTGGAGGCCGGCGCCCGCCTGCGAGACCCCGAACTCGTCCAGTTCCACCCGTCCGGGATCATCGAGCCGGAGAACGCGGCCGGCACCCTGGTGAGCGAGGCCGCCCGCGGCGAGGGCGGCATTCTGCGCAACGCCCTCGGGGAACGCTTCATGACGCGCTACGACCCCGCCCGCATGGAACTGTCCACCCGCGACCGCGTGGCCCTGGCCTCCTACACCGAGATCAAGGAGGGCCGCGGCACCGACAAGGGCGGCGTATGGCTCGACGTCTCCCACCTGCCCCGGCAGACGATCATGAGCCGGCTCCCCCGGGTCTACCAGACCCTGCTGGACCTGCAGATGCTGGACATCACCCGCGATCCGATCGAGATCGCCCCCACCGCGCACTACTCCATGGGCGGCGTCTGGGTGCGCCCCGAGGACCACAGCACCGACGTGCGCGGCCTCTACGCCATCGGCGAGGCCTCGAGCGGCCTGCACGGCGCCAACCGGCTCGGCGGCAACAGCCTCATCGAACTGCTGGTCTTCGGCCGCCTCACCGGCCAGGCGGCCGCCGCCTACTCGCAGTCCCTGACCGCCCAGCCGCGGTCGGCCACGGCGGTGGCGGAGGCCCGCGCGGAGATCGACGACCTCCTCGCCGCCGACGGACGGGAGAACGTCCGCGCCCTGCAACGCGCGATACGCAACACCATGACCGAGCACGCCGGTGTCGTACGGGACGAACAGGGTCTGCGCACCGGGCTGGACGAGCTCGCCACGATCGAGAAGAGGATGGAGGACGTCGGTGTCCACCCGGACATCGCCGGGTACCAGGACCTCGCCCACGCCTTCGACCTCAAGTCCGCCGCCCTGGCGGCTCGGGCCACCCTGGAGGCGGCCCTCGAGCGTCGCGAGACCCGCGGCTGCCACAACCGCAGCGACTACCCCGACATGGATCCCGCTCTGCAGGTCAATCTCGTGTGGTCGCCCACGACCGGCGTCACCCGCGAAAGCATTCCCCCCGTCCCGGAAGAGATCACCACCCTCATGGAAGAGGTCTCGACGGACGGAAAGCTCGCGGAGTAGCCCGGTAGGCATTTCCGGTCCCTCGGGACACCTGTCGACCGGCGGTACAGCCGTTTTGATCACCGACACCCTTCCGGACCGCACGACGGCAGCAGGAAGCCCGGTGGCCCCTGCCCTCAGCAGGGGCCACCCCTTCACGCCCGCCTCAGGGCGCCTCCGTCGGGCGAACACCGCTCGGCCTTCCGTGCCCGGCGGGCCGTTCCCGTTCCTGCCTCGCATGTCGCGGCGTCGGCACGCACAGCCGGCGGCACTTCGTCCGAGCAGCATTCCTCGCTTCGGCCGCGCCTGCGCCGCGTGACGCCATGCGCGGCCCAGCCGACAGCCGCCCACGAAAGAACCCGCTCACCATGTTCCGTCGCAGGGAAGTCACTGTTCTCCCTACCGGCCGTCCTGAAGGCCCGACCGGCATCTACATCATCGACCCGGTCCGCAGCACGATCGGGTTCTCCGTCCGGCACGCCGCGATCGCCGACGTGCACGGGAAGTTCACTGCCTTCGAGGGGATCCTGAAGCTGGACGGGGCCCGTCCCATCCGGTCGGAGATCCACCTCAGTGTCCAGACCGGCAGCCTCGACACGGGTTCACCGGAGCAGGACACGCACGGCACCGGCCCGGACTGTCTCGACTCGGCGACGTTCCCGCTCATGACCTTCCGTTCCACCGCGATCCGCGACGCGGGCGACGAGCGGTACCGCGTGGCGGGACGCCTCCGGCTCAAGGGCCTGGAACTGCCCGTCCACATCGACGTCGAGCGCGGCCGGGCGAGCCGGGACGTCCACGGTCAGGACCGCGTCGGCTTCGTGGGCACGACAGTAGTGCACGGTTCCGACTGGGAGCTCGGAGCGGGCCCGGCCCCGGCGACCGACGGTTTTCGGATCGGCGACGAGGTGCGGCTGACCCTCGGCATCTCCGCCGTACAGGTGCGCCGGGCGGAATCCGCCTGAACCGCGAGCCGCCCCCGTGGCGTCCGTGTGCTGCCGTCGGGGGTGTGCCATGTCACAGAACGGGGTGCCGCTCAGTCAAGTGTGCAGAAGGAGGCACCGCTCCGGCCCAACGCATCTGGACGGCCCGCCACGTCACCGACGTGATGGCCCGAGGCGGAATGGAGATGAAGCACCATGTTGCTCCAGGCAGACAGGCATTTCGTGCAGGGCCCATCCGCTGTCACCGTCGGGGCCGCCGGGTCGGCACCGGAGGCCGGGTCGTCCGTCGGCTCCGGATGTGATCCCGCGGACAGTGCGCGTGTACTTCGTGGCCCCCGTCTCACGGGTCACGACGCGTGGTTGGTGGGGTTGCAGTGCCACGCCGACGGCCGGCCGCTGTGGCTGTACTACGTCGTCGGCGAGGCCGTCGACACACATCAGGCGGTGCAGCTGGCAGTCCGGCGTGGCCTCGGCGATCCCCAACGGGTGGCTCGTGGTGGAGTCCGGGCCGCGGCCGACCGCGTCGAGGTCCAGCGGATCGTGTGTGATGCGATCGGCCGCCGCAGCCTGACCCCCGCTGTGCCGCCCTCCCGGCCTTGACCGGCGCACGTGTGCGGTCGGCCGGCCCTCCGTTCGGTGCGCAGCCGTCTTACTTCCTGGTCGGGCGGGGCGGCACCCTGCCGCCCCGCCCTGTGCATCCGCCGGTCAGCCGACCGTCCGCGCCGCCTTCTCGATGATGTCGGCGACGGCGTCGGGGTGGGAGACGCTCACGGCGTGGGAGGCCCGTACTTCCGTGATGTGCGACCTGGCCCGTTCGGCCATGAAGATCTGCGTCCGCACGGGGATGTTGAGATCCTCGGTTGCCACCAACGCCCAGGACGGGATGGTCTTCCAGGCGGGCTCGGAGGCGCCCTCCCTCAGCGCGGACGCCGTCACCGGACGCTGGGTGACGGCCATGAGGTCGGCGGTGTTCTCCGGGACGTCCGCGGCGAACTGGTGGTGGAACTCGGCCTGGTCGATGTAGTAGTCGGTTTCCTCGGAGCCGTCGGGCAGGGCGATGGGAACCGGACGCAGAGCGCTGCCCAGGGTGCTGCCCGGGAACTTCTCCGAGAGGGACAGCGTGCTCTCCCCCTTGTCGGGAATGAACGCGGCCACGTAGACGAGCGCCTTGACGTTGCCGGCGCCGTGGGCGGCATCGGTGATGACCGATCCGCCGTAGGAATGCCCGGCGAGTACGACCGGGCCGTCGATGCTCGCCAGGAGGTGCTTGAGGTAGGCGGCGTCGCTGCTGAGTCCGCGCAGCGGGTTGGCCGCGGCCACCACCGGATAGCCCTCGCGCTGCAGCTTCTTGACGACACCGTTCCAACTGGTGGAGTCGGCGAACGCACCGTGGACGAGTACCACCGTCGGCTTGCGCTGCGGCGGCGCTGAGGGCTTGCCGGCGCTCGCCGGACCGATCGACGCGGCCAGGAGCGCCGCGGCGACCGTCGTGGTGGCCATGATCGACAGCGGAGCGCGGAAACGGCCGTAGAGCGAACGATGATTCATCAGGAGCCCTTTCAAGACAGGGGTGTCGGCCGTGTCCGCACAGACGGAGACGGCGAGTACGACAGGACGCTGTGGCACGTCTTGCGGAGACGTGCGGAGTCGGCGGGGCGCAACCACCCGCCGCCGAAGGGTGGGACGGCTTCGGCAGCGGGTGGTTCACGTGCCGGCACCGAGGCGTGTGGGGCCTCAGTCGTCGCCCAGGGCGGTGCGCAGGGCGCGGACGGCCTGCTCGACCGCGGCGGTCGCCGCCTTCGTGGACCTGAGGGGGTTGAGCATCATGAAGTCGTGCAGGGTGCCGTTGACACGGATGCTCGTGGTGGGAACGCCGGCGCGGGTGAGCTTGCGGGCATACGCCTCACCCTCGTCCCGCAGTACGTCGTTGTCGTCGACGATGACAAGGGCGGGCGGCAGCCCCGCCAGGTCCTCCAAGGTGGCCCGCAGCGGCGAGGCGGTGATCTCCGCCCGTTGGCCGGGGTCGGTGGTGTAGCAGTCCCAGAACCACGCCATGGCCTTGGCCGTGAGGTAGGGGCCGTCCGCGAACTCCCGGTAGCTCTCGGTGTCCTGGGCCGCGTCGGTGACGGGGTAGTACAACGACTGGTGAACGAAGGTCACATCACCGCGCTGCTTGGCCATGTGGGTCAGTGCCGCGGTCATGTTGCCCCCGACGGAGTCGCCGGCGACGGCCAGGCGGGAGGCGTCCAGGCCTTCCTCGCCGCCGTTCGTGGTGATCCATCGCGCAGTGGCGTATGCCTGCTCGATGGCGACGGGGTACTTGGCCTCCGGTGAACGGTCGTACTCGACGAACACGACGGCGGCGTTCACCCCGACGGCCAGCTCCCGCACCAGACGGTCATGCGTGCCGGCGTTGCCGATCACCCAGCCCCCGCCGTGCATGTAGAGGACGACCGGCAGCATGCCCTTGCTGCCCACGGGCTTGACGATGCGTACCGGCACATCTCCCGCCTCGGCGGACACCGTGATCCACTTCTCCTCCGCCTCCGGCTCCTCCACCGGTGCGGCCTGCAGGTCGTCCAGGACCTTGCGAGCACCCTCCGGACCGAGCTCGTACAGGTAGGGCGGGTTGGCCGTCGCGTCCGCGAGTTCCTGCGCCGCAGGCTCGAGCACGGGCTTGGACATCACTCAACTCCTCGATTCGGTATGCGTTTTGTGTACTTTCACCCTTATGACCGTGTATAGCGGGAAGATGTGACAACCATGGGAAGCGGCGCAGGAGACACCACGTCCCCATCACACGTCGGCCGTGCCGAGAGCACGGCGGGGCCACCGCTGTGCACACGGAGCCGCGTCAATGCCCGCCGGTGATCTCCTTGTACTCCGCCTCGGTGGGCTTGGCGATCTGCGCGTCTCCGCCGTAGAAGTCCCGGCTGAGCCTGGCACGCAGGCGTCGGGCGATGTCGCGTGCGGTCCTCGGACCGCCCGCGCCGTCCGAAGGGCCGGGCCCGATCGGCCAGTACTGCTCGTGCTGTGTGAGGACGTGGAGCCGTTCCGGGCTGAGCGGTGCGTGCACCTCGATGAACTCACCGTCCGGCAAACGCTTGATGATGCCCGTCTCACGGCCGTGCAGAACCTGGTCGCGGTCCTCGCGCTGGAGGCCGAGCGCCACGCGTTTCGTGATCGTGAAGGCCATGCCGGGCACGACGAAGAGGCCGATGCGGACCGCCCACGTCACCGATTCGACCGAGACCTCGAAGTGTGTGGCGATGATGTCGTTCGCCGCACCGATCAGGGCCACCAGGTAGAAACTGATCCAGGCGGCACCGAGCGCTGTTCGCACCGGACGGTTGCGGGGCCGGTCGAGGATGTGGTGGTCGCGGTCGTCGTCGGTCACCCAGGCCTCGAGGAACGGGTACAGACCCAGGGCGAGGAAGAGACCGACGCCCACCAGCAGTGGCAGCAGGTTGTCCAGGGCCAGGGTGTGCCCCCAGAAGGCGACTTCCCAGCCGGGCGTGACCCGCAGCAGTCCGTCCGCCACACCCATGTACCAGTCGGGCTGGGAGCCCGCCGAGACCTGATCGGCCCGGTAGGGGCCGTACAGCCAGACGGGGTTGATCTGCGCGACCGCGGCCATCACGAGGATGCAGCCCGTGACCAGGAAGAAGTAGCCCGCGGACTTCACGGCGTACACCTTGAGCGGCAGGCCGACGACATTCCTCTCGGTGCGCCCCGGACCCGGATACTGCGTGTGTCTGTGGCGGAGGGCCAGGATCAGATGGGCGGCGAGCAGGCCGACCATGAGGGCCGGGATGAGCAGTACGTGGATCGTGTTGAAACGCGCCACCAGGTCGTTCCCCGGAAACTCGCCCCCGAAGAGGAACGTCGAGAGGTAGGTCCCGACGATCGGGACGGACAGGATCGTTCCGTTCACGACGGCGAGTCCGGTCCCGGAGAGAAGATCGTCCGGAAGGTCGTACCCCGTCAGTCCGCCGAACATCGCGAGGACCAGCAGCAGGAATCCGAGCACCCAGTTGAGTTCACGGGGCTTGCGGAAGGCACCGGTGAAGAACGCGCGCATCATATGGGTGAGCAGCGCGGCGACGAATACCAGCGCCGCCCAGTGATGAGCCTGCCGTATCAGCAGTCCGCCGCGGACGTCGAAGGATATGTGCACGGTCGAATCGAATGCCTCCGACACCATCTGACCCTGCAGTGGCACATAACTTCCGTGGTACTCCACCTCATTCATCGAGGGATGGAAGTAGAGGGTCAGATACACGCCCGTGACAACGATGACGACGAAGCTGTAGAGGCAGATCTCCCCCAGCAGGAACGACCAGTGGTCGGGGAAGGCTCTGCGCGCCCTCGCCCTGACCGCGCTGTACACCCCGAGGCGGCTGTCCGCCCATTCGGCAACCCTTTCGCCCCTGTCGCCCCGGCGCACTTCGCCTTCACCTTCCCGACTCGTGTCACCCATGGTCCGGCCACCATTCACAGATCGTCCAGAAAGATTGCGTTCGATCCCGTCGATTTTCAGCGCGGCAATTCCTCGGCACGGATCTCCTTCATGAATCGGCCGTCATCGTTTTCGAACTCGAGGGCGACTTCCAGAACGCTCGTGCTCCCGGTGATGTCTGCCGGGCCGGTCTCGGCCACGATTCCTCCTCGGATCTGCGGGTGCCGGCGCCGTCTCGTCCCGCCGGCACGGTGGCGTCGTGTGGTCCTTCATGCCGCTGGGGTGACCGCGTCGCTGCCCGGGCGGGCGGCACGCCGGCTCATCGCACGGCGTTCGCTCTCCGTGGTCCCGCCCCAGACGCCGTCCGCCTGCCCCGACCTCAGGGCCAGTTCGAGGCACTGCTCCACAACAGGGCAGCGACCGCACACGGCCTTGGCCTCGTCGATCCGGGCAAGCGTCAGACCACCGTTCCCCACCGGGAAGAACAGATCGGGGTCCTCACGTCGGCAGGCCGCCCGTTCGCGCCAATACGTGGCGTAGTCACCTCGTTCAGCGGCCACGGGAACGGGAACCTTCCGGGAGCGTCGTCGGGCGGCAGGTTCCGATCTTGATCATGGGTTGACTCATCTCTGCGAAACGATGCCTGGGGCCGCCATAGGAGACCGGGCGACCGTCACATGTGTGACACGCCGTGGAGTTGCAGCGAGCACGCCATGAAGACCGGTGCGGTCCGCGCTCGGCACAGCCGGGCCCGCGGCCGCACAAAAGGGCCCGTGCCCGCATGCCATGTGATCGCGCTGCAAAGACCCATGTCACAAGTGCCGCGCGTACCCGGTCTAACAGTTCGAGCCGAACGAATTCGGGAGGTGGTGTCGTGCGGGGGACCAGGCCGTCTGCGGCCCCGTCCAGGACACCTGGGCGTGCACAGGCGGCGCATCACCGCAACGCCCGTGCCATCGATGCCTTGCCGACCGTCGACGGGGTGGACACGTCCGACTGCGTCGAGTGAAGCCTGCAAGGGGGATGCCGTATGGACCACGATGACGTCGCGCCGATCGCGGAGCTGCTCGAGGAGCGTCGGCATCTGCTGGATGTCGCCTACTGGATGCTGGGGAGCCCCAGCGAGGCGGAGAGCGTGGTCGACGAGACCTACCGTCGCTGGTACCTGCTGTCGGACGCGGCGCGCAAGGTGATCACCCCCCCGGGTACTGGCTCGCGAAGACCGCCGGGGGGATCTGTCTGGACCGGCTCGTCCTGCCCGAGTGGGCGGACGACCGGACCTTCTCCGGGTGTCCTCCTGACGGGCCCCGGGGCACCGAGCCTCCTCCGGCCACTCCGGAGGAGCTCGGTTCGGTCGTACTGGACGCACTGGACTCCCTGCCGCCGACCGAGCGAGCGACCTTCGTGCTCAACGACGTCTTCGGGATGAGTCCCGACACGGTCGCCGACATCGTGGGGCGCACGGAGTCGGAGTGCGCCGAACTCGCCGACCGGGCGCGGCGCTACCTCCGGATACAGCGTGCACGGCCCACGACGCCGAAGGAGCACGACATCCTCGTCCGCGCCGTCCGCCAGGCCTGTATGAGCGGGGACGCCGAACTGCTCGCGGCACTGCTGTCCCCGGACGCCACGGCCTCCTTCGACGGCGGGGGCAAGGTCCGGGCCTCGAGCCGGCCGGTCAGGGGCGGCCGGCAGGTCGCCGACAGCCTTCTTACCCTCCTGGCGCGCCGCTCGCGCACGACCTTGTCGACCCACTCCGTCAACGGCCGCACCGGCCTCGTCGCCCGCTACGACCACCAGGTCGCCGCCGTCATCACCTTCGACATCGCCGACCACCTGGTCGTACAGGTCTGGATCGTCCTCAACCCCGACAAGCTGCACTCCTGGAACCGTACGTAAAGGTGTCGTCACGGAGGGAACCGGCTCTCGTCCGGAGTACCCACTCACCGGACGAGAAAATGCCAATGTTCTAATGACACTGTTGGGAACGTTTCCACGGCTCTGGCTGCGGATCTGCGCCCATTGATACCCGTATGAGGACAGCCTTGCTCAGAGACATGCTCGATCGAACGGTCAAGCTGTGATCTGCGTAAACACGGTGTGCACGCACAACGGCTGCCTCCACCGACAGCAGCCGGAGAGGCCTTCCGCCCCGGCACTACAGCCCACCGGGACGGTTCCCGGCCACCGGAACACACTGTTATGGGAGCAGCCGTGACTCGCAGTGCCCACTGCCCACGCGCCGCGGTGACGCGCCGGGCAACACCCTTCGCCCGCCGGCACATCGGCCCTGGGACGAACGTCCGAGGCATCCATGCCGCTGCCGCCCGCCTGAACGCGGTCCCAGCGTGATCCCGAATTCCGGCAGTTGCGACAGTTGCGACAGAAAGAGCTGGGACAGCGGCGTCACCCCTCCGGAGCCGTCCCCCGGCTCCTGCACCCTCTCGGAGGCCGTCTCGGTCTTCGTGCAGCACCGGCCGCGCCTGTTCGGAATCGCCTACCGGGTGCTCGGCAGCGTGGTGGAGGCCGAGGACGTGGTGCAGGAAGTCTGGCTTCGCTGGCAGCGGACGGACCGGTCGGCGGTGGTGAGCCCGGTGGCCTTCCTTTCGAGCACCACGACCCGCTTGGCCATCAATGTCGCGCAGTCCGCACGTGTGCGCCGGGAGACCTACATCGGGCCGTGGCTGCCCGAGCCCATCGACACGAGTTCGGACCCGGAGGTGGGCGCGCAGCGTGCGGAGGCGCTGGAACTGGCCCTGCTACTGGTGCTGGAGAGGCTGACCCCGACCGAACGCGCCGCATACATACTCCGCGAGGCGTTCGACTACAGCTATCCCGAGATCGCCGCCATCCTTCAGCTCAGCCTGGTCAACGTGCGGAAGATAGTGAGCCGGGCCCGCAAGCATCTGACGGCCGAACAGCGGGAGAGCGTGGACACGGCCGAGCACCGGCGCCTCCTGGACGCCTTCGTCTCGGCGGCACAGTCGGGGGACGTCGCCGCCCTGGAAGCCCTTCTCGCCCCGGACGCCGTCAGTCTGTCCGAGGGGAACTGACTCCGGGGAGCCGCACGCAAACCGGTTCTCGGCCGGGCACGTGTGGCCGAGCCGGCAACGGCCACGCGGAAGTTCTGGCGTGGTGCCGAGCAGGTGGTGATCGAGGGCAACGGCCGCTCGGGTGTGCTGCTCCGCCGCGACGGTGTGCCGAGCACCATTCTCACGACGACCGCCTCGAAGGAGGGCGTCCACAAGGTCATGTGGGTGTGGAACCCCCGAAAGATCGCCGCGTTCCGCGATTCGCGTTCCCGCTTCACCACCGCTCCCGACCCCGTGGCGGACGGTGGGTGACCGCGGCGGGCGGAGCCGGTGCACCGCGCGGGACAGGCGGCTGATCACCGTCCGGCGCCCCTGGCGCACGGCTCCGGCGCTCCCCGGCCGCAGGCGATCGCGGACGTGACGGACCGTGCGGCAGGACATCCACGTCACTCGCACGTCGGCTGTCACAGCTCCCCCGGCTGTCCGGTCAATGCGGATGGCGACTCGTGCGGCCGCACGCACGAACCCTCGCGGTGAGGAAGGGAGTACGTATGAGCTCAAGAGCCAGGGATCGACGATGCGTCCATGTGTCGACGGCCTGCGCCTCCCCGGTGGCGCGGGCTTCAGGGCCGAACCGTCACCCGGCGCCGTCCGCGGGCCGGAAGACCGCATGATGCCGCACCGCCCCGACGGGCACTCCGATCCCGCCGCCGGTGTGTCCCTTGCGGCCGAGGCCGCGCTGCTCGAAGGGCGCCTGCGCATGCTGCGAGAGGCGATCGACACCGTCGACGCACGCATCGAGGCGATCTCCGATGCGCTGCGACAGCTGCGTTCCACGTCACCGGCCTCTTCCGAGGCCGCCTGAACAGTGGCAATCATGGGTGTGACAACGTTCGGATGAATACCGGACCACACCCAGCGTCCCGGGCCTGGTGAGTATTTTGTGAAACCGTGGGCCCTTCATCCCTCTCCGATCCGAGTGCCGCACTGCATATGATGTGGAGTGGACCCGTTCCCGCGTCCAGGCCGGGCGGCGCAGCAGGCGAGCCGAGGCGCGGCAGGAAGGGCTGAGGATGAGAGGAACACATGGTCTCCGTAACCCGCGCGGCACACGACATCGAGATCACCGCCGAGAGCCTTCAGGAGGATCTGGCCCGCCTGCAGATCCAGAAGCAGGCGCTGGAAAGGGAACTGGCCGCGGTCGTGGCGCATCTCGGCTCCGTGCAGCGGGCTCTCGGCGCCCTGCAGGCCGTGATGGTCAACCCGGCCGGCGCGAAGGCCTCCACCGGCACGGGCGGTGCTGCGATCGCCCGGTCGGCTTCGATCCCCGCCGTCCCGCAGAAGGGCGCGACCTCTCCCGAGTCGGGGGAAGCCGCCGGGACTTCAGCACCGAAGGTGCAGGGGACCGAGAGCGGCAAGGGCGAGGACCACACCGTTCCTGTCGGCGCCGACACGGACGCGCAGAAGAAGTACGGCATGCTCACCGAGCAGATCATGGAGTACTTCGCCACCGTCGGCGACTCCGACGTGCGCGCCCGTGACGTGGCCGCGGCGCTGAGGCGCGACACCGACAGCGGAAGCATCAACGCCGTCCGCAGCACCCTCGATCGCCTTGTCGGCACCTCCCGCATCCAGCGGACGGGCCGGGGACTCTACCGCGCCAAGCGTTCCTAGTAGTGCTTGGTCAGGTCCGTATCGGTGTGGATATGTCGCGGTGGCAGGTGGGGCAGGCGCCGGTCCAGAGGGCGAGGAGTGTCTGTAGCTCGCGGACGACCTGATAGAGGCTCAGGCCGACGCCGCGTCTTTTGGGGCCCGGGCCAGTCGTTGCAGGGTGCAGAAGGCATGAGCGACGGAGACAAGGGTGACGTGGTGGTGCCATCCGTTCCAGGTCCGGCCCTCGAAATGGGCCAGGCCCAAGGCCTGTTTCATCTCCCGGTAGTCGTGCTCGATGCGCCAG